>NZ_JAXCWK010000004.1:0-718119 GCF_034045155.1 Sphingomonas sp. CFBP9019 | reverse complement strand
GCCGCCGCGCTCGCTGCCGCGCGCACCCGCGCCGATCGCGCCGCACGCGACGCGGCGCAGATCGAGGCGGCGCACCGCGCACTCGGCGATTCCGCCCCGCTCGAGGCGGATCGCGCCGCCGCCGCCGAGGCGCGTCTCGCCGCGCTGGAGGACGCCGCCGCCGCCCGCCACGCGCTCGCGCAGGCCGATAGCGACGAACGCGCCGCAAGTGGTTTGCGCGATGCCGCCGAGACCGCGCGCGCCACCGCCCGCGCCGAACTCGCAGCACTCGACAGCGAGGCTGCCGCGCTCACCCGCGCGACCCAGCGCAGCGGCCGCGACCGGCTGCTCGACCATGTCACCGCCATGCCGGGGTTGGAGCGCGCGCTCGCCGCCGCGCTCGGCGACGATCTGGATACCGACCCCGCCGCCTGGGCCGGCGCGGCGCCCGCGCCCGGTGATCCCGCGCGCCCGTCCGGCACCACCGCGCTTGCCGCCGACGTCGACGCACCCGCCTCCCTCGCGCGCCGGCTCGCCCAGGTCTTCGTCACCGACCGTGACGACGGCCAGCCGCTCGCGGTCGGCCAGCGCCTCGTCACCTGCGACGGCGTGTTGCGCCGCTGGGACGGCTTCGTCGCACAGGGCAGCGGCGCCGCGGCCGCCGAGCGGCTCGAACGGCGCAATCGCCTGCACGCGCTGGAGGCCGCGCGCCCCGCCGCCGCTGCCACTCTCGCCACGCACGAAGTGGCGCGCACCGCGATCGACCAACGGATCGCCGCGCACCGCCACGCTGCGCACGACGCTCGCGCACGCCTGTCCGCGGCCGAGACCCGCATCCGTGACGCGCAGCGCAGCGAAGATCGCGCCGTCGCCGCGCTTGAACGCCGCGCCGGACAGCGTGCCGATCTCGATCAGCGCGCGCACCGCGTCCATGCCGAACAGGCCGATGCCGCCGCGGAGCTCGCCGCCGCCGAGGCCGCGGCCGCGGCACTGCCCGACGGCCGCGCCAGCGCCGACGCGGTCGCGACGCTCCACCGCGACGCCGAGGGCCGCCGCGGCGCGGTCGCACAGGCGCGCAGCGACCGCGCCGCGCAGGACCGGCTGCGCGCCGAAACGCGCGAACGCCTCGCCGCCGCACAGGCCGATATCCGCAGCTGGCGTGCGCGTGCCGGCGAAGCCGCAACCCGCATCACCGCCTTGGACCGCCGCGCCCGCGACGTCGCCGCCGATGCAGAGGCACTCGCGGACCGTCCCGCCACCCTCGATGCCGCGATCGCCACGCTCGATACCGAGCACACCGCCGCGCGCGCCGACGCCGACACGCTCCAGACCGCCGAACGCGCCGCCGAAGCCGCGCTTCGCACCGCCGACGACGCGCATCGCCGCGCGGCCGAAGCGCTCGCCGAGGCACGCGAGCACCGCGCCGGCGCGCTCGTCCGTGTCGACACACAGGAGCAGCAGCGCCGCGAACTAGGGCGGCTGTCGGGCGAGCGTTTCGCCTGCCCCGCCCCCGTCCTGCCCGAACGCCTCGACTTCGCGGCCGCCGATGTCCGCACCCCTGCGGACGAGAGCCGCGCACAGGACCGCCTGACCGCCGAGCGCGAGCGGATCGGCGCGGTCAACCTCGTCGCCGACCAAGAGCTCGCCGCACTCGAAACCGAGGCGGTCGGCAATGCGGCCGACCGCGACGAGCTGGGTCAGGCGGTCCACCGGCTGCGCGGCTCGATCGGCACGCTCAACCGCGAGGGGCGACAGCGGTTGCTCGCGGCGTTCGAGACGGTGAACGGCCATTTCCAGCGGCTGTTCGCAACGCTGTTCAATGGCGGCAGCGCGCATCTCGAGCTCGTCGATTCGGACGATCCGCTCGAGGCGGGGCTCGAGATCCTCGCCCAGCCCCCCGGCAAGCGGCTCCAGTCGCTGACGCTGTTGTCGGGCGGCGAGCAGGCGCTGACCGCGGTCGCACTCATCTTCGCGCTGTTCCTGACCAATCCCGCGCCGATCTGCGTGCTCGACGAGGTCGACGCGCCGCTCGACGACGCCAATATCGACCGCTTCTGCGACCTGCTCGACCGGATGGCGCGCGACACCGCCACGCGCTACCTCGTCGTCACGCACAATGCGGTCACGATGAGCCGCATGCACCGGCTGTTCGGCGTGACGATGATCGAACCCGGGGTCAGTCGCCTCGTCTCGGTCGATCTGCAGGCCGCCACCATCCTCGTCGCGGCATAAAGGCGTCACCCGCTGCGAAACGCGAGCAATCGCGCTATAATGGTCGGATGTTCCTCGACGACTCGACGATCTGGCCGCGCAAGGACGATCTTCCGCCGCGCAAGCCCGCCTTCCGCCATGAGAAGGCGCTCAGCCGCATGCTCCTCGTCTATGCGCTCGCGTTGATGCTCCTCCCGATCAGCCTCGGCAGCTTCGTCGACATCATCCGCTACGTCGCTGGCCTGTTTGGATAATCCCCCGGACAGTTGATCCGCATCAATCGACAGGCATCTGTGCGGAACGTAAGATGAACGCATGGCCCAGCTCGACACCCGTGAGAAACTCGAGATCCTGGCCGATGCCGCGAAGTACGACGCATCCTGCGCGTCGTCGGGCACAGCCAAGCGCAATTCGAAGGACGGCAAGGGGCTCGGCTCGACCGAGGGCATGGGGATCTGTCATGCCTATGCGCCCGATGGCCGCTGCATCTCGCTGCTCAAGATCCTGCTGACCAACAGCTGCATCTTCGACTGCCATTACTGCATCAACCGCAAGAGCTCGAACGTCCGCCGCGCGCGCTTCACCGCCAAGGAGGTCGTCGACCTGACGATAGCCTTTTACAAGCGCAACTATATCGAGGGGCTGTTCCTCTCCTCGGGGATCATCGCCTCGTCCAACTACACGATGGAGCAGATGGTCGAGGTCGCGCGCAGCTTGCGCGAGGATCATCATTTCCGCGGCTATATTCACCTCAAGACGATCCCCGACGCCGATCCCGAGCTCGTCCATCAGGCGGGACTCTATGCCGATCGCCTGTCGATCAACGTCGAGCTGCCGACCGCAGGCGGGCTCAAGCGGCTCGCCCCCGAGAAGGACGGCGTCCGGATCGAGACCGCGATGCGCGAGGTCAAGGCCTCGATCGTCGACGGCAAGGACGCCAAGGCCAAGTACAAGTCCGCGCCGCGTTTCGCCCCCGCGGGCCAGTCGACGCAGATGATCGTCGGCGCCGATGCCGCGACCGATGGCGACATCGTCCGCAAGGCCTCGACGCTGTACGACCGGTTCGGTCTTCGCCGCGTCTATTATTCGGCGTTCAGCCCGATCCCCGACGCCAGTGCGGTGCTCCCGCTGCAGCGCCCGCCGCTGATGCGCGAACACCGGCTCTATCAGTCCGACTGGCTGATGCGCTTCTACGAATTCCAGCCGCACGAGGTCGTCGCCGCGGCGGATGATGCAACGGGCATGCTTCCGCTCGACATCGATCCGAAACTGGCCTGGGCGCTGAAGTTCCGCGGGTCGTTCCCGGTCGACGTCAATCGTGCCCCGCGCGAGATGCTGCTCCGCGTCCCCGGGCTCGGCGTAAAGGCGGTCAACGGCATCCTGACCAGCCGCCGCTGGCGCCGCCTCCACCTTGCCGATGTCGCGCGGCTGACCGTGTCGGTCGCGAAGATCCGCCCGTTCATCATCGCCGAGGACTGGCGCCCGGTCGCGCTGTCCGACCGCGCCGAGCTCCGCCCGATCGTCGCGCCGAAGCCACGCCAGATGGAAATGTTCGCCTGATCCTCTGGTCGGGGCGTGCGCTGTCGTGGCTGGTGGATCGGGAGTGATGCGCTAAGGTCAGCAATGGCCTTTGGCGTATTCATTCACCGCTCGGACGCGATCTACGACGACAGCCCGGCCGAACGATACCAGTTCCCCGCCCAGTATCTGAGCCGTGCGCAGCCCAGTATCGGCGACTGGATCCTCTATTACGAACCCCGCAAGGTCGCGGCCACGCGCGGCTATTTCGCGGTCGCCAAGGTCGAGCGGATCATCCCCGATCCGTCGACGGCGGCCATGTTTCTCGCGCTGATCGAACCCGGCTCCTATCTAGATTTTGCCACCCCCGTGCCCTTTTCTGGCGCCGACGGTCCAGTCGAACGCGGCGTTCTCAACGATCAGGGGCGGATATCCGGCCGTGCCCAGTCCGCCGTGCGCCCGATCTCGCCTGCCGACTTCAACCGCATCGTCACGCTCGGCCTCGACGACGAGACCCCGCTGCTGCCGCGCACCGGCGATGCCGTGGCCGACACGGTGGACGTTGGCCATTGGCATGAGGAGCGCAGCCCGTTCCTGATCGAGGGCGATCGTCCGCGCATCGCCAGCCTCACCTCCCGGATCGTCCGCGACCGGATTTTCCGCCGCACCGTCCTGCGCGCCTATGACGAACGCTGCGCGATCACCGGGCTGAAGCTGATCAACGGCGGCGGCCGCGCCGAGGTCGAGGCGGCGCATATCCGCCCGGTCGAGGCGAACGGCCCCGATATCGTCAGCAACGGGCTCGCGCTGTCGGGCACCGCGCACTGGATGTTCGATCGCGGGCTGTTGTCGCTCGCCGATGATCTCGCCATCCTCGTATCGCGCCAGGCCAATGATCCCGACACGATCCGCGGGGTCGTCAACGCGAGCGGCTATGCCACCGCGCCGGCCCGCGCCGCCGATCGGCCGCACCCCCATTTCCTGCAATGGCACCGCGCGCACTGCTTCAAGCACTAGCGGCGACACGGCGGCGGCAACCCATTCTCGCCAGCGGGCAAAAATCATGCGGGATCGCGCGCGGCGGTGCGTATGTCTGGATGCAGAGGGAGCGGACGATGCAGGATCCTGTCGATGAAGGACTGACCCGGCTGGCGGCGATGCCGGTGCCGCGTGCGCTTGATGGCGTCGAAGCGTCGGTGTTCGACGCCATCGCGGAGAATGCGCGCAGTCGGCACACCAGCCTCCTGGTCGGGCGGTGGTCGGTCGGTACCGCGCTGGTGCTGGGACTGATCGGCGGGGCGGCACCGATCGGCCATGGCGCGCCTGCGCAGGCGTCGATCCCGATCGGAATCGACGGCGCGCTTGCCCCCTCGACCTTGCTGCTCGGGCAATGACGTCCGCGGTCCGGCGCGCGGCACCGACGATCGTCCTCGCCTTCCTCGCGGCGATCGCCGGGGTGTTTATCGGCGGCTGGATCCGGACGCCGGGCGCAGCGCACGGCACCGAACTCCACACGCTGCTCCACCGCGACGTGGTGCTCGACGCCCCGCAGGAGGCGGCGCTCGACCGGCTCGAGGCCGAGTTCGCGGTCCGCCGCGCGGCCCTGGAAGCGGAGCTGCGCGCCGACAATGTCCGTCTCGCCGCCGCGATCGAGCGCGAACATGCCAATGGCCCCGCGGTCGCCGCCGCGGTCGACCGGTCGCACCGGACGATGGGCGCGCTGCAAAAGGCGACGCTCGCGCATGTCTTTGCAATGCGCGGCGTGATGCGCGCCGACCAGACCGCGGCGTTCGATCGGGTCGTCGTGCAGGCGCTGACCCCCGCGCATTGATCCCGCCCCGCCCCGACAGGACCGCGCGCCGCACGAGCATCGATCTCGATGCCTATGACGACGCCGCGCTGGTCGCCGCGCATCTCGCCGGGCCCGCGGCGGACCGGCAGGCGGCGTTCACGGCACTGATGCGGCGGCACAAACAGCCGCTCTACCGCCTGATCCTCGCGCAGATCGGCGATCCCGACGAGGCGCTCGATTTGTTGCAGGACAGCTTTGTCGCGGCGCACGCCGCGCTGTCCCGCTATGACCGCGACCGGTCGCTGCGCGCATGGCTCGCGCGGATCGCGATCAACAAATGCCGCGACTGGCACCGTCGCCGCCGCGTCCGCCATATGCTCGCCCGCGTGTTGCCGATCGAGGCGGGCGAGCGGGTCGCGGACGGGGCGGCGGATACGGAGACGCACGCGATCGGTCGCGACGACCTCGCCCGCACGCTGGCCGATATCGCGCGGCTGCCGGCCCCGCTGCGCGAGCCGCTGCTGCTGTGCACGATCCACGAGCTGAGCCAGGCAGAGGCCGCGCAGGCGCTGGGGATCAGCGCAAAGGCGGTCGAGACCCGGATCCGCCGCGCGCGCGCCGCGCTCGCCGCCGCGGCCTGATTTGTCTAACGTCATGAGGGGCAAGCCGATCGGCGGCGTATGACCTGACAGACGTGACCGCTCCCGGCCCGAGGATCCGCATGACCCGACCGACCCGCCGCCAATTCCTCCGCGACGCCACGCTTGGCGGCGGCGCGCTCGCGCTGCCCGGGTTGCCCGCCTGGGCCCAGCCCGTGTCCGCCGGGATCGCGACACCGCTGTCGGTGCTGTCCGGCACCGATATCGCGCTGACCGTTGCGCATGTGACGCGGACGATCGACGGCACGCGCAGCCACGCGATCGGCATCAACGGCACCAGCCCTGCGCCGCTGATCCGGCTGAAACAGGGGCAGCAGGTCCGGCTGTCGGTGACCAACAGCCTCGACGAGGAGACGTCGATCCACTGGCACGGACTGCTCGTGCCGTTCCAGATGGACGGTGTGCCCGGGATCAGCTTTCCCGGCATCCCGGCGCGAACCACCTTCACCTACGACTTCCCCGTCGTGCAGGCGGGGACCTATTGGTATCACAGCCATTCGGGGCTGCAGGAGCAGATGGGGCATTACGGCCCGATCGTGATCGACCCCGAAGGTCCCGATCCGATCATGTCGGACCGCGAACATGTGATCGTCCTGTCGGATCACAGCCCGCTTCACCCGCACGCCATCTTCCGCAGGCTGAAGCTCCAAGGCGGCTATTTCAACTATCAGAAGCAGACGCTCGGCGGCCTGCTCGCGGGCCGGGACCAGCCGGCGGGCGAACGGCGGATGTGGGGCGGGATGCGGATGGACCCGACCGACGTGTCCGACGTGACGGGCGCGACCTATACCTATCTCGTCAACGGGCATGGCCCCGCGGACAACTGGACCGCGCTGTTCACGCCCGGCGAGCGCGTCCGCCTACGCATCATCAACGCCTCGGCGATGACCAATTTCAACGTCCGTATTCCGGGACTGAAGATGACGGTCGTGCAGGCCGATGGCCAGAACGTGCGCCCCGTCGCGGTCGACGAGTTCCAGATCGCGGTCGCCGAAACCTATGACGTGATCGTCGAACCCGCCGCGCCCGTCGCCCACACGCTCGTCGCCGAGGCCTGGGACCGGTCCGGCATGGCGCGCGCCACGCTCGCGCCGCGCGTCGGGATGGTCGCTGCGGTTCCTGCGCTGCGCAGACGCCCGCTCGCGACGATGAAGGACATGGGCATGGGCGACATGGCCGCGATGGATCATGGCGCGATGGGCGGCATGGCGGGGATGAACCACGGCGCAATGCCGGGCATGGACAAGCCCGCGCAGGCTCCCGCCGGCGATGCACCGATGCCGGCCATGAGCCACAGCATGCGCGACTTTGCCAACGCGCCGGGCCTGCCCAGAACGCCGACCGTGCAGACCGTCGCGCCGATGCCGATGGATCGCACCGGCGAGCCGCCGCAGGGCCTGAACGACACCGGTCACACCGTGCTGGTGTACCGCGATCTCGTCGCGCTCGACCGCAATCCCGACCTGCGCGCGCCGACGCGGCAGCTGCAGATCCACCTGACCGGCAACATGGAACGCTATATGTGGGCGTTCGACGGCGTGAAGCTGAACGAGGTCAAGGCGCCGATCCCGTTCCGCCAGGGCGAACGCGTCCGCGTCACCCTGATCAACGACACGATGATGGCGCACCCGATCCATCTGCATGGCCATTTCTTCGAGCTGGTGACCGGGCACGGCGATCATGCGCCGCGCAAGCACACGATCAACGTCGCCCCCGGTGGCACCGCGACCTTCGACCTCACCGCCGATGCGGTCGGCGACTGGGCGTTCCATTGCCACATGCTCTACCACATGCACGCGGGCATGATGCAGGTCGTCACCGTCCGCCCCGACAGCGAAGCGGGAGCAGCGGCATGAAGACGCTCGCTCTCTTCCTCGCGACCGTCACCGCCACGCCCGCCGCGGCGCAGATGCACGAGATGCACGGAATGAAGATGCCCGGCATGACGATGCCCGCCAAACCCGCGCCCAGAAAGCCCGCACCAAAAAGGCCGGCACCCAAAAAGACCGCCCCGGCAAAACCCGCGGCACGCAAGGCGACGCCGGCGCGGGCGCGCGCTGCGAAGCCCGCCGCATCGGCGATGCCGGCGATGGACATGTCCCCGACCGCCGCCTGCACGGCCGAGCATGCCGCAATGGGCCACTGCCAACCGGCCGCCGGCGCGATCACGCCCCCGCCAGCCATGCCAGACGCCGCCTGCTCGCCCGAACACGCCGCGATGGGCCATTGCACCCCGGCCGCGTCTGACGGTCCCGCCGCCCCGGCGGGCACGGACCAGCCCGCGGGCACCGCACCGCCCCCCGCGCCGCCGACCACGCTCGCGGCGGCGCGCTTCTACGATCCCGCAACGATGGCGAAGGCCAACCGGATGATGCGCGACGAGCATGGCGGCATGCGCTTCAGCCAGATCCTCTTCAACCTCGCCGAGGTGCAGGTACGCAGCGGTCGCGACGGCTATCGCTGGGACGGCGCGGGCTGGTTCGGCGGCGATATCGACCGGCTGGTCGTCAAGACCGAAGGCGAAGGCGGTTTCGGCGACCGGGTCGAGGCCGCCGAAGTGCAGGCGCTCTATTCGCGCGCGCTCGATCCGTACTGGAACCTGCAAGCCGGCGTCCGCCAGGATCTCGGCGCAGGCGCCAAACGAACCTATGCCGCGCTCGGGGTCGAAGGCCTGGCGCCCTATTGGTTCGACGTCGAGGGCACGCTGTTCCTGTCCGACAAGGGCGACGTGCTGGCGCGTGCGGAGGCCTGGTACGACCAGCGCATCACCCAGCGCGCGATCCTCCAGCCGCGTGTCGAGCTGAACCTCGCCGCGCAGGACATGCCCGGCAGCCGGATCGGCGCGGGGCTGTCCACCGCCGAACTCGGCCTGCGGCTACGCTACGAGATCCGCCGCGAACTCGCGCCCTATGTCGGGCTGTCCTGGGAACGGCGCTACGGCGCCACCGCGCGTTATGCGCGCAGGGATGGTGATAGGACGGGCGGGGTCTCGCTCGCGCTCGGTGTGCGCGCCTGGTTCTGACGCGCCGCCTGCCACTGCCGATAGCCCAACAGCGCGAGCAGGATCATCGCCGCATAGAGCCCCGCGGTCAGCATCAGCCCCTTCGCGACGAACATCCCGACATAGACGATGTCGACGACGATCCACAGCAGCCAGCTCGCACTGTGCCGCCGCGCGGTCCAATATTGCGCGACCAGGCTGAAGCTGCTCAGCGTCGCATCGATCCAGGGCAGCGCCGCGTCGGTATAGCGGCTCATGACGAACCCGATTCCCATCGCGGCACCCGCACCGGTGCAAAGCCCCGCCAGCGCGGGGATCGGCCGTAGCGGCACGACGGCGACGTCACCCGCATCCTGCCGCCCGCGCGTCCAGTTGCGCCACCCATAGACCAGCGCGCCCGCGAACACCGCCTGCAGCATCATGTCCGCATAGAGCCGCACGTCGAGGAACAGCTTGAAGTACAGCGCACAGGCCAGCAAGTTGACCGGCCAGCACCACAGCCGCCGCACCGCGGTCAGCCAGATGCCGAGGAAACTGACCGCGACCGCGGCGATCTCGAGCGTCGTCACGCGCCGCTCTCCGCATCGGCGATCCCGCGGAGGAAGTCCTGCCCCGGTTCGGACAGGAACCACGCCGCATGGCCGATCAGATAGCCGTCCCAGGCCAGCGCCGCCGCGCTCATGTCGCCGAGCACCCCTGCGAAATACGCGACCTCCGACAGGGCGAATTCGAGATGCACCAGCGGCAGCAGCCGGACGAGCGTCGCCCCGTCCTCCGCACCGAACGCGGTCGTCGCCGCATAGCCCGCCAGCAGCGCACACGCCGCCTCGGGCTGGCCGATCGTGGCGTCCGCGCCCTGCCCGAGCGCCAGCCAGGCGACACCGCTGCGTTCGAGCGCGATCGCCAGGTCGTGCAGCGCGCAGGTCCGGTCCGCCAGCCCGAAATCGATGACGGTCCGCACGTCCTCCTCCTGCCAGAGCAGGTTGGAGGGATGCCAGTCATTATGCGTCCACAAGGCCGGCTGCGCGGCGAGCCGTGGCTGCAACCCGTCGCCGAGCGCGCTGAACAGCGATGTGAGCTCGCGCCGCCACGGCCGCGGGGCGAGGAAGGCGGCGAGCGCCGGCCGCGCCGCGACATAGCGTTCCGCCGCCGCGATCGGGTCGGGATCGGGCAGGATGGTGAAGCTCGCGACCAGCGGTTGCGGCACGCGCGCGGGCGCGTCGAACCCCTGCGACGCGCGGTGCAGCCGCGCCAGCGCAACGCCCGCCGCCCGCGCCTGCGCCAGCGACAGGAACGGCGTCCAGGACGGCCGGTCGCGATACAGGTCGACGCCGGGGGCCTTGCGATGCAGTTCATAGGTCCAGTCGCCGCGGGCCAGCGCGCCGCTATCGCTGGCGGCGAGCCTCATGATCTCGGGCACCGCAATGTGCGGGCGCAGGTGCGCGATGAACCGGTGTTCCGCGCCGAGCTGATCGGGCGTCCGCATCCGGCGATGATGCCGCTTGAGCAGGAACATCCCCTGCCCGGTCTCGATCAGCGCCGCCGCGGAGAAGGGCCGCGGCGAATGCCAGTGCACGCGCTCGAGCGGACCGGCGGCCGGGAACTGCGCGACCACGGTCGCGGCTTCCTCGGCGGTGATTGCCGGCCAGCTCGGTGCGGCCATGTCGGTACCCATCCCGTGGACCAGATGCGCCGCCGGCGAGCCCGCGCCGATCATCGCGCCCGCACCGGTCACAGGCCGCGCGAGATGGTCGCCATGACGGCCGCACCACTCCCGACATAATAGGTCGGCGCAGATCCCGCGATCAGCGTCCCGCCGCGCCCGATCACGTCACGCGCATTGGTCGAGACCGACTGCACGCCCGCCAGCACGCGCGGATCGGTCACGTTGATCGCGTTCAGCCGCAGGTCGGTCCGCTTGCCGTCGAGCATCGACGCCAGATGCACGCCGACCGACAGGTCGAGCGTCGCATAGCCCTTAATGCTCTCGTCGTTGACGAACGTCGCATATTGCCGGCCGACATATTTGACCGCGACACTGCCGAACAACCGTCCGTCGTCATAGGTCCCGCCGCCACCGACCTGGACGGTCGGGCTCGAGACCGCATGCCGGCCGCGGGTCGGCAGATAGTCGTCGCCGACCGGCAAGTCGTCGCTGATCCGCGCGCGCAGATATTCGCCCGAGACATAGACGCTGACGCCGCGCGCCGGGCGGTAATCGATCTCGGCATCGATCCCGTAGGAGCTCTGCCCCCCGGCATTCAGCGTCGAATTGACCAGCGCGCCGCCGCTATTGATGACCGTCGCCAGCTGGCGGTTTCGGAAATCATAATGGAACCCCGTCACCGATGCGGACAGCGCTGTACCGATATAGCGATAGCCCAGCTCCTGCGAGACCGCATATTCGTTCTTCAGCGCGGTCGTCCCCGCGCTGACCAGCGCACCGCCCGCATAGCTGTCGTAGAGCGTGAACTCGTTCGGCGTGCGGAAGTTCGTCGTGATGTTGGCGAACAGCTGCTGCCGGTCGTCGATCTCGTAATGCACCGCCGCCCGCGGCAGCGCGGCGAAGCTGTCGAGGCGGACGCGGTCCTGCGGCCCGGGCAGGTAGTTGCGCCCGCTGCGCAGCACGTTGACGCCCTTGAACCCGATATCGACCGCAAGACGCGGGGTCAGCGTGACATGGTCGGCCAGGAACGCCGCCTTGGTCACCGTCACGGTCCGCTGGTTCTCATAGGCGAGCAACCGGCCGTCCGCGGTCCGGATCGCCTTTGCGCGATACCCCCAGCGATCGGCCGGTGCGCCGTCGGCGCCGACCGCGGTGTAGGACTGGACGACGCGGTCGGTGCCGTGATCGAACCACAGCCCCGCGGTCAGCCGGTGGATGCCGCGCTCGATTGTCAGCGTGTTGACCGTGCCCACGCGGCGCTGGTCGCCGGTATAATTGCCCAGCACCGTCGCGACCCCGTCGACCGCACCCGGCAGCGCGATCGGATCGGCGAGCGGCTCGATGCCGAGGAAATTGCCGGTCGTGCCGAGCTGCGTCCCATAGGGCGAATTGCCGTAGCCGAACTGCAGATAGCTGGTGCTGTCGAGCGTTACCCCTGCGCCCAGCGCCAGATGCACCGGCGCCGACGCATAGAGGTTGCGGAACGGCGCGCGGTACAGCCGCCAGTAATTGGTGTTGCCCGCGCTGTACCGCGCATCGAAGTTGAAATCGCGTCCCTGCGCGCGCCATTCGGCGAGCGTCGGGCTGCGATAGGTCGACGAGTTCGCGTCGTTGAACGACAGCGCCAGGCTCGCGCGGTTGCCGTTGCCCCATTCGCCGAGCAGCTTGGCATCGACATGCTGGCGCGTGTCATGGCCGGCACCGCGCCAGTTGTTCGCGCGCGTGTTCGAATAAGAGACGAAGGCCCGCAGCCCCGTCTGGCCGATCCGTCCGCTATCGAGCCGGACGAAGCCGCGCCGCGCCGCATAGGATCCGATCGACAGGTCGACGAGCCCGCGCGGCGCCGCACTCGGATCGTCGAGCCAGAGCGACAGCGACCCGCCCGCACCGCCCAGCGTCGGCGACGCGATATCGACCGCGCCCTGCGCCAGCGCGATGCGCTGCAGATTCTCGGTATCAGCGAACTGCGAGGGATAGGCGTAATAATAGCCAATGTCGTTCTGCGGCGCGCCCTCCATCGTCACGCCGATCTCGTCCTGCCCCAGCCCGCGCAACGTCAGGCTCGAACTGGTCGACAGACCGTAAGGATCACTCGACGCGACGGTCGCGCCGGGCAGGAGATTGACCAGCTGGAACGCGTTGAGCGTCGGCGCCTGCTTGGTGATGAACGCCGCGGCGATCGCGCTCTCGGACTTGGGCACCGTCTGGTCGGGGAGCAGCCCCTCGGGATCGAGAAGACCGACGACGCGGATATCGACCGGGTCGGCGCCGTCCCGCGCATCCGCCCGCGTCTGCGCGCCGGCGGGGGCGAAGGCCACCACAGCAGCAAGTGCCGCTGCCAGCGCGCTGCATGCAACACGGGGCGGCCGGCCCGTCATCAGGTCAAATCGAAGGATCATCACGGTCTTGCGTCCACTCCACACGGAGGGACGACGGACGCGCCGCCAGCCCTCCCTACGCCGGTATCAACCGGATCAGGTTCAGCGGGTCATGGGCTGCAGCCCACCTCTCAGCCGCGCGTCAGCGGCCCCCCGGGGAGCGCGCCGTCTAGGCGGTTCGGTCCGCCGGCGATAGCGTTATTGCCCGTTCGCCCTTCCGCAGCGCCTTCCCGGCACACGCGCGACAGAATTATATGACAATCCACCCCGCCCAGTTGCTTGCAGTGGGTGACAGCCGGACCGGTTTGCGCCACACAGGCTTTATGGAGCGTGTGCTGACCGACGTCGTTGCCCTGGAGAATCGGGATCTGGGACGGAACCTTACGCATGGCATGCTCGACCTGCTCGGCAAGGCCATCGTGACCGGCCAATATACGGATCGGCCCTTCCCCACCGAGGCGGAGATCGCGGTGGCGCATGGCGTCAGCCGATCGGTGACCCGTGAGGCGGTCAAGATGCTGACCGCCAAGGGACTGGTCAGCGCGCGGCCGCGACAGGGCACGATCGTCCAGCCATCGAGCAGCTGGAACCTGTTCGACACCGATGTGCTGCGCTGGCTGCTCGACCGCAAATTTTCGGTCGAGCTGCTGCAGCAGTTCAACCAGTTGCGGATCGGGATCGAGCCTGAAGCGGCGGCGCTCGCGGCGCTGTATCACACCGAACAGGACATCGTCGCGATCGAGGCGGGGCTGGCGCGGATGGCCGCTGCGGAGCGCAGCTATGACGATCCGCTCGACGCGGACATCGCGTTCCACGTCGCCGTCCTGCGCGCGTCGCGCAACCCCTTCTACGCACAGTTCCAGTCGGTGGTCGAAACCGCGCTTCGCACCTCGATCCGCTTCACCAACCGGATCAAGGGGCGCAGCGCGAACATCGCCGACCATGCCGCGGTCGCCGTCGCGATCGCCGCGCGCGATGCCGATGGTGCGCGCGACGCGATGCGACGCCTGATCGGCGACGTTCTCAGCCTGATCGCCGAGGCCTGACACCCGAATCGTCGCGACCCGGTGTACGATCAAGGGACAGCACCGTGCGACGCCGTCACTCGACCTGATCGCGCTTTTCACTTATCGAGACGCGGTGCCCTTGGGCCCGGTGCCGCGAGTCGAGATTTGACAAGCGCCGGAATAGCTCGAAGGACGAAATGCGACCGCGCATCATGCGGGTAGCAATTGAAAACATGACGGGAAACAATGCGAAGGGCTCGAGACGAGCGAACTGCACGGATCGGCAAGGTCGCGCTCGCGGCGGCCATGACTGGCGGTTTGGTGAGCGGTGCGCAGGCACAGACGGTCAACGTCAACACACCCGTCAGCGTGCCCGTTGCGGGCAATGTCGACCGGTTTCGTGTCGTGCCGGTGATCACCAGTGTCTATGACAGCAACGTGCTGCGTCTCAACGACGCGCGCGGGAGCGGGCCGCGCGACAATATCCGCGTTTCGCCGGCGCTGGCCGTCGACCTGAATCGCATCTTCGGACGCACCCGCGTCACCGCCGGCGGCACGGTCGGCTATGATTTCAACACCCGGTTCAGCGGCCTCGATCGCGAGCGGATCAACCTGACTTCGAGCGTGACGACCCCGGTCGGCGCGCCCTGCAGCGTGACCGGCAGCGCGGCGCTCGAACGCGCGCAGTTCGATCTCGGCGACACCAACACCGTGGTGACCGAGAGCTTCTTGCGCCAGGTCTATGACGTCGGCGCGAGCTGCCGCGCCGCGGCGGGCTTCTTTCCCGCGGTGGGGGTCAACCGCGTGTCGCTCACCAACAGCAGCCGCAAGGTTCTGGACACGAACCAGTCGGCGCTGCGCGCGGGGATCGGCTATGGGCGGCCCAGCCTCGGTACGCTGCAGCTCATTGGCTCGGTTGCGAAGATCGCGCGCCCGGGTATCGAGGATCTGACCGGGATCGACGATTCGACGATGATCACCGACGTCCAGCTGGTCTTCGAACGTTCGGTCGCGCCGCGCGTCAGCTTCCGGCTTGGCGGCGGCATCACGCATGCCGACCCCAAGCGCGCGGCCGTGCCGTCCTTCAGCGGCCCGTCGTTCGACGCGCAGGTGACGATACGCCCGGTGCCCCGGTTCACGATCGTCGGCTCCGGCCGCCGTGCGGTGCAGAATCAGAGCTCGTTTGGCGCGACCTATATCATCGCCGACAGCTACAACCTCAACGTGTCCTATCTGCTCTCGGCGCGTAGCACCGCCACGCTGTTCGCCCAGCGCGCGCGACGCGATCCGCGCGGCGAGGATCTGGCGCTCACGCTTCAGCCACCACGCGGCAAGGACAGGCTGAACGTCGTCGGCGGAAGCTATGCATTCGATTTTCACCGGTCGCTACGGCTCAGCCTGAACGTCGCTCACCAGCGCCGCACGGCTGACAATGCGATTTACGACTATACGGCCACATCCGCATCGGCGGGTGTCACGGCCCGTTTCTAAGGGGATGATGATGAAGATCCGCATGGCGCATTCGCTTGTTCTGCCGTTGCTCATGGCCGCTGCGGCCGCCGGGGCGCAGGTACCAACCGCGCGCCCGACACCCGCGCCGGCGGGTGCCGTACCCAACGACGGCTATCGCCTGGCCCCCGATGACGAGGTCGAGGTGACGATTTTCGGCCAGGGCCCGGGCCAGGTGGTCAAGACGCGCGTCAAGAGCGACGGCACGATCACCCTGCCGTTCCTCGGCGCGGTCCAGGTGCGCAACCAGACCGCGCGTGAACTGGCCGCGGATATCGCCGCCCGGCTGCGGAGCGGCGGCTATTTCGTCAAGCCCGTCGTCAATGTTGAGGTCACGCAGTTCGTCAGCAGTTCGGTGACCGTGTTCGGCGAGGTCGGAACCCCCGGCATCTATCCGCTCGATCTGCAGCTGACCGTCGGCATGACGCTCGCCCGCGCGGGCGGCACGCGTGGGACCAGCGCGGACTTTGCGATCCTGAAGCGCGTCGGCGATCCGGTCGAACACCGTATCCTCCTGTCGGACCTCAGCGGCGAATGGAGCGCGGCGACGCTGCTCGAGGCGAAGGACACGCTCTTCGTTCCGGTCGCGCCCGTCATCTATGTCTATGGCCAGGTGAATTCGCCCGGATCCTTCCCGTTGAAGACCGGGATGACGGTTCGCCAGGCGCTGGCCCGCGCCGGTGGTCCGACGCTCGCCGGATCGACGCGGAACGTCACGATCTTCCGCGACGGCGAGAAGCTGAAGAAGGTCGATCTCGACGGCGAACTCAAGGCCGAGGACTCGGTCTTCATCAACGAAAAATGGCTCTGAATCAGTGATCGGATTCCGGTGGCCGGGATGTCTCGTTTCATGCGATGCCCTGCGCATTCGTCGTCGCCAGGTCTGTTTCGCAACAGCCTGACGTCTGCGGCCACGGCCTGAGAAGAGGGCGCTCCGGCAACGGGGCGCCCTTTTTCATACCCTAGTGCCCCGCCATGTCCCGTGCCGCCAGCGCCGGCGCACCCCGCTACCCGGGCCAGCCGTCGCGATTCCCCCGGCGTTGGTCGTGTGATGCTTGCACGGGTCACCGGCTTGGGTGATGGGCGTGCCGATGCGACATAACGGCCTGTTCATCGCGCTGGGAGGCGCTGCGCTGGTCGCGACGGCCGGCGTTGCGGTCATGATTGCGCCCGCGCGAACCGGTCTACCGATCACGCTCGATCCCGCCGCCGATGCCCCCTCCGCGACTGGGCCGCGCAAGCCTGCGCATCCGCGCTATACCGGCGTCAACATCGCGACCGGCGGCTTTGCCTCGAAGCGCATTCCCGGGCGCTACGGCTTCGACTATTTCTACCCCAAGCCCCAGGAGACCGCGCCCTTCGTCGCCGCGGGCATGAACGCGATCCGCGTGCCCGTTCTCTGGGAACGGCTGCAACCGCGGCCCAATGCCCCGATCGACGCCGCGGAACTCGCACGGCTCGACGAATCGATCGCGGGGCTCGGCGGGTTCGGCCTGATCATCCTCGACGTGCACAATTACGCCAAATACCGGGGCCAACGGCTCGACCAGATCGACCAGCGCGGCGCGATGCTCGCCGACCTCTGGACCCGCCTCGCCCGCCATTATGCCGGGGACAAGCGTATCGCGTTCGGCATGATGAACGAACCCAATGGCCTCTCCGCCACGGCGTGGCGACCGATTGCGGAGGCGTCGTTACAGGCGATCCGCGCGACGGGCGCGCGCAATCTGGTGCTCGTCCCGGGAACGAATTGGTCGGGTGCCCATTCCTGGACGAAAGGCAGCGACTCGAACGGCGATGCGTTGAAAACGCTCGTCGACCCGGCGAACAACATGGCGTTCGAAATGCATCAATATCCGGATGCCGACTCTTCGGGAACGCATCCGGAATGCGTGTCGCCAAAGGCCGCCGCACAGGCATTCGACTCGGCCACCGCCTGGCTGCGTGCCAACAAGGCACGGGGATTTCTCGGCGAATTCGGCGTCAGCGGTGACCCGAACTGCCTCGCCGCGCTCGATGCGGTGCTCGGCACACTTGACGCGGGCTCGGACGTCTGGCTCGGTTGGACCTATTGGGCAGGCGGCGCCCTGTGGGGGCCGTATATGTACAGCGTTCAACCCGACAAGACCGGGGACAAACCGCAAATGTCTATCCTGATACGGCACAAATCTTAATGATCACAGGGTATAGTGGCCCCGTGGAGCCGTACGGCAATCCTATTGTGCGTTGCAGCAACGTCGCGTACCCGCTCCCCGGATCGGCAAGGCAGATACAAGAATTATGTTGAAGTCATGGATTGCATCGCTGACGCGCTGGCTGGACGGCCGCGGATGGGCCGAGCCCCCCGTGATCGAGCTGACGCATCGCTACACCCCGCCCGCCGCGCCGGTCGTCGACCTGCCCGCGGATCCCGCCCCGGCAAGCACCGCGACGCGGCTGATCGGCGACCGGCGCCGGATCGCGGACACGTTCGATGCCGCACGCCCGGTGCGGACCCGCGGCGAGCTGTTCGGACGCGCGGTCGAGCTCGACCATCTGCTCGCCGCGACGCTCGACTTTCATCAGCATGCGGTGATCCACGGCGCGCGTGGCTCGGGCAAGACGTCGCTGGTGCGCGTGCTCGGCGAGCATGCGGATGAATCGGGCGCCGTCGTGCTCTATTTCGCGTGCGAACCGCATGCGACCTTCGCCGACATCATCAGGCTCTATCTCGACGCGCTCCCGCCCGCAGCCTTCGCGCCGGGCGGACAGCGTGCCTTTGCGCAGAAGCTCGAACAGATGCCGGAGAATTTCGGCCCGCGGGCGTTCGTCGATCTGGTGGCAGACCGCGTCACCGCGCCGACGATCCTGATCTTCGACGAGTTCGACCGGATCGAGGATGCGAGCGTGAAGAGCGACGTCGCTGCGGCGATGAAGCTGCTGTCCGACGCGCTCGTGCCTGTGCTGTTCGTGCTGGTCGGGATCGCGCGGACCGTGTCCGACGTCGTCGCCGGCCAC
The DNA here is from genome assembly GCF_034045155.1 of Sphingomonas sp. CFBP9019. Lineage (NCBI taxonomy): Bacteria > Pseudomonadati > Pseudomonadota > Alphaproteobacteria > Sphingomonadales > Sphingomonadaceae > Sphingomonas > Sphingomonas sp. CFBP9019. The sequence continues at coordinate 699,402 of NZ_JAXCWK010000004.1, read as the reverse complement.
CCGTCGCTGCGCCGGCACATGCGGATCGTGTCGCTGGGCCGGATCGGCGCGGACAGCGTCGACGCGCTGATCGCACGCGGCGAGGCCAATACCGGCGTCCGCTTCGATACCGATGCGCGCGCGATGATCGCCGATGCCGCCTGTGGCTCGCCCTATCACCTGCGTATGCTGGCCGGGCATTCGTCGCTCGCCGCTGTCAGCAGCGACGCGGATATCGTCACCAAGGCGCATACCCGCACCGGCTTCGTCGATGCGTTCAGCCACTGGGCGCAGATGAACGAGCCCGATGCACGGCTGTTTGCGAAGGTCGTGCTCGGCTGCACGCTCGAACAGCGCGATGCGCTCGAGGCCTTGGCGCGCACCGCCGCGACGATGGACGTCGTTTTGCTTGATACCGATCGATATGATCGTGCCATTTCGATGCTAGACCCCGCATTGGTCCGCGAACGGGGCAATGACGGCGAACACGATGGCGTGTATTTCCGTGACAGTACCGCGCCGCAGATGCTGATCGCGCTGTTGATGACGACCCCTGTTTCCACCACGGCGGCCCGGCTTGGCGCACCGCAGGAGAGCAACCTTGCTAATACCCGCTGATCTGATCGCGTCGCTCAAGGCGCGCTGGCGTATCGAGCTGGCGATCATTCTGCTGATCGTCGTGCTGGTCGCACTCTGGACGGCCGTCACGCCCAAGACCTATGTCGCGCAGTCCTCGCTGCTGTTCGACGGCGGCCCGGCCCAGTCGGTTACCGACGAGGCGGCGCCGCAGCAGGATGGCGTGGCCGCGCTCGTCGCGACCCAGGCCGACGTCCTGCAGAGCGAGGCGATCGCCGCCGCGGTCGTCCGCGACCTGAAGCTTGCCGCCAACCCGCAGGTTGCTGACCAGTGGCGTGCGCGCACCGGTGGCGCCGGCGACGTCAACGCCTGGTATGGTCGTCAGCTGCTCGGCGGGCTCGAGGTCATACCGGGCCGGACCTCGCGCGTGCTCGCGATCCGCTTCAAATCGGCCGATCCGCAATTCTCGGCCCAGGTCGCCAATGGCTTTGCCACCAGCTACCTCGATGCGCGCCTGCAACTGCAGACCGATCCCGCCCGCACCTATTCGCGCTGGTTCGAGGATCGCACGCGCGAGGTCCGCACCGCGCTCGAGCAGGCGCAGGGCCGGCTGACCGCGTTCCAGCGTCGCACCGGGATCGTCGACACGACAACCAACAACACCGACGCCGCCCGCCTGACCGAATTGTCCGGCCAGCTGACCGCGGCCGAAGCGGCGGCGGCGGATGCCGGCGCACGCGCTGGCGGCGGCAGCACCGGGCTCGACGTGCAGTCGGCCGGTGTCGTCCAGGGTCTGCGCACGCAAATCTCGGCCAAGACAGCCGAAGTCGCACAGCTCAGCGCGGATCTCGGCCCGAACCACCCGCAGCGCCAGGCCGCCGAGGCGGAACTGTCGGCGCTGCGTCGCCGGCTCGCGGTCGAGACCGGGACGAGCACCAATGCGGTGCGCGTCGCCAGCGGTGCGGCGAGCAGCAAGGAAAGCCAGATGCGCGCCCTGCTGAACCAGCAGCGCGGCAAGATGCTGTCGCTGGCGGGTGACCGCGCCGAGCTCGACGTGCTCCAGCGCGACGTCGATTCGGCCCGTGCGGCCTATGACACCGTGACCCAGCGTCTCGGCACGATGCGGCTCCAGAGCGAGGCGCCGTCGACCAACGTCGTCCAGCTCGACGTCGCGCAGCCGCCGATGTTCCCCTCCTCGCCCAACGTACCGATGCGGTTGGCGCTCGGCCTCGTGCTGGGCGGAATGCTGGCAGCGGGGACGGCGCTGGCGCTCGAACTGTGGCGGCCGCGGGTGCGGACGTCGAGCGGCGCAGCGACGGCCATGGGTGTGCCCGTGCTGGGCTCGGTATCGTTTTCGCAGTCGCGCGTCGCGTCGCTGCTGGGTGGAAGGCAGACGTTATGAGGCTTCGTTCGAGCGAAACGGCAAATGTCGTTCGTCCCGCGGTCGCGCCGGGTGCCGAAGCGCCCAGCCAGCGGCAGCTTCTGGGCAAATTGCTGTCGCTGTCGCCCGAGGCGCATCGCCAGATCGAGCACCGCCAGGCTGAAACCGGGCTGTTGTTCGGCGAGGCGGCGGTCCAGCTCGGCTTCGCGACTGAGGAGCAGGTGCGCCGCGCGATCGAGCTGCAGCAGGGCTTCACCGTTCTTCCCGAGGGCGATGAGCGCGTCGATCCGCTCGTCGTCGCAGCATTCGCGCCCGACGATCCCATCGCGGTCACCGCGCGCGACATTCGCGCGATCGTGACGCGCGACGTCCGTCCCGACGGCTCTCCGCTTCAGGGGATCGCGATGATCGGGATCGACGACGAAACGCTGCATACCACCGTGCTCACCGCCAATCTCGCGGTCGCGTGCGCCCAGGCCGGCTATTCGACGCTGCTGGTCGATGGCGGCATCGGCGCACCGCGTCAGCACGGGCTCTTCCGCCTGCCCAACCGCACCGGTCTGTCGACGCTGCTGTCGTCGGGCGGCCGCGTCGAGGCGATCGCCCAGACCACCGCGATCCCCGGCCTGTCGCTGCTGTCGGCGGGTCCTAGCGTCCCCAACGCGTCCGAACTCTTCGACCGGCAGCGTCTCGCCAACACGCTCGATCCGCTGCGCGACCATTATGGGCTGGTCATCTTCGATGCCGGCCCCGCCAGCGCGACACAGCTCGAGGCCTGTTTCGGGCTCGACGCGGCGATCATCGTCGCGCGCCGCAACCGGTCGGATGCGCGCGCGCTGCGCAACGCCGCGGCCGTGCTGCAGGAGCATGCCACCCCCGTGCTCGGCTCGATCCTGATCGATTGAGCATGGTGGGCATGATGGAGATTCGGCGAATCGGCCACATCGATGTGGTCGCCACCGATGTACCGGGTGCCGTTGCACAGGTCGTTGCCGCGGTAGAAGGCGACGGTCCGGCCATCTTCGGCTTCTGCAATGCGCACAGCGTCAACCTTGCGCGGGCGGATCCCGCCTTCGTGACCGCGACGCGGGCGGGCGTGTTCTTCAACGACGGCAGCGGCGTCGATATCGCCAGCCGGCTGCTCTACGGCACGCGCTTCCCGGCCAATCTCAACGGCACCGACCTGACGCCCGCGGTGCTCGCCGCGCTGCCGGCGGGAACGGGCGTCTTCCTGCTCGGCAGCCCGCCGGGCGTCGCGCAGCGGGCCGGCGCGATCCTTGCAGAGCGCTTCCCAAACATCCGTATCGCGGGCAGCCATCACGGCTTTTTCAGCGCCGACGAGGCGCCCGCGCTGTCGAAGCAGATCCGCGCATCGGGCGCGCGACTCGTGCTCGCGGGCATGGGACAGCCGCGGCAGGAAAAATGGGCGGCCGCCAATGCTGGCGCGGTCGATGCGGTGATCCTGTGCATCGGCGCCTTTCTCGATTTCACTGCGGGCCAGTTCGTCCGCGCGCCGCTCTGGATGCAGCGTGCGGGCATCGAATGGACCTTCCGCCTTCTGCAGGAGCCCCGACGGATGGCGTCTCGCTATCTCGTCGGCAACGCGACCTTCCTGGCCGCGACGCTCGGACAACGGATGAAGCGATGAAACAGATGATGCCTCCTCGCCTGCACCGCGCACTCTCGCGCCTGCGTAACGCCCCGCCGCCCTCCTATGACGAACGCTATCCGAGCGTCGACGTGTTCGAATGGCGTCCCGCGGGCAGCGCGATCAACTTCGGCGACCGGCTGGCGACGGTCGTCGCCGAGCGTGTCCTCGCGCTGCACGGGCGCAGCCTCGACGAGGAGACGGCGCGCGACGCGACGCTGTTCACGGTCGGATCGGTGATGCATTTCGCCAAGACCGGCGACACCGTCTGGGGCTCGGGCGTCAACGGCAAGATTCCCGCCGACCGCCACGCCTTCGACGCACTCGACATCCGCGCGGTCCGCGGTCCGCTGACCGCGGCCTTCCTCGCGGAGCGCGGGCTGAACGTCCCGGCGGTCTATGGCGACCCCGCGCTGCTGCTGCCGACGCTGTTCCCCGACCGGTTCAAGCGGCACAGCGCCCGGCCGGTCCTGTTCGTCCCCAACCTCCACGACCTCACGCTCGCGCCGACGCTCGGCTTGCCGTTCGTGTCGCCGCTGCGCGGCTGGAACGCGGTCGTCGAGCAGATCGTCGGTGCCGATCTGGTGCTCGCAAGCTCGCTCCACGGCGTCGTGATCGCCGAGGCCTTCGGCATTCCCGCGCGGCATGTCCGCCTGACCGAGACCGAGCCGCCGTTCAAATATGACGATTATGCGCGCGGGACCGGACGATCCGGCATCGACTCCGCGAACAGTGTCGCCGAAGCGCTCGAAATGGGGGGCGCGCCGCCGATATCCTTCGATCCCCAGGCGCTGCTCGCGACATTCCCGCACGATTTGTGGGAGTGAGTCATGGCTGCCCCCTCATTAGGTAAACAGGTCGGACGCGGCGCAATCTGGTCGGTCGTCAACAGCGCGCTCGTCCAGGTCATCAACCTCCTGGTCTTCCTGGTGACCGCGCGGTTCGTCCCGGTCGCCGATTTCGGCATCCTCGCCACCTGTCTGCTCTTCGTCGAGCTGTTCAAGCAGATCTCGGTCGAAAGCTTCGCCACCGCGATCGTCTCGCGCGGTGCGCCCGACGCCGGCGACTACAATGCCTGCTTCCTGCTGATCCAGATCGGCGCGGTGATCGGCGCGGCGCTGATGCTGCTGTCGGCGCAGTTCATCTCGGAGATCATGCACAATGAGCGGATCGAGTTCGCGCTCCGGCTGACCTCGGTGCTGCTCCTCAGTTCAGGACTGTCGCGCACGCATGAGGCGTGGATGACGCGCCAGTTGCTGTTCAAGCCGCTCGCGATCCGCTCGATCCTCGCGCTGCTCGTCGGCGGCGGTGCGGGCCTGTTCCTCGCGATGAACGGCTGGGGCCTGACCGCGCTCGTCGTCCAGCAGCTCACCACCTCCTTGCTGTCGACGATCCTGCTCTGGGTCGTCAGCGACTGGCGGCCGAGCCTGCGCGTCGAGCGCGCCAAGCTGCTCGCGACCTGGCGCTATGGCCGCCATGTCGCGATCACCGGCTTCACCAACTTCGCCAATACGCAGAGCGACACCTTCTTCTCGTCCTATTATCTCGGCGCGTCGGCGACGGGCATCTACAACGCCGCCAAGCGCATCCTGCTCGGCCTCAACCAGCTGATGGCGTCCGCGCTGTCGCGCGTCGCGCTGCCGACCTTTGCCGGGCTTCGCGACGACGAGGAACGGCTCCGTGGCGCGTTTCTGAACGCGGTATCCTTCACCACCGCGATCACCGCGCCGATGTTCCTGTCGCTCATCGCGGTCAGCGATCTGGTCGTGCGCGTCGCGCTCGGCGCGAAATGGATGGAGGCGGCACCGATCATCTCGATCATCGCCGGCACCGCCTATCTGACGACGATCGGCCAGTATAATCAGGCGATCATCCTGGTGAAGGACAAGCCGCACTGGCAGACGGTCCTCACCTCGATCTACGCGGTCAGCAACATATCGCTGTTCCTCGTCGTCGTGCGCTATGGTCTCCAGGCGCTCGCGATCGGCTTCACCGTCCGCGCCGTCCTGCTCTACCCGCTTTCGGTCGGCGCGGCCCTCCACCTGCTGAGGATAAAACCGATGGCCTATGCTGCTCGCATAGCACCCTCGCTTGCCGCATCCGCGGTGATGGTCGGGGCGCTGCTTCTGCTGCACCGGACGATCGACGTCCCCTCCCCGCTGCTCGCGCTGGTCATCCACGTCGCGGTCGGCGCGGTTGTCTATGCCGCGGCACTGTTCGTGATCGGCCGCCGCGACATGCTCGCGCTCATTCGCTTCGCGCGGACGGCGGTGGCCCGTGGCTGATCCGCTCCGCGTCCTCGCCTGGCCCGCCGGTGATCCGAGCGACCTCAACCCCTATGTCCGCCGCATGTACGGCGCGTTCCGCGCGCCCGCGGCCTCGGTCACCGCGTTCCGTCCGCTGATGCGGCGCATCCCCGCCGCGGACATCTTCCATATCCACTGGCCCGAGGGGATCTTCGAAGGCTCGGGCAGCAACAACCCGGCGATCGTCGCGGCGAAGGCCGCGCGCGTGCTGAACGCCGCGCGGGGGATCCGGCGATCGGGCGGCAAGCTCGTCGTGACCGCGCACAATGTCACGCCGCACCGCGACCTGACCGGCTGGCGGCACCGGATCTGGCACGCCTATCATGCACCGCTCCTCGGCCAGATCGATCACCTGATCGGCCTGTCCGCCGCCTCGCTCGAGCGCTATCGCGCCGCGCATCCGGCGATCGCCGCGGTCGCGGGGACGATCATTCCGCACCCGCATTATCGTGAGGACTATCCCGCGATCCCCCGCGCCGAAGCGCGCGCGGCCTGGGCGATCCCCGACGGTATCTGGGTGCTCGGCATGATCGGGTCGCTGCGCCCCAGCAAGAACCTGGTCGAGGCCGCCGAGGCGTTCCTCGCGATCCGCCGGCCCGATGAGATGCTGCTGATCGCCGGCGATGCGGGCGATGACGACATCGCCGCGCAGCTGACCGCGGTCGCGGACCGGTCCGACGGGACGATCCGCATCGTGACAGGTCCGCTCGACGATGCGCGCTTCGCCTCGGCGATCGCCGCCTGCGACGCGTGCCTGATGAACCAGATTTCGACGCTCAATTCGGGCACCGCGCTTGTCACGCTGTCGCTCGACCGCCCGCTGCTGGCCCCGGCGGTCGGCACGCTGCCCAGCCTGGCGGCGGAGATCGCCGGCGGCTGGGTCACGGTGTTCGATCCCCCGCTCGCGCCGCCGGCGCTGCGCGCGAGCATCGACACGCTTCGCACCAGCCCACCGGGCGGCCGGCCCGATCTGGAGCCGCTCGACCCGATGCGGCTGTCCGAGGCGATGCTCGCGCGGTTCAAGAATTTGGCGTCGGGCTGACCTCGGGCGCGAAGCCCTTCGCATAGTCGATCTTTGCCGCCTTTCGCAGCACCGCCTGACGCTGGCTGGTTCCCGTTTGCAGCTGCGTGGTCGTGAGCCAGTCAGCCCTCGATGTCGCGGCCGCTCGGGGTCTGGCGCAGCGCCGCGGTTGTCGTCAGGGCAGTCCCAGCGCGAGAGCGGGGGCAAGATACTGCATTTGCCCGAGACGGTGAGAAAATCTAGAAGGACCGGGCATAGGGATCGCCTCTGACGGAATGTGGCGCCGGCCGGGTTCCGGGCGGCTTGGGAAGTATATCATGGAAACAATTTACGATTGGCTCAGCGTTGCGGTATTTGCGGGCTTGGCGCTGCTCTATCTGCAACGCTCGATGGAGGATGAGCCGGTCGATACGGTGTGGCATTATCTGCCGCCCGCGATCGCCTGTGCGCTGAGCAACTGGCTCGGCAACGAAGGCTATGCGATCCCCGCCGTGCTCGTGCTCGCGGCCAGTGTCGCCTATATTTTCTACGTGCTGCGCCCATCCCTGCCCGGGCGCTGATCCGGCCGGCTGGACTCGCCGGCCCCGGCAGCGGCGGTTGATCATGGTAGAACAGGATCTCCATTACCCTAAACCCGCCGCTAACCAGGTTTGAAGAGGCCTCCTTTGCACCGGCCGGATGAAGGATCGGGTGCCAACGGAGAATTTCCAATGCCCCTGATCCACGACGCGCATCGCGCCGTCGCGTCCGCCGCGACGGCCCCGGCCGCTCGCCCGCATGCCCTGAACCGCGTCCTGCCGCGCTCACTTTGTGATGGTGGTCGACCTGCCCGCATCGGCGCTGCCCTGCGCGGCATGGTCGGCATCGCAGCGCTGGCGATGCTCGCCGCCTGCGGATCCGCGGTCGAAACCCCCGAACAGGCGGGGATCGTCGTCGTCAGGTCGGGGGCCGGACCGAGCGAATCCGGTATTGCGGTTGCAGCAGCGGCACCACCTGCACCGGCGACCGGCGCCGACGCGGGCACACCAGCCACCAGCGATACCGACGATGCGGTCATCCCCCCTGACACGATGCGGGACCCGGATCATATGCAATATGCCAGCCTGGTCGAATAACCGGACTGGCCCTTGGCTTAGTTAGACAGGCGGCGCACCGATCGGCGCGCCGCCCGTCCCGGTCGATCAGCGGCCGACCGCGTGATAGGTCAGCCCGGCCTTCTCGACCATGTCGCGCGGATAGATGTTGCGCAGGTCGACGAGCACCGGCGACGCCAGCAGCGACTTGACGCGCTTGAAGTCGAGCGCGCGGAAGATGTCCCATTCGGTCACGATGACAAGCGCCTCGGCGCCCTCCATCGTCTCATAGGGACCGGTGCAATAGGTCACATCCTTGATGACCGCCTTCGCCTGCTCATGACCCTCGGGATCATAGACGTTGATCGTCGCGCCGGCATCCTGCAGCGTCTGGATCAGCGCGATCGCCGGGCTGTCGCGCATGTCGTCGGTGTTCGGCTTGAAGGTCAGGCCAAGCACCGCGATCGTCTTGCCGCGAACGTCGCCACCGACGGCGGCGATGACCTTGCGGCCCATTGCGCGCTTGCGATTGTCGTTCACCGCGACGACCGCCTCGACGATGCGCTGCGGCGCGTCGTGATCCTGCGCGGTCTTGAGCAGTGCGAGCGTGTCCTTCGGGAAGCACGAGCCGCCATAGCCCGGGCCGGCATGCAAGAACTTGGAGCCGATGCGGTTGTCGAGGCCGATGCCGCGCGCGACGTCCTGCACGTCCGCGCCGACCTTCTCGCACAGATCGGCGATCTCGTTGATGAAGGTGATCTTGGTCGCGAGGAACGCGTTGCCGGCATATTTGGTCAGCTCGGCAGCACGCCGGCTCATCTCGACGAGCGGCGAACGACCGAGGGCGAGCGGACGATAGATCTCGCGCATGACCGCGAGGCCCTTCTCATCGTCGCTGCCGATCACGACGCGGTCGGGACGCTTGAAATCGTCGATCGCGGCGCCTTCGCGCAGGAATTCGGGGTTCGACACGACTGCGAAGTCGGCATTCGGATTGACCCGGCGGATGATCCGCTCGACCTCGTCGCCAGTGCCCACCGGGACCGTGGACTTGTCGACGATCGCGGTGAAGCCGTCGATCGCGCCGGCAATTTCCTCGGCGGCGGCATAGACATAGGACAGGTCGGCATGACCGTCACCGCGCCGCGACGGCGTACCGACGGCGATGAAGACCGCGTCGACGCCCTTCACGCTTGCGGCAAGATCGGTACCGAAGCGCAACCGCCCGGCTTCGACGCCGCGCGCCACCAGTGCATCCAGACCCGGCTCGTAGATCGGCATGATGCCGTTTTCGAGCGCCGCGATCTTGCCGGCATCCTTGTCGATGCAGATGACGTCATGTCCGAAATCGGCGAAACATGCGCCCGACACCAAACCAACGTAACCCGATCCCACCATCGCTATGCGCATTATAATCCCTCAGACGATGTTGGTCCCTACGATCGTCGTACGGACATTGATATTCGGCGGAACTCCTAGAAGATGAACCGCCAGCCATCAATAAGGTGGTTCACCTGATGCGGCGGGCCGGTACGCTGCTCCAGCGATCCGTGCCGATACCGATCAAACGCCGATATCCGAGAGGGTTGGCGGGCCGGCCCGCGCCCGCGGGCGACGCGCCAGCCCCGCTCATTTAGTCCGCGACGATGCGGGCGTCAGGGTAGTTTTCGGGACGAAGCACGCGGTCGGCGACCTCTGTCCAGGTCGAGAAATGCCGCGCGGGCACCTGCCCCGCCAGCGCCAGCGCCTTTTCGGTCGCCGCGATCATCGACGCCGGATCGTTCGACACATAGCCCGCGCGGAACGGGTTCGTCCCGACCGCGAAATCGGGGCAGACCGCGGGGATCTGCAGATATTCATATTGTCCCAATTTCAGACTCGACTCGGCAAGATACTCGACCCCCGGCGCCAGCCGGTAGGGTGCGATGCCGATGCTCGCATGCTTGATATAGGGCAGCGTGTCGCGGAACGGCATTTCCTTGTGGACGAACACGTTGTCGGGCCCCTTGAAGCTCTTCCCGCATCCGATCACGTGGAAATGCACATCGGGAAACTGCGGCGCGACCGCATGGAAGAAGCTTTCGTCGAACAGCATCGACCCGACCGCGACGGCATTGCGTTGCGCGGTATAGGGCGACGGCCCGACGGTCTCGAAGTCGGCGGGATCGATCCCGAATTCGGCGCGGTACAGGCGATCCTTCGCCCACAGGAAATCCGACACCATCTTGGTCGACCGCAGGCAGACATGGTCGATATGCCGCGCATTCTTCACCAGATGGCGGCGGACATAGGGATGCGCGCCGACGGTATCGAGCCGGTCGGTGGCGTAATAGATGATCTTGGCGGTCGGGTTGAGCCGCTTGATCCGGTCGATGAAGATCGCTGCGACGCTCGATTCGATGACGATAAAGTCCGCCGCCTGGAACGCGCCGTCGATATCGGCATTGGGCAGCCTGGCGAACAGCGGAAACAGCTTCGCCATCACCGCATCGGCGACCGCGTTGTTGGTCGCGAAGGGATGCAGCGGCGTCCGCCAGAGATAGCAATTGACGCCGTCCACCTTGTGCCAGGCATTGGCCTGGTCCCACAGGAACAGGCGCGAATCGCCCTTCTTCTTCGAGATCAGGCTGAACCGGGTCGAGATGAACGACACGTCGCAGCCATCCTGCGCCAGCGCATGCGCGACCTGGTGGATGCTGGCGCGCTTGGGCGTCCGGTAATCCTGAAATGCCGACAGGATGACGACACGGGAACGCTTAGGCTGCGCCGGCGCTGGCTTATCGGACATGCATGACACTCCATCGACTTTGGGCTGGACGGTTGGCCGTAATCAGACAAAGGGGCTGGCAATCTGGATCACGTTGGGAAGCCGATGCACGTTCTTCACGTCGTTCGTCAATTTTATCCGGCCATTGGCGGGCTGGAAGACGCCGTCAGCAATCTCGCGGTCGCGCTCAAGCGGGACTGCGGAATCACGACGTCGGTGGTCACGCTCGACCGGCAGTTTTCGCGTCTCGACGCGACGCTGCCGCCGCGCGACACCTATCAGGGCGTGCCCGTGCAGCGGATCCCGTTCCGCGGCTCGACGCGCTATCCGCTCGCACCCACCGTACTGCAGCATCTCGGCCAGGCGGACATCGTCCATGTCCATGCGATCGATTCGTTCTTCGACGGCATGGCGCTCACCCGCCCGCTCCACCGCCGGCCGATGGTCGCCTCGACGCATGGCGGTTTCTTCCACACGGATTTCGCCAGCCGGCTGAAGCTCGCCTATTTCGCGAGCGTCACGCGCGCGTCGTCGCTCGCCTATGACCGGATCATCGCCTCGAGCGAAAGCGACGCCGCCCGGTTCAACGAGATCGCCGCGAGCAAGACGGTGACGATCGAGAATGGCGTCAACATCGGCAAATGGCAGGGCGCAGGGTCGCCGCAGCCGACGCGGACGATGATCTATATCGGCCGCTTTTCCTCGAACAAGAACATCACCGGCCTGATCGACCTCGTCGCCGCGCTCGGCCGGCTTCACGGCGACTGGCGGCTGATCATCGCGGGCGGCCCGGCCGACGTCACGCCTGCACAGATCGAGGAGCATATGCGCCGGACCGGTACCGAACGGGCGGTCACGCTTGTGCCCTCGCCCAGCGATGAGGGCATCAAGGCGTTGATCGGCGAGGCCAGCTATATCGGCTCGGCGTCACGCTATGAAGGCTTCGGGCTGAGCGTGGTCGAAGGCCTGTCCGCTGGCCTAACCCCGATCGTCAGCGACATCCCGCCCTTCCGCCGGCTGGTCCGCTCGTCCGGCAGCGGCATCCTGTTCGACATTGACGATGTCGAGGCGGGCGCGGCCCGGATCGAAGCCGCGCACCGCGATGCGAGCGCCGCCTATGAGTCGAACCGCGCGAACAACATCGCCGCGAGTCTGGTCTATGACTGGCGTAGCGTCGCGCGGCAGTTCGCCGATGTGTATGAAGATGTCCTGCGGAAGCGCGGCGTGCAGGGCTGACAACGTCGGGGTACTTGGCCGCATATTCCGGGGCGATTCGCCGAGGAGGAGCGTATCGTCGCTCGGCATCGATTACGATGCCTATACCGCCGACGGCGACGTCACCGCGAACGTACAAGGCCTGTTGCGTCGAGCGGGTCAGGCCAACGCTCAAGCCTGAAGATCACGGCGGCCTTAGGGCAAAAACGAACCGTCGTACCCCGGGCAACCAAGCACTTTGGCAATCCGACGACCGGGATCGTCAGACACAGGCGGACGCGAGATAGCGACCGCCCATGTGCTCGAAATCAGGCCAGGAAAAACGCCATCAGGACGATCAGTGCCCAGAGCGCAACGCTGACCGCGAGGCCAGTGATAAGACCGAGCACGGCCGAGGGGATTTCGGGATAGGATGGGGCCTGGATAGCCGGGCCGGGAAGCGCAGTCATGAACACTCTCCTCAGCGGTCGTTTCAACCGTCTTGTCTCAACATGGGACAGGGGTCATAAATAATCAATACTAATATCTAGACGAGCGCAAAATTAGCTAAGATCCTGAAAATCTTGTGCGTTCAGCGGGTCGGCAAGGCCGGCAGACGCCCCCGGGGCAGGGCTGCAACGCGCAGACCACCACACCAGCGTCAGCGTCGGTTCAGAACGATGAAAGTCCGCGCAGCAGCAGCGTCGCGAGAGCCCAGCATGAGCAGCTCGCCACGACCAGCAGGATAAGCCGCACCGGCGCTGCAAAGCGCTGCGGCGGCGCCAGCGCCGCACCCGCGGCGGGCATGGGCACCACCGCGCTTTCGGGAATCAACGACAGGACCGCAGACTCGCAGATCGTGTGCGTGAAGGCCGACTGGATCTGGTCGTTCGTCAGCAGGGGCTGGAACGCGCAACCATGCGCTTCGCCGTCGCGCCACGCGATCCGCGCCGTCGCCTGCCCCGCACCGGCCAGGCCGACGCGGATATGGGCACCGACCGGCAGGACGCTGGCGCTAGAGAATCGGAAACCGCCTTCGGACAGATCCTCGACACGGACGTCGATCGCCCGCGCATCGGCCGCACGGACCGTGCTCGCGCGCGCTATTGCCGCACGACTCGGCTTTCGCCGGCGCTCGGCCACCGGCTCGATCGCCGTCATCTCCGCCCGCACGCTAGATGATCCAGGCAAGGACACCAGCGAGCGCCGCGGCGAAGACCGCCACGCCGGCGATGGTCGAACCGGCCCGGATCGCGCGTTCACCCAGCGAGGCGGGCTCGACCGGGAGGAGCCAGTTCTCGTAGTCGATCCGGTCGCCGGCCAACGGGCTGGCGGCACGCGGGTCGACGACCTGAAGCTCGGCCCCGAGCGGGTCTGCGACGGATCGCGCCCCGTCGAACGAATCCGTCGTAGCGCCGGAAAGCGGATCGCCGCCACGAAACGCCGCATGTGGCGATACGGGGTCAGCCAGGTTAGCAAGAGGTGCGTGAAGGGGCATGACGACACCATGCCATACTGGTGGTTAAGAAAGCGTATGTTAAATTGCTGTCGCGGCATTTTTTGTACGTGTTTTACGGTGCGCTAGAATGCGTTGCGGTGCACAACGACCCGTACCGTAGATACGAGAATGCCAAAGTCGCGCCACACGGACCAGCCCAGGATATATTCCAGATCGGCCTGAAGGCGTTGCGTCAGATCGTCGCGGCGATGCGTCGCACCCCGGAAACCCCGCACCTGCGCGAGACCGGTGATCCCCGGCTTGAGCGCGTGACGGTGCCAATAGCGTTCATCGACTTCCCAGAACAGCTGCTGCCCCGCCAGCGACCCCAGTGCATGCGGTCGCGGCCCGACGATGCTCATTGATCCGAGCAGCACGTTCAGCAGCTGGGGCAGCTCGTCGACGCTGGTCGCGCGGATCACGCGACCGACGCGCGTGATCCGGTCGTCGGTGCGCGACGCCGAAACGCTGCCGCTCGCGTCGGACTGGTCGACCCGCATCGACCGGAACTTGAACACCTTGAACAGCGCGTTGCCGCGGCCGACGCGATCCTGCCGGAAGAAGACCGGTCCCCGGCTGTCGATCTTGATCGCGGCGGCGGTAATCAGCAGCAGCGGCAGCACGACGATCAGCGCGGGCACCGCAAAGGCCAGATCGAACGTCCGCTTGATCATCCGGTTGCGCGTGCTCAGCGGTCCGACCGCGACAACCAGGGTCGACCGCCCGACGAAATTGTCGAGCCCGATCGCGCCGACCTGGTCGATTTCGTTCGAAATAATCTCGCCGCGAATGCCCGCCCCCTTCAGGAGCATCGCCCATTCGCGCTCCTTGTCGGGCCGACAGGCGATCACGACGCGGTCGACACCACGCAATTGACGCGCGAGTCGATCGAGCATCATCGGATCCTGCATGTTCGGGCGAAGGTTCGCGGCCCGCGTCTCAACGACTTTGCAATGTGCAGGCACGGCGAATTCGACGTCGTCCAAGATCACCAGATCGGTGGTCACGTTGCCGCCAATCGTCAGGCGGACAAACCGATCGATGACCAATCGAAAGACTGCGAGAAGCACGAAGCTGCCGAGCATTCCGATGCTGATGACGCCCCGGGATTCCGCCTGCACCGCCCGAAAATAGTAGGAGATGAACAAGAAGCTTGAAAAGGCTAGTAAAAGCGCGGTCGCCGAGCGCATGATGCCGGCCCGGGCCTTGCGCAGCACGTCGATCGAGTAGGCGCCATTGTTGAACGCCGTCAGCACATATATCGGCGCCGTGACGATGACGACGTTCATATGCGACGTAACAGCAAAACGGCCATATTTTGCAAATATACCGAGCTCGAATGCAGCAACCACCGCGAGCAGATCAGCAAACACCAACAGGATATAAAGAGCGATGCGCAGTTGGTGACGATGCGAGGTCGAGCCAAAACGATCGAACACTGCACCGCGCGTGCCGGTAACTTTAGTATTTTCCACAGTGCCAGCTCCCTGCCCGCCACAATCTCGACTTATGCTCAGCAGGGCCAAGGCTCTGCCATAGGCGGTTTGAAGAAACCAGAGCCGAGATGCGCGGCTCATCCCATCGGGGCGCCACCCGGTCGGCACGCACCGCGCCGCCTGCGCAACGCGGCCCGCCGCCGCGATGCCACCGCCACCACCTTGCCGTCGTCGCAGCGCCCCCAGCATGCGCGCAGCACCGCCCAGCAGCCCGGTGCAGCTATTCCGGCAATGGACTGAAACCGGTACGACCGGACTCCCCCCTTGGCGCAACATACCCCTCTATAGCGGACAACGGGCGCCGGCGGGCCGTCCCATCCCGGAACATGCCCCCCATCATAAGAAAAACCGCGCCGCTGCCGCCCGCGATCAGCCGCCACCCGTCGCAGCGACACGCCCCCGAACGCGGAACCGATCGCCGCGCAAGGATTGATCGCAAGCTCTTTCGCGCTAGGGGGCGGCGGGATGAAACGGACGCGCGCGATCCCGCGTTGTACAATCCAGTACATAAAAAGGTTCGAGACAAGCATGCCAGAGGCTTTTCGTGCGGCGCGCGACGCGCTCGCCTTTCTCGAGGCACATCGTCTCGCACCGGTTGCTGAAAATTATACGTTCGCGCTTGCCGTGGTCGCCGATCCCGGATCGGACCTGGCGCGCGCCGTGGCGGCCGAGACGGATGGCGGCCTGAGGCTGACCGCACGCGCGCTCGAAACGCTCAGCGAACGCCATCTTGCGATCAAACGCGACACGACCGCCGAACGCGACAGCGCGGTCACAGCCCGCGCGAACGAGCTGGGCGCGCTGACCACCGATGCGCAGACGCTGACGCGGTCGCTCAGCCACGACGTCAGCGCGATGGCGAGCGAGGCGGAGAACTGGCCAGATGCGACGCTGCTCGTGACCCGGCTGGCCGATGCCGAACGCGAGCTGGCCGAGCTGCGCCGCGACGTCGCCCGGCTCCAGTCCGACCTCGGTTCGCTCGGTACGGCGCGGCAGGATCCGATGCGCGACGCAGCCACCGGCGCGCTGACGTCCGAGGGCGCGCGGCCGATCTTCGCACAGCTTGCCGAACAGGCGCGAAGCTATGTCCTCATGATCTTCAGCGTCGCCGATCTCGCCGGGGTCAACGAACGCTTTGGCCACGCCGTCGGCGACAATGTGCTGAGCGCCTTTGTCGCGAACCTGCGACGGGTATTTCCCGACGAGGAGATCATCCGCTGGACCGGCAATGAATTCGTTGTGGTCGTCACCGACGTCGCCCTGACGGCAGCCCGCGATCTCGCCGACGAAGCCATCGCCGCCTTCGAAACCCGCCGCCTCAGGCTGCGCGGCAGCGGCGCATGGATCGGCCCGGTTCGCGCGCTCGCGGGACTGGTGGTCGGCCAGGGCGACGACCAGGACGCCGCCCTGAGCCAGGCGCGCGCCGATCTGTACCGTGCCACCATCGAGGGTTTCGCCCCTGTGGACGGCTGAGCGGGTCGGACCCGACGGCTCGCTCGCTCCGGCCGCGATCATGGATTCCATAAGTATCTGCATCATGGCGTTTCTATCCCGCGACCCGCGCGTTCCAGCGTGATGAGCACGTCGCAACATGGCCGCTACGCCTATCGCCCGATCGTCGACCGCCCGGACTATGACTGGCCCGACGGCCGCCGCCTCGCCATCTATTTCGGGGTGAATTACGAGGTGTTCGATTTCGGCGGCGGGCTGGGTCCGGAACTGGCCCCCGCGCAGACCGACCCGGACGTGATGAACTATGCCTGGCGCGATTATGGCAACCGGGTCGGGGCGTGGCGATTGTTCGACTTGTTCGATCGGCTGGGCCTGCACACCACCGCGTTGCTCAACGCCGACGTCCTTGATCGCTGCCCGGGGCTCGCCGAGGCGTGCCGCGACCGCGGCGACGAGATCGCGGCGCATGGCGGCACCAATGCAACGGCGCAAGGATCCCTTGCGCACCCGCGCGAGAACCAGATGATCGCCGACGTGACCGAGCGGCTGGCGACACTCGGCGTACGTCCCACCGGCTGGCTGGGACCGTGGATATCGGAGAGCGACGCCACGCCGGACCTGCTCGCCGAAAACGGCTATCGCTATGTCCTCGACTGGGCGCATGACGACCAGCCGACCCGGCTCGCGACCTCTCATGGCGGACTGCTCTCCATCCCCTATTCGCAGGAAATCAACGACCTGCCCGCGATCATCGCGCGCAAGCAGGAGGCGGTGACGTTCGCGGCCATGATCCGCGACGGCGTCGAACAGCTGCTGTCCGAATGCGACCGGCGTCCGCTCGTCCTCGGCATCGCGCTCCATCCCTATATCATGGGACAGGCACACCGCGTCCCTGCACTGGCCCGCGTACTGACCGAACTCCGCGCGGCGAACGATCCGCGCATCTGGTGGACCACCGCCGGCGACATCGCGGCGCATGTCGAGGCGAACGGGCTGGCCGCCTGACCCCGCACTCACTCAGGCTTCACGACCGCCGCGCCACAGGCTCTCCTTCAACGGGCCGATCAGGTAGTCGAGCGCGGACCGTTTCCGGAGGGGGACGAGGATTTCAGCGGGCATGCCCGGCGTCAGTGCGCCGGGCCCCTTGAGCGCGACGAGCGTCCGATAGCTTTCCGGCAGCAACGACGCCTCCGCCCGGAAGAAGCGATTGCCGGTCCGCTCCTCGGTGAAGCTGTCCGCCGACACCGTGTCGATCCGGGCGTCGAGCGCGGGCATCGCGCGGTCGTGGAATCCGGTGAAGCGGACCTGCGTCGTCTGGCCGGGGCGCATGTCGTCGGCATCGTCGGGCGAGACCTGCACCTCGATCACCAGCGCCCTGCGATCGGGCACGATTTCCATCAGCGTCTGCCCCGGCGAGACCACCCCGCCGATGGTGTAGATCGTCGGGCCGACGATCGTGCCGGCCACCGGCGCGCGCACCATCGAGCGGGCGAGCTGTTCGCGCGCCGCGAGCAACTTGGGTTGCAGCTCGTTCATCCGGACCAGCAGATCGCGCAGGCTGCCCTCCACCTCCTCGATCTGGCGACGATCGACGCCCGCGGCCGACAGTTCGGCTTCGCCGATCGCATCGCGCGTCTGGAGGATCTGCGCACCAAGCGCGCCATGCTCGCCGTCGAGCGCGGCCTGGGTGCGCTCGAGCGCGCGGATCCGGTTGATCGAGGCAAAGCCCTTGGCGGCGATGACCCGCATCCCCGTCAGCTCGTCGTCGAGCAGCGCGCGTTGCCGGCGGTTCGCCGTGATCTGCTCCCCGAACCCGCCAATCTGTTCGGCATTGGCGTGGGCGCGCCGCATCCACACCGCCTTCTCGGTCTGCGCGGTCCGCAGGCGCGCCGCCAGCAGCAACCGCTGCCCGCGCAGCGCATCCTCCGCCAGCACCCGGTCCGCCGCCGGCAGCGCGCGGAATTCGACCGGCTCGGCCATCACCGCGCGCCGGTCGCGTTCGGCGAGCAGGCGTTCGCGCTGCGCGAACAGCATCATCAGCTCGGCGGTCATCCCGCGTTCGAGCGCGTGCAGATCCGCCGACGCGATCTCGAGCAGCACTTGCCCGCGCGCGACCTTCTGGCCTTCGACGGCGCGCAATGCCGTGACGATGCCCCCGTCGCGATTCTGCACCGCCTGCCGCTTGCCCGACACGATCACCGCGCCGCGGGCATAGACGCCGGCGTCGAGCGGCATCATCGACGCGCCCCCCAGCAGCCCGATGAAGAACAGCGCCGCGACGCGCAGGCCGCGCCGGATCTCCACCCGCGCCGAATCGTCGATCATGCTCATGACACAGCCCCCTTCAGTCCGACGACATTGCCGCGGCTCCCGCCGGCGCGGCGCGCCAGCTCGGCCAGAACCTCCTCGGCCGGACCTTCGCAGTCGACCGATCCGGCGTTGAGGACGAGCAGCCGATCCGCGGCGGCCAGCACGCTGGTGCGGTGCGCCGCGATCACGATCGTCGCGCCGCGCTGGCGACTGGTCTCCAGCGCGCGCATCAGCGCCGCCTCGCCCTCCGCGTCCAGCGCGGCATTGGGTTCGTCGAGCAGAAGGATCGGTGGATCGTCGAACATCGCCCGCGCCAGCGCGATCCGCTGCCGCTGGCCCGCCGACAGCGCCAGGCCGCCGCGCCCGATCGGACAGTCATAGCCGCCGGGCAGCGACAGGATCAGCGCGTGGCACCCCGCGACCTTGGCCGCGTCGATCACCCGCCGGTCGAACGAGACCGGGTCCACCGCGTTCGGATCGGCGAACCGGGCGATGTTCTGCGCCACCGTGCCCGTCAGAAAGCCGGGTTCCTGCGGCACATAGCCGCGGTACCGCGCTAGCCGCTGCGCATCCCAGAGGATTGTATCCGCGCCATCGAGCAGCACCTGTCCGGATTCGGGCGCGATACCCCCGGCGAGGATGCGGATCAGCGTCGTCTTGCCCGCCCCCGATGCCCCGACGATGCCCAGCATCTGCCCCGCCTGCAGGTCGAAGCTCACGCCCTTCAGCAGCATCGCCGCGCCATCGGCGCTGCGCGTGGTGATCTTGCGCGCGGTGATCCGGCCGAGCGGCGCCGGCAGGACGGTCGCGGGCGCCGCCGCCGCGTCCGTGTCGAACAGCTGCTTCAGCGATTTCAGCGCCTCGTTCGCGCTCTGCAGGTTCGACCAGCCACCGATCAGCAGCTCGACCGGCTGGAGCGCACGGCTGAGCAGCACCGAGGCGGCGATGATCGATCCGACCGAGATCTGCCGCTGGACCGCGAGGATCGCGGCGAGCCCGAGCGCCAGCGACTGTAGGAACAACCGCATGAACTTGGCGATCGCGGCATAGCGCGCGGTCGCCATCTGCGCCGCGGCCAGCGCCGCCTGCCCGTCGCTGCGTTCGGCGATCTGCCGGTCGACCATCGCCCGGCCCATGCCCAGCGCGCGGACGAGCTCGGCCTGCTGGGCGATATCCTCCTGGACGATCGCCGACCGGGCATTGGCGGTGTGCGCGACGGTCATCAGCCCGCGCGTCCCCCGCTCGGACATCCATGTCAGCACCGCGAGGCACGCGCCTGCGGCGATGATGAACAGCCCCAGCAGCGGATGGATCAGCACCGCAGCCAGAACATAGATCGGCGTCCAGGGCGCATCGAAGATCCCGACCAGCGTCGGCGCGGTGATCACCTGCCGCAGCGTGTCGAACTCGCGCATCGCCTGTGCGGTCGTCGGGTCCCGCTGCCGGGTGTGACCGCGCTCGATCAGCCGCGCCAGGATCGCCCGCGACACGCGCTGGTCGAGCCGCAGCGACACCTTGACCATCAGCCGCGACCGCAGGGCCTCCAGCACCCCGATCGTGGCGATCGCCGCCCCCAGCACCAGCGTCAGGATCACCAGAGTGACGACGCCCCCGGTCGGCACCACCCGGTCATAGACCTGCATCATGTACAGCGTCGGCGCGAGGTACAGGATGTTGACCAGCGCGCTGAACAGCAAGGCGGCAAGGAGATGCGACCGACAGCGCGTCACCGCATCCCGTACCGGCTGCGCCAGCCGGTCCCCGAACATCTGCATCATCGATCAGAACCCGAAATCGCTGTGGTCGATCGTCGTCGCGTTCACCCCGGTGAGCGTGATCGTCTGCGTGCCGATCGTGATCACCGTGTTGACGCCGACCTGCGAAATCAGCACCTGTGCCCCGAAATTGGCGGCGGTGATGCCGCAACCCGAAACATCGAGCAGGTCCTGTCCCCCGGCCGCATCGAAGTCGAAATCGACCACCGTGTCATTGCCCTGCCCGGTCACGAACACGAACACGTCGTCGCCCGTGCCCCCGGTCAGCCGGTCGCTGCCGGTGCCGCCGACGAGCCGGTCCTGCCCCGCGCCGCCCAGCAGCTGGTCGTTGCCCCCCAGCCCCTGCAACAGGTCGTCGCCGTCGAACCCGGACAGGATATTGCCCGCGCTATTGCCCGTCAGTGCGTTCGCGCCGGCATTGCCGTTGCCGTGCACCCCGGAAGTGCCCGTCAGCGTCAGGTTCTCGAGCCCGTCGGCCAGCGTGAAGGTGATGCTGCTGGTGACGAGATCGACGCCGTCCCCGTCGGTCTCGTCGACGCTGTCGCCCAGAGTGTCGACGATGTAGATATCGTCGCCCAGGCCACCCGCCATCACGTCCGCGCCGGTGCCGCCGTCGAGCGTGTCGGCGCCGCCACCGCCGAACAGCTGATCGTTGCCGGCCATCCCGCGCAGCGTATCGGCCCCCTCCATCCCCGACAGGATGTTGACGCCGGCATTGCCCGTCAGGATGTTGGCATCCGCGCTGCCCGTCGCATCGATCGCCGCCACCCCGCTCAGCGTCAGACGCTCGACCCCCGCCCCCAGCGTGAAGGACACGCTGCTGGTGACCGTATCGAGGCCGTCGCCGCCGGTCTCGTCGACCACGTCGCCGATATCGTCGACGACATAGCTGTCGTTGCCACGCCCGCCGGACATCACGTCCTGGCCCGTGCCGCCGTCGAGCGTATCCGTGCCCGCGCCGCCGAACAGCTGGTCGTTGCCGGCAAAACCCGACAGCGCGTTGGCGCCGTCATTGCCGGTGATGACGTTGTCAGCGGCATTGCCCCGCCCCGCGATTCCCCCCGTCCCGGTCAGGGTGAGGCGTTCGACGCCGGTGCCGAGCGTGTAGGTGATGCTGCTGGTGACGGTGTCGATACCGTCGCTGGCGGTCTCGTCGACGATGTCGCCGGTCGTGTCGACGCTATAGAGATCGTCGCCGTCGCCGCCGGTCATGATGTCCGAGCCGGTGCCGCCGTTCAGGATGTCCGCGCCCGCACCGCCGTTCAGCCGGTCGTTGCCCGACAGCCCGATCAGCGTGTCGTCGCCGTCGAGACCCGTCAGCGTGTTCGCCGCACCATTGCCCGTCAGGATGTTGGCGGCGGCGTTGCCCGTCGCGCTGGGCGAACCGCTCCCCGTCAGCGTCAGATTCTCGACACCGGCGGCGAGCGTGAAGGTCACGCTGCTCTTGACCAGGTCGACGCCGTCGCCGTCGATTTCGTCGACGACGTCGCCGACACTGTCGACGGTATAGATGTCGTCGCCCGTGCCGCCGGACAGGAGGTCGGCACCGATGCCGCCGTCGAGATCGTCCGCCCCGCCGCCGCCGAACAGCTGGTCGTTGCCGGCCAGTCCGCGGAGCGTGTCCGCGCCGTCGAGACCGGTCAGCCGGTTCACCCCGGCATTGCCTGTCAAGACGTTCGCATCGGCATTGCCCGTCGCGTTGATCGCCGCAGTGCCTGTCAGCGTGAGATTATCCACCCCGGCCGCCAGGGCGAAGCTCACGCTGCTGTTGACCAGATCGACCCCGTCCCCGCCGGTCTCGTCGACGGCGTCACCGACATTGTCGACCGTATAGGTGTCGTTGCCAAGCCCGCCCGCCATCGTGTCCGCACCGGTGCCGCCGTCCAGCCGGTCGTTGCCGCCGCCGCCGGTCAGCCGGTCGTCCCCCGCAAGCCCCGCCAGACTATTGTCCCCGTCATTGCCGGTGACGACGTTCGCGACCGCGTTTCCGGTGGCGTTCAGCGCCGCGTTTCCAGTCAACGTGACGTTTTCCAGCCCCGTCGCGAGCGTGTAGGCGATGCTGCTGATGACGGTGTCGGTCCCGTCGCCCCCGCTTTCGCTGACGACATCGCCCGTGCTGTCGACGACATAGGTGTCGTCCCCCAGCCCGCCCGCCATGGTGTCGGCGCCCGCTCCCCCATCGAGGAAATCGGCACCGGCGAGCCCCGTCAGCGTGTTGGCGGCACCGTTGCCGGTCAGCACGTTGTCGCCGCCATTGCCGGTACCGCTGATCCCCGCAGAGCCGCCGAGCACCAGGTTCTCGACGTTCGCGCCCAGCGTGTAGCTGATGCTGCTGGTCACCGTGTCGGTGCCGCCCAGGCTGCCCTCGACGACCGTGTCGCCGCCGTCATCGACGACATAGGTGTCGTCGCCCAGCCCCCCCGCCATCCGGTCGGCCCCGCTGCCGCCATCGAGGCTGTCGTTCCCGTCTTCGCCGAACAGACGGTCGTCCCCGTCGAGCCCTACCAGCGTGTCATCGCCGCCGCGCGCAAAGACGAGGTCGGCGTCCTCCGTGCCGGTGAGCGCATTGGCCTCCTCGTCGCCGAGGATCGCGTAATCGGGGATCGCGACCGCCATCGTCGCGTCGGAATAGACCACCGATTCCGGCTGGTTCGTCCCCTGCGTGCTGAACCCGCGATTGTCGGTATAGTTGGTCGCGACGCGCAGCGGCTGGCCGATATCCTCGACGGTGACCTGATAGGTATCGCCGGTCGCCCCCGCGATATCGACCCACGTCCCCTCGACTTCACGCTGCCACTGCCGCGCAAAGCTCGTCGTGCCGTCATAATCGATGAAGCTGCCCGTCGTGACCGTCAGCACCTGATCGATTTCCGGCTCGACGTTATCGATCCCGAAGCTGCCGACATGCTGCCGGTTGATCTCGGCGATGCTGTCGGCGAACTGGATCCGCTCGACATTGCGCAGCATGTCGCTGCCCTCGTCGCCGATATTGTCGACGACGCTGACCCGCCCGTCGGGCCGCAGCGTGATCGTGAAGTTGGAGCGGTTGCCGATATAGACCGCGGTATCCATCCCCGACCCGATCGTCGCTGCACCCGTGGCATAGCCGTTGACGGTCTCGCGGTAGACGATCTCGCGCGATGCCACGAGCTGGCCGGGGTTGATCGTCCCGTTCAGCAGTCGCGCCTGGATCTCCGTCAGCGAATCCGCGCGGAACAGCTCGGGGCCCGAGCCGTCCTTGTTTTCGCGCACGCTGATGAAGACGTGCATAAAGGCGTCGCCGTCGATGATGTCGTTGCCCGCGCGCCCCTTGATGACGTCCGCACCGCCGCCGCCGATCAGCAGGTCGTCGGTCGTGCTGCCGTCCATCACCAGCGCATCGACATCGTTCGCATCCCAGGTCTTGAAGCTCAGCAGCTCGCGCAGCCCGGTGATCAGCCGCACGCCGTCCTCGTACAGGTTGTTGCCGAGGATCCGGGGATTGTCGTCGCCGAGCAGGTCCGGGAAATTGGCGCCCGTGCTGACGAGCCCGAGCGGGATCTGCCGGCCGGTCAGCGTGTCGGCATATTTCCAGCCCGACAGCGCCTCGACCAGGTCGTTGCGGTCGCGCAGCGTGAACGCCTGCTGGTTGACCGCGGCACTCAGCCCGAGATCGGAATTGGCGGCGGTCGTATCACCCTGGTGGATGACCCAGTCGAACCCGGCCATGCCGTTGTTGCGCTGGATCCCCGCCCCCTGGATCATGATGTCGTCGCCGCTCTCCCCGTCATAATCGGTGTCGTTGCCGCCGCCGTTCAGGATGTCGTTGCCGATGATCGGGCTGTTGAAGAACAGGTTCGAATTCTCGCCCGTCACGCTGTCGAAGCCGTCGCCGCCCTCGATCCAGTCGTCGCCTTCATTGCCCATCAGGCCGTCGCTGCCGCTGCCGCCGAGCAGGAAGTCGTTGCCGCGGCCGGCGAACATCTCCTTCGCGTCGGTGCCGCCGACCATGAAGTCCTGGCCGCCGCCACCGAACATGATGTCGAGCCCGGAGCCGCCGCTGACGACGTCATTGCCCTCGCCACCGCGCAGGAAATCGTCGCCGAACGGATCCTCGATGATGTCGTCGCCGTCACCGGCATAGACCTGATCGGATTCCGTGCCCGCGTTCAGGTAATCATCGCCGCCATCGCCCCACAGCGTATCGATGCCCTTGTCGCCATAGAGCCGGTCATTGCCCTCGGTCCCGCCGAGCACGACATGCTCGCCGCCGCTATATTTGAGCATCCCGCCATCGTCATGGCCGTCGCCGTCGACGTCCTCGCCCGGGGCGATCCGATCCACCTTGGGATCGAACGCCTGCTGGAAACTGTCCTCCCAGACCGGATCGAACGTGCCGCCCGCCAGATACGTGCCGTCCTCGCCGATATTGGTGACCTGCGGCGTCAGCGGATCGAGTTCGAGGATATAGTCCGCGGTGTTGAAGATCTGGCCGTCGATATGCGTCGAATGCACGTCGCCCAGGTCGGAATTGCGCATGACGAGATCGGCGAAGCTGCTCTTCTCCAGCTCGTTGAGCATGTTCATGCCCTGGGTGCGGCTGAGATAATAGAAGCGGTCGCCGTTCTGCAGGCTTTCGAGCTGGTGCTCGAACACATAGTTGAACGTCGAACCCAGCATCCCGCCGAATTCCATCTTCTCCTCGGCCAGACCGCCGATCCACAGATCGACCAGGTTCAGCCCGGTTTCGTGGCTATTGACCCCGTCGACGATGTTGGGCGCCCAGTTGCCCTTGCTCTGCAGGAAGTTGAGCCGATCGGCCGGGGCCTGGAGCACATGCTCCTCGACGCCCATCGCGGCATTCGCATGGACGACGATATCCGCGCCGCCCATCACCAGCAGGGTCGCGGCGGCGCGCTTGCCCTCCAGCGTCGTCTCGCCGGTGATCAGCGGATGCGTGCCATAAGCGGCGATGAAATTGACGATCGACAGCGGGTTCTTGATGTTCTGCGCGAAGTCGAACCAGCTCGTATAGGGCTTGAGCTGCGACTCGTTGGTCGAGGCATAGAGCTCCGCACGCACCACGTTGAACGCCGCGACGCCGGCATCGCGGCCGCGCGCGATGTTGAGCGCGGCGAGGTCGAGCGGCAGCCCGACGAGGAAATTGCGCAGGGAATCCGGCACGAACTCGTCGATCTCGCTGCCCTCGACGCGCGTCATCCCGCGAATGATGGCGCCCGCGGCGATCGCCGCATCCTCCTCGCCGGTGACGGGATCCAGACCCGCTTCGCCAAAGGCCTGCGGGTTCAGGAACGCCTCGACCAGGCTCAGCGATTGCGTCGACAGCGTCGGATCGGTGATCTCGATCGTGTCGGTCAGCATCGAATGGCCGAACCGGTACACGGCGTGCGCGAACTCCGCGGTGATCGCAGGGTCGATGTCGGCGGTATTGCTGAAGATGAACGGATCGATATTGGGCTGGATCCGGCGCGCGAATTCCTCGAACACCAGATGCTGATACTGCATCTCGGTGCTGAACCGCCCCGCCTGGAACAGCCTCTCGCCATCCCAGTCGAGCGCGGCGATCGCCTGCGTCTTCGCCGTCCCGGTCAGCGCCTCGATCGCATCGAGCTCCGCCTGCGTGATCGCGGTGCGCGTACCGTCGGCGGCGGGCCGCAGCCATTCGTTGACGATGGCAAGGTCACCCGATGCGATGATCGTCAGCTTGTCCGCCTCGACCACGCGGTTGTGCTCGGAATGGAAGACCGTGTGGACCGCGGTCAGCCCGATATTCTCGTTGCCGCGGCCGTCGCCCGTGACGAAATGCGCGTCGAGCATCTCGTCGTCATAGGTCAGCGGGTTGTTGTCGTCGGCGATCAGGTCGCGCGCGTTGATCACGCCGTCCAGATTGACGTCGCGCAGGTCGTCGAGCGTGATCGCGTGGTCGCCATCCACATCGACGATCCGCCCCTCGCCCGCGACCAGGTCGGCCTCGTCGGACACGCCGTCGCCATTGAAGTCGAGCATGTCCGTATCGGCGGTCTGCCGCACCGCGGGCGTCGCCGGATTGTGATCGAGGTCGACCAGCACCGGTTCGGCATGATGCGCGATGTCGTTGAGGAACGCGTGGCCGGTGAAGTACGCGTTCGCCGGCACCGCGACGCCCTCGGCCGTCCCCTCGAGCAGCGTGCCGTCCTTCAGCATGATCTGGGCATAGCCGTTCGCGCCGGGGATGAACCGGCCATACGCGTCGGTCAGCAGCAGCGGCACATTGTGCACGTCGTAATCGTCGAGCCGGATGCCGAGCATCGTCAGCGCCTGCGCCTTGGTCTCGGCCCAGTTCGCCATCCCGCCGATCGCGCCGTCGAGCAGCCGCCCGGTCGAGACCGCATGCGAATCCTTGACCCCGTCGCCGTCCGAATCGACCGAGAATTTATACTCGCGCAGGAACACCTGATGCGACGCATGCGAGGTATAGGTCTGGTTCTGGTCGATGAACGGCGTCGTCGTGTTGACCGTTTCGGTCCCACCGACGACCGGGTTGCCGTTGGCGTCATATTGCGTCGACCGGGTCAGCGGCATGAAATTGGGGCCGCCGGGCACATAGAGCGGATCGTCGGGCTGCAGCGGGATCAGCACCGTGCCGTTGCCGCCCTTGGTGATCAGGTCGAGCCCATGATCGAAGAACTGGCCGAAGAACGTCATCCACGCGTTGAACGACGGCGACAGGCCGATGTCCGGCGACAGGTTCGGGATCGACGCCAGTTCCTCGTTGGTTGGGATATAGCCATCGGGTGGCGCGTCGCCGCCATGCGCATCGGCATAGGCCGCCTGCGCATGCGCGTTGACGTACCAGGCGGCGATCGCCGCGGGATTGGTGTTGGTCATGTCGGCGATCAGGTTGCTGATCAGCCGCGGATCGGCATCGACCACGCTGCCCGGCGTGCCGTAATTGGTGTTGGTCAGGACCGGTCCGCCGGGCCCGGTGCCGAACGTCGCGCCGTCGTTCAGATTGCGGAAAACGGGCGTCGTCAGCCGCGGCAGCAGCTGGTCCGCCGCGCCCAGCACCGCATTGCCCGGCAGCAAGTTGTTGTAACTGCCGTCGACGGTCCGCAGACCATAGGGGATTAATTGCGCCTGGGGGCCCAGGATATCCGCGAGTGACTCGCCAGCGGCATTGCGCTCGCTGATCCTGATCTGCGCCAGGATGAAGTTCAGGTCTCCCAGATCGACGGTAAAGTCACCAGACATGATGCAATTTCCCCTCTGAATGACGAAACGCGAAACGTCTCGAGCGATCGTGATCGGGTCGTGATCGAAGACCGGCACACGTCGTGACGCCAACCTTCCATTCTTCGTTCGGCTGGATAAGGCCCATGAAGGACCTACGCCGGCCCCTGGCAGCCTAGGCCCCGTCCTAGGCCGAACGGCCGGGTTCGCGGCCGCTTCGCCTGGCGATGGACCCGAACACGCTTCGAATCCCGGTCTGTGCGAGGTCGAGCGGGGCCATGCGCGGCGCTACCCCGCCGCCAGTGAGGGGGGGCTCGTTCCGGCGGCGGGGTCCCGATCCGGCGAGCGAGTCAGCCGGTCGAGACGATACTGGACACAAAAGCCGCCGGGTCAGCCCCGGCGGCGTGCCAGATGACGGATCATGTCCTCGAGCGCGACCGACGGCTGGTCGTGCATCGCATAGCCCGCGACACGCGTGTCGGGCGCGAGGACATAGATGAGCGAGGAGTGGTTGATGCTGTGCCCCATCTCGCCGGGCCTTGGCGGGATGTGCTCGCGCGCGACGTTGAATGCCTGGGTCGCGGCGGACAGCTGTGCGCGCGTGCCCGTCGCGACCACCAGCCGCCCGTCGAACTTCTTGGCCAGCGCGCGCATCGCCGCAATGCGGTCGAGCTCGCCATGGCCGTGATGCGGCGGCGCCTGCAACGCCATCGCCGCCGCCGCGCCCGGCCGGCGGAATCGCACCACGCCGAGCGGCGGCACGTCGATGTCGACGAACAGCGCACGCGCCGCGATCCCCGACTGGCGCAGCCGTTCCGCCGTCTGCACCATCCGCGGAATGGCCATCGGGCAGCTCGCGCGGCAGCGGCTGTACCCGAAGAACAGCAGCGTCCAGCGATCGCGAAAGTCCGAAGGCCCGATCGGGCGGCCTGCGACATCGGAAAAGTCGAACGCCCCGCCCAGCTGCGTGGGCATTGCCGCATGCGTCGCATGGCCGGGACGTGCGGACAGGGAGGCGGACGGGGGGGCGGATCGGGTCGGGAATGTGGTCATGATACGACAATCTGCGTCTTGGCCACGCCGCGGCCATTGTCCTGGACGCGGCGGGTGATCCAGTGGAGATATTCGATCGTTGCGTTGATCGCGCCGCGCTGAGTCGCGGTGATCAGGAAATCGAGCCGAGCGGCGCTGGTCAGCTCGATCGGCGTGCCCGCGGGAAAGACGATCGGCGCATTCCAGTTTTCCTTGCCCAGCCGGTGCCCGTCGCACGACACGCAGGTCACCGGCACCTGGAACGTCACCCGAAGGATCGAGTAGCTCGCGCTGAGCAGCCGGATCAGGATCGTGTCGCCGACCCGCGCCTTCGCCGCGACCTTCTGATCGGTCATCGTCTTGGTCGGGAACACGCCGTTGATCAGGAAATATCTGGGCTCGAACCGGTTCAACCCGACATTCTCGCCGCACATGCCCGCATCATGGTTGTTGCTCAGCACATTGTGCCAGCGCGCATCCATGTCGTCGCACACCCAGAGCCGCTCGACCTGGTAGCGCTGGTACGGCGCATTCGCCATCGGCGACGAATAGAGATAGCCGGGCCCTTCCGGCGGATCGACGATCAGCCCGCCGAACATCCCCATCTCGAAATGCAGCGGGGTGTTGCGGTGGCAGTGATAGAAGAAGGTGCCGGGGTTGGACGGTTTCCACTGATAGGTGAACTGGTTCGCCACCTCGAACGACACATGCCCGACGCCGTCATGCATCGTCGTCGGCTCGATGCCGTGATGGTGGATCGTGTGCGCATGCTTGGCGGTGAGCAAAGTGACATGCACGATCTGTCCCTCCCGCACGCGCATCAGCGGCGAGGGATAGGGCGATTTGACGCCGCTCGCCGGATCCTCGAACGCCCAGTAGCGCAGCCGTACCCCGTCGGGCGCGACCAGATTGCCGCTGGTCGTCACCTGCCGGACGAAGCTGATGTCGGGCGTCAGCCGGTCGGGCGTCGGCAGGCTCGCTTTGAAGACGTTGCAGCCGAACGTCTGGAAATTGGTGACGCCCTGTGCCGCGGTCTTGGTCCAGTCGATCCCCGACGGACTGATACTCTCATCGCCCATGGTCATTCCCCATCGTCTCGACCGGATCAGAAGGCGTAGATCGGGCTGGTCATCGTCCAGTGCGTGACCAGTCCCTGCGGATAATTGCCCCCGCCCGCGGTCTGCGACATCTCGGTGTGGCAGTGCATGACGTATTTCAGCGGGAACGGCTCCTCCCTCGGTGGCCAGACCGGTACGTCGGGCGGCCGCTCGAACGGCAGGATCATGTCCTTGCGGTCCATCGGCCGCATGATCCACACGTCGCGTTCATAGACGTTGGTCTCGCAATAGGGGACGCCGCTCGCGTCCGCCTCGGTACATTCGAACAGGTGATTGCCGTGGATGTGCGCCGAATGCGTGCACAGCCCTGCATTCATCACCCGCAACAGCGTCGGCTGACCCTGTTTCCCGACCGGCTCGATCGCCTGCGCGGCCGCCCTGTCGACGCTGGCTGTGGTGTCGTGGACCGCGGTATCGAACCCGCTCAGGCCGTTGATGTGGAAATAATCGGGCAGGAACGCATCGATCAGCGCCTGGCCCGATATCCGGTAGCCCGACGCCACGCGCGCGTTGATCGCCGAATCGGTCTGCGAGAACAGCCACAGCTTGTCGCGCGCCGGATCCCCCGCCTTCCACCGCTCGCCGGGAAAGCGCGGATGCCGCCCGAACGCATCGAACACCGCGGCGATCTGCGGCGTGTGCATCGCGCGGCTGAACGGCGTCGCCGAGCCCGCGACCGTCGTGCCCAGCGCAGGGTCGACGATGAAGGCGCCGTGCAGCCCCAGGATGCGGTTGAGCGGCGGCTCATACGGATCATGATAGAGATAGGAGCCGCCGACCGGCGCGACGAAATCCGGCACCTGCCGCGTCTGGCCGGGGGGGATTTCGGGCACGGTCGCCTGCGGGATGCCGGTGATCGCGAAGCCGTGCGGGACGAGGTCGTTGTTCGTGATGCTCATCGAGACGGGCTCGCCCTCGCGGTACCGCAGCACCGGCTGCGGCTGGCCGCTCTCGTGGAAATAAAACACCATGTAGACGATCTTGCCGTCGATCATCTCCTTCTCGACCGGTTCGATGACCAGCCGGAGCGACTGCGCAAGATCGGACGAGCCCGATAGCGACATCGGCGTCGGCGCCGGGCTGCTGAGCGGCGTGTCGGTCGGCGTGATCATCTGCTGCGCCGTCGCGGCGAGCGCCACGGTCGTCGCGCCGGCCCCAATCTTCAGAAAGTCCCGGCGCTCCATCGACTATCCCCATGACGTTCGCGCAGTGCAATATCTGCCCGATTTCCCGGTATTTAGGTGCCAGACGCTGCTGCAGGATCAAGTAGGCCGCTCGGTCTAAGACCATGGACGATGCAGGGCCCGGGCGGGTCGCCGCGCGGCATGGCTGCAGACCGGGTCAATAGGCCTGCGCATGCACCGACGCCACCGCACCGGTTCGGTTGTGCACCCCGAGCGCCTTGAATAGCCCCGACAGATGCACCTTGATCGTCCCCTCGGCGAGGTTGAGCGCATGCGCGATCTCCTTATTCGACGCGCCCCCGACGAGCAGTTGCAGCACCTGTTGCTGCCGCCGGGTGAGCGCGCCCTCGGCCCGCACCGAGTCCGGTTCGGGCGCCGACAGGTCGCCGACCATGTCGGGCAGGTAGATATGGCCCGCGGCGACCATCCGCACCGCCTTGGCAATCTCGTCCATCGGCATGGATTCGAGGATATAGGCGTGCGCGCCCGCGCTGATCAGCGACAGGATCTTCATCCGCTCGCGCGTCTGCCCGACGACGATGATCCGAAGGTGCGGGTAGGACAGGCGCAGCCGGCGCATCATCCCGTGACCC
Source organism: Sphingomonas sp. CFBP9019 (assembly GCF_034045155.1). Taxonomy (NCBI): domain Bacteria; kingdom Pseudomonadati; phylum Pseudomonadota; class Alphaproteobacteria; order Sphingomonadales; family Sphingomonadaceae; genus Sphingomonas; species Sphingomonas sp. CFBP9019. Next base: position 667,790 of record NZ_JAXCWK010000004.1, on the reverse strand, counting down.
TGGCCGTTCAGAACATCGGTATTGATGACGGCGAGCTTGGTGCAGTGCGCCCTCAGGAGATGCGCCTGGACGCTGCTCCAGTTCGATGTCGTCAGAACCGTATCGGCTAGATGCTGCTGGCTTAGAATGCTCGATATGGCGTAGCGGAATATTTCGGCATTGCTTGCGACAATAGCATTGGATCTATCCAATTCATCATTGCGAATGAACTGCTCATTCATGACGCCCCTCCATTGGATGTTTTTGTAATATTACGCGATAATCTTACCAAAGCTGCCTAGACCATTGGCCGAGGCTGCGACCACGCCGGGTCTTAGGCAAGTCCGTACGGATACGGACCCCAGACAGTCTGTTCAGGCTTGGCACACCATGCCCACCACACCGGCTTTGCTTCAATTTGAGACGGTTGCACTGCACGAAGACCCCGGCCGGTATCTGGAAACCCCTATGCGGAAAGCGTAGCATTTTGGTTCTTTCCGGCGGATTCGAATTTGGAGCGATCGTGCAGCGGCTATGGGCCATCGTCGACCAGCAGGAGACCGCGTCCGACTGGCGCTGGAACCTGCTGCAGGGCGTGGGTTTCGGCAGCGCCGCGCTGGTCGCCACGGCGGTCGGTCGGCACCTGTTCGGGATCGACCTGCCCTTCACCTTCGCGCTGGCGGCGATCGCGATCGGCGCCGTCCTGGGGGGTGCGCTGACCGCATGCGTGGGCGCCGCGACGACGATTCCCACCGCACTGGTGTTCAGCGCGCACCATCCGCTCGTGACGCCGCTGAACACGCTGGTCGTGACCGGTTTTGCGATCGTCCTTGCGCTGTTCGGCGGTCGCATGACGCTGCTGCGCCAGCGCGCTGGCCTCGCGCAGGGCCGGTCGCACCAGCGCGAACTCTGTCTCCACTCGATCTTCAACACCACCCCCGCGGCGATGCTCATCGTCGACGCGGCGGGCGACGTGCTCGCGATCAACCGGAGCGCGCGCGGCATCCTGGGGATCACCGACCCCGATACCGGACGCCTGCGGCTCGCGGACCTGCTTCCCGGCCTGCCCGACCTGTCCGGCGAGACCGCGACCGCGCACGAACTGTGCCGCGCCGATGGCACGCGTCTCGCGCTGTCGCTGTCGAGCGGGCCGCTGCCGTTCGCCGCGACCGGGCTGCGCACGCTCCATCTCCGTGACGAGACCGAACAGGTCGCCGCCGCCGAACGGCTCGCGCTGTTGCAGGCGGAGCTCCACCAGCTCGCACGCGCCACGGCGCTCGGCCAGCTCGGCTCGGCGATCGCGCATGAACTGAACCAGCCACTGGCGACCGCCGCGAATTTCGCCACCGTCGCGCAGGCGGCGCTGGCGCGCGGCCGCGACGTAGGCGAGGTCGGCGCGGCGCTCGACGGCGCGGTCCAGGAGATCTTCCGTGCGGCCGCCGTGCTCAAAAGGCTGCGCCGGTTCGTCGAGCGCGGCCCGCTGCAGGCGCAATGGGTCGATGCGCGCGACATCATCGCGGAGGGCGCGACGCTCGGCCTGCTCGCGGTCCGTCAGGCCGGAGCGGAGCTGAAGGTCAGTATCGCGCCCGATCTCGGCGAATTGTGGATCGATGCGATCCAGATCCAGCAGGTCCTGCTCAACCTGATCGCCAATGCGGCCGATGCGGTGTCCGACACGGCGGTCCGCGTGATCGATCTGCGCGCCGTCTCGGGGCCGGACGGGCAGTGCACGATCACCGTCTCGGACACCGGCCCCGGCATCGCACCCGGCCAGGAACAGGCGATCTTCGCCCCGTTCCGCACAAGCAAGCCCCATGGTCTCGGTGTCGGGCTCGCCATCTGCCGCGCGATCGTCGACGCGCATGAGGGGACGATCACTGCCGCGACGAACAGCGGCGGCGGCGCGACCTTCCGCGTCTCGTTGCCGCAACGTCCTGGTATCGGGTCCAGTGGAGAAATGGTCGCCCATGCCGCGTGACCGGCCGATCTACATCATCGATGACGAGCCCCAGATGTGCCGCTCGCTCGAAATGCTCCTCGCGCTGGAGGATTTCGAGACCCGATCCTTCCCCAGCGTCGAGGCGTTCTTCCACGACCTCCCGCGGCTTCCGCCCGGGATCATCCTCAGCGACGTCGCGCTGGGCGGCCTCAGCGGTCTCGAGCTGTTGCAGACCCTCCCATCGCTCGACCGGTCGGACCCGGTGATCCTCGTCACCGGTCACGCGGATATCCCGATGGCGGTAGCGGCGATGAAATCGGGCGCCGCCGACCTGCTCGAAAAGCCGTTCGAGGCACAGCGGCTGCTCGGCGCGGTGGCGGCGGTCCGCGACCGGATCCTGCAGTCGACCCTGCGCGAGCAGCGCCTCGCCTCGCTCTCGCACCGCGAACGCCAGGTCCTGCGCCAGATCGTCGAGGGGCTGACCGCGAAACAGATCGCGACGCGGCTGGATATCAGCCCGCGTACGGTGGAAACCTACCGCGAGCATCTCATGCGCAAGACGGGCGCGACCAGCCTGGCGCAGCTCGTCCGGTTCGCGGTCGAGGCGCGCGTCACGTGCGTGCCGTTGTAAGAAACAGGTGATCTTAGGCTATGCTTAACCCCGCCGCCCCATAGCGCAGTCGCAGGGAGACCGTGGCTATGGTACTGGAACAATACAGTTTTGATAATGTCGCGCTGCCCGAGCTCGACACGATGCGCGTCGAGGACCGCGACACCCTGCCGTTCGGGGTGGTCGGGTTTAATGCCGACACGCTCGTCCAGGTCTATAACGCGACCGAGGCGCGGATGTCGGGCCTGGATCCCGCGACCGTGATGGGCGTGCCGTTCTTCGATGCGGTGGCGCAGTGCATGAACAATTTCATGGTCGCGCAGCGGTTCGAGGACGAGCCCGAGATCGACGACATCGTCCCCTATGTCCTGACGCTGCGGATGCGCCCGACCAGGGTCCGGCTGCGTCTGCTCGCGACACCCGGCATTGCGCGCCGCTATATCCTCATCGAACGCTAAGCCGCTTCGATGAGCGATAGGTCGAGCGAGGAAGAGCTTCTCGAGTTTCTGTACGCCTGCCCCGTCGGCCTGATCGAGTGCGACAGCAGCGGCGCGATCGCGATGATGAACCCGCACGCGATGCAGCATCTCCTGCCGCTCGCCGGGGCCCGCGATCCCGGTAACCTGTTCGCCGCGCTCGAACATCATGCGCCCGAATTGCGCAGCATCGTCGCGGCCTATGCGCCGGCGACGGGCCGGATCTGCGACGGCCACCGGATCTTCGTCGATCTCGCCACGCGTCGCCGCGGTACCGCGCCCAAGGTGCTGGCGTGCACCCTGGTCAAGCTCGGCCCCGATCGGCTGATGGCGACGCTGTCCGATATCAGCGAACAGGTCGCCCAGGAGGCGCGGCTGCGTCAGGCGGATACCTGGTTTGCCACCCTGCTCGACAGCGTCAGCCATTATGCCGCGCTGACGATCACGCCCAGCGGCGAGATCCAGTCCGCCGACGCCTGCTTCGCCCGCCAGACCGGACACGACGCCGCCGACGTCATCGGACGCCACCTCGCCGAGATTGGCGGGAGCGAGGCGAGCGGCGGCGATCTTCGCCTGGACGAGCAACTGCTGATCGCCGCGCGCGAAGGCTGGCATCTTCAGGAAGGATGGCAGCAGCGCGCGGATGGCGAGCGCTACTGGTGCCAGCGGCTCGTCGTCGCGCGGTCCGAGCGGGGCGAGCCGCGCGCCTCCGGCTTTTCCGTCATCCTGCGCGACGTGCCGCGGCGTGGCGAGGCGGCGGAAGACATGCGCCGTCTGTTGAACCATGATCACCTGACCGGCGCCGCCAACCGACGGCATTTCGGCGAGGTGCTGAAACGCGAACAGCATCACTGGCGCGAGTTACGGCAATCGCTGTCGCTGATCGTTCTCGACCTCGATCATTTCAAGGCCGTCAACGACACGCATGGCCACCCGGTCGGCGACACGCTGCTCCGCCGCGTTACCGATGTGTGTACCGCGCTGCTCCCGCCCAGCGGAATATTCGCGCGGCTCGGGGGCGAGGAGTTCGGCGTCCTGCTGCCGCGCTATGACGAGGATCAGGCGGCGGCGCTCGCCGAGGCGATGCGCGCGGCGATCGCCGGAATCGCGGTCGACACGCCGCGCGGTGGGTTGCACGTGACCGCCAGCCTGGGCTGCGCCACGCTCGGCGAAACCGACGGTTCGATCGATGCGCTGCTCGCGCTCGCGGATGATCGCCTCTACGCCGCCAAGCATGCCGGTCGGAACCGGGTCCGCTCGCGCGAGACCGCGACCGCGTGACCCGGGCCGGACTGTCGCGCGCCGCGGTGCACCGCATCGCCTGCGCGGTCGTCGCGACCGAGATGGCGCGGCTGCGCGATCCGGCGCCGCCGGCCGCGACACGCGGCGACTGGCCCGAAGCCATGCCGATCGGCGACGAGGGCCTCGGGCTCGATTCGATGGAGCAGCTCGGCGCGCTGGGCGCGCTGGCCGAGACGTTCGACCTCGACGACGATACGCTTGGCGAGGGTCCGCCGCAGACGGTCGGCGCCTGGACCGACTGGATCCTGCGTGCGCACGCTACGGGCACCGACCGGATCGCGGTGCGGACGTCCGGTTCGACCGGCAGCCCGCGCCTGTGCATCCACGCCGTCCCCGACCTGCTCGACGAGGCGGCAGTCTTCGCGACACGGTTCGCCGATCGGCGCCGGGTCGTCGCCTTGGTCCCCGCCGATCATCTCTACGGGCTGGTCTGGACCGCGCTGCTGCCCGACGCGCTGGGCGTTCCCGTCGTCGTGCGGACGATCGGCGCACCGCTGTCGCTCGAGGCGGGCGATCTCGTCGTCGCGGTGCCCGACCAGTGGCGCGCGCTGTCGCGGATGATGCGCCACTGGCCGGGGGATGTCATCGGCATCAGTTCGGCCGGGCCGCTCGACGACACCGTCGCCGCCGGGCTGCTCGCGGCGGGGCTTGCCGGGCTGGTCGATATCTACGGCGCCTCCGAAACCGGCGGTATCGCGATCCGCACGCTGCCCGCGCTCGACTACGTCCTGCTGCCCCGCTGGCAGCTCACGGCCGCCGACCCGGATGACTGGCGGCTCGTCGAGCGCGACGGCCGGCACCACGACCTGCCCGACCATGTCGCGCGTCTCGGCGAGCGCGTCATTCGACCGATCGGTCGGCGCGACGGGGCGGTCCAGGTCGCCGGGCACAATGTCTGGCCAGGGCGCGTCGCCGGCGTGCTGCGGACGGTGGAGGGTGTCGCGGACGTCGCGGTGCGGCTGCACGGCAATGGCCGGTTGAAGGCGTTCGTCGTGCCGCACCCCGGTCAGGACCCCGCCCGGCTGTCCGCGCGGATCGAGCAGTTGGCGGCGAACCGGCTCACCGATCCCGAGCGTCCGAAGGCCTATCGCTTCGGCACGGCGGTGCCGCGCACGGCCATGGGAAAGCTCGAAGACTGGGGCTGATGCCGCCCCGCCGGCGTCTAGCGCCCAGTCAGCGCATAGCCGCGGGTCTTCTCGCCGAGCGCGGCGTAGATCGCGGCCTGATCGAGGAGCAGGTGACGCTGTTCGTCGGTCTCCGCAGCCGCGGCCGCGGCCAGCGCGTCGATCGTCAGCCGCTCATAGTCGGGGGTCGGGTCTTGGTCTGGCATGGGCCTGCCGTTCATTCCTCTTCACGATGTCCCGTGACGATAAATGGCCTGCCTCCGGCCGCAACCTGCTTAAAACGCTGCTTAACCGGCCAGAGAGGTTGCGCACCTCCGGGCGCCGTCGCACGGCTGCGGATACTATTCCGGCATCGCCATCGCGGATTCCCGCCGTCACGGTCGCCGTCACGGCCGGGTAATCTGAGTTAAGATTCTGACCCATATAGACGCGTGACAACAAACCCATCCTGCCACATCGCGCGCAGCACTGGATCGCGAATCTCGTCATAGGGGCAAAGCGCGAGATGGGCGACCGGATCGCTCGCGGCGATACGGCCGTCATTTCTGGCTTTCAAACAGTCTCTTGCGAAATCCGGCATCCTGCGGCCCCACTGCTGTCGTCGCGTCGTCCGACCCATGCTCAGATTCTTACAAAAGGGGCAATGGCTTGTCCCAAACCGACACAGCGCCCCACGCCGCACGGAGACACGGTTCGCCACGCCGCGAGCCGCACGGTCCGCACTGTCTCTACAGAAGCGACGATCGCGGCCGACGCTCTACGCAAGTACAGCTGGACCAGCGAGAATCACCCGACGGCCGATGCGGCAGATGAACCAGCAACGCTCGCCATCACTCGCCAGGATATTCGCCAAAGGTCTGAAGCTTCACGTCCTTCGACATTGCCGCACCGCAGCAAAGTCTGTGCGCATTGCAGCGGTGATTTATCGCACCCGCCTTTCACCTTCCCCACAACCGCCGATCGCAAGGAAAAACCGTCCGGCCACCATTGTGCAGTGATAGCGCTATCGATATCATCCCGAAAACAGTCGAAAAGGGGAGAGCGGATATGCGCATCGGATGTCGCGGCAACGAAGTCGTTCGAGGGGCAAGACGTCGTCTTGCGTGGCTGGTCGGCCTGACGATCGCAGTCGCCCCGCCCGCGCTGGCGCAGTCCTCCGACACCATGGCGTCGATCGCCATTCCCGCGCAGCCCGGCGCGATCGACCTCGGCACCGGGAAACTCCCCGGGGCGACCGCCCCCGAAGCCTGGCACAGCCAATATGGCAGCGTGTTCGCGCGCAACGTCACGGTCGCGACGCTGACCCCCGTCCTGCCCGATCCCGCCAAGGCCAACGGCACCGCGGTGATCGTCGCGCCGGGCGGCGGGTTCCGCACGCTGTCGATGGAAAATGAGGGCTGGGACGTGGCGCGCGCGCTCGCCGCGCGGGGCGTCGCCGCGTTCGTGCTCAAATACCGGCTGAACCAGACGCCGGCGGATCTCGAAACCTTCGCACGTCCCACCCCCGCGGGTGCCCCCCCGGGCGCAATGCCGCCACGCCGGGATCCCGCGGCGATGATGGCGGGCCTCGCGCCGCAGATCGCCGATGCGCGCGCGGCGTTCGCGCTCGTCCGCAAGCGGGCGGGCGAATGGCATGTCGATCCGGCCCGCATCGGCATGGTCGGCTTTTCGGCGGGCGCGATGCTGACGATGGCGACGACACTGGCAGGTCAGGACGCGAAGCCCGCATTCATCGGCAACATCTACGGCCCGCTCGGCGCGATGACGGTGCCCGCCGACGCGCCGCCGATGTTCGTCGCGCTGGCGGCGGACGATCCGCTGTTCGGCAATGCCGGCTACGGGCTGATCGACAGCTGGCGCACCGCCAAACGCCCGGTCGAGTTTCACCTGTACGAACAGGGCGGGCACGGCTTCGGCATGTATCCGAAGACCACCACGAGCACCGGCTGGTTCGACGAATTCGCGCGCTGGATGGCGATGCACGGCTGGATCAAGCCGGCGTAATAACCGCGCGCCTCACGACGCGATCGCCGCCTCCAGCGTCTGCAGGAACCGCGCCGGCGCCTCGACCTGCGGCGCATGACCCAGCCCCTCGAGGCGGATCAGCCGCGCGTCGGGGATGCGTCGTGCCGCGGTCACCGCCGCCTGCGGCACGGTCTGCACCTGTGCACGACGCGCGGGCGGCGCACTGCCCGCGCGGAACGCGGTCAGATCACGGTCGCCGATGATCAGCCGCACGGGCATCGCCAGCCGCGGCAGCTCGGCCGCGACCGGCTGGGTCTGGATCATGTCGGACAACCGCGCCTGCGCATCGCGCACGACGTCGCCGTCGGGACCGGCATATTGCCCCGCCAGCATCGCCACCCAGCGATCATAGGCCGGGCGCCATTCCCCGTGATAATAGTTGCGCAGCTGATACGCCTTGATCGACGCGGCATCGGTCTTCGCCTCCTCGGTGCGCAGCGCGCCGAGATCGGTATAGGGCACGCCCTGCGCCAGCGTGTCGTTCAGCCCGAGCGGATTGACGAGCACGAGCTGCGACACGCGCTCGGGGTGGAGCAGCGCGAACCGCGTCGCGAGGATCCCGCCGGTCGAATGGCCGACCAGGATGACCTTGCCCGCCCCGGCCCGGTCGAGCAGCCCGCGGGTCAGTTCGGCCATCGCGTTGAAGCTGTATTGATAGCCCTTGGGCTTGGACGATTTGCAGAAGCCGACCTGATCGGGCGCGATCACCCGGTAGCCTGCACCCGCCAGCCCGCGCGCGGTCTCGTCCCAGGTCGCGGCACAGAAATTCTTGCCGTGCAGCAGCACGACCGTCGTGCCGTTCGCGCGCGCGGTCGGTGCGAGGTCGAGATACGCCATCCGTACCGCCTGCCCCTGCGACGATCCGTCATACCAGCGCAGCGACGCGGGATAGGCAAAGCGCTCAAGATTGGCGCCAAGCGGCACGGTCTGGGCGAGGCCCGGCGTGGCGGAGACGGCGAAGGCAGCGACGGCGATCGCGGCGGGGATTTTGAAGCGGATCATCCGCCTCTAACGACCGGCCGCGGCGAGATGTCCCGTCCTACAAGCCCGGACCGTCCGCGTCATATTTGAGTTCGAGATACCGCCCCTGGATCGCGATCTCGTCGAGGCTGCTCCGCCCGAGGCATTCGCCGGCCCGCGCGAGCTCGGCATCGATCAGGCGCAGACCGTTGATCAGGTGATCGTCGGGCGTCCGGCCATCCGCCTGCATTTCGCGCCGCGCCGAAATGCCGACCATCCGCCAGCTGTCGACCAGCGCGGGCAGCTCGACCGCGACCAGCTTGCGGATCGACGCCGCGGCCGGGCTGCGCGGATCGAGCTGGGCGAGGCGCGGCGCCAGCGCCTCGAACCGGCTGCCCAGGGCATCGGCGAGCCGCAGCGCGGGCAGCGGCATCCCGCGGCGTTGCGCGGCGAGCCAGATCCCCGCCTGCTCGGCGAGCCCGGCCAGCCCGGCCTCCACCAGCGCCTCGCGTCCCGGCGCGCGCGGATCGGCCTGCGCGACGATCACGATCACCAGCAGCAGCATCAGCGCCGCGGCGACGGCAAGCGCCAGCATCGCCGGCAGGACCGCGGCGAGCGCCGCGCCGCCGAGCAGCGACACGATCGCCGCGAGGACCAGCCGGACCATCAGCCGCTTCTGCCGACGCGCCCTCGCCTCGCGCTCGCGCCGCGCCTGCTCGCGACCTTCGGGCGACAGCCGCCGAAGCAGCTCTTCGGCCTGGGTGAGCCCGACATCGGCAAACCCTGCCGCGACGCTGCGGGCACGGTCGATCATCGGGGCGCGCTGACCGCTATTGTCGTCCATCGCGCGAGGATGCCGGTCTTTGCCCGCCCGGTCCAGACCCGCGCGGCGCGACAGGCATACCCAGAATGGTCACAGATCGGTACCAAATTGATCCATGTCAATTCCGACGGCCGATGCGATGGAACGGTTCCGCGCCTGCATCGTCCGGTAGGGGTCAGTTTCGCGAGGCCCCATGACCCCACCCACCTTGTTGTTTTTACACGCCCTTGGCGCCAGCGCGCGCGAATGGCAGCAGGTCGCCGATCACTTGTCCGATCATAATTGCATCGCGCTCGACCTGCCGGGGTTCGGCGACGCGGCCGATACGGGGCATGCCGATGTCGGGACGATGACCGACTGGCTGGCGCAGGAAATCCGCGCCCGCGACCTTACCGCCTGCGTGCTCGTCGGGCACAGCATGGGCGGCAAGATCGCCACGCTCGTCGCCGCGCGCGCTGCCGCGGGCGAGCCGGGTCTCGCGAACATTCTCGGCGTCGTCCTCGTCGCCGCCTCGCCCCCCTCGCCCGAACCGATGGACGAAAAACGCCGGGCGGAGATGATCGGGTGGTTCGCCGATGGCCAGGCCTCGCGCGAAAATGCGGAAACCTTCGTCGATGCCAACACCGCCGAGACGCTCCCGGAGGCGCTTCGCGACCAGGCAATCGACGACGTGCGGCGATCGAACCGCGAGGCCTGGCTCGGCTGGCTCGAACGCGGCAGCCGCGAGGACTGGGCCGCCGCGGTCGGGCAGCTCGCGCTCCCCGCGCTGATCATTGCCGGGACCGAAGACGGCGATCTCGGCGAGGATGCGCAACGCCGGCTCAACCTGCCGCATTATGCCAATGCCCGGGTGCGCGTCGTCCAGGGTGCCGCGCACCTCATCCCCTATGAACAGCCCCGCGCGCTCGCCGCGCTGATCCGCGAGCATGCGGCACTGGCGACGACGGCCGCGCTGCCCGAAGATTTCGCCCGGCTGCTCGACTCCGATCGCGTCAGCAGCGGAACGCGCGCCGCGATGCTCGACCGGATCTACCCGATGCCCGTCGGTACCGCGTTATGGGACGACGCCGACCATGCGACCGTCGCGGCGCTGGTGGCCCGGATCCTCCCCGATTGCGGCGCCGACCGTGCGCTGGCAGGTCGCATCCTCGACTCGGTCGCGCAGGGTGTCGGCGACGGCTGGCGCTTCGCCGAACTGCCGGACGACCGCGCCGCGTGGTCGCGCGGGCTCGCGACGCTCGATACGGCGACCGGCGGTTTCGTCGCGCTGGCCGATCCCGACCAGGACGGCTGGCTCGATCGCATCGCCGGCGGCACGGTCGGCATCGAAGAGGACGCGACCCGCCTGTCGCCCGTGCAGATGCGGCTCTGGTTCGAGGATGTCCGCGCCGAGACGGTCCGCATCTGGATGGCGCAGCCCGCGACGATGGCCGCGATCGGCTATGACGGCTTTGCAGTCGGCGGCGATGGCCCCCGCAAGCAGGGCTATACCCGCACCGGCGCCGACGATCCCGAAGCGTGGCAGCGCCCGTCGCAGGAGCGCGGGGCGTGACGACGAGGCAGCATGGTGCGAACGACGTCGTCGATGCGGTCGTGATCGGCACCGGCGCGGGCGGTGCGCCGCTCACCGCCCGGCTCGCACAGGCGGGCCTGTCGGTCGTCGCGCTCGAGGCGGGCCGCGCCTTCCGCCCCGACGAGCATGTCGCCGACGAGGTCGCGGCCGACATCTACTGGATGGAGGAACGGCTGAGCGGCGGATCGACGCCGACCGCGTTCGGATCGAACAATTCGGGGATGGGGGTCGGCGGCTCGACGCTGCACTGGGGCGCCTTCTGCCCGCGTCCCGATCCCCGCGACCTGCGGCTCAAGACGCTGACCGGCGAAGGCGCCGACTGGCCGATCGATCCTGACGAGCTGACCCGGTACATCGCGGAGGTCGAGGCGTTCACCGGCGTCTCGGGGCCGGCCGACTATCCGTGGGACGCCACCCGCCGCTACGCCTATCCCCCGGTCGCGCGCAACGCCGCCGCCGACGCGATGGCGCGGGGCTGCGCGGCGCTCGGCATCACCGCGACCGACGCCCCCGCCGCCCTGGTCTCGCGCGATCGCGACCAGCCGCACTGGGGACAGCGCCAGGCCTGCGTCAATTGCGGCGCCTGTCACCAGGGCTGCCGCAACGCCGCCAAGACGAGCATGGACACGACCTATCTGCCCCTCGCAGTGGCGCATGGGGCCGAGATCCGCGCCGGCGCCCGCGTGATCGCGTTCGACTATGACGGCCGCGGCCGGATCAGCGCGGTCGTGTACAGCCAGAACGGGCAGGAGCATCGCCAGCTTTGCGCCGCGGTCTTCCTGTGCGCCGGCGGAGTTGAGACGCCGCGGCTGCTGCTCAACCTCGGCATCGCCAATTCGAGCGGTCAGGTCGGGCGCAACTTCATGGCGCATGTCGCGACGCAGCTCTGGGGCCGGTTCGACGCGGAGATGCGGATGAACCGCGGCTATCCCTCGTCGCTGATCAGCGAGGACATGATGCGACCCGGCGATGCCGGCTGCGCGGGCGGTTATCTGATTCAGAGCCTCGGCGTGCTCCCCGTCAACCTCGCCACCGGGCTCGCCCGCGGCGCGGGCCTGTGGGGCGAACGGCTGCAGACGCTCCTGCGCGGCTATAACCGGATGGCGGGGATCGGGATCAACGGCGAGTGCCTGCCGCATGCCGACAACCGGCTGACACTCGCCGACGAGGTCGACGCCTTCGGCCACCGCAAGGCGCGGATCGACTTCAGCTATCACGCCAACGAACAGGCGATCGATCGCCACGCCCGGCGCACGCTCACCGACATCTGGGCGGCGGCAGGCGCGCAGGACATCTTTGCGGTCGATCGCTCGGCGCATACGATCGGCACCTGCCGCATGGGGCATGACGGCGACACCGCGGTGGTTGATTCCGACGGTCGCAGTTTCGACATCGCAAACCTGCGGATCTGCGACAATTCCATCTTTCCCAGCGCACTGGCGGCCAATCCCGCGCTGACGATCATGGCGCTGTCGCTGCGCACCGCCGACCGTTTTCTCGCATCCGACGATTGAGGAGTTTCACATGGATCTGGGTATCAAGGGGCGCATCGCGCTGATCAGCGGCGCGGATTCCGGCATGGGCAAGGAAACCGCACGGCTGCTGCTCGAGGCCGGCGTGCGCGTCGCGATCACCGATCAGCCGGGCGGCACGCTCGACACGGCGCTCGCCGAACTGTCGCCGCTCGGCGAGGTGGTCGCGGTGACCGGCGACGTCACCAGCCTCGATGATGTCCGCGCGATCTGGGCCGAGGTGCGCGAGCGGCTCGGTGATCCCGACATCTATGTCAACGCCGCGGGCGTGACGGGCGCGACCGGCGACTTTCTCGACGTCGACGATGCCGGCTGGGAGCAGACGCTCGACATCAACCTCATGGGCGCGGTGCGCATGTGTCGCGAGGCGATCCCGGCGATGCGCAAGGGCGGCTGGGGCCGGATCGTGCTGTTCGCCTCCGAAGACGCGGTCCAGCCCTATGTCGACGAACTCGCCTATTGCGCGTCGAAGGCGGGCATCCTCGCGCTCGCGAAAGGGCTGTCCAAGGCCTATGGCGGCGACAATGTCCTCGTGAACACCGTCTCGCCCGCGTTCATCGCGACGCCGATGACCGACAAGATGATGCGCAAGCGCGCCGAGGAACGCGGCGAGAGCTTCGACGCGGCGATCGACAGCTTCCTCGAGGAGGAACGCCCGGGTATGGTGCTCAAGCGCCGCGGCAAGGCCGAGGAAGTCGCCGCCGCCGTCGCCTTCCTTTGCTCGGAGCGGGCGAGCTTCATCAACGGTGCAGGGATACGCGTCGATTCCGGCTCGGTGTTCACGATCGCCGGATGACGGAACAGCGCGTGCACCGGATCGGGTTCGGCGGCGGGTGCCACTGGTGCACCGAGGGCGTCTTTCAGGCGCTCCGCGGCGTGCAGACGGTCGAGCAGGGCTTCCTCCAGTCCGAGGCCCCGTCGGACGCCTGGGCGGAGGGCGTGATCGTGACGTTCGATCCCGCCGCCATCAGCCTGGCGACACTGGCCGAGGTCCATCTGCGCACGCATTCGGCGAAATCCGGCTATTCCCCCGCCGGACGCTATCGCAGCGCCATCTATGTGTTCGAGGACGGCCAGCGCCCCGACGCCGAAGCGGCGATCGCCCGGTTCGCAGCCGAGAGCGCTGAGCCGGCCCGCACGCTGGTCCTGCCGTGCACCGGCTTCCGGCCCTCGGACGAGCGCTTCCAGAATTACTACCGGACCGATCCAGACCGGCCCTTCTGCCGCCGCTACATCGATCCCAAGCTCGACTATATCCGCACCCATTTCGCCGCCGTCGCCCTGCCCGCGGAGCCGCGCGCGTGAGCGTCTTCTTCACCGCCGACACGCATTTCGGCGACCACCGCACGATCAACATCGCGCGCCGGCCGTTCGCCGACACCGCCGCGATGGACACAGCGCTGATCGACCGGTGGAACGCCGTCGTCGGGCCGCAGGACGTGGTGTGGCACCTTGGCGACGTCGCGCGTCGCTCCGAGGACGTGGCCGGGCTGCTCGCGCGGCTGAACGGGACCAAGCACCTGCTGCGCGGCAACAATGATCCCGATGCGACGCTGGCGGCACCGGGCTGGGCCAGCGTCGCCGACTATGCGGAGATCACGCTCGACGACCGGCGGCTCGTCCTGTGCCATTACCCCTTCCGCAGCTGGAACGGCCAGCACCGCGGCGCGCTCAACCTGCACGGGCACAGCCATGGCCGGCTGAAGCCGATGCTCCGCCAGTTCGACGTCGGCGTCGATGTCGATGGTCACGACTATGCGCCGGTCCGGCTCGACCGCCTGCTCGCGCCCCGGCGATAGGTGCGAGGAGAATGGGCGGACGCGTGAAACGGATGGCCGGACTGGCCGAGGCGGCGGCACGGACCGCGCAGGCTGCGGACGACGCGCCCTGCGCCCTATGCGGCCGCCCGCTCGGCCACCGCGTCGAGCGCCACCACGTCGTCCCCAAGAGCGAGGGCGGTACACAGACCGTGCCGGTCCATCCGATCTGCCACCGCACCATCCACGCCTTCGTCGCCAACCGCGACCTCGCCACCAGCTATGCGACGATGGACCAGCTCCGTGCGCGCGAGGATATCGCCCGCTACCTGCGCTGGATCGTCGACAAGCCCCCCGACTTCCGCGCCCCCACGCGCAAGCGCAGCGCCCCCTGAACGGACCTTGGTGGTGTAACCCGCAAGCAACACCCGTTTCGCAATTTACCATTGCTGATCGTAACGGAGCAGCAACATATGGTCATAAAAACCATTTTCGTCGTAACCATGGTGCACCGCCGTAAAACGGGGTGTCACAAGGGGGACAGAAATGCGTTGGACGAAATGGATGATGCGCTCGTCGCGGATGGCGATGGGCGCGGGCCTGCTGATCGCGGCCAATGGCGCCGCGGCGCAACTGGCGACCGACCCCCAGACGCCCACCGCCCCCGCGGCGACCGAGGCCCCCACCGAAGACATCATCGTCACCGGATCGCGCATCCGTCGCGACCCGCTCGATCAGCCATCGCCCGTCATCACCGTCGATGAGAACGCGATCGCGCGCACCGGCCTGTCGTCCGTCGCGGACATCCTGCAACGCCTGCCCGCCTCGTCGGGCGGCCTCAATTCGAAGTTCAACAGCTCGGGCAATTTCGGCAACCCGCCCGATGGCGGCGGCGTCGGCGCGGGCTCCGCGGTGCTCGACCTGCGCTATCTCGGCCCCAAGCGGACGCTCGTGCTCGTCGACGGCCTGCGCTTCGTCAACGGCGCGTCGGCCAGCGGCATCCCGGCGACGGTCGATCTCAACTCGATCCCGTCCTCGATGATCGAACGGATCGAGGTGCTGCAATCGGGCGCCTCGACGCAATACGGGTCCGACGCGATCGCGGGCGTCGTCAACATCATCACCAAGCAGAACCAGAAGGGGTTCAAGGGATCGGCGCAATATGGCCAGTATCTCGGCGACAATGACGGCAAGACGCAGGATTACCAGCTGAGCTACGGCTTTGGCAGCCAGGGCGTGCACGTCGTCGCGGGCGGCTATTACACCAAGCAGGAATCTGTCAGCGCCGCCGATCGCGACATCTCGCAATTCCCCAATCCGGGCCAGACCAGCTGCGCCGAACCCATCGGCGGCTGCTCCAGCTTCACGCCCTTCGGCCGGTTCCTGGTGAACGGCCAGAACATCACGCTGCGTGGCCCCGTCGCCAGCGGCCGCCCGGTCTATGACCCGACGCTCGCGACCGGCGACTTCAAGGCGTTCACCGCCGCCGATCGGTTCAACTTCGCCCCGCTCAACTATTTCCTGACGCCGGTCGAGCGGTTCGGCGGCTTCGTCAACACGCGCGCCGAGTTTTCGGAGGCGCTCAATCTGCGCGTGAAGGCGGTCTATAACCGCCGCAATTCGCAGAACCAAGCGGCGTTCCTCCCACTCGGCATCGGTCCCGACGTCGGCAACGGCAACATGCTCGACACGCTCTCGGTCGATGCCACCAACCCGTTCAACCCGTTCGGCGTGACGCTCGTCCCCGGGCAGAACTACACCGCGATCTTCCGCCGCCTCGTTGAGGCGGGGCAGCGCACCTACAGCCAGCAGGTCGACACCATGTCGCTGACCGGCACCCTGGACGGCAAGTTCCAGATGTTCGGGCACAACTGGTATTGGGATGCGAGCGCGGTCATCGGCTATAACGATGCCAAGCAGCTGTTCACCGGCAACATCAACGCCGCGCGCCTCGCCCGCGCGATCGGCCCGATCAGCCAGTGCACCGGCGAATGCGTGCCGTTCAACTTCTTCGGCGGGGTCGGCTCGATCACCCCGGCGATGCTCGGCTATATCGGCTTCGACGAACGCGACCGCAGCCGCCAGAAGCTGAACGACTATACCGCCAATATCTCCGGCGAGCTGTTCGACCTGCCCGGCGGGCCGGTCGGCATCGCGGTCGGCTATGAGCATCGCTATCAGTTCGGCAGCTTCACGCCCGACCCGATCATCCAGGCGGGTCTCGGCGCGGACATCCCGGCACAGGCGGCGAGCGGCAAGTTCAACGTCGACGAGGTCTATGGCGAAATCCGCCTGCCGCTGCTGCGCGACATTCCCGGCATCGCCTCGCTCGAGCTGAACGGCGCGGTCCGCCATTCGAACTATTCGACCTTCGGGGGCAATACGACGCTCAGCGGCGGCGCGTTGTGGAAGCCCGTCAGCGACCTGCTGCTGCGCGGCCAATATGCCGAATCGCTGCGCGCACCGTCGATCGGCGAGCTGTTCGGCGCGCAGTCGCGGTTCGACGCCTCGATCGACGATCCCTGCACCAGCGCCGCGGGCGGGCTGTTCCAGTCCAACCCGACGGTTCGCGCGAACTGCGTCGCCAACGGCGTGCCCGGCAATGGCAGCTATGCCGAACCCTCGGGCCAGTTGCCGGTGCTCACCGGCGGCAATAGCGAGCTGCGCCCTGAAACCGCCCGGACGCTGCTGTTCGGCGGCGTGTACAGCCCAAGCTGGGCCCGCGGCGGCACGCTCTCGGCGCTCAGCCTCGAGGTCAATTATTACGACATCAAGGTCGACGACTCGATCGCGTCGATCCCGGCCCAGGTGCTGCTCAGCCGCTGCGCCCAGACCGGCGACGCGCTCAGCTGCGCGGCGGTGCGGCGTGCCCCCAGCGGCATCGTGACCGCGATCAACGGCCTGCTGCTCAACACCGGCGGCATCCGCACCAAGGGCATCGACGCGACGCTGACGGTCCGCTCGGGCGAAACCGGCGCCGGGCGCTTCGGCCTCTACGTCTCGGGCAACTATCTGCTCAAGTACAGCGAGCGGACGCCCGCGACTGACGGCTTCGTCACGACCGACTATGTCGGCACCGAACGCGGCTCGCCCGATCAGACCTATCCGCACTTCAAGGGACTGGGGACGATCGACTGGTCGGTGGGGCCGGTCACCGCGAGCGTCACCGGACGCTATATCGACAATGTCGACGAAATCGCTGCGGAGAACGCCCTGAAGAGCCGCCTCTACGGCGACGTCCAGCTCCAGTTCCGGCCGGCCTGGCTCGATTCGAAGCTCGCGCTGACCTTCGGCGTGAACAACGTCTTCGACAAGGATCCCCCCGCCTGCTTCAGCTGCAGCCTGAACAACTTCGACCCGACGACCTATGACATCCCGGGCCGGTTCGGCTACCTGCGGCTCTCCTACGGGCTGTAGGACGAGGGCTGCCGACCGGCGCGTCGGTCGGCAGCCACACAGGCGTCGGAAACATAGGATGCTCCGATCGCCAAAAGACCCTCGTCTCACCGATTGTGAGGAACGAAGTAGGCCGTCCCCGCGCTCGACCCCGACAGAAGGAGACGAGCAATGGACGACACCAGGGTCTGGGCATTTGAAGAAAGCCTGTGGACGGGCGACGCGGACCAGTATCACACGCTGATCGACGACGAATGCGTGATGGTGCTCCCCGAGCAGCCCTTCGTGATGACCGGCGCGCAGGCGATCGAGGCGGTCGCCGATACGCCGCGCTGGTCGGAGGTCCGGTTCAGCGAACAGCAGATCATGCGCCCGCAGGAAGGTCTGATCGCGATCGCCTACAAGGCCGAGGCGAGCCGCGAAGGCGCAACCGGCTATACTGCCTATTGCACCACCACGATGCGCCGGCTCGAGCATGAGGAATGGCGCGTGGTCCAGCACCAGCAGACGCTCGCCCCGGTCGCCGGCGGCGCCTGAGCCGACCAATATGGCGGTCACCCCGTGACCGCCGATGATCAGGAGCGCGTCGCCAGCCCCCCCGCCAGCGGCATGCTCCTGGTCCTGACCCCCGTTGCCGCCGCCAGCGCATTGGCGAGCGCGGCGGCGGTGGGCCCCTGCGCGCACTCGCCCGTGCCGAGAAACGGCGTACCCGGCCGGTCGATGACCTCGACGACGACGCTGTGCGGCACGTCCGCGAACCGCAGGATCGGATAGCCGCTCCAGTCATAATCGGTCCGGCGCGTGCCGTCGTGCCCCGCGGCCTCGTAGGCGGTCCAGCTCAGCGACTGGAGCAACCCGCCCTCGACCTGGTTGCGGATGCCGTCGGGATTGACCGCCTCGCCGCTGTCGACCGCGACGACCGCGCGGTGGACGACCAGCCGCCCTTCGTCGGGGATCCGCTCGACATCGAGCGCGACCGCGCAATAGGCGCCGTGATTCTTGTAGCGCGCAAAGGCGAAGCCCCGCCCGCGATTGGGCCGGGGCCGATAGCGGCTCCACCCGAACCGCGCCGCCGCGCGCCGAATCACCTCTGCAGCGCGCGGATCGTCGAGATGCGCCAGCCGGAACGCGACCGGATCGCGCCCCGCCGCCGCCGCCAGCTCGTCCATCGCACTTTCGAGCGCGAAGATGTTCAGATGCGCGCCCAACCCGCGCAGCGCCGACACCCGCACCGGCATGTCGGGCAGGAACTGGCTGACGATGCTCTGGTTGGCGAAGCGATAGAGCGGGATGGCGTTGCGATCGCCGCCGCCATTGGGCTGCGGGATCGGCTTGGGCGGCGTCGGCACGAACGGCGGCACCACCTCCACGCCCGCGAGCAGGTCGCCCGCCGCTACCGGCCGCGTGCTGTGCGTGTTGCTCCACACCTGATGCCGCCAGTCGACGATCCGTCCCGACGCATCGAGCGTCGCGTCGATCTGCGCGAGCATCGCCGGGCCGAGCGGTTCCCAGCCATGCTCCTGCTCGCGGCTCCATTGCAGCCGGACCGGAACGCCGGGCATCGCACATGCGACCAGCGCGGCATCGCCCGCGACGTCGTCCGCCCCATTATGCCCGTAACAGCCCGCCCCCTCGCGGTGGACGCAGCGGACGCGGTCGGCGGGCATCGCGACCAGCTCGGCGATCGCGGTGCGCAGCGGCTCGACGCCCTGGCTGTGCGTCCAGACCGTCAGCTGTCCCTCGGCCATCAGCGCCACCGCGCAGGACGGTCCGATCGCACCGTGCATCAAATACGGCCGGTCGTACCGCGCGGACAGCCGCCGCACGCCCGGCGCAGCGGCCGCGTCGCGCCGCGTGTCGATCACCTTGCTCTCGCGCCGCATCTCCAGCAGTCCCGCGGGCATCGGCGGCAGCGCGGGCACGGCGTCATCGCGTGCCCATTTGCCCTGGTTGGCGACGCGCAGCGCCTGTTCGAGCGGCCATTCGCGCGGACCGACGATCGCCGCGAACCGCCCGACCTGCACGACCCGCGCGACGCCCGGCTGCCGTCGCAGCGCGGCAAGATCGGGCGTCAGCCGCGTCCCCGACGACGGCCCGCGCAGGACGCGCGCATGCACCATGTCCGGCAGCCGCATGTCCTGCACATAGCTCGGCAGCCCGGTCAGCTTGGCGGGCAGGTCGACGCGCGGCACCGGCCGCCCGATCAGCCGCCGCGCCGCCACGGGCTTGCGCGGCACATCGGCGCGTGCACGCACCGCCAGCGACGTCGACGCGGCGAGCTCGGCATAACTCGCACGCCGTCCCTGCCCGTCCAGCACGACGCCGTCGCGCGTGAACAGCGTCGTCGCCGCCACCCCCCAGCGCGCCGCCGCGGTCTCGGCAAGCAGCAGCCGGACACAGGCGGCGGCATTGGCGATCGCGGTACCGCTCTGCTCGAGCGTCTGGCTGCCCGCGGTCACCCCCTCGTTCGGGGTCAGCGCAGTATCCGCGGTGATCAGGTCGACCCGCCCGATCGCGACGTCGAGCTCGTCGGCGGCCAGCTGCGCCATCGCGGTCTTCACGCCGGTCCCCAGTTCGACCTTGCCCGTGAACACCGTGACCCGGCCATCGGCACCGATGCGGATCCACGCGTCGAGATCGGGGAATTTGGCGAGCGTCCCCGGCAAATCGGGCGCGACGGTCGGCGGTCCGCCGCTGCCCTCGCCGCCGCCGGTCTGTGCCAGCCCGGCCGTCGGCGCGAGCGCGAAGGCGACCAGAAGCCCGCCGAGCACGTCGCGCCGCGACGCCTGTCCGCTCACGTCACCGGCTCCGCAGGCTCGACCACCCCGCCGCCGCGCATCACCGCCGCGCGCCGTACCGCGCGCAGGATCCGCATATGCGTCCCGCACCGGCAGAGCGACGGCGCCATCGCGCTGCGCAGCTCGGTTTCGGTCGGCGTGACGGTCTTGCGCAACAGCCCCTCGGCGCGCGCGATCATCCCGGGGATGCAATAGCCGCATTGCGCCGCCTGCTCGTGCAGGAACGCGCGCTGGACGTCGCCCGGCGCCGCCGCGCTGCCCAGCCCCTCGACCGTCGTGACCGTGCGGGTACCGACCGCACCGACGGGCAGCAGGCAGGCAAAGACCGGCCGGTCGTCGACCAGCACGGTGCACGCCCCGCATTGCCCCAGCCCGCACCCGAACTTGGCCGCATGCAGCCTCAGGTCGTCGCGCAGCACATAGAGCAGCGGGGTGGCGGGATCGACATCGACGCGCGCGGTCGCCCCGTTGACGGTCAGGTCGATCATTCACCCTCCTTGCGCGCCGCAGCGACGTCTTTCTCGAGGTCTGGCCAAGCCGGCCCCGTCCCGTGCCGGGCCTGGAGATAGGCGACGACCTCCGCCACCTGCCGGTCGTCCAGCGCATCGGCAAAGGCGGGCATATAGGGCCCACGCGGCGCGACCGGCGGTTTCAGCCCCTTGAGGATGACCTGGATCGTGTCGCGCGGGTTCGCCTCGTGCAGCGGCGTGCCGAGCGGCAGCGCGGGACGCCCGGCGACCATCATCGCCGCCCCCGGCTCGTGGCAGACCGCGCACGCCCCCGCATACAGCCGCGCGCCCTCGGGATGCCGCTGGCTCGCGAGCGCGCGACGATCGGGCAGCCGCGGCTCGGCCCGCGCGGCAGGCGCAGCGCGCATCTGCCACGCATAATAGGTCGCGAGCGCGCGGACATCGGCCGGCGCCGCACGCGCGAGATTATAGGTGACCGGCCCCATTGGCCCCGCCGCCGCGGCATGCGCGGTGCTGAGCCCTGTCCGGAAATAGGCGTCGAGCCGCTCGACGGTCCAGGCGCGGACCGCGGGCGAGCGCGCGTTGATCGGCGGCGCATACCAGCCGCCCGACCAGCCGCCGTCATAGGCCCGGTCGCCGCGCTTCTCCTGCTGCAACAGCCCGCGCGGACTGTGACAGGCGGTGCAATGCGCCAGCGTCTCGCCGATATAGCGCCCCCGGTTCCACACGGCCGACTGGCGCGGATCGGCGACCACCGGCTGCGGATCGAAAAACAGCAGCTTCCAGCCCGCCAGCAGCGGCCGGAAGCCGAGCGGCGGGATCATCCGGTTCGCGGGCGGCACTGCGCGCACCGCCGGCCGGGTCATCAGGAACGCGTAGAGCGCGTCCACATCGCCGTCCGCCACGCCCGCATAATGCGTATAGGGAAAGGCCGGATAGAGATGGCTGCCGTCGCGCCCGACGCCCTCGCGCATCGCCCGGCGAAACGCGGCTGGCGACCATGATCCGATCCCGGTCGCGGAGTCGGGCGTGATGTTGCTGCCGTAGATCGTCCCGAACGGCGTCTTGATCGGATAGCCGCCCGCATAGGGACGCCCGCCCGCCGCCTGATGGCAGCTGACGCAATTGCCCAGTCGTGCCAGATTTGCACCGCGCGCGACCAGCGCGGGATCGAACTGCCGGGGATCGGGGCGCGTCACGCGGGCGATCGCGGGCCGGTACGCGATTGCTGCGAACGCGATCCCGCACAGGCCCAGCAGAACCGCGGCGATGACGACGATGCGCCTGATCCCGGGCCGGCTCATCCTCGCCTAGACCCTTGCGTCGCCGAACGCCGTCATACGCATCGTCTCGTCTCCCCCGTGTGACATCGGACGCAGGGGCCGATCGGACGGGGATTGAACGATCCGGATGCCGACAATCTCCCCGCGCCGGGAGATAATCCCGACCCGCCGCATCGATTCGCACCGTGCCCGCGCTGTGCTAGGCTGACCCGACACTATGCGGGGGGCGGAGATGCGCGAGATCCTGACGGCGGCGGCCCTGCTGGGCGCCGCGTTGACCGTGTCGGCAACAGCTGCGCAGACCCCAGCGCGGACCACACCCCCACCGGCCCCCGCGCCGGCACTCCGGGGTACGCTGGCCGGCCCGTTCGAACTCCGGTCGCAGCGCTTTCCCGGTACGGTCCGGCGCTACTGGGTCTATGTCCCGTCAGGCTATGATCCACGCCGCCCGCCCAATCTGCTGCTGTTCCAGGACGGGCAGCGCGCGACGAATCCGGCAGGGTCGCTCAGGGTCCCCGCGGTCCTCGACACGCTGATCCTGCAGCACGCGATTCCGCCGACGCTCGGCATCTTCGTGACCCCCGGTCACCGCGCGACGCACTATCCCGACACGCTCGGCATGGCCAACCCGGATCACCGGGTGGAGGAATATGACGCGCTGTCCGACGATTATGGCTGGATGACGCTCAACGAACTGCTGCCCGCGGTCGCGGCACGCTGGCGGTTCGCCGACGATCCGAGGCGCCGCGCGATCGGCGGCACGTCGAGCGGCGCGATCGCCTCTTGGACGATCGCCTGGCGGCATCCGGAAGCGTTCGGCAATGTGATCAGCTTCATCGGCAGCTATACGTCGATCGGCCTCACGCTCGGCCCGGACGGCGCACCGCGCACGCTCGGCGGCGACCTCTATCCCGGGCTCATCCGCAAGAGCCCGATCCGCCCCTTGCGCATCGTCCTGCAGGACGGGGCCGCCGATCTCGACAACGAACATGGCAACTGGTTTCTCGCCAACCAGCAGATGGCAAAGAGCCTCGCATGGGCCAATGCGCAGGCCGATGCGGAGCACCGCCCGGGCCCGCGCTACGACGTCCGAACAGCCTGGACGCGCGGTGGCCATTCGGACGCGGACGGCGGCGCGATCCTGCCCGACATGCTGCGCTGGATCTGGCGCGACCAGCCCGCAGCCGCGGACGCCCCGCTCCCTACTGTCCCGCCCCCTACTGCCCCACGACGATCTTCGGCAGGGTCGTGATCGGCTCGACCGTGATCGCGCGGAACCAGGTCTCGGCGCCTTCGGATTGCAGCTGGATCTGGCCATGCGTCAGCGGCCGCCGGCCGTCGGGGCCGATCGTCGCCAGATCATGCACTTCGCCGACCGGTACGCCGTTGACGACATGCACCGCGCGGTCGCCGACGACATAGAGGTCGAGCGTGTTCCACGCGCCGACCGGCCGTTCGGCGTCGGTCGCTGCCTCGACGTTCCAGGTCGGCGTGCCGTTGACGATGTCGATCTCGCGCCCCCCGGCACGGAAGCGGAGATGCGGTTCGACCAGCGACGGATCGAACGTCACCCCGGTACGACCGCGCAGCTTGCTCCCCACCGCGACGATCATCCCGGTCGATCCGGTCATGATCTCGAACTCGACCGACGGCCGCCACGTGCCGAAGACCTCGCCCGGCGCGCCATGGGTATGATAGAGCAGGCCGTTGTTGCGCGGCTGCGTCGCGCGCGGCGCCCAGGTTTTGGCGCCCCATTTGAACTGCAGCCGCAGGTGATAGTCGCGAAGGTCTGCCTCGTGGACCAGGCTGCCCCAGGTCTCGCCCTTCACCCAGATCGCCGGCGCCCCGTCGACGCTGCGCACCGCGAAATCGCCCTTGGTATCCCGGCTCGTGCCGATCGGCGGCGTGCCCGGCTTTGCCTGATAGGTGATCGACGGGTCGGGATAGCCGAGCCACGCGGTCCAGCCCGTGAGACTGCGTCCGTCGAACAGCGCGGTCGGCTTGCCCGTCGCCACGGGAACGTCGGTCAGCGTGAGCCGCTGCGGCCCCGCGGCGGGCTCGCCCGCAATCGCCCGCGCCCGGTCCTGTGACGTCTGCGCGGTCGCAGGCGCGGACACCAGCATCAGCGCGACCAGCGCGCGCTTGGATCTTCCAGACATTCGCCCTCAACTCCCCCATCATATTTATGACCCAGCATAGCGCGTTATCGCTACCAGTTGAACTCCGATGGTCCCACGCGCTAGGACCGGGCGGGAGATTGCACGATGCTCAAGATGTTGGCGCTGGCCGCCCTGCTCACCACGGCGCAGGCCGCGCCCGATCCGCATTTGCCGAAGGCCACGACCGACACCGTCGCCCCCGTGCTGCCCAAGGGCCTGCAACGCGCGGTGCTGATCGTGTCGAAGACCAATGGCTGGCGGCATATCGAGCATATCCCGCACTCGAACCGCGTACTCGCCGACATCGTGCAGGGCCTGGGTCGGACAAGCTACGCCACCGAGAATGCGGCGGTCTTCAACGACGAACAATTGCGCCACTTCTCCGTCGTCGTGCTCAACAGCGCCAGCGGCGCCTTCCTGACGCCAGACCAGCGCGCGGCCTTCGCCCGCTTCGTCGCGCGTGGCGGCGGCGTCGTCGCGCTGCATGCCGCGGGCGACGACAGCCACACCGACGCCTGGTATAGCGACACGGTGATCGGCACGAAGTTCATCGGCCATCCGGGCGGCGAGGATCAGTTCCAGCGCGCGCGGCTCGTCGTCGATCGCCCCGACCATCCGGTCATGGCGGGGGTGCGCCTGCCCTGGACCGCGGTCGACGAATGGTATTCCTTCAACGCCAATCCGGCCGCCCGCGGCATGACCGTGCTCGCGACGCTCGACGAGGCGAGCTACCGTCCGGGCGCGAAGCTCGCGATGGGCACGCACCCCGTCATCTGGACCAACCCGCGCACCAAGGGCCGGGTGGTCTATTCGGCGCTCGGCCATTTGCCAGAGGCCTATGACGATCCGACCTATCGGCGCGTGCTCGTCAACGCGATCCGCTGGGCGGGCCGGCCATAGCCTCATTCGATCGCGAGGAACGCGGTGATCGTCAGCCGCCCCGCCGCCGGATCCGCCGACAACACCGCGTCGCGCGCGATCGCGCCGCTGTGCAGCACATAGCTGCGGTACAGCAGCGCCCGGTTATAGGCGGCATCGACCAGCGCGGTCCGCTCGAACCACGCGGTATCGTCGGCGATATAGCCGTGCGGCGGCATCGCCGCGACCTCGCGGCCTAGCCGTTCGAAGAAGTCGGGCGCGCGCGTCTCGTCGACCGTCTCGAACCCGGTGGCGCGATGACGGAAGAAGGCGGTCCCGTCGCGGTTCGTCGGCGACAGATAATGGATCAGCGCGACCCGGTCGCGCGCATAGGCATCGACATGCGGCAGTCGTTGCCGGATCTCGAGCGCGTCGGGCGTCACCGTGACGATCGAGAATTGCGCATCGACGACATGGATGCGGCGGCACGGCCCGAAATCGCGGCCCAGCGCGCGGGCGATCCGCGGAAGCTGGTCGGCCAGATAGCGCTCGGGCAGCGCCGCGCGCAGACCGGGATAATGCTCGCCCGCGGATCCGAACGCCGCGTCCGCCGCGGCCTTGCGCAATCCGTCCGGATCCTCGGCAAAGCCGTCGATGATCACCAGCGGCTCCGCCTCCCGGCCGATACGCCGCCTGGTCACATCCCCCAGCATCATGCCTGCCCATCATCCATCTTTACCGTCCTCTAGCGATCCCGGTGACGCGCGACATAGCGAAATGCACGGGCGCAGCGTAGGGGCGGCACGCTCAGCCACACGGACGATCGCTCATGCCCCTGCCCCGCGCCAAAGCCTTCTGGGCGAAGGCCTTTCCTGCTGACCGTCTGCTCGGGGGCGTCGGCGCCTGTATCGGCATCGCGCTGACGATGCTCGTCTGCGTTGCGCTGCTCCCCGTCGGCGACGTTCCCCAGATCGTCGCGCCGCTGGGGGCGTCGGCGGTGCTCGTCTTTGCGGTCCGGTCGAGCCCGCTGGCGCAGCCTTGGCCGGTGATCGGCGGCAACACGCTGTCCGCCGCGATCGGCGTCGCCGCGTTTCAGCTCATCCCCGACGCCAGGCTGGCCGCGGGTGTGGCGGTCGGGGCTGCGATCCTGGCGATGTCGCTGCTCCGCTGCCTGCACCCGCCCGGTGGCGCCGCGGCGCTGACCGCGGTGATCGGCGGACCCGGCATCCATGCGGCGGGCTACGCCTTCGCGCTCGTCCCCGTCGCGCTCAATTCGGTCGTGCTCGTGCTGGTCGCCGTCCTCTTCTACCGCGTGACGCGGCACCCCTATCCGCATCACAGCGCGCTGCCCCCCGCCGCGATCGCGGCCGACCGCCGCGCCGCGGGATTTCACCCCGACGACATCGACGCCGCGCTCGAGGATATGCACGAAAGCTTCGACATCGCCCGCGACGATCTCCACGCGCTGCTCGCCAAGGCCGAACTTCACGCGCAACGCCGCCAGCGCAGCTGAGCGCGGACCGGGTCTCGCGGCGCCTCAGTCCGGCAAGATCACGCGACTTGCCGTTGCTTCCGATCAGGACCTGCGTCATCGCCAAGGAAATGGCTGGTAAAGGCATGCGCGTCGTCGGCCAGTGACTGCAGCGTCCGCTTGAGCATCGCGCCGGTCCGCTGGACCTCGTCGACCGAAGCGAGGTTGCGATCGACCGACGATGCGATCTGCTGGCTCGCCTCGGTGAGCATCTGGCTGCGGTCCTCGACCGCCTCGATCCGCCCGTTGAGCTGTTCGATCGCCTGCGCCTGCGCACGCGACATCGCCGCCACCCGGCCCGCACCGTCGTCCATGCCGTTGATCAGCGCCCCCAGACTGCCCGTGCTCGCCACGACCGACCGGATCTGGTCCTGGACCGCCTCGATCTTCGAGCGCACGTCGCCCGCGCTCGCGCCCGTCCGCGTCGCCAGCGACTTGATCTCGGCCGCCACCACCGAAAAGCCCGCGCCCGCAGGTCCCGCGCGCGCCGCCTCGATCGTCGCATTGAGCGCGAGCAGGTTGGTCTGCTTGGTGATCGCACTGATCACGTCGACGATCTGCTCGATGCTGCTGGCCTGTTCCTGCGACAGCGCGACGGTGTCGTTGGCACTGCGCGCATGGTCGCTGATCGACCTTGCGGCCAGGCTGGTTCCCGCCACCTCCCGGTCGATCTCCTCGAAGGTGTGCGCCAGCAGATGCGTCTCCTTGCCCGCCTCGAGCATCTCGGTCGCGAACAGCTGCGCGATCGCGTCGAGCTCCTGTGCCAGCCGGCGATTGCCCTCGATCGTCTCGTGCAGGCTGATCGCATTCGCCTCGAGCAGCGCCATCGCCTCCTGCGCCTCGCGGATGATGCCGCCGACCTGGCGTTCGAACGCCTCGGCCAGCGCGGCCAGCGTGGCCTCGCGCTCGCGCCGCGCCTGCGCCTCGACCTCGGCGATCGCGCTGGCCTGGCGCGCCTTTTCCTCCTCGGCATGGAGGCGCAGCAGCTCGGCCTGATCCGCGAGGCGTTTCGCATCCTCGCGCTGCGTCTGGAACGTCGTCAGCGCGGTGACGACCAGCCCCAGCTCGTCATGCCGCTTGAGCGTCGACAGATCGATCGCGGCCTCATGCATCACCGCGTCCGTCGCCGCCGCAATATCGGTGATCGAACCGATGATCGATCGCCCGATCACATAGGCCATCACCAGGCTGCCGCCCGTGCCGACGAGCAGGACGAGCAGCAGGATCGCGATCGTGACATGCGTGACCAGCAGCGCCCCCGATGCCGCCTGCCCGGCGCGGCCTATCCCCGCGGCGGTCACGCGCCGGATCCGCGCATCGATCTGCTGCGCATTGGCGCGAAACGGGTCGACCATCGCCGCGGTGCTGGCAAAGTCGACCTCGAGCATCGACGTCAGCACGTCGACGGTCGCGGTATATCGGTCCAGATCGGCGAGCACCGGGCCCAGCTGTGCGCGCTGCCCGGCGTGGCTGCGCCCGTAGCCGACCAGCGCCGTACGGACCCGGGCCAGATCGCGGTGGATCGCCGCCACCTGCCCGTCGACCGCGATCGTCGGCGTCGCCGCCTTCGTGACCAGCAGGTGATAGACGTTCGCGTTGGCGATATCGAACCGCTGCGTAATCGCGTTGAGCTGCTTGATATCGCGCATGTCGCGATTGACGATGTCGTCGACGCTGCGCCCGGTGATCAGCAGCGCCGCGGTGCTGGCCAGCGCCATCACCACGAACAGCACCAGCATGATGACCGGCGTCGCCGCGACCTTGACCGCGATCGGCCGGTCGGCGAGCGCCAGCCTGCGGTCGAGCCGGTCCGACAGCCGGAAGAACGCGTTAAAGCGCAAGTCGCACCCCTGCACGCACGCGACGATCCGCCGGGATCGGCGATACCGCGGCGCCGTCGGCCAGCGCCAGATTTTCGCCCGCGACATAGACTTCGAGCGCGGAGGTCAGCCGCAGCCCCGCCCGTGCATCGAGCGCCACCGCGTCGTCGACCCGGTAGAGCAGCAGCTGCGGCGTCGACGAGAAGGCGAATTGCCGCGTCGACGAGGTGTAGCGCGCGACCCCCGACAGCGACAGTCGCCCGATGTCATAGCCGAGCGCCAAATTGGCCTTGTGGACCGGCGTCGTCGACTGGGGCGACAGCGCATAGGGGATCGGCAGCGT
Source organism: Sphingomonas sp. CFBP9019 (assembly GCF_034045155.1). Taxonomy (NCBI): domain Bacteria; kingdom Pseudomonadati; phylum Pseudomonadota; class Alphaproteobacteria; order Sphingomonadales; family Sphingomonadaceae; genus Sphingomonas; species Sphingomonas sp. CFBP9019. The sequence goes on along the minus strand of NZ_JAXCWK010000004.1, from coordinate 639,032 downwards.
CAGCGACGCCAGCTGCTCGTCGGTGTGCGTCCAGGTATAATTGGCGCGCCATGTGAGCGCACCGACCGCGCCCGACGCCGACACCTCGGTGCCATAGGTGGTATAGTCGCCGATCGCCGTGAACCGCGCGACGAGCGAGGGCAGCGGGGTCAGGAACAGCTCGGTCTGCAGGCCGTCGCCCGGCGACGCGATCGCATTGTCCGTCTTCGTCACGAACGCGTTCGCCTCGATCTGCGTCCCGCCGATCGTCCGCGCATAGCCGACCTCGCCGCTCCACACGCCGACCGGATCGATCCGCGGCGACCCTGCCACGAAGATCGGCACCGGCGCCGGGGTGATGATCGGCAGGCGGATCCCGTAATTCACCAGCGACGGCAGCTGGTAGCCGCGACCGCCATTGATCCGCAGCTGGCCGCGCGCATCGGTCTGGACGAGCAGCGCGACGTTGAAGCTGAACCGCGTGAAGGCCCGGTCGAAGTCGCTCGCCACGTCATAGCTCGGCTGCGCGATCGCGCCCGCCTGGTGCAGCCAGAGCCGGTCGATCCGCGCCGCCGCGGTGATCGAAATCGCCTCGTCCGGATGCAGGTCGAGCATCGCATTGGCCGATCCGACGTCATAGGAAATCCGCTCGGCGAACTGATAGGCCGAGCGCAGCCGGTTGTTGCGATATTCGCCGCCGAGCCGCAGCGTATCGCTCTTGCCCAGCCGGACCAGCGTCGACGCCTGGGTGACGATGATCCGGTTCTTGAACCCGAGCGGCTCGGTCGCATCCGCCGTCGCGCCGACGCCATATTGCACATCGAGCCAGTTGACATAGCCGCCCAGCGTCACGCCGCCCCAGCCCGTGTCGCGCGTGGCCGAGGCATGGACGTTGTCGCTGCGATAGCGCTGGTTCGACAGCAGCTGGCTCGGCAGATACTCGGCCTGCCGATTGGTCGAATGGCCGCCGCCCAGCACCGTCTCCAGTCCGTCGAACGAACCGGTGATGTCGCCCGACACCTGGTCGCTCGCGACGTCGCTGACCATCGCCGGGCGCAGCAGCGACGTCGGGATGCGACGCTCGTCCTCGCGCGCGCGGACCCCGGCCAGCCGGATCCCGATCGCCGGGGTGACGGGCAGCGTCACCGACCCGGCAAGCCGGCTGATGTCGTGATTGCCGAGCTCGGCGGTCGCGGTGACGGTCGGCGTCTGGCCGACGCGCCGGGTGATGATGTTGACGACACCGCTGGCGGCGTTGAACCCGAACAGCGCGTTTGCCGGCCCGCGCACCAGCTCGATCTGCTGGATCTCCTCAAGCTGGACGCCCAGGAGATTCCAGTCGGTCATGCCATAATGATCGAGATAGACCTGGCGTCCGTCGACCAGCACGAGCAGCCGCGCATTATAGGTCTGCACGCCGCCGCGCACCGACACGTCGCTCTGCCCCGCGGTCCAGCTGTTCACGTCGATGCCGGCATGCGTCTTCAGCAGCCCGGGTACGTCGCGGGCGGGCGACCGGGCGATATCCTCGCGCGTGATGATGATCGCCGACGCGGGCAGTTCGGACGCGCGCTGTGGCTTGCCCGTGACGCTGGTCGTCACCGGCTCGCCGATCGTCTCCTGCAACGCCTGGTAATCGACGGCCTGCGCACCTGCGACGGCCGGGCACAGCACTGCACCGGCCGTCAGCATGGCGCGCAATCCGGTGGCGAAAGTCGAAACGGTCATCGTTAAATTTCCTTGATCAGCATCAGGAATGCCGACCCGAATCTGATATTGGCAGCACGTGCCGCGGCGCGATTGACGGTGATCTGGGTCTTGGGGCCCGAGGTGATGCCGACCACGCACCGCGCGGTCTGCACGCAGGCGGGATCCGACGAGATCGTCAGGACGGACGATCTGGCGGCCGCGGCGGCGATGCCGGCATGCTCCGGGCGCAACCCCGTCGTGACAAAGGCGAGCCGGAATCCGGCCAGCGACCCGATCGCGCCGACCGGCACGCGGCGGGCGCGGATCGCACTGCGTCCGGCGGCCAGCCCCGATCCGCTCGCCCGCTCGATCGCCGCCGCCTCGGCCTCCGATGCCGCATTGCCCGGCTCGAACACGATCGCCGCGGCGACCGTCCCCGCCGGACCGGGCTGAAGGAACGACACGACCCGCGCCGCGATCGGCACGTTCAGTTCCGCGGACAACGGCGTCGCGCTGCCCAGCGCGGCCACGCCGCACATCCATATCCAAGGTCTAAACACGCTGTCCCCCACTGAGGGGACAGCGAGTATCACCCGATATTGTCCAATTAGTTAATGGCTTAGAGACCGCGATACACAATCTGCGGCCCTATCCCGCAAGCCGCCGCGCGCCCAATTAAGACGGTCGCGTAACAGAACGGTCCTCTGCGCGTCATCTGGCGCGGCCATAGCCCGCGGACGACGCCGGCCGGGCGCCAACAGGGCAGAACAATCATGCGTATCTCGACGATGCTGCGGGCGACCGCGGCGGTTCTCCCCCTCGCCATGCTCGCAGCTACGGCCACCGCCAAAAAGGCCGAACCGCTGCGGATCAACGACATCGCCGTCATCGGCACGCACAACAGCTACAAGCAGCCGATGCCCGCCGCGACGATGGCGAAGGTGCGCGCGGCCGAACCCGCGATGGCCGACGCGCTCGACTATGCGCATCGCAGCCTCGTCGACCAGCTCGACGCGGGCGCGCGCCAGCTCGAGATCGACGTGAACTATGATCCGCAGGGCGGGCATTATGCGCGCGGATCGTCGGACCCGAAGCTGCAGCGGCCGGGCTTCAAGGTGCTGCACATCCCCGGCATCGACAATGCGTCGAGCTGCGTCCTGCTCACCGAATGCCTGGGAATCGTCCGCGACTGGTCGGCCCGCCATCCGCGTCACGTCCCGATCCTGCTGATGTTCAACGCCAAGGACGAGCAGAACGCCGCGCGCGGCGGCATCGACGCGCTGCCGTTCGACGCGGCCGCCTATGACGCGCTCGATGCGGAGATCCGCTCGGTGCTCGCGCCGGCCAGGCTGATCGTGCCCGACGACGTGCAGGGCCGCTATCCGACGCTCCGCGACGCCGTCCTCGCCGACAACTGGCCGCTGCTCGAGGCGTCGCGCGGCAAATTCCTATTCGCGCTCGACGAGCCCCCCGCCAAGGTCGCGGTCTATCGCGGCGCGCGGCGCTCGCTCGAAGGCCGGGTGTTCTTCATCAACACCGACGAGGCGTCGCCCGCCGCCGCCTATCTGACGCTCAACGACCCGGTCCGCGACGCCGAACGCATCCGCCGCGACGTACGCGCAGGCTTCCTCGTCCGCACCCGCGCCGACGCCAACACGCGCGAGGCGCGCGCCAATGACGGCGTGCCGCGCGACACCGCGCTCGCGGGCGGCGCGCACTATGTCTCGACCGACTATCTCTGGCCCGATCCGCGCTTCGCCGGCGGCTACCGCGTCGCGCTCCCCGACGGCCATGTCGCGCGCTGCAACCCGGTCCGCATCGCGAAGCAATGCGGCGACCTCGAAGGATCCGCAAAGTGAAACCGGTCGTCGTCGCCACGCTGCGCACCGCCCCCGACTTCCGCCGCGACATGGACGCCGCGCGCACGGAACTCGCGCACGCCGCGGGCGCTGTCCCCGATATGTCGCAGTGCCGGATCGAGGCCGGCGCCAGCTAGCAGACGGACCAGCATGCGGATGATCGACGACCCCAGGGCCACGACCCTCACCATCGCCGGCCGCGCGATCCGCGACATTGCGAGCTTCTACGACGAGATCAACCGCGTCTTCATGGCGGGCGAGGACTGGTCGCTCGGCCCCAGCCTCGATGCGCTCGATGACCTGTTCTACGGCAGCTACGGCGCGCTTGCGGGCAAGGCGCCGGTCATCCTCGTCTGGCAGGATATCGAGACGAGCCGCGCCGCGCTCGGCATCGACGCCACCAGAGCCCATCTCCGCGCCAAGCTCCAGAACACGGCCTTCGACGCCGCACGCATCACCGCCCAGCTCGACGCGCTCGAACAGGGCCGCGGCGAGACCTATTTCGACACCATCCTGACCATCATCGCCGACCACCCCAACATCCACCTCGTCCGCGCCTGACCCGCCGCAGTCGGGTTATCGCGGCGTCACCGATGCACGGATGTGGAACAGGTTGTCGGCGACCTCGTCCATCGGGAACGGCACCGCCAACCGGTATCCGTCGGCAGCGAGCGCCGCGGCGAGCCCCCCCAGCAGCATCTCCTGCCGCCGGTCGAGATCCGCCTGCCCGGTCACCGGAGGGATCGTCGCGGTCAGCGTGCAGCGATCGTCGCGGCAGGTGATCGTGACGTCGGACAGCAGCGGGTAGACGGTGCGAAGATGCGCGGCCGCGACGTTCGCGGCAACCGGTGCGACCGCGGCCGGCCTCGCCGGTCGTAATGGCCGGATTCTGGCGACGGGGATGGTCGGGGCCCGCACGACGGCGATCGCGGTCGCTGCGACGTCGCGCTGCCGCTGGCGCCAGCCGACGACGATCGCGCCGAACAGCACGACCATGATCGCCGCCGCGATCCAGCCGAACGACGGTGAAGGACGGACGGGGCGCAGCGGCATGCGGCCTCCGGTACCGCCCCGCGTCGCCATTGGCGGCGCGGGGCGGGGCTGGATCAACAGAGCGTCGAGCCCGACGGGCAGCCCGGCGAATCGGCGCCGGCATCGACATTCGCATTGAACCCCGGCGCGATGCCGCCGGCATTGGCGGCGGCCAGCGTGCTGGCGAAGCGCGCTTCCTTGTTGTCGAAGTTCGCGCCCTTGAAGTCGTAGTTCGACACCGCGTTGCGGACGGCGACCGACGGATAGCCGTTCCAGCTCACCAGCGGCTGGATGAGCCACTGGCCGGTACCGTTCTCGGCCGGCTCGTCGCCGCCATCGGTCTTGGAAAAGCGCCACAGGTGCGAAAAGCCCCAGGTCTCGTAATGGAAGACGAGCTTGACGTGTTCGCCACTCGCATCGCTGACGAAGCGGAGCTGGCCGCCGCTGGTCGGACGCGTATCCCAGTCGCCGTGATCGCCGCGGGTGACACCGACGACCCGGCTGCTCGTGCCCTGGTCGGTGGTCCAGACGATGATCGATTCCCAGTCGAACGCATGCGAGAAGTCCGACTGCCAGAAATAGCTGTAGACCCGCCCGCAATAGCCGTTGTTGCAGCGGCTGCGCGCATAGACGTTGCTTTGCGTGCGGTAGTTCGCGGCGCGGCACGATGCCGGCGGGCGCGTCGCATAGGTCGAGGCGGCCGGGCTGATCGCGCCCGACGCGTCGACCGCGGGGACGTTGAAGCAGACGTCGGTGTCGAAGTCGACCGCCGGCTGGAAGCGCTTGTCGAGCGCGGTGGCACGTTCGGGCAGCGGCGCAACCGGCGACGGCCAGCCCTGTCCAAGCGCGGGCGATGCCAGCAGCGCCGCGGCCAGGCCGACGGCGGACAACAATGTAGCTTGGCTTTTCATGCAAACTCCCGTGGCAGGTGTGTGGAGATACGCCGTACGCCCGCGTCCGCGGCGGGGAGCGCCGCGGACGCGAAGGTCAGAAGCTGGTGGTCACGCCGAAGGTGAAGATGCGGCCGCTGCGCGTGTAGACGAGCGTCCGGTCGGCGCTGAGATCGGCGAACTGCTCGATCGGCCGGTTGGTGACGTTGATGCCCTCGATCACGAAGCGCAGATTCTCGACCGGGCTGTAGCGGATCTGGAAATCGACGTTGTTGGTCGGCCGGATGCCGTCGCCGACATTGGCGTTGCTGCCCGCGCCGGTGATGTAGCGGCTGCGATAGGCGGTCGAGACGCGCGCGCCGAACCGCTCGGTCTCGAAATACAGCGTCGCGTTGGCGGCCCATTTCGACAGGTTGAACAGCGGGATGGTCTGGGCGACGCCGTTGTAGATCGCCTTCTGGTCGCCATCGATCCAGGTGCCGTTGGCGACTACGCCGAAATGGTCGAACGGCGCGGGCAGGAAGGTGAAGTCGTGCTGGACCGCGGCCTCGACCCCGCGGATGCTGGCGCCGTCGCCATTGACGGGCCGCGTATAGTTGTACGGCGTGGTGCCGTCCTGCCCCGGCAGCAGCAGCGAGACCGGAAAGCCGGTGGCGCTGTAGGGCACCTGCGACGTCTCCGAGGTGATGAAGCTCGCCAGATCCTTCCAGAACACGCCGACCGACGCGAAGCCGTTGCGATCCATATAATATTCCAGCCCGCCTTCCACCGAGGTCGAGCGGAACGGCTGGAGGTTGGGGTTGCCGACCGACACCGTGCCGCCGAACGGCGCGACCGTCAGCGTGCCCGCAGCGGCAAGCTGCGGCAGGCCGGGACGGTTGACGTTGCGGCTCGCCGACGCGCGCGCGATCAGCTTGGGCGTGAGGTCGAGCGCGATGTTGAGCGCGGGCAGCCAGTCGTCGTTGCTGGTCTTGACCGTCACGGGCTGGAGCACCGTGACGCCGTTGGTCGCGGTCGCGAGCGACCCGCTGGAGACCAGCGCGGTATGATAATAGCGCACGCCTGCATTGCCGCGCAGCCGCATCGAACCGAGTTCGGTATCCAGATCGAGCTGCGTGAAGCCCGCCCAGCTCGTCTCGCGGATGCGGAAGTCGCTGCCCGCGGTCAGGTTCGCCGCGGTCAGGTTCCGGTTGTTGCCGAGCAGCGCGTAGATGCCCGCGACGTCGCCGCCGATATAGGGGATCAGGCTGTCGCGGTTGATCACGTATTTCAACGCGTCGGGTACCGCGCGGTCGCTGGTCGCCTGCGTCCCGTAGAAGATGTTGGTGAGATACTGGTACCCGCTGTTGGTGAAGCGCTTATACTCGCCGCCGAGCTCGAGCTTCAGGATCGGCGACACCGTATAGACCGCCTGGAGCTGGCCGTTGCGGTACGCATTGTCGATCGTGTTTTCCTGCGTCACCAGCCGCTGGACGTTCCAGTTCGCCGGCTTGGTCAGGTCGAAGCCATAGGTGTTGACCGGGATCGTCGGCTGCATGTCGAAACTGAACGCGGTGTTGCGCGCCTGCAGGAAGATCTTGTCGAACGTCGGCTGCGCGAACGCCGACTTCTGATAGCCGGCGAGCGCGGTCAGCGTCAGGCGATCGCCGACCTTCCATTCGGCATTGGCCACCGCCTGATAGAAATCGGTCTGGTTCTCGACCCGGTGATGCTCGGTCCGCTGGTCGATCCCGGTATAGCTGGCGGCGACGAGCGAATTGCCCTGGATCGTCGCGGAGCGGATGACCTGCGTGCCGCTGACATTGCCGGTCAGCGCGTTATAGCCGCCCGCCGCGATCGCCCAGTCGTCACGCTTGTCGGCAAGGTGTCCGTAGAGCAGGTCGACATCGAGCTTGAACCGATCGCCCGGATGATATTGCAGCGCGCTGGTGACGCCGATCCGCTCGCGGTCGGTGTACCAGGTCGAGGGCGACTGCGCCTGCGGTGCGAAGATCGTGCCGCCGCGCAGCAGCGCGCGTGTCGCCGCATCGATCTCGGGCCCGATATTGTTCGCGCCGTAGGTGACCTTGCCCCAATTCCAGTTGCGATAGCCATATTCGTTGTTGCGGATCTTCGAATAGGCGACCGAAACGAGCGCACCGAAATCGCCCTGGCGCTGCGAGAACAGCCCGACGAGCCGCGGGGTGATGCCGCTGGTCTGGTCGTTGGTCTGGCCCTTGGCCGACAGCACGATCTTCTGGCCGTCATAGTCGAACGGCTTGGCGGTGAAGAGCTGGACCGTCCCGGCGATGCCGCCTTCGTCCTGATTGGCGGCATAGCTCTTCTGCACGCTGACGCGGTTGAACAGCTCGGACGCGAACAGGCTGAAGTCGAAGCCGCGGCTGCGGCTGACGTTGCCGCGATTGTCCATCCCCGACGCGGTATTGCCGAGCACCTCCATGCCGTTCAGCTGGGTGCGCGTGAAATCGGGGCCGAGCCCGCGCAGCGCGATCTGGCGGCCTTCGCCGGTGTCGCGGGTGATCGCGACGCCGGGGACGCGTTGCAGCGCTTCGGCGAGATTGAGGTCGGGAAAGGCGGCGATGTCGGACGCGACGATATTGTCCTCGGTCCCGACCGCGCGGCGTTTGAGCTCCTGCGCGGCGAGCAGGCTGCGGCGATAGCCATTGACCACGATGTCGTCGGCTACCGCGACCGGCTCAGCCGCCAGCGTCGACACGCCCCCCGCGACGCCCCCCGCGACTGCCGGCGTGGCTACCGGTGCGGGTGCGCTGACGGTGCGCAGGCCCGGGCGCGGTGGCGCGCGTCGCAGCACCAGCACGCCGTTGCTCTCGACCGGGTGCAGGCCCGTGCCGCGCAGCAGCACGGCGAGGGCCGCCGGCGCGGTCAGCCGCCCGCTCACCCCGCCGGTCCGCTGTCCCTGGATCAGCGCGGGCGCCGCGATCACCTGCATCCCCGTCGCGCTCGAATAGGCCGACAGCGCCGCCGCGAGGTCGCCTGCGGGAATGGCGAACGCGCGTGCCCCCGCCGACTGCGTGCCCGCCGGCCGGGCGTGTGCCGCCGCTGGCGCCATAAGCGCGCATACCGCCAGAGCGAGTGCCGACGTTCCGTAAAACCGCGTCATGATAATCCCCCGTCATGGCGCCCCCACGCGCCATTCGGGAGGAAGACGGCGCAGCCCGACGGATCCGGACAGTGTTTTTTTCAGCGTGCGGGTTCGAGCGCGAGCCCCCCGTCCCGCTCGACCACCGCGAACCCGAACCCTCCGCCGATCGCCGCCAGGAGCTGGCGCGGATGATCGGTCCGGAAACGGCCGAACACCGTCGTCGAGGCGAGCGGCTCGGCAGGGCGCGCGATCCGGACGCCGCCCTGCCGGTCAAGGATCTCGACCAGATCGTCGAGCCGCATGCCCGCGGTGTCGATCCAGCCCTGACGCCAGTCGGGCAGCGCCGGATCGAAGCGCTCGGGTACCGCCGTCACGCCGCCGCGGATGCTGCTGCGATAGCCCGCCCGGACCACGACGCCGCGCCCCGCGCCCGCTGACGCCGGGTCAAGCGGGTCGAACCCGACCGCGCCGCGATAGACCGCCAGCGCGACCTGCCGCCGCGTCAGATCCAGGTCGAACGCGGTGCCGAGCACGCGCGTCCGGCTGGCCCCCGCACGCACGACGAACGGGCGCGCGGCATCGTGGCGCACGTCGAAGAACGCCTGGCCCGCCAGCAGCCGGGCGCTGCGCCCGGCGGTCGTGTAGACGACCTGCAGTCGCGTCGCGCCGTTCAGCCGGACGGTGGTGCCGTCCGCCAGCGTCGCGGTCGCGCGCTCGCCGGCCTGCGTCGCGAACAGCTGCGGCGATGGTGCGACCGCGGCGGGCGGCGGGGCCATGCGGAGGCCGAGGACGAGCAATACGGCGACGACCGGCGCGGTCGTCGCCGCGACGACGACGGACCGCCGCCGCCGCCGGAGCGCGCGGACCTGCTCGTCCGACAGCCGGCCGCACTGCAAAGCGGCGGTCCGCAACGCATCCGTCAGCGCGGCATCGGTCAAGGCCGCGCCCCCGCCCCCGCCCCCGCCCCTGCTGCCCCCACCCCTGCTGCTGCCCGCGGTCACGCCCCCGCCTCCATCGTGAAACCCCGCCGCGCCAGCGCGGTGCGAAGGTCGGCAAAGGCCCGGACGACATGCTTCTCGACCGCGGCGGTGCTCATGTCGAGCCGGTCGGCGATCGCCGCGGTGGTGAGGCCGTCCAGCCGTCGGCGCAGGAATATCTCGCGGCGCAGCGGCGGCATGCGTTCGAGCGCGCCCGCCATCAGCGCGACCGCGCGGCGGAACGCCACCACCCGATCCGCCGCCGGCAGCGGACAGACCATCGCCTCGTCCAGCTCGACATGCGCGCCGCGCCGGGCGACGCGGTGATGATCGCGCAGCAGATTGCGCGCGATCGCGAAGCAGAGCGCCTTCATATCCTCGACCCGCGCGCTCGCCTGATAGGTGAACAGCCGCAGATAGGTTTCCTGCACGACGTCGTCGCCGTCGGCGTGATGCCCCAGCCGCCCGTGCACGAACGCACGCAGCGCGCGTGACAGCGCCGCGTCCGGGCATTGCATCGCCAGCGCCGGCGTCACCGGCCGGTGCTCCCCGACGCCCCTGAAAACCCCCGCGTCCCTGTTCACCACGCCCCCCGCTTGCGATTCGGGGCGTCTTATGCGTCCATCGTGAAGCCGGGATGACACCGCGCAGCCGCGCGGGTCTTGGCAGGCGCGGCCATGCGGCGTGATCGATCCCAGGGGTAGATCGTTACCAAGTTATACTCGATCACCGTATTGCGACTATCGCGCGTCGCATCCATGCTGATAGTGGCGGCCCTACCAGACGGCGTCGGAAAGCTCCTGAATTGACTGTTGCAGGGCGGCATATCGCCATCATCGCGCCGCCGACCGTCGGGCACATCAATCCTCTGGTCGCGCTGGGCACATCGCTCGTCGCCGCGGGGCACCGGGTCACGCTGGTGCATATGGCCGACGTCGCGGCGATGCTGCCTCGCGGCGATGTCGCGTTCGCGCCGCTCGACCATCCCGCCGATCGCCAGGGCCTGCTGGCCGAACATTATCGCAAGCTCGCCCAGCCATCGGGGCCGGTCGGGCTGCCGCGCATGATCCGCAGCACCGCGGCGATGACCGAGCTCCTGCTCGCGGCGCTGCCGGCCACCCTCACGCGGCTGGGCGTCGATGCGGTCGTGGCGGATTCGGTCGAGCCGGCGGGGGCGCTGGTGGCACGCCATCTCGGCCTGCCGTTCGTGACCGCGATCACCGGACTGCCGCTGCTCCGCGAACCGATGATCCCCCCGCCCTTTCTCGGCTGGGCATACCGGGCCGACGCGCTCGGGCGGAATCGCAACAATGGCGGCTATGCGGTCAGCGACCTGCTGATGCGCCCGGTGACCCGCATCGTGACGACCTATGCACAGCTTTGGGGGCTCGATCCCGACCCGCAGCAGCAATGGTCCGACCGCCTGCAGATCGCGCAATGCCCGGCAGGACTCGACTTTCCGCGCACCGCCCTGCCACCGAGCTTCCGGTACGGCGCGCCGTGGCGCCTCGACGAACCCGTGGACGACATCCCCGAAAGCGACGGCCGACCGCTGATATATTGCTCGCTCGGGTCGCTGCAGGGCGCGCGCCGGTCGCTGTTCGCGGCGATGACCGCCGCCTGTGCCGCGGTCGGTGCGCGCGCGGTGGTCGCGCATGGCGGCGGCCTGAGCGACGGCGACGCGGCCTCGCTGCCCGGCGACCCGCTGGTCCGCGCCTTCTGGTCGCAGACGCGCATCCTGCCGCACTGTTCGGCAGCCATCCTCCACGGCGGCTTCAACACCGTGCTCGACGCGCTCGCGGCGGGCGTGCCGATCGTCACCGTCCCCTTGGCGTTCGAACAGCCGGCGACCGCGGCGCGGCTGAAGCGGATCGGCGCGGCGCGCATCGTATCCGCCGCCGACGCCGCCAAAGGCGGGCTCGAACCGTCGCTCCGCCATGTTCTTACTGATCCGGGCTATCGCCGCGCGGCCGGCCTGCTCGCGGCGGAGATGGCCATGGCGGGGGGCGCCGCCGACGCGGCCGCGTGCGTCGAGGCGGCGCTGCGCGACAACGCGATCCTTATGCCGGCAGGCCTGGACCCGGCTGAGGACAGGGCTGCCCGCGCTGCGTGAGGCGCTGCGCCGCGACGATCGCGGGCGGCGCAAGCAGCAGCCCCATCAGCACGTCGACCCCGTAGTGACCGCCGAACACCGGCGTCGCGACGATCGTCATGATCGCCCAGCCACGGCCCGGTCCGGCAAGGCGCGGCATCGCACCGAACGCCCAGATAAAGATCGCGGCGAGCGTCGCATGGAAACTGGGAAAGCTGACGATCCCCATCAGCATGGTGAGATCGAGCACGCGCAGCGATCCGTCGCGAAGCCCCGAGATCAGCCCCTGTTCCATCCACGCGATCGACGGCCAGAGATGCACGTAGCGCGCCGGGTCGAACAGGTTTCCCATCGCGGGCGTCAGACCCGAGATGAGGATCGTGACGAACCCGGACAGGATCGCGGCGCACACCATCGTCCGCAGCGTGTCGAACTTCCCCATCCCGCTCAGCGCGACGATGACCACGATCATCTGCACCGTCAGGCTGTGATAGGCGAGGCCCAGCAGCCAGATCAGCGGCGGACACTGGTCGAGCAACGCGAGCACGACCGGCCAGTCGAAGCCGACCGCACGATCCGCCGCCGCCAGCCGGGCATCCCACAAGGTGCCGGACTTCGCAGCCAGCGCATAGGCGAGGACCACGCCGAACAGTGTGAACAGCGTCATCTGCAGAAACGCCCTAGCCCCCGCGGCAAGACGCGGTCGCGCGCTGTACCGGCCGATCGCCAGCGCGCCGCCCAGCGCGAGCAGCGACACGACCGCCGGCACCGCCCGCAGCGGATCGACCGTGAAGTGGTCATCCTGCTGCGCGACGAGGAAACTGAGGATCATGGCTGCGACCAGCAACCAGGACGGGGTGTCGCGGTGGTCGGCACGGAAATTCGAAGCGGGCATCGGGGTCGAACGCAGCGTCCCGCCCTGCGGTGCCGCGATCGATCGCATCCGTATGATTTACCTGTGTATGCTACCGCGAGCCACCGACTGCCGCGGCGACGCCGCGCGTGCTTTTATGGCGGCGCGCCCTCGCATCGTCCGCCCCGAACGGTTATATATACGCCATGTTGAATGCACTGCTTCTGGTCAGCGCCGATTTGCCCGATCGCGCGTCGTGACCTGGGTCGAGAAACTGGCGATCGTCGTCGGCATGGTCCTGTTCATGGAGTGCTTCGCCTGGGCGACGCACCGCTATGTGATGCACGGCTGGGGCTGGGGCTGGCACAAGTCGCATCACGAGGAGCATGAGGGCTGGTTCGAGAAGAACGACCTTTATGCGATCGTCTTCGCGATCGTCCCGATCGTGCTGTTCGTGGTCGGGCTCTGGTACCCGCCGCTCTGGTGGGCGGCGCTCGGCATCACCGTCTATGGCGGCATCTACGCCTTCGTCCATGACATGCTCGTGCATCAGCGCGGCGGCTTCCGCTGGGTCCCCAAACAGGGCTATTTCAAGCGGCTGCTCCAGGCGCATCGCCTGCACCACGCGGTCGAGGGCAAGGACGGTACCGTCAGCCACGGCTTCCTGTTCGCACGCAAGCCCGCGGTGCTGAAGGCGCAGTTGCGTGCCAATGCCGATGCGCAGCGTCGTGCCGCCCGTCCCGCGCGGACCCCGAACACCAGTCCGGCAGACCAGCGCGGGTGAGCATCACCGCCGCCCACCCGTCGGACGCGATGAAGCGCCAGATGCGGATCGGCGTGTCGCTGTCCGCCGCGATCATGGTCGCGTGGCTCGCCATCCACATCACCGGCATCTTCTTCTGGCAGTGGAGCCTCGCGACGCTGCCGATCGCGGTCCTGATGGTCCTCGTCCAGACCTGGCTCTCCACCGGGCTGTTCATCGTCGCGCATGATTCGATGCATGGGGCGCTCGCGCCCGAGCATCCGAGGCTGAACCGGGCGATCGGTGCGACCTGTCTCTCGCTCTATGCCTGCCTGTCCTATGCGTCCCTGCTCCCGCAGCATCATCTCCACCACAAGCAGACCGGACGCGCCGGGGATCCCGATTTCCATGGCGGCGATCCGCGGCTGACCCGCTGGTTCCTGCAGTTCTTCAAGACCTATTATTCGCACGGCCAGATCATCCGCATCACGCTGGTGGCGCTGGTCTATACGTTGCTGCTCGGCGCGCCGCTCGGCAACATCGTGATCTTCTGGGCGCTGCCCGCGCTCGGCGCCGTCGCGCAGCTGTTCGTATTCGGCACCTGGCTGCCGCACCGCGAGCGCGACCTGCCCTTCGCGGATACCCACCGCGCGCACAGCCTCGACATCGGACCCGCGCTGTCGCTGATGACCTGCTTCCACTTCGGTGGCTATCATCACGAACATCATCTGTCGCCGGGCACGCCGTGGTGGGGGCTGCCCGCGCGGCGGCGTGCGCTTGCGGTTCGCGCCGCCAACCGCCGCGGTGTAGAGGACCCCGCATGACGCTCGCCATCATCCTCTCCGCCATTGCGATGACCGTCATCGTCGGGGTCCGCTATCTGCTCGTGTCGGGCGCGTTCGCGTGGATCACGACGCGCAAGCATCCGGGGCTCTATCTCGGGCTCGATCCGCAGGTCCGGCGCGAGATCGTCTGGAGCCTCGCCTCCGCCGCGCTCTACGGCATCCCCGCCGGCGTCGTCGCCTGGGGCTGGCAGCATCGCGGCTGGACTGAGGTCTATGCCGATGTCCACGCCTATCCGCTCTGGTACCTCCCGGTCTCGGTGTTCGCCTATCTGCTCCTCCACGATGCCTGGTTCTACTGGACGCATCGCTGGATGCATCGCCCCGCCCCGTTCAAGCTCGCGCACGCGCTCCATCACGCCAGCCGTCCGCCGACGGCATGGGCGGCGATGGCGTTCCACCCGATCGAGGCGCTGAGCGGCGCGATCGTCATTCCGCTGCTTGTCTTCTTCGTACCGATCCACATCTACGGGCTGGGGGTCGTGCTGACGATCATGACGGTGATGGGCGTGACCAACCACATGGGGTGGGAGATCTTCCCGCGCTTCATGTGGAGCGGCCCCTTGGGTGGATGGCTGATCACCGCCAGCCATCATCAGCGCCATCACGAACTCTATGGCTGCAATTACGGCCTGTATTTCCGCCACTGGGACCGGCTGTGCCACACCGATCGCGGCGTCGGCGATTTCACGCGTGAACACGCCCGCGCCGCCCGGCGGGCCGATGCGGCCTGACCGGCCGACTGCGCGATAGGCGTCGCTGGCGGTGCCCGGCTCAAAGTCCCCGAACGCAAAAAGGGCATCCGGGTCGCCCCGGATGCCCTTCTCTGCACGTCGCTCGGGGTCGCAGGCAGCTTGGCCCGCGACCCTGAGCGCTGTGGCTCAGATACCGTTCGACAGATTGGTATCCGCGTCGTTGGTGCGCATGTCTTCAGCCTGGTTCTGGCCGGTCGCACGCACCGCGTCAGCCTTGTTCTCTAGGCTTTCTTCTGCTGCTTCGTTGCCCGTGAGGTCGGCAGCGTCCTCGAGGTTGTCAGCGACCGCCTCGGTGTTCGACTCGATGTTGTCGGCTGCCTGCTCGCGCGGGCTGGTGTTGCAAGCTGCGAGCGAGAACAGGCCGGCAGCGACGGCGACAGCGAAAATCTTCTTCATGATCAACCCTCTTAGTGGTGCCACACGCATACACGACACCAGCCGAGATTCAACGCCGATCCGTTAGGTGGGATATCGAAGCGCCGCGGTGATCGAAGACGCCCGACGTGAAAGTCGCGCCTGGCCTAGCGCGCAAGCGGCCCGTTACCCAGCGTCGGCACGCTACAATGGGGGGCACATCACCGATACGCTGTGGTGACGAAAATGGCGGAGACGGAGGGATTCGAACCCTCGGTACCAGTAAACCCGGTACGGCGGTTTAGCAAACCGCTGGTTTCAGCCACTCACCCACGTCTCCGGCTGCAGCAGATGCGGGGCTATAGCGAGGGTCTGCGGCGGGGGCAACCGTCGTTACGCGGGTACCGGACGCGAATTCGACTCTTCCCGCCGTTTCATTCATTGCGGGGTCAGGCGGGGGTTTGTTAACTCACGCGCACTCGGCATTGGGGAAGATAGCATCATGCGCAGTTTCTGGCTTGGCCTCGGCGCCTTCGCAGCGTCGATCGCGAGCAGCGCGCCCGCACAGGTCCGCACGATCGATCCCAACCAGGCGATCGACGGGGATCTCGCGCCCCAGACCAGCACCACCCCATCGCGGGGGCAGCAGGTCCCCGACCAGCGCTATCCGGAGCCCGCGCCGGTCGAGCCGGTCCAGCCCGCCGCGCCGCCCCCGCCCGCGCCTGGCCCCGGTGCGACGACGCGCGCGGAGGCGACGATGAGCGCCGCCGACACCTATGAGCGCGACGATCTGCTCGCCGCGGGCGAAGGCGTGTTCGGCAAGGGCGCGGCCGGGCTCGGCGGCATCCTCGAGAACATCCTGAAGGACCAGGGCCAGCCCAACGCCTATATCGCCGGGCGCGAGGCGTCGGGCGCGTTCATTCTCGGCGTGCGCTACGGCTCGGGGCTGATGAACCACAAGGTCGAGGGCGAGAAGCCGGTCTACTGGACCGGGCCGTCGGTCGGCTTCGACGTCGGCGGCGACGCGAACAAGGTCTTCGTGCTGGTCTACAACCTCTACGACACCGAGGAGCTCTACAAGCGCTTCCCCGCAGTCGAGGGCCGGCTCTATCTCGTCGGCGGATTCGCCGCGACCTATCTGCGGCGCGGCAACGTCGTGCTGATCCCGATCCGGCTCGGCGTCGGCTGGCGTGCGGGCGTGAACGTCGGGTACATGAACATCACCCACAAAAGCAGGTGGTTGCCTTTTTAAGGCGAAGGTGGGCAGCCGGCCACGCCCGGCTGACTCCACCAAGCCCGGCCGGCGGCGCGTAGCGCCGTCCGACGACGCGGGCTTTGCCCGCGGCGCGGCGCCAACACCGCGGGACAACAGCCCCCGGTAGCGCCCACCCCCACAATCGCCTAACGCCACGCGAATGGCCAAACCCGACCGCCTCGCCCGTCTCGACGCCCAGCGCGAGGACCTCGAAACCGAGTATCGCGCAACGCTGATCGCCGCGCTGGAGAAGACCGCGAACGGTTCGCTCGGGCTGTTCGACCGCAGCAGCGACCGCCGCGTCCGCACCGCGATCGCCCCGACGATCGCCACGCTACGTGAAATGGGCACCGAGATCGACGCGATGCGCGACCGGCTGATGCTCGATCCGTTCGCGCTCCACCGCGACTTCTTCGCCGCACGCGGGCCGGTCAGCGCGAGCGCACCCGGTGAGCAGAAAGAGGCGCGGCTCTGGCTCGACCGACTCGCACAGGAGGATCCGGCGAACTGACCCCCCAACCGTCATCCTGACGAACGTCAGGACCCAGGGTCACGAACGCTGTCGCTGCTTGGTTCTGGGTCCTGACGTTCGTCAGGATGACGGAAAAGGCAGAAGCGTGCGCGCCTTACCCCGCGAACCGCCACCCCGCATCGGTCCCCGCCAGGAACGGCACGACCGCGGTATCCCCCTCCCCGACCCGCTCGGGCACGATCACGCTCTCGCGCACCAGCGTCACCGTGCCCTCGTTCAGCGGCAGCCCATAGAAGCGCGCGCCATGTTCCGACGCGAATCCCTCGAACCGGTCGATCGCGCCCTCCGCGTCGAACACGCCGAGATACGCCTCGAGCGCGAACGGCGCGTTGAAGATCCCCGCACAGCCGCAGCCCGATTCCTTCGCGCCCACGACATGCGGCGCGCTGTCGGTGCCGAGGAAGAAGCGCGGGCTACCCGACACCGCGGCCTTCCGCACCGCAAGCCGGTGGGTCTCGCGCTTGAGCACGGGCAGGCAATAGGCATGCGGCCGGAGCCCGCCGTCGAACAGCGCGTTGCGGTTGATCAGCAGATGTTGCGGGGTGATCGTCGCGGCGATCGGATGGTCCGCCTCGGTCACGAACGCCGCGGCCTCGGCGGTGGTGATGTGCTCGAGCACGATCTTCAGCCCCGGATAGTCGCGCGTCAGCGGCGCGAGGGTTCGCTCGACGAACACCGCCTCGCGGTCGAAGATGTCGATCGCCTTGTCGGTCACCTCGCCGTGGATCAGCAGCGGCATGCCGATCCGCTGCAGCGTCTCGAGCACGCCGGTCAGCGCGCGGATATCGGTGACGCCGTGCGCCGAATTGGTCGTCGCATGCGCGGGGTAGAGCTTGCACGCGGTGAACACGCCCTCGGCATGGCCGCGCGCGATCTCGGCGGGATCGGTGCCGTCGGTCAGGTAGCAGGTCATCAGCGGCGTGAAATCGGCACCGCCGACCGCGGCGAGGATCCGCTCGCGATAGGCGCGCGCGGCGGCGATCGTCGTCACCGGCGGGGTGAGGTTGGGCATGATGATCGCGCGCGCGAACTGCCGCGCGCTGTGCGGCGCGACCGCGCCCAGCATCGCGCCGTCGCGCAGGTGGAGATGCCAGTCGTCGGGGCGGCGGATCGTGATGCTGTCGGTCATGCGCCCTCCTACCGACGCGCGGCAGGCGACGCCAGACGGTTGCGCGCCTTGGAAATCGCCTGGCGCGCACTAGGTGAAGGAGATGACCCAGACCGACAGCGCAACCCTTCTCGCCGACCGCGCGGTGCTGCGCATCGCGGGCGAGGACGTCCGCGGCTTCCTGCAGGGGCTGGTGACCGCCGACACCGCGTTGCTCGCGCCCGGCGCGCCCGCCTGGGCCGCTTTGCTGTCGCCGCAGGGCAAGGTGCTGTTCGACTTCATCCTCTGGGCGGACGGCGCCGACGTGCTGGTCGATGTCGAAGCCACGCAGGCCGAGGCGCTGGCGAAGCGGCTGACGCTCTACCGTCTGCGCCGCGCGATCACGATCGCCCCCGATCCGCTCCGCGTCCACTGGTCGCCGACGGGGACTGAGGGCAGCCCCGACCCGCGGCTTCCCGCGCTCGGCCACCGCTGGCTCGCCCCCGCGGACGCAGCGGCAGGCGATGCCGCACCCGCCTGGCACGCACACCGCCTGTCGCTCGGCGTGACCGAAGGCGTCGCCGAGCTGGGCAATGGCGAGACGCTCTGGCTCGAATGCAATGCGCGCGAGCTGAACGGCGTCAGCTTCACCAAGGGCTGCTATGTCGGCCAGGAGAACACCGCGCGGATGCACCACCGTTCGAAGGTCAACCGCCGCCTCGTCGTCGCGCCCTTCACCGAACCCAGCAGCCGCACCCGCGTCACCTATCCCGACCTCGCCCTGATGATCGACCACCGCCGCACCGACGCCCTCGGCGACGCCCTCATCCCCACCTGGCTCGCCCCCGCCCTCGAGGCCGACGATCCCCCCACGTCGTAAACGCCGCCGCCAGGCGCAGTGATTAGCATCTCACGCGAAGGCGCGAAGGCGCAAAGATTGCACGTCAGCCGGCTGACCGCCCCGACCACGATCAGCGAAGCCGCGCCCCGCCGCCCGGCGGCACACAAGAAGGCAGCCCCAAGATCTTCGCGCCTTTGCGCCTTCGCGTGAACACTTCCAACGCACGCCCATGCGCGACCGCGCCGAAGCATCCCGTGCGGCACGCCAAATCCTGCCCAGACCTCCGTGATGCACCCCCGCGGCCCACCCCAAAAGGCTCCGCGCCTCCGCGCCTCCGCGCGAACCAAACTTCTTCCCGCCCCAAAGAACAGCAGACAAAAGAAAAAGGAGGCCGGCTCGCGCCGACCTCCCCGATCTTTTCCCGCATCCGATCCGCAAGGACCGGAGGGCGGAAGTCTTACTGGCCCGAACCCGGACCGTAGGTGACTTCCACGCGACGGTTCTGCACTTCGCGCACGCCATCGGCGGTGTCGACGCGCGGACGGCTCTCACCGAACGCTTCGGTCGAGATCACGCCATCCGGGATCGCATGCGACGACAGATAGGCGCGGACGCCGTCTGCACGACGCTGCGAGAGACCGACGTTGTACGACGCCGAACCCGACTTATCGGCGTGGCCTGCCAGCATGACCTGTGCGTTGCCGCACGACTGGTACTGCGTGACGGCGTTGTCGAGGATCGACGCAGCCTCAGGCGTGATGTCCGACTTGTCCCACTCGAAGAACACGATGAACGGACCAGGCGAGCAAACGACCTCGACCGGCGCCGGCGGCGGCGGGGGAGCCATCGGCTCGGGTGCCGGCGGCGGGGGAGGAGGTGCCATCGGCTCGGCAGGTGCGCCGAAGTTGTACGTCACACCACCAAGGATGCTGTGCGAACGGTAACGACCGTCGAACAGGCGGTTGGTGTTGTCGACCAGCTTGACGTTCTCGGCGTTGAAGAAACGATACTTCAGCGTCGCGTCGATGTGGTCGGTCAGCGGTGCACGGATACCGGCGAGGCCCTGATAGGCGAACACGGTGTCCGAATCGTTCAGGAACGAACCGTTGTTGTTGAGGGCGTAGTTCGCCTTGACGCGAGCAACACCGACACCACCGCCGACAAAGCCCTGGATGCCGTCATCCGGACCGAAGTCCAGCAGGCCGTTCAGCATGAAGCTGAGTGCCGACGAAGAACCGCCAGCATAGTCATAGTTGTTGGCCGGTGCGTTGACGAGTGCGCCTGCACCCGTGAAAGCTGGCGTGGTCGTGGTCGACGAATAGCCGTCCACAGTAGCCTTGCGGTAACCGACTTCGGTTTCGAGGCGGAAGCCACCGAAATCGTAGCCCATGACTGCGTCGACGTCATAACCATAGTCATGGTCGACCGAACCGGCATTGTTCAGAGCACCGATGTCGTAATCGATGTCTTCAACGATCATCGCACCGCCTTCGATGCCAACGTACCACGACTTGTCGCGGGCGAGGGCAGGAGTGGCGAGTGCGGTGGAGGCGAGTGCCAGAACGACGGCAAGCTTCCGCATATAAATCCCCTTTCATGAGTGTCACACGGACATCGCAAACTCCCTATCCTTCGGCTTGTTTCCACGCAAGCGCACAAAAGTTCGAGGTGTTGCTGGAACGCCACAGTTTTTAGAGTGTTTAGGCGGCGATCAATCCGTGGCTCCTCAATAGCACCAGAACGGCGGAAAGTGTAGCCCGGGCGGACGTATCGACCACGGTTCCGCCGACCGGATCGGCAATTGCCGCGCCTTGCGCGCCGACCACCTGGTTACCACCGATCACGACTCGCCCGCCGGTGATATCGGCGGCTGTCCAGCTGGTGCCGTCATGCCGGATCAGCGTTGCCAGATCCTCGCGCCACACCGTCATGCCGGCCCGCGGCGCGGCGAACCGCCAGCCCCCCGCCGTCCAGCCCGCCAGCGCCTGCGCATGGCTCGCCCAGTCGCCGGTCGGCGCGGTCCCGACGATCCAGCACGCGCCGGGCGCGGGCGCGGCCGGCGGCACGTTCAGCCCGACCGTGACCACGCTCGGCTGGAGCAGCAGGTCGATCAGCGCGAGCGCCTCGTTATGCACCATCTCCTTCTGCGCCTGCCCCGGCTGCAGCAGCGGCAACCCCGTCCGCGCGCTCGTCTCGTCCGTCATCGCCACTCTCCCCCTCGTCACACCATCAGCACCGCGGGCAGCGACACGCCGAAGTCGCCGCGCTGGCGCACCTCGACGCGCACCGCGCCCGCTACGCGCTCCGCCGCGGACAGCGTCGCCACCGGCGCGGTCGTCTCGACGAGGCGCGTCACCCCCGCGCCCGTCACGATCCTCACCGCATAGGCTTCGCCGCCCTCGCCCAGCGGCACGTCGCCGCCATCGATCCAGCGCCACCCCGCCCGGCTCCGCCGCGTCCAGCCGAGCGTCGCGCCGCCATCCGCCGTGATCGTCGCGCGCAAGCCGACCGGCGACGGCGGCAGCACCGACGCGCCCGCCAGCACGATCCGGGTCTCGACCGGCACCGCATCGCCCACCCCCGACGCCATCACCCGCACCGTCCCGCCGATCGCCGCGACCGGCAGGTCGATCGTCCGCACCGAATCCGCGCTGATCAGCACGAAGCCGTCGCCCGGCGCCTGCGTGCCGATCGCCGCCTCGGTCCCGCGCCGCCCGCGCAGCAACTGCGTCAGCCGCCACCGCCCGCCGCCGAGCGGCGCCGCACGGCCGAACTGGATCAGCTCGCCCCCCGCCATCGCCAGATTGGCCCCCGCATCGAGCGCCGCCGCATCCGCGTCCGCCAGGCTCATGTCGCCGCGCACCAGCACCACCTCGAACGCGCCCGCCCAGTCGGTCAGCGTCGCCGGCGCCGGCCCAGCGACGACCGCGATCGTCCCGATCGTCGCCGGCGCCGCACTCGCCCCCGCCGCGATCCAGCTCGCCCCGTCGTCGAGCGAATAGAGCAAGGCCGCATGCCGCCACCCCGCCCCCGTGCCCGTCGCCGCCACCGACAGCCGCGGCGCGGCGAGCGGCGCATCCTCGAGCCCCGGCGTCTCGAACGCCGCGATCCGCGTCGTGCCGATCAGCGCATCCGCCGCACCGACGATCCGCCCGCTGCTGCCACGCACCGGCAGCGGCGCGGGCGTGAGCGGGGTCAGCACCAGGCTCGTCACCATCGCCTCGACCCGCGTCTCGACGATCCGCCACACGCCCGGTTCTCCCGCGATCTCGACACAGCCGCCGGGGACCAGCGCCAGCCCCGACAGCCCCAGCCGCACCGTCCGCCGCACCCGCGCGGTCTCGGCGCGCGCGAGCAGTCCGGTCGCGATCGTCTTGGCGGTCCCGGCATCGATCACCGCCGCCACGTCGATCCGCGCGTCGCGCACCCCCGCGCCCGGCCGCGCCACCCGCTGCAGCCCCGCCTGGTAATCGCGCGCGGCATCATAATAGCCGAGCGTCATCGTCCGCGGCACCGTCTCGATCGCCGCCACCGTCCGCGTCCGCCGCGAGCCCGCTTCCCCCTGGCCCTCGACGACTCCCGCATCGGCAACGCTCGCAACCGGCCCCGCTGCATCGCGCATCACCAGCGCATCGCCGTCCCCCGCGGACACGAACCACGCGCCGCTCGCCTCGGCCAGCGCCGCCAGCACCGCGCCGACGCTTCCCCCCGCCGCCGCGAACCCGTCGAGCGCCAGCGCCACCGCCCCCGACACGCCCCCGTCCGACACGTCTTGCGCGATCGCGGCCACCGGCACCGGCCCCGGATCGGCGATCACCTCGAAGGTCAGCGACGGGATCCGGTTGCCGTAATCAGCCAGCGCCATCCCCTCGAACACGACATAGGCGCAGCCGCGATGCGCGGGCGTCATCCCGCCGCCCTCCGCCGCCGCGATCAGCGGATCGACCGCCTGGTCCTCGCCGCCGGTGTGCAGCCGGAACCCGGTCGCGGTCTTGAAGTCGCCGCCCGCGCCGCGCAGCAGCTTCCCCTCCGCCCAGATCCGCCCGATCCCCAGCACCGGCCGCGCCGACAGCAGCACCGCGAACGACGCGGCGTAGCTATAGGTCGACACGCTCGGCTGCCCCTTGCCGCCGCCGCTCGTCGCCCGGCTCTCGATCAGGTCGGTCGCCCAGATCACCGTCCCCGCGACGCGCATCGTCCCGAACAGCTTGGGCACCTGACTGCCATAGCTCGAGGTCTGCACCGCCAGCTCGGTCAGCCGCGGCCCCTCGCGCCGCGCCGGGCGCAACAGCGTACCGTCGATCGTCCGCCCGACCAGCGCGCCGATCGTCCCGCCCAGCGTGCTCCCACCCAGCGGCCGGCCGATCACCCGCCCGACCGCATTCAAGATCAATGTCGCCACGGCCCCACCTCCCCGCTGTTCCCGTCGCCGATCCGCCAGCATCCCAGCACCGGCGCCTCGACCGGCCCCGGCCGCTCGACCACGCGGCGCAGCGCGGCATCGGCATGGACAAGTCCCCGCGTCGTCCTGACCGCGAAATGCAGCTGCCCCGGCCCCGTCCGCAGCATCAGCACGTCGCCCGCTTCCGCCTCGTCCACCCTCACCAGCACGCGATCGAGCCACGCCGCCACCCGCACCGGATCGCCGCCCCGCAGCGCATAGCCGGTCGGCACCGCGACCCCGCACCCGCCCGCCTTCAGCGCCAGCGCGACCAGCCCGACACAGTCGAGCCCCGTCGCCGCCACCCGGCCATGCACCCGGAACCGGCTCCCCACCGCCGCCAGCGCAGCCGTCTCGACTTGCCCGCCGCTCATGCCCCCGGATACCGCGTCAGCAGGTCGATCCCCGGCAGATAGGGCTCGCCGCGAAAATTCACCGCATTGCCGAACCGCCCCGCGCAGGTCGCCAGACTCCTGTCGCACCCCTCGCTCAGCTCGACGAGCACGCCCGGCACCACCGCCAGCATCGGCGCCCGCGCCAGCGTCACGCGGGTCCTCCCCGCCGCCCCCGCGTCCGACGCCGCGACCGCGCTCTCCAGCCCGCTGTTCGCCCCTCCGAACCAGCGCAGCAGCCCGCCCGCATAAGTATCGCCGTCCCCAGCCGCCGCCAGGTCGAGCGTCACGACCGCCCCCTCGCACGCGGTCACCCGCGCGAACCGCCGCCGCGCCGCCATCGCCACGCGGCACCGCCGGTCGCCCAGCGTCGCGCGACATTCGGGCGACGTCTCCTCGACCACCGGCCGGTCGAACGCCGCGCTCGCGCCGCGCAGCTCGGCGGTGAACCCGTCCTCGCCCAGCTCGACCGCGCCGATCACCCCCTCGCCCAGCGTCAGCGGATCGCGCGGATCGCTCCAGTCGACCGCGAACACGCGCACCCGCGCGCCGTCCCACCGCCCGCTCAGCAGGTCGCGCTCGCCGATCGCCGCCGAACTCAGCGCCCCCGCCACATCCATCGTATCCGCCTCCGCCCCCGGCTCGAGCACCCCCGACCGCGCGATTCCCGACGGCGTCATCCCCGGCGCCGCGCGGTGGACCAGCCCGTCGACCAGCAGATCCCGGTCATGCCCCGTCAACCCCACCGCCACCCCATCCCGCCGCTCCACCCGCCAGCACAACGCCACCGTCGTCACCCCAACATCCGCCATCGAAATTCTCCAAAACCCCTCTCCCCCCGGGGGAGAGGGAGGGGCCCACGCAAAGCGTGGGAGGGTGAGGGCACGTGAGGCTCAGGCCCGACGCCCCCTCGTCATCCTGACGAAAGTCAGGACCCAGGATCAAAAACGCCCCCGCTGCTTGGCCCTGGATCCTGACTTCCGTCAGGATGACGAACGCAAAAACCCCTCTCCCCTCGGGGGAGAGGGAGGGGCCCGCGCGAAGCGTGGGAGGGTGAGGGCACGTGAGGCTCGGGCCCTACGCCCAGCGCCCCACCCCCGTCATCCTGACGAAAGTCAGGACCCAGAGTCACAAACGCCGCCGCTGCTGGGCTCTGGGTCCTGACTTTCGTCAGGATGACGGACACCCCTACCCCTCCCGCACCTCCACCAGAGGCACCGAAGCCGCGACCCCCGCCATAAACGTCGCCCGCGCCACGCTCAGCCGGTCCTCCGCAAACCGCACCGGCACATCGAACGCGAACCCCGCGCTCACCACCGCACCCGCCGCCGGCGCCGCGTCGAGCACCACCCACCCCCCGGCCACCACCGAGAAGCCCGACGTCGCGACGCCATCGACCGCGACCGACACGCTCCCCGCCACCGGCCGCGTGATCCGCCGCGTCGCCGCGTCATAGTGCTTCACCAGCGCGTACCGCCGCGCGATCCCGTCGCCGACGCCCAGCACCTCCCCGACCGCCTCGGCATCGAACGGATCGCGCAACCGGAAGCTGCGCGCCGGCCCCATCCGCGCGCGGAAGAACGCCAGCAGCACGCCGATATCCGCCTCGCTCCGCAGCCCCGGCCCGACATCATAGCTCGTCCGCGCCTCCGCCCAGGCCGCGTTGCGCTGCTCGGCGCCGCCCGCGCTCGTCAGGATCGCGGTCGAAAACCCCGGTATCACCTCCGCCTCGCGCCCCAGCGCGAGCGGAAACAGCACGTCGTCATGCGCGTTCACGGCACCATCCCCCTCTTCGGTCTCGAAATGCACGAACCCGTCGCGCATCACCTGCGGCAGCGCCCAGACGAACGTCTCGCCGACGCCGCGCCCCCGCGCCGCCACCGCCGCCGCCTCGATCCGCGCCCAGTCGCCTGCGCGCTCGGGCGCGGTCACGAACCCCGACAGATAATGCTGCCGGTCGACCGGATAGCCCAGCCGGCCCGCGACCAGCGCGACCGCATCCGCCGACGACGCGACATCGCCCGCGGTCACCCAGTCATAATCCTCCAGCTGGAGCACATCGAACGCCGGCGACGCCCAGCCGACCGGCATGTTCGCGCGCTTCGCCTCGGGTGCCCCCGCATCGAGCACGGTCGGCAGATAGGTCAGCAGATGCGTCACGCACCCGCCCGCTTCCCCCTTTACCGCCGCGACCAGGGCCGCAGTCGACGCCGCCAGACACGCCCCCGCCGCCTCCAGTGACGCGACCTGGTCTGCGCTCTTGGCCCCGCGGATGCTCGCCATCGCCACCGGCGCGAACGCCGCGACCGCGCTGGCATCATAGAGGCACGGCCGCCCGTCGGGCATCACCCACCACCAGGGCTCGCCGACCTGGAACTGCGCCGGCAGTCCCGCCGCCACCGCGAGGCCCATAAACGCACGCGCCACCGCCTGCAGATACGCCATCGCCCCGCCATGCGCCGGCGACAGCAGCGTAGACGGCGGCTCCCACCCGGTCAGCGCGGGCGCGCCGTCCGCCGCGCGCTGTTTCCAGTCGTTCCAGCAATGCGCGTCGAACAGCTCGTAGCTCAGCGACCAGATCACGCCGTAGCCCAGCGCCTTTGCGCGCCCCGCGAAATCCCGGTGCCACGCTGCGCAAGCCGCGTTCAGCACGCCCCCCGCCAGCGACACGTAGAATCCACCGCCCGCGCCCGCGAGCCGGAAATAATGGCTCATCCCCACATAATGGACGATGTTCCCGCGATACCCCAGGTGCAGCGCGTTGCGCAGCAGCCGCGCGGGCGTCAGGTTGTAGCTGTCGTCATAGCCGCTCGCGATCCGCAGCCCATGCTCGGGCACCACCGCCTCGCCGATCGCGAGCACCGATCCCGGCCCCTCGCACGCCATCTCGGTCAGCTCGACCCAGCCCTCGCGCATCCCCGCGAGCGGCGCATCGACGCCGCGATAGTCGGGCGGCACCAGCGACACGAACATCCGGTCGATATCCCCCGCCCAGACGGGATAGCTGTCCTCGGGCAGGTCGAACCCGCCGACCAGCGCCGCGAAATCGAGCGACACCAGCGCATCCTCCGGCGTCCCCACCGCATAATTCCACAACCGCACATACCAGGCCCGCGCGACGCCCGCGGCATCGCGCCCCTCGATCGTCAGCGTCGGGCCATTGATCGCATCGAGCGGCATCACACCCCCCGACCGCCACCGGAACCGCAGCCGACACGCCCGAAAATCGCGCGCGGTCTCGTACCGCAGCAACGGATGATCATAGCGATCCTCCGCCGCCCAGATCAGCCCCGCCAGATCATCCGCCCTGTAGAACACCGCATCGACGCGCAGCGCATCCGGCCCCGTGGTCACGACCGACGCCATCATCGGCCGCGGAAAATCCACCGTCCAGAACCGCGGATCGAACCGCGACACCGTCCCCTCCACCTGCCCCGCCCGCCCCGAACACACCCACTGCGCCATGAACCATCTCCAATTCCAAAGGAGAGCGACCAAAACCCCTCTCCCCTCGGGGGAGAGGGAGGGGCCCGCGCGAAGCGTGGGAGGGTGAGGGCACGTGAGGCTTAAAAACGCCGCCCAACCCAAACCCGTCATCCTGACGAAAGTCAGGACCCAGGGTCACACACGCCGACGCACTTGGCTCTGGATCCTGACCTTCGTCAGGATGACGGCAGTAGGGATGCGAGCGAGTGCCTCCCCCTCACTCCACCGCCAGCGCCGCCCGAACCGCCCGCGCCACCTGCCGCCCCGACTGCGCGAGCACCCCCGGCGCCGCCCCCGCCGCCGCATTGACGGTGATCGCCACCCGCACCTCCCGCACGCCAGCCGAGCCACCAGCCTCGACCCGCCCGCTGCTGGAAGGCACGAACAGCTCGGGCCCCCCCTCGCCCACGACATAAGCCCGCCCCGGCGACACCGGCCCCCCGGTCGCACGCCCCGGCAACCCGCCGACCAGCCCGGCCAGCGCCTCCCCGAGCCCGCTCCCGCCCCCGCTCCCGCCAAACAGCGACCCCATCCCCGCCTTCACCGCCGCCCCCGCAATCGCATCGAGCGCGGACAGCGCGACGCCCTTCAGCTCCTCGAACCCGAACGTCCCCGTCTTCACCGCGCGCAACAGCGCCGTCTCGAGCCGCAGCGCCGCGCGCTCCGCCCCCACGCCCAGCACGTCGTCCAGCTCGCCGCGCATCGCCGCGACGTCGCGCGCAAACGCCGCGCTGTCGCCGCGCACCCGCACCAGCACGGGCTCCAGATCGTCATCCATCGGGAAAAGCCTCCTGCAACCGCGCGATCGCCGCCGCATCGGGCGGCGTCGGCATGTCCCCCGTCATCGCGCCGACCACCGCGCCCAGCTCGGCGGGCGTCGCGCGCCAGAACGCGTCGGGGCTCCACCCCAGCACCGCGCCGGCAAACCCCGCGAGCCGCCCCGCGGCGTCCGCGAACGTCCGCATCACCGCCCCGCCAGGATCTGCCGCAGCAGTCCGCGCAGCACCGGCGTCGCGACGGCAAGCCCCGCCTCGACCACCGCCTCCCCCAGCCGCTCGCGCGTCAGCCCCTCGGGGCAATCGCGCAGGCAATGCCAGAACAGCGCCACCATCTCGCCAATGCCCAGCTTCCCCTCCGCCGCCCGCTCGACCAGCGCGAACAAGGGCCCCAGCTCCTCCTCCGCCGCCACCAGCGCCGCAAAACTAGGCCGCACCACGACAACCTCCCCGGAGACCCGAAGCGCCCCCTCCCCCCGAACAGAATTCGCCACATCGATCATAAGAAATCCTCCAAAAACCCTCTCCCCCAGGGGGAGAGGGAGGGGCCCACGCAAAGCGTGGGAGGGTGAGGGCAAGTGAGGCTAGGAACACCGCCCCCACCCCACCCGTCATCCTGACGAAAGTCAGGATCCAGAGCCGCACAGGACGACGCTCGTGACCCTGGATCCTGACTTTCGTCAGGATGACGGAAATGGGTCAGGACGAAGGTGGGTCAGCACGAAGCCAAGAGGGAAATCCTCACCCCGCCAACACCGCCCCGGAACTCTCCAGACTCAGCGTGTAGGATCGCTCCCCATTGAAATCCCCGGCATAATCCAGCCGCGACACGAGGAACCGCCCGGTCATCGTGTCACCCCCCTCGAATGCCAGCCGGTAATCGTCGAGCACCCCCGACAGCGCACTCGCCTTTATCCGAAGCTCCGCCGCCGACCCCGTGAACACCCCCGCCCCCGATACCGAGACGCTGCGCACCCCCGCCCCCGACAGCAATTGCCGCCAGCCGCCCGAATCCTTCGTCGTCACCACGATCGCCTCGCCGTTCACCGACATCTGAGTCGTCCGCAGCCCCGCCACCGTCGCATAGACGGGCGTCGCCGCGCCGTTCCCGACCTTCAGCAGGAACGCGCTCCCCTTCTCCACCGCCATGTCCGTCTCCCCCTTCAGCTCTCGCGGTACATCCGCACCAGAAACTCGCTCGTGCCCCGCCACCGCTCGCCGACGCGCAGCACGCGTGATCGCAGCATCTGCACGCGCACCAGCCGCCACCCCTCGCCCAGATCCGCGTCGAGCGCCTCGACCGCCTCCTCCGCCGCCGCCAGCGCCGCGCGCAGCCGCACCGGCCGCTCGCCGCCATCGTGCAGCGTCACGACGACGCGCCCCTCGCGCCCGCGCCACGTCGTCGTGCTCCAGTCGCTCAGCACCGGCTCGTCGACCACCGCATAGGGCAGCGCCGATCGCACCGGCGGCGCGTCATACACCCCGCCCTCGAGCACCCCCGCCAGCCGCGCGACCACGCCCGCCTGCAGCACGCCCCGCGCGCTCACGCCGCCACGTCCGGGCTCAGCCGCAGCCGCCGATAGGGCCGCCACAAAGCCGCCACCGCCGCGGGCGGCACCGCGTCGCTCTCGCGGTGATCGAACAGATGCGCCGCCAGCATCGTCACGCCCTGCGCGACCGGCGCCGGCACCGCGTCCCAGCTCTCCGCCGCGCCGTCGCCCGCCACCCGCGCGACGATCGCCCCGCCGACGAACGCCTCGCAGACCAGGATCGCCGCCGCACAGACCCGCCCCAGCAACGCCGCCTCCGCACTCCCCTCCAGCCGCAACACCTCCCTGGTGGCCGCAACCGCCTCCGCGATCACCCCCACCGGCACCCCCTGCTCACCCATAGGATTCTCCCAAAAAACCCCTCTCCCCCCCGGGGAGAGGGAGGGGCCCACGCAAAGCGTGGGAGGGTGAGGGCAAGCGAGGCTAAAAACCCCACCCCCCCTCACACCCCACTCAGCTCACCGAAAACTTCATCAGCTTGATCGCCTCGGAATTCGTCACGCACCCGCCGACCCGCTTGGTCGCGTAGAAATTGACGAACGGCTTGTTCGAGTAGGGATCCCGCAGGATCACCGTCTCCGCGCGCTCGGCGATCAGATACCCCGCTTTGAAATTCCCGAACGCGATCGACAGCGCATTCGCCGCGATGTCCGGCATGTCCTCCGCCTCGATCACCGGATAGCCGAGCAACGTCGCCGGCTGCCCCGCCGCCAGCGACGGCGCCCACACGAACGCCCCGTCGCTCGTCTTGAACTTGCGGATCCGCGCCAGCGTGCTCGCATTCATCACGAAGCTCGCCCCCTGCCGATACGGCGCGCGCAGCGCCTGGACGAGGTCGATCAGCCGCTCCTGCGGGCTCGCCGAGAAATCCCCCGCCGTCCCGGAGGCCAGATATTGCAGCGTCCCGAACGCCCGCGTCCCGTCCGCGGTCGCCGCGGTCGGCTGCGTCAGGAACCCCTTGGGCCGCCCGCTGCCCGATCCGCCGACGAACGCCGCGCCTTCCGCCTTGGCGAATTCCATCGCGATCTCGCCCGCCAGCCACGCCTCGACGTCGAACGCCGCATCGTCGAGCATCGCCTGGCTCGCCGCCGGATTGGCATAGAGCTCGCCGGTCGGCGGCACGATCTCGACGAACACCGGCGTCGCCGTCTCGGGCCGCGCCGCATTCTCCGCCGCCCAGCCGGACGGCGTGCCCCCCGTCGTGACCAGCTTGCGATACCCCGCGCTGCCCACCTTCACGACATTGGCGATCCCCCGGATCGGCGAGATACCTTTGAGCACCGCATCGATCTGCGCATCCACCTCGCGCGGCACCGCATAGCCGCCCGCATCGCCCGAGACCCCGGTAAACGCCTTCATCTCGATCGTCGCACCACTCCGCACGAACCCCGCAAACGCGCCCAAGGGCGCCGCCCCCTCCAGCATCGGCCGATCCATCACCGTCATGTCCATCTCCTCACCAGAAACAAAAAAAGGCGCCCCGAAGGACGCCTGAAAAACCGTGTGTGGGTGCGGAGCACGCGAGGCCAACGCCCCCGTCCCAACCACCCCTCACCCTCCCGTCGCCTGACGGCTCCTCCCTCCCTCTCCCCCCAAGGGGAGAGGGACCCTAAAACCCCTCTCCCCTTGGGGGAGAGGGAGGGGCCCACGCAAAGCGTGGGAGGGTGAGGGCACGTGAGGCTAAGACCCGCCCCCCACCACCTCCACCCGAGCCAGTCCCTGCATAGGCACCCCCACCAGACTCACCTCGACCAGCTCCACCGCCTCGATCACCCGCCGAGCCCCCTGCACGACCCGCACCGCCCGATACCCGACCGACAACCCAGCCACCGCCCCCGACCGCACCAGCCCCGCGAGCTCGGGATCCTCGACCACCCCCTCGACGCGCAACCCCCGCGCATCCTCCGCAACCGACGCCAGCACCCCCACCGCCCCCCCACGATGCTGCCACAGAAGCGGCACCACCCCGGCCCCGGCAAACGCCCCCCGCCGCATCACGTCCCCTGCGCGATCGACCACGTCGAACACCGCCGCATAGCCCGCAAACGCGACGCTCACTTCAGCCACGCCGCAAACCCCAGCTTTACCGCCAGCCCCGCGAGCATCAGCGCCACGAACAGCCGCGCGATCCACCCCGCGACCGCCTTCCACACCGACCGTTTCGCATCGCGCCACGCCGCCAGCAGCTCGCGCAGCTCGGCCACGTCACCCCGCGCGCGCTCGTCGCTCAGCCCCAGCCGCGCCAGCGCGCGCGTCGCGCCCAGCTCACCCGCCTCCTCCGCGATCGCGCGCAGCGTGACGAGGTCCGCCCCCCGCTCCGCCCCCTGCGCCATCAGCTGCGCCAGCACATGCCCATCCATCACACCCCCTCCTTCACATCGAGCATCGCGCGTTTCTCCGCATCGCTCAGGAACGTCGCCGCGCTGACCATCCCCCACAGCCGCTCGCGGTCCTCGACCAGCGCCGGCACCCGGTCGAGATCGACGCGCAGCGCCGCCCCCTCGAACCAGCCGCTCAATCCCTGCGCGATCCCCGTCAGCACGCTCGTCGCCAGCGGCAGGATCGCCAGCCGCCACAAGGCCCGATTGGCTTCGCGGTAATTGGCGTAGCTATTGTCCCCCGGCAGCCCGAGCAGCATCGGCGGCACCCCGAACGCCAGCGCGATCTCGCGCGCCGCCGCCGACCGCGTGCCGGCAAAGTCCATGTCCGCGGGCGTCAGGCTCAGCGCCTGCCATTTCAGCCCGCCCTCGAGCAGCATCGGCCGCCCCGCATTCCCGCTCCCCGCAAACGACGCCTCGAGCTCGGTCTTCAGCCGCGCGAACTGGTCCGCCGACAGCGCCGACCCGTCCCCCGGATCATAGACCAGCGCTCCTGAGGGCCGCGCCGCATTGTCGAGCAGCGCCGTGTTCCACCGCGCCGCCGCATTGTGGATCCCGACCGCAGCGGCGGCGGCGCCCAGGCACCCCAGTCCGTAATGATCGTCGACCGGATGAAACGCCTTCAGGTGGATCACCTGCGGCCGCACCGGATCCGCCGACAGCCACGTCACCCGCGCGCCGACCGCATAGCGATACGCCGCGGGCCACCCGCCCGCATCCGCCTCGACGCTCACCCGCTCGGGCCGCAGCGCGTACAGCTCGGCCGCGCCGCCATCGGCATCGCGCAGCACCTGGACATAGGCATTGCCGTGGAGCAGCAGCTGCGCCGCCACCGTCTCGATCAGCATCTGCCCCCCCGACCGCGCGGTGACGAGCGCGACCAGCGCCGGATCCGACCCGTCGAGCGGCGCCGACCCGACGCCTTCGACGACCAGCTTCACCGCCCG
Organism: Sphingomonas sp. CFBP9019; assembly: GCF_034045155.1. NCBI lineage: Bacteria > Pseudomonadati > Pseudomonadota > Alphaproteobacteria > Sphingomonadales > Sphingomonadaceae > Sphingomonas > Sphingomonas sp. CFBP9019. The sequence goes on along the minus strand of NZ_JAXCWK010000004.1, from coordinate 606,180 downwards.
CTGCGCCACCGCATTCCCCAGATACGCCTCGCGCACCTGCGCCTCGTACCCCCGCGCCCCCGCGACACCGCCCGCCCCCGCCCAGCCAAGACTCCCCGCCCCCGACAAAGCCGGCCGCGCGCCCTCCCGCCCGGACTTCCACCCGAACAACCCCATAGAATCCTCCCGAAAACCATAACAAAAACCCTCTCCCCCCGGGGGAGAGGGAGGGACCCACGCAAAGCGTGGGAGGGTGAGGGCAAGCGAGGCTCGAACCCCCACCCCCACCCCACCCGTCATCCTGACGAAAGTCAGGACCCAGAGCCAAAAGCGTCACCCCCGCGACCCTGGATCCTGACTTTCGTCAGGATGACGGAGAAGGGGGGACCAAAACCCCTCTCCCCCCGGGGGAGAGGGAGGGGCCCGCGCGAAGCGTGGGAGGGTGAGGGCACGTGAGGCTCGAAACCCCACCCACAACGCCACCCCCGTTCGCCCTGAGCGAAGTCGAAGGGCACGACCCGCGCGCCAGTGCTTCGACTACGCTCAGCACGAACGGACGGGGGGGGGGACGGGCCGGTGCCCCCCTCAAACCACCCGAACCCCCACCTTAACCCGCCGCCGCAAGCACAACTCCGTCAGCGCCCACACCAGCGCATCCGCCCGATCCGGCGAGCGCCCGGGCCCGACATACCCCCCGCTCACCAGCCCGCAGAGCTCGTCCTCCAGCGCCGGAAACGCCCCGACATGAACGACCCGCCCGCCCTCGTACAAGGTCGCCACCGGCTCCGCCCGCGCCACCTTCCCCCGGCTCGCATGGACCAGCCGCACCGGCAGCCCGCAATCCGCCGCCAGCAGCACGCTGCGCACCATCTCGCCGCCCTGGTTGCACTCCGCGACCACCCGGTCCGCGCCATGCCGCGCCGCACAGTCCGCCACCGCGCGCGCCCAGCCTTCGGGCGACAGGCCCGCAACGCTTGCATCCTCGAGCACATAGGCGAGCCCGTCGTCGCCCAGCGCAACGCACACGATCCCGCACGCATCGCCTCCGGTCCCCGCCGGCGGATCGACCCCCACGACCACGCGCACCAGCGCCGGCACCACCCCGCCGCGCTGCCGCTCGAGCAGGTCGCGCGTCCACAGCGCCCCCTCGACATCGTCGATCAGCTCGCCGTCCAGCTCCTGCCGCCCCAGCCGCGTCCCCGCATAGGTCTGGGTCATCGCCGCGACGAACGACGCTGGCAGGAACGGATTCTCCCCCGTCCCCCCGCGCGATTCAAACAGCCCCGGCAACGCGAGCAGCCGCCGCATCAGCGGCACCGGCCGCGGCGTCGTCGTCACCAGCACGCGCGGCCGATCGCCGATCCGCAGGCCCATCATCAGATTGTCCCAGGTCGCGTCGCCATAGCGCCACTTGGCCAGCTCGTCGCACCACGCCGCATGATGCTCGGGCCCGCGCAGTTTCTCGGGCGCCTCCGCCGAATAGACGAACGCGCGCGCGCCGCTGTCGAACACGAACTCGCCCGCGTCGCGCCGCCAGCGATAGGTCTCGCCCGCCTGCGCCACCGCGATCAACCCGCTCTCGCCCTCGACCATCACCTTGCGGACGTCGTCCATCGTCCCCCCGACCATCGCGATCCGCGCGCCCGGCATCGCGCGGGCCAGCGCGCTCACCCATTCGGCGCCCGCGCGCGTCTTGCCGAAGCCGCGGCCCGCGCGGATCAGCCAGACCTGCCAGTCGCCCGCGGGTTCGCGCTGCCCCGGCAGTGCCCAGATCGCCCAGCTCTCGTGCAGCGTCCTGAGTTCCGCCTCGGACAGCTCGCGCAACAGCGTCACCAGCTGACCCCGCGGCAACCCCCGCAACCGCGCGAGCACCGCAGGATCGAACGTCGCACCCCCGCTATCCGCCATCACGCATCCCCCGTGACGGACGCCGCCTGCGCATCCAGCGCATCGAGCCGCGCGACCAGCACCTCCTCGAGCTCGGCCAGCGACACGCGCTTGCGCAGCGTCCCCGCCCCCGTTCCGCCAGCCGCGCCACCGGCAGCGCCCCCGCGCTTGCGAAACCCCAGCGCCTGCACCGCGACCCGCGGATCGAAATGCGCCCCGCGCGACTCCGCCGCCGCATCCCCGTCAACGACCCCGTCAGGTTCCCGCTCAGCTTCCGCCTCAGACTCCGCCTCAGCTTCCCCCTCGGATTCCCCCAGCGCATAGGCCAGCAACCGCACCTCGAGCGTCTCGTACGCCGCCTCGATCGCCCCCGCCCAGTCCGCCGCGAACGCCGCGTCGCGCTTCTTCAGCGCATGCGCCCCGCGCGGCGCCATCCCGACCGCGCGCGCCGACGCCGCGATGTTGCACGTCGCCGCCAGATGCTCGAGAAACGCCGCGCGCTTGGCCGGCGTCCAGCCGCCCTTGGCGGCCTTGCGCACCTGCAACCGCCCTGCTTTCACGCCCGCCCCCGCCGCCATGCGCCATCCCCCAAATGGATCGGGCCGGTCCGCCGCCGGGGGATCACCCCGACCGCGTCCGGCCCGACTCGCAATTCGTCATCGTTCCCGTTATGTGCCAGAACAGCGTGACGATGTCAAGGGTTAATAACCGATCTGGTTAGCGCGTCGGCACTGGCTCCGCGCCCGAATAGTCATAGAAGCCGCGCTTGGTCTTGCGGCCGAACCACCCGGCCTCGACATATTTGACCAGCAGCGGCGCGGGCCGGAACTTCGGATCGCCGGTTCCCTCGAACAGCACGCGGGTGATCTCCAGGCAGGTGTCGAGCCCGATGAAATCGGCCAAAGTCAAAGGCCCCATCGGGTGATTGAGCCCCAGCTGGCACGCCAGATCGATGTCGCGCACCCCCGCCACGCCTTCGCCCAGCGCGAAGCACGCCTCGTTGATCATCGGCATCAGCACGCGGTTGACGATGAAGCCCGGCGCGTCGTTCGCATGCACCACCTGCTTGCCGAGCTTCTCCGCAAACGCCTCGACCGCGGCGACCGTTTCGTCCGACGTGGCGAGCCCGCGGATCAGCTCGATCGGCCGCATGACGGGGACGGGATTGAAGAAATGCACCCCCATGAACCGCGCCGGATCGGGCGCCGCCTGCGCCAGTCGCGTGATCGGGATCGACGAGGTGTTCGACGCCAGGATCGCGTCCGCTTTCAACACCTTGCCGACCTCGGCGAAGATCGTCCGCTTGATCGCCTCGCGCTCGGTCGCGGCCTCGACGACGATGAAACAGTCGCCCATCTCGGCGACGCTCGCGACCGGCTCGATGTTCGCCAGCGTCGTCTCGCGGAAGTCGGCGGTGATCTTCTCCTTCTCGACCAGCCGCGCCATCGCCTTGCCGATTCCCGCCTTGCCCGCCTCGGCCTGGGGCAGGCCCATATCGGCCAGCAGCACGCGGTAGCCCGCCTGCGCGGCGACCTGCGCGATCCCCGCGCCCATCTGTCCCGCGCCGATTACGCCGATCGTCTGCATCGCACTCTCCATCTCTATTGCCGGTTGTTCGACTATGGCCTCGCCCCTATCGAAGCGGGACCGTCGCCGCCAGACCGGTCAGGAGGTCGCATGCGCTATCCAGTTCTCGTTTCGCTTCTGCCCGTTTCGGTTCTGGTGGCCGCAACGGCCTGCAGCCCCAGCGGCAACACCGGCGCGCCCAACGACGCCACCGTCCCGCTCGAAACCCCCGCGCGCCCCAAACCGCGCCCGATCGCGCGCGGCGCCGCCCCGCAGGCCCCCGCGGAGCCCGCCGTCGACTCGAAGGCACGCCCCCGCCCGACCAGCGTAAAGACCTTCGGCGCCTGGGGAATTGCCTGCGACAACGGTGCCTATTGCACCGCGGTCTCGATGGCGCCCGACGATTCGAGCATCGCCGAACTCTCGATCGAGGTCGAGCGCGGCCCCGCCGCCGACGCCCCCGTATCGGTGACGATCGGCACGCCGGGCAGCGCGCTGCGCCGCGTCGTCGTCGCGATCGACGGCACCCCGCTCGCCAGCGGCAATCCGGGCGACGACCGGCGCTTCACCGTCACCGGCCCGGTCGCGATGACGCTCGCCCGCCGCCTCGCCACCGGCACCGCGATGACCGCGCGACTCGACGGCCGGACGATCCCCGTCGTCATCACCGGCGCCGCCGCTGCGCTGCGCTATGCCGACGCGCAGCAGGGCCGCGCGGACACCCCCGGCGCGCTCGTCGCGACCGGCGACAAGACGCCCGCGACCACCCCGCCCGCGCTCCCGACGATCCTCGCCGCGCCGCTCACCGACCGCCGCGCGCAGGCCCCCGCCGCGCCGCTCGTTGCGCAGATGCGCCAGCGCACCGGCTGTGCCGCGGACCAGTTCGGCCCCGTCACCAACGAGACCCATACGCTCGACGCGACCACCGATCTCGTCCTGCTATCCTGCGGATCCGGCGCGTATAATGTCATCACCCGCGCGCTGATCGTCCGCGACGGCAAGGCCAGCGAAGCCCCATTCGACCTGCCCCCGCAATTCGGCGAACCCGGCGCGAAACCCGCGCTCGTCAACGCCGGCTACGACCCGAAGACCGGGCTGCTCAGCTCCTACGCCAAGGGCCGCGGCATCGGTGATTGCGGCGTCGGCCAGGACTATGTCTGGGACGGCACCCGCTTCCGCCTCACCGAAATGCGCATGATGGGCGAATGCCGCGGCGCGATCACCTGGCCCGTCATCTGGCGCACGACCGTCGCTCGCAACTGACCTCGTCGTCCCCTTCTTCCGTCATCCTGACGAAAGTCAGGACCCAGAGTGACTTAGCGCCAACCTGTTTGGCTCTGGATCCTGACTTTCGTCAGGATGACGGCGCCCGCGGCTGACGACGCTCCTACCGCCCCGCCAGCTTCACCAGCGCATCCCCCGTCAACCGCTGGATCGTCCAGTCCTCCATCCCCACCGCACCCAGCTTCCGATAAACCGCGATCGCATCCGCATTCCAGTCGAGCACCGACCATTCGAACCGCGCGCACCCGCGGTCGATCGCGATCCCCGCCAGATGCGCGAGCAGCGCACCGCCGACCCCCTGCCCGCGCGCCTCGGGGGTCACGTACAGATCCTCCAGATACACCCCGCGCTTGCCCGTCCAGGTCGAGAAATTGTGGAAAAACACCGCGAAACCGACCGGCCCGTCTGCCCCGTCCGCGATCACCGCCTCCGCCGCGGGGGCATCCCCGAACAGCGCCTCGCCCAGCGTCGCCTCGGTCGCCTCGACCGCATCGGGCTCGCGCTCGAACGCCGCAAGCTCGCGCACGAAGCGCAGGATCGTGCCGGTATCGGCGCGGGTAGCGGAACGGATCTGGGTCATGCGGCGGCCTCCATCGACGTCTGCGCGATATCGCGCCGCCGCGCCGCATACAGGCATGCGACGACGATGACACCCGCGCCGCACGCGGTAAACGCCGACACCCGCTCGCCGAACACCAGATAGCCGAGCCCGGCGGCATAGACGAACGAGCTATATTCGGTCGTCGCGAGGAATCCCGTGTCGCCGTGGGCATAGGCCCAGCCGAGCAGCCACAGCGACGCGGTCGCCAGCCCCGCCGCCAGCAGCAGCCGCGGCCATGTCGCGGCGTCGGGCACCACCGCCAGCCACGGCGCCGCGAGCGCGAGCGTCGCGGTCACCACCAGCGCCTGGAAGAACGCGATCTCGCCCGGCCGCGCGGCCTGCGCCTGCACCCGCGCGATCACCAGATTGACCGCGTAGAGCAGCGCCGACCCCAGCACTGCCGCGACCCCCGTCAGGCTCGCCGCCCCCGCCGCGCCCTCGCGGCCATGCCCGATCATCACGATCCCGACCCCGCCCAGCGCCATGATCGATGCGACCACGACCCGGCGCCCGACGCGTTCGCCGAGCGTGACGGCGGCGAGAAGCAGCGCGAGGATCGGCGAGATGTAGGTCAGCGAAATCGCTTGCGCCATCGGCACGCGCGCCAGCCCCCAGAAGAACAGCAGCGCCATCGCCGCGGTCACCAACCCCCTGGCAAGATGGAGTTTCAGCGCCCGCCCGCTCGGCCGCCCGCTCCGCCCGAGCTTCCAGGCGACCGCCCCCAGCCCGACACTCGCCATCTGCCGCCAGAGCAGCGCGTTATACACCCCGATCCCCAGCACCAGCGACTTCATCACCGCGTCCATGACCGAGAACAACCCGATCCCGAGCGCCGCGACCGCAAAGGCCAGCGCCGGCGAAACGCTACGCCCCGTCACGCCGCCCGCCCCGCCGCCGAGAAGATGCCAATACCCATCCCCCCGCTTAACCGGCATCCCCCACCGGCGCCATCATCGTCGGGGGCGGCAGTTCGCCCGCAAAAGCGGGGGCCCAGAGCCAAGCACCGCCACGCCCCCCCCGCTCGTGCTGAGCGAAGTCGAAGCACCGCCAAAACACGAGACGTCCGTCAGCCCACCCCGTCATCCTGACGAAAGTCAGGATCCAGAGCCAAGCAGCAGCACCCCTGGCCACCCTGGATCCTGACCTGCGTCAGGATGACGGAAGGTGAGGACGGCACGCAAAGCCGCCAACCGCCTGGAAAGACCCCGCTTATTCCGCCGCCATCTCCGGCACCAGCGCCGCGACCGCCGCATCCGCCGCCTCGATCTCCGCCGCCTTGGCCTCGACCAGCTTGACGATATGGTTCACCATGTCCGCGTCCTGGACATGATGGTCGGTGACCCCCGACAGATACACCATGTGCTTGCCGTTGCCGCCGCCGGTGATCCCGATATCGGTCTCGCGCGCCTCGCCCGGCCCGTTCACGACGCAGCCGAGCACGCTGAGCGACATCGGCGTGCGGATATGCTGCAATCGCTCCTCGAGCGCCTGGACGGTGCGGATCACGTCGAACCCCTGCCGCGCACAGCTCGGGCACGACACGACGCGCACGCCGCGGTTGCGGATGCCCAGCGCCTTCAGGATCTCGAACCCGACGCGCACTTCCTCCTCGGGCTCGGCCGACAGCGAGACGCGGATCGTGTCGCCGATCCCGTACCAGAGCAGGCTGCCCATCCCGATCGCCGACTTGACCGTGCCGCCGACGAACCCGCCCGCCTCGGTGATGCCGAGATGCAGCGGGCAGTCGACCTGTTCGGCAAGCTGCTGATAGGCCGCGACCGCCAGGAACAGGTCGGACGCCTTCACCGCGACCTTGAACTCGTGAAAGTCATGGTCCTGCAGCAACTTGATGTGATCGAGCGCCGATTCGACCAGCGCATCGGGACACGGCTCGCCATATTTTTCGAGCAGATGCCGCTCGAGGCTCCCGCCGTTCACGCCGATCCGGATCGCGCAGCCATTGGATTTCGCCGCGTCGACGACCTCCTTCACGCGGCTCGCCGAGCCGATATTGCCCGGGTTGATCCGCAGGCAGGCCGCGCCCGCATCCGCCGCCTCGAGCGCGCGCTTATAGTGGAAATGGATATCCGCGACGATCGGCACGCGGCTCGCGCGGACGATCTGTTTCAGCGCGCTGGTCGATTCGACGTCGGGGCAGCTGACGCGGATGATGTCGACGCCCGCCTCTTCGCAGCGGCGGATCTGGTCGACCGTCGCCTTGATGTCGTCGGTCGGCGTGTTGGTCATCGTTTGCACGGTGACGGGCGCATCGCCGCCGACGGGAACGTTGCCGACCATGATCTGGCGGCTCGTACGGCGGGTGATATCGCGCCAGGGACGAAGGGACATGAAGATTCCTCGTGGGTTCACCGCCGTATATAGCGGCTGGACGCGGCGAGCGAAACAACGCTGGCACATGCCGCCGCACGGCCATAGGTTGCCGCATCTCAGCGGAGCCCGATCGATGACCCTGTCCCTCTACGATGCGACGATCCCCTCCAATCTCCAGGTCCTGCGCGCGCTCGACGCACTGCTCGACAAGGCGGAAGCCTTCGCCACCGAGCGCGGGATCGACCCCGCCACGCTGATCGACGCAAGGCTCGCCGACGACATGCTCCCCTTCGGCTATCAGGTGAAGTCGTGCGTCGCGCATTCGGCGGGCGGCGTGCAGGGCGTCCGCGACGGCGTCTTCTCTCCCGACCGCAGCGCCTGGCCGACCGATTTCGCCGGGCTCCACGCCGCGGTCCAGGGCGCGATCGCGACGCTCGAGGGCTATGACCCAACCGAATTCGACACGCTCGCCACCACCGCGACGAAGTTCGAATTCGGCAGCTATGTCATGCCCTTCACCGGCGCCAACTTCCTTTTGTCCTTCTCGCAGCCCAATTTCTACTTCCACGCCAGCATCGCCTACGCGATCCTGCGCGCACAGGGCGTCCCGCTCGGCAAACGCGACTTCCTCGGCGTCCCCCGCATCGCCGCCTGACCGGGCCGGGCCGGGCGGGCCCGCGCCGGCGTGACGGGACAGCGCGTGCTTGCAGCCCCGTCACCCGCCGCCTAGGGCGCTGCGATGACCCGGCATTACGGCATGGACTGGCTGCGGATCGGCGCCTTCGCCCTGCTGATCCTTTACCATATCGCGATGGTCTTCGTGCCGTGGAACTTCCACGTGAAGTCGCTGCATGTCGAGGACTGGGTCCGGTTGCCGATGCTCGCCACCAATGCGTGGCGGCTGACGCTGCTGTTCGTCGTCTCGGGCTATGCCAGCCGCGCGCTGCTCCGCCGCTCGAGCGGCCCGGTCCGCTTCTTCGCGACGCGCTGCTACCGGCTGCTCGTGCCGCTCGCCTTCGGCATCCTCGTCATCGTCCCCCCGCAACCCTGGGTCGAGCTCGTCACCCGGCACGGCTATGCGGGCAGCTACTGGACCTTCTGGACGCACGACGCCTTCCGCTTCGCCCCGCTCGACGGGCTCTGGCTGCCCGCCTGGAACCACCTCTGGTTCGTCGTCTATCTCTTTGTCTACACGACGGTCCTGACGCTCGGCGTCGCGCTGGTCCGGGGCCCACGAAGCCTGCGCAGCCACCAGAATGTCCGCAGCCGCGGCGCGCAGCGGCTCTTCGACCGCGTCTTCGGCGGCTGGCTGGTGCTGCTCCTGCCGCTCGCCTGGCTCATCTTCGTCCATGGCTGGTGGTTCCAGATGGCGGCCGAGAGCCAGGCGCTGCTCGGCGACTGGATCGCGCACATCACCTATTTCCCCGCCTTCCTGTTCGGCTTCGGCCTCGCGCGCTCCGAACCCGCGATCGCCGCGATCGCGCGGCTGTGGAAGGTCGGCGCCGGGCTCGCGCTGCTCGGCTATGCGACGATCCTCGGCATAGAGCTTGGCTGGCCCGCCGGGGTTGCGAAGCCGCACTGGCTCTATACCGCCTACGGCATCGCGCATGCGCTTGAACAATGGGGCGGAATCGTCGCGCTGATCGGGCTCGCCGAACGCCATCTCAACCGCGACCATCGCTGGCGGCCGATGCTGACCGAGGCGGTGTTCCCCTTCTACCTGATCCACCAGACGATCATCGTCCTCGTCATGTACGCGCTGCTCCCCGCGGGGCTTCCCGGCTGGGCCGAGTTCACGGTGCTGCTGGTCGCGACCGTCGCCGGCTGCTTCGCCTTCTACCGGATCGGCCGCAGGGTCGCCCCCTTGCGCCCGCTGATCGGGCTGCGTCTCCACCTTCGTCCCACCCCGCCAACCTTGTGAAAGCCCCCATGCCCCAACCCAACTGGACCCTCGTCATCCACGGCGGCGCGGGCAAGCTCGACCGCGAGATGCTTTCCGCCGACCAGGATTCGGGCGCGCGCGCCGGCCTGTCGCGCGCACTCGATGCCGGCTCGGCGGTGCTCGCGGGCGGCGGCACCGCACTCGACGCGGTCGAGGCCGCGGTCCGCGTGCTCGAGGATGATCCGCACTTCAATTCGGGCCGCGGCGCGGTCTTCACGCATGACGGCGGGATCGAGCTCGACGCCGCGATCATGGACGGCCGCACGCGCGCCGCGGGCGCGGTCGCTGCCGCCACCGCGACGCGCAGCCCGGTCGGCCTCGCCCGCGCGATCCTCGACGACGGCCGCCACGTCTTCCTCGCAAGTGCCGGCGCGGACGCGTTTTCACGCGAGCACGGCCTCGAACAGGCGGAGCAGGACTGGTTCGCCACCGACGAGCGCCGCCGCCAATTCGCCGAGCTTCAGGCGAGCGGCGACATGTTCGACGTCGACATGAAATACGGGACCGTCGGCGCGGTCGCCTGCGACACGCACGGCCATGTCGCCGCCGCCACCTCGACCGGCGGCGTCACCGGCAAGCGCTGGGGCCGGATCGGCGATTCGCCCGTCATCGGTGCCGGCACTTTCGCCGACGATCGCGCCTGCGCGGTGTCGTGCACCGGCTCGGGCGAGTTCTTCCTGCGCGTCGGCGTCGGGCATGAGATCGCCGCGCGCGTCCGGCTGACCGGCGAACCGCTCCAGACCGCGACCGAGGCGGTCCTCGCCGAAGTCCGCGCGCTCGGCGGCACCGGTGGCGCGATCGTCGTCGCACCCGATGGCAGCATGGCCTGGTCGTTCACCACGCCCGGCATGTACCGCGGCACCGCGTCCGCAAAGGGCGCGCGCAGCGTCGCCATCTACGCTAGTGAGCAGCCATGATTCGCAAGCCCCTGACCGCGCTCGGCATCCTCGCCGCGACCGCGCTGACCGCCGCCCCCGCCTCCGCTTATTGGGAATATGGGCATGAGACGGTTGCGCAGATCGCCTATGCCAATGTCGCGCCGCGCACGAAGGTCGCGATCCGCCGCATCCTCGCGCAGCAAGCGCTGCTCGACACCCCCGAATGTCCGGCCGGCACGATCGAAGAGGCAAGTGTCTGGGCGGATTGCATTAAGCCGCTCAAGACTGCCGACGGCAAGTCGCGCTTCGGCTTTGCGTACAGCTGGCATTACCAGAATGTCGATGTCTGCGCGCCGTTCGACCTGACGCCTGCCTGCAAGGATGGCGACTGCGTCTCCGCGCAGATCGACCGCGACGTGACCCTGCTCCGCGACCGCAAGACGTCGCCGCACGATCGCGTCCAGGCGCTCGCCTTCCTCATCCACTTCGTCGGCGATCTCCACCAGCCGCTCCACGCGGGCGATCGCCATGACAAGGGCGGCAACGACGTGAAGACCGATTACGGCATCTACGCCCCCGCCCGGCTCAATCTCCACTCGGTCTGGGACGGCACGCTCGCCGAGCGCGCAATCTCCGCGCCGCCCTCGCTCGTCCGCCGCTACCCCGCCGCCGAACGCGCGCGCATCGCGGCCGGCACCGTCGCCGACTGGAGCCGCGAAAGCTGGCAGGTCGCGCACGACGTCACCTATGCGTCGGCGCTGGGCGGCGACGCCTGCGCCCCCGTCCCCCCGCGCGTGAAACTCGACGAAGCCACGATCGCCCGCATCGCCCCCGTCTCCCGCGAAGAAGTCCGCAAAGGTGGCCTCCGCCTGGCCAGACTCCTCGACAAAGCCCTGACCTAAAGCAAAACCCCTCTCCCCTCGGGGGAGAGGGAGGGGCCCATGCGCCCTTGCGCATGGGAGGGTGAGGGCAAGAGGCTAGAGACACGACCCCCCGTCATTCCCGCGAAGGCGGGGATCCAGACCGGCTACCCTCGCGACCATGCCCGACGGTCAGCCAGTCTGGATCCCCGCCTCCGCGGGGATGACGGCGGGAAAGGCCCCCGAAGGGCCCTCCCCACCAACCCTTAGTTCAGCACAATCGTGACCGCCCGGCGATTCTCCGCCCAGGCCGCATCGTCCGACCCCTGCGCCACCGGCCGCTCCGACCCATAGCTGATCGTCGTCATCCGCGACGCCGACACGCCGCGCGCCGCGAGGTAGTTCTTCGCCGAATTGGCCCGCCGGTCGCCCAGCGCCAGGTTATACTCGCGCGTGCCGCGCTCGTCGCAATGCCCCTCGATCGTGATCCGGACATTGGGGTTGCGCGCCAGCCACTCGGCCTGGCTGTCGAGGATCGCGCGCGCGGTCGGATCGATATCGTACATGTCGAGCGCGAAATTGACCGTGTTGCTCTGCACTGAGCGGCGGAAATCGGCGTCCGACCCGGGCACGATCGCGCCGTTCGCGCCGCCATTGGCCAGCCCGCCGGTCGGGTCGACGCCCGCCGACGAATCGACGGGGGCGGGCGGCAGGGTCTCGGGCCGCTTCTTGGCGCAGCCCGCGACGGCGATCAGCGCGGTCGCGCACAGCAGCGTTGTCGTAAACTTGGCCATCACATCTTCTCCCGTGGTCGGAACATATTCCAACATAGATTACATAATCGGTCTAGGGCCGCAGCGGGCCCCAGGCTGGATCCGACCCGTCGAGCGGGGTCGGAATCTTGCGCTCGTTGACGCCCGTCAGGTCGACGGACCACAGATCCGCCTTGCCCCCGCCGCCGCGTCCCGAGCGGAAGAAGTTGATAACGCGGCCGTTCGGCGACCAACTCGGCCCCTCGTCCTGCCAGTCGTTGGTCAGCAGCTTCTCGCCCCCGCCGCTCGGGCTCATGATCCCGATCCGGAACCCGCCGCCCAGCTTGGTGAACGCGATCAGGTCGCCGCGCGGGCTCCACACCGGCGTCGCATAGCGCCCGCCGCCGAAACTGATCCGCTGCTGGTTCGATCCGTCCGCGTTCATGACATAGATCTGCTGCCCGCCCGACCGGTCGCTCTCGAACACGATCTTCGATCCGTCGGGCGAATAGCTGCCGCCGGTATCGATGCCGGGCGAATTGGTCAGCCGCTGCGGCGCGCCGCCCTGGCTCGACACGCGGTACACGTCGGTATTGCCGCCCTGCGCCATCGAGAACAGGATGTTGCGGCCATCGGGCGAGAAGCGCGGCGCAAAGGTCAGGCTGGCATTCTGCACCACGAGCCGCTGCCGCCCGGTGCCGATGTCATAGACATAGATCGCCGGCCGGTTGTTCACATAGCTCATATACACGATCGACTGCTGGTTCGGCGCGAACCGCGGCGTCAGCACGATCGACTGGCCGTTGGTCAGGAACCGGTGGTTCGCACCGTCCTGGTCCATGATCGCCAGCCGCTTGATCCGGCGATTCTTCGGCCCGGTTTCCGAGACATAGACGACGCGGCTGTCGAAATAGGCGCCCTCGCCGGTCAGTCGCGTATAGACCATGTCCGCGCATTTATGCCCGGCACGCCGCCAGTCCGACGGCGGCACGACGAACCCCTGCCGGGTCAGCTCGGCGCGCGACGACACGTCGTACAGATAGCAGCCGACCGTCAGGTTCCCGTCGCCATTCGCGCGGATGAAGCCCTGCACCAGCGCCTGCGCACCCGTGCTGCCCCAGTAATCGAACCCTGGTGCGGTAACCTCGGGAAAGCCGATCGCGCGCAGCTGCCCGGGGGCGAGCGGCGTGAACAGACCCGAATTGCGCAGGTCGTTGGTGACGATATCGGCCAGCTGCCGGCCTAGCACGTCGGTCGACCCCGCCGGCGTCGACACCACCGCGGACGTCGGCATCACCGGCACCGCGATCGGCATCGGCGCGGAGATCCCGCCCGTCACGTCGACCACCAGCCCGCCGGACTGATCCTCCGCGGCCGCCGGCGCCCCCGCCTGCGGTACCGGCGCCGGCGCCGGCGCATCCTGCGCACTGGCCGCACCGCCGGCAACGAGTGCCATCAACCCGACCGAAGCAAGCACCGCCCTCACCCCAGACCCCACCCCGGCGAAGGCCGGGGCCCAGTTGGGAGAAGCTGCTGCAAGCACGGTGCGCGCCGTCACGAAAACCTCTCCACCTGGGCCCCGGCCTTCGCCGGGGAAGAGGCTGGAGATCATGGCGGGCCGGCGGGGGGACAGCGATCGGAACATAACGGACATCCTCATCCGGGAAGCTTGTAACGCAGGCTGAAATTGCTCCAGCCATTCTGCACGTCATACAGGTCGTCGGGCAAACCGCGCAGCGGCGAACAGCCCGTGAAGGTCGCGATCGCGAGATCGTCGACGCGGTCGACATAGCGCCGGTTCTCGTCGTCGACGCCCGCATGCCCGGTGATCGTCGGCCGCGACTTCAGCGTCCCGTCGCGGTTGAGCTTCAGGTTGATCGTCACCCGGATCCGCTCCGCGCCCGGCCCCGGCGTCACCTGCCGGTTTGCGCAGGGCTGCACCTGTCGCAGGATCGCCGAGCCGATATTGGCCGCCGCCTGCGCGCCGAGCTTGGCCGCCTTGGGCGCTTCCGACTTGCTCGGCGACGGATCCGCCGACAGGCCTTTGAGGAAATTGTCGCCCAGCCGCGACCCGCGCGGCCGTGCCGCCTTGGCCTCTGCGGTCGATCCACTACCCTTGGTCGCCGAAGGCTTGGCGGGCTTTGCCGAGGACGCCGCACTCTTGGCGGGCGCCGCGTTCGACTTGGCCGCGCTCTTCGCCGGTGCCGCCTTGGCGGGCGATGGCTTGGCCGCCGGTTTCGCGGGCGCAGGCTTGGATTTCGCCGGGCTCGGCTTGGCCGGCGCAGGCTTGGCCACCGGCTTAGGGACGGGCGCGGGCTTCGCCACCGGCTTCGGCGGCGCGGGCCTGGGCTTGGCCACCGGCTTGGGCTCGGGCTTCGGCTCGGGCTTGGGCGCCGGTTTGGGCGGGGCAGGCTTGGGCGCAGGCTTGGGTGGGGCCGGCTGCGGCGCAGGCGGCACCGGATCCGGCTGCGGCTCGGGCTCGGCCTCCTGCGGCGCGGGCGGGGCCGCATCCTCGGGCGTGCCCTCGTCGGGCGCGACCGATTCGGCGGGCGTCTCCGCCGATTGCGGCGCGGTCGCCTCGAGCGCCACGTCGGGCACCAGGCTGATGTCGATCGGCTGCTGGACAGGCTTGGGCGGCTCGGGCGTGTCGAGAAACCCGACCGACAACAGCGCGAACAGCACGACATGCCCGACCAGCGCGACGCCGAATCCGATCTTTTCGGAGCGATCCATCACCAAGGGCCCATCACCGCCGCGACATCAGTTGGGGGTGCCCTCGACCGTCACCAGCGCGACGCGGTTCAGCCCGGCGCGGTTGAGCTCGCCCATCACGCGCATCACCCGGCCGTAATCGAGCTTGCGGTCCGCGCGCAGCAGCACCTGCGGCTCGTTGCCGACCGCCCGGCTCGCCGCGATCGACGCGAGCCGTACCGGCAGCGCGTCCTCGCCGATCTGGTCCTGATCGATGAACACCGCGCCCGTCGCATCCATCGAGATCTCGACGGGTTTCTGCTCCTGGTCCAGTGCCTTGGCACGCGCATCGGGCAGGTTCACCGGCACGCCTGCGGTCATCAGCGGTGCGGTCACCATGAAGATGATCAGCAACACCAGCATCACGTCGACCATCGGCGTGACGTTGATGTCCGCCATCGGCGCGCGCCGCCCGCGACCGCGACCCGAAGGAAGGTTCATCGCCATCTACGCGCCTCCCGTGCACAGCACCGGCCGGCCGCTCATCGCGCGCCGTCCAGCTGCCGCGACAGCGTCGCGTGGAAGCCGTCGGCAAAGCGGTTGAGGCTCGCCTCGATCCGGTTGATGCCGTGGCTGAAGCGGTTGTACGCGATCACCGCCGGGATGGCCGCGAACAGGCCGATCGCGGTCGCGAACAGCGCTTCCGCGATCCCCGGCGCGACGACGGCGAGCGAGGTGTTCTGCGCCGCCGCGATGCTCGTGAAGCTGCGCATGATGCCCCAGACGGTGCCGAACAGCCCGACGAACGGCGCGACCGACCCGACCGTCGCCAGCACGTTCAGCCGGTCCGACAGCGTGTCGATCTCGTGAGCGACCGCCGCACCCATCGTCGTGGCGAGCCGCTCGCGCGTCCCGGCCTTGTCGATCGTGCCGCCCGCGGTCGACCGCCGCCACTCGGTCACCCCGGCCGCGAACACGCGCGCCGACGGCAGGTCGGTCTCGCTCTCGGCCTTGTAGAACACGTCGATGTCCTCGGCCTTCCAGAAGTCGCGCTCGAACCGCACCAGCCCCTTGCGCGTCTTGCCCAGCCGCCGCCAGAACGCGACGATCAGCGCCCAGGTCCAGACGCTGGCGAGCAGCAGCCCGATCATCACGCCCTTCACGACCAGATCGGCCTGTAGGAACAAGTGGATCGGCGACAATGTCGCGCTATCCATAGTCAGAACCGGATTCATGCTTCCCCCTGCCAGACAAGGCGTTCGTAGATGTCAGTCCATGCGCGCGGCTGGCGTCGCGGCCGGCCGTTGGGGGCGATCAGCGCCGCCACCACGTCCGCCTCGGCCAAGACAAGCCCGCCGCACATGACTCGTTGATGAATGGCGACGCTGGCCGCGCGGACCTGCGTGATCCGTGAGACGATCACCAGCGCATCGTCGAGCCGCGCGGGCGCGGCATAGCGGATGGCGAGGCTTGCGATCGCATAGGAGCCCTCGCCCGCCTCGAACGCGGCGCGCTGGTCGATCCCGCCGACGCGCAGCATGTCCGACCGCGCGCGCTCCATGTAGCGCAGGTAATTGGCATGATAGACGACGCCCGACAGGTCGGTGTCCTCGAAATACACGCGCAGCGCGAACCGGTGCTCGCGCCCCGCAAAGCGCCCTCCCGCCGGTTGATCCTGCTCTGCGTCAGCCATTCCGGGGGCTGTTAACCCAAGCATCGCCGCGAAGAAAGCATTCGCGTCGCCCGGCCCGCGGTTTCGCACCCGCGCAGGCGGATACGACTCGTCTTATTGCAGGACGCCCGGATCGACCTGCAGCTGCGGACGCGGCGCGACGGGAAGCGGCGGCTGCGTGACGGGCCGGAGCTGCGCCTGCAACCCCGGCGTGGCGGGCGCGGCGGGCGGCAGCGGTGCCGCGCCGGAACCGCCGACCGGGACCGCGCCGTTGCTCGCAAAGATCACGCGCTGTGCCGGAAGCGGCTGCACCGCGGTGCCGCGCCAGGCGTCGAACGCACGGTAGAAATCGGTGAATGGCTGCTCCAGCATCGGCAGCCGCGTGGCGGCAAAGCTCGCCAGCATCGCCCCCGGCACGCTCGCGCCCTCCGCCAGCACGCGCCCCGCCGCCTGACAGAACGCATCGCGCGACGGCGACTGCGAGAAGAAATTGTACAGCCGCGTCATCGAATCGTCGTAGCGATCCTGCCAGTCGCCGCCGCCCGCGCGATATTCCGCCGAATAGGTCGCCTCGGCCTTGGCCAGCACCGGCTTCTGCGCAGCGAGCATCGCGTTGTAGCCCGCGACGATCACCGCCTCGTCCGGTCCGCGGCACGCCAGCGCCGCGACGTTCAGCGCAGCGCGCAGGTGCCAGATCTTCGCGGATTCGGTCAGGTTGCGGTTCGGCGTCGGATAGGTGCCGTCGGCGAGCACCGCGGGGATCTTCATCCCCGGGAACGCACCCTTGGGCAGCGGGGCGGCGACCGGTACCGGCGCGACCGGCGCCGGTGCGGGCGCCGCGACCTCGACCGGCTTCCGCGCGCACCCGGCGAGCAGGGCTGCGGTCACCGCAATCATCGCAAACTGACGCTTCATCGACTCAAGTCCTCGCTGTCCCCCGACCGAGACAGACCTGCCGCGATAAGGTTAACAGGGTATAAAACGCGTACGCGACTGCAACCCTAATGCGACGAACGGCACGATCGCAGCGTGTTAGGCCGGCGAAGGATCAGGCCGCGCGTGCCTCGAGCGCCGCCGCGGCCTGTGCCATCAGCTCGGCGATGATGTCCGCGACCGGCTCTTCCTTCGTGACCATGCCGACCGACTGGCCCGCCATCACCGACCCATGCTCGACATCGCCGTCGACCACCGCGCGGCGCAGCGCACCCGCCCAGTAATGCTCGATCTGCAACTGCGCCTCGCCCATCGCGACGCGCCCCTCGTCGAGATGCCCCGCAACCTCGCGCTGCTTGGCCGAGAACAGCTCGCCCGCCGCATTCTTCAGCGCGCGCACGGGGATAACCGGCAGCCGCGCGTCGAGCTGGACGCTGGCGATCGCATCGCGCGCCGAAGCGCGGATGAACGCCTTCTTGAAATTGGCATGCGCGATCGATTCGGTCCCGCAGACGAACCGCGTGCCGAGCTGGACGCCCGCCGCCCCCATGTCGAGATAGCCCGCAATCGCCTCGCCGCGACCGATCCCGCCCGCGACGAACACCGGCACCAGCTCGGCGATCTCGGGCAGCATCTCCTGCGCCAGCACGCTCGTCGACACCGGGCCGATATGCCCGCCGGCTTCCATGCCCTCGATCACCAGCGCGTCAACGCCGCTGCGGATCAGCTTCTTGGCCAGCGCCAGCGTCGGCGCGAAGCAGATGACCTTGGCGCCGCCTGCCTTGATCGCCTCGAGGCTGCCCTTGGGCGGCAATCCGCCCGCCAGCACGACATGGCCGACCTTGTGCCGCGTGCACACCGCGATCAGCTCGACCAGATCGGGATGCATCGTGATCAGGTTCACGCCGAACGGCTTGTCGGTCATCGCCTGCGTCGCGGCGATCTCGGCATCGAGCAACGCGGGCGTCATCGCGCCGCACGCGATCACTCCGAACCCGCCCGCATTCGAAATTGCGGAGACGAGGTTGCGCTCGCTCACCCACGACATCGCCCCGCCAAGGATCGCGACCTCGGACCCGAGGAATGCGGCGCCGCGCGCCATGCGGCGCTGAAGCCGGTCGCTGCCGATGGTCATTACAAAACTCCCGTTCGTGTCGAGCGAAGTCGAGAAACCCCGCGCAGTATCCGTGACATATTTCCCGACAATGCTCGAAACGAACGGACGGTGTCCGTCAAGCCGCATCCTCGGCATCAAGCCCGTAAGCCGTGTGCAGCACACGCACCGCCAGCTCGGTATAATCCTCTTCGATCAGCACGCTGACCTTGATCTCCGACGTCGCGATCGCCTGGATGTTGATCCCGCGCTCGCCGAGCGTCGTGAACATCGTCGAGGCGACGCCCGCATGGCTGCGCATCCCGACGCCGACCACCGAAACCTTGGCGACGCGCGTGTCGTGGACCAGGCTCGCAAAGCCGATCGCGTCCTTCGCCTTGTCGAGCACGTCGAGCGTCCGCGCCAGATCCGCCGAGGGCACGGTGAACGTCACGTCGGTCGACCCGGTCGAATGCGCGACGTTCTGGACGATCATGTCGACGTTGATCCCCGCATCGGCGAGCGGTGCGAAGATCGCCGCGACCGATCCCGGGCGATCGCTGACCTGGGTCAGCGTGATCTTCGCCTCGTTCTTGTCATGCGCGATGCCGGTGATGAGCTGGCGTTCCATATCGTCGATTTCCTCTTCGCCCACGATCAGCGTGCCGCGGTGTCCGTCACTGGTATCGCCATCCTCGAACGAGGACAGCACGCGCACGCGCACATTCTCTTTCATCGCCAGGCCGACAGACCGCGTCTGCAACACCTTGGCGCCGACGCTGGCGAGTTCCAGCATCTCCTCATACGTCACCTTGCCGAGCTTGCGCGCCCGCGGCACGATCCTCGGATCGGTCGTGTAGACGCCGTCGACATCGGTATAGATGTCGCAGCGATCGGCCTTCATCGCCGCCGCCATCGCGACCGCCGACGTGTCCGATCCGCCGCGCCCCAGCGTGGTGACGCGCTGGCCCTCCGCCACGCCCTGAAACCCCGGGATCACCGCGACGACGCCATCCGCCAGGCTCGCATCGAGCGCGACCGTGTCGATCTCGCCGATCCGGGCCGAGCCATGCGCGTCCGACGTGTTGATCGGCAGCTGCCACCCCAGCCACGACCGCGCCTTGCAGCCCGCGGCCTGAAGCGCGATCGCGAGCAGCCCGCTCGTGATCTGCTCCCCCGCCGAGACGACGACGTCATATTCCTTCGCATCGTATAGCGACGACGCCTCGCGGCAGAAGCCGACCAGCCGGTCGGTCTCGCCCGCCATTGCGGAGACGACGACCGCGACCTCGTTGCCCGCATCGACCTCGCGCTTCACGCGCGCCGCGACGTTGCGGATACGTTCGATCCCGGCCATCGACGTCCCGCCGAATTTCATCACGATACGGGCCATGGGCAGCGTAAATCCCTTTGGGTCGAAGCGGCGGCCCTGATAGGTAGCGCGCATGATACTGGCAAGTGACCGCAACGAAAGCGCAACAATCGATCCCTGGGAGGCCGCGCATTTCGGCACGATGGCGGCCGACTGGTGGAACCCGAAGGGCTCGTCAGCGCCGCTCCACCAGCTCAATCCGCCCCGCCTGCGCTACATCCGCGACCGGGTCGATACGCACTGGCACGGTGACGGCACGGGCTTCACCCCGCTCGCCGGCCGGACCGCGCTCGACGTCGGCTGCGGCGCGGGGCTGCTCTGCGAACCGCTCGCGCGGCTCGGCGCCAGCGTGACGGGGATCGACGCCGCGCCCGAAAATATCGCCGCAGCAGAAATACATGCGGCGCAGAGCGGGCTCGCGATCGACTATCGCGCGGGCGGCGTCGAGGGGCTCGACGGCCAGTTCGACCTCGTCACCAGCCTCGAGGTGATCGAGCATGTCAGCGACCCTGCCGGCTTTGTCCGCGGCCTCGCGCGCGTGCTGGCCGACAATGGCCTGCTGATCCTGTCGACCCCCAACCGCACGCCCTTGTCGCGGCTCGCGATGATCACGATCGCGGAAGGCACCGGCCGCATCCCGCGCGGCACGCACGACTGGAACAAGTTCCTCACCCCCGAAGAACTGACCGCGCTGCTGCGCGACGCCGGTCTCCACGTCGTCCACACGCAAGGCCTCGGCTTCTCGCCGGCGACAGGCTTCACGCTCAGCGATTCGACCAGCCTCGACTATTTCCTGACCGCGGTAAAAGCCTGACCCTTGCCCCGCCCGGCACCAGCCCGGCGGGCACGACCAACCCAGTCGGCACGACCACCTTGGGTGGCGCTCCCACCCCGGTGCACGCTACCACCGCGGCAGGCACTACCACCCCAGCGGGTGCTACCATCTCAGCAGGTGCTACCACCCCGGCGAAGGCCGGGGCCCAGTTGGGAAAGCCTGAGTAACGGAACGCGACCCTCAGCCATGACCGTCCCCCAACTGGGCCCCGGCCTCCGCCGGGGTGGAACCGAATACTGGCGGGGTGGTGTCACATGACCAAGGGCACCCCCCACCCCTGTTCACCCGCGAAGGCGGGTGCCCAGACTGGACACCCGCCTTCGCGGGTGAACATCCTTCTTCTAGGGGGTTTAGCCGCGCTCTACATCGCGCTCGCCCTCCTCCGCCCCGTCGACCATGACGAAAGCCAGTATGTCGCTGCGGCCGTCCTCACCGCGCACGGCCTGCTCCCCTATCGCGACTTCGCCTATCTCCAGACCCCGCTCCAGCCCTTCGTCCTCGCACCCATCGCCGTTCTAACCGGCGCCTGGACCTGGCCCGCGCTCCGCCTCACCAACGCGCTGCTCGGCCTCGCGAGCGTCGCGTTCGTCCACGCCGCCGCGCGCCGCACTGGTGCCGGCCCCACCACCGCACGCCTCTGCGCCGCATTGTTCGCGACCACAGACATCCTGCTCTTCAGCATCGGCACCGCGCGCAACGACGCGCTTCCTGCCGCCTGCCTCGCCGCTGCGCTCTGGCTGATCGTCCGCGAAGACCGGACCCGCGCCGGCGCGCTGACAATCGGCCTTCTGCTCGCCGCCGCGGTCGCCGCGAAGATCTCCTATGCCCTCCCCGCCGCCGCCTACGGCCTCTACGCGCTGGTCCATCCCCGCCACCGCGTCTGGCTGGTCGCGCTCGGCGCGGTCCCGATCGTCGCGTTCGTCGGCTGGACGTTCGCGGTGTCGCCCGAAGGCTTCCTGTTCGGCACGCTGCATTTTCCCGCCCAGGCGCCCGCAGAATATTACGCGGCACGGCCCTGGAAGCTGTCGCTTGCCGCCAAGGCGCTCGATACGCTGAAGTTCCTTGCGCTCGGCGCCGCGCTGCCCGCCCTCGTCCTCGTCGCGCGCGCCGCGATCCGACGTCGTCGCGTCACCCTGCCCGACCTGCTCGTCCTCGCCGGGCTGGTCGCCGCGCTGCTCCCGGTGCCGACCTGGCGGCAATATCTGCTGCCGATGCTGCCCCCGCTGTTCGTCGCGCTCGCCGCCGCCTGGACCGCGCAGCCGCCGACCCGCGCGACCACCCGGATCATGGCCGTCTTCGCGCTGCTCGGCCTCGCGCCCACGCTCTCAGCGCTCGTCGAGCCCGGCCGCCTTTCGCTCGTCACCGCCATGCGCGAAGCCGCCACGCTCAGGCGAACGCTCGATGCGCGAGGGATCGCCGGCCCGATCGTCACGCTGTCGCCGCAGATCCTGCCCGCCACCGGCCGCCTGCCCGATGCCCGCTTCGCCGCCGGCCCCTTCTACTTCCGCAGCCGCGCCCTGCTCGACGCTGCGGCAGAGGTCCGGCTCCACCTCGTCGCGCGCGATCGCCTGCGCCTCGCCCCCGGCACCGTCATCCTCACCGGTGGCGAATCCGCCGCGACCGCGGGTGATCGCCGGCTCGACGCCGCGCTCGAGAAGGCGGCATCCGGAGCGGTCGCCGTCCCCGGCACCCGCTTCCGGCTGTCGGTCACGCCGCCAGCCGCCCCCGTCGCGCCGCGATCAGCCCGGCATAATAGTCCACCAGTTCCACCGCATGCGCATGATCCGAGCGGACCTGCGCCGACGCCACGACCGCCGCGCGCCTGAGCATCCCGCGGTCGCGCGCGAACAGCCGCGCGATCGCCGCCGCCGCCGCGGTCGCATCGCGCGCGGTATAGAGCTCGCTGGCATGCCGGTCCGCAATCTCGGCGCACCCGCCCGTATCGGGCACGATCAGCGGCAGCCCCGACGCCATCGCCTCCGACGCGACCAGCCCGAACGGCTCGGCCTCCGACCCGTGGATCAGCGCGTCGCAGCTCGCCATGATCGCGGCCAGCCGCTCGCGGTCATAGACCGGCGCGAACATCCGGATATGCGGCGATCCGCCGATCCGCCGCGCGATCGCCTTGCTCTGGCTGCCCGTGCCGAACAGGATCAGCCCGATCGGCAAGTCGGTGCCCGCGCGCGCGACCGCGTCGACGACCAGCGGCCAGCGCTTCTCGCCATGATGCCGGCCCAGCCCGATCAGCAGCATCGCGTCCGCCGGCAACCCGCATTGCTGCAACAGCCGCCCTCGCAGCGCCTCGTCGCGCAGCCGTGGCGAGAAATGACCGCGCTCGATCCCCAGCGGCATCGCCGCATCGATCCGGACCCCACGCGCGCGCAACCGTTTCTCCAGCGCAGGTCCGTTGGTGACGACCGTATCGAACCGCGTCAGGAACCGGTTCATGTACCGGCTGTACCAGCCGAACGCGCGCTCGATCCGGTCGTGGCTGGCGAACCCCGCGAACCAGCGCTGCGCATAGGCGGCGATATTGTCGTTGTGCATGAAGAAGGATTTCAGCGCGCGCTGCTGCCCGTCGGGCCCCGTCCAGTCGCCGACGAACCAGGCCGGCCGCCACGGCGAACAGCATTCGACCACATCCGGATCGAGGTCGTCGAGCACCCGGTGGATCGCCGCACGGTCCCAGAACAGCCCGTAATTGCGATCGAACGGCATCCCCGGCGACTTGAGGTAGATCACGCGCCCGCCACCCGGCCGCTCCTCGACGCGGTCCTCGCGGCCCGGCGCGACGACGATCAGCTCGTGCCCCAGATCGGCGAGGATCCCCATCTTCCGGTCGATATAGGTGCGCACGCCACCGCCCGTCGGCGAGTAGAATTCGTTGACGTCGACGATCCGCATGTCAGCCCGCCCGCCCCCTCACTTGCCGTCCAATGGGCCGAACCCGCCCAGCCCGCGCAGATATTGCGCGCGGATCGTGACATGCGTGAGTCCGGGCCCGACCTCGACGATCGCCTGGTCGACCTTGGGTCGCGATCGCCCGAGCCGGTCGCCCTTCACGAACCCCGCGCCATCCGACCAGACACTGAACTTGGCCCGGCCGTCACGGTCGTGCGTGAACAGCAGCGCGTAGCGGCCCGGGTGCGGCACGCGGATGCACAAGGCAGTCGGACCGGTCGCGGGGGCTGGCACGCTGATGCGGCGAAACGTCTTGCCCGCCGCGATCAGCTCGCGGTCGCCGCGCAGGAAATCGGCCTCGTCGGGCGGATAGAGCTCGAGCATCAGATTGCCCTTGCGATCCTTCAGTCCGACGATCGTCGCTGCGATCGCCGGCCCCTCGTCGCGCTCGCACGCCTGCGCGTCGCCGCCGAGCATCGGCTCCTGGATCGCCGCCCGGCCGCCGGCCCATGCCGGGGCGGCACCCGCGACCAGCCCCGCCAGCATCATCCCCGCCCCAAGCAATCGGTTCACGCACGCGTCCTCATCGCGATCGCATGCCCGCTGAATATGACAATCAGAATGACATGGACGAGCAACGTCAGCGCCGCGGTGAACGCGACAAGCTCGGACAGCGCCTGGTCCTGGCCGATCAGCAGGATCGCGAAATTGGCGAACAGCAGGTCCTTGTTCGGCACCAGCGGCAGCCGCGACACCAGCAGCCGCCCCGCCGCGAGGAACAGCCACATCGCGATCGACACGCCGGGGAGCGCGAAATGCCAGGCGAGCGCGATCAACAGCGATCCGCACATCAACCGGATGCAGTGGATCATGAACACCCACCACAAGGTCGCACGCGGCAGCGAGAAGACGCGCCGCGAGAAGATCAGGAACGGCAGCGAGATCGCAAAGGTGATCGCCGCCGACCCCAGCACCGTCTTGAACAGGTCAGGCGGCAACAGGTCGCGGCTCAGCGGCAGCGCGATCGCGACCATCGCCAGCGTGATCGCGTTGCCCGCGATCGCCGACAGGATCGTCACGTCCTTCACTGCGCCGAACGGCGACGCCACCATCCGTGCCCGCGCCCGCGCCCAGGCATAGAAATAGGCGTCGCCCGAATAGCCGAACACCACTTCGTTCGCGATCCGCTTCTTGATCAGCGCGACCAGCCCCGCGACCGGGATCCCCCACAACCGGCGGAAGATCACGTAATCCCCCGTCGGCGGCGACATGTAGAGCAGCGCGAAACACAGATAGAATCGCGGATCGGACGGCACCGACCGCGACAGTCCGGCCAGCCCGTGCGCGAACAGCTCGCGCGCGAGCCCCGCGATCATCGCCAGCGTCAGCACCGCGCCGATGATCGCCGGCCACCGGCTGCGGAAGGTCTTGAGCGGTTCGAGCCCGACGATATCGGCTCCCGCCTGCACCACCCCCGCCTGCACCACACCCGCCGCGGAACGACCCGGCGGGTTCCCGGCCGTCAGCGCGGAGCCCGTCATACGCGTACGCATCGAACGATCCTCGTCCTGTACCGCGCACCCGGCCTTTCCGGGCATGCCATCACGCCGCGCCAATAGCCGCCCCGCCGCCGGCTTGCACGTGAAGATCGAGTCATCCGTCCCCGAACCCGCGCGGTTCGCCGCCGCTTACCCTCTCGCCATCGCGCCCCGGCCGCGCCATCTGTGCGCGATGTCCGGCGCGCACCACATCCTCACCTATGCGGAAAACCTGTCCGGCGGCGGCGTCGAGCGCGCGCAGTTGCGGCTCGCGCGCGGCTGGCTCGCCGCGGGGCGGCGCGTCACGCTGGTGATCGGCGACCCGACCGGCCCGCTCGCCGCCGAGCTTCCCGCCGGGCTCACAATCGTCGCCGGCTCCGCGCGCACGCTGCCCGGCCTCGTCCGCCGCATGGCCCCCGACATCATCTTCTGCCCCGGCAATCATTATACCGGCATCGCCGCCTTGATCCGGCTCATGCTCGGCAGCGCCTGTCCGCCGATCGTCGGCAAGATGTCGAACGCGCCCGACCGCGGCGACCATGGCCGCCTGCTCCACGCCGCGCACCGCGTCTGGCTCGCGCGTCACGGCCGGTTCCTCGATCATCTCGTCGCGATGACCCCCGCCACCGCGGTCCAGGCCGCCGCTGCGACGCGCATGCCGGGGCGGGTCAGCGTCATCCCCAACCCGCCGGCACTCGCCGCGCCGGGCGCGACGCTCCCCGTGCTGCCGTCGCGGTTCATCCTCGGCGTCGGCCGGCTCGAACCGCAGAAGCGCTGGGACCGGCTGCTCGCCGCGGTCGCAGCACTCGGCGATCGCGACATCGCGCTCGTCATCCTCGGCGAGGGCAATTGCCGCGGCACACTCGCGGCGCAGGCGACCGCACTAGGCCTCGCCGCCCGCGTCCATCTGCCCGGCCATGTCGCCGATCCGCTCCCGGCAATGGCCCGCGCACAGGTCGTCGCGCTGACCTCCGATTTCGAAGGCGTGCCGGGGGTTCTGCGCGAGGCGCTGTCGGTCGGCACGCCCGTCGTCGCGACCGATTCGAGCCGCGCGATTGTCGAGATCATCGACACCCCCGCACGCGGCACGATCGTCGCGCGCGACGACGGCCCCGCACTCGTCGCCGCACTCGACGCCTGGCTCACACCCGGCATTTCGCGGCCCGCACCTGTCCCGCAACCCGGCAGCGACTCGGCGCAGCGCTATCTCGCGCTGTTCGACACGCTCGTCAGTCCGCGGCCTTCTCGTCCTCGCGGTCCGACCGACGCTCGAGCGCGGTCTTGAGCATCGCGGTCATCGGATCGGCAAGCGCGAGGCCAAGGATCCCGAACAGCGCGCTCGCGAGGATCTGCGCGCCCAGCGTCAGCGCGGGCGGCAGGTCGACGGTGCGCTTGGCGACCATCGGCACGATCACATAGCCGTCGATCGTCTGCACCACGAAATAGGTGCCGATCGCCC
Organism: Sphingomonas sp. CFBP9019; assembly: GCF_034045155.1. Classification (NCBI taxonomy): domain Bacteria; kingdom Pseudomonadati; phylum Pseudomonadota; class Alphaproteobacteria; order Sphingomonadales; family Sphingomonadaceae; genus Sphingomonas; species Sphingomonas sp. CFBP9019. The sequence goes on along the minus strand of NZ_JAXCWK010000004.1, from coordinate 579,606 downwards.
AATATCCGGTGTCGACGCCCGCGCTGAAGCCGACCGCGACCATCAGCACGCCGGTGACGATCGCACCGATATTGGGGATGAAGGCGAGGATGCCTGCGATGATCCCGAGCAGCATCGCCATCGGCACGCCGCCGATCGCCAGCGCGATCCCCGTCGCGACGCCCTCGACCGCCATGCCGAGCAACCGCCCGGCGAGCAGCCGCCGCATCGTCTCGCCCATCGTTACCATCGTCCGGGCGAATTCGTCGCGCAGGTCGGTCGGCACCATCCACTGGACGCCGCGCGCATAGGTGCCCGGGTCCATCGCGATGAACAGCCCGAGCACGAGGATCATGAACAGGCTGGTCAGCGCGCCGATCGCGGTGCCGACCCAGGATGTCACACGCCCGACCGACCCCAGCGCCTGCTTGGCGATCCCGCTCACGTCCGACACGCCCGGCATCAGCCCCTGCGACGCCAAATAGCCCGTAAACCGGTTCGCCTGCAGCTCGAGCGTCGAGCGCAACTGCGTCACCTGTTCGGTCACCTGCACCCCGGTCAGCACGAACGTGCCGATCATGAACACCAGCACCAGCACCACGACGATCAGCAGCCGCCATCCGCGGCTGATCGGCAGCACGCGCCCGAGCAACCGGACGCCGCCGTCGAGCAGCGACGCGAACACCACCGCGGCGAAGATCAGCAGCAACGGCTGGACCAGCACGATCGCCAGCGCGATCAGGCAGGCGAGCCCCAGCCAGATCGTCGCGCGCCGGATTTCCTTACGCAGGGCCGGGTCGCGCATCTCGACCGGGCTGGCCTCGTCGACGCGCTTGGTCGCGCCGCTATCGTCGGCCATCTCAGTTCGCCGTTGCAGGGTGGAGCGACGTGCCCGCGCGATCCGACCGGAGCGATCCCCACCAGGTCAGCGGGTTGTAGGTCGCATCGCCGTCGAGGCTGAAGGTGATGAACTCCGCGCGCCCGCCCAGATTCTCGTACGGCACCGGCCCGCCAAGGCCGAGCTGCGTCAGCGCAAAGCGGCTGTCCGCGGACCGGTCGCGATTGTCGCCCATCAGGAAGACATGAGCCGCCGGGATCGTGATCGGCCCGTAATCGTCGCCCGGGCTCCAGCCCATCTCGATCGTGTCGAACCGCCGGCCATTGGGCAGCGTCTCGGTGATCGTCGGCAGGCGACAGATCATCGCGCCGTCGGCCCGCGTCTCGCGCGCGCCGGGATATTCGTCCTCGCTGCACGGGCTGTTGGTGTCGACCGGGATCAGCGTGTCGTGGACGGGGCCGCGCTTCACCGGCACGCCGTTCAGGATCACCGTCCCGCCGCGCACTTCCAGCCGGTCGCCCGGCAGGCCGATCACGCGCTTGATATAATCGTTCTGTGTTCCCGGCGGCGTCACGATCACCACGTCGCCGCGCGTCGGCAGCGATCCGAACAGCCGCCCCTTGATGAAGGGGATCTGCACGCTCCAGCTGTCTTCCTGCTGGCGGAGCACGACGCTCTTGAAGATCGCGACCGGGTTCGGGATCGTCGGCGACACGAACGACCAGCCATAGGCGAACTTCGTGACGACCAGCCGGTCGCCGATCCGCAGCCCCGGCAGCATCGATTCGCTCGGGATGTAGAAGGGCTTGGCGATGAAGCTGTGGAAGCCGAGCACCACCAGCACCAGCCAGAATATGCCCTTCACCTCGCCCCACCAGTCGGTCCCGCGGCGCGCGGGTGCCGTCTTCGTGGTGGGAGGGGAACCGTCGTTGCCCGGGGGCGGGACGGGTGTGGCGCCGACCCGCGATGCTGCCGGATTCTCGAGCGACTCTTTGCCGTCCAACGCCGCTTCCTTCATCGATCTTTATCCGCGGATAACAGGGGTATAGCTTCGATTATCACAAAGGCCTGCGCCCAGGGATGATCGTCCGTCATGGTCAGGTGCACGCGTGCGGCGTGGCCTTCGGGGGTCAACGCGTCAAGCCTCGCCTTGGCCCCGCCGGTCAGGGCCAGCGTCGGCGCACCGCTCGCGGCGTTGACGACGCCGATGTCCTTCATGAACACGCCTGCGCGAAACCCGGTGCCGACCGCCTTCGAAAACGCCTCTTTCGCCGCGAACCGCTTGGCGAGCGTCCCCGCCTTGGTGAACGGCCGCCGCGCCGCCTTGGCCAGCTCCACCTCGGTAAACACCCGCTGCTCGAACCGCTCGCCGAACCGCTCGACCGACGCCTTGATCCGCTCGATATTGCACAGGTCCGACCCCAACCCGATGATCATCGCGACGCCTGGAGTCGGAAGACAAGATATGTTCTCGCGAAGGCGCGAAGGCGCGAAGCGAGCGGGAGACGCGAGCCCGGGGCGGTCTTCAGACTCTTCGCGCCTTCGCGCCTTCGCGTGAACCCCATCTGCACGCTACCGCGCCGCATCCATAGCCTCGCGCATCCGCCGCACCGCCTCGCCAAGCCCGACGAACAACGCCTCGCCCACCAGGAAATGCCCGATGTTCAGCTCGCGCACCTGCCGGATCGCCGCGATCGGCGCGACATTGTCATAGGTGAGGCCGTGCCCGGCATGCACCTCGATGCCGTTCTTCGCCGCCAGCGCCGCCGCATCCTCGAGCCGCCGTAGCTCGACGCTGCGCGCATCGCCCGACAGCTCGACATAACGCCCCGTGTGCAGCTCGACGACCGGCACCTTCAGCCGCACCGCCGCCTCGATCTGCCGCGCGTCGGGCTCGATGAACAGCGACACGCGGATCCCCGCCCCGGCCAGCGCGTCGACCAGCCGTTCCATCCGGTCATAATGCCCCGCGACGTCGAGCCCGCCCTCGGTGGTCAGCTCCTCGCGCTTTTCGGGCACGATGCACGCCGCATGCGGCCGGTGGCGCAGCGCGATGCCGAGCATCTCGTCGGTCGCCGCCATCTCCAGGTTGAGCGGGATCGCAAGCTCGGTCGACAGCCGCGCGATGTCGTCGTCGGTGATGTGCCGGCGATCCTCACGCAGATGCGCGGTGATCCCGTCCGCCCCCGCCGCCGCCGCGACCAGCGCCGCGCGGACCGGATCGGGATAGCCCGCCCCGCGCGCATTCCGCACCGTCGCGACGTGATCGATGTTGACGCCGAGGCGCAGATGCGCGGTGCCGGGGGGGCTCATGCCGCCGCCCTGCTGCCGGGCTTGATCGCCGGGATCGCCGCGAGTTCCGGGGGCAGCGCATCCGCGGCATAGGTCGGCACGTCGAGCCGGATCAGCGGGAAGAACGGCACGCCCAGATCCGCCGCGCCGTTCGACCGGTCGACCAGCGCCGCCGCCGCGACCGTCTCGCCGCCTGCGCGCCCGATCGCCGCGATCGCTTCCTTCGACGACAGCCCGGTGGTCACCACGTCCTCCATCATCAGCACGCGCTGCCCCGGCGCCAGCCGGAAGCCGCGGCGCAGCTCGAACACGCCGTCGGGCCGCTCGAGGAACATCGCCTCGACGCCCAGCGCGCGCGCCATCTCATGACCGCAGATCACCCCGCCCATCGCCGGCGACACCACCGCGCTGATCGATCCGCGCAGGTCCTCCGGGATCCGCGCGACCAGCGCCTCCGCCAGCCGCGCGCCACGCCTGGGGTCCATCAGCACGCGCGCGCATTGCAGATAGCGCGAGCTGCGCAGGCCCGAGGACAGGATGAAATGCCCCTCGAGCAGCGCCTCGGCAGCGCGGAATTCGGCGAGCACGTCGTCTTCGGTCATCGCGGGTCATCGCTCCAATGAAATCTGTCGCGCTGTACGATCGCGGCAAAGTCCACGCAATGACAACCGCCACCGCCCCCGCCACCGCCACCGCCCCGGCCGCCATACGCCCCGAAAAATTTGCCGGCCCGTGCAACAAATTCAACAAAGCCCGCACCGGGGTTGAGGCTCGCCCCGCCGCCGCCTATAGCCGAATGTCAAAATGATAAGCAGACATCCGCGCGTCCGTGATACGGGTTCGCACCAAACCGGGGTCAAGAAAAACGATGCGCATACTGGGGATGAGAGGATTGGCGATCGCAGCGGGGCTCGCACTGGCGAGTCTTGGCGGCGTCGCCGGGCAGGCTGCACCGGCTTCGCAGGCCGCCGCGACCGCGCCTGAGACCGGCGCCGCGGGCGCTGCACCACAGGCCGCGGCCGGCCCGGCCGGCGTGTCGAACACCGCACCCACCAGCGCTGCCGCCCCGGCGACCGCGAATCCCTCCAGCCCCGCGCTCGCCGAGGATGGCGGCTATGCGATGGCCCCGACCCCCGGCGTGGGCCAGCCCACCCCCGGCACCGTCGGCCTCCAGCCACAGGTCACCAAGAACGGCGTCTTCGCGCACTGGATGCACAATGCGATCCTGATGCCGACGATCACCGCGGTTTCGCTGCTGGTGCTCGCTTTGCTCTTCTGGGTGGTCTTCCGCTATCGCCGCGCCGCCAACCCGGTGCCGTCGAAGACCAGCCACAACACCGTGATCGAGATCATCTGGACGCTCGCCCCGGTGATCATCCTCGTGCTGATCGCGGTCCCGTCGATCGGCCTGCTCTCCGCCCAGTTCAAGCCGGCGCCCGCGGGCGCGGTGACGATCAAGGCGATCGGCAACCAGTGGTACTGGACCTACCAGTATCCGGATAATGGCGGCTTCGAAGTCACCGCGAACATGCTGAAGGAGGCCAAGGACGTCGGCGCGGGCGAACGCGCACGCACCGATGCCGACGGTCCGCGCCTGCTCGCGACCGACAACCGCATCGTCCTGCCGGTCGGGGTGCCGATCCGCCTCATCACGACCGCGAACGACGTGATCCACAGCTGGGCGGTCCCCGCCTTCTGGATCAAGCTCGACGCGATCCCCGGCCGCCTGAACGAGACGAGCTTCACGATCGACAAGCCCGGCCTCTATTTCGGCCAGTGCTCCGAGCTCTGCGGTGCGCGTCACGCGTTCATGCCGATCGCGGTCCAGGCCGTCTCGCCCGCGCAGTTCGCGGCGTGGGTCCGGGCCAAGGGCGGCTCGATGCCGACCCCGGGCCAGGCCTCCGACAAGGTCATTCCGCAGCCCGGCGCCGACGGCTCCGCGGCCAAGGTCGAGGAGGCGGCGGAGACCGCCAACGCCACCGGCCCGGTCGAAAACGTGACCACCGCAGCGCCCGCCACCACGCAGGGCGCCACCTCCAACCCGGCCGGCGCCGGCAACGCGGGACTCTAAGATGACCGACACCGCTCTCAACCCGTCGGCATTCGTCGCCCATGATGCGCACGCGCATCATCACGATGCCGATCACAAGCCAGGTTTCTTCGCGCGTTGGTTCATGTCGACCAACCACAAGGACATCGGCACGCTCTACCTGATCTTCGCGATCGTCGCGGGGATCATCGGCGGCTCGGTCTCGGGCCTCATGCGCGCCGAGCTCGCCGAGCCCGGTATCCAGTATCTTCAGGGCTGGGCCGGCATGCTCCACGGCGGCAGCGCCAGCCTCGACGAATCGCTCCACCTCTGGAACGTGCTGATCACCGCGCACGGCCTGATCATGGTGTTCTTCATGGTCATGCCGGCGATGGTCGGCGGGTTCGGCAACTGGTTCGTGCCGATCATGATCGGCGCGCCCGACATGGCGTTCCCGCGCATGAACAACGTGTCGTTCTGGCTGCTGATCCCCGCCTTCACGCTGCTGCTCGCCTCGCCCTTCTTCGGTGGCGCAGGTAACGGCTGGACGCTCTACGCCCCGCTCTCGACCTATGGCGAGCCCGGGCCGTCGACCGACATGGCGATCCTAGCGCTCCATCTCGCGGGCGCCTCGTCGATCCTCGGCGCGATCAACTTCATCACCACCATCTTCAACATGCGCGCGCCGGGCATGACGCTGCACAAGATGCCGCTGTTCGTGTGGTCGATGCTCGTCACCGCGTTCCTGCTGCTGCTCGCGCTCCCGGTCCTCGCGGCCGCGATCACGATGCTGCTGACCGATCGCAACTTCGGCACGACCTTCTTCGATCCGGCCGGCGGCGGCGATCCCGTCCTCTACCAGCATCTGTTCTGGTTCTTCGGCCATCCCGAAGTCTACATCATGATCCTGCCGGGCTTCGGCATCGTCAGCCAGATCATCTCGACGTTCAGCCGCAAACCCGTCTTCGGCTATCTCGGCATGGCCTATGCCATGGTCGCGATCGGCGTGGTCGGCTTCGTCGTCTGGGCGCACCACATGTTCACCACCGGCCTGTCGGTGAACACCAAGATGTACTTCACCGCCGCGACGATGGTCATCGCGGTCCCCACCGGCATCAAGATCTTCTCGTGGATCGCGACGATGTGGGGCGGCTCGATGAGCTTCAAGACGCCGATGGTCTGGTCGATCGGCTTCATCTTCATGTTCACCGTCGGCGGCGTGACCGGCGTCGTGCTCGCCAACGGCGGCATCGACGATTACATGCAGGACACCTATTACGTGGTGGCGCATTTCCACTACGTGCTCAGCCTCGGCGCGGTGTTCTCGCTGTTCGCGGGCTTCTACTACTGGTTCCCGAAGATGTCGGGCAAGATGTACAACGAGTTCCTCGGCCAGCTCCACTTCTGGGTGTTCTTCATCGGCGTGAACGTCATGTTCTTCCCGATGCACTTCCTGGGCCTCCAGGGCATGCCGCGCCGTTACCCGGACTATCCCGACGCCTACGCGCACTGGAACTATGTTGCGACGGTCGGCTACATGATCATGGCCGCAGGCATGGCGATCTTCTTCGTCAACCTGATCTGGTCGCTGATCGCGGGCAAGAAGGCGGCGGACAATCCCTGGGGCGAAGGCGCCACGACGCTCGAATGGACGATCTCCTCGCCCCCGCCCTATCACCAGTTCGAGACGCTCCCGAAGATCGACTGAGGGCGGATCAAGGGCCATCAGGCCCCCGCCCGGCCGGCGCGGCAACGCCGCGTCCGACGACACGGGACTTGCTCCCGTGTCGGGGCCAGCCAGAAGACGCCTCGGGGCAACCCGGGGCGTTTTTCATATCCGCCGCCCCTAATCCGTCATCCTGACGAACGTCAGGACCCAGAGCCCAACAGCTCGACGCCAGCCCAAAATCCGTCCCACCCCGGCACGCCCCGAAATCCCCCGCTAGCCAAACCCCGCGCGGGTCCCCAAACACGGCGCATGCCGACGCTCCAGCACCTCGCCGTCTCGATTCTCGGCCTGACCCTCGCCGGCGGCACCGCGATCGCACTCACCGGCGCCCGCCCCGTGACGGCGACCCAGGCCCCCGCCGCACCCCGCACCGCGCCGAAGGCCCGCCCCGCGGCCCCCGCGCCGAAACCGGCCGCCCCGGATCCCGCCGCCTACACCGTCAAGCGCATCCTCCAGATCCCCGGCCCCATGCGGCAGGGCGACCATTACTGGGATGAGACCGGCGCGCCCCAGGGCCCCGTCATCGTCACCGTCGACCTCGCCGCGCAGACCGTCTCGGTCTTCCGCGCGGGCTATGAGATCGGCACCGCGGTCATCATCTACGGCGCGGACGACAAGCCGACCCCCTTGGGCGTCTTCCCGATCACGCAGAAGGACGCCGACCACGTCTCCAACCTCTACAATGCGCCGATGCCGTACATGCTGCGGCTGACCAATGACGGCATCTCGATCCATGGCAGCGATGTCGGCGACGGCTATGCCACGCATGGCTGTATCGGCGTGCCTAGGGCGTTCGCGAAGCGGATCTTCGACGCGGTAAAGCTCGGCGACCGGGTGATCGTCACCGATGGCGAGCGACTCGACCTCGGCCAGCCGATCACCGCCGCCTGATCGGCGCCCCCCACCATACCCGGGTTTCGATTTCCCCAGCAGAACCATCGCTTTCCCCGAACGGCAGGGTCGCGTATAGGCCTGCGCAACCATGACCACTGCGACGCCCCTGCTTCCCCCCGCCGAATGGCGCGACTTTCTGGCGCTGACCAAACCCCGGGTGATGACGCTCGTCGTGTTCACCGGGCTGTGCGGCATGCTCGCCGCGCCCGTCGGCATCCATCCCGTGATCGGCTTCACCGCGATCCTGTGCATCGCGCTCGGCGCGGGTGCGGCGGGGGCGCTCAACCAATGGTATGAATCCGATATCGACGCGGTCATGCGCCGCACACAGAAGCGCCCGCTTCCCGCCGGCCGGATGGACCGTCAGGCCGCGCTGCATTTCGGCGTCGGGCTCGCCAGCTTCTCAGTCCTGCTGATGGGGCTCGCGGTCAACCTCGCCGCAGCCGCGATCCTGACCGTCTCGATCCTGTTCTACGTCCTCGTCTACACCGTCTGGCTCAAGCGCCGCACGCCGCAGAACATCGTCATCGGTGGTGCGGCGGGCGCCTTCCCGCCGCTGATCGGCTGGGCGGCGGCGACCGGTGACGTCGCACTGCTCCCGCTGCTGCTGTTCGGGCTCGTCTTCCTGTGGACGCCGCCGCATTTCTGGGCGCTCGCGCTGTTCGTGAAGACCGATTACGCCAATGCGGGCGTGCCGATGCTCCCCGTCGTCGCGGGCGAACGCGTCACCCGGACCCAGATCGGCCTCTACACCATCCCGATGGCGCTCGCCGCGGTGCTCCCCTGGCCGCTCGGCCTGGTCGGCAATTTCTACGGCGTCGTCGCGACTGTCCTGACGGGGATCTTCGCCTGGCTCGTGGTGGTCGTCGCGACGCGCACGACCGGCACCGACGACGCGATGAAGCCCGAGCGGCGGCTGTTCAAATATTCGATCCTGTATCTCTTTGCGATGTTCGGCGCGCTCGTCGTCGATAGGTGGCTGGCATGAATGACGACAAGACCCGCGAAGACCTGATCCGCCGCCGCCAGATGGGCCGGGCCAAGGTGATGGCGCTGCTGCTCGGCGCGTTCGTCATCCTCGTCTTCGCCATCTCGATCGCCAAGATCCAGGCGGGGATGCCGCACTGATGCGGGTCGAGCGCACCACGCGAACCGCCCTGCTCGCGGTGCTCGGCATCTGCTTCATGACCGGGCTCGCCTTTGCCAGCGTGCCGCTCTACCGCCTGTTCTGCCAGGTCACCGGCCTCAACGGCACGACGCAGCGCGGGCTCGTCGCGCCGGGCGGGACCGATCGCCAGATTCGCGTCGATTTCGACGCCAATGTGAACCCGAAGCTGCCGTGGAAGTTCGCGCCCGAAAACCCGTCGGACACGATCGCGGTCGGCGCGCGCGACATGGCGTTCTTCACCGCGACCAACACCTCGGACCGGCCGATCACCGGGACCGCGACGTTCAACGTAACGCCCGCGCAGGCCGGCAAATATTTCACCAAGATCCAGTGCTTCTGCTTCACCGAGCAGACGCTGAAACCCGGCGAGACCGCGCGGATGCCGGTGATCTTCTTCGTCGATCCGAAGATCCTGAAGGATCCCGACGCGGCGGATATCCAGACGATCACGCTCAGCTACACGTTTTACCCGGTGGATTCCGCGAAAAACGCAAGCTAGGACAGTCGTAAAGAACATAGGGGAGTACCATGGCCGGCGCCAAGAACCACGATTATCACATCCTGCCGCCCAGCGTCTGGCCGCTGGTCGGGTCGATGTCCGCACTCGTGATGGCGGTCGGCGGCGTCATGTGGATGCATGGCGGCCATGTCGACAAGCCCAATGGCGGCGGCTGGATCTTCTTCATCGGTCTCGCCGGGCTGCTCTTCACCTTCTACAGCTGGTGGGCGCAGGTCATTGCAGAGGCACGCGCGGGCGATCACACCCCCGTCGTCCAGCTGCACTTCCGCTATGGCATGATCCTGTTCATCGCCTCCGAAGTCATGTTCTTCGTCGGCTGGTTCTGGGCGTTCTTCGACTTCTCGCTCTTCCCGACCGCGATGAGCATCGTCGACGGCCAGGTCGAACGCGCCGCCGAAGGTGCGGCTGCGGTCGCCGCACAGTGGCCGCCCAAGGGCCTCACCGTCATCAACCCGTTCGAGCTTCCGCTGCTCAACACGCTGATCCTGCTGACGTCCGGCACCACCGTCACCTGGGCGCACCACGCGCTGATCCACAACCAGCGCGGTGGCGAGAAGACCGGGCTGTGGGGCATGATCGGCGTCGGCAACCGCGACGGCGTGCTCAAGGGCCTCTGGCTGACCGTCATCCTCGGCGCGCTGTTCAGCGCGATCCAGGCCTATGAGTACATGCACGCGCCGTTCCCGTTCAAGGGGATCAACTATGGCGCGGCGTTCTTCATGGCGACCGGGTTCCACGGCTTCCACGTCCTCATCGGCACGATCTTCCTGATCGTCTGCCTCGTCCGCGCCTATAAGGGCGACTTCACCCCCCGCCAGCATTTCGGCTTCGAGGCCGCGGCCTGGTACTGGCATTTCGTCGACGTCGTCTGGCTGTTCCTGTTCGTCACCGTCTATGTCTGGGGCGGCTGGGGCGCCCCCGTCCACAGCGGTTGAGCGTTCACGCCCACCCCCTCCCTGCCTACCACCCCGGCGAAGGCCGGGGCCCAGTTGGCAAGGCCGCGGTAACGAAGCGCTGCCCTCAGTCAGCAACGCCCCCCAACTGGGCCCCGGCCTCCGCCGGGGAGGTGGCATCTGGCGAACCGCGCGCCCTTCTCACCCTGTTCTCCCGCGAAGGCGGGAGCCCAGCCTGGCTCCCAACCCTCGCGGCGAGACATACCGGGCAAGGCGACCGCGCATGACCCCCGACCCCTACCCCCTCGCCTCAGCCCCCCCGATCGCCCAGGTCGCGCTCAAGGGCCTGTGCCCGCGCTGCGGCAAGCCCACCCTCTTCGCCAGATGGGCCGAATTCGCCGACCGCTGCTCCAATTGCGGCCTCGATTTCAGCAAGTTCAACGTCGGTGACGGCCCCGCCGCGTTCCTGACGCTGATCCTCGGCGCGATCGTCGTCGCGCTCGCGATCACGCTCGAGCTGACGCTGCACCCGCCGCTCTGGGTGCACATGCTGGTCTGGATCCCGTTCACCGCCGCGGGCGTCATCCTGTCGCTCCGCGCCGCCAAGGGTGCGCTCATGTCCGCCGAATATCGCAACGCCGCGCGCGAGGGTCGCAGCCAGCCGTGACGACCACCCGACGTTTCCCCGTCCTCCCGACGCTGCTCGTCGCGGTCGCGGTCGCGGCGATGATCGCGCTCGGCCTGTGGCAATTGCTCGACCGCCTCCCGAAAAAGGAGGCGTTCCTCGCGCAGCTCGCCGCCAACCCCGCGCGTCCGCCGATGGCGTTCCCGAGCCTCCCCGACGAGACGCTTCTGTTCCGCCGCGCGACGGGCGTCTGCCTCGAGCCGACCGCGATCCGCCTCGCCGGCGCGGGCAAGGCGGGCTTTCGCGTCATCGCCGACTGCCGCACCGGCGCCGAGGGCCCCGGCATGATCGTCCAGCTCGGCACGACGCGCGATCCGAAGCTCAAACCCCAATGGTCCGGCGGCGCGGTCTCGGGCTATATCACCCACGCCCCCGACGGCCGCTCGCTGATCGGTTCGCTGTTCGACCCGACCCCGGCGCGGCTGATGCTCGTCGCCGACACGCCGCCCGCCGGTCTCGCCCCCAACGGCAAGCCCGACCTCGACGCGGTCCCGAACAACCATCTCGCCTATGCCGGCCAGTGGTTCTTCTTCGCCGCCATCGCCGCGATCATTTATGTCCTGGCACTGGGCAGGCGCGGCAAGGTTGTGTCGAAAGCTGCGTCCCGCTAACCGGCTTGGCCATGCGTTACATCAGCACCCGCGGCTCGGCCCCCGTCCTCGATTTCGAAGCGGCGACGCTCGCCGGTCTCGCATCCGATGGCGGCCTCTACCTCCCCGAGACATGGCCGACGATGACCCGCGACGAGATCGCCGCGCTCGCCGGCCTCTCCTATGTCGACACCGCGGTCGCCGTCATGGCGCCGTTCGTCGGCGACGCGATGACCCGCGACGAGCTGAAGGCGCTCTGCGACCAGGCCTATGGCCGCTTCTCGCACGCCGCGGTCGTCCCGCTGGTCCAGCTCGACCATGACCAGTGGCTGCTCGAACTCTTCCACGGCCCGACGCTCGCGTTCAAGGACGTCGCGCTCCAGCTGCTCGGCCTCTTCTTCGAACGCTTTCTCGCGGGCACCACCAAGCGCCTGACGATCGTCGGCGCGACCAGCGGCGACACCGGCTCGGCCGCGATCGACGCGGTGGCGGGGCGCGAGGGCATCGACATCTTCATGCTCCACCCCGCCGGCCGCATCTCGGACGTGCAGCGCCGCCAGATGACGACGGTGCTCAGCCCCAATGTCTACAACATCGCGATCGAAGGCAGCTTTGACGACGCGCAGGCGCTCGTGAAGGCGATGTTCAACGACCCCGGCTTCTCCGACCGGTTCGCGCTGTCGGCGGTGAACTCGATCAACTGGGCCCGGCTGATGGCGCAGGTCGTGTACTTCTTCTACGCCGCGGTCCGCCTCGGCGCGCCCGACCGCGCGGTCGCCTTCTCCGTGCCCACGGGCAATTTCGGCGACGTCTTCGCGGGCTATGTCGCCGCCCGCATGGGCCTTCCCGTCGCGCGGCTGATCGTCGCCACCAACGTCAACGACATCCTCCACCGCGCGCTCAGCAGCGGCGACTATTCGAAGACCGGCGTCGAACAGACCCCGACCCCGTCGATGGACATCCAGGTCAGCTCGAACTTCGAACGCCTGCTGTTCGACCTCGGCGGCCGCGACGGCTCGGCGCTCGCCGCACAGATGGCAGGCTTCGAATCGTCTGGCGCGATGCGGCTCACCAACGCGCAGTCGCAGGGGGCGGCGGCGCTGTTCCAGAGCGACCGCGTCGATCTCGACGACATGACGCTCGCGATGCGCTGGGCGCATGAGCATGCCGGCCAGGTGATCGACCCGCACACCGCGATCGGCCTCGCCGCCGGGCTGCGTACCGAGGTGCCGCCCGGCACCCCCGTCGTCACGCTCGCCACCGCGCATCCCGCCAAGTTCCGCGACGCGGTCGAGCGCGCGACCGGCGTCCGGCCGTCGCTCCCCGCGCGTGTCGGCGACCTGTTCCAGCGCGAGGAGGGCTACGTCACGCTGCCTGCGACCTTCGACGCGATCACCGCATACATCGCTGACCGCGCAAAGCCGTCGGCATGAAGACGCTCGACACCCTCATCGGCGAACCCTGGGCCGATTACGGCCTGATCGATTCGGGGCACGGCAAGAAGCTCGAACGCTATGGCCGCTTCCGCTTCATCCGCCCCGAACCGCAGGCGATGTGGGCCCCCGCCTCGACCGACTGGAAGGCGCAGGGCGAGTTCGTCCCCGGCTCGGACGAGGATGGCGGCGGCCGCTGGGAATTCTCGGAACCCGTGCCCCGCGAAGGCTGGACGCTCAAATGGAACGAGGTGTCCTACACCGCGCAGACCACCCCCTTCCGCCATCTCGGCTTCTTCCCCGACATGGCGCCGGTGTGGAGCTGGATGCGTGAGCGCGTCGCCGGGCTCGACAGTCCGGAATGCATGAACCTGTTCGGCTATACCGGCGTCGGCACGCTCGCGATGGCGACCAAGGGCGTCCGCATGGTCCATGTCGATGCGTCGAAGAAATCGGTCGAGGCGGCCAAGGCCAATGCGCGGCTGTCGGGCATGGCCGACGCGCCGATCCGCTGGATGACCGACGACGCCGCCAAGTTCGTCGCGCGCGAGGTTCGTCGCGGCCGCCGCTATGACGGCATCCTGCTCGACCCGCCGAAATATGGCCGCGGTCCCGAGGGCGAGGTCTGGCGGCTCGAGGAGGATCTCCCCCGCCTCATCGCCGACTGCCGCAAGCTGCTCGACGAGAATTCGCGCTTCCTGTTCCTGACCGTCTACGCGGTCCGCATGTCCGCGCTCGCGATCGGCGAACTGCTCAACCAGGTCTTCGCCGACCTGCCCGGCAAGGTCGAAGCGGGCGAACTCGGCGTCCGCGAGGAAACCCGCGGCCTCACCCTCCCCACCGCCATCTGGGCCCGCTGGTCCCGCGACTGACGCGGGACCCGCGCGTTCCTCCTGGATCCGTTCGTGCTGAGCGAAGTCGAAGCACAAGCCCGCCCCAACCCAAACCGTTCGTGCTGAGCGAAGTCGAAGCACCAGCCCCAACACCTGCCCCAACCCCAACCTACTCCATCCCCGCCCGCATCGCCGCCCCCGCCACGAACGGCGCCCCCGCCACCAGCACGAGGCTCACCGCGCCGAGCAGCTTGAACGCCCCCGCCCCGCCGACCGGATCGAGCGCCCCCGCGCCAAAGATCAGCAACGGCACCGCGAGCGGCAGCATCACCAGCCCCGCCACCGCGCTCCCGCCGCGCAACCCGGCGACCAGCGCCCCCGTCGCGACCGCAAGCGCGGCGAGCCCCGGCGTCCCGATCGCCAGCCCGATCTCGACCCGCACCAAGGTCGCCCCCGACAGATCGAGCAACCCCGCCGCGATCACCGCCGCCAGCATCAGCGGCGGCGCGAACGCCACCCAGTGCGCGACGATCTTCGCCGCCGCGACCAGAGCCAGCGACACCCCGCGCACCCGCAACTGGTCGAGCACCCCGCTCTCCAGATCGGGCCCCACCAGCCGCTCGACCGGCAGCAAGGCCGCGAGCAACGCCGCCGCCCAGATCACCCCGCCCCCGACCCGCGCGAGCACCGCCGCATCGGGCCCGATCGCGAACGGAAACAGCACCGCGACCAGCAGGAAGAACGCGACGACCAGCGCCGCCCCGCCCCCCGCATAGCCGCGCCGCACGTCGCGCAAGGTCAGCGCCAGCATCACGCCGCCTCCTCACCCGCCAGATTGATCGTCTGCGCCCCCGGGATCGCGAGCGGCAGATGCGTCGCGGCAAGGACGATCCCGCCCGCGTCCCGGTGCCGCGCGATCAGCGCCTCGAGCCGCGCGACCGACGCCGCATCGAGCCCGTTGCCCGGCTCGTCGAGCAGCCAGATCGGCGCGCCCGACGCGACCACGCGCGCCATCGCCACCCGCCGCCGCTGCCCGGTCGACAGCATCCGCACCGGCACCACCGCCAGCGCCGCGAGCCCGACGGCATCGAGCGCCTGCGCCACCGCCGCACTATCCGCGCCGTCGAGCGCCGCCCAGAATGCGAGCCCCTCGCTTACCGTGCGCTCCGCATCCAGCGCCGCCGCCTCGGCGAGCAGCGCGATGCGCCCGGTCGCGGTCACCTCGCCCTCGGCGGGCGGCAACAGCCCCGCGGCTATCCGGATCAGGCTCGATTTGCCGACGCCGTTCGGCCCCGCGACGACCGCCGCCTCACCCGCCGCCAGCTCGAACGACACGTCGTCGAACAGCCGCCGTCCGCCGCGGTCGCAGGCGACACGGCGAAACGCCAGGCTCACGCCGCGGCGTCTTCCAGCGCATGCATGTCGTCGTCGCTCAGCCCGAAATGATGCCCGATCTCGTGGATCGTGACATGCGCGACCAGATCGTCGAGCCGCACCCCCGTCTCGATCCATTCCTCGAGGATCGCCCGCCTGTACAAGGTGATACGGTCGGGCATCGCGCCACTATCCATCGACGATTTCTCGCCCAGCGGCCGCCCCTGATACACCCCCGACAGGTCGAGCGGATGCTCGATGCCGAGCTCTGCCAGCGTCTCCTCGTCGGCGAATTCCTCGATGGCGAAGACCACGTCGCCCAGATGCACGCGAAATTCGGCGGGCAGCCGCGCGATCGTCGCGCGCCCGATCGCCTCGATCGCAGCCGCATCGGGCGCGAGCCCCTGCGTATCACCATGGATTGTCGCTTGCCCGCTCATGGCTCCAGCCATACGCGTTGGCGATCCATAGCTGCAAGGGTACGCGAATGATCGAGGCACTGAACGAGACCGAGCGGGCCGAGGCGCTCGATGGACTCGACGAGTGGGATTATGACGATGGCCGCGACGCGATCACGCGGACGATCGTGTTCGCCGATTTCGTCGAGGCATTCGGCTTCATGACTCAGGTCGCACTGATCGCCGAGCGCGCCAACCATCATCCCGAATGGAAGAATGTCTGGAACCGCGTCGAGATCCTGCTCACCACCCACGACGCCGGCGGCCTCTCCCCCCGCGACATCGAAATGGCCGAAGCGATCGACGCCATCGTCGGCGACTCCTGACCGCCGAGTCGTCATCCTGCCCCCCCCCCGTCATCCTGACGAAAGTCAGGACCCAGAGCCCCAAACGGCAACGCCCGTGACTCTGGGTCCCGGCTCAAGCCCGGAATGACGGAAGCCCCCCTACCGCTTCACACTCCGCCGCATCCGCTTGCGCAGCGACCCCGGCATCCAGCGCGCGGCGAACGCCATGCGGTGCGCGGTCTTGCCGACATAGGTGTGGACCGCGTTGCCGTGCACCGCAGCCCAGGCCGCGTCGGCGACCGCCTCGACCCCGGTCAGCTCGAGCCCCGCGCCCGTCACCGTCTCGCGGATTGACCGGTTCGATCCCCCCGCGGTCGTGTTCAGCAGCGGCGTGTCGATGAAGCTCGGCACGATCGCGCGCACCTTGATCCCGTCGCCCGCCCATTCGCCGTCGAGCGCCTCGGTGATCGCGCGCACCCCGAACTTGGTCGCCGAATAGGGCGCCAGCCCCGACGAGCCATAGATTGCCGACGCAGATGCGGTGTTGAGCAGGCACGATCCCGGCGTCCGCTTCAGATAGCCATGACCGATCTTCGCGCCGTTCAGCACGCCGACCAGGTTGACCCCGACCACCCGGTCGATCTCGGCGAAGTCGGTCGTCGCGAGCGGCCCGCCAGAGCCGATTCCGGCATTGTTGAACAGCACGTCGAGCCGCCCGCCCGTCACGGCCGTGAACGCATCGAGCGACGCCACCCACGCGTCGCGGTCGCGTACGTCCATCACATAGGTCGACGCCCCCTCGGGCAGCAGCGCCGCGGTCTCCGCCAGCCCCGCGGCGCTGACGTCGGCCAGCCCGATCCGCCAGCCCTTGCGCGCGAACAGCAAAGCGGTCGCGCGGCCGATCCCCGATCCGCCGCCGGTGATGAATATGCTCTGCTGGCTCATGGCCGATCCTCTCCGTTTGATTTTGCGGTATGTTTCCCGCATCCTGCGCCCAGATGCCAGATCAATCTCCAGCGCTCGCTTTCGAACGCGTCACCAGGGCTTACGGCGCGACGATCGCGGTCGATGCGGTCTCGCTCGAGATCGCGGGCGGCAGCTTCGTCGCGCTCGTCGGCACGTCGGGATCGGGCAAGTCGACCCTCCTCAAGACGATCAACCGCCTCGTCGAGCCGAGCGACGGCCGCGTCCTGCTCGACGGCACCGACGTCACGTACGGCCCCGCGCCCGCGCTGCGCCGCCGGGTCGGCTATGTCTTCCAGAATATCGGCCTGTTCCCGCACATGACGATCGCCGAGAACATCGCGATCGGGCTGCGCATCGCCGGCCGCGGCGACGAGGCGGATGTCGGCGCGCTGCTCGATCTCGTCGACCTGCCGCGCGGCATCGCCGGACGTCTGCCCGACGCGCTGTCGGGTGGCCAGCGCCAACGCGTCGGCATCGCCCGCGCGCTCGCGCCGGGGGCAAAGCTGCTGCTCCTCGACGAGGCGTTCGGCGCGCTCGATCCCGTCACCCGCGACGCGCTCGGCACGCGCATCCGCGAGCTGCACGACCGGCTGGGCCTCACCACCATCCTCGTCACGCACGACATGGCGGAGGCGCTGCTGCTCGCCGACCGCGTGCTCGTCATGAAGGCCGGGCAGATCGTCGCCGATGCGACCCCCGCAGCCCTCGTAGCGGGTGAGGGCGGCGACGACGCCCAGGCTTTGGTCCAGGTCCCGCGCGCGCAGGCCGACCGCCTCCGGGCGCTCGTCGCATGAGCGCGTTCCTCGACGCGCTGACCCGCGTGCCGCCGCTGCTCGCCAGTCACGTCCTGCTGTCCGCGGCGGCGCTCCTGCTCGGCATCGCGATCAGCCTGCCGCTCGCGATCTGGTCCGCGCGCAACGCCGCGGTCGCGCGCGTCGCGCTCGGTTTCGCCAGCCTCGTCCAGACGGTCCCCAGCCTCGCGCTGCTCGCGCTCTTCTATCCGCTGCTGCTCAGCCTGTCCGCGCTGGTCGGCGGCGGGATCCCGGCCTTGGGCTTCCTCCCCTCGCTGATCGCGCTAACGCTCTATGCGCTGCTGCCGATCCTGCGCAACGCGGTCGCGGGGCTGCAGGGGCTCGACCCCGCGGTGTCGCAGGCCGCCGACGCGGTCGGCATGACGCCCGCGCAGAAGCTCCGCCTCGTCGAGGCCCCGCTCGCCGCCCCCGTCGTCGTCGCCGGCATCCGCACCGCCGCGGTCTGGACGATCGGCGCGGCGACGCTGTCGACCACGGTCGGCCAGCCAAGTCTGGGCGACCTGATCTTCGCCGGGCTCCAGACGCAGAACTGGGCGCTGGTGCTTGCCGGCTGCGTCAGCGCAGCGGCGCTCGCGCTCGCGGTCGACGCACTGATCGGCGGGATCGAACAGGGCATCCGCGCACGCCGTCGCTGGCTGTGGATCGCGAGCGCCGCGCTGCTGGTCGCAGGGACCGCGCTCGCCACCGCGCCGCTCTGGCCCCGCGGCGGCGGCGGCGACCGGACGGTCGTCGTCGGCGCGAAGAACTTCTCCGAGCAATATATCCTCGCGCGGCTGATCGGCGACCGGCTGACGCGCGCGGGCTACACCGTCACCTATCGCGACGGCCTGGGCTCGGCGCTCGTCTTCGGTGCGCTCGCAGGCGGCGATATCGACGTCTATGTCGATTATGCCGGCACGATCTGGGCCAACGAGATGAAGCGCAGCGACGTGCCCGAGCGCACGAAGATGGTCGCCGATATCGGCGCTTGGGCAAAGAGCACGCACGGCGTCGGCCTGGTCGGCACGCTCGGGTTCGAGAATGCGTATGCCTTTGCGATGAAGGCGGACGTGGCGCGCCGCCAGCGCATCGCGAGCCTCGACGATCTGGTGAAGGCCGCGCCCGGCCTGACGCTCGGCAGCGACCTAGAATTCCTCGAACGCCCCGAATGGGCGGCGGTGAAACGCGCCTATCCGCTCCGCTTCGCACGCACCACGCCGTACAGCCCGACCTTCATGTACCGCGCACTGCAGAGCGGCAAGGCGGACGTCATCTCCGCCTTTTCCTCGGACGGCCGGATCGCCGCGGACAAGCTGACCGTGCTCACCGACCCGCGCCACGCGATCCCGGGCTATGACGCGATCCTGATGGTCGCCCCCGCGCGTGCGAACGACGCGCGCTTCACCGCCGCGCTCCGCCCGCTTGTTGGCCGCATCCCGGTCGAGGCGATGCGCACCGCCAACTACCAGGTCGACCGCGACACCGACAAACAGACCCCCGAAGCCGCCGCCCGCTGGCTCGCGACCAGGATTGGCCTGTAACCCCACCCGTCATCCTGACGGCCTCAGAAAAACAGCTTCCGCACGCTCAACCGCACCGTCCGCCCCAGCGGATCCAGATAATCCGGCTGATAGGTATTCGGCACCGCCCCGCTCGCATCCGTCACCCGCTGCCGCGTGTTAAACACATTGTCGACCGACAGCGTGACGCGCATCCCGCGCAGCCACGGCCGCGCCTTCACCCATTCGAGCCGCTGCCCCAGATCCGCGAACAGCCGCACGTTTGCGGTCGCCAGCCCGCCGAAATTGAGCGTCTCGGGCGCCGCCGCGGTCCCGCCATCGACCCGCGTGCCCTCCGCGTAATTCGCCGACAGCCGCGCGCCGAGCCCATTGTTGCTATACCCCGCCTGCGCCTCGAGGCTGTGCCGCGCCGACCCGCCATTATTACCGATCGCATCGCCGTCGAGCAGGTTCAGGCTCGGCCCGCCCTCCGCCACCAGCACGCGGTCGGTAAAGCGCCAGGTGTGATACAGCGCGAACTGGACGCGCCCGCCGCCCTGCCCGCGCCCGCGACGCCCGAAGCCGCCGCCCCCGCCGCCCGGACCGCCCGGGCCACCGCCGCCGCGTCCCTCACCCGGCCCGGCGCCTTCGCCCCGCGGTCCTTCGCCCCGCGGTCCTTCACCCCGCCCGCCTTCACCCCGCGGCCGCCCGCCGCCCGGCGGCTGCATCCCGGCAAACGGATTGGGCCCCGTCCCCGCGCGAAACGCCTCAAGCTCGCGCTGGATCTTCGACTTCAGCGGCGCGGAGAAATTGATCCCCCAGCGCAGTTCGGAGCGTTCGCTGCGCGCGAAGTTGATCGGCCGCCGGTCGACCTGCAACAGTGCGCCCGTCGCATCGCGGACGAACCGGTCGGGAAATGCCGCCTCGATCGCCGCGGTCGCGGCCGGGAAGGCGGCGATCGGATTGTCGGTCCGGCTGTCGACATAATTGGCGGTCAGCGTGACCTCGCGCCCCGCCCAGGGCTTCACCGTCAGCCCCAGCTTGGTCACGCGGTTATTGTCCGCGCTCAGCCCGGGATTGCCGCCGCTGATCGTGGTGACGGTCGCGGTCGTGCCCTGGACATAATCGAACACGCGGACATTGGGCGTCGTGATCGACGGATTGCCCAGCTGCTGCGCGGTCGGCGCCTGGTCGGTGTCGGTCACCGACGCGATCAGCCGCACCGCCGGGATCGGCGCCCAGTTCGCACCGTAACCAAGCGTGGTCAGCGTGCCGAAATCCGACAAATGATCCTGCGCCAGGTTGAAGTTCGCCGACAGCGTGCCGAGGAACGGCAGCACCCCCTTAGACCGGCTCGCGATCGGCAGGTCGACATTGACCTGGCCGTTGACCGTGTCGCGCGCCACCTGCCCGCGCTGCGCGAACCCGCCGCGATCCGACCGGCTGTCGAAATCGGCGGTCTCCGCCCCCAGCTTCAGCGTCGTCGACACGTCGCCCGCGGGCAGCGCGAACAGCCGGCCATTGGCGACCGCGTCGATCCCGCCGATGCTCTGCGTCGCATAGGCGCGGTTGCCCGCCGCCGCGCCGATATCCGCCGCAGTCAGCGCACCCAGCGGCACCGCGGTCGGATCGCCCGCCGCCAGCCGCGCATTGAACGCACTCGCATCGACGCCGGTGTCGGTGAAGGTCTGCGTATCGCTGCGATCGTAATTGCCCGTCACCGTCCAGCGCCACGTGCCGACATCGCCGTTCAGCGTTGTGCCCAGATGCGCCGCGATCGACGACGCGCGCTGCGCCAGCGGCAGGAAGCCCGGATCGTCGAGCGCACGGTTGATCACGCTCCCGTCCGCCAGCGTCAGCGCCGCGACGGGCAGGCCGTTCAGGCTGCGGCTGTCGGTCGATTCGAGCCGTCCGTTGATCGTCGCGCCGACATTGCCGAAGATGTTGCGCGCATAGACGCTGTTCGCGGTGAAGGTACTCGTCTGGCCCTGCAGCGTGCGGAACGGCGTCGGATCGACGACCGTGCCGCCCGCTCCCACCGCCCCGCTGCCGTTGCCCCCCGCGATCGGCACGATGTCGCGCTCCGCCTCGGTCAGCGCCGAACTCGTCGCATATTCGGCATGCAGGTTGACCCGCCGGTCGCGCGCGATCGTCAGCAGGTCGAGCTTGGCCTGCGGCGTGTTCGTCCCCCCCTCGGTCGGCATCCGGTCGATCGCCTCCGCGGTCACCGCGCGAAAGCGGCGGCGCAGCACGAAGTTCACGACCTTCTGATCCGCGCGATAGCCATATTTCAGCGCGACCTCCTCGGGCAGGATCTCGACGCGCTGGATCGCCTCGGTCGGGATGTCGCGGATTTCGGAAAAGCTCGAGATGCGCCGCCCGTTGAGCAGCACCACCGGCGCACCCCCGCTGCCGCGCCCGCTCGTCGTCTGCGGGCTGAGTTCGGCGAGCAGGTCGGACACCGAGCTGACGCCGTAGGAGCGGATGTCCGCCTGCCCCAAGGTCTGATCGGGCGGAATGTCGCCGACCACCGATCCGGGCAGCTTGCGCGATCCGGTGACGACGATCTCCTCGCCCTCGACGCTATCCTCCGGCTCGGCTGCAGCGCCGTCCGTCTGCGCGCCCTCTGTCGCCGGCACCGGCGCAGGCGCCTGTTGCGCCGCCGCCATCGCCGGCAGGCTCACCGCCAGCATCAAACCCAGTGTACGCATAACCCTGATATCCCATCGACCTGACCCCGGCACCTAGGGGCCAATTGTCGCAGGATTATGCCGCTTCACCGCGCCGCGTCGGTCGGTCCGGCCATGATTCCGGCGGCCCCGACGGCGGGCGGCGTCCCGATCAGCTCCATCCGCGTCGTCGTCGCGCCAAGATCGATCCCCGCCTCGCGGAACTGGCGCAACAGCGTGAACAGCAGCGCGCTGCGCACCGGATAGGCATCGCGCGGGCTCGCGACATAGGCGAAGCAGTTGAGCTTCGCGCGGCCACCATCGACCGAATCGATGAACACCTTCACCTCGGGATCGTCGAGCACCTCGCTCTGGTCGGCAAAGGCGGTGAACAGCATCGTCCGCACCGCGTCGAGATCGCTCTCGATCGGCACCGAGAATTGCAGCTGGATCCGCCCGATCGGCGCGGCCAGCGTCATGTTCTGGATCGTCTTGGTGATCAGCTCCGAATTGGGGACGATCAGCGTCGATCGGTCGGCGACCTGGATCTCGGTCGACCGGACGTTGATCCGCTTGACGTCGCCCTCCTGGTTGCCGATCCGCACCCAGTCGCCGATCTTGACCGGCCGCTCGGCGAGCAGGATCAGCCCCGACACGAAATTCTGCGTGATCGCCTGCAGGCCGAAGCCGATGCCCACCGACAGCGCGCCGAGCACCACCGCGAGCTTCTCCATCCCGATGCCAAGCGCGGCGAGCGCCCACAGCACCGCGGCGATGATCCCCGCATAGCGCGCGACCATCGTCACCGAATTCTGCGCACCCGCATCCATCGCGGTCGTCGGCAGATAGCTGTTGACCAGCCAGTGCTGCAGCCCGCGCATGATCGCCAGCGCTACGAACAGCACCGCGATCGACCGCAGCACCGCGCCAGGCGATATCGTGATCTCGCCGACCGTGATCCCGCCCGCAAGCGTCCCGAACAGCTCGAACACCGACGTCACGCCCGCCCCGAACGGCGCCATCACCGCGCCGAACGCCAGCATGATCAGCATCAGCCGCAGCACCGCCGACAGCAGGACGCCGATCTGGTCGACCGTCCGGTTGCCGACGCCGAAGCCGCTGTTCGCGCTGCGCCCGATCCGGTTGCTGCTCGACAGCGCGGCGCGGCAGGCGTCGTCGGTGAAGGTCATCATCAGGTACAGCGTCGCGCCGACGATCGCCCCCCACACCATCCACTGCGCGGTCTTCAGCGCGAAATTGACGTATCCGGTCAGCGTCGCGACGAACGCGACCAGCACCGCCAGCCACACGACCAGCGCGACGATCGCGAGCAGGCTGTTGCGGGCGGGCTTCTCGGGATCGGGCTGGGCCGCCGCCCTCAGCCGCCCGAGCGCGACCAGCACGCCGGCGATCAGCGCCAGGTGGAGCAGCGCGATCAGCGCGTTCGCCGCGGTCGACGCCGCCGCACTCGCGCCGACCAGCGCGTTGGCGGTGATCAGCAGCTGGCCGAAGAACACCAACCCCGCCGCTGCCCAGGTGAAGGGGCGCAGCGTCTGCGCCGCGCTGTCGCCGATCGGCAACAGCCGCCAGCTCGGCTGCGCGCGCAGCAGCAACGCGCCGCCCAACGCCGACAGGAAGGCCGCAAAGAACGACAATCCGACAAAACGCGTCGCGATCTGGTCGAACGCGGGCGACAGCAGGGCGGACCAGCGCAGCGACTGGACGAACGCCAGCGCGGCGAATCCGGGCAACATCGTGCCGATCACCACCAGCCACAGCGCATAGGCGGACCGCCGGATCCGCCCGCCCGGCGCATGATCGGTCGCATAGCCGCGCCCCAGCCGGTGGAGCGCACCGCGCACCGGCACGAGCAGCACCAGTGCGGCGAGCAGCCCGGTCAGCGCGATCATCGCCGCCTGCATGTCGAACCGCTGGACGAACTGGCGCGCGCCGGTCGCCGCGAACCGGTTCAGCCGCGCCGTGTCGCGCGGCAGGTGATCGATGATCGCGGTCCACAGCGTCGGCGACAGCGGCGACGCGCTGCGCTCGGACAATTGCTGGCCCAGCTCCTCCGCCTCGGCCGCACCGATATCGTCGATCTGCTGCTTGGCCTCGACCCCGATCAGCCGCGCGCGCTTGATCGCCGAATCGATCGCCGACTGGCTCTGCGCGAGCAATCGGCGCTGCTGGCGGATCTCGGGCGCCTCGACCACCCCCGGCGTCGCCGCGCCCAGCTCGGTCACCCGCGCCTGGACCAGCGCCATTTCGGGCGTCAGCACCCGCACCGCCTCCGCCGCGGTCGCCTGCACCGCCTCCGCCCGCGTCCGCAACGCCTGCCGCGCCGCATCATCACGCGCCTCGACCGCCGCATCGTCGACCGCCTGCAACTCCGCCGACGCCCGCGTCAGCCCCGCCGCCACCGAGGCCACTTTCGCCTCGTCCTGCGCCAGGGCAGGCACAGCGGACACGAGCAGCAGCAACGCGGCGAAATAGCGCAAAACGATCATCCGCCCGGCTCTACAGCGTCACAGCCAAAAACGGGAGAGCCCGCCGCCATGGCCCGCCCTCCCTACACACCACCCCGGCGAAGGCCGGGGCCCAGATGGGAAGGCTCGAGTAACGACGCGCAGCATCAGCCCAGCCGCGTCCCCCAATTGGGCCCCGGCCTCCGCCGGGGTGGCGTAAGATTCGGTAACCCCACCCCACCCCGGCGAAGGCCGGGGCCCAGATGGGAAGGCTCGAGTAACGACGCGCAGCGCTAGCCTAGCCACCTCCCCCAACTGGACCCCGGCCTCCGCCGGGGTGGTGGAGCCCTTGTTCTCCCGCGAAGGCGGGAGCCCAGCCTGGGTCCCCGCCTTCGCGGGGACACAAGGCCCACCCTCACGAAAACCGCAACGCCTATTCCAGCTCCAGGATCACCTGATCCACCGCCAGGCTGTCGCCCGCCGCCGCCGACACCGACTTCACCACGCCGGTCTTCTCCG
This sequence comes from Sphingomonas sp. CFBP9019, assembly GCF_034045155.1. Classification (NCBI taxonomy): domain Bacteria; kingdom Pseudomonadati; phylum Pseudomonadota; class Alphaproteobacteria; order Sphingomonadales; family Sphingomonadaceae; genus Sphingomonas; species Sphingomonas sp. CFBP9019. Next base: position 554,695 of record NZ_JAXCWK010000004.1, on the reverse strand, counting down.
CGCGCAGGATATTCTCCATCTTCATCGCCTCGACCACCGCGAGCGCCTGCCCCGCCTCGACCCGGTCCCCCGCCGCGACATCGAGCCGCACCAGCAGCCCCGGCATCGGGCAGATCAGGAATTTCGACAGATCGGGCGCGACCTTCTCGATCAGGTGCGCGGTATAGGGCGCGACCCGCGCGGGCAGCACGCGCGCGACATGGCTCGCGCCGCGCGTCGTCAGCCTGAACCCGGCACGCGCCTTCGCGATCCGGATCGTCAGATGCTCGTCGCCCTCGACCATCACCATCCGGTCCCCCGGCGTATATTCGAGCGACAGGTCGAGCGCTTCGCCATCGACCGAAATCCCGTCGGTCGACACGCGCACGCGGTGATCGGTCCCGCCGATCGTCACCACCCAGTCCGCAGGCGGCCGCAACCGCCGCCCGAGCTGCCCGTCGATCCGCCGCGCGCGGTCGGCTTCTGCCGTCGCGGCAAAGGCGGCAACCGCGGCCAGCGTCGTCAGCAACGCCGCATCCGCGGGCGCGCCGTGGAACCCGTCGGGATATTCCTCGGCGATGAACCCGGTCGTCAGCGCCCCCGACTGGAAGCGCGGATGCTGCATGATCGCCGACAGGAAATCGATGTTGTTCCCCGGCCCCTCGAGCTCGAACGCGTCGAGCGCCGCGATCTGCGCCGCGACCGCCCCCTCGCGCGTCGGCGCCCAGGTGATCAACTTGGCGATCATCGGGTCATAGAACATGCTGACCTCGCCCCCCTCGCGCACGCCATCGTCGACACGGACGCGGGGTTCGGCGGAATCCACATCCCCTCCCCCGTTCGTGCTGAGCGAAGTCGAAGCACCCTCGCTCAGGGCGAACGGGAGAGGCGGATTATACCGCACCAGCCGCCCGATGCTCGGCAGGAACCCGCGATACGGATCCTCCGCATAGACCCGGTTCTCGATCGACCAGCCGTTCAGCTTCACCTCGTCCTGCGCGAACCCCAGCGGCTCGCCCGCCGCGACCCGGATCATCAGCTCGACCAGATCGAGCCCGGTAATCTCCTCGGTCACCGGATGCTCGACCTGGAGCCGCGTGTTCATCTCGAGGAAGTAGAACCCCTCGCCGCTCGTATCCGCGCCCGACACGATCAGCTCGACCGTCCCGGCCGAATAATAGCCGACCGCCCGCGCCAGCGCGACCGCCTGCTCGCCCATGGCTTTGCGCATCTTCGGCGTCACGAACGGCGACGGGGCTTCCTCGACGACCTTCTGGTGCCGCCGCTGGATCGAGCATTCGCGCTCGTTGAGATAGACGATGTTGCCATGCTGGTCGCCGATCAGCTGGATCTCGATATGCCGCGGGCTTTCGATGAACTTCTCGATGAACACGCGGTCGTCGCCGAACGACGCCAGCCCCTCGCGCTTGGTCGCCTCGAAGCCCTCGCGGACGTCCTGCTCGCTGTACGCCAGCCGCATGCCCTTGCCGCCGCCGCCCGCCGACGCCTTCATCATCACCGGATAGCCGATGTCGCCCGCGATCCGCACCGCCTCGTCGGTGTCCGCGATCTCGCCCAGATAGCCCGGCACGACGTTGACGCCCGCCGCCTTGGCGAGCTTCTTCGATTCGATCTTGTCGCCCATCGCCGCGATCGCAGCGGGCGGCGGCCCGACGAACGCGATCCCCGCCTCGGCACACGCCCGCGCGAAGCTCTCGCGCTCGGACAGGAAGCCGTAACCCGGATGGATACAGTCCGCGCCCGTCTCCTTCGCCGCCAGCAGGATCAGCTCGGCCTTGAGATAGCTCTCCGCCGCGGGCGCTGGTCCCAGCCGCACGCTCTCGTCCGCCATCAGCACGTGCGGGCTGCGCACATCGGCGTCGGAATAGACCGCGACGGTCTTGATCCCCATCGCCTTGGCGGTGCGCATCACGCGGCATGCGATCTCGCCGCGATTGGCGACCAGGATTTTCTTGAACATCTCTCGCCCTAAACTGTGCCGTCTCCCCGGCTTGGCGCCGGGTGCGGACGTGTATTTACTGGTACCAGATCATCGATTTGAGCTGCGCGGTCCGTGCCTTGGTCAGGCCGGTGCGACAGCCGGCGATCGTCATCCCCTGCGCCGACCCGCCGGCATATTGCCCGCCCTCGATCACGCATTGCGTGTCGCGGAACTTCAGCCACGCGCGCTGGCTTTCGAGCAGCGATCCCGCAAACCCGAAGCCACCGCCACGCGACGTGTCCTGCGCATCGCGCCGCTTCATATAGGCGTAGGTCCGCTTCCACTGCGCGGTCATCGCCGCGTCCGCCTGCGCATAGCTGCTGCCCGCGGACCGGGTCATCTGCGCCTGCGCCTGCGACTGGGGCTGCATCGGCGCGGCGGCGATCAGCAGTGCGATCAGCAGCATGTCTTGGCCTCGCGCATCGGTTCGGCACCCGTCATCGGCGTCATGCCGAGCTTCGCCAGCAACGCCGCATCCGCGCTGTCGCCCGCATTGCCCGTCGTCAGCAGCGTGTCGCCGGTAAAGATCGAATTCGCCCCCGCCATGAAGCACAAAGCCTGGGTCGCCTCGGACATGCTCTCGCGTCCCGCGGACAGCCGCACCATGCTCAGCGGCATCGTGATCCGCGCGACCGCGACGGTCCGCACGAACTCGATATCGTCGATCTTCGCGAGCGGCGTGTCGGCGAGCATGTTGCCGAGCACCGTCCCCTTGACCGGCACCAGCGCGTTCACCGGCACGCTCTCGGGATGCCGCGGCAGCGTGGCGAGCGCATGGACGAAGCCGACGCGGTCGCTGCGCGTCTCGCCCATCCCGACGATCCCGCCGCAGCACACCGATATGCCCGCATCGCGCACGTTGGCCAGCGTCTCCAGCCGGTCCTCGAAGGTCCGCGTGGTGATGACGTTGCCGTAATTCTCCGGCGAGGTGTCGATATTGTGGTTGTAGTAATCGAGCCCCGCATCGGCGAGCTGCTTTGCCTGATCCGCGTCGAGCATCCCGAGCGTCATGCACGTCTCCAGCCCCATCGCGCGCACGCCCTCGACCATCGCGACGACCTTCGGCATGTCGCGCGGCTTAGGGTTGCGCCACGCAGCGCCCATGCAGAACCGCTGCGATCCCGCCGCCTTGGCGTGCGCGGCGTCGGCGAGGACGGCATCGACGTCCATCAGCTTTTCCGCCTTCAGCTGCGTGTCCGCGCTCGCCGACTGCGAACAATAGCCGCAATCCTCGGGGCACCCGCCGGTCTTGATCGACAGCAAAGTGCACAGCTGCACCTCGCTCACCGCATGATGCGCCCGGTGCACGGTCTGCGCCCGGTACATGAGTGCGTCGAACGGCAGGTCGAACAACGCCGCGATCTCCGCCCGCGTCCAGTCGGTCCTTGTGCCGTTCCCCGGCGAAGGCCGGGGTCCAGTTGGAGAGGTCGACGTAACGGAGGACTGTACGTCGTCACGACCGGCGCCCAACTGGGCCCCGGCCTTCGCCGGGGAAGTATCTTCGAGACTGTTCAGCATTATTCTGCGGCTTCCTCTTGCGGGCCCATATTATGGCCGAGGAGCTTCAACACGTCCTCGGCGGCCTGGATCAGGTTGGTGCCGGGTCCGAAGATCGCCTGGACCCCGGCATCACGCAGCGCCTGATAGTCCTGTGCAGGAATAACGCCACCCGCGATCACCTTGATATCCGCGCGTCCCGCCTCGCGCAGGTGGCCGATCAGCTCGGGGATCAGCGTCTTGTGCCCCGCCGCGAGACTCGACGCGCCGACCACGTCAACGTCCTTGGCCAGCGCCAGCGCGGCGACCTCCGCCGGGGTCTGGAACAGCGCCCCCGGCACGATCTCGAACCCCAGATCGCCGAACATCGACGAGACGAGATTGGCGCCGCGGTCATGCCCGTCCTGCCCCATCTTGGCGACCAGCATGCGGGGCTTGCGTCCCAGCCGCCGCTCGGTCGCTTCGACCCCGTCGGTCAGCCGCGTCCAGCGCGCATCGTCCTCATACGCGCCGCCATAGACGCCCGACACCGGCGTCGGCTGCGTGCCATAGCGCCCGAACACATCCTCCATCGCCGACGAGATTTCGCCGAGCGTCGCCCGCGCCCGCGCACACTCGACCGCGAGCGCGAGCAGGTTCTCCGACCCCTTCGCGCCCTCGCGCAGCGCATCCAGCGCGGCCCGGCACGCCTCCTCGTCGCGCGTCGCCTTCACCCGCGCGATCCGCTCGACCTGCCCGGCGCGCACCGCGACATTGTCGACGTCGAGGATCTCGATCGCGTCCTGTTCGGCAAGCTTGTACTTGTTCACCCCGACGATCACGTCCTCGCCGCGATCGACACGCGCCTGGCGTCCCGCGGCGGCTTCCTCGATCATCGCCTTGGGCCAGCCCGCCGCGACCGCCTTCGCCATCCCGCCCTCGGCCTGGATCCGCTCGATCAGCGTCCACGCCCCGTCGACCAGGCTCTGCGTCAGGCTCTCGACATAGTAACTGCCGCCGAGCGGATCGACGACCTTGGTCATCCCCGTCTCTTCCTGCAGCACGATCTGCGTGTTGCGCGCGATCCGCGCGGAAAAGTCGGTCGGCAGCGCGATCGCCTCGTCGAGCGCGTTGGTGTGGAGCGACTGCGTGCCCCCCAGCATCGCCGCCATCGCCTCGATCGTCGTGCGCATGACGTTGTTGTACGGGTCCTGCTCGGTCAGCGACACGCCCGACGTCTGGCAATGCGTGCGCAGCATCTTCGACCGCTCGTCCTGCGCGCCCAGCTCCGTCATCGCGCGGTGCCACAGCACGCGCGCGGCGCGCAGCTTGGCGATCTCCATGAAGAAGTTCATGCCGATCGCGAAGAAGAACGACAGCCGCCCCGCGAACTTGTCGATGTCGAGCCCGCTCGCGACGCCGTATTTCACATATTCCATGCCGTCGGCGATCGTGAAGGCGAGCTCGTGGAGCTGCGTCGCCCCCGCCTCCTGCATGTGATAGCCGCTAATCGAGATGCTGTTGAACTTGGGCATCTCGCGGCTGGTATAGCCGAAAATGTCCGAGATGATCCGCATGCTCGGCTCGGGCGGGTAGATGTAGGTGTTGCGGACCATGAACTCCTTGAGGATGTCGTTCTGGATGGTCCCGTCGAGCAGGTGCCGGGGCACGCCCTGCTCCTCGCCCGCGACGATGAAGAAGGCGAGGATCGGGATCACCGCGCCGTTCATCGTCATGCTGACCGACATCTTGTCGAGCGGGATGCCGTCGAACAGGATCTTCATGTCCTCGACGCTGTCGATCGCGACGCCGGCCTTGCCGACATCGCCCGTCACGCGCGGATGGTCGCTGTCATAGCCGCGGTGCGTGGCCAGATCGAACGCGACCGAGAGCCCCTTCTGCCCCGCGGCAAGATTCCGCCTGTAGAACGCGTTCGACGCCTCCGCGGTCGAGAACCCCGCATATTGCCGGATCGTCCACGGCCGCCCCGCATACATCGACGCCCGCACCCCACGCGTGAACGGCGCGAACCCGGGGAGGCCGGGGTCGGCGGTCACGTCCGCCGCGGTATAGAGCGGCTTGACGTCGATGCCTTCGGGGGTCGCCCAGGTGAGATCAGCGCCCTTCACCTCCTTGGCAGCAGCAGCCTCCCACTCGGCAAGCGTCGGATTCGGTTTGTCAGTCATACTCTAGTTCCCCGGCGAAGGCCGGGGCCCAGCCCTAAAATAAATCGCGCGCGGCAGCGCGTTCGATGCTGCGCATCGAGCCTGGGCCCCGGCCTCCGCCGGGGAACGAGAAGCGTGAGTCGTCACGTCCCCGTGAACACCGGCTTGCGCTTCGTCAGGAACGCGATCCCGCCCTCCGTCGAATCCGCCGACCCGCGCGCCGCACGCTGGTTGACCGCCTCGGCCTCCATCGCGCCCGCATAGTCGCTTGCATAGGCCGCGGTGATCGCACGCCGCATCAGCCCCAATGCCACCGTCGGCATCGCCGCCAGCCGCTCCGCCAGCGCGAACGCCTCGGCGTCGAGCGCGTCGTCCGCGACGACCTTGTGCACCATCCCCCAGTCGAGCGCCTTCGCCGCGGGCACCCGCTCGCCCAGCATCATCATCTCGGTCGCCCGTGCGCGCCCGATCAGCCGCGGCAGCATCCACGACGCGCCGCCATCGGGCACCAGCCCGATATTGACGAACGCCTGGAGGAAATACGCGCTCTCGCTGGCGACGCAGAAATCCGCGGCAAGAGCGAGGCTGCACCCGATCCCCGCCGCCGGCCCGCGCACTGCGCTCACCACCGGCACGCCCAGATCGGCGATCGCCGCCATCGCCGGATTATAGCTCCCCGTCAGCGCCTGATAGGTCGCCGCACCCGGATCGTCCGACCCCAGCGCCCCGCCACCAACATCCGCGCCCGAACAGAACGCCCGCCCCGCACCCGCGATCAACACCGCCCGCGCACCGTCGAGCGAGGCGACCGCGGCGGCAATCTCCTCGAACATCGCCGGCGGCGCCGCATTCAGCCGGTCGGGCCGGTTGAGCGTCAGCACCAGCACGTCACCGCGCCGCTCGCTCAGGATATGCTCGTACGCGGTCATGCCAGTCTCCCCCATCGATTACGCCCCAGTCCGCCAGCCCCACCCCTTCCGTTCGCCCCGAGCGAAGCCGAAGGGCCTGAGTCCCACGCACTCCGACCACGCCCAGCACGAACGGACGACGGATGCGGGGTCAATGATCCTCCCCCGGCGTCTCCATCAGCTCCACGAGCATCCCGCCAAAGTCCTTCGGGTGGACGAACACGATCGGCGTGCCATGCGCGCCGATCCGCGGTTCGCCGAGCACCGTCGCCCCCTTCGCCTTCAGCTCCACGACCGCGGCCGCGATGTCGGGCACCTCGAAACACACATGATGCTGCCCCCCCGCCGGGTTCTTGCGCAGGAACCCTGCGATCGGCGAGCTCTCGTCATAGGGCTCGATCAGCTCGATCTGCGTATTGGGCGCATCGATGAAGCACACCTTCACGCCCTGCGCGGGCAGGTCGAACGGCTCCCCGATCGCGGTCGCGCCGAGCAGCACCCGGTACGTCTCGACCGACTTCGCGATCGACGGCGTCGCGACCCCGACATGGTTGAGGCGGCCCAAAGTCATTGCGCATCCTCCGCCGCGGGCGGCGCAGGCGGCGGCGGCGGCACGACGCCGAGCGTATAGCCGCACACCCCCAGCACCTGCCGCACCATCGCATCGCTCGCCGGCGCGGCGAAATTGGCCTGCACCGCAAAGCCTGCGCCGTTGGTCGACTCGACCCGCAGCGTCTTCGATTTCACCAGGAACGTCGTCAGCCGCGTGATCGCCACGGGATCGGTGATGTATGTCCCCGTCCCCGGAAACTGCCAGTTATAGGTGAAGGCCGGCCCGCCATCGAAGCGCACCGCGACCGGCTTGTCCGCGCCCTGCCCGAGCGACTGCGGCTGGATGAACTGGATCGACACGATCGACTCGGTGCCGACGTCGCACTTCACGACGAACCGCGACAGCCCGTCATTGCCCGTGACCGAGGTGGAGATGCTCCGCACCCCCGCCGCATTGGTCCGGTCGGCGAGCTTCCACGCGGGCGTTGCTGTGCTTGTCGCAGCCGCGGCTTGGAGAAGCAGAAGCGCGATCATTGCTCGATCCTCGGGGTCGGTCGTATCCCGGACCGCATTTCCTCGAACGTTTCCAGGCGGATCAGCCGCCCGTTGATCTGGATGACCGAGTCGACCACGCGTCGCACCTGCCCGTTGGTCGCGGCAAGTTCCTCATTCAACCGCTCGACCTTGCTGCGGAGCAGGATGACGGATTCGATCGTCCGCATCGCGTCGCCGATCATGCTCATGCGACACGCTCCGCGTCGAGCAGCCCGGCCTCGCGCAGCCTGGCGTCGATATCGGCGCGCAGACGCTGCTGCCCCTCGATCGCCGCATCGAGCGCGGCGTGCATCGCCGGAAGCGCCTCGTCGAGTTCGTGGATCAACAGCTTGAAGCGGTCGTCCTCGGTCATGTCGCCCTCCACGACATAGCGCGACGTCGCCTCGCGAACGACATGCCCCACGGACATGCCGTTGCTCGCCGCAAACGCGTCGAGCGCCGCCTTGTGATCGGGGGTGGTCAGAAACGTCACGCGTTCGGTCTGCATGTCACGACTCCTTCGCATGACATGATAATGTGCTTGGCATGACCCAACAAGCCGCCCCCTCAGAGCGGGATGTTGTCATGCTTCTTCCACGGATTCTCGATGCTCTTGCCGCGCAGCTTGCGCAGCCCCAGCGCGATCCGCCGCCGGGTCGAATGCGGCTGGATCACCTCGTCGATGAAGCCCTTGCTCGCCGCGACGAACGGGTTGGCGAAGCGCGCCTCGTACTCCGCGGTGCGCGCGGCGATCTCCTCGGGCGTCTTGCCGCGAAAGATGATCTCGACCGCGCCCTTGGCGCCCATCACCGCGATCTCCGCGGTCGGCCACGCATAGTTGAGGTCGCCGCGCAGGTGCTTCGACGCCATCACGTCATACGCGCCGCCATACGCCTTGCGCGTGATCACGGTGATCTTCGGCACGGTCGCCTCGCCATAGGCGAACAGCAGTTTCGCGCCGTGCTTGATGATCCCGTTATGCTCCTGCGCGGTGCCGGGCAGGAAGCCGGGGACGTCGACGAACGTCACGATCGGGATCTCGAACGCATCGCAGAAGCGCACGAACCGCGCCGCCTTTTTCGAGCTGTTGATGTCGAGCACGCCCGCGAGCACCATCGGCTGGTTCGCGACGAAGCCGACGGTCCGCCCCTCGATCCGCCCGAAGCCGGTGATGATGTTGGCCGCATGCGCCGGCTGCGTCTCGAAGAAATCGCCCTCGTCGACGACCTTCCGGATCAGCTCGTGCATGTCATAGGGCTGGTTGGCCGACGCGGGGATCAGCGTGTCGAGGCTCTCCTCGACCCGGTCCCACTCGTCCGCGGTCGGCCGCTCGGGCACGCCCGCACGGTTCGATTCGGGCAGGAAATCCAAGAAGTCGCGCGCCGCGAGCAGCGCCTCGATGTCGTTCTCGAACGCATTGTCCGCGACCGACGTCTTGGTCGTGTGCGTCACCGCGCCGCCCAGCGCCTCCTGCGTCACCACCTCGTTCGTCACCGTCTTGACCACATCGGGCCCGGTCACGAACATGTAGCTCGAATCCTTCACCATGAAGATGAAGTCGGTCATCGCCGGGCTGTACACCGCGCCGCCCGCGCACGGGCCCATGATCAGCGACAGCTGCGGCACGACGCCGCTTGCGAGCACGTTGCGCTGGAACACCTCGGCATAGCCGCCAAGGCTGGCCACGCCCTCCTGGATGCGCGCGCCGCCGCTGTCGTTCAGCCCGATGATCGGCGCGCCGACCTTCATCGCGCTGTCCATCACCTTGCAGATCTTCTGCGCGTGGCGTTCGCTCAAGCTGCCGCCGAAAACGGTGAAATCCTGGCTGAACACGAAGACGAGGCGGCCGTTGATCGTGCCCGATCCGGTGACCACGCCGTCGCCGGGGATCACCTGGTCCTGCATGCCGAAATCGACGCAGTTATGCTCGACATACATGTCGAGCTCCTCGAACGATCCCTCGTCCAGCAGCACGTCAAGGCGCTCCCTTGCGGTCAGCTTTCCCTTGGCGTGCTGCGCTCCGATCCGCTTGATACCCCCGCCCACTCTTGCGGCTTCGCGGCGTCGTTCAAGCTCTTCGATCGTCGATGACATCGTCTCTCCGTCCTGCTGGGGGCTTTCACAGAGCGGGACGCAATGCGCAAATGCAATGTTGCAAACTTGTGCCCCCCATGTTTGCAAACTACACCCGCGGCATGACCAATCCCCCACGTCGCCTCTTCGTCGGACACCGGCTGCGCGACCTTCGCGGCACGCTCGGGATCAGCCAGGCGGCGATGGCGGTGCGGATCGGCATCTCGGTCAGCTATCTCTCGCAGATCGAGAATGGCGACCGCCCGGTCAGCGAAGCCGTGCTCGTCACATTGGCACGCGAATTCCCCGCCGACTGGGGCAGCATCGACGCCGCCGACGACACCGCGCTGCTCGTCGCGACGCTCGAGGCCGTCACCGACACCAGCGTCGCCGCCCCCACGCTCGACGAGAGCGCGATCCGCCGCGCGGTGAAGCACCAGCCGCTGCTCGCCCAGCGGCTCGTTGCGATGCACGACGCCTATCGCCGCGCGCAGGAGCAGTTGCGCGCGCTCGACGACCGTCTCGTCGCCGGATCGGGCGCGCCCGGGCTGCTCCCCTGGGAGGATGTCCGCGACTGGTTTCACGCCGCGGGCAATTATGTCGACACGCTCGATCGCCGCGCGGAGGAGATCGGCGAGACGCTCGGCAGCGACCGGATCGCAGCGCTCGAGGCGCGGCTCGCGGCGCGCGGCGTCTCGGTGACAATCTCGGGCGCACTCGCAGCGCCGTTACGCGACTATGACGGCGCGACCTTGCGGCTCGACGGATCGCAGCCCGGCGAGACCACGCTCTTCTCGCTCGCGCATCAGGTCGCGCGCGGCGAATTCGCCGATCTGATCGCCGACATCGTCGCCGCCTCCGACATGGCGTCCGAAACTGCGCGCGCGCTGCTGACCGCGGGGCTCACCAACTATGCCGCGGGCGCGATCGTCATGCCCTATACCCGCTTCCGCGCAGAGGCGCGCAGCGTCCGCCACGATATCGACCGGTTGCGGCGGATCTTCGGCACCAGCTTCGAACAGACCTGCCACCGGCTCTCGACCTTGCAGCGTCCCGGCGCGCTCGGCATCCCGTTCTTCTTTTGCCGCGTCGACATGGCGGGCAACATCACCAAGCGCCACTCCGCCACCCGCCTCCAGTTCGCGCGCTTCGGTGGCGCCTGTCCCTTGTGGATCGTCCACGAAGCGGTCGCGATCCCCGACCGCATCCTGACGCAATTGCTCGAGACCAGCGACGGCATCCGCTACGTCTCGATGGCCAAGGGGCTGGTGAAACCGTCCGAAACCTATACCCGGCCCGCGCGCCGCTATGCGGTGGCGCTGGGCTGCGAGGAAGCGAACGCGTCCGAATTCATCTACGCCGACGCGCTCGGCACCGGCGGCATCGCCACCCCGATCGGCGCATCCTGCCGCATCTGCCTCCGCCCCGACTGCGACCAGCGCGCCTTCCCCCCCGCCGCCAGCGAAATCCGCGTCGACCCCAACCGCCGCGGCGCGGTCCCGTATGAGGTGGTGTGACGACTAGGCCACCTCCCCGGCGAAGGCCGGGGCCCAGTTGGGAAACGGAAATAACGTGAGGCGACGCGGAGTCATGAGGGCCGTCCCACCTGGGCCCCGGCCTCCGCCGGGGAGGTGGTGTAGATGGCTGACCGTTCGCCCCAATCGAGCGACCCCAGACCGACGACCGCACTCAGCCCCAAAACCTGTCATCCCCGCGAAGGCGGGGATCCAAACCGGCAAACCAAGGTGGCAACCACAAAGGCCAGCCAGTCTGGCTTCCCGCCTCCGCGGGAATGACGGCGGGTCTAGGCCCCTCAATCCTTCGGAAAGAACCGCTCCACCACGTTACTCGCCAGTCGCGAAGGCCGCAGCGTCTCCGCATCAAGGCAACACCAGCTCGACTTCACCTCGGCCAGCACGTCCTCGCCGCGCTTGATGATCGTCTCGTAGAACGCCCGCGCGCCCTGCACCTTTTCGAGCAGCACCGTCGCGATCACGTCGTCGTCCAGAAACGCCGGCTTGCGGTAGGTAATCTCGTGTTTCAGCGCGACCCACAAATGCCCCGCCACCGCCTCGGCCGGGGCGAGACGCTGCCAGTGATCGATCACCGCGGCCTGTACCCACTTCAGATAGTTCGCGTTGTTGACGTGACCCATGAAGTCGATGTCGGCCGGCTCGATGCCGATGGCGTAGATATGGGGAATGGCTGTTGACACTCCACCCATATAGCATGCGCGGGGGCTTATAGCGATGACGACGCTGCTTCGACACCGACAATAAACGCTATTCCGGCCCGCGGCGCTTGTCCCTAGCATGATGCAACGCCGCCCTCTTGTGTTGCCTAAATACAACACCATCTCTGGCCAAAGACCACAGGGATACGCCCATGAACATCGACAAATTCACCGACCGCGCGAAAGGCTTCCTCCAGTCCGCGCAGACCGTCGCGATCCGCATGAACCATCAGCGGATCGCGCCCGAGCATCTGCTGAAGGCGCTGCTCGAGGACGAACAGGGCATGGCCGCGGGGCTGATCGCGGCCGCGGGCGGCGACGCGAAGCGCGCGACATCCGAGACCGATCTCGCGCTCGCCAAGATCCCCGCGGTGTCGGGCTCGGGCGCGCAAACCACGCCGGGCATCGACAATGACGCGGTCCGCGTGCTCGACCAGGCCGAACAGATCGCGACCAAGGCGGGCGACAGCTTCGTCACCGTCGAACGCCTGCTCGTCGCGCTCGCGCTCTCGCTCAACACCGCCGCGGGCAAGGCGCTCAAGACCGGCGGCGTCACCCCCGAGGGGCTCAACACCGCGATCAACAGCGTCCGCCAGGGCCGTACCGCGGACACCGCGGGCGCCGAGGACCGCTATGACGCGCTCAAGAAATTCGCGCGCGACCTCACCCAGGCAGCCCGCGACGGCAAGCTCGACCCCGTCATCGGCCGCGACGAGGAGATCCGCCGCACGATCCAGATCCTCGCGCGCCGCACCAAGAACAACCCCGCGCTGATCGGCGAACCCGGCGTCGGCAAGACCGCGATCGCCGAAGGCCTCGCGCTGCGCATCGCCAACGGCGACGTCCCCGATACGCTCAAGGACCGCCGCCTGATGTCACTCGACATGGGCTCGCTCATCGCGGGCGCGAAATATCGCGGCGAGTTCGAGGAGCGGCTGAAGGGCGTGCTCGACGAGGTGAAGGCCGCCGAGGGCGACGTCATCCTGTTCATCGACGAGATGCACCAGCTGATCGGCGCGGGCAAATCCGAAGGCGCGATGGACGCGGGCAACCTGCTCAAACCCGCTTTGGCGCGCGGCGAGCTCCACTGCGTCGGCGCGACCACGCTCGACGAATATCGCAAGTACGTCGAGAAGGACCCCGCGCTCCAGCGCCGGTTCCAGCCCGTCATGGTCGGCGAACCCACGGTCGAGGACACGATCTCGATCCTGCGTGGCCTGAAGGAGAAATACGAGCTCCACCACGGCGTCCGCATCACGGACGGCGCGATCGTCGCCGCCTCGACGCTGTCGAACCGCTACATCACCGACCGTTTCCTCCCCGACAAGGCGATCGACCTGATGGACGAGGCCGCGAGCCGGATCCGCATGGAGGTCGAATCCAAGCCCGAGGAGATCGAGAATCTCGACCGCCGCATCATCCAGCTCAAGATCGAGCGCGAGGCGTTGAAGCGCGAGACCGACGAGGCCTCGATCGACCGGCTCGACACGCTCGAGGGCGACCTCGTCAATCTCGAGGAACAGTCCGCCGAGCTGACGACGCGCTGGAAGGGCGAGAAGGACAAGATCAACGCCGAGGCACGGCTGAAGGAACAGCTCGACGCCGCGCGATTGGAACTCGACCAGGCGCAGCGCTCGGGCGACCTCGCCCGCGCGGGCGAGCTCTCCTACGGCACGATCCCCGGCCTGCAGCGCCAGCTCGACGAGGCGGCGGGCGCGACCAAGGGCGCGATGCTGCGCGAGGAGGTCAATGCGGACGACATTGCCGGCGTCGTCAGCCGCTGGACCGGCATCCCGGTCGAGCGGATGCTCCAGGGCGAGCGCGACAAATTGCTCGCGATGGAGGCGACGATCGGCAAGCGCGTCATCGGCCAGGCGCATGCGGTCAAGGCCGTCTCCACCGCGGTCCGGCGCGCACGCGCGGGGCTTCAGGATCCGAACCGTCCGCTCGGCAGCTTCCTGTTCCTCGGGCCAACGGGCGTCGGCAAGACCGAGCTGACCAAGGCGCTCGCCGAATTCCTGTTCGACGATCCCTCGGCGATGGTCCGCATCGACATGAGCGAGTTCATGGAAAAGCACGCGGTCGCACGGCTGATTGGCGCGCCTCCCGGCTATGTCGGCTATGAGGAAGGCGGCGTGCTGACCGAGGCGGTCCGCCGGCGGCCCTATCAGGTGATCCTGTTCGACGAGGTCGAGAAGGCGCATGGCGACGTGTTCAACGTGCTGCTCCAGGTGCTCGACGACGGCCGCCTGACCGACGGCCAGGGCCGCACGGTCGATTTCAGCAACACGCTGATCATCCTGACGAGCAATCTCGGCAGCCAGTATCTCGCCAACATGGCCGAGGGCGACGACGTGTCGTCGGTCGAACCGCAGGTGATGGAGATCGTCCGGTCGCATTTCCGCCCGGAATTCCTCAACCGCCTGGACGAGGTGATCCTGTTTCACCGTCTCGGCCAGGCGCACATGGCGCCGATCGTCGACATCCAGGTGTCGCGCGTCGACAAGCTGCTCGCCGACCGCAAGATCACGCTCGACCTCACCGAAGCCGCCCGCGCCTGGCTCGGCCGCGTCGGCTACGACCCCGTCTACGGCGCGCGTCCCCTCAAACGCGCGGTCCAGCGCTACCTCCAGGACCCGCTCGCCGACATGATCCTGCGCGGCGAGGTCAAGGACGGCGCCACCGTCCATATCGACGAGGGCGACGGGAAACTGGTGCTCGCGGTCGGCTGAGCCCCCGAACCGCAGGCACAAAAAAAGGGCGGGTCCCGAAGGACCCGCCCCGATTTGTCGCGTGGGTATCGGCTTAGAAGTTGAACTTCGCGCCTGCACGATACTGACGACCGAAGATGCCGTCGCCACCCTGGATCGCATTGTACAGATACGCGCCATAGGTGACGGTATCGACCGGCGGCAGGCGATCGAAGAGGTTCAGCGCGTTGACGTAGAAGCTGAACTTGTCGGTGACCTTGAAGTTCACGTTCGCATCGACCGTGATGTAGCTCTTCACGTGGCAGTCATTGTACACGGCAGCCTGGCCGCAATCCTTGTATTGGTCGCCCTGGTCGGTCGCCGACAGGTCATAGCCCGACGTGTAGTTGACCGTGGTGCTGACCGCGAAGTCGCCGAAGTCGAACGTGTTGAGCCAGTTGCCCTTCCACTCGAACGTCCCCGACCCTGCGGTCAGGTTGAAGTTGCCGAGCGTGCCCTCATAGCGCTGCTTCTCGCCGTCGATCGTCGTGCTGAGCTCGATGATGTAGCTCGCATTCAGGTTCGACGTCCACTTGACCGGACCGAAGTCATACGCGCCGTTGATCCCGAAATCGATGCCCGACGACTTGATCGTGTCGGCATTGATCAGCTGCGAGCGGACGAAGGCGATCTTCGGACGCGCGTTCGGGTTGTTGACGTCGGGTGCGTCGGCGATGACCTCGAACCCGGCAACCGGTGCGGCACCGGCATAATAGGCTGCGATCGCGGCCGAATTGTCCGGCGTCGTGATCGCGCCGGTCTTCTTGATGTTGTAGTAGTCGACGGTCAGCGACACGCTGCGGATCGGGTCGAACTTGAGCCCACCGGTGAAGCTGCGCGACTTTTCGGGCTTCAGCTCCGGCGATGCCAGCGTCGTCTGTCCGATCGAGTAGGACGTCAGATAGGCCGGGCACGCCGTCGGGCTCGCCTGCGAACAGCCTGCGCCATATTGGGCAAGGAACGCATCGGGGATCGCCGAGATCTGCTGCGTCACATAGCCCGTCGTCGGCAGTGCATTCGCCTCGCCGAAGCTCGGGATACGGAAGCCGCGCGAATAGGTACCCCGCACCGTGACCTGCTGGAGCGGCGTGAAGATCGCGCCGACCTTCGGCGAGAAGTTGCTCTGCCCGGTCGAATAGTGATCGTAGCGACCCGAACCGTTGAGCGTCAGCACGTCGAGAACCGGTGCGTTGATTTCGGCGAAGGCCGAGCTCACCGTGCGGTTACCCTTGGTACCGAAGGCGTTCAGCGTGAAGTACCGCTGCGTCGCGCCGTTATAGTCGTCGTTCGCGCTGGGCGCGTCGACGGCTTCGTAGAAGATCGAGCCACCGACCGCGACGCGCAGGTCACCGCCGGGCAGCGTGGCAAGCGACTTCTGGACGGTCAGCTGCGCCTGATAGAGATCCGACGTCGTGTCGGTGATGTTCTCGGGCGTCAGATAATCGCGCACCGCCTGGGTGTTGAGGCCCGGGTTGACGAAGTTGTAGCTGCCGTCGGCAATGACGTTGAGCAGGTTCTGGATATAGACATACCCGTTGGTCTTCACCCGCAGGTCGGTGTGCATCGCCGTTGCGTTGAAGTCATAGTCGAACCCGTTGAGGACGGTGCCCTTGAGGCCGAATGCGGCACGGTACACGCGGCTGCGGGTCTCGTTCTGCGTGACGGTGTCGGGCAGCGCGCCGACGAGGCGAGCGACCTGGCCCTGTGCCGCGAACGGGTTGTTCGGGTTCAGCGTGCCGTTCGTCGGACCGCAGTTCACGCGCGCGGCGCAGACATAGACCGGCAATGCCAGGACGCCCGAGCCCGCGGCCAGCGCGGCAGTCTGCGCCTGCGAGGTCGAGAACTGCGGCGAGAGGATGCCGGCCGGTGCGTTACCGCGGATGACCGACGGACGACCGGTATAGTTGCTCGCCGACTGGGCGAAATTGACCAGCAGATATGCCTCGGAGTCGGCACCGACCTTTGCGCTGAAACGGGCCGAGCCGCCGAAACGCTCGATGTTCGGCGTCACCATGTCGTACTTGTTGGTGTTGTCGACCTGGCAGACCGTGGTCGGCGTCGTCACGTTCGCCGGCGTGGCGAGCTGCGCGGCGGTCGGGTTGTAGGGGGTGCCGTTGAGGCAGCCCGCTGCCGGGTTCAGCAGCTGGTACCGGCCCGATGCGACCGTGTTCGCGGCGTCGGCCGGACGGACGTAGAAATTGCCCGTACCGATCGCGAAGCCGTTGAGGGCGCCGTTCGCGTCAAGGCCGTTCGCCGTGTTGTTCGGGCCGCACTGCGTGGTGCCGGTGCGGTTCGAACAGATCCCGGTCAGGTTGTCCGAATTGAAGGGCGCCGGCAGGTCGCGCTGGTACACGCCCTCGTTGCGGAAATAGAAGCCGCTGACATAGGCGTTGTAGCCCTTCTCGTCGAGGTCGCCGGTACCCGCGGTCAGCGTCAGCCGCTGGTTGGCGTTGTTGCCGTTCTCGGAGATGCCGGCCTCGGCGCGACCGCTGATGCCGTTGAACTTGCGCTTGGTGATCACGTTGACCACGCCTGCAATGGCATCGGCACCGTAGCTCGACGATGCGCCGTCGCGCAGCACGTCGATGCGCTCGACGATGTCGTCGGGGATGGTGTTCAGATCGACGAAGTTGCGCGATCCGTCATCCGACAGCGGGTAATAGGCGGCGCGCAGGCCGTCGAACAGCACGAGCGTCGAGTTGGTCGACAGGCCACGCAGCGACACCGAAGACGCGCCCGCGGCGAATGCGCCGTTGGCGGTGAACGAGTTGGTCAGCGCCGGGCCGTTGTTCGACGACAGCGCCTGGATGCCGGCCTGCACCGTGTTGATGCCGCGCGAATCCAGATTTTCGGTGGTCAGCGTGGTGACGGGCGAAATGCCGGTATCGGTACCGCGGATGATCGATCCGGTGACGACGATCTCGTCGCCGGCGGCGGGCTGGTTCTGCGCGGCGACGTCGCTCGACGGGACACCGTTCTGCTCGGGCGGCGTCGCCTGCTGCGCGAACGCCGGCGCCGCCATGGCGAACGCGAACGGCGTCGCAGCCGCGAGCAGGAGCGCCTTCTTGGTCAACGAAATGCTGGTCATCATGATCCCTCGCTTGAACCCGGTCGCCCGCATCGCGGTACGCCGGGCAATTTTCCGCCCCTTTCATCGCGCCGAAGCACGACCCCGAAGGACATGGCGATGGGATGGAGGTGCTGTCGCATCCTGTAAAGAATGCATCCGGGCGGCCGAATGCTTTGGCAATCTCGTGTAGCGAAAAAGACACAATCACTGGTGCTTTTTCTTACAATCTGTTGCTTTTTCCGACAGCAGATCCTCTCTACGCATAATAATTAGGCAAAGGCATTTTCACGTCGCACCCGCGACAGCAGCTTGGCGAGGCCACGGCTCGGGCTTCAGCGTCACTCCGGACCGGCCGCCCGAACCAAAAAAAAGGGGCGGCGGATCCGTGATCCGCCGCCCCCCGATATCGCGTCCGAAAGGATCGCTTACATGTCGATCGTCAGGCCGACGAACAGGTACCGGCCGAGCGCATCATAGATGCCCGGATAGGTGTTGCCGTTGCCGAACGAGCCGATCGGCGACGCCGTCGCGCTGAGGATCGGCGGGGTCTTGTCGAGCACGTTGTTGACGCCGAGGCGGTAGGTGACCTTGTCCGCGACCCGGATGGTGGCGGCGAGATCGAAATAGTCCTGCGCCTTCACGCGGCCGTCATTGGCGAAGAACGGGCCGGCCAGGTCGGCATCGCCGCTGGTCCGCTCGAACTTGGTCGCCGACAGATGGCGCCAGTTGCCCGACAGGCCGATGCCGCCCAGCGTGGTCAGCGACAGACGCGCCTGGTGACGCCACTTGGACATCGGATAGCCGCACTGGGCGCCGTACAGGCCTGCGCAATCGAACTTGGTGCCGACCTTGTCCGACGTGAACTTGTCGACATAGGTGCCGTTGAACGACAGCCCGATCGTGCCGATGCTGTCCGAGCGGTAGGTATAGCCCGCCGAGGTCTCGATCCCCTGCGTGGTCAGCGACCCTGCGTTGACGTTGGTGTCGACGATGAAGCCCGCATTGCCCTGCCACAGCGTGCCGTTGGCATCGCGGTTGATCGCGCCGCAGAACTGGTCGTCGGCGGTCTGGAGGCACTGCGCGATGATCGTGTCCGCACCGACGACGCCGATCCGGTCCTTCAGCTTGATGCGGAAGCCGTCGACCGACAGGTTGAAGCCCGGCAGGAACGACGGCCGCAGGATCACGCCCGCGGTGAACGTGTCGGCCTTTTCGGGGCGCAGGTTCGGGTTGCCGCCGAGCAGGCCGTTATACTGCTCGGACGGGTTGGCGGCGATCAGGCCGAACCGGTTCGCGGGAACGCCGGTCAGCGCGCACTGCGCGGCCGTGTTGCCGTTGACCAGCCCGTTGACCGCGGCGCCGGCGCAGGGATCGGTCGCACCGTCGAGCTGGACCGACTGCTGCGCGAACAGCTCCTGCGTGTTCGGTGCGCGGACCGCACGGTTGTAGCCGCCGCGGAAGCGGACGTCGGAGATCGGCGCCCAGACCAGCTCACCCTTGTACGAATGCGCCGAACCCGCGGTGCTGTAGCTCGAATAGCGATAGCCGCCATTGACCGTCAGCTCGTTGACGAACGGGCGGTCGCTGACCAGCGGCACCTGGATTTCGCCGAACACTTCCTTGACGGTGTAGCTGCCGCGGATCGGCAGCGTCGCGCCGCCCTGGCCGGCCAGATCGCCGCTCAGGAACGCGTTGTCGACTTCGAGGCTCAGCGATTCCTTGCGGTACTCGCCACCGACGTTCAGCGCGATGCCCTCGCTCGCGAACGGCGACTGCACGCCGTATTCGGCGCCCTTGAAGGTGAAGTTCGCGTTGAGGACGGTTTCCTTGTTCTCGCCCGACTGGAAGCCCGGGGTCTGGACATAGTTCAGCGCCTCGGGCGTGATCCCGGCCGCGCCGAAGATGTTGAGCGGGACGCAGTTCGGATCGGTGCCGTCGACGACCGAGCGGCAGACCGCCTGGCCGAGCGTCGCCGAGCCGGGACGCGTGTCGGTGATCGCGTCGAGCGCGCGCGTGGTGCGCGAGATCGAGAATTCATTGCGATACACCTGGCTGAACACGGTGCTGCCGAACTGGCCATAGGCCTCGTACGAAATGCCCTTGTCGATATCGCCGGTCGCGCCCGCGACGAAGCGATACTGGGTGTGGCGAAGATCCGCCTGGCGCCCGCCGCCCTCGACGTTGCGCCGACCGATCAGGACGTTCGCCTGCTGATACTGCGACCCGTCCGGGTTGGTCAGGTTGATCACCGCGCCATTGGCGTCGGTCACCAGGTTGGACGCACGGCAGAAGGTCGAGACCTGCGCCGCCGACAGCAGCGGGTTGTTGCAGTTCAGGACCCTCGTGTTGTTGAAGTCACCAGACGGCGCGATCTGCGCGACCGAGCGATCGTCCATGAACATGAAGTCGGCATAGGGCTTGAACGCGTCGCTGACTTCATACTTGGCGAGGAAGCCCGCGGTGTAGCGCGCGTCCGGACGCTGGTAATAGTTCAGCGGGTTGGCGTTGTAGAGCGTCCGCCCCGCGACGAGCTGGCCTGCTGCGTTCAGCGTATAGCCGGTCGGCGGCCCGCCCTCGGTCGCATCGCCGAGCGTGAAGTTCGCCGGGAATGCGGTGGCCGATCCGCCGCACACATAATCGTTGCCGACATTGCCCGACGGCGCGTTCAGCCCGCACGAGCTATAGTCGCGCGACCCCTGCAGGATCGCGCCGATCTTGCGATAGCCGCCATAGCCGACGACATGGCCGCGGCCGTCGCTGGTGGCCGCGCCGACCTTGAAGTTGATGTCGAACTGCGTGCCGTCGAATGCCTGGCCGCTCGGCGCGGGATAGCCGCTTGCCGCCGACAGCGCCTGGAACCGCTCGCTGCGGTTGTTGTGGTTGTTGATGCCGCCCGACACGTCGACGCTGAAGCCTTCGTAATCGGTGTCGAGCACGAAGTTGACGACGCCGGCGATCGCGTCCGACCCATAGACCGAACCGGCGCCGCCGGTCAGCACGTCGATGCGTTTGATCAGCGAGGCGGGGATCATGTTGACGTCGGCGGCCGCACTCGCGGTGCTGCTCGACGAGGGGTTGCCCGGCATCAGGCGGCGGCCGTTGATCAGCACCAGCGTGCGCGATTCACCCAGGTTGCGCAGGTTGATCGTCGCCGTACCGGTCGAACCGTTCGACACCGACGAGGTCTGCGTCGCGAACGACGCCGGCAGGCTGTTGAGCACGTCCTCGATGCGCGTCGCGCCGCGCAGCTTGATGTCCGCCGCGTTGACCACGGTGATCGGGCTGGCGGAGGTCAGGTTGGGGTTCGAGATGCGCGATCCGGTGACGACGATGTCGGTACCCGCGGCGGTCCCGGCTGCAGCGGGATCCTCGCTCGGCGTGTTCGAGACTGCCGGGGTCGTCGCTGCCGCGCCGTCGTCGCTGGTGGTGCTCTGCGGTGCGGGAGCCGGCTCGGCTGCCGGTGCAGGAGCCGGTGCGGTCTGGGCCGCTGCCGGAAGCGCCACGACGGCGCCTGCGATCATCGTGGACGCGAGCAGGCAGTCCCGAAACATATGATTCCGCATGTATTCATTCCCCTTTCGCGCCGTCGATCCGTGATGACTGACGCGATGTGTTGCGGCGCGCTCCGGCGCACTGACTGGGGGCCGGTTACGCAAACGGCAGCGCTTTTGTCCAAAATAAAATTGTAAAATAGTAACGGATCATCGCATTGACGTACCATTGTTACAAAAAGGCAACATCGTGAATCCGGCGCCCTGCGGCGGGTTTTCCGAAGGAATCAAAGGGGATATTCCGGGGATGGCGGGCCCTGCGCGCCCCCGCCGCGGATCGGCCCCGGATTGCCGAAGCCGATACGAGGATGACACGGACATGCACATATCGACACGACGCGCGGCCCCCGGCCTGCTGATCGCCGCGCTGCTGACCACCGCCCTGCTGATCGCGGCCCTGCCGTCCGCCGCGACCGCGGGGTCGCCCCGCGGCGGACGCGCGCCCGTGCTGGTCGCGCTCACCCAGTGCCGCACGCTGCCGGAGACCGCCGCGCGGCTCGCCTGTTTCGACCGCTCGGTCGCCGCGCTCGAACAGGCTGAAGCGAACCGGACGATCGTCATCATCGATCAGCAGCAGGTCCGCGAGACGCGGCGCGCAGTATTCGGCATCGCGCTTCCCGAGACGGGCCTGCTCGGCAAGGCCGAGGACCTGCCGCAGATCGAGGCGGTTCTCGCGGGTGCGTCGGTCGACGACTCCGGCCATTGGCGCTTCCAGCTCGCCGACGGCGCGCGCTGGATCCAGACCGACGACAATGTGATCGCCCGGCGCCCCCGCGCGAAGGACGCGGTCGTCATCAAGCGCGCCGCGCTCGGCAGTTTCCGGATGAGCGTCGGCGGTCAGCCCGCGGTCAAGGTCCGCCGCCTCAACTGACCGTTGCGCGCCCCCTCTGGCGTCCGGCGCTTACTTCATCGCTCCCGCCACCAGCAACGGATCGAGCTTCGCATCCCCCCAGCGCAGGCTCCAGTGGAGATGCGGACCCGTCGCGCGGCCGCTCTTCCCCACCGCGCCGACCGGCTGGCCCTGCGTCACCCGGTCGCCCGGCTTCACGTCGATCCGCGACAGATGCAGGAACGCGCTGTTCAGCCCCATGCCGTGGTCGATCATCAGCAGATTGCCCTCCAGCGTGAAGGGGTGGTCCGCCGCCAGGATCACCACGCCGTCCGCGGGCGCGACCACGGTCGTCCCCGTCGGCCGCGCGATGTCGATCCCCGAATGATAGGATCCCGCCTCGCCATTGGCATAGACGCGCTGCGACCCGAACAGCGTCGAGATCCACCCCGTCACCGGCCAGACGAACGCCTGCCGCCAGCCGTCCGACACCGCCGCGATCCGCCGCGCCGCGACGATCTGCGCCAGCTCGCCGGGGCGCACGCGCGCGAATTCGGGCGCGGGGACCGGATATTTGGGCAGGCTCGACAGCCGCGAAATATCCCAGCCGCGCGCCGCGATTCCCAGCGGTTGCTGCACGACGCGCCCGTCCGCCAGCGTCGCGACGAGCATCGCCTGCGTCCCCGCATCGCGGTCGAACCCCGCGACGAACCGGCGATCGGGCGCGACCGTCACCGCCCGCCCGTCGAGCGTCAGCGTGCGCGTCCCCGCAGGCGCGGTGCCCAGGATCAGCCCGCCCTGGCTCAGCGTCCCGGTCCAGACGAATCCCGTCGCCGCGGGAACGGTCGCAACAGGCGCCGGCACGGTCTGCGCGACGCCGCCCGACGCGAGCAGCGCCACTGGCAACACCAACGGCAACAGCAGTCCGCGGATCACCGCGGTTTCATCGCCTC
The DNA here is from genome assembly GCF_034045155.1 of Sphingomonas sp. CFBP9019. NCBI lineage: Bacteria > Pseudomonadati > Pseudomonadota > Alphaproteobacteria > Sphingomonadales > Sphingomonadaceae > Sphingomonas > Sphingomonas sp. CFBP9019. The sequence continues at coordinate 531,620 of NZ_JAXCWK010000004.1, read as the reverse complement.
GGCGGCGCCCGCCGCGGTCGCATAGGCCTCCTGCCGCTCGACGCTCCAGTAGCGCAGATCCTCGAGCAGGATGCGGTGGCCGGTGACCGCACACACGACATGATCCCCCGGGCTCAGCACGCGAAAGCCGTTCGCCATGTAGTGCAGCTTGGCGGCGCGGTCGGAATTGGACATCAGCATCGGGTTTCTCTCGTCGTCACAGGGGGAAGGATCAGAACAGGGTCGGCTGGCGCGGCGCGGCACCGGAGGCAGCGGACGGTGACGCAGACGGCGTCGGCCGGCTCGCCGGCTTCGGCTTCACGGCGACCTCGCTGTCACCCCCATCGACGGTGGCATCGACCATCCCGTCGCGGAAATGCAGCGTCAGCGCCCCCGCTGCACGCGCCGCCGCCGCCGACGCCAGCGTCGTGCCCCCCGGAGCCCGAGACGTCACCCGCGCATAGCCACGGTCGAGGATCGCATCGGGGTTGAGCGACTGGACCAGCCGCCACGTCGCGTCGAGCCGCGCCCGCGCGCCCTCCAGCTTGCGTTCGAGCGTCGCCGGCCGCAGCGCCGCGCCCGACCGGTCGAGGCTCCCGCGCGCCAGCGTCAGCCGCCGCTCGAGCCCGCGGTCGAGCCGCTGCCCGGCATCGTCCGCACGCTGGCGCTGCGGCCCGAGCAGCTGGTCGCGCTTGGGCAGATGCCGCGCCAGCGCATCGAGCCGCTCGCGCCCGCGCTCGACATAGCGTCGCGCGCACCGCTCGGTCCGGTTGCGGTGGCTGTCGATCGTCAGCCTCAGGTCGGCGAGCACCGGAACCGCGATCTCGGCCGCCGCGGTCGGCGTCGGCGCGCGCAGGTCGGCGGCATAGTCGCACAGCGTCGTGTCGGTCTCGTGGCCGACCGCGGAGATGATCGGGATCGAACAGGCGGCGACCGCGCGCACCACGATTTCCTCGTTGAACGACCACAGATCCTCGACCGACCCGCCGCCGCGCGCGACGATCACCAGGTCGGGGCGCGGCACCGGGCCGCCCGGCGCGATCGCATCGAACCCGCGCACCGCCGCGGCGATCTCGGCCGCCGACCCCTCGCCCTGCACCTTGACCGGCCAGACGATGACATGCGTCGGACAGCGATCCTCGAGCCTATGGAGAATGTCGCGGATCACCGCGCCCGTCCCCGACGTGACCACGCCGATCACCTGCGGCATGAACGGCAGAGGCTTCTTTCGGCCCGCGTCGAACAGCCCCTCGCCGCCGAGCTTCGCCTTCAGCTTCTCGAGCAGCGCCATCAGCGCGCCCGCGCCCGCCAGCTCCATCCGGTCGATCACGATCTGGTATTTCGACCGCCCGGGATAGGTCGTCAGCTTGCCCGTCGCGATCACCTCGACGCCGTCCTGCGGCACGAACGCGAGCCGCGTTGCGCTCCCCTTCCAGATCACGCCGTCGATCACCGCCTGATCGTCCTTCAGCGCCATGTAGCAATGCCCCGACGCGACGCGCTTCCATCCCGAAATCTCGCCGCGCAGGCGGACATGGCCGAATTCGCCCTCGACCATCCGCTTCAGCTTGAACGCGAGTTCGCCGACCGACATGGCGAGTGCGTTGTCGCCGGCGACCGGCTCGGCTACCAGCCGCCCCATATCGCTCGCCAGCATGTCGCTGGACACGACGTCATCGGAAAAGGGATCGGGCATGAACGTCCTGCTGTTGGGCTCGGGGGGCCGCGAACATGCGCTCGCGTGGAAGCTGGTGCAATCGGCCAGCTTTTCTCCAGGCCTCGATACGCTCTATGCCGCGCCGGGCAACCCCGGCATTGCCAGCCTTGCGACGCTCGTGCGTCTCGATGCGACGGATCACGCGTCGGTCGTCGCCTTCGTCCGCGAAAAGGCCATCGGCCTCGTCGTGATCGGCCCCGAGGCGCCGCTCGTCGACGGCCTCGCCGATAGCCTGCGCGCCGCCGCCATCCCCGTCTTCGGTCCGTCAAAGGCCGCCGCCCAGCTCGAAGGGTCGAAGGGCTTCACCAAGGATCTGTGCGCGCGCGCCGGCATCCCGACCGCGGGCTATGTCCGCGTCGCGAGCCGCGCCGACGCCGACGTCGCGCTCACCCGCACCTTCTCGCTGCCCGTGGTCATCAAGGCCGACGGGCTCGCCGCGGGCAAGGGCGTCGTCATCGCCTTCACCCGCGCCGAAGCCGATGCCGCGCTCGACGCGCTGTTCGCGGACGGCGAGGCGGAGGCGGTGATCGAGGAATTCCTCGAAGGCGAGGAGGCGAGCCTCTTCGTCCTCACCGACGGCACCACGCTGATGCCGTTCGGCTCGGCGCAGGATCACAAGCGCGTCGGCGAGGGCGATACCGGCCCCAATACCGGCGGCATGGGCGCCTACAGCCCCGCCCCCGTGCTCACCGCCGCGCTCGAACAGCGCGCGCTCGACGAGATCGTCGCCCCCACCGTCGCGGCGATGGCGGCGGACGGGATCCCGTTCAGCGGCGTCCTCTATGCCGGCCTCATGCTCACCGCGCAGGGCCCCAAGCTCATCGAATATAACGCGCGCTTCGGCGATCCCGAGACGCAGGTGCTGATGATGCGGTTCGAGGGCGACCTGATCGCGACGATGCTCGCGGTCGCAGAAGGTCGCCTCGCCGACCTCCCCCCCGCCCGCTTTAGCGCCGCCACCGCGCTCACCGTGGTGATGGCGGCCAAGGGCTATCCCGGCACGCCAAAGGCAGGCGGCGCGATCATCGGCCTCGATTCGGCGCGCGCGGCAGGCGGCACCGTCTTCCACGCCGGCACCCGGCTCGAGGATGGCGGCCTCGTCGCCGCGGGCGGCCGCGTCCTCGCGGTCACCGCCACCGGCGACGACCTCGCCTCCGCCCAGGCCAACGCCTACCGCGCGGTCGAGGCGATCGATTTCGCAGAAGGCTTCTACCGCCGCGACATAGGCTGGCGCGAACTCACCCGCTGACCCAAAGCAAAAAGCCCCTCCCCTTCAGGGGAGGGGTTGGGGTGGGGCGCATCCCCAAACGCAACGCCACTGATACCACCCCCAACGCGCATTAAGTCTCGCCCCCCCCGACCCACCCCGCTACTATAGGCAAATGAACGAAACTTCCGCGACGTCCGCCTCGGGCGACAGCCTGCTCCCCGACGGCATCACCACGCTGACGACGATCCATTTCGCGATCATCGCGGTGCTCGCGCTCTTCGTGATCGCCGGGCTGCTCTGGGGCATCAAGGCCAAGCGCAGCCGCAAAAAGGCGTCGCGCGACGTCATCGCCAACGCGCGCGAAGCCGGCGTCGAGCCCGAACCCGCGCCCGAGCCAACCGCCGACAGCCCCGCCGCCGCGGCCCCCGCCGCCCGCGAGACGCCCCCCGCGCCGACGCCAGCCCCGAAACCGACCCCGACGCCCAGCCAGTCGCAGGTCCAGACCGCGCCCGCCCCGGTCGCGGCACCGGTCGCCCCTCCGGCCCCGATCCCGGTTGCGCCCGCACCGCCGCCGATCGCCGACGCCCCCGCGCCGGGTCTCGCGCCTGCGCCGCTTTCCGACGAGCCGATCGCCGCCGCGAGCTTCGACGCCAACCCCGCCGCCGAGGCCGTCACCCCGACCGAGACCCCAGCCCCGGCACCCACGCCGACGCCAGCGCCAGCCCCGGCGGTCGACCACGCAGCCGCCCCCGTCACGCTGCTCAAAGGCCTCGGCCCCAAGGTCGCCACCCGCCTCGCCGAGCTGGGCGTCACCACCGTCGGCCAGATGGCCGCACTCTCCGAAACCGAAGCGCAGAACATCGACGCGCAGCTCGGCGCCTTCACCGGCCGCATGGGCCGCGACCGCTGGATCGAACAATCCCGCCTCCTCGCCGCCGGCGACAAGCCCGGCTTCGAAGCCGTCTTCGGCAAGCTCTGACACGCAGGCCGCGCGTCAGCGGCCTGCCTTACCCGGACAGACTATTTCCGACCGAGCTTCTTGATCGCCGCATTGCACCATGCGGGATCCTTCGGATGCTGGCTGCCCTTGCCGATCCGGCTGATGAGATACGGCTCGTCGGCGGGGTTGGCCTTGGCCACGGCAAGGAACGTGTCCATGTCGGCGGCGGCGATAAAGCGCGAACAGCGACCCGCGATTTCCATCGTGTCGCCCAGCCCACGAAGCGGGGCGGACACCGTCCGGTCATCCGCCGGCCGCACGATCACCGGTGGCGCCATCTGCCCCGAGGCAGCTTGCAGCAATATGACAAAGGCTATGATGGTCATGGCCGACACTAGCACGAACATCCGCCACCGCCCGCGTTGACGCGGACGCTGCCTCACGCACCGTTAACGAATTTCATCCACGACAAGGAAAACCAATAAGGCGGCGGACAGGCTATGCAGCAACCACGATACGGGATGGCAAAGGGGCTGCTGATCCTTGCGTATCTATGTCTGGGTCCAATCGTCTGCGCTACTGTCGCCTTCGACAAGCCTGCCATTATCCTGGCGGTCGGTTCGGCCGTTGGCGTGTTCCTTGGTCCCGTCCTGCACCGTCTGGCAAACAGCGAGCATGCGGAAACCGTCGCACACGAAAAGGTCGACGCCGAAGCAAGGATCGCCATGCTCGTGTGCGCAATCCTGTTCGTCGCCCTGTGCGTCTACGTCATCTATAGCTCGTGGTATGACTACCAATCACTTCGCGACGTCCCGATCTACGGGGTCGGAATGATCTATGCGCCGTCTCTTGTAGTCGGAATCGCGGTTTTTGCCTGCGTGCGGTACGTGTCGCGACGGCTTAAAATCTCGGGCAACCGCTAAGCGTCGAAACAATGAGCGCCCGGGTAAATCAACCGGGTCGGTGATCCGGCGCGTTCAAGCCCCGCCCCCGCCAGCCTCAAACCTCGCTGACGAGCAGCTTGTCGATCCGTCGCCCGTCCAGATCGACGATCTCGAACTTCCACCCCTGTTCGACGAAGCTCTCGCCCTCGCCGGGCAGATGGCGGAACACCGCGAGCGCCAGTCCCGCGACGGTCGCGTAGTCGCGGTCCTCGGGCAGGTCGATGCCCAGCCGGTCGGCCAGCGCATCCGCCGCCATCGTGCCCGCGACCAGCAGCGAGCCGTCGTCGCGCACCACCACCGACGGCGAATCGTCGGGGTCGGCATCCGACTTGAACTCGCCCGCGATCGCCGCGAGCAGGTCGGCAGGCGTCACGATCCCCTCGAAATGCCCGTATTCGTCATGGATCAGCGCCATCGGCACCTCGGCCTGGCGCAGCGCGATCAGCGCGTCCATCGCGTCGATCTGGTCGATCACCACCGGCGCCTTGCGCATCAGCACGTTGAGGTCGAGCGGCTCCCCGCGGAACAGCGCGGCGGCGATGTCGCGTGCTTGCACGACGCCGCGCACGCGGTCGATCGACCCGTCGCCGACCGGCAGCCGCGTATGCTGCGACGCGAGCAGCGTGTCGCGGATCTCGTCGGCATCCCAGTTGCAGTCGAGCCAGTCGATATCGGTCCGCGGCGTCATCACCTCGCGCACCGGCCGGTCGGCCAGCCGCACCACGCCCGAGATGATCGAGCGCTCATGCTCCTCGATCACGCCCGACTTGGACGCCTCGGCGACGATCAGGTGGAGTTCCTCGGCGGTGACATGCTCCTCCGATTCGCGGTTGAGCCGCAGCGCCTTGAAGATCAGCGCGCTCGTCGAATCGAGCACCCACACGATCGGCGCGGTGATGATCGCCAGCCAGCGCATCGGCCGCGCCATGAACGCGGCGATCGTCTCGGGCGATCGCAGCGCGAACTGTTTGGGCACCAGCTCGCCGATGATCAGCGAGGCATAGGTGGTCAGGCCGATGACGATCGCGAAGCCCGCGGTCTCCGCCGTGCTCGCGCTCAGCCCCAGCGCCTGCAGCCGCGCCGCGGTCGGCGTGCCGAGACTCGCACCCGAATAGGCACCCGCAAGAATCCCGATCAACGTGATGCCGATCTGCACGGTCGACAGGAACTTGCCGGGGTCGGCGGCGAGCAGCAACGCGGCGCTCGCGCCCTTGCGCCCGGTCCGCGCCAGCGCGTCGAGCCGCGCGCGCCTGGACGACACGATCGCAAGCTCGCTCATCGCGAACACGCCGTTCAACGCGACGAGCGCGAGGATGATCGCGACGTCGATCCAGGGGAAGGGGGGAAGCGGTGCCATTGGCTCTATCGTCTCTTGGCGCACATTCGCGCGCTTCACAACCGGTCTCGACACTTATCGTCATTGGGCGTTCAGTGCGCAGGTGGAACAATCGCCGAATATGCCGGGTTATCTGCGGCATGATCAAAAGGGACAGAGACATGAAGGCCAAGGGTATATTCATCGGCGCAGCGCTCGCCGCACTCGTCACGACGTCGGCCTGCACGACCGATCCGGAGACGGGCCAGCGCACGATCTCGAAGACCGCGCTCGGCGGCATCGGCGGCGCGCTCGGCGGCTATCTGCTCGGCGACATCGTCGGCGGGCGTAACGACCGGACCGAGAAGCTGCTCGGCGCCGGCATCGGCGGCCTCGCGGGCGCGGGCGTCGGCGCGTACATGGACAAGCAGGAGCGCGATCTGCGCGCACGCACCGCAGGCACCGACGTCCAGGTGATCCGCCAGGGCGACGACCTCGTCCTCAACATCCCGTCGGGCATCACCTTCGCCTATGACAGCGCGACCGTGCAGCCGCAGTTCCAGCGCACGCTCGATCAGGTCGCGGACACGCTGCGCCAGTATAACCAGACCTATATCGACGTGTACGGCCACACCGATTCGACCGGCAGCGACTCCTACAACCAGACCCTGTCGCAGCGCCGGGCGACCTCGGTCGCGGATTACCTGTCGAGCCACGGCGTCCAGTCCGCCCGCATCGGCACCCGCGGCTATGGCGAAAGCCAGCCGATCGCCTCGAACGACACCGACGCCGGCCGCGCAGCCAACCGCCGCGTCGAGGTAAAGATCGTCCCCATCACCCAGAACGACCTCCGCTAACCACCCCTCCGCCCGCCCCCTCCGTCATCCCGGCGAAAGCCGGGACCCAGGGTGCGGGCGGACGGGCAACAGAAGAAGGGGGGTTCGCGCGGAGACGCGGAGGCGCAGAGAGAGTGTGGACGTCGCGCAGCGACCACCCAATCACCTCCGGCAGAGCTAAAGGTCAGGGTTTCCCGACCGAAAGGCCGGACGCACCCCCTCCGCGCCTCCGCGCCTCCGCGTGAACCCACTCTTCTTAATCACCCCGTCATCCCGGCGAAGGCCGGGACCCAGGGTCACAAGCGCGAACCCGCATGGCCCTGCGCCCCGGCGTCAGCCGGAAGAACCAGCACGCGCCACAAGACATAAGAAGTTTGGTTCACGCGGAGACGCGGAGGCGCGGAGACGGTGTGGACGCCGCGAAGCGACCGCCCGATCATATCCGGCAGCGCAGAAGGTCAGGGTCTCCCGACCGAAAGGCCGGATGCACCCCCTCCGTGCCTCCGCGCCTCCGCGTGAACCCACTCTTCTTAATCACCCCGTCATCCCGGCGAAGGCCGGGACCCAGGGTCAAAAGCGCAAACCCGCATGGCCCTGCGCCCCGGCGTCAGCCGGAAGAACGAGCACGCGCCACAAGACAGAAGAAGTTTGGTTCACGCGGAGACGCGGAGGCGCGGAGACGGTGTGGACGTCGCAGAGCGACCGCCCGATCACGTCCGGCAGCGCAAAAGATCAGCGTCTCCCGACCGAAGGGCCGGATGCACTATCTCCGCGCCTCCGCGCCTCCGCGCGAACCCATTCTTCTTCTACGGACGCCGCTCCCGGAAAAACCCCGTCAGCAACCCCGAGGCCTCCCGCTCCCCGATCCCCGCATAGACCTCAGGCCGATGATGGCACGTCGGCTGGCCGAAGAACCGCGCGCCATGCTCGACCGCGCCGCCCTTCGCATCCGCCGCCCCATAATAGAGCCGCGCGATCCGGGCATGCGCGATCGCCCCCGCGCACATCGCGCACGGCTCGAGCGTCACCCACAGATCGCAATCCTCCAGCCGGTCCCGCCCCAGCGCCCTGGCCGCCGCGCGAATCGCGAGCATCTCGGCATGTGCGGTCGGATCGCACAGCGCGCGCGGCGCATTGGCCGCGGTCGCGATCACTTGCCCGGCACGCACCACGACAGCGCCGACCGGCACCTCGCCCGCTGCCGCTGCATCGCGCGCGGCGTCGAGCGCGCGCCGCATCGGGTCGGGGATCGGAAACATGCCCCGCCCTGCCCTGCCTTCCCCATCAGGTAAAGCCGCAGGACAAGGCGGGCGCGGATCAGTTCGCGGGCACCTGGCCATTGTCGGCCGCAGTCCCCGGCTTGTCGACCGAGATCGTCGGCACCGCGACCGTCTTGGTCTCGGTCCCCAGCCGCACCTTGGCGACGTCCGCCTCGAATTTCGGCGTCTGGATCGCGCCGGCACGCGTCTGGTCGATGTTGATGATCCCGAAATACATCAGCGCGACGACGGCGAGCAGCGCGATCGCGACCAGAGACAAGAGCGTACGCATGGGATTTCCCTTATATAAGGCCACGACCCATGACGGGCGTCGACCGGTTCGATGGCGTAACAACGTCGATCAACCCCGCGCGGTTGCACGCCCCGCTCTGCCGCCCCGTTCGCCGCATCCGCGCGAGCACCGATCGGCAAAAACGGGTGAATCGGTTGACGCGGCCGCGCTTGCCGGGTATCCGCGCGCCTTTCCGGGGTTCCTCCCGACACTTGATAGGTAGACAGATGTCGCGCATTTGCGAACTGACCGGCAAAGGCCGGATGGTCGGGAACAACGTGTCCCACGCCAACAACAAGACCAAGCGTACGTTCCTGCCCAACCTGCAGAACGTCACGCTGATCTCCGACTCGCTCGAGCAGAGCGTTCGTCTCCGCGTCTCGACGCACGGCCTGCGTTCGGTCGAGCATAATGGCGGCCTCGACAACTGGCTCGTCAAGACCTCGGACGACAAGCTCTCGCTCAAGGCCCGCCGCCTGAAGCGCGACGTCGTCAAGAAGATCGCCGCCGCCGCCTAACCCGCGCGACGACTGCGATTCGGCCCCGGCCCGCGCTCCCACCGGAGCGCGGGCCGTCGGCGTTTCTGCGCCCGTCACACCGAAACGCGCCGCCGAACCCGTTCCACCTCCCTCTCCGTTCGTGTCGAGCGAAGTCGAGACACCGCCATCCCCGCTCGACCCCCGCCGTTCGTGTCGAGCGCCCCCCTCCCGTTCGTGTCGAGCGAAGTCGAGACACCACCGCTAGCCCCGCTCGCCCCCCGCTACCCCTCCAGCCGAAACTTCAGCAACAGGGTCCGCTCCAACGCAGTCTCGTTGTCGTCCGACACGATCCACACCACCGTGTCGTCCCCCTCGCGCACCACCGCGATCCCCTCGAAATTGTCATGCACCAGCGGCGCGGCCAGCCGGGCGATCTCGCGCCCGCGCACCACCGCCCCCGCCCGAATCGCCCCCGATTCGATCACCGTCACGGTGTTGGAAAACGCGAACGGCGCGGCAAAGGCGCGATTGAGCACGATCAGCCGCCCGTCGGGCAGCTCGGCGACATCGACCGGACTGAACCCGACCGGCGGCACATAGGTAAAGCCCACCCCGCGCGCCGTCAGCGGATCACCCGCAAACAGCAGCCCCCGCCGCCCGGTCCCGCGCCCGACCCCGCCCGCGCTCGTCCGCACCCGCGGCCGCGCGGTCTCCGACAGCACGACAAATCGCCCGTCGCGCAGGCGCACCATGCTCTCGGGCCCGCCATTGTCGGGCCATTCGCGCATCGCCCGCGGCCGGACCATCCCCTCGAATCGCGCCAGCAGCGTGCCGTCGGCCCCCGCGGCATAGCGCCCGACCGCGTTCCAATATTCGAACCCGACCCAAGCGGTCCCCGTCGCGGCATCGATCGTCAGCGATTCGCTGTCCCGGTCGCGCTTCGACCAGCCCTGTCCGGGACCACCCGGCAGCGCGGCAAAGCCGATCCCCGCGGGCCGCCAGTCGTCACCGATATGAAAGCGGACGATATTCCCGCCATCGCTCAGCAACGTCACCTGTGTCCGCGAAGCCCTGCGACGGACCGCAATCGAGGAATACCCCCCGAACGCCGAATCGCGACTACGCAGCACCACCCCGCCCAGATAGGTCAGCCCGCCGAGCCGCCGCCGCGACGGATCGGCCGGATCGATCCGCACCCGCGTCGCGGTCATGTCCGCCGCCGCACCCAGCAGCGGCAGCCGCGACGTGCCGCTCCATCCGGGCACCAGCAGGTGCACGCTCGCCAGCACGAACAACAGGGTCGGGATACGCCGCACGCCCGCCCCATAGCCGCTGCCGCGCCCGGGGGCACCCGCTTCCAGTCAGGCGCACGCGATAGGGCGCGGGACCGGAGTCGCGCCTGAACCGTTGATAACGAACGCATTCAGGCTCGGCTCAATCCGACTCGACCATAAGGCTGTCATCAGGATCGAAGGGCCCGCCACCGGCGCACTCCCCCAGGTCCCAAATGGGAGACGTTTGATGTTCAAGACCTTCACCCTCGCCGTCAGCGCGCTCGCAATGGGCACCGCGACCCTGGTCCCCGTCGCCGCCGAGGCGCAGCGCTACGGATACGAGCGCGGCTATGACCGCGGTTACGACGGGCGCGGCTATGATCGTGGCCGGGGCTATGACCGCGAATATCGCGGCAACGACCGCCGCTACAACTACCGCAACGACCGCAACAACCGTCGCGGCTGCGACAACACCGGCGGCACGATCGTCGGCGCCCTCGCCGGCGGCCTGCTGGGCCACACCGTCGCGGGTCGCGGCAACGGCACGATCGGCGCGCTGCTCGGCGCCGCCGGCGGCGGCCTCGCCGGCAACGCGATCGATAAGTCGGACAACCCGCGCTATTGCCGGAGGTAAGCGCGACAGCGCGGGTGCTCGCCCGGCGAGCACCTCCGGCACGGCCGGCGGGTGGCCTCAAGCCACCCGTCCGACGACGGCTTAGCCGGCGTCCGCTCCGGGCCTGCTCCAGTTCCCCCAGTTCCCTCGCGTAGCGTATCGAGGGCAGAGGCCGGTCCCCCACAGGGGGCCGGCCTCGTGTTCGTCCGGAGCCGCGCACCGCGCGGAACCGGACCGGCCGGCGGGTGGCGCCCGCGCCAACCCGGCCGACAGCTTTGCCGACGGCAGGCCCGGCCTGAGCCCTCACCCCTTCGTCATCCCGACGAAAGTCGGGACCCAGGGTACCACCCGCAACGCCCGTGACCCTGGGTCCTGACTTTCGTCAGGATGACGGCTAATTTTTTGGCAGCGGTGATCGACACCCCAACCCCGTCATCCTGACGAAAGTCAGGATCCAGAGCCCAGGCCACCGTCCGCCGCCAAACTCACGCCGCCGGCAAAGCCGTCGGCCGGACCGGTTCCACCCGTCCGCCGGCCGTGCCGGTTTTGGCCCGGCTGCCGCGCAGCCGGGCCAAAACCGTCAATACATATGCTGTCCGCCATTGATGCTCAGCGTCGAGCCGGTCACGAACCCGCCCTCTTCCGAGCACAAAAACACCACCCCGCGCGCAATCTCGCTCGCCTGGCCCAGCCGCCCGACCGGGATCTTCGCGACGATCTTCTCGAGCACGTCGGCCGGCACCGCCGCGACCATGTCCGTATCGATATAGCCCGGCGCGATCGCGTTGACCGTCACCCCGGCCCGCGCGCCCTCCTGCGCCAGCGCCTTGGTGAAGCCGTGGATGCCCGATTTCGCCGCGGCGTAATTGACCTGGCCATATTGCCCGGCCTGCCCGTTGATCGAGCCGATATTGACGATCCGCCCCCATTTGCGCGTCCGCATGCCCGGGAACACCGCCTTGGCCATGTTGAAGCAGCCGCCCAGATTGGTGTCGATCACCGCTTTCCAGTCGTCATAGCTCAGCTTCAGGATCGTGCCGTCGCGCGTGATGCCCGCATTGTTCACGACGATGTCGACATCGCCCAGATCGGCCGCGACCTTCGCACAGCCTGCCTGGCACGCGTCGTAATCCGCGACATCCCATTGATAGACCGCGATTCCCGTCCGCGCGGCAAACGCCTCGGCGCGTTCGGCATTGCCCGCATAGGTCGCCGCCACGGTCAGCCCGGTCTTCTGCAGCGCAAGGCTGATCGCCTCGCCTATGCCACGCGTTCCCCCGGTTACGATCGCGACGCGTGCCATGCCTTCTCTCCCGCCATACGTGTTTTACCGGAGGCTAACCGCGGCGCGTCCAACCTTCAAGCTCGCGTGCAAGCAGCCGCTCGAGCATCGCGATCCCCGCGGGGCCGTCGTTCAGGCACGGCAGATAGGCAAAGTCCTTGCCGCCCGCCTCCTCGAAGCTCTCGCGCCCACGAATCGACAATTCCTCGAGCGTTTCCAGACAGTCCGCCGAAAAGCCGGGCGCAAAGATCGCGACCTTGGTCTTCCCCGCCTTGGCCAGTTCGACCAGCGTCTCGTCGGTCGCGGGCCCGAGCCATTTCTGCGGCCCGAAGCGCGACTGGAACGCGACCGTCAGCTCGCGCCCCATCGCCGCGCTCAGCAGCCGCGCGGTCTTCTGGCAGTGGCAATGATAGGGATCGCCCATCTCCAGCGTGCGCTTGGGCATGCCGTGAAAGCTCGCGACGATCGCATCGGGCACGAAATCGAGCGCGGCGAGCGACGTCTCGAGATCGGTCTTCAGCGCGTCGATATACAAGGGATCGTCATAATAAGGCGGCAGCGTGCGCAGCGCGGGCTGCCAGCGCAGCCCCGCCAGATGCGCAAACGCCTTGTCGTTCGCGGTCGCGGTCGTCGCCGCGCAATATTGCGGATAGAGCGGCGCGAGCAGGATCCGCTCGCAGCCCGCCGCCTGCATCGCGCTCAGCCGCTCGGCGATCGCCGGCCGGCCATAGCGCATCGCCCAGTCGACCATCACCTCGGGGCCGAACGAATCCTTCACCGCCGCCGCCTGCAACCGCGTGATCGCGGCGAGCGGCGAACCGTCCTCGCGCCACACCTGGCTGTACGCATGCGCCGATTTCTTCGGCCGCGTGTTCAGGATGATGCCGCGCAGGATCGGCTGCCACGCGATCGCCGGGATCTCGACGACGCGGCGATCCGACAGGAATTCGCCGAGATAGCGTTTGACCGATCGCACGTCGGGGCCGTCGGGCGTCCCCAGGTTCATCAGCAGGACGCCGATCCGGGGCTTCGGAATCGCGGGATGGTCGGGGGGCAGGGTCATGTCGAGGGTCTTAAAGGCAAATCGCGCAGACGAAAGCCCGTTGCGGAGAAGATTGCATTGGCGATCGCCGGCGCGACCGCGGGCACGCCCAGCTCGCCGACCCCGCCCGGCGCCTCGTCGCTGCGGATCAGCTCGACGGTGATGTCGGGCGTGTCCGCCAGCCGCGGCAGATGCAGGTCGCCAAAGCCGCGCGCATCGGCCAGGTTGCGCGTGAAGCCGGTCGCCGCACCCAGCGCGGTCGCCAGCCCGAAGATCAGCCCGCCCTCGATCTGCTGGCGGACCAGATCGGGGTTGATCTGCACCCCGCAATCGACCGCCGCGACCAGCCGCTCGACCACCGGCCGCCGGTCCGCGCCGAGATGCGCCTCCGCCAGCACCGCGATGAAACTGCCGCGAAAGGCGTGGGCCGCGATCCCCTGCCCGCTGCCGGGAACGCCGCCATTCCACCCGCCCAGCGACGCCGCGGTCGACAGGCATCGCGCGAGTCTCGCCCCGCCGCCCAGCATGCCGATCCGGTAGGACATCGGCTCGGTCGCGGCGATCCGCGCGAGCTCGTCGACGAACGTCTCGGTGAAGAACGCGGTATAGCCATGCGCGCCGCCGCGCAGCGCGCCCGTCGGCACGCCGATCTCGGCGGCATGATGCACGACCGCCACCGCCGGGATCGCATAGGCGGGCAGCGCACCGCCGACCGCATGCGGATCGCCGCGGGTCAGCGCGGTCGCCGCCCGGCTGGCGATCCCCGGGAGCACCCGCGCCGCGATCGCCGCGCCGGTCGCGGGCGCCGCGATCGCCGTGCGCCAGGCAAGGATCCGCCCGCGCGCATCAAGTCGCGCCGCCAGCCGCGCCGCCGCCGCGGGCCGATAGCGGTCGTGCATCAGGTCCTCTGCCCGCGACCAGACCAGGCTGACCGGGCGTTTCAGTCGCACCGCCAGCACCGCCGCCTGCGCCGCCGCGTCATGCTCCAGCGCGGCACCGAACGCCCCGCCGACCGGCATCGGATGGATCACCACCTGCGCCTCGGCGATCCCCGCCGCGCGCGCCGCCGCCGCGCGCGCGGGCCCCGGCGCCTGAGTCTGCAGCCACAGCTCGAGGATCCCGTCGCGGTACGCCGCGGTCGCGCTGCGCGTCTCGATCGCCGCATGCACCGCGGGCGCCACGCGGTAGGTGGCGGTCACCACCCCCGCCCCGTCGAGCAGCGTGCCGATCTCCCCGGTCTGCGCCATCGTCGCGCCCGACGTCTCGAACGCGGCGTCGAGCGCGGCGGCGATCGTCCCGCTGTCGACCAGCGACGATCGCGTCGTGAACCGCGGCGCCATCGCGGACAGCGCCTGCTGCGCCGCCCAGCCGGTCGTCGCCACCGCCGCGACCCAAGCCGGCGTCTCGACGATCTGCAGCACGCCGCGCACCCGGTCCGCGGCGGCGCGGTCGACCCCGATCAGCCGGCTGTCGCCGACCGGTCCCTGCCGGATCGCCGCATGGACCATGTCGGGCAGGCGGACGTCGCCGGTGAAATTGGCGGATCCGTCGACCTTGGCCGGCGTGTCGATCCGCGGCACCGACCGCCCCGCGAGCGCGCCTGCGCCCGGGCCGCCGATGCCGGGCTCCTCGGGCAAGGTCTCGCGCGCGGCGTCCTCGGCCAGCGCGGCGAAGCGGATCCGCCGCGTGCCCTGAACGACGAACCCCGCCTCGGTCCGGCAGTCCACCCAGTCCGCATCCCAGCGCCGAGCCGCCGCCTTGCACAGCAGCACCCGCGCCGCCGCGCCCGCGCTCCGGCACGCCGCCTCGAACATCCGCACCGAACTCGATCCCGCGGTCAGCATCGGCGCGGGCCCCGCGACCGCTGTGGGAACCACGCCCGGCATCCCCTCGAACAGCGCGTTCAGCCCGACCGGATTGGCATAGAGCGGGTTGAGCGGCGCGGGCTCGACGCCCACCGTCCGCCAGTCCGCGCCCAGCTCGTCCGCAACGATCTGCGCCAGCGCGGTATAGACGCCCTGCCCGTGTTCGGCCTGCGGCACCGCGACCGTGACATGCCCGTCGCTGCCGATCTTCAGCCACGCCCCGAACGCGCTCTCCCCCGGATCCGCGACCAGCGTCGGCGCATAGTCGCGCGGCCACAGCCCCCAGGCCACGACCAGCCCGATCCCCGCGCCGCCCCCCGCCAAAATCCCCCGCCGACTGATCATCCCGCGCCCCTACCCCGTCTCCCCCCCGCGGTGAAGGCGCCGCAAACCGCCGGATGAGGGGGAACGCGCCCCACCCCCACCCGTCATCCCCCCTTCCGTCATCCCCCCCTTCCGTCATCCCGACGAAAGTCGGGACCCAGGGTACCAAAACGCACCGCTGCTGGGCCCTGGATCCTGACTTTCGTCAGGATGACGAGCAGACGTGAGGCACGCGCACGCCTACCCACTCCCGTCATCCTGACGAAAGTCAGGATCCAGAGTACCAAAACGCA
The DNA here is from genome assembly GCF_034045155.1 of Sphingomonas sp. CFBP9019. Lineage (NCBI taxonomy): Bacteria > Pseudomonadati > Pseudomonadota > Alphaproteobacteria > Sphingomonadales > Sphingomonadaceae > Sphingomonas > Sphingomonas sp. CFBP9019. The sequence goes on along the minus strand of NZ_JAXCWK010000004.1, from coordinate 515,956 downwards.
CCGTCGCTGGGCCCTGGGTCCTGACGTTCGTCAGGATGACGGGAAGAAGCGAGCTATCCCAGCCGCACCCCCCTCAAACCATCCCCCGATACCGCTCCCGGATCGTCACCTTGTCGATCTTCTCCGTCCCCAGCCGCGGCAGCGGCGCGTCGGCGATCCAGACCCGCTGCGGCACCTTGAACGCCGCGATATGCTGGTGGAGGAACGCGCACAGATCGTCCGGCGTCAGCGTCTCGCCCTCCTGCAGCACCACCACCGCGCCCGGCACCTCGCCGAACCGCTCGTCCGCCAGCCCGAACACCGCCGCCTCCGCCACCGCGGGGTTCTGGTACAGCGCCGCCTCGACCTCCTGGCACGAGATATTCTCGCCGCCGCGGATGATGATGTCCTTCTTGCGGTCGACGATGAACAGATAGCCGTCCTCGTCGAGAAACCCGATATCCCCCGTCCGGAAATAGCCGTCCGCGGTGAACGCCGCCGCGGTCGCCTCGGGCCGATTCCAATATTCCTTGAAGTTGCACACGCTGCGGATGCCCACCTCGCCGCGCACGCCCGCGGGCTGCGCGCGCCCGTCATCGTCGAGGATCGCGAGGTCGACCAGCGGCGCGCTCGCCCGCCCCGCCGAATTGGGCTTGGCGATATAATTGCTCCGCCAGTTGCCCGTCCCCACCGCATTCGTCTCGGTGAGCCCGTAGCCGATCAGCGGCGCGCTTCCGCCCATTTCCTCGCCCAGCCGCCGGACATGCTCGACCGGCCGCGGCGCGCCCCCCGCGGCGAAATCGGTCACCGTCGACAGGTCATAGTCGCTGCGATCCGGATGGTTGAGGATCTCGAAGCTCATCAGCGGCACGCCGACGAAATAGGTCACGCCCTCCGCCTCGATCAGCCGCATCGCCTCGCGCGCATCCCATTTGGGCATCAGCACGAGTTTGCGCCCCATCGCGAAGCTCTGCAGGAACACCGGCACCTCGCCGGTGATGTGGAACAGCGGGATCGTCAGCAGCGTGACCGGCTGGCCGACCGGCGGATTGCCCTGCGCGGTGGCGATGCCGAGCATCATCATCGCCTGGCCCAGATAGTTGAAGATCGCCTGGATGATCGCGCGGTGATCGCACAGCGCGCCCTTGGACTGGCCGGTCGACCCGCTCGTGAACAGGATCGTCGCATGGTCGTCGGGCCCCAGCGGCGGCAGCGCGACGCCGACCGGATCCTCCTTCAGCAGCACGTCGAGCGCGATTCGCAGCGGCTGGGTGTCGTCGATCCCGATCACCGGCGTCGCCAGCCCGGCGATCTGCGTCAGCCGCTTCACGCGCGGCGGATCGGCGAACACCATGTTGCAGTCGACGTCGCGGATCGCCGCCTCCAGCTCGTCCGACTGCCACCAGCCGTTCAGCAGCGTCGCGACCCCGCCGGCCATGATGATGCCCATGTACAGCACGATCCACGACGGCGAGTTGCGCATCGCGATGCCGATCCGGTCGCCGCGCTGGATGCCGTGCGCGGATACCAGCGCGCAGGCGACGCGCTCGGCCGCGTCCTCGACCTCGGCGAATGTCAGCCGCTCGTCGCCTGCGACAAGGAACACCTGGTCGCGGTGCTCGCCGGCATAATGCGCGAAATAGGCGTTGAGCGCGGGCGGCGCGACCGCGATCGTCGGCAGCGTCACGCCGAACCGCTCGATCGATCCGAGCCCGAGCATCCCCCCGGGCGCGGTCAGCGCCGCCATCGTCGAATCCATCGCCGCGTCTAGCTCGGTCCGCATATCGCTCTCCCATTGCTCCGATGACCCCGGTCTTATCGCCTTGGTCTTATCGTCACCGCTCATTATGCAGGCGCGAACGCGTGGGGAAAAGCCATTGATCCTGTCGACCTTAGCCGCCGTAGCCGGTGGCCTGCCTAGCCCCGCTACGGGCCAACATATCCGGTTCGAGGACCTGGGGCTCCACCCCGACGTCTTCTCGATCGGCTTCTTCACGCTGCGCTGGTACAGCCTTGCCTATATCGGCGGGATCCTGCTCGGCTGGTGGTATCTGCTGAAACTGCTCGCGCAGCCCGGCGCTCCGATGGCGCGGCGTCATGCCGACGACCTCGTCTTCTACGCGACGCTCGGCATCATCCTCGGCGGGCGGCTCGGCTATGTGCTGTTCTACGCGCCCGAGATGATCCTGCGCCCGTTGCGCATCCTCCGGCTCTGGGACGGCGGCATGTCGTTCCACGGCGGCGTCATCGGCGTGTCGCTCGGGCTGATCCTGTTCGCGCGCAAGCACAAGCTCAACTGGCTGCGCGTCCACGATTATATCGCCTGCTGCGTGCCGTTCGGGCTGTTCTTCGGGCGGCTCGCCAATTTCGTCAACGGCGAGCTCTGGGGCAAGCCGACCGACGTCGCCTGGGGCATCGTCTTCGCGCGCACCGTCCCCTTCGGCATGATCGAGCCCGCCCGCCACCCGAGCCAGCTCTACGAGGCGGGGCTCGAAGGCCTCGCGCTGTTCGCGCTCCTCTGGTTCGCCTTCTGGAAGACCAAGGCGCGCTATGACCCGGGCAAGCTCGTCGGTCTGTTCGTGCTCGGCTACGGCCTCGCGCGCTTCACCGTCGAATTCTTCCGCGAACCCGATTCGCAGCTGCGCGCCTTTGCCGAGAAGACCGGGCTCCACATGGGCCAGTGGCTCTGCGTGCCGATGATCCTCGGCGGCCTCTTCCTGATCCTCACCGCCGCCCGCCGCCGCATCCGCGTCGAACCGATCGCCGGCTCGCAGAGCGTCGCGTAACGGACACCACCCTCACCCTCATCCCCACCCCGGCGAAGGCCGGGGCCCAGTTGGGAAGGCCCAGGTGACGAGCGTGCTGCCCCCGTCATCACCGTCCCCCAACTGGGCCCCGGCCTCCGCCGGGGAGGTAGAGAAGTACATGATGACTGACATCACCCCCGACACCGCCCTCCCCGAACGCCTCGCCCGCGCGATCACCCTCGCCGGCCCCGTCCCCGTCGCGCAGTACATGGCCGCCGCCAACGCGCATTATTACGCGACCCGCGACCCGCTCGGCGCGACCGGCGACTTCACCACCGCGCCCGAAATCAGCCAGATGTTCGGCGAGCTCCTCGGCCTGTGGTGCGCCGACCTGTGGGACCGCGCCGGCCGCCCGGACATCGCCTGGGTCGAGCTCGGCCCCGGCCGCGGCACGCTCGCCGCCGATGCCTTGCGCGCGATGGCCAAGGCCGGCCTCGTGCCCCCCGTCCATTTCGTCGAGACCAGCCCCGCGCTCCGCACCGCGCAGGCCGAGCGCGTCCCTGCCGCGACCTGGCACGACGCCATCGACACGCTGCCGACCGAGCTTCCGCTGATCGTCGTCGCGAACGAATTCTTCGACGCGCTGCCGATCCGCCAGTTGCTCAAACGCGAGGACGCCTGGCACGAACGCCTCGTCGCCGCGCAGGACCTGCTGTTCCTCCCGATCGCGGGCAAGCCGCTTCCCGACGCCGTCATCCCCGAACCCTTCCGCGACGCGCCCGCCGGATCGATCCTCGAGACCGCCCCCGCCGCGGTCGGCATCGTCCGCGCGCTCGCCAAACGCCTCGTCGCACAGGGCGGCGCGCTGCTCGCGATCGATTACGGCTATGAAGGCCCCGCGCTCGGCGACACGCTCCAGGCGGTCCGCGCGCACGCCTTTGCCAACCCGTTCGAATCGCCGGGCGAGCACGACCTGACCGCGCATGTCGATTTCACCACGCTCGCCGCCGCCGCGCAGGCCGATGGCGCGGTCGCCTGGGGCCCCGTCGCACAGCGCGACCTGCTCGGCGGTCTCGGCATCGACACGCGCACGTCCGCGCTCGCCAAGGCCTCGCCCGACCGCGCCGAGGCGCTCGCCGCCGACCGCCGCCGGCTGATGGACGACATGGGCAGCCTGTTCAAAGCGCTCGCGATCACGTCACCCGGCTGGCCCAACCCGGCCGCCTTCGCATGATCACCTACCGCGACGCGCGCCCCGCCGACGGCCCCGCGCTCGCCGCGATGGCGCGCGCGTCGTTCACCGAGACGTTCGGCACGCTCTACCGCCCGCAGGATCTCGCCGCGTTCCTCGACCAGGCGTTCGGGCCGCAGGGCCTGCCGTCGCAGATCGGCGACCCCGCCTTCCGCATCCGCGTCGCGCTCGACGACGACGCGATTATCGGCTTCGCGAAGACCGGCCCGGTCGCCTTCCCCGGCGACTGGCCCGCCACCGCCGTCGAGCTCTACCAGCTCTATGTCCGCGCCGACCGGCACGGCGCCGGCGTCGGCCCCGCGCTGATGGACTGGGCTCTCGCCACCGCGCGCGCCGAGGCGCGGACCGAGATGATCCTCAGCGTCTATGTCGACAACCACCGCGCGCACCGCTTCTACCAGCGCTACGGCTTCACCGAGATCGGCCGCTACGTCTTCATGGTCGGCGAGAAGGCCGACGACGACCGCATCCTCCGCCTGGCGCTATGACCAGCCACCCAACCTCCACCCCGGCGAAGGCCGGGGCCCAGCTGGCACGTCCCCGGTAATGAAGCACCGCCCCCCATCACAACCGTCCCCCAACTGGCCCCCAACTGGCCCCCGGCCTCCGCCGGGGTGGTGCCGGAATTCAACCAGAAAAATCCGTGCAGCCCCGCCCCCAACCTCCACCCCGGCGAAGGCCGGGGCCCAGTTGGCACGTCCCCGGTAATGAAACACCGCCCCCCGTCACGACCGTCCCCCAACTGGACCCCGGCCTCCGCCGGGGTGGTGCCAGAGCTTAAGCAGGACACACGCGCATGACTGACACCACCGCCCCCACCCCCATCCGCGCAAAATCGCTCGCCCCCATCCCCCACGGCTTCCTCACCCGCACCGGCGGAGTCTCCACCGGCGCCTATGCCAGCCTCAACGCCGGCACCGGCTCCGACGATTCCCCGACAGCGATCGCCGAAAACCGCCGCCGCGCGACCGACGCCGTCCTCCCCGGCGCGCAACTCGTCGGCCTCTACCAGATCCACTCGGCCGAGGCGGTGACGATCACCGCGCCGGTCGACGACACATTCCGTCCGCGCGCCGACGCGCTCGTCACCGACCGCCCCGGGCTCGCGCTCGGCATCCTCACCGCGGACTGCGCGCCCGTCCTGTTCGCCGACAGCGAGGCGGGGATCGTCGGCGCCGCGCATGCCGGCTGGCAGGGCGCGCTCGGCGGCGTCACCGACGCCACCCTGCTCGCGATGGAGGCGATCGGCGCGCGCCGCGACCGGATCGTCGCCGCGGTCGGCCCGTGCATCGCGCGCGCCAGCTACGAGGTCGACACCGGCTTCCTCCGCCGCTTCTGCGAGGCCGATCCCGAGAACGAACGCTTCTTCGCGGATGCCCGCACCGACCATTACCAGTTCGATCTCGAGGCCTATGTCGTCAACCGCCTCGCCGCCGCGGGGGTCGGCCGGGTCGAGGCGCTCGGCCGCGACACCTACACCGAAGACGATGCCTTCTTCAGCTATCGCCGCGCGACCCATCGCGGCGAACCCACTTATGGTCGCCAGATCAGTATCATCGGCCTCTGACGCCTCCCCAAACCGGCTGCGCATCGCTAGGCTCGCCGCATCGGCCCGCACCAGACGGGTCATGCAGGAGCCCAGAATGTCCGATACCCCGACCCCCACCGGCATGCCCGCCGAGACCGAAGCCGACCTCACCGGCGTCGCCGCGCGCGTCGCGCCCAAGCCCGAGGTCGAGAAGATCGGCGGCCGCAAGCTGAAACCCTCGACGCTGATGATGGGCCATGGTTACGACCCGTCGCTGTCGGAAGGCTCGCTGAAACCCCCGATCTTCCTCACCTCGACCTTCGTCTTCCCCAACGCCGCCGCGGGCAAGCGCCATTTCGAGGGCGTCACCGGCAAGCGTCCGGGCGGTGCCGAGGGCCTCGTCTATTCGCGCTTCAACGGCCCCAACCAGGAGATTCTCGAGGATCGCCTCGGCGTCTGGGAAGAGGCCGAGGACGCGCTCGCCTTCTCCTCCGGCATGTCCGCGATCGCCACGCTCTTCCTCGCCATGGTCAAGCCCGGCGACACGATCGTCCATTCGGGGCCGCTCTACGCCGCGACCGAGACGCTGATCGGCCGCGTGCTCGGCAAATTCGGGGTCAAGTGGCTCGACTTCCCCGCGGGCGCGACGCGCGAGGAGATCGACGCGGTGATGACCGAGGCCGCGACCGGCAATGTCGCGCTCATCTATCTCGAAAGCCCCGCCAACCCGACCAACGCGCTGGTCGATGTCGAGGCGGTCGCCGCCAGCCGCGACGCGATCTTCACGGGTGAAAAGCCGCCGATCGCGATCGACAACACCTTCCTCGGACCGCTCTGGTTCCAGCCGCTCAAGCACGGCGCGGACATCGTCGTCTATTCGCTGACCAAATATGTCGGCGGCCATTCGGATCTCGTCGCCGGCGGCGTGCTCGGCACCAAGGCGCACATCAACACGATCCGGACGATGCGCAACACGATCGGCACGATCACCGATCCCAACACCGCGTGGATGCTGCTGCGCAGTCTCGAGACGCTCGAGCTCCGCATGAGCCGCGCGGGCGAGAATGCGGCCAAGGTCTGCGCCTATCTGCGGCATCACCCCAAGGTCGAGCGCGTCGGCTATCTCGGCTTCCTCGCCGACGAACCCGGCGCCGAGCGTCAGGCCGACATCTATCGCCGCCACTGCACCGGCGGCGGCTCGACCTTCTCGCTCTACCTCAAGGGCGGCGAGCGCGAGAGCTTCGCCTTCCTCGACGCGCTCAAGATCGCGAAACTCGCGGTCTCGCTCGGCGGCACCGAAACGCTCGCCAGCCACCCCGCGGGCATGACGCACCTCTCGGTCCCCGACGCGCGCAAACAGGCGCTCGGCATCACCGACAATCTGGTGCGCATCTCGATCGGCGTCGAGGATGCCGACGACCTGATCGCCGACTTCACGCAAGCCCTCGAAGCGATCTGACCAACCGGGCGCCCGCTAAACCAGCGGGCGCCCCCCTCCTCGTCATCCTGACGAAAGTCAGGATCCAGAGCCCAGCAAACCCACCCTACCCGATCCGATCTGGCCCCAGCGCCCCCCACCCGTTAAAGCGCAACGGATGCCGATCTTCACCCCCATCCCGCAGGACGACTTCGTCGCCGCGATCCACACCCTCGCCGCCCAGCTGCGTGCGGACGCCGACTGGACTCCCGATTTCATCATCGGCATCGGCCGCGGCGGTCTCGTCCCCGCGGTCTTCCTCAGCCACGCGATCGGCCTCCCGACGCTCTCGGTCGACTATTCGAGCCAGGTCGAGGATTTCGCCGACCAGCCGCTCGTCAAGCTCGCCGCACGCACCCAGTCGGGCGAACGCCTGCTCTTCCTCGACGACATCAACGATTCCGGCCGCACGATCACCCATCTGCGCACCGCGCTCGCCGCCGCGGGTGCGACGCCCGGCGCGATCCGCTTCGCGACTTTGATCGACAATCTCAGCTCCGCCGAACGCATCGACTACACCGCGCGCACGATCGACCGCCGCGACACCAAAGACTGGTTCGTCTTCCCCTGGGAAGCCGTCGCCCCCGCCACCACGATCGAACACGACGCCGCCGAAGTCCCCGACCGCATCGCGTAACGCGCGCCCAACCCCGTCATCCTGACGTCCCTCAGGATGACGGCGGAAAGAACCTCACCCGTCGCTGGCCCGCTCAATATCCGCACCAACCGCGCTGAGCTTCTCCTCAAGCCGCTCATACCCCCGGTCGAGATGATACACCCGCCCGACCGACGTCTCGCCATCCGCCGCCAGACCCGCCAAGATCAGGCTCATCGACGCGCGCAGGTCGGTCGCCATCACCGGCGCGCCGACCAGCTTGTCGACGCCGCGCACCACCGCGGTGCGCCCGCGCACCTGGATGTCCGCGCCCATCCGCGCCAGCTCGGGCACGTGCATGTAGCGGTTCTCGAAGATCGTCTCGGTCAGCACGCTCGCGCCGTCCGCCTTGCACAGCATCGCCATGAACTGCGCCTGCATGTCGGTCGCGAAGCCCGGATAGGGCGCGGTCGACAGCGTCAGCGGCTGGAGATGCCCGTCCGACGCGACGCGGATGCCGTCCTTGGTCGGGGTGACGCTCACCCCCGCCTCGACCAGCGCGTCGAGCGTCGCGCCCATGTCCGACGCGGTCACGCCGGTCAGCTCGAGGTCGCCGCCGGTGATCGCCGCGGCGCAGGCATAGCTGCCCGCCTCGATCCGGTCGGGCATCACCGCATAGGTCGCGCCGTGCAGCCGGTCGCGGCCCTCGATCGTCAGCGTCTCGGTGCCGATCCCGTCAATCGACGCGCCCATCGCGACGAGGCAGCGGCACAGGTCGACGATCTCGGGTTCGCGCGCGGCATTCTCGATCACGCTGGTCCCGCGCGCGAGCACCGCCGCCATCACGACATTCTCGGTCGCGCCGACCGACACGATCGGGAAGCGGTAGCGTCCCCCCGTCAGCCGTCCGCCGGGCGCGGTCGCCTTCACATAGCCCGCCGCCATCTCCAGCTCGGCGCCGATCGCCTCGAGCGCGCGCAGATGCAGGTCGATCGGCCGGTTGCCGATCGCGCAGCCGCCGGGCAGCGACACCGTCGCCTCGCCGCCGCGCCCGAGCAGCGGCCCGAGCACGAGGATCGACGCACGCATCTTCCGCACGATGTCGTAGGGCGCCTCGGTCGAGGTCAGGTTGCCCGCGCGGATCGTCATCACCCGCCCGAAATCCTCGGGCCGCGTCCCCTGGATCGCGGTCGACGCGCCCAGCTGGTTGAGCAGATGCCCGAACCCGTCGACATCGGCCAGCCGCGGCAAATTGCGCAGCGTCAGCGGCTCCTCGGTCAGCAATGCGCAGGGCATCAGCGTGAGCGCGGCGTTCTTCGCGCCGGAAATGGGCAGGCGCCCGGTCAGGCGGTTGCCGCCGCGAATGAGAATACGGTCCATCCCCGGCTGTCTATCGCCCCGCACGATCCGCGCAAGCCCGGCCGCATGGCGGGCCTGCGTCCGCAGGTGCATGCGGCGGCCAACCAAATGCGGCTCATACCGGCCCTATTGATCGACTTTAATGCGTAAAATCGGGGGGTTTGCTCTGTGGAGCAACGACGGGGAGCCGATCACAGTGCCGCACAGCTGCTTCGCCGAACGTCTCGGCGATTACATCACCTTGACCGAGAGCGAGACGACGGCACTGACGCGCCTCGAGGAGCGCCCGCGCGACCTGCGCCGCGGCACGATCCTGCTGCGCGAGCACGACCCGATGGCCGAGCTCTTCATCCTCCAGCGCGGCATGGCGATGAGCTATGTCCTGCTCGACGACGGCAGCCGCCAGATCCTGCGCTTCCTGTTTCCCGGCGACATGCTCGCGGTCTCGGCTCTCGTCTATCGCGACTCGCCCGAGACGATCGTCGCGATGACCGACCTGACCGTCTGCCCGTTCGACCGGACGCTGATGGCGGGGCTGCTGACCGAACATCCGCGGCTCGCCGCGGTCATCATGGTGATGAACCAGATGGAAAAGGTCGCGCTGACCGACCGGCTCGCCGCCCTCGGCCGCACCTCCGCCAAGGTCCGCGTCGCCGCACTGCTGCTCGAGATCCGCAACCGCATCCGGCTGACCGGACAGGCCGCGACCACCGATTTCGCGCTGCCGCTCACGCAGGAGGAGATCGGCGACGCGACCGGGCTGACCGCGGTCCATGTCAACCGCATGCTCCGCCAGCTCGAGGAGGACGGGCTGATCGCGCGCGGCGCTGGCCGCGTGTCGTTCACCGACGAGACCGCGCTGCTGCGCGCCGCCAATTATGTGAACCGGTTCGACGGTCTCGACCTGCGCTGGCTCCCGCCCGCGCGCTGAACGGTCTGGCCCGGCGGGGGGCCTAGCGCCCGACGCGCCCCTTAAAACCGCGCGATCAGGCCTTTTCGAGCGTGCACTGCAGCGGGTGCTGGTTCTGCTGCGCGAAATCCATCACCTGGCTGACCTTGGTCTCGGCAACCTCGTAACTGAACGTCCCACACACGCCGACGCCCTTCTGGTGGACGTGCAGCATCACCCGCGTCGCCGCCTCCATGTCCATGCGGAAGAAGCGCTGCAGGCACAGCACGACGAATTCCATCGGCGTGTAATCGTCGTTGAGCATCAGCACGCGGTACGGCGTCGGCTGCTTGGTGCGCGACCGCGTCTTGGTCGCGATGCCGACATTCCCGCGGTCGTTGCCGCCGGAATCCCCGTTGCCGTCGGAATTCCCGTCTTCGGCACGGATCCCGTCTTCAACACGGCTATAGCGTCGCTCGGTCATCGTCATCGGAACCAGTATTTTCGGTGTCAGCGCCATGACGTGAAAATATGGCACCTGATGGTCGAAGAGCAAGCCCCGCCCGCTAAAAGGGCAACCTATGAGGCCCGGCAAAAGGGCCCGGCAAAAGGGCCAGTCACAAGCGCCACGCAAAAGGGGCAGGCAAGGGATCCCCTGCCCGCCCCTCCCGTCTCGCATCCGGCCGGAGACGGCGCGCGTGGCGCCGACCCCGTCACGGCTCAGTTGGCGATCTTCAGCTTCTCGGTCGCCAGTGCGACCCGGTTGGACAAAGGCTGCGTGATCTCGCCCGCCATCTTCATCATCATCTCGGTCGAACGCGCGCTGTCCGCGATCAGCGTGTCGAACGCGGTGCGCATGTAATCGCCCTGCAGCTTCATGAACTCGGTCGGCGACTTGGCCGCGGCGAGCGTCTTCATCGCCTCGGTCGCGCCCTCGAACGATGCCTTGGCATAGGCCGAAACCTCATGCCCCAGCGTCTCGGCGCCCTTGGCGGCGATCTTCGACGATTCGACGATCGCCTCGATATTGCCCTTGGCGAACGCATTGGCGTCCTCGAACGCGGCCGCGCTCTTCTCCATCGCGCCCTTCGCGCGGGTCGAGAGGTCGGCGAACATTGCCTGGGTCTTTTCGATCGTGCCGGTGTCGAAATTCATCATGCCATCCTTTCCTGTACGCGCCGCTCCGACGGGAACGACGATGTCTGCTGGTGTCGAAACGGGTGTTGCAAGCGGCACCGCGACGCCGGTCACGGCGGGCGGCACCTCGTCGGTGCTCACAGGCTGCGCGTCGTCGGACGCGGCGGGCTGCGGCTCGTCAAGGCTCACGGGCTGCGCGGCGATGTCCGCCGCAGCGATCCCCGCCGCCCCCTCGACCGCGGCGACAGCCATCTCGGGCACAGTCTCGGGAGGCGCGACGGGCGCGGTCTCGGGCGGTGCGATTTCGAGGGCTTGCACGGTTGCCGGAGCAGGCTCGACAATCGGGGTAGGCTCCGTGACCGGGGCCGTCTCAACCGCCGCGACCATCTCGGCCGGGGGCAACGCGACGGGCTTGGCGACTCGCTTGGCTCGCGCCGGCGCGACGGATTTGACCGTCCCGCGATCGCCCGACTTCGAACCAGACCCCCGCATCACATCTGCCCCCGCCTTATCGTGTTGCGTCGCAATATATCACAGTTGCAACGCCCCGACAATCGTCATTGTGCAGTGCAATATATTCCCCGATTCAACGTGTTGGTTAACGGGCGCTGGACGCGGCCTGCGCTCACCGCATCCGCACATAGTCTCCCGGCGACTCGCCAAGCGCGGGCAGCGCCCCTTCGCCGGGGATCCGCGCCCCATCGACGGCGACCGTTTCGTCCCCCATCCCGCGCAGCCACGCGACCCAGTCGGGCCACCAGCTCCCCTTGGTCTCGACCGCCGCGGCGACGAACGCATCGAGGCTCGACGGCGCGTCGGTGCTGGCCGGATCCAGCGTCCAATATTGATATTTCCCCGCGGCGGGCGGGTTGACCACGCCCGCGATATGCCCCGACCCCGCCAGCACGAAGCGGACCGGCCCCGACAACGCGGTCGTCAGCTTCCACACGCTCGCCGCCGGCGCGATATGATCCTCGCGCCCCGCCTGGACATAGGCGGGCGTCGTCACGCGGCCGAGGTCGACCGGCGTGCCGTCCACCACCATCGCCCCCGGCTCGACCAAAAGATTGTCGCGGTACAGGTCAGTCAGATAGGCCCTGTGCCATTTCGCCGGCAGGTTGGTCGTGTCGCCATTCCAGTGGAGCAGGTCGAACGGCACATAATCTTTGCCGAGCAGATAGTTGTTGGTGACGTAATTCCAGATCAGGTCGCGCCCGCGCAGCAGGTTGAACGTCGCCGCCATGTAGCGCCCGTCGAGAAACCCCTCGGGCGACAGCGTGCCGAGCAGCGCGATCTGCTCATCGTCGATGAAATGCGCGAGCTCGCCCGCATCCGCGAAATCGACCTGCGCCGTGAAGAAGGTCGCGCTCGCGACGCGGTCCGCCTGCCCTCGCGCGCTCAGCACCGCCAGCGTCGCGGCCAGCGTCGTCCCCGCCACGCAATAGCCGATCGTATGCACCGCGGGCACCTCGAGCAGGCCGCGCACCGTCTCGATCGCCTCGATCTGCGCGGCGACATAATCGTCCCAGATCACGTCCTTCATGCTCGCATCCGCGGACTTCCACGACACCATGAAGACGCTCAAGCCCTGCTCGACCGCCCAGCGGATGAAGCTCTTCTCGGGGTTCAGGTCGAGGATGTAGAAGCGGTTGATCCACGGCGGAAAGATCACCAGCGGCGTCGCCTGCACGCGCTCGGTGGTCGGCGCATAGTGGATCAGCTCGTAGAGCGGCGTGCGCAGCACGACCTTGCCCGGCGTCATCGCAAGGTTGCGGCCCAGCTCGAAACTGCCCTGCGCGGTGTGGCTGAGCTGCCCGCGGCCGATGTCCGCCATCATGTTCTGCAGGCCCTGCAACAGGTTGGCGCCGCGCGTCTCGATCGTCTTCTCGATCACCTCGGGGTTGGTCAGCGCGAAGTTGGTCGGGCTCATCGCATCGACGAAGCCGCGCGTCGCAAAGCGCAGCTGCTCCTTCTGCCGCGGCTCCAGCCCCTCGACCGCGTCGACGCTGCGCAGCATCTGGTCGCCGATCGTCTGGTAACTCTGCCGGATCAGGTCGAACACCGGCTCGCGCCACTGCGCCGCCTTGAACCTCTTGTCGGTCGCAGGCCCGGGCTCGGGCGGGGGCGCCGCGCCGCCCCCCGCGGGCACCAGCATCTGCTGCCACAGCGCAAACCCGTCGCGCCAGAAATCGCGCACCCGCGACAGCGTCGCCGGATCGTTGAACCCCGGCACCACCATCGCCTCCGGCACCGCCGCATCGAGCGGCGCGGTGATCGCATCGAGCCCCTGCGCCATCATCATCTGCTGCGCGCGCCCCATCACCCAGGTCCAGTGCTGCAGCTCGGCCAGCGTCGGTGCGGCAATCCCCGGCGTCTCGGACATGGGCAACCTCTCCTTTTGTCCAAGCCTAACCCACTCCCCCACCCGGCGAAAGCACCCAGCACCCCTCCCGCCCCCTTCCGTCATCCTGACGAAAGTCAGGACCCAGAGCCAAACAGCGTACACCCCCGCCACCCTGGATCCTGGATCAAGTCCAGGATGACGACGCTTGCGTGACCCGGCCCGAAAGCCCCCACCTTTCCCGCCAGAACCGAAACGCGGTGGATGACGCCCCCCGCGGCATACGGTACAGCACCCCTTCCTCCAGCTCGGGGCCGATCATGTCCGACGATTTCTACCGCATCAAACGCCTGCCACCCTATGTCATCGCCGAAGTGAACGCGATGCGGGCGGCGGCGCGGGCGGGCGGCGAGGACATCATCGATCTCGGCATGGGCAATCCCGACCTGCCGCCGCCCGAGCACGTCATCGCCAAGCTCGTCGAGGTCGCCAGCAAGCCCGGCGCGCACGGCTATTCGCAGTCGCGCGGCATTCCCGGCCTCCGCAAGGCGCAGGCCAATTACTATGGCCGCCGCTTCGGCGTCGATGTCGATCCCGAGACCGAGGTCGTCGTGACGATGGGCTCGAAGGAAGGGCTCGCCAGCCTCGCCACCGCGATCACCGCGCCCGGCGACGTCGTGCTCGCACCCAACCCGTCCTATCCGATCCACACCTTCGGCTTCATCATCGCCGGCGCGACGATCCGCGCGGTGCCGACCACCCCCGACGACGCCTATTTCGAGAGCCTCGAGCGCGCGATGGCGTTCACCGTGCCACGCCCGTCGATCCTCGTCGTCAACTATCCGTCCAACCCGACCGCGGAGGCGGTCGACCTCGCCTTCTACGAACGGCTCGTCGCCTGGGCGAAGGAGAACAAGGTCTGGATCATCTCCGACCTCGCCTATTCCGAGCTCTACTACGACGGCAATCCGACCCCCTCGATCCTCCAGGTCAAGGGCGCCAAGGACATCGCGATCGAGTTCACCTCGCTCAGCAAGACCTATTCGATGGCGGGCTGGCGGATCGGCTTCGCGGTCGGCAACAAGACGCTGATCGCGGCGATGAGCCGGGTGAAGAGCTATCTCGATTACGGCGCCTTCACCCCGATCCAGGCCGCCGCCTGCGCCGCCTTGAACGGCCCGCAGGACATCGTCGCGCGCAACCGCGAGCTCTATCACAAGCGCCGCGACGTGCTGGTCGAAAGCTTCGGCCGCGCCGGCTGGGACATCCCCTCGCCGCGCGCCTCGATGTTCGCCTGGGCCCCCTTGCCGCCCGCGCTCGCGCATCTCGGCAGCCTCGAATTCACCAAGCAGCTCCTCACCCACGCCCACGTCGCGGTCGCACCCGGCGTCGGCTATGGCGAGAATGGCGAGGGCTATGTCCGCATCGCGATGGTCGAAAACGAACAACGCCTCCGCCAGGCCGCGCGCAACGTGAAGCGCTACCTCCAGAGCATGGGCGTCAACACCCCGGCCCAGGGCGCCGGCTGACCCGCCCAGGGCGCCGGCTGACCCGCCGCCCCCAGCCGTCATCCTGACGAACGTCAGGACCCAGAGCCAAGCAGCGCCCCGCCCGCGGCTCTGGATCCTGGATCAAGCCCGGGATGACGGCGTGGAGAGCCGCACCCCCTCCCCAAACCGTCATCCCCGCGCAGGCGGGGATCCAGACTGGCGGACGCCCGCGGTCCAGCGGCACCCGCATAGACTATGGATCCCCGCCTCCGCGGGGATGACGAAGCGGGTGGCCATACCCCCGCCCGCCCTGCTGACGGTTCGGACAAACATGCCCCCACCCCACCCGTCATCCTGACGAAAGTCAGGACCCAGAGCCAAGCAGCACCACCCCCGCGGCGCTGAGTCCCGGATCAAGCCCGCCATAACGGCGCGAAGAGCCGCTCCCCCCGAAAGGTTGACGCCACCCCCCGCCACCGCCATCCCCCAAAGCCATGACCCGCCCCGGCTTCGCCTTCTCCACCACCCTGCGCGTCCGCTACGCCGAGATCGACGGGCAGAAGATCGTCTTCAACTCGCGCTATCTCGAATATGCCGATGTCGCGATCACCGACTTCTGGGACTGGAGCGGGATCGCCGCCGCGGTGCCCGGCTGGGACGACACCGAATTCAACGTCCGCCGCACCGAGATCGACTATCTCGCGCCCTTCCGCCTCGGCGACACGATCGCGGCGCATGTCCGGATCGAGCGGGTCGGCACGTCGAGCCTCACCAAGCGGATCGAGCTGACGCATGCCGAAACCGGCGCGCTCCACACCGTGATCATGATGGTCAGCGTCCATGTCGATCTCGCGACCGGCCGCCCCGCACCCCTGCCGCCCGCGATCCGCGACCATATCGCGCGGCTCGCCACCCCCGCCTGACCGCTCAGTCCGTCGCGCCGATCTCCCCCGGCAGCGCCCAGATCAGCTCGCCCCGGCCCAGCACGCGGCCGTCATGCGCGCGCACCGCGACCTGTTCGATCGGCTGCCGGTCCCGCGCATCGACCAGGATCGGGAAGGCCGGGATCCGCGTCTCCCACCGCTCGCCCCATTGCCGCAGCGCGATCATCGTCGGCAGCAGCGCAAAGCCCTTTTCGGTCAGGCCATAGGCGATCTTGCGGCGATCCTCGGGCAGCGGCCGCCGCGCGAGGATCCCGTGCTCGACCAGCCGCGCGAGCCGGTTCGCCAGGATGTTGCGGGCGATGCCGAGCTCGGCCTGGAATTCCTCGAAATGATGCAGCCCGTTGAACGCCGCGCGCAGGATCAGGAACGACCAGCGCTCCCCCATCGCCTCGAGCGCCGCCGGCAGGCTGCATTCGCGCAGCGGCTCGCGCAAAATCCCCCGCGAAATCCCCCGCGAAATCCCTCGCGATATTCCCCGCGAAATTCCCCCCGAAATCCCCATCGTCCCGGCTCCCCCCGACCCCGGTCTAGCCTATAGCATTCCGCCGCGCGATGCGCTCATCGAGTGCGTCTATCACGGTGACCGGACGCTTTTGGTTGCAAAGCAACACGCTGCGGCCCCATCTATGTCGGGTGTTGCGCCAATATGAACTCGTCGATCGAGTCCTCGATTACGATCCCGATGCCGACGAGGCCCTGCTGAACCGCGCCTATGTGTTTTCGATGCAGGCGCACGGGTCGCAGAAGCGTGCGAGCGGCGATCCCTATTTCAGCCATCCGATCGAGGTGGCGGGCATCCTCACCGACCTGCATCTCGATGACGAGACGATCGCCACCGCGATCCTCCACGACACGATCGAGGATACCGTCGCCACGCCCGAGGAGATCACGCGCCTGTTCGGCCCGTCGGTCGCGCGGCTCGTCGACGGCGTCACCAAGCTCAGCAAGATCGAGGCGCAGACCGAGAACGAGCGCGCCGCGGAAAACCTGCGCAAGTTCCTGCTCGCCATGTCCGACGACATCCGCGTGCTGCTGGTGAAACTCGCCGACCGGCTGCACAACATGCGCACGCTGCATCACATCGCCAAACCCGAGAAGCGCCGTCGCATCGCCAAGGAGACGATGGACATCTACGCGCCGCTCGCCGAGCGGATCGGCATGTACGAGTTCATGCGCGAGATGCAGACGCTCGCCTTCGAACAGATCGAACCCGAAGCCTCCGAATCGATCAACCGCCGGCTGGAGCAGCTGAAGGACGGCGACGGCAACCGCATCGCCAAGATCGCCTCGGGGCTCAAACTCGTGCTGTCGCGCGCGGGCATCGAGGCGGAGGTCGCGGGGCGCGAGAAGCATCCCTATTCGATCTTCCGCAAGATGTCCGAACGGCACATCAATTTCGAACAATTGTCCGACGTGATGGCGTTCCGCGCGATCGTCCCGACCGAGGCGGACTGCTACGCCGCGCTCGGCATCATCCACCAGCGCTGGCCGATGGTGCCCGGCCGGTTCAAGGATTACATCTCGACGCCCAAGCGCAACGGCTATCGCTCGCTCCACACCAGCGTGATCCATGCCGACAATGCGCGTATCGAGATCCAGATCCGGACCGAGGCGATGCACGCCCAGGCCGAATTCGGCCTCGCCGCGCACTGGGCGTACAAGCAGAAGAGCGGCGGCCAGACGATCGGCGGCGGCGAGCATCAGGTCAGCTGGATCCGCGACCTGGTCGAGATCCTCGACACCGCCGAAAGCCCCGAGGAGCTGCTCGAACACACGCGGATGGCGATGTACGCCGACCGCATCTTCGCCTTCACCCCCAAGGGCGAGCTGATCCAGCTGCCCAAGGGCGCGACGCCGATCGACTTCGCCTATGCGGTCCATACCGATCTCGGCGACCAGGCGGTCGGCGCGAAGATCGACGGCCGCGTCGTGCCGCTCTCGACCGTGATCGAAAACGGCAACCAGGTGCAGATCCTGCGGTCGAAGGGCCAGTCGCCGCAACCGCACTGGCTCAACGTCGCGACCACCGGCAAGGCGCTCGCCGCGATCCGCCGCCATCTGCGCCACAAGGAACGCGTCGAGCAGGAGGCGCTCGGCCGCACGCTGTTCGACGACATCGCCTCGCGCCTCCCCGCGCCGATCGGCCCCGACGCGACCGAACCCGCGCTCAAGCGGCTCAAATTCGCCGACGAAGGCGCGCTGATGGTCGCGATCGCGCGCCGCACCGTGTCCGACGAACAGGTGATGGAGGCGCTGATGCCGGGCTCCACCGGCGCCGATCTCGGCCATGCGGTCGCGCCGCAGTCGAGCGCGATCTCGATCAAGGGGCTGACGCCGGGCGTCGCCTATGACCTCGCGACCTGCTGCCACCCGGTGCCGGGCGACCGCATCGTCGGCCTGCGCCGCCCCGATGCGGGGATCGAGGTCCATGCGATCGACTGCCGCGTGCTCGCCGAACTCGCCGAGCGGACCGAGAACGAGACCGACTGGGTCGACGTCGCCTGGGGCGAAAAGACCGAAGGCGCGGTCGCGCGCATCTCGGTGATGGTCAAGAACGAGCCCGGCTCGCTCGGCGTGGTCGCGTCGATCATCGGCACGCACATGGCCAACATCATCAACCTCCGCCTCGACACGCGCGACACCAGCTTCCACACCAACGAGATCGACGTCGAGGTCCACGACATCCAGCAACTCATGCGCCTCATGGCCGGCCTCCGCGCCGCCGACGCCGTCAACACCGTCGAACGCGTTTAGGGGAACGCGGCCCAGCGCCGCCCGCGCCGTCCTCACCCCAGTCCCCGACCCCCTCGCCGTCATCCCCGCGGAAGCGGGGATCCAGACTGGCGACCGCTGGCGATTCATCACCAACCGCATAGACTATGGATCCCCGCCTCCGCGGGGATGACGGAGCGGGCGGAAACGCCCCCGCCCCGCCCCCGCTGACGAAGCGCGCGAACGTGCCCCCCACCCCACCGTCATCCCGACGAAAGTCAGGATCCAGAGCCAAGCAGCGCGACGCCCGTAACCCTGGATCCTGGGTCGAGCCCAGGATGACGAAAGGGGAGAGCCACCCCTCCCCCGTCATCCCCGCGAAGGCGGGGATCCAGACTGGCGACCGCCCGCGATCCATCACCAAACGCATAGCCTATGGATCCCCGCCTCCGCGGGGATGACGGAGCGGGGGACCAGCCCTCCCCCCCGCGCTTGCCCCGCAAAAATCCCCGGCTACTATCCCCCGCAACACCCCGGGGGACCCATCACATGAACCGTCGCGCCTTCCTCTCGTCCGCGAGCATGCTCGCCACGCTCGCCCTCGTCCCGCGCGCAGCCCTCGCCGCCGGCGCCACCCCCGGCGACGCGAAGCTCGACGCGCTGCTCACCTCGATCTTCGACGCGAACCTCAAATACGCCCCCGAATTCGCCACCCAGCTCGGGCTCGACAAGGGCGCGAACGCCGCGCTGAAAAGCCGGCTCGGCGATTACACCCCCGGCGCGGTCAGGGCGAACCTGGCGCGCACCACCCGCACGATCGCGCAGATCGAGGCCGTTGCCCCCGCCACGCTCTCCGACGCCGGCCGCCTCAACCGCGAGGTCGTGCTCTATTCGCAAAACCAGCAGCGCACCGCCGCCGAGCGGTTCGGGCTCGGCTCCCCCACCAACCCCTATGTCATCAGCCAGCAGGACGGCGCCTATTTCGACGTCCCCGACTTCCTCGACAGCGCGCACGTCATCAAGACCGCCGCCGACGCGGACGCCTATTGCGCACGCCTCGACGCGTTCGCGACCGCGCTCGACGGCGACACCGCGACGCAGGCCGAGCGCGCGAAACGCGGCCTCGTCGCCCCCGGCTTCTCGCTCGACCTCGCGCTCGGCCAGATGGCGGCGCTGCGCGCCCCCGCGCCCGCGCAAAGCGGCCTCGTCACCTCGGTCGCGACGCGCAGCAAGGCCGCCGGGCTGACCGGCGACTGGGACCGCCGCGCCACCGCGCTCGTGACGGACAAGGTCTATCCCGCGCTCGACCGCCAGATCGCGCTGGTCAAGCAGCTCCGGACCACGGCCCGCGCCGAGGCCGGGCTCTGGGCGGTCCCCGGCGGCGACGCGATCTACGCCGCCGCGCTCGCCCAGGCGACCACCACCAACTTCACCCCCGACGAGGTCCACAAGCTCGGCCTCGACCAGGTCGCGCAGATCGGCGCCGAACTCGACACCATCCTCAAGGCGCAAGGCCTGACCAAGGGCAGCATCGGCGCACGCCTCGCCGCCTTCAACGCCACCCCGGCACAGCTCTATCCCGACACGCCCGCCGGCCGCACCGACCTCATCGCCGGGCTCAACACCGGGCTCGCCGCGATGCAGGCCAAGCTCCCCCAGGCGTTCATAAACCCGCCGTCCGCCCCGCTGCAGATCCGCGCGGTCCCGACCGATATCCAGGACGGCGCCTCGAACGGCTATTACCGGCTCGCCGCGCTCGACGGGTCGCGCCCGGCCATCTACTTCATCAACCTGAAAAGCGTCGCCGACTGGCCGAAATACACGCTCCCCTCGCTCACCTATCACGAGGGCGTGCCGGGGCATCATCTCCAGCTCAGCCTCGTCGCCGGGCTCGACACGCCGCTGCTGCGCAAATTCTCGTTCTTCGGCGCCTATGTCGAGGGCTGGGCGCTCTACGCCGAACAGCTCGCCGACGAGCTTGGCGGCTATGCCGGCCCGATCGAACGCGCGGGCTATCTCCAGTCCTTCCTCTTCCGCGCCGCGCGCCTCGTCGCCGACACCGGCCTCCACGCCAAGCGCTGGACGCGCGAACAGGCGACCGACTATTTCGTCGACACCGTCGGCTTCGCCCGCCCCCGCTCGCAGCGCGAGATCGAACGTTACTGCACGATGCCGGGCCAGGCCTGCAGCTACAAACTCGGCCACATCAGCTGGCTCCGCGCCCGCGACACCGCGAAGAGAATTTTGGGCGACAAGTTCGACGTGAAGCAGTTCCACGAAGTGCTGCGCGACGGCGCCGTCCCCCTCACGATCCTCGAACGCCTCGTCGAAGCCCGCGCCACCGCGCTGGCCAGGGCCTGACGCCTAATCCTCCCCCAAGAACAAACGATGACGCCGCGCAACGGGGCGGCTAGAGAGCGGGGATGCACCGTCCCGCGCTCTCCATCGTCGTCCCCTGCTACAACGAGGCCGCCTGCCTCGACCTCCTCCACGCGCGCATATCGGGCGCGGCGCAGAGCGCGGTCGGCGAGGATTACGAGATCGTCCTCATCAACGACGGCTCGCGCGACGACAGCTGGTCGGTGATGCAGCGTCTCGCCGCCGCCGATCCCCGGCTCGTCGCGATCAACCTGTCGCGCAACCACGGGCATCAGCTCGCGCTCACCGCCGGACTCGATCTGTGCGCGGGCGAGCAGATCCTGATCATCGACGCCGATCTCCAGGATCCGCCCGAGCTCCTCCCCCAGATGCGCGCCGCGATGGCCGAGCAGCAGGCCGACGTCGTCTACGCGGTCCGCCGCCAGCGCGCGGGCGAGACCGTGTTCAAGAAGGCCACCGCCGCCGCCTTCTACCGGCTGCTGACCAAGATGACCGACACGCCGATCCCGGTCGATACCGGCGATTTCCGGCTGATGAGCAGGCGCGCGCTCGACGCGTTCCTCAGCCTCCCCGAACAGGCGCGCTTCATCCGCGGCATGGTCGCCTGGATCGGTTTCCGCCAGGTCCCCTTTGCCTATGACCGCGCCGAGCGGCATGCGGGCGAGACCAACTATCCGCTCGCCAAGATGATGCGCCTCGCCTTCGACGCGGTCACCGGCTTCTCGACCGCCCCGTTGCGCTTCGCCAGCCATGCCGGCCTCGCACTCACCGGCGTCTCGCTGCTGCTGTTCGTCTACATCGCGATCGGCTGGCTCTCGGGCAGCGCGGTGCAGGGCTGGACCTCGACGATGCTGGTGACGGTGTTTTTGGGCGCGGTGCAGATGTTCGTGCTCGGCATGATCGGCGAATATCTCGGCCGGCTGTACGTGGAATCCAAACGCCGCCCCCTCTACATCGTCGCCGACATCGCCGGCCCCATCCAGGGCAAGGCCACGCTGGGCTTCCGCGCCGAACCCACAGAAACCCCCCTCACGTAACCAAAAAGCCCCTCCCCTTCAGGGGAGGGGTTGGGGTGGGGCCCCACCCCGCAAGCACTGGCTCGCAAAGTCCCCGTTCGTGCTGAGCGAAGCCGAAGCACCACGCAGCACCCTTCACCTGAGCCCCCACCCCGGCGAAGGCCGGGGCCCAGATGGGAAGGCCAGAGTAACGATGCGCAGCGCCCGTCAGCACCGTCCCCCAACTGGACCCCGGCCTCCGCCGGGGAGGAATTGGAGAGACGTCACGGGCGAAACCCACCCAACCGCACCACCGCCCCCACCCCCCGTTCGTGCTGAGCGAAGTCGAAGCACCGCCAGACACGCACCCTACACCTGAGCCCCCACCCCGGCGAAGGCCGCGGCCCAGGTGGGAAAGCCAGAGTAACGAAGCGCAACGCCCGTCAGCACCGTCCCCCAACTGGACCCCGGCCTCCGCCGGGGAGGAATTGGCGAGACGTCACGGGCGAACCACACCCAACCGCAGCACCGCCCCAAACCCCCGTTCGTGCTGAGCGAAGTCGAAGCACCACCCCCCGGCACCCACCCTCCGACTGCGCTCAGGGCGAACGAACATGGGGCGGCGCCTGGCCAGATTGCGGACAGAAGACCATCGTGACATGTCTTTACGCAGAGGAGATCTGAATGGCGACGGTAACAGCACGGTTGGCGAACAGGCTGCCCCCGCGGCTGCGTATGGCCATGACGCCATTTCTGTCGTTCGCGATCGGCTGGCTCGCCCTGACCGGCCTGATCGAGACCGTGCAAAAGGGCGACTCTTTCGACCTGGTGAAGCTCGGCGCGCTGATCGTCGGGTGCGTCCTGGCGGCGTTCGTCCGTCCGATCCCGGACAAATATCGGCAATCACCCGACCAGCAAGAGTGACGGAGAGCGCAGACACAGTGTCACGCCCCCCCCAATCCCTACCCAGGCACCGCCAGCGTCACGATCGAAACCCCCGGCGTCATCGGCACGCGCCCGACCAGATGCCGCTCTAGCCGGAAGATCCGCTCGAACAGCGCGTTGATCGGCTTGGCGGGCGGCGAGTCATCACTGTCGTCGCGACCCGACAGCCGCCCGGCGATCCGCGCCGCCGCCGCCAGCGGGAACAGCAGTGAATTGAAATAGCCGAGCTTGTCGGGCTTCAGCCCCGCCGCCGCGATCGCCGTCTTCAGCGTCGCCTTCGAATAGCGCCGATGGTGATGGTTGACCGTGTCGTGCGCGCTCCACAGCCACTGGTGCGCCGGCACCGCGATCAGGATCTTGCCGCCGGGCGCGAGGCACTGCGCCATCGCCTTCAGCGCCGCGACGTCGTCCGCGATATGCTCGACCACATCGAGCACCGCGATCAGGTCGTAATGCCCGCGCGGCACCCCCGGCAGCTCGGGGAGCGGCGCCGCCCCGACCGGCTTGCCGAGCCGCGCGCTCGCGATCTCGCGCGCCGCCGGGTCGATCTCGATCGCGTCGATCTCGCCGAACCCCGCCAGCATCGGCAGGTTGTGCCCCGTCCCGCAGCCGATCTCGAGGATCTTCGCATCCGCCGGCAAGCCGCCATAGCGCGTCAGATAATCCGCCAGGATGTCGCGGCGCGCGCGGTACCACCAATGCGTGGAATCATGCGCGGCCATCCGGTCGTAAACGATGCGATCCATCAGCAATCGGCCATAATCAAGAGAATACCCAGAAACGGTTGAGCACGAACGTCACGATCGCGGCAAGGAACACCGCGGGGACCAGCGGCACCCAGGGATGCAGATGGAGGAACGCGGTCCCGATCCAGGTGATCAGCGCGTTGAGCGCGAGCCCCGTCCCCTGCACCAGCACGAACTTGACGTGCTTGGCCCCGCCCGGCTCGGCGGCATGCCCCTTGAAGCTCCACCGGCTGTGCAGGAAATAGCCCGCGGTCACCGCCACCGCAAAGGCGAAGGGTACCGCCGCGACCGCCTGCTCGGGCGGAAACACGAACCTGGTCAGCGGCAGATAGACGAGCGAATAGATCACGCTCGACAGCCCGCCCGCAATCCCGAAGCGGAAGAGCTGGCCGAGCACGCCGCTCGCCCGCATCTGGTCCATCTGTCGCCTGATCGCCTGCATGCCCGCCTTGTTCTTTACACGCGCGTCGATACAGCGGCGCTCAACGTCACGCCCCGCGCATTAGTCCGCGCGCGGTCAGGAGGAAAGCGTTTTGGATCAGCCCCACCAGTCCCCATGGCAGCGGGGGCGCGACCTGCTCGATCGCCACTGGGTCGCGTTGACGCTGCTGGCATGGCTCGGCGTCGCCGCCTGGTCGCTGGCCGACCGCTGGGGTCAGGTCCGCTGGCTGTCCCTCGGCGATACCGACGACAATATGCGCCTGATGCAGGTCCGCGCATGGCTCGACGGCCAGGGCTGGTATGATCTGCGCCAGTACCGGATGAACCCGCCCGCGGGCTTCGACATCCACTGGAGCCGGATCGTCGACCTGCCGATCGCCGGCCTCATCCTCTTCTTCCGCCTGTTCACCAGCAACAGCTGGGCCGAACGGCTCGCCTGCGGGATCGCGCCGTTGCTGCCGCTGTCGATCGCGATGCTCGGCATCGGCGCGACGGTGCGGCGGCTGATCCACCCGCTCGCCTGGCCGCTCGCGATCCTGTTCCTCGTCGGCGCGACCGCGACGATGCTGATGTACATGCCCGAACGCATCGACCATCACGGCTGGCAGCTCGCGATGCTCAGCCTCACGCTCGCCGGGCTCTGCGACCCGCGCGCGCGACGTGGCGGCGCGCTCGTCGGGATCGCGAGCGCGGTGTCGCTCTCGATCGGGCTCGAACTCCTCCCCTATGCCGCGATGGCGGGCGCGATCATCGCACTGCGCTGGGTCTGGGACCGCGCCGAGGCGCCGCGGCTCGCGGTCTATGCGCTGACCCTGGGCGGCGGCAGCACGCTCGGTTTCGCACTCTTCGCCTCGAACGCGAACCAGGCGATGCGCTGCGACGCGCTGACGCCCGTCTGGCTCAGCGTGATGATCGCCGCCGGGATGCTCCTCTTCCTGCTCGCGCGCTTCGGCCCTGCATCGCGCGGGGTGCGGCTCGCGCTCGCGGTCGCGGCGGGCGCAGCGATCGTGATCGGCTTCGCGCTGATGTTCCCGCAATGCCTCGCCCGGCCCGAGGGCGTCTCGCCCGAGCTTCAGCGCAACTGGCTGAACAATGTCCGCGAGGCGAAACCGATCTACAAGCACAGCTGGCGCACCGGCGTCGCGATCGCGACGCTGCCGGTGATCGGCCTGCTCGGCGCGCTGTTCGCCGCATGGCGCGCACGCCGCCGCCCGAGCGCGATCGGCTGGGTCGCGGTCGCGCTGTTCACCACCTTCGCGGTGCTGATGCTGTTGTGGCAGGTCCGCGCGGGTCCCGCGGCGCAGATGCTCGCGGTCCCCGGTGGCGTCGCGCTCGCCTGGGTGATCGTCCCCCGGCTGCTCGGCCACCGCTCGATGCTGGTGCGCGTGCTCGGCACCGCGGGCGCGCTGGTGATCGTCTCGGGCTTCTTCGTCGGCATCGCGCTGAAATACGTCCCCGTGGGCAAGCCCAAGGGCTATGAAAAGCGTGTCAACATGGCGACCGGCAACTGCCTGCGCACCACCGTGCTGCTCGCGCTCAACAAATACCCCGCGCAGACGATCTTCACCTTCGTCGACATGGGCCCGCGGCTGATCACGATCACGCACCACAACGCGATCGCCGGCCCCTATCACCGCAACGGCGCCGCGATCCTCGACGTCCAGCACGCCTTCGCCCGCACCCCCGACGAAGCCCACGCGATCATCAAACGCCACGGCGCGACCCTGTTGCTGCTCTGCCCCAACGCCGCCGAATCGACCAACTACAAGGCCCGCAGCCCCAACGGCTTCTACGCGCAGATGGCGAAGAACCAGGTCCCCACCTGGCTGACCCCGCTCCCCCTGCCCCGCAACTCCCCGCTGCGACTCTTCAAGGTCGACTGAAGCCCAGGCTCCCACGCACCAACGCACCGCACACGCGCACCGTCATCCCGCCCCCCAACCGTCATCCCCGCGAAGGCGGGGATCCAGACTGGCAACCGCTGCGAGTCATAGGCGAGCGCATAGACTATGGATCCCCGCCTCCGCGGGGATGACGTGGCAGGGGTGGGCACACCGTCACCTTACCTCCCCCCGTCATCCTGACTTTCGTCAGGATGACGGCAATCGACGCACCGCGCACGCCGACCCCAACCTACCGCAACACCACCGACAACCCATCCAGCACGAACTGCACCGCCAGCGCCGCCAGCAGCACGCCGAGCAGCCGCGTGATCACCGCCTCGATCTTCGCGCCCAGGATCCGCATGATCGGCCCCGCCGCGAGCAGCGCGACCAGCGTCAGCAACAGGATCGTCACCATCGCCGCCAGCACCACTGCCGAGCGCTCGATCCCGCTGTTGCGGCTCATCAGCAGCATCACCGACGCGATCGAACCCGGCCCCGCGATCATCGGCATCGCCATCGGGAAGATCGACACGTCGTCGGCTTCGGGATCGCTCGCGACCTTGGCGGCGCGGTCCTCGCGGCGTTCGGTGCGCTTCTCGAACACCATCTCGAGCGCGATCAGGAACAGCATGATCCCGCCCGCGATCCGGAAGCTCGCCAGGCTGATCCCCAATCCTTTGAGCAACGCCTCGCCGAACAGTGCGAACACGAACAGGATCGCCGCCGACACGCCGACCGCGCGGAACGCCATCGCGCGCTTCTGCGCCGCCGACGCGCTCGCCGACAGCCCGGCATAGATCGGCGCGCAGCCCGGCGGATCGATCACCACGAAGAAGGTGATCAGCGACGAGATATAAAGCTCGATCATGCGCCGGCCCGGTCGAGCGCCGCCTCGTCGATCGCCACGCCTTCGCGTCGCCCGGCGGACACCAGAGTATTGCGCAACAGGCACGCGATCGTCATCGGCCCGACGCCGCCCGGCACCGGCGTGATCGCGCCCGCGACCCCGACCGCGCTCGCGAAATCGACATCGCCGACCAGCCCGGCCTCGGTGCGGTTGATGCCGACGTCGATCACGGTCGCGCCGGGCTTCAGCCAGTCGCCCTTGATCATCTCGGGGATCCCGACCGCGGCGACGACGATGTCCGCGGCGCCGACATGCGCGCGCACGTCGCGCGTCCGGCTGTGCACCACGGTCACCGTGCAGCTCTCGCGCAACAGCAATTGCGCCATCGGCTTGCCGACGATGTTCGACCGGCCGACGACCACCGCCTCCATCCCGCTCAGGTTCGGCACGACACTTTTGAGCACCATCACGCAGCCGAGCGGCGTGCACGGCACGAACCCCGCCGAACCCGTCGCGAGCCGCCCCGCATTGATCGGGTGGAATCCGTCGACATCCTTGTCGGGATCGATCGCCGCGATCACCGCCTGCTCGTCGATATGCTTGGGCAGCGGCAGCTGAACGAGGATCCCGTCGATCGTCGGATCGGCATTGAGATCGGCGACCAGCGCGAGCAGCGCCTCGGCCCCGACATCGGCGGGCAGCCGGTGCTCGACGCTCACCATCCCCGCCTCGCGCGTCGCCTTGCCCTTCGACCGGACATAGACGGTGGACGCGGGGTCCTCGCCGACCAGTACGACCGCGAGCCCGGGCGCGCGGCCCGCCGCTGCGGCAAAGGCGGTGACGCCGGTGGCGATACGGGCCCGGAGGCCGGCGGCGAAGGCCTTGCCGTCGATGATGGTCGCACTCATGCCCGCCGTCCTAAAGCGCGGCGGCGATTTCCGCCAGCGCAGGCGTGTCGCCCGCGACATGCAGCCGTTTCAGCCACGCGGTCTCGCCCGCGACGATAGTGACCGCGCGTTTCGGCACGCCGAAGCTCTTGGCGACCAGCGCGATCAGCGCGGCATTCGCGGCGCCATCGACCGGCGCCGCTGCGAGCCTTGCGGCCAGATGCTCCGGCGTCCCCGCCGCCAGCGCATCCCGCCCGCCGCGCGGCGTCACGCGGACCGCGATCGCCAGACCGCCGTCCACCGCACGCCAGGCGGCCGGCTCGCTCACAGACCGGGGGCGAGCAGGCTCTGTGCGATGTTCGGCACGACGATGTTGGTCAGGATGTACAGGATCAGCAGCACGACGAGCGGCGACAGGTCGAGCGTGCCGAAATCGGGCAGGATCCGCCGGATCGGCCGATAGAGCGGCTCGGTGATCCGCTGCAGCGCCTCCCATACCGACCGGACGACATTGCTCTGCGTGTTGATGATGTTGAACGCGATGAGCCACGACATCACCGCCTGGATCATGATGACCCACCAGACGAGGTTGAGCAGCAACTGGACGATCTGAAGAAGGGCGAGCAAGGCAAGGGTCTCCGCTGGTGTATGCCTTATATAAGGCAGCGGACCGACAACGAGAACCCCGCCGCCTCCAAACAACCCCCTTCCGTCATCCTGACGAAAGTCAGGACCCAGAGCCAAGCAGCACCACGGCCCGTGACCCTGGATCCCAGGTCAAGCCCGGGATGACGGCAGAAAAACCCCTACCGCGCCCCACCCCGCGCACTCACCAGCGTCCCGGCCCCCTGCCGCGTGAAAATCTCCAGCAGCATCGCATGCGGCACGCGCCCGTCGATGATCACCGCCGCGTCGACGCCCGATCCGACCGCCGCGACGCAGGTCTCGAGCTTGGGGATCATCCCCCCGGTGATCGTCCCGTCGGCGCGCAGCTCGGCGATCTTCGCCGGATCCAGATCGGTCAGCAATTCGCCCTGCTTGTCGAGCACGCCGACCACGTCGGTCAGCAGGAAGAACCGCGCCGCGCCCATCGCGGCGGCGATCGCGCCCGCCATCGTGTCGGCGTTGATGTTGTAGGTATGCCCGTCCGCACCGATCCCGATCGGCGCGATCACCGGGATGATGTCCGCGGCGATCAGCGTGTCGAGGATCGTCCGGTCGACCGCGATCGGCTCGCCGACGAACCCCAGGTCGACATGCCGCTCGATCCCCTGCAGCTTGTCGGGCTCGCGCCCGTGCCCGACCTTCTGCGCGAGGACGAGGCCGGCGTCCTTCCCCGAAATCCCGACCGCGCGGCCGCCCGCCTGGCCGATCCAGCCGACGATTTCCTTGTTGATCGATCCCGCCAGCACCATTTCGGCGATCTGCGCGGTCTCCTTGTCGGTCACGCGCAGCCCGTCGACGAACCGCGATTCGACCCCCAGCCGCTTCAGCATCGAGCCGATCTGCGGCCCGCCGCCATGCACCACGACCGGGTTGATCCCGACCGCCTTCAACAGCACCATGTCCTCGGCGAAATCG
The DNA here is from genome assembly GCF_034045155.1 of Sphingomonas sp. CFBP9019. Lineage (NCBI taxonomy): Bacteria > Pseudomonadati > Pseudomonadota > Alphaproteobacteria > Sphingomonadales > Sphingomonadaceae > Sphingomonas > Sphingomonas sp. CFBP9019. The sequence goes on along the minus strand of NZ_JAXCWK010000004.1, from coordinate 486,799 downwards.
CGCTGCAGCTCGGGATCGCCCATCGCGTGCCCGCCATATTTCACGACGAAGGTCTTGCCGGCATAACGCTGCAGATAGGGCAGCGCCTCGGTCAGCGTCTCGGCCTTGGCGAGCAGGGCGGGATCGGGCGTATGATCGGTCATCCCGCCCCCTTAGCCAGTTGAGGGAGGGAGTGAAAGCCGCCGGGGGCCCGCCTGCCTCCCTGTTCTCCCGCGAAGGCGGGAGCCCAGTCTGGGTCCCCGCCTTCGCGGGGACACATCAGGTGGCCGGCCCGGTCAAACCCGGTCCAGCCGCCGCCCCAGCCGCACGAAGAAGGTGATCGCAAACGGCACCAGCACCACCGACAACACCACCTTGGTCAGCATCTGCCCCGCCATCAGCTCGACGATCGGCCGCGCACCGAGGAACGAGATGGTGATGAACAACACCGTGTCGATCACCTGCGACACGATGCTCGCGATCATCCCGCGCAGCCACACCAGCCTGCCCTCGCCGCCGACCGGCCCCGCCAGCCGCGCGAAGATCAGCACGTTGAGCGTCTGCGAGATCCCGTAGGAGATCAGCCCCGCCATCATCATCCGTGCGCCCTGCCCGACGACGACCGGAAACGCGTCGACCGCGGGCGGGTACATCCCCGGATCATGCGGCAGCGCGAGCACCAGCTGGATCAGCGCCGCCGACACCAGCAGGGGGATGAACCCCAGCCGCACGAGGAACGTCGCGGTCTTCTGCCCGTGCAGCTCCGAAATCGCGCTGCTGATCACCACCAGCAGCAGGAACGCGAAGATCCCCGCCTCGACCGCGAGCGGCCCGAGCGCGACCTGTTTCACCCCCAGCACGCCGGCGATGCACACCATGCCGCCATAGAGGACAGAGAAAATGAAGAGCGAACGCGGGAACGCGGGAAGGTCTGTGGTCATCGCGCCGGACGCTAGCGAAATGCCGCGCGCCGTCAAATGCCTAGCCCTTCTGAAAGCGTGCAGGCGTCAAATGACTGGCGAGCACGGCGTACCCGTGTCATGTCGGCCGCTTGCGCAGCCGGGGGGCCGCGTGTGTCACCGTACCAAAACGCAGGGCGTCCATGGAAAGACTGATCATCGGCCTTGCAGGCATCGCCGTCATCCTCGGCATCGCGGTGCTGCTGTCGAGCGACCGCCGCGCGATCCGGCTGCGGATCGTCGGCGCCGCCTTCGCGCTCCAGGCGGGCATCGCGATCCTCGTGCTCTATTCGAGCTTCGGCAAGGTCGTGCTCGGCAGCATGTCGGGCGGCGTCGCCAACCTGCTCGGCTATTCGCAAAAGGGCACCGAATTCCTGTTCGGCAAGATGGCGACCCCCGAGATCGGCGGCCAGAGCTTCGCGATCGCCGCGCTCCCCGTCATCATCTTCTTCGCCAGCCTCGTCTCGATCCTCTATTATCTCGGCATCATGCAGTTCGTGGTGCGCTGGGTCGGCGGCGGCATCGAGAAGGTGATCGGCGTGTCGAAGGTCGAATCGCTCTGCGCGGCGGCCAACATCTTCGTCGGCCAGAGCGAATCGCCGCTCGTCATCCGCCCCTATCTCGCCGGCCTCACCCCGGCGCAGCTCTTCACCGTGATGACCAGCGGGATGGCGGGCGTCGCGGGGACGATCCTCGCGGCCTATGCCTCGATGGGGATCCGCATCGACTATCTGCTCGCCGCCAGCTTCATGGCCGCGCCCGGCGGGATCCTGATGGCGAAGATCATCATGCCCGACCGCGTCACGCCGCCCGAGGGCGAGCTCGCGCTCGGCGACCTGCCCGGCGAATCGTCCGCGGGCGAGCCCATGCCGCAGGCGACGCATGACGAGGAAAAGCCCGCCAATCTGATCATGGCCGCCGCCCAGGGCGCGCAGACCGGCGTCCGCCTCGCGGTCGCGGTCGGCGCGATGGTGCTCGCCTTCGTCGCGCTGGTCGCGCTCGCCAACGGCCTGCTCGGCGGGCTCGGCAACATGATCGGGCTGCCGGGGCTCAGCTTCCAGGGTCTGCTCGGCTATGTCTTCGCGCCGATCATGTTCCTGCTGAACGTGCCGTGGAGCGAGGCGGGGATCGCCGGCGGGCTGTTCGGGCAGAAGATCGTGCTGAACGAATTCGTCGCCTATATCTCGCTCGGCACCCAACCCGGGCTCAGCCCGCGGACGATCGCGGTGATCACCTTCTCCTTGTGCGGCTTCGCCAATTTCTCGTCGATCGCGATCCAGATGGCGGTGACCGGCAGCCTCGCCCCCAACCAGCGCCCCATGATCGCCAAACTCGGCCTCCGCGCCCTCGCCGCCGGCAGCCTGGCCAACCTCATGTCCGCCGCCCTAGCCGGCCTCCTGATCAGCTGAACAAACCCCTCTCCCCCCGGGGGAGAGGGAGGGGCCCACGCGAAGCGTGGGAGGGTGAGGGCACGAGAGGCTCGAGGCCGTCATCCCAACCACCCCTCACCCTCCCGTCGCCTAAAGGCTCCTCCTTCCCTCTCCCCCAAGGGGAGAGGGACCCCAAAACCCCTCTCCCCTCGGGGGAGAGGGAGGGGCCCACGCAAAGCGTGGGAGGGTGAGGGCACGTGAGGCTAGAAACCCTCACCCCCTCACGGCAGCATCACCGTATCGATCACATGGATCAGCCCGTTCGACTGGCGCACATCGGCGATCGTGATCCGTCCCTTGTGCCCCTTGCCGTCCATGATGCCCCAGCCGCTGCCCGACTTCATGAACATCAGCGGCTCACCCTGCACGGTGGTGTAACTCGCAGTCCCGCCATCCGCCTTCGCCTTGGCCGCGATGTCGCCGGCCATGATCGTCCCCGGCACGACATGATAAGTCAGCACGCCCGCCAGCTGCGCCTTGTTCTCGGGCTTGAGCAGCGTGTCGACGGTCCCCGCGGGCAGCTTGCCGAACGCGGCATTGGTCGGCGCGAAGACCGTGAACGGCCCCGGGCCCGACAGCGTCTCGACCAGGTCGGCGGCCTTGACCGCGGCGACCAGCGTCGTGTGATCCTTCGAATTGACCGCATTCTCGACGATCGTCTTGGTCGGGTACATCGCGGCGCCGCCGACCATCGGGTTGGTCTGCGCGGCGACCAGCGCGGTGCCGCTGACGGCGACAGCGGCGGCAATGATCGTGGTACGAAACAGGGGGGTCATGACAGTCTCTCCTGATCGGCGCCGATGATCCGGCTGCCGCGGCGAAGATACGGCCACCCCGGCCGCAACGATGCACACGCTTTTTTACATTCCGGTGCGCAATGTTTCCCAGGCGGCAATCTCTTCGTCATGCCGCCGCGCGATCACCAGGTCGCGCGCACCGGTTTCGCCCGCATCCAGATCGACCGTCACCGAGCCGGTCCATTCGACCGTCGCATTGCCCGACAGCGTCACCATGCCGTCCGCCCCCGCCTCGGCGCGGACCAGCCCGCCGCGGTTGAACACCGTCGTCGGCGTGTCGTACGCGATCCGCCCCGTCAGGCACGCGGCAAAGGTCGACGCCGCCATCGCGCTGCCGCAACTGTCGGTCAGCCCGACCCCGCGCTCATGCGTGCGGACGAACAGGTCGGTCCCGCGCACCTCGACAAAGCTCACATTGGCGCGGTTGGGCAGCCAGTCGGGCGCCGCCTCGCAGGCCTCGCCGACGCGGACCAGCTCGGCATCGTCGACCGCCTCGACGAACGCCACCAGATGCGGGTTGGGCATCGCCACCGCGGTGAACGCGCGCGTCAAGGGCAGTCCGGCCAGCGGCGCCTCGACGATCTGGTCCGCATCGACATGCATCGGCCACGCCGCCACGTCGAGCGACGCCGGCCCCGCGGTCTCGCGCACCGTGAACACGCCCGGCGCGATTGCCGCATCGCGCACGACCAGCGCATCGCTCGTCTTCAGCCGAGCGGTCGCGCGCGTCAGCCCGGTCGCGGCGAACCCCGCACGCGCGACACAGCGCAGCCCGTTGAGGCACGTCTCCGATTCGCTGCCATCGGAATTGAACATCCGCATCCCGAACGCCCGCCCCTGCTCGTCACCCGCAGTCAACAGCAGCAGCCCGTCGCCCCCGACCGGCCCCGCGCGATCCGCCAGCGCGCGCGCGACGCGCGCCCAGTCCGCATCGCCCAGCGACAGCGCACGCGCGTCGATCAGCGGGAAATCGTTGCCGGAGCCGTGACATTTGATCAGTTCGAAGCGCATGCCGCGCCCTTAACCCCGTCGCCGCGCAAAGGCGAGCCGCCGCCCCCCTCGCGCCCTCTGACGTCCCCGCCCTCATAATGTGTCGCCAGCCGGTCGAGTGCGAGCGTCAGCACCAGCCGCCCCGCGCGCGCCGGCCAGGACAGCGCGCGCTCCGCCGCGGGCAGCCCCTCGCCCGCGCACACCACCCGCCACACGATATCCGCGAGCCCCGGCCCCGCCGCCGCGATCGCCGCATCGAACCGCCGCTTCGCCGCGATCTGCGCGACGGTCGGGTCGAGCGCATCCTGCCCGCCGCCATCGACCTGCGGCGTCCAGCGCATCGTCACGCTCGGCGCGATCGACGCGGTCTCGTACGCCGCGCGCAACCGCTCGCCCGCCGCAAACTGGCGCGCATCGATCAGCCCGCGCGACCGCAGCCAGGTCAGCGGCGACTCCGCCCGGTTGACCGTCACGCTCCGCCCGCCCCGGGTTACACCTTCCCTCTGCACCTCCCGCTCACCGACCCTGTCAGCTTCCCGCTCACCTTCCCTGTCAGCATCCCGCCGCATGCCCCGCCCGTCGATCGCGACCTCGATCAGATCCTGCATGCGCCGCCCTTTCCATTTGCCGAGTCCCGTCTGTCTTGCCATATTCGACCAGAAATTGCAAGAGAAACTAACCTATCTGGTTTGCACAAGCGACGGAGCCTGTCGATGATCACTGCTATCCGTGCCGTCCGCCGCGCCAAGGGACTAACGCTCGACGACGTCGCAAGGCGTTGTGATCCCCCGACAACTGCGCAGACGATCGGCCGGCTCGAGACGGGGACGCGGACCGTGTCGGTCGGCTGGCTCAACCGGATCGCCGCCGCGCTCGACGTCGCCGCGGTCGATCTCGTAACGATGCCCGAACGCGCCGATCTGCCCGTCGTCGCGATCCTGGATTCGACCGGAATTCAAGCCCCTACCCGCCCCAACCTCGCCACCCCGCCGCATGTCGAGCCGGGTCAGGTCGCGGTCACGGTGGCCGCCGGCGTCGGCGACTACCGCACCGGCGACGTGCTCTGGTGCACCACGCTCGGCCCCGACGAATTCGAGAGCGCGCTCTACCGCGACGTGCTCGTCCCCCGCCCCGCCGGCCGCTTCGCCTTTGGCCGTCTGGTCGCGCTAACCGACGGCAGTCCCACGCTTATTCCGGTCGGCGACGATGCCGCGCCCCAGCAGATCGAGCGCCCCGTCTGGATCGCCCGCGCCGTCCGCCTGATCCGCACGCTCTGAGTCGCAGCCCAACGTTGACGGCCCGAGGGCGGCGGGCCATCGCTGCCGCATGATCCGCGGTTTCTTCCTCTCGCTCGGCCAGCTCGGCGATCCGCCGGTGCTGCGCGTCTTCGCCAAGTCGATGGCGGTGACATTGCTCGTCTTCGCCGCGCTCGGCCTGCTCATGTGGCTGGGCGCAAAGGCGATTTTCGCCGCCTGGCTCGGCAGCGACCAGGCCGGGATCGCCGCCGCGGTCGCGCTGTTCCTGACCATCCTCGCGGTCTGGATCCTGTTTCGCGCGGTCGCCATCGCGGTCGTCGGGATCTTCGCCGACGATGTCGTCGCCGCGGTCGAGGCGCGACATTATCCCGCCAGTCTGGCTACCGCGCGACCCGTGCCGTTCGCGCGCAGCCTGGCGATGGGATTGCGCTCGGCGTTCCGCGTGCTGCTCGTCAACCTGTTGATGGTGCCCGTCTATATCGGCCTGCTCGTCACCGGTGTGGGGACCGCGGCGGCGTTTTTCGTGGTCAATGGCTGGCTGCTCGGGCGCGATCTAGGCGACATGGTCGCCGCGCGCCACATGGACGCCGCGGCGATGCGGGGCTGGCGTGCGACGACGCGGGCGTCGCGGTTCGTGCTGGGTCTTGCGAACACCGCGCTGTTCGTGGTTCCGATCCTCAACATCGCCGCCCCCGTGCTGGGCGCGGCGATGGCAACGCATTTTTATCACGGGACGCGCGCAGCGGTGCGCGCCCGGGGGACCAGCTGATGACGAGATCACGTGTCAACGCGTTGAAAGGCTTCGCAATCTCGCGGTCCGCCCCGGGCCTCGCGATCGCCCTCGGCCTCGCACTCGCGGGCTGCGCCGCGCCGGTCGCGACCGCCCCGGTCGGCCGTCCCGCCATCCCCTATACCAGCGTCGGGCTCGAACGCGTGATCGGCCAGACCGCCGCCGGCCTGACCCGGCTGTTCGGCGATCCCGACGCCGATGTCCGCGAGGGCGTGGCGCGCAAGCTCCAGTTCCAGAGCGGAATTTGCGTGCTCGACGCCTATCTCTACCCCGCCGGATCGGGCGAGCCCAAGGTCACCTATATCGACGCGCGCGAGCTCGACGGCAGCACGATCGACCGCGCGAGCTGCGTCGCCGCGCTCACCCGCCGCGACGGCGGCCGCTAAGCCGCTCAGGGCCCGGGCGGCGGCACCGTTTCGGTCGCGCCCGCCGCGCCGACCGGGATCCGCGTCGCGGGCAGCGCCGCCTGGCATTCGGGCGGCGGCGCCGGCGGCCGGCGGTGGAGATGATCGATCTCCGCCTGTCGCCGGTGCAGGTAGAAGGCCCGCGACGATGCATAGGGATCCCCCACATCGTCATGCAAACACTTGAGAGTTTCGTCGAAATCGGCGCGGTGGTCGAGCGCGCCGAGCACGCCGGCCGGCACCGTGTAGCTCGCATCGGTGAACGGCGACCCGATCGCAGTGGGCAACAGCAACCGGTCGAGCGTCCCGCCGATCAGGTCGCGCACCGTCGTCGGCCCGACCAGCGGCAGGAACAGGAACGGCCCGTTGCCGATTCCGTGATACCCCAATGTGTTGGCAAAGCCGTTCGACCGGCGCGGCAGCCGGAACGGCCGCTTCTTGGCGACGTCGATGACCCCCGCCGCGCCGACCGTCGAATTGATCACGAACCGCCCGACCGTCTCGGCCGCCTTGCCCGGCTTGAACTGCAGCAGGAAGTTTACGAACACGATCGGCTCGCGCAAGTTATAGAGAAAGTTGTGAATACCCTTGCGGATCGGGCTCGGCACCTTGCGCTTGTAGACCCGCGCCACCGGGCCGACGACCGCGCTGTCGACCGCCTGGGTCGCGCCGAACGCCTGGGCATTGACCCCGCGCAACGGATCGCCGGGATCGCGCGTCTGCCCGACGACGACGATGTCCTTCTGCGCGTTCGGCTCGGCGGGCACGGGCGCTGGAACCGGGGCGGTCTGGGGCACCGCAACCGGCGCGGGAACCGGGGCGGTCTGCGGCGCTGCAACCGGCGCTACGGGCACCACGGGCGGCGATACCGGCACGACGGGCGATTCGGGCACGCGCTGCTCGTCCGCGACCACCGTCGACGGCGCAACCGGGACCGGCGCGACGGGCAGCGGGTCGACGGCCTGCACCGCCAGCGCGGCGACCATCGTAGCAGTGGAAAATGCCAACATATGCAATCATCGCCCCTTGGACCGCCACCGCTGTCCGCATTGCCCCCGCAAGGCAAGTCTCGAATGCGCGCCCCTACACCGGCGTTCGTGAATAATTTCCCCTGTCGCGCGTCACTTGGCCCGCGTCAGCTTAAGTTCGCCCGATCCCATTCCACGCGGACGCCGTCGTCATTTTCGCTGCCGCGACGCTGCGCTTTCTCGGCCGCGAATCGCGCCGCGTCGAGTCGCGACAAGGCCCACACCGCCGTCCCGCGCACCACCGGCGCCGGATCGCCCAGCAACGCCGCGACACCCTCCGACAAGGCCGGATCGCCGCTATTCCCCGCCGCGATCAACGCGTTGCGTACCATCTTGTCGCGCCCGATCCGCTTGATCGGCGATCCCGCAAAGACCTGACGGAATCCCGCATCGTCGAGCGCGATCAGGTCGGCGATCTCGGGCGCGACCAACTCGGCGCGCGGCGCAAAGGCGAGATTGGCGTTCGCGGCGGCGGCGAACTTGTTCCACGGGCACACCGCCAGGCAATCGTCGCAGCCATAGATGCGGTTGCCGATACCCGCCCGGAATTCCTCAGGAATCACCCCCGCATGCTCGATCGTCAGATACGAGATGCAACGCCGCGCATCGAGCCTGTAGGGCGCCGGAAACGCATCGGTCGGGCACGCACGCTGGCACGCGTCACAGCTCCCGCACAGATCCCGACCCGCGGCATCGCCCTTCAGTTCGAGCGTCGTGTAGATCGCGCCGAGGAACAGCCAGCTGCCCTCTTCCCGGCTGACCAGATTGGTGTGCTTGCCCTGCCACCCCAGCCCCGCTGCCTCCGCGAGCGGCTTCTCCATCACCGGGGCGGTATCGACGAACACCTTGAGATCGAACGGATATTCGACGCCGACCGCGTCGCTCGCCAGCCACCGGCCGAGCGCCTTCAGCTGCCGCTTGATGACGTCGTGATAATCCGCGCCCTGCGCATAGACCGAGATCCGGCCGACCTCGCCTTGCTCCGCCAGCCGCAGCGGATCGTCCTTCGGCGCATAGCTCATGCCCAGCGCGATCACGCTGCGGACCTCGGGCCACAGCCCGGCCGGGCTCGCCCGCTGATCGCGCCGCTCCTCCATCCAGATCATGTCGCCATGCCGCCCTTCGGCGAGCCACTGGTGCAGCCGTTCGCCCGCCAGTGGCGCCGCATCCGCGCGCGCGATCCCGCACGCCGCAAAGCCCAGTTCGGCCGCCTTGGCCTTCACGCGCGATTCGAGGTCGGATGGCTTGTCGTCGGGCACGTCCGCCCGCTACCACAGCCGCTCGGCTTGAAGGAAGTTTACGCGTGGGCGAGGAATGGGCGGTCAAGGCCAGCGGGCTGGTCAAGCGCTTCGGCGACCGGCGGGTGGTCGACGGCGTCGACATCGCCGTGCCGACCGGCGCGATCTACGGCGTGCTCGGCCCGAACGGCGCGGGCAAGACCACGACGCTGCGCATGCTGCTCGGGATCATCGAACCCGATGAAGGCCATCGCACGCTGCTGGGCTTCGACAGCCCGCGCGACGCCTCGGATCATGTCGGCTATCTGCCGGAGGAACGCGGACTTTATCCTGCGATGAAGGCACGCGAGGCGATCGCGTTCATGGGCGCGCTGCGCGGTCTCGACTGGAAGACCGGACGTGCGCGCGCGGTCACGCTGATGGAGGGGGCGGGGCTCGGCCATGCGGTCGACGAGAAGATCCGCAAATTGTCGAAGGGCATGGCGCAGCTCGTCCAGCTGCTCGGCTCGGTCGTGCATCAGCCCGATCTGCTCGTGCTCGACGAACCCTTTTCCGGGCTCGATCCGGTCAACCAGGAACGTCTTGAAAAGCTTATCCTTGTCGAGCGCGATCGCGGCGCGACGATCCTGTTCTCGACGCATATCATGAGCCATGCCGAACGGCTGTGCGACCGGCTGGCGATCATCGCCGGCGGCAAGCGCCGGTTCGAAGGCACCGTCGACGACGCGCGCGGCGTCCTGCCCCAGCGCGTGCACTACACCCCGCACCGTCCCGACCCCGCGATCCGCGGCGTCCTGCCCCCCGACGCGCTGCCCGATCGCGACGGCTGGCGGTTCGAACTGCCGGGCGGCGGGATCGAGACGCTGCTGGTCCGGCTGATCGACGCGGGATACGGCATTTCCGGGCTCTCCATCGAACGCCCCGGGCTGCACGAGGCGTTCGTGCGAATCGTCGGCCAGCAGGAGGCGCAGCCATGACCCGCTTCCGCCGCACGCTGCGCCAGACCTTCACCATCGCCCGCCGCGATTTCACCGCGACCGTCTTCACCCCGATCTTCCTGCTCTTCCTGTTCGCGCCACTGATCATGGGCGCATTCGGGGCGGTCGGCGGGCTCGGCGCGGCCAGCGTCACCGACGGCGCGCAGGACAAGGCGCAGATCATCGCGATCCTCCCCGCCGCCGAGTCGCGTACGATGGCCGAGGCCGACACGCAGCTGCGCGGCATCTTCCGGCCAGGCGAGGGACCGCCCGACCTGACCACCCAGCCGGCCGCCGCCGATCCGGCGGCACAGGCGCGCAACGCCTTCAACCGCAACGATATCGACGCCGCCGCAGTGCTTTACGGCCCGCTCGCGGCGCCACAGATCCTCTATGGTCCACGCGGCGACCGCGCGGCTGGCTATCTCGCGACGCTCGCGCAGACCACGCTCGCGGCGCAACAGGCGGGCGGCACGCTGCCCCCGATCGACGTGACCAAGACCCGGATCACGCGGTCGCGCGGATCGGTCGGCGGCCAGCATCAGTCGGCGTTCTTCGCGGTGTTCGGGATCTTCTTCCTGACGCTGTTCCTCTCCGGCCAGGTCGTCGGCACGATGGCCGAGGAGCGCAACAACAAGGTGATCGAGGTGCTCGCCGCCGCGGTCCCGCTCGAATCGGTGTTCTTCGGCAAGCTGATCGGCATGTTCGGCGTCGCGGTGCTGTTCGTCGCCTTCTGGGGAACCGTCGTCGGACAGGTCACGACATTGCTTCCCGCAGGCGCGGCGGCGGCGATAGGCGATCTCCGTCCCGCAGTCGGCGGACCCATGTTCGCGCTGCTGTTCGCGGGCTATTTCACCATGGCCTATCTGCTTCTGGGATCAGTGTTTCTCGGCGTCGGCGCGCAGGCCTCGACGATGCGCGAGATCCAGATGCTGTCGCTGCCGATCACGATCCTTCAGGTCGCGATGTTCGGCCTCTCGTCCGCCGCGGTCTCGCGCCCCGGCAGTTGGATCGCGACGCTCGCCGAGCTCTTCCCGCTCTCCTCGCCTTTCGCGATGGCCGGGCACGCGGCCAATTCCCCCGAGCTCTGGCCGCACGTCGCCGCCTTGGCCTGGCAGGCCTTGTGGGTGACGATCTTCATCGTCGTTGGCGCACGACTGTTCCGCCGCGGCGTGCTCCAGTCGGGCAGCGCCCGGCCCTTCTGGCGCAGCGCGAAGCCCCACTGACGCAGGTTGTTGACATCGCTGTCAGTACTTGGTCTCCTGCCAGAAAACAGGAGAGTGATGGGTGGCGACGCTTGCAGGGGACATCACGACGGCTCCGCTTGGCGGCCCCGTAACCACCGGGGCGGCAACCGGAAAACACCCGATCGACCCGCTCGATGTCAGTCGCGCGGACCTCTACCGCGACGACGTCTGGCACGTCCCCTTCCGCCACCTGCGCGCCCATGCCCCGGTCCACCATGTCGCGAGCTCGGATTACGGCCCCTATTGGTCGGTCTCGAACTACCGGGGGATCGTCGAGGTCGAGTCGCTGCCCGACCTCTATTCCTCCGAAGCCGGCGGCATCACGCTCGCCGATTTCGATCGCGATCGCGACGTCCGCATGCCGATGTTCATCGCGCGCGATCGCCCGATCCACACCAGCCAGCGCCGCACCGTCGCCCCCGCCTTCACGCCGAGCGAGATGACCCGCATGGCGCCCGACATCCGCCGGCGCACCGCGGAGATCCTCGACGGGCTCGACTGGAACACGCCGTTCGACTGGGTGGACCGCGTCGCGATCGAACTGACGACGCAGATGCTGGCCATCCTGTTCGACTTCCCCTGGGAGGATCGGCGCAAGCTGACCTTGTGGTCGGACTGGGCGGGCGACATCGAACTCGTCAAGAACGAGGAGACGCGCAAGCAGCGGCTCGCGCATATGTTTGATTGCGGGGCCTATTTCCAGACGCTCTGGAACGCCAAGATCGACCGGCCGCCGACCCCCGACCTGATCTCGATGATGATCCATTCGGATGCGATGGCGCATATGGAGCATCACGAATTCATCGGAAACCTGATACTCCTGATCGTCGGGGGCAACGACACGACGCGCAACTCGATGTCGGCGCTGGCCTATGGCCTCGACGCATTTCCCGACGCCCGCGCCATGCTCGAAGCGGATCCGGCGCTCATTCCCAACGCCGTGAGTGAGATTCTCCGCTGGCAGACGCCGCTCGCGCACATGCGGCGCACCGCAACGCAGGATACCATATTGCAGGGCCAGTCGATCAAGGCCGGCGACAAGCTGGCCCTGTGGTATCTCTCGGCGAACCGCGACGAGAGCGTGTTCGGCGACGATGCCGACGCGATCCGCGTCGACCGTCCCAATGCGCGGCGCCATCTCGCCTTCGGCCACGGCATCCACCGCTGCGTCGGGGCGAGGCTCGCCGAGATGCAGCTCGCGATCCTGCTCGAGGAGATGGCGAAGCGCCGCATGCGGATCAACGTGGTCGGCGCCCCCACCCGGGTCGCCGCCTGTTTCGTCCACGGCTATCGTTCGCTCCCGGTCGAGATCAGCCGCTACTGACTTTCATCGCCCGCCTCCGCGCGCATCCTGTTCGCGGCAAGGTTCGTACTTATATCATGACCATGACACACACATCGCCCGATCGCCGCACGTTCCTCACGCTCGCCGGCGCCGGCGCGGCGGGCTTTGCCCTCTGGGGCTGCTCGTCGCAGTCCGCCCAGGCCGCCGAACGCTTCGAGGTCACACTGAGCGACGCGCAGTGGCGCAAGAAGCTGTCGCCGGATGCCTATAACGTGCTGCGCAAGGAAGGAACCGAGCGACCCTATTCGAGCCCGCTCAACGGCGAACATCGCGCCGGGATCTTTTCCTGTGCCGGCTGCGCGCTGCCCGCCTTTTCGTCAAAGACCAAGTTCGAGAGCGGGACGGGATGGCCGAGCTTCTGGCAGCCCTTGCCCAATGCCGTGCGGACCCGGGTCGATTCGACGCTCGGGATGGCGCGGACCGAGGTGCATTGCCGACGCTGCGGCGGGCATCTCGGCCATGTGTTCGACGACGGCCCCAAGCCGACGGGAAAGCGCTATTGCATGAACGGCGATGCGCTGACGTTCCGGGCGATGGCGGCCCGGTAATCGCTTAACTGGTTCAGCCCGCGTCGTTTACGAGCGTGAAGACGCCGCGCGGGTCGGTCGGGCCATGCTGCACCGTGGCGAGCTGAGCGGCGTTGGCGCGCTGCGTCGCGCTGGGCGCGCTGACCATCTGGAGCGACGGCTGGGCGGGGGCGTCGAGCATCTCGCCGCGCGGTGCATGGCCTGAATAGATGAAGCCCTTGGTCGGATAGGCCGAGGTGCCGAGATCGCCCTGCGGCCCGTACCAGACCTTGACCATGCTCCAGTCACCCGCGTCGGACACGTCGATCGCGCGGACATTGGTTTCAATCGCACCGCGACGCGACCAGTTGGCATGGGTCAGGAGCACTTCGCGGTCGCTGACGACCTTCGAAACCATCGCGACATGGCCGACGCGCATCCGCGAGGTCGGCGAAAAGGCGAGGACGGCACCGGCCTTTGGTGCATGGCCACGCTCGTAACGGCCCTCGGCCTGGCTCCACCAGGTGTTGGCATTGCCGCGGATCTCGATGCCCGACACCGAGCGGGCAAAGGTCACGCACTGCCAGAACTGGGCCGCTGCCGGTGTGGCCGTCATCAGGCCGCACGATACCACCAGCGCAAAACGCGCTGCTAACGCCTTGAAATTCATCGAGACCCCCCGGTCAAAACCCGTTCGTCACAGTCTGGCTACGGGAGTGCGGATTTAATTGAAAGGCGTCGCGGAACCATATCCGACGAAGCGTGTTGCCGCGCCGACGAGCCCCTTTATTCGCCAGTCACGCTGCCCCTTATGCGGCGTTCTGCCCCTGATACAGCTAACGCGCGAATGCATACAGGCATCCCTGCGCCGCGCGCTCCAAAAGAGCACACGAAGGCCGGCTTTGCGATGACAGTACGGCACACCACCTACTCAAGTTGCCATAATTCGAAAAACGGGTTTGCGGCACGCATCGCGCGGGGATACCAGTCGCAAAAATCTTTGGAGGATGCCGCATGGATACGACCACCCTGTTCCGTCTCGACGGCCGCGTCGCGCTGATCACCGGCGGCAGCCGCGGCATCGGCAAGATGATTGCGGCGGGCTTCATCGCGCAGGGCGCAAAGGTCTATATCTCGTCGCGCAAGGCGGATGTCTGCGAAGCCGCGGCGGCCGAACTTGGCCCCAACTGCATCGCGCTGCCCCAGGACGTCTCGACCGTCGCCGGTTGCAAGGCGCTCGCGGCGCAGTTCGCCGAGCATGAGAGCCGGCTCGACATCCTCGTCAACAATGCGGGTGCGGCCTGGGGCGTCCCGTTCGAGGAGTTTTCGGAGGTCGGCTGGGACAAGGTCATGGACCTCAACGTCAAATCGCCCTTCTTCCTGACCCAGGCGCTTCACGCAGCGCTCACGGCCTCGGGCTCGCGCGACCGGCCGGCCAAGGTCATCAACATCACCTCGATCGACGGCCAGCGGCTCAACCCCTGGGAAACCTACAGCTATCACGCGTCGAAATCAGCGCTGATCTATCTGACCAAGCGCATGGCCGCGCGGCTCGTGACCGATTCGATCAACGTTACCTCGATCGCCCCCGGTGCGTTTGCCAGCGACATGAACAAGGCCGCCCGCGATCACGGCGACGCGGTTGCGCAAGGGATTCCGGCCAAGCGGGTTGGTGTCGACGAGGACATGGCCGGTGCCGCGATCTACCTCGCGAGCCGCGCCGGCGATTACGTGATCGGCGAAACCATCACCGTCGACGGCGGCCTCGTCCACGCCTCGCTAGGCACCAGCATCGACGCTTGATCACAAACCCCTCTCCCCTCGGGGGAGAGGGAGGGGCCCGCCGCGCAGCGGTGGGAGGGTAAGGGACAGTTGGGACTCACCGTCCGAGCCTCAAACCCCTCACCCTTCCCACGGCAAGTGCCGCGGGCCCCTTCCCTCCCCCAAGGGGAGAGGGAGAGTTCACCGAGCAATTCCACCCGCGGCGAGCACCGCCAGCGTCACCAGCTCGCTCGCCGTGCTCGTCATCGGCGCGACCTGCACCGGCTTCTCCATGCCGATCAGCATTGGCCCGATCACCGAATCGCCACCGAGCTCGCGCAACAGCTTGGCCGAGATATGCGCCGACTGAAGACCCGGCATGATCAGCACGTTCGCCGGCCCTGACAGCCGCGCGAACGGATAGTTCGCCAGCTGCTTCGGGTTGAGCGCCACGTCCGGCGCCATCTCGCCCTCATATTCGAACCCGACCTGACGACCGTCGAGCACGGTCACCGCGTCGCGGATATTGTCGAGCCACTCGCCCTTCGGGTTGCCGAAGTTCGAATAGCTCAGGAACGCGACGCGCGGCTCATGCCCCATGCGACGCGCGACCGCTGCGGTCTGCTCGGCGAAATCGGCGAGCTGTTCGGCGGTCGGGCGCTCATTCACCGTGGTGTCGGCGATGAACACCGTGTGGCTCTGCCCGACGAGCAGATGGATGCCGAACGGCGTCTTGCCCGCCGCCGGATCGATCACGCGGTAGATCTGGCGCATCGTCTCGCCGTACGTACGCGTGATGCCGGTGATCATCGCATCGCCCTCGCCGAGCTGCAGCAGCAGCGCACCGAAGATGTTGCGATCCTGGTTCACCATCCGCTCGCAGTCGCGCCGCAGATAGCCGCGACGCTGGAGCCGGGCATAGAGCAGCTCGACCATCTTCGGCACCAGCGGCGAGACGCGGCTGTTGTGCAGCTCGAAGCTCTCGGGGTCGGTGACGCCCAGTGCACGCAACCGGTCCGGCACGTCGTCGCGGCCGACCAGCACCGGCGTGCCATAACCGCCCTCCTTGAACGCGATCGCCGCCCGCAGCACGACCTCTTCCTCGCCCTCGGCGAAGATCACGCGCTTGGGATGCGCCCTCGCGCCCTCATAGGCCATCGACAGCACCGAGGTGGTCGGGTTGAGACGCGCGCGCAGCGACTGGCGATACGCCTCGATGTCGAGGATCGGCTTGGTCGCGACGCCCGATGCCATCGCCGCCTTGGCGACCGCGACGGGAACGACCTCCATCAGCCGCGGATCGAACGGCGCGGGGATGATATAGGCGGGGCCGAAGCTGTGGCTGACGCCATAGGCCAGCGCGACCTCCTCGGGCACACGCTCGCGCGCCAGCTCGGCGATCGCATTGGCCGCGGCGATCTTCATCGCGTCGTTGATCCCCGTCGCGCGGACGTCGAGCGCACCGCGGAAGATGAACGGGAAGCACAGCACGTTATTGACCTGGTTCGGATAATCCGACCGGCCCGTCGCGACGATCGCGTCGGGACGCGCAGCCATCGCCAGTTCGGGGCGGATTTCGGGCTCGGGATTGGCCATCGCGAAGATGATCGGCGCGGCCGCCATGTCCTTGACCATCTCGGGCTTGAGCGCGCCTGCCGCCGACAGGCCGAGGAACACGTCCGCGCCCACCAGCGCCTCGGTCAGCGTCCGCGCGCTGCTCGTCGTGGCGTGCGCCGACTGCCACTGGTTCACATCGTCGCGCCCCTGGTAGATCACGCCGGTACGGTCGCACATGATGACGTTGTCGGGCCGCACGCCCATCGCCTTCATCAGCTCGGTGCACGCGATCGCCGCCGCGCCCGCGCCGTTGACGACCAGCTTGATGTCGCCAAGCTTGCGCCCGGTCACGAGGCAGGCGTTGATCAGCCCGGCCGCGCAGATGATCGCGGTGCCGTGCTGATCGTCATGAAATACGGGGATATTCATCCGCTCGCGCAGCGTCTGCTCGATGATGAAGCACTCGGGCGCCTTGATGTCTTCAAGGTTGATGCCGCCAAAGGTCGGCTCCATCAGCTCGACCGCATCGATGAAGCGATCGACATCCTCGGTCTTCAGCTCAATGTCGATCGAATCGACGTCGGCGAAGCGCTTGAAGAGCACCGCCTTGCCCTCCATCACCGGCTTCGACGCCAGCGCGCCGAGATTGCCCATGCCGAGGATCGCGGTCCCGTTCGAGATCACCGCGACCAGATTGCCCTTGGCGGTATAGTCATAGGCGGTCGAGGGATCGTCGGCGATCGCCTGCACCGGAATCGCCACGCCGGGCGAATAGGCGAGCGCGAGGTCGCGCTGCGTCGCCATCGGTTTGGACGCAATGATCTCGAGCTTCCCGGGACGGCCTTCCGAATGGAACAGCAGCGCTTCGCGTTCGGAGAACTGGAGATTATTGTCGTCGGACATAAGCGGGGCCTCGGGGGTATCTGCAGGGGGAGCCCCTGCCTTTACGGAACGCGTGGCTGTTCGTCACCCCTTGGGAACCCTTCGCAGTGCTATTGGACGTGCGGACGGTTTTCGCTACCCCGCGCCGATGTCCACTCCCGCCGCTACCCCGATGATGACGCAGTATCTCGGCCTCAAGGCCGAGGCGCAGGATTGCCTGCTGTTCTACCGCATGGGCGATTTTTTCGAGCTGTTCATGGACGATGCGCGCATCGCCGCGGCGGTGCTCGACATCGCGCTGACCGCCCGCGGGGAACATGAGGGCAAGCCGATCCCGATGTGCGGCGTGCCGGTGCACGCGGCCACGGCCTATCTTCAACGGCTGATCAAGGCCGGGCACCGCGTCGCGATCGCCGAGCAGGTCGAGAGTCCGGCCGAGGCGAAGGCGCGCGGCGGATCGAAGGCGCTGGTCGCCCGCGCGATCGTCCGCGTCGTGACCGCGGGCACGCTGACCGAGGAAGCCTTGCTCGACGCGCGCAGCGACAATTGGTGCGTGGCGATCGGTGAAGCCGGGGGATCCGTCGCGATTGCCGCAGCCGACGTGTCGACCGGCCGGTTCGAGGTCATCGACGTCGCCGATGACGCGGTCGGGGCCGAACTCGCGCGACTTGCCGCAGCCGAGATCGTCGTCGCCGAGGCGAGCGGTTTTGCAGAGGCCGCCACGACGCTGCGGCCCAGGAGCGATTTCGACAGCGGTGCGGGCGAAGCGCGGCTCAAGCGGATCTACGGCGTCGCGACCCTCGACGGCTTCGGGCAGTTCGGGCGGGCCCCGCTGGCCGCGGCGGGCGGTCTGGTCGCGTATCTCGAACATAATGCGAAGGGCGCGCTGCCCTTCCTGCGGCCGCCGCGAATCGGGCGGGCGGCACAGGTGATGGCGATCGACGCCGCGACGCGGGAAAGCCTCGAACTGACCTGCACCACCGGCGGCGTCCGCAAGGGAAGCCTGCTCGACGCGGTCGATCGTACCGTCACCGGTGCCGGTGCGCGGCTGCTCGGTGCCGATCTTGGCGCGCCCCTGATGGACAAGGCCGCGATCGACGCGCGGCTCGACCTCGTCCGGTTGTTCCATGACGACCAGGCATTGCGCGAACGGTTGCGCGCGACGCTGCGCGCGCTGCCGGACATCGGCCGGGCGCTTGGCCGCCTCGCTGCGGGTCGAGGATCACCGCGCGATCTGGGCCAGTTGCGCGACGGTCTCGACGGCGCCTGGAATCTGGGCGAGCGGCTCGACGCGCTGACCGATCCGCCGCGCCTGCTGAGCGACGTCGCACCGCTGCTGCGCGGGCATGGCAGCCTGATCGACCTGCTCAAGCGTGCGCTCGTACCATCGCCACCGATCGAAGCGTCTGACGGGGGGTATATCGCGGCGGGATATGACGCCGCACTCGACGACCTGCGCGATACCGGCGCTGGGGGACGCCGCGCGATCGCCGCACTGGAGGCCGAGTTCCGCACCTCGACCGGCGTGTCCGCGCTGAAGATCCGGCACAATGGCGTGCTCGGCTATCATGTCGAGGTCCCTGCACGAGCTGCCGATTCGCTGATGAAGCCCGACAGCGGTTTCACACACCGCCAGACGCTCGCAGGTGTCGTACGCTTCAACACGCCCGCGTTGCACGATGTCGCAACGAAAGTGTCGCAGGCGGGTGCGCATGCCACGGCGGCGGAGTCGGCGCATCTCGAGGATCTGACCGCGCGGGCGCTCGCAGGGCGCGAGGCGATCGCCGCGACCGCCGATGCGCTTGCCCGGCTCGATGTCGCCGCCGGTCTCGCCGAGCGCGCAGCCGAGGGGCAATGGTCGCGCCCGATCCTGGTCGACCATGCCTGTTTCGAGATCGAGGGAGGCCGGCATCCGGTCGTCGAGGCCGCCGTCGCCAAGTCTGGCGACCGGTTCGTCGCCAACGACTGCAACCTGTCGGAATCCTCGCGACTGTGGCTCGTCACGGGCCCCAACATGGGCGGCAAGTCGACCTTCCTGCGCCAGAATGCACTGATCGCGGTCCTGGCGCAGGCCGGAAGCTATGTGCCGGCGACCAAGGCCACGCTGGGTCTCGTCGACCGATTGTTCAGTCGCGTCGGCGCGTCGGACAATCTCGCGCGCGGCCGCTCGACCTTCATGGTCGAAATGGTCGAAACCGCCGCCATCCTCGCACAGGCGACGCCGCGGAGCTTCGTGATCCTCGACGAGGTCGGTCGTGGCACCTCGACCTATGACGGCCTCGCGATCGCCTGGGCCGTGGTCGAGGCGATCCATGAGGACAATCGGTGCCGCTGCCTGTTCGCCACGCATTATCATGAGCTGACCCGGCTCGCCGAACGCTGCGAGGCGCTGTCGCTGCACCACGTTCGCGCGCGCGAGTGGAAGGGCGAACTCGTCCTGCTCCACGAACTCGCCGACGGGCCGGCGGATCGCAGCTACGGCCTGGCCGTCGCGCGCCTCGCCGGCATGCCGCCGGTCACTGTGCAGCGTGCGAAAGCGGTACTTGCCAAGCTGGAAGCCGGGCGTGCCAAAACTGGCGGTCTGGCGGCGGGGCTGGATGATCTTCCGCTGTTCGCGGCCGCCGCGCAGATCGAGGAGGTGGCGTGCGACGTGCTGCGCGAAGACCTGGCGAAGCTCGACATCGATGCGATGAGCCCACGCGACGCGCTCGACGCGCTTTACCGGTTGAAGGCGCTCGCGACCGAGGGCTGAGCGCAAACCCGGCGAAAACCACTGTATTGCCGATACTTGCCCCCGGCCTGCAATCCCATCGCGCGGCGTCCTAGTATCACATGCAAGACGGATGCTACGCGCCGGCCGAATCATTGGAGCATGGGCTTTGGGCGGACACGGGCACGGGCATGCACACGGGCATGCACACGGGCATGCAGGACATGGGCACGCACATGCACACAGCCATGCTCCGGCATCGTTCGACCGCGCGTTTGCGATCGGGATCGGGCTCAACGTCGTGTTTGTCGCGGTCGAGGCCTTGGTCGGAGTGCGGATCGACTCGGTTTCGCTGCTCGCGGACGCCGGGCATAATCTCTCCGACGTGCTGGGCCTGGTCGTCGCTTGGGGCGGGACGATGCTCGCGCGAACCGAGCCGACCAAGCGCTTTACCTATGGGCTGAAGGGATCGACGATCCTTGCGGCGTTGACCAACGCGCTACTGTTGCTCGTCGCGCTGGGGGCGATCCTGCTCGAAGCGACACAGCGTTTCGCCGATCCGACGCCCACGGCGGGCCTGACCGTATCGATGGTGGCCGGGATCGGCATCGCGGTGAATGCGATCACCGCCTGGATGTTCGCGCGCGGTCGCAAGGGGGACGTCAACATCCGTGGCGCCTATCTGCATATGGCCGCGGACGCGCTGGTATCGGCGGGGGTCGTGATCGCGGGCGTGCTGATCTGGCAGACCGGGATCTCCTGGATCGACCCGGCGGTCTCCATCGTCATCGCGGTCCTGATCTTCTGGCAAACCTGGGGATTGCTGCGTGAGACCGTCGAAATGGCGCTGTCCGCGGTGCCGCGCGGGATCGAATTCGACCAGGTCGACGAGGCGCTATGCACCCTGCCCGGCGTGACGGCGATCCATGATCTGCACATCTGGCCGATGAGCACGACGGAGCCCGTCCTGACCGCGCACCTGGTCATGCCGGGCGGCCATCCCGGCGATCCGTTCCTCACCTCGACCCGCACGATGCTGCAGGAGCGTTTCGGGATCGGCCATGCCACGTTGCAGGTCGAGACGGGCGACGGTCAGCCATGCTCGATGACGCGCCACACGGCGATATGAACCTTTGGGGCGTTGCGCGGGTTATCCTAGTATAGTTCTGGAGTAATACCCGATGAAGAAGCATTTTATCGCTGCGCTCATGTCCGTCGCCGTGGTCGCCCCCGCAATGGTGCCTGTCGAAGCCGCTGCTCAGCGTCATGACGACCGCCGGGGAAATGATTCGCGCCGCGGCAACGACCGCAACTGGCGCGGTGACGACCGCAACTGGGATCCGTCGCGCAGCTATCAGAACGGCAACTACCGCGAGCGTCGGCTCGGTCGCAACGACCGGATCTATCGCGGCAACGATGGCCGGGCCTATTGCAAGCGCAACGATGGCACGACCGGGCTCGTGATCGGCGCACTCGGTGGCGGCGTTCTTGCCAATCTGATCGGCGGCGGCACGCTCGGAACGCTGGCGGGTGCCGGTGGCGGTGCACTGCTCGGACGGTCGGTCGACCGCGGTAACGTCAAGTGCCGCTGAGCTTTTTTGCTCGGTAAATGAAGATACGGCGGCCGAGCGATCGGCCGCTGTTATTGTGTCTGCCTCAGCCGGTTGAACTTAATAAGCGCGAGCCACCGCAAACTCGACCGCTTCGATCATCGCGTCCTTCGCCTCGCCATTGGCAAAGCCCGCAATCGAATCGATCGCCCGCTGACCATAATGCCGCGCTCGCGCAAACGTGTCGTCGATCGCGCGGGTTGCCCGGATCAGGCGCACGGCATGCTGCAGGTCGGCGTCGGTGTCGCGACGCCCCTCGACCGCATCCTTCCAGAATTGACGATCCTCGGCCGACCCGCGCGCATAAGCGAGGATCACCGGCAGGGTCATCTTGCCTTCGCGGAAATCGTCGCCCGCATCCTTGCCCATCGTGTCCGCATCCGAGACATAGTCGATCGCGTCGTCGACAAGCTGGAAGGCGATCCCGAGGTTGCGGCCATAGGCGTCGAGTGCCGCCTCTTCATTCTCGGGCCGATCGGCCACCACGGCAGCGATTCGGCAGGCGGCAGCGAACAGCGCTGCAGTCTTTGCGCCGATGATGTCGAGATAGCGCTCCTCGCCCAGATCGACGCGGCGGGCCGCCGTCAGCTGATTGACCTCGCCCTCGGCGATGACCGCGCTGGTCGATGAGAGGATCTTGAGCGCCTTCAGGCTGCCCGCCTCGACCATGAGTTCGAAGCTGCGGCTGAACAGGAAGTCGCCGACCAATACGCTCGCAGGATTGCCCCAGATGATGTTCGCGGTGCGGTTCCCACGCCGCAGGTCGGAGCCATCGACGACGTCGTCATGCAGCAACGTCGCGGTGTGGATGAATTCGACGGCCGCCGCGAGCAGGTAATGCTGCGTCCCGGCATAGTCCAGCAGCTGTGCACTCGCGAGCGTCAGCATCGGGCGCATCCGCTTGCCCCCGCCCGCGATCAGATGACCCGCCAGTTCGGGGATCAACGGAATATCGGAGGTCATGCGCGCGACGATCACCGCATTGACCTGGTCCATGTCGGTGGTGACGAGCTTGACCATCGGGTCCAGCGAAGGCTGTGGCCCGGGATTCGAACGAGGGGAGTCGAGGCGGTGGACGGTGGCGCTCATCTGCCCGTGCCTCTGACGGCTACCGCCTCGCAAAGCAACCCTTGCCGGCTCGGCAAACCCTCACCAAAAGGCAGGCGACGGCAATAGGTGGAGGTTACACGATGCCCGACGACCTGCTGAGCGGCTATCGCCAGAGCATCGACAACATCGATGCGGCGCTGATTCATATGCTTGCCGAACGGTTTAAGGTGACGCAGGCGGTTGGCCGGCACAAGGCGGAGCACGGTCTGCCGGCTGCCGATCCCGGACGTGAGGAGCGTCAGATTGCGCGGTTGCGTCGGCTCGCCGAGGAAGCCCAGCTCGATCCGGAATTCTCCGAAAAGTTTTTACGGTTCATCATCGACGAGGTGATCCGCCACCACCAGAAACTTTGCGAATGACACGCTGGGCGGTGACGGCAGCTTGAGCGCTGCACGGCATCGCCAAGGCGGCGCGGCGTCTCCGCCAGACCGCACGGCCCCGTATAATTTGCTACAGCACAGCTTTATCGACCTGCACGCGCGGGTCGGTTAGGGGAGCGCGATGAGCTTCCTCCTCGCTATCGAAGGCGCCGACGGCGCCGGTAAGGCCACGGCCTCCGCACTGGTCGTCGAGCAGTTGCAGGCCGCCGGACGCAGCGCCGCGGTCATTTCGTTCCCGCGCTATACGGACACGGTCGGCGGCTGGGCGCTGGGGGCGATGCTCGCGGGCACGCTGCCACGCGGCACGTCACCAAAGGCCGCCGCCGTGCTCTACGCGCTCGACCGGATGGAATCGCGCGATCACCTGATAGCGACGATGGCGGCGAACGACGTCGTCGTGTTTGACCGCTATATCGCGTCGAACATGGCGTATCAGGCGGCGCAGGTGCCCGTCGACGAAGCGGATACGATGATGGCCTGGATCGCGGATCTCGAAACGGGCAGCTTTGCCCTGCCGACGCCTGATCTATCCGTCTACCTCGATACGCCGGCAGACATTGCACGCGGGCTGATCCGCCAGAAGCGCAAGCGCTCCTATACCGACGATGCGTTCGACGCTTACGAAGCGGATACCGGGCTCCAGGACCGCGTCCGCGTCAACTATGCCGCGATGGCGGCGGCAGGGCTGCTCGGCCGCTGGGCGACCGTATCAACGGTCACGGCCGGCGCTTCGCGACTGCCAGCGGACATTGCACGCGATATCGTTGCATTGCTGCGCTGAACGCCCCGGAAGGAGATCGGCATGGCCGTCACCGATATTGCCACGCGTACCTATGACCACGGCTTCCGGCTCGATCCGATCGTCCGCAGCCTGCTCGATACCGATTTCTACAAGCTGCTGATGTTGCAGATGATCCGTCACCTGCATCCCAAGGTGCAGACGACCTTTACCCTGATCAACCGCACGACGAGCGTGCGGCTGGCGGACATCATCGACGAAGGCGAACTGCGCGCGCAACTCGATCATGCGCGCACGGTGCGGTTCGGGAAGAAGGAGCTGATCTGGCTCGCTGGCAACAGCTTCTATGGCCAGGATCGCATGTTTGCGCCCGAATTCCTGCAGTGGCTTGCCGCCTTCCGGCTGCCTGAATACGAGCTGCGGACCGTCGACGGACAGTTCGAGCTGCGCTTCGAGGGCTGCTGGGCGGAAACGACGATGTGGGAAATCCCCGCGCTCGCGATCATCAATGAATTGCGCGCGCGCGCGGCGGTCCGCGATCGCGGACGTTTCGCGCTCGACGTGATCTATGCCCGTGCGAAGGCCAAATTGTGGGACAAAGTCGAACGGTTGAGGGATCTGCCCGATCTGGTCCTGTCCGACTTCGGCACGCGCCGCCGCCATGGCTTCCTGTGGCAGCGCTGGTGCGTCGAGGCGCTCAAGGAAGGGCTTGGCAGCCGCTTCATCGGCACGTCGAACGTCTTGCTGGCGATGGATAACGATCTGGAAGCCATCGGCACCAACGCGCATGAATTGCCGATGGTCTATGCCGCACTGGCCGACGACGACCGGGGGATAGCGGATGCGCCCTACCGGGTGCTCGATGACTGGCGACGCCATTATGGCGGCAATCTGCTGATCGCGTTGCCCGACGCGTTCGGAACGAGCGCGTTCCTCGCGAACGCGCCCGACTGGGTCGCCGACTGGACGGGCTTCCGCCCCGACAGTGCACCCCCGATCGCCGGTGGCGAAGCGATCATTGCCTGGTGGAAGGCACAGGGTCGCGACCCTAAAACGAGACTGCTGATCTTTTCGGACGGCATGGATGTCGACACGATCGAAGAGACTTATCGGCATTTCCACGGCCGGGTGCGGATGAGTTTTGGCTGGGGGACCAATCTGACCAACGACTTCCGAGGGTGCGACCCCGATGGCATGGCCGGACTCGAGCCGATTTCGCTGGTTGCCAAGGTCACGCAGGCCAATGGACGCCCGGCGGTCAAGCTGTCGGACAATCCGGCCAAGGCGACCGGCGATCCGGGCGAGATTGCCCGGTACCTGCGAATCTTCGGCGACGAGGGCCGCACGAACGCGAAGGTCGCGGTCTAGACCCTGCGCCACCGCCCTAAAATGGCCATGCCCTGCCGCCACGGGTAGCGCCCATGGCTGTTTCGCGATTCCCCCTCGGCGCGTCGATTACCTGGTCGGGACGCATCGCGCTGCTCTTCGCCGCGCTGCTGCCGCTCACCCCGGCACAGGCTGACCCCGCGGCCTTCGACCTGTCTGGTCCGGCGCTGAACGTCATGGTGACGCACGGTGCGACGAGGTTGCCGATCGGGCAGGTGCCCAATCTCAGCGAAGGCGACCGGATCGCGGTGAGTGCGGATTTACCCCGTGATCAGGGTGTCCATTACCTGCTGGTGGCCGCATTCTTGCGCGGCGCGACCAATCCGCCCCCCAAAAACTGGTTCACGCAGGCCAAGACGTGGGAGCGGAAGAACAAGACTCTCGACCTGACCGTGCCCGCTGGCGCACGCCAGCTGATCCTCTTCCTCGCGCCGGAAACCGGCGGGGGTTATGACTCGATCGTCGACGCCGTCCGCAAACAGCCCGGCGCGTTCGTCCGCGCCTCGCAGGAGCTCAACCAGGCGTCGCTCGACCGCGCGCGGCTCGACACGTTCCTGGACTCGATCCACCGCCTCGAGCGCACGCATCCTGAACGGATCGAGACCGTATCACCCGTCCTGACCCGCAGCCTGTCAATCACGCTCAAGGCCGAATGCCTCGAGCAGGCGATCGATCTCCAGGCGGCCTGCCTGACGCAGAGCCGAAGCTCGCTACTGCTGGCCGACAGTCACAGCGCATCGCTGACCGAAACCCTCGTCGGCGCCCCCACCGATCTGGCCTTGCAACTCGCCGCAACACCCGAGGCCGGATACGGCTATTACAGCTCCTATATCGGTGTCGTTCGCGATCTTGCCCGGATTTTTGGCGCATTCCAGTCGACCCAGTTCCAGTATATACCCGCCCTCGGCCGTGCGGCAGAGGCGCGCCTGTCGCTGTTGCTGAACGCCGCCCCCTCCTTTGCAAAGCCCAAGTCGGTCATGGTCGCGGCGCTTCCGGCGATCGAGGCGCCCGAGCCGCCGCCGCTGCGGACGATCGCGCCCGGTCGCGCGCTGTGTCGAGCACGAGAGGGTGTGCTGCTTCCAGTCGAAGGCGCGCCGCTGATCTATGCCACGCGCTATGCGCATGCGATGGCGGTCCGCGTGACGCGTGCCGACGGCAGCACGCTCGATCTGCCGGTCAGCGCCGATGTCGAACGCGGGGGTTTCCTTCTCGCCGGCCCGGGCAGCTACGGCGGCGATCTGCGAGTCAGCTTTGACGCCACGCTTCACGGCGTATGGGGCTTCACCCCGTTCGACGGTCCACGCTTTCGCATCCAGAGTCCGCGCGCGAACAGCTGGCGCGCGATCGAGGGCACCACGGTGATCGCCGGACGCGATAACAGCCTGACGATCGAGGGCGGAGCAGCCGCCTGTGTCGAGGACATCGCGCTCGCCCGCACCTCCGGCACGACCGAGCCGCTCAAATGGGCCGCATTGCCGGATGGCCGGATCACTGCAACGATCCCGAAGGCGCAGATCGCGGCGGGGCAGGTCAGCCTGCTCGTCCGCCAGCAGGGAATCGCAGACGTCGACACGATCGCCCTGACCGCCTTGACGGAGACGGGGCGGATCGACGCGTTCACGCTGCACGCCGGCGATCTTCATGGTGTCCTGACGGGCACACGGCTGGACACCGTCGCCTCGCTGAGCGTCGATGGCGCGGTATTCAGCCCTGGTGCGGTGGTACGGACCGGCAAGGCCGACGAACGCGTCATGACGGTCCACACGCCTGCTCCGGTCGCCGCCTGGACCGTAGGCCAGGATCGATCGGGGCGGGTGACGCTGAAGGACGGTCGCGTGCTGCCGGTCGCCGTGCATGTCGCTCCCGCGCGGCCGTCGGTCACACTCATCGACAAGACCTTCGCCCCGGCGGCGCACGCAGCGTCGCTGCCGATCACATTGCCGTCGGGCACCGTCATGTCGGTCGATGCCAGCCTGACCTTTTCGCTCCGCGGCGCGGGGGCGACCCGGTTCAGCGGACGCGAACAGGTCGAGATCGCCACGGTCGACGGACGCGCGTCGACGGTCATCGCCGCAGCGAACGGCTACCGCGTCCAGAGTGCACAAGTCGCGATTGCGACGATCGAACCGGCCAAGGCGCTGGGCGTATCGGCCTATGGCCCGCTGCGATACCGCCTCCTGCAGGACGGTGCGGAAAGCGACTGGGCGCCACTCGTCACCCTCGTCCGCCTGCCGACCATCACGGGCGTGACATGCGACAAGGGCGCGCCGCGCTGCCTGCTGACCGGTGACGCGCTGTATCTGCTCGCCGCTGTTGGCGGAGACGCGCAGTTCACCGGCGTTGCGGCAATTCCCGACGGCTATACCGCCAGTACGGTCGCCATTCCGCGCCCGACCGACACGCTGTTCCTCAAGCTGCGCGACGATGATTCAGTCGTTGCGACCGCCAAGCCGAACGTCGTCGACCGCTAGCCCAGAGAGGCGTCGAGCCTTGTCACAGATCCTTTGGCTCGCGTGAGAGGCGGGCCATCAGGATCGCGGCGCGCTTGGCCTGACGGCGAATGCTCGCAAGGTCGACCGTCTCCCCCGGTGCATGATCACCGCTGCTCGCGGTTCCGAGCCCGATCAGCCCGTCGACGTCACCCGCGACGAACGCAATGTCACCCGCACCCCGCTTGAGCGGATCGAGCGCCGTCATCTCGGGCAATCCCATGTCGCGATTGACCAGATTCAACCGGTCGAGCAGCGCGCGATTTCCCACCGTCGGCGGCATGGCGGGATACCCGCTTTCGAACCGGATCGTGGCATTCGTGCCGGGCGCATGCGCCGCGACGATCCGCTCCATCTTCGCACGGACCCGCATGGTCTGATCTTCGCTCAGGGTTCGGAAGTCGCCACGGGCGACCGCGGTTGCAGGGATGATATTGCCCTTGCCCGTCGCGCTCGCCCGGACGGCGTCGCTGTCGAGCGCCGCCGTCGCACCGCCCGCGACCACGCCCGTATTGAAGGTCAGGTTGGGTTCGGGCAGATCCTTTCGAAATGCCGCCAGGATCCGGGCCATTTCGTTGATGGCGCCGTCGCCATAGGCGTCCGAGAAGATCAGCGACGAGTGCCCGGTCTTGCCCGACGTGGTGAGCACCCATCCGTTCGACGACCGTCGTGCGATCGATCCCATGTCGCGACCCTCGACGACCGACAGGCCTTCGAAGTCGAGCGCGATGTCGGCGCGCTTGCCCGCTGCGATCAGATCGCCCCGCGCGATCGCCACCGGGTCGCCCGCATCTTCCTCATCGCCGGTCAGCACGATCTCGATATCGGCGGCGTCCAGCAGGCCGGCGGCCTTCATCGCCCGCAACGCCGACAGCATCACGACGATCCCGCCCTTGTCGTCGCCCGCACCTGGCCCCGTCGCGCTCTCGCCTTTGCGTTCGAACCGTTGAAACGGTGAATCCTGCTCGAAAACGGTGTCGAGATGACCGATGAGCAACAGGCGTTTGGCGCCAAGCTTGCCCGGGTGCCGCGCTATCAGATGTCCCGCCCGCTGCGTCTGTGGCATCGGTTTCCAGGTCACCGCAAAGCCGAGTGGTTCGAGCTCAGCACGGACCATCGCACCGACCTTGGCGACCCCTTCGAGATTCATCGTGCCGCTGTTCTGGTCGACGAGTGTCTTGAGCAGTGCGATCGAGCGCTCATGCTCGGCATCGACGGTCGCGACGGCCCGCATTTCTGACGGCGTGAGGCGCGCCTGCGCGGCCCCTGCGAGTAGGATACCCCCGCACACCGTCGCGACCCACCGGAATTTCTGTCGTGCCATAAGCCTCGCATCTCCCTTGGCAGCATGAAAGCGGGGTTCGGCCGCTGCGTCCAGTGTCGGGAGATATGGTGGGCGCTGACGGGTTCGAACCGCCGACCTACTCGGTGTAAACGAGCCGCTCTACCAGCTGAGCTAAGCGCCCTCTCGGGATGAGACCCTGAGGTCGGGGTTCGATGCCAAAGCTGCGGCGTCGGGGCAAGCCCCAAAGCGCATGCGTTCAGGCGATCCGCAACTCGTTGCGCAAGACTGCGCCGAAATAGCCGCGCATTGCATCGCGCGCGGGCGGCGACAGCGCCATATAGGCGCGGCGGCGATCATGCGGATCCGGCTGGCGTTCGAACAGCCCGCTATCGGTCATGCGCGCGATCCAGCGCAACGCCGTCGTCGGCGCGACGGCTGCGGCGATGCACAGGCTCGATACCGACACACGGCGCCGCTCGAGATCGGCGGCGTAGAGATCGAGCAGCATGTCCCAGCCCGGATCCTCGAACAGCGTGCCGCCGAAAAACTGGTCGCGAAGCCGCCGCGCGCGGATCGCGCGTCGAATGTCGGTCGCGTCGTGTTGCGTCGCCCCGGGCGCTGCCTGATAGGCGACCGATCGATCGCCGACGATCGCCGGGGGATCGGACGGTCGATCATGATCTGCCTGTGTCAGCCGGGCAAGCGCCTCGGCAATGCGCCCGACCTCCGCGCTTAGACGCTCCAGCCGGGCCCCGTCGCTTTCGCGGGTGACGTCGAAGACCCCGGCGGGCTGGCGCGATCGTTCGATCGCGATCGCCACCGCGGCGACGCACTCGCCGATCCCGGGATCGACGAGCAGCGATGTCGCACCGCCTAGCGTCAGTGCGGTGATCGCGTCGATCTGGTCGGGCCGCAGCGCGACCACCAGCGCAGCATCGGTATCGGCGGCCCAGGCCACAATCTGCGCCATCCGCCCGGCGAGCAGCGGCGCGTCGATCCCCACCGTATCGACCAGAATGATACGCGGTGTTGCGGACCGATCGAGCGGGACGTGCCAGTCGATCCGGGCAATCAGGCGTCCGCCCAGCGCGTCCAGCGCGATCGCGAGCCGATCCCCTGCCCCCGCACCGCCAAGGTCCGCAATCAGAACCGCAGCGGCACCGCCATCATAGCGTATGTCCGCCGATAGCGCGTCGATCGCCGTCATTGCCGCATCCCCCGCCAGACGCGATTAGGCCATAGATCGTACCGGATTCACACGCCAAATGGGTCGGTTCTCGGCGGATCCGGCGGACAGGCGGACAGGCGGACGCCGTCAGTCGAGCGCCTTGACGATGTCTTCGACCATCTTCTTCGCATCCGCCAGAAGCATCATCGTATTGTCGCGATAGAACAAGTCGTTGTCGACCCCGGCATAGCCGACCCCGCCCATCGACCGCTTGATGAACAGCACGGTCTTCGCCTTCTCGACGTCGAGCACCGGCATGCCATAGATTGGCGATGATTTGTCGGTCTTTGCCGCCGGGTTGGTGACGTCGTTCGCGCCGATCACGAAAGCCACGTCGGTCTGCGCGAATTCGCTGTTGATGTCCTCGAGCTCGAACACGTCGTCATAGGGCACGTTCGCCTCTGCCAGCAGGACGTTCATATGGCCTGGCATGCGCCCCGCGACGGGGTGGATCGCGTATTTCACGCGCACCCCTTCCGCCTTCAGCTTGTCGCCCATCTCGCGCAGGACGTGCTGTGCCTGGGCGACTGCCATGCCGTAGCCGGGCACGATGACGACCTGTTCGGCCTGGCTCATCAGGAAGGCGGCGTCCTCTGCCGAGCCGCGCTTCCACGGACGGTCGCTGGCGGCCGCGGGGCCGCCGGCCTCGGCCGACTGTCCGAACCCGCCGGCGATCACGCTGATGAAGCTGCGGTTCATCGCCCGGCACATGATGTAGCTGAGGATCGCGCCCGACGAGCCGACCAGCGCGCCGGTGATGATCATCGCGGTGTTGTGGAGCGTGAAGCCCATCGCCGCCGCCGCCCAGCCCGAATAGGAATTGAGCATGCTGACGACCACCGGCATGTCGGCGCCGCCGATCGGTACGATCAGCAGGAAGCCGATCACGAAGCTCAAGGCCGTGATCGTCCAGAAGATCCACGGCTCCTGATTGGTGACGAAATAGGCGATCAGCCCGAGGATCGCGGCAAGCAGCGCGATGTTGATGACGTGGCGCCCGGGCAGCATGATCGGCTTGCCGCCCATGTTGCCGTTGAGTTTCAGGAAGGCGATGACCGAGCCCGAGAAGGTGATCGCGCCGATCGCGACGCCCAGCCCCAGTTCGATCCGACTGACCGGCCGAATGATCGCGACCGGATCGCCAAGCAGCGGGATCATCAGGTCCGAGATGCCGAATGCCTGCGGGTTGAGATAGGCCGCAACCCCGACCAGCACTGCGGCAAGCCCGACCAGCGAATGGAACGCGGCGACGAGCTGCGGCATCGCGGTCATCGCGATCCGCCGGGCGGTGACGAGCCCGATCGCGGCACCGATGCCGATCGCGACGACGATCTCCCAGATGCCAACGTTGAGATGCGTGACCAGCGTCGTGACGACCGCGATCGTCATGCCGATCATGCCAAACCGGTTGCCGCGCTGGCTCGTCGCCGGGCTCGACAGACCACGCAGCGCGAGGATGAAGCACATGCCGGCGACGAGATAGGCCAGCGCGACCCAGGGGTTCACGGCTACGTCATGCATCACTCAGTTCCCCTCGGATCCGTAACGGTCACTTGGCGACCGGCCGTTCCTTTTTCTTGTACATCGCCAGCATCCGCGCGGTGACCGCAAAGCCGCCGAAGATGTTGACGCTCGCCAGCACGACCGCGAGCAGCCCGAGATATTTCGCGACCGGCGATCCCGCCGCGGCGGACGCGATCAGCGCGCCGACGATGATCACGCTGGAGATCGCGTTGGTCACCGCCATCAGCGGCGTGTGGAGCGCGGGCGTCACCGACCAGACGACATAATAGCCGACGAAACAGGCCATGACGAAGATCGACAGGATCGCGATAAAGTCCATCTCAGCCCTCCTGAGCCCCGCGAATGTTGCGAATGTTGAGACGCAAACGGGGTTTTGTATCGTGCCGGGTCATGGCTGCAAACGCGGATTGACGACCGCGCCGTCGCGGGTCAGCCGGATCGCGTCGCCGATTTCGGCATCGAGCACCGGCCGCCCCGTCTCCTTGTCCCAGAAGGCACTGAGAAAGTTGAACAGATTGCGGCTGAACAATGCACTGGCGTCGGCGGCGAGCCGGCTGGGGACGTTGCGATGGCCGACGATCCTGACACCGTTCACCTCGACGATCTCGCCCGCGACCGCACCCTCGACATTGCCCCCCTGTTCGACCGCGAGATCGACGATCACCGAGCCGGGCTTCATGCTCGCGACCTGCGCGGCCGAGATCAGCCGCGGCGCGGGGCGGCCGGGAATTAGCGCGGTGGTGATGACGATGTCCTGCTTGGCGATGTGCCCGGAGACGAGTTCGGCCTGCGCGGCCTGATATTCGGGGCTCATCTCGCCCGCATAGCCGCCCGTCCCCTCGCCCTCGATCCCGGCGACGCTTTCGACGAAGATCGGTTTCGCGCCGAGCGACTGGATCTGCTCACGCGTCGCGGCGCGGACGTCGGTGGCGGAGACCTGCGCCCCGAGCCGGCGCGCGGTCGCGATCGCCTGGAGCCCGGCGACGCCGACCCCCATCACGAACACGCGCGCGGCGCTGATCGTCCCTGCCGCGGTCATCATCATCGGAAAGGCGCGGCCATATTCGGCCGCCGCGTCGAGCACCGCCTTGTAGCCCGACAGGTTCGACTGCGAGGACAGGATGTCCATCGACTGCGCGCGCGTGATCCGCGGCATGAACTCCATCGCCAGCGCCTCGAGGCCCGCCGCGGCATAGGCATCGACCCGGGCGCGCTCGCCAAAGGGATTGAAGCTCGCGACGACCCAGGCGCCGGGCGCGACGCCTGCCAGCGTTGCCGGATCCGGCGCCTGCACGCCGAGCACGGTGTCCGCGCCCGAAATCGCCGCCGCCCGGTCGGCGACGCTCGCCCCCGCATCGGCATAGGTGGCGTCGGCGATCGACGCGGACTGGCCGGCCCCTGCCTCGACCGCGAGCGTCGCGCCCAAAGCGACGAACTTGCGGACGGTTTCGGGCGTCGCGGCAACCCGCCGCTCGCCGTCCACCTGCTCCTTGAGGACGGCGATCTTCATCGGATCAGGAAATCAGCCAGATGACGATCGCGACGATCACCGCACAGGCGATCGCGCCGATCTTCATCACGCCGATGACGCTGTCATAGGTCGCAGCATGACCCTTGATGTTTGCATCGTCCGCCATGATCCGTCCCTCGCCATTCTGTTATCGGTGCGACCTTATCGGGCCGATGCCCCAGCCTCAACCCCCGCGCTTCCAAACCCCGGCTTCACGCCGTCGTACAGCCGCGGCGACATGGTCGGAGCGCATCGCAACCGCCCCAAAGCGATATTTAAGTCGCCCTTTACCTGAAAACGCTAAAGACTGTCCGCAAACGGGACAGGATTCGCCATGACGCGCAACGGGCAGCGCCTGCTACTATTGATCGACAACGAGCCTGCACAACGGCGGCTGGTGTCCGCACTGGCGTCGCGTGGCGGCTGGCGGACCGTGTTCGCGAGCGACGGCGAGATGGCGATCGCCACGCTCGGCACGCAGGACGGGATGCAGCTCGACGCGATCATCCTCGACCATTCCGCACCGCATGAGGACGCATCGGCGGTGATCGCCGAGCTGCGCAATCGCCGCCCGGCACTGCCGATCCTGATGCTGACCGCGAACGGATCGGTCGAGCATGCGGTGAACGCGATGCGCGCGGGCGCGACCGACTTCCTGGTCAAGCCGCTCGCGCCCGACCGGCTGCTCGCCTCGCTCGATGCAGTCGTCGCCGGCACGACCGCGGGCGAGCTGCGCCCGCTGACCGAGAAGATCCCCGCGCTGCTCGCCTTCGACGAGATCGTCGGCTCGTCGCCCGATTTCCGCGCCGCGCTGGCGATCGCCGCCAAGGCCGCGCGCGGCCGCGTCGCAATCCTGCTCGAAGGCGAAAGCGGGGTCGGCAAGGAGGTCGTGGCCGAGGCGATCCACGCGGCGTCGCCGCGCGCCAAACGCCCGATGATCAGCGTCAATTGCGGCGCGATCCCCGCCAATCTGGTCGAGAGCGAGCTGTTCGGGCACGAGGAAGGCGCGTTTACCGGCGCGTTCGAGCGCAAGATCGGCCGGTTTCGCGAGGCGGACGGCGGCACGCTGTTCCTCGACGAGATCGGCGCGATGCCGATCGACGCGCAGATCAAGCTGCTCCATCTGCTCGATACGGGCGACGTCCATGCACTCGGTGCGCGGCATCCGCAGCAGGTCGACGTCCGGGTGATCGCCGCGAGCAACACGACGCTGATCGACGAGGTCGAGGCGGACCGGTTTCGCGAGGACCTCTATTACCGGCTGAACGCGGTGCAGGTGACGATCCCGCCGCTGCGCGAGCGAACCGGCGACATCCCGGCGCTTGCCCGCCATCTGCTCGCGCGGATCGCGCAGCAGCCGGGACTGCGCCCGCTCGGCATCACCGACGATGCACTGGCGCTGCTGGTCCAATATGACTGGCCGGGCAATGTCCGGCAGATGCAGAATGCGCTCTTCCGCGCCGCGGTGCTGTGCGAGAGTGACGCGCTGACACGCGCCGATTTCCCGCAGATCGCGGCGCTCGGCAGCCGTCGCCGGCCCGAGCCCGCGACCGCGGCCGGTGGCGGTGGTGTGACGCTGTTCAGCGCAGACGGGCATCTGCGCACGCTGGAGGAGATCGAATCGGACCTCATCCGGCTCGCCATCGGTCATTATCGCGGGCGGATGACCGAGGTCGCGCGGCGGCTCGGGATCGGGCGGTCGACGCTGTACCGCAAGCTCGCCGAACTCGGGATCGACAACGTCGCCTGATCCCTAGGCGACGTTGTCCTGGAGCTGGATTAAAGGCAGCGACCTACCAGAGCACGCCCTTGACCGGTTTCAGCGGCTCGGGGGCCTCGTCGCCGATCGCCTGGAGCAGGTCGATCTCGATCGTCCGGCACATCGCGTTGAGCGGTACGTCGTGGATCGTGTCCGCGAACGGATCGACGAGATCGTCGCCGATCTGAAGTACGGCGAGGAACATCAGCCCTGCGATCGTCGAGCCGATCGGGGTTGCGAAGCCGAGCGTTTCGACCAGCCCGATCGGCAGCAGGATGCAGAACAGCCGGGTGAAAAGCGTCGGGAAGAACCGGTACTGGTTGGGCAGCGGGGTGTTCTTGATCCGCTCCATCCCGCCCTGCGCATTGGCGATATCGACCAGCAGCCGTTCGAACGAGGCCTGCTGGATCGTGTCGATCCAGCCATTGCGGCGGGCGATGTCGATCCGCCGTCCGGTGCCGTCGAGCAGGCCGTTGGCGGGATTGGTCCGCGCGAGTGCGAACGACGCCTCGTCCTCCGACAGGAAGCGCAGGACATCGGGCGCGACCGGCTGGCGGCGCAGCTGACAGCGTAGCGCGTTTACATAGGCGATCTGGCGCAGGACGATCGTGCGCTTGAGATCATGGCCTTCGGGTTCGGGCAGCAGGTTGCGCGTCATGCGGGCAAGGCTGCGCGAGGCGTTGGTCATCAGCCCCCAGAGGCCGCGGCTTTCCCACCAGCGCTGATAGGCGGAATTGTCGCGAAAGCCGAGGAACAGCGCGAGCGCGGTGCCGAACAGCGTCAGCGGCAGCGACGGCGCATGAAAGGGCAGGACATAATAGGTGATGGTTACCACGACGTCCCAGACAAAGAGCCCGAGCAACGGGCGCCACACTTCGCTGAGGATCTGGCTGAGGCGCGGTGTTGCGGTAACGATCAAACGAAAGGCTCCTTGCTGACACCTTGTCTAATGCGCGATCGCGCATTTCGCTGCAATGCGGCGATATTCCGCCCCGAACATGTGACCAGAAGATCGGCGCGGGGTCAGCCGCCGACGAGTGCGAGGTCACGCATCCCGCGCCAGACGCGCAGCGCCTGAACGGTCTCGGCAACGTCGTGGACGCGCAGGATCTGGACGCCCGCCTCGACGCCCTTGAGCGCGAGCGCGAGCGATCCGGCGAGCCGGTCGCCGACCGGGGCCTCGTTCGACAGCGCGCCGATCAGCCGCTTGCGGCTCGCCCCGAGCAGGATTGGGCAGCCAAGCCCGTGAAACATCGCCAGGCCGTTGAGCAGCGCGAGATTGTCGGCGAGCGTCTTGCCGAAGCCGATGCCGGGATCGACGATGATCCGCGTGCGATCGACGCCGCCCGCGACGACCGCGGCGATCCGCGCCTCGAGCCAGTCGAAGACGTCGGTGACGACGTTTCCGTAGCCGGTCCGCCCGTGGCCGCCCTCGCGGGGGTCGGGCGAGTGCATCAGCACGACCGGACAGCCGCTGGCGGCGACGACCTCGAGCGCGCGGTCGTCCCACAGCAGGGCGGCGACGTCGTTGACGATATGCGCGCCGGCGGCGAGCGTCGCCGCCATCACGCCGGCCTTGCGCGTGTCGACCGAGACGATCGCGCCGGCGCGGGCAAGCCGCTCGACGACGGGGACGAGCCGGGCGATCTCGTCGCCTTCCCAGACCGCCGCCGCGCCGGGGCGGGTCGATTCGCCGCCGACATCGATCATCGTCGCGCCCGCCGCGGCCATGTCGATCCCGGCGGCCGCGGCGGCGGCGGGGTCGTCGACATGCTTGCCGCCGTCGGAAAAGCTGTCCGGGGTGACGTTGAGAATAGCGGCGACGAGCGGCTGGTCGAAGCGCAGCATACGCTCGCCGAGCGCGAGCGGCGCGCGCGGCGCGGTGATCAGCGCGTGGCGATGCGCGGCGCGGTCGCCCAGCGTGGCGACGTCGGCGACCGGGATCGTGCGACGGGTCCCGTGCTCGATCACCTCATAGGCGGCGAACCACTGCATCCCGCCCGCGAGCCGCGCGACGCTGCCGTCGGGATGGCCGATCGGGGTGTCGACGAACTGAACGGGGCGGAGGTGGAGGCTGGTCATGCCCCCCTTTTCCCCAAATCCGCATGCCGTTCAAACGGCTAATCCCGTTCGTCCCGTATAGGCATCGAGCACGTCGAGATACCGTATCGAGGGACATGTACCTCGATACGAGCCCTCGACTACGCTCGGTCTCTACTCGGCACGAACGGCAATTCGCTAGACCGTCGTCGCCAGCAGATAGGTCTGGCGGAGATCGTCGATCGGCTTCAGGCCCTTGTCGCTCTCGTAATGCCAGAAGCTCCAGCCATTGCAGGCGGGCGCGTTCTGGAGCGTCGAGCCGAGCTTGTGGATCGAGCCGATCGTGCCGCAATCGCTGAGCAGCGAGCCGTCCGCGCGGATCGTCGCGCGCCAGCGGCGCTTGCCGTCGGTCAGCACCGTGCCGGGCGCGAGATAGGCATTCTCGACGAGCACGCCGAACGCGACCTTGGGCTGCGCGCGCGGGCTCATCATCGTCGCCAGCGCGGATTCGTCGAGCGGCAGTGCGGCCTCGATCCGCTCCTGCGCCGCCTCGATATACTCGCCCTCGCGGTCGATTCCGATCCAGCTGCGCCCCAGCCGCTTGGCGACCGCGCCGGTCGTGCCGGTGCCGAAGAACGGGTCGAGCACGACGTCGCCGGGCTTGGTGCACGCGAGCAGGATCCGGTAGAGCAGCGCCTCGGGCTTCTGCGTCGGATGGACCTTGGTGCCGTTTTTCTTCAACCGCTCGGGGCCGCCGCAGATCGGGAATTCCCAGTCGCTGCGCATCTGCAGCTCGTCGTTGAGCGTCTTCATCGCGCGGTAGTTGAAGGTGTATTTCGCCTTCTCGCCCTTCGACGCCCAGATCAGCGTCTCGTGCGCGTTGGTGAAGCGGGTGCCGCGGAAATTGGGCATCGGGTTGGTCTTGCGCCAGACGATGTCGTTGAGGATCCAGTAGCCGAGATCCTGCACCGCCGCGCCGACGCGGAAGATGTTGTGATAGCTGCCGATCACCCAGATGCTGCCATCGTCCTTGAGGATCCGGCGCGCTTCCTTCAGCCAGGCGCGGGTGAAGCGGTCATAGGCAGCGAAGGTGTCGAACTTGTCCCACTCGTCGGTGACCGCGTCGACATGGCTGCCATCGGGGCGATAGAGCTCGCCGCCGAGCTGGAGATTGTAGGGCGGATCGGCGAAGATCATGTCGATCGAGTTCGACGGCAGCGCCTTCATGCGCTCGATACAGTCGCCGCGCAGGATCTGGTCGAGCGGCAGCGCGGGCTGCACCGCCGGCGCCGCTACCCTCTTTACCGCGCGCGGCCGCGCGATCGTGTCGATCAAACCCATGTTTTTGCGCCCCTTGTCGACCCCCATAGCTGCGGAATTGTCCGACTCCGTCAAGCAGAGTTTGATGAACGGCGCGCGGGCGCGAATCCGTCGGTGCGACCAAACGAGTCGCCGTCGCCCAGATGTTGAGTCGTGACAGACTCGCGCCTCAAGCCCTTGGGGTGTGGCGCGAAAGACTCAGCTCGTCGTTTCCTTCGCGAAAAGGCCCTCGCGCGTCCGATAGGCCGCCGCGACGGGGGCGAAACTGCGGCGATGAATCGGTGTGGGGCCATGATCGCGCAGCGCCTTCATGTGGTGCGCGCAGCCATAGCCCTTGTTCGAATGCCAGTTATATTCGGGGTGGACGTCGGCGGCGGCGATCATGATCAGGTCGCGCGTGTGCTTGGCGACGATCGAGGCGGCGGCGATCGACAGCGATTTCGCATCGCCCCCGACCAGCGGGGTGGCGGGGTAGCTCCAGCGCGGCAGGCGGTTGCCGTCGACCAGCACATGGCCGGGCGCGTGGCCGAGCTCGGTGGCAAGCGCATCGACCGCGAGCGTCATCGCCTTCATCGTCGCCCAGTAGATGTTGAGCGTGTCGATCTCATCGGGCTCGACGATGCCGATACCGACGATCGCACAGCCCTTGAGCCGCGCGCAGAGCCGTTCGCGCTCGGAGGCGGAGAGCTTCTTCGAATCGTCGATGCCGCGGGGCACGCCCTTTGCGGGCAGGATCACCGCGGCGGCGACGACCGGGCCGGCGAGCGGACCGCGACCGGCTTCGTCGACGCCGGCGACGGGGCCGACGCAGAGCTTTTCATGTTTCATGCCGGGCATGTGCGGTCTTTCAGCTGGTCGAACGGGCTGACGCCGAGCGCGTGCCCCATCGGCCCGTGCCCTGCGCCAAGCCCCGGCGGCTGCGCAAGCGCGGCGCGGACGAACGCGATCGCGCGCGCGATGGCTGCGTCGAGCGGCATGCCCTGGCCGAGCCCGGTGGCGATCCCGCTGGCGAGCGTGCAGCCGGTGCCGTGCGCGTGGCGGGTTTCGATGCGGGGGTTGGTCCACAGCGTTTCGCCGGCGTCGGTGACGAGGCGGTCGGTGACAAGCGGGCCTTCGGCGTGGCCGCCCTTGATGAGCACGGCGGGCCCGAGTGCGCGTACCGCGGCTTCGCCGCCGAGCGCTGCGAGTTCGGGGAGGTTGGGGGTGACGAGCGTGGCGATCCGCATGAGGCGGGCGAAGGCGGCGATCGTGTCGGGGGCGGCGAGCACCGAGCCGCTGCTGGCGATCATGACCGGGTCGAAGATGATCGGTATCGGGTCGCGGGAAAACATTGACGTCAGGCGGTCGGCGACGGCGTTGGCGGTCAGGGCCGAGCCGATCATGCCGATCTTCACCGCGTCGACGCCGATGTCGGACACGACCGAGTCGATCTGCGCGAGGACGATGTCGGTGGGCACCGGGTGGACCGCCTGCACGCCGAGCGTGTTCTGCGCGGTGATCGCGGTGATGGCGGTCATCGCGTGGCCGCCGAGCATCGTGACGGTCTTGATGTCCGCCTGGATGCCGGCGCCGCCGCCTGAATCGGAGCCGGCGATGATGAGGAGTCTCGCGGTCATTGGCGGTGCCGGGCGGGGTTGGAGGTCATGGGTCGGGCTATGGCATAGTCGGTGCGGTGCGGGACAGGGCCATGCCCTCGCCACCTCCCCGGCGGAGGCCGGGGCCCAGTTGGGGACTGCTCCTGACGGAGGGCAGCGATCCGTTACCTCGACCTTGCCAACTGGGCCCCGGCCTTCGCCGGGGTGGTTGAGGTTTGGAGCGGGGTCTAGTGCCGCCGGCCCGAGGCGGGTCTCTGTGGCGGGGCATCGCCGAACCGGGTCGGGCGGTCGAGGAGTTCGCCGCCGCAATTGGGACAGCGCTCGTCGAGCGCGTCCGCACAGGAGGCGCAGAAGGTGCATTCGTACGAGCAGATGAACGCGCCGGGCGCGTCGGCGGGAAGCTCGGCGGCGCAGCGTTCGCAGGTGGGGCGCATCTCGAGCATCAGGCGGCGACCTTGCGGACGGCTTCGCAGATCCGGTCGACGACGCGCCCGACCTGACCCGGATCATCCCCTTCCGCCATCACGCGGATCACGGGTTCGGTGCCCGACGGGCGGATGACGAGCCGCCCCTTGCCGGCGAGCTCGGCCTCGGCCTGCGCGATCACCGCTTTCACCGCCTCGTCGTCGAGCGGCTTGCCGCCGCCGAACCGTACGTTCTTCAACAGTTGCGGCAAGGGTTCGAACCGGTGGAGCACCTCGCCCGCGCGCGCGCCCGAGCGCTTGACCTCGGCGAGGATCTGGAGGGCGGCGACCAGGCCGTCGCCGGTCGTGGCATAGTCGCTGAGGATGATGTGCCCCGACTGCTCGCCGCCGACATTATAGCCGCTCGACCGCATCTTTTCGAGCACGTGACGATCGCCGACCTGGGTACGGACCAGCCCGAGCCCCTGCGCGGCGAGATGGCGTTCGAGGCCAAGATTGGACATCACGGTGGCGACGAGGCCGCCGCCCTTGAGCCGCCCCTGCCGCGCCCAGCTTGCCGCGATCGTCGCCATCAGCTGATCGCCGTCGACGATCGTGCCGGTCTCGTCGACGACGATCAGCCGGTCGGCGTCACCGTCGAGCGCGATGCCGATATCCGCGCCGCTCGCGACGACCGTCTCGGCAAGCGCCTGCGGTGCGGTCGAGCCGACGCCGTCGTTGATGTTGGTGCCGTCGGGCGTGACGCCGATCGCGACGACGTCCGCGCCGAGTTCCCACAGCGCCGAGGGGGCGACCTTGTAGGCGGCGCCGTTCGCGCAATCGAGCACGATCCGCATCCCGTCGAGCCGCAGATTTTCCGGGAAGGTCGACTTGGCGAAATGGATGTAGCGCCCCTGCGCATCGTCGATCCGGCGCGCGCGGCCGATCTTGCTCGACGCGACCAGCGGCACGTCGCCGTCGATCAGCGCCTCGATCGCGGTCTCGGCCTCGTCGGACAGCTTGAAGCCGTCGGGGCCGAACAGCTTGATACCGTTATCGGCATAGGGGTTGTGGCTGGCGGAGATCATCACGCCGATATCCGCACGCATCGACTGGGTCAGCATCGCGACCGCAGGCGTCGGCATCGGCCCGACCATCACCACGTCCATGCCGACGCTGGTAAAGCCCGCAACGAGCGCGGATTCGAGCATATAGCCCGACAGCCGCGTGTCCTTGCCGATCACGACGCGGTGGCGATGATCGCCGCGCAGGAAATAGGCGCCCGCCGCCATGCCGACCTTCATCGCCATCTCCGCGGTCATCGGCGATGCGTTGGTGGCACCGCGAATGCCGTCGGTGCCAAAATATTTCCTTGCCATCGTCAATGCTTTCCGTCCGGTATCGCTCTCTGGCATCGCTGATAGCGCGGTGGAACACGAAGGGCGAGCATGTCGCAGACTACACGGATACTCGCAGCGCTGTTCGGCGGCATCGGGATCGGCATCGCCGCGGCCGCCTGGTCGCCGGCCCACGCGCTCGCGGCGACGGCGGTGACCCAGCCGATCGGCGCGGCCTGGCTGCACGGGTTGCAGATGGTGATCGTGCCGCTCGTCGTCGGGCTGCTCGTCACCGGAATCGGCGCGACGACCGAGGCGGCACGCGCCGGGCGGATCACGATGCGGGCGATGGTGATGATCGTCGTCATCCTGTGGAGTTCGACGATCATGTCCGCGCTGGTCATGCCGTTGATCCTCGATGCCTTCCCGCTGCCACGCGGGCTCGGCGCCGCTCTGCGCGCCGCGCTGACCGGTGCCGCCCCGGTCGGGCCGGTGCCGGGGATCGGCGCGTTCTTCGACACGATCGTGCCGACCAACATCGTCGCCGCGGCATCGAGCGATTCGTTCCTGCCGCTCACCGTCTTCGCGCTGACGTTCGCCTTTGCCGTCACGAAACTGCCCGACGATCGCCGCCGCGTGCTAACCGGTTTCTTCCAGGCGGTCGTCGACGCGCTGCTGATCATCATCAAATGGGTGCTGAAGCTCGCGCCGATCGGCATCTTCGCGCTCGCCTACGGGGTCGGTGCGCGCACCGGGACGGCGGCGTTCGGCGCGCTGCTGCACTATATCGTCTGCGTCTCGGCGATCGGCTTCATCGTCCTGCTGAGCGCCTATCCGATCGGCATGATCGGCGGCCGGGTCAGCCTGCGCCGGTTCGCGCGTGCGGTCGCGCCGGCGCAGGCGGTCGCGATCAGCACCCAGTCGTCGCTCGCCTCGCTGCCGGCGATGCTGAAGGCCTCGACCGAGCTCGGCGCGTCGCCCGCCACCGCCGGGATCGTCCTGCCGCTGTCGGTCGCGGTGTTCCGCGCGACCAGCCCGGCGATGAACCTCGCGGTCGCGCTGTACGTCGCGCACTGGCTGGGGCTGCCGATCGGGCCGGGGCAGATGGCCGCGGGCGTCGCGACCGCGGCGATCACGACGATGGGATCGATCTCGCTGCCCGGCACGATCAGCTTCGTCGCCTCGGTCGCGCCCGTCGCGCTGGCGATGGGCATCCCGCTCGAGGTGCTCGGTCTGCTCATCGCGGTGGAGACCATTCCCGACCTGTTTCGCACGGTCGGGAACGTGACGATGGACACCGCCGTCACTATCTCCGTCGCGGCGCGGTCCGATCACGGCGGCGGCGCCGAGGAGATTCCGCATGAAATATCGCACGCTCGGCCCTGATTTCGAGGTTTCCGCGCTGGGTCTCGGCTGCATGCCGATGGCCGGCGTCGGCAAGGACATGTACGGCAGCGCCCCCGCCGACGAGAGCATCGCGACGATCCACCGCGCGATCGAGCTGGGCGTGACGCTGTTCGACACCGCCGAAATCTATGGCCCGCTGATCAACGAGGAGCTGCTCGGCAAGGCGATCCGGGGGAAGCGCGACGGCGTCGTGATCGCGACCAAGTTCGGCTTCCGCTATGACGAGAACGGCATGACCGGCGTCGACAGCACGCCTGCCAATGTGCGGCGTGCGTGCGAGGGGTCGCTGAAGCGGCTCGGCGTCGAGACGATCGACCTGC
The DNA here is from genome assembly GCF_034045155.1 of Sphingomonas sp. CFBP9019. Taxonomy (NCBI): domain Bacteria; kingdom Pseudomonadati; phylum Pseudomonadota; class Alphaproteobacteria; order Sphingomonadales; family Sphingomonadaceae; genus Sphingomonas; species Sphingomonas sp. CFBP9019. Next base: position 443,500 of record NZ_JAXCWK010000004.1, on the reverse strand, counting down.
TCTACCAGCACCGCGTCGATCCGGGCGTGCCGATCGAGGAGACGGTGGGCGCGATGGCGGAGCTCGTCCGCGAGGGCAAGGTGCGGCATCTGGGGCTGTCGGAGGCCGGGCTCGACACGATCCGGCGCGCGGCGGCGACGCATCCGATCGCGGCGCTGCAGAGCGAATATTCGCTGTGGGAGCGCGGGGTCGAGGACGCGATCCTGCCGCTGTGCCGTGAGCTGGGAATCGGGTTCGTGCCCTATTCGCCGCTGGGGCGCGGGTTCCTGACCGGGCAGATCACTGCGCGATCGGACCTGCCCGAGGGCGATTACCGCCGCAACGACCCGCGCTATTCGGACGCAAACTTCGCCAAGAACATGGAGATGGTCGCGGTGGTGAAGGGTATCGCCGATACGCATGGGGCGAGTCCGGCGCAGGTCGCGCTGGCGTGGCTGCTGGCGCAGGGGGACGACATCGTACCGATCCCGGGGTCGAAGCGTCGCGTCACGCTGGAGGACAGCATGAAGGCGGCCGACGTCACGCTGTCGGCGGACGATCTGGCGAAACTCGATGCGGCGGCGCCGAGGGGTGGCACGGCGGGGCCGCGCTACGGTGAGAAGGCGCTGTCGATGACGCGGATCTGACCGGGTCCTACCCTTTTATAATCGTCATCCCCGCGCAGGCGGGGATCCGGACTGGCGAACCGTGGTCTCTTACGAACCGCAGAGTGTCTGGATCCCCGCCTTCGCGGGGATGACGGATTGAGGGAATGATTTGCCGGCGGTCCAGCGGCCTTACTGGACCCCGTGCATCCACTTCTTGATCAGCGGCGAGATCAGCAGCAGCAGCACGCCGATCCCCGCCGAGACCAGCCCGATCGTCCAGAACACGCCGGCATAGGTGTCGAGGCTGACCTTCAGATTGGTCACCTGACCGCCGACCGTCTCGACGCTGGCGACCTGCGCGACGATGCCCGCGACATATTGCGCGACCGAGATCGACAGGAACCACACGCCCATCATCAGCCCGACGACGCGCGCGATCGACAGCTTGGTGATCATGCTGAGCCCGACCGGCGAGATGCAGAGCTCGGCGAACGAGTGGATGAAGTAGAGCCCGGCGAGCCACCAGATCGCGACCTTGAACGTCGGCCCGACCATGCTCGCGCCCCAGACGAGGAACAGGAAGCCGACGCCGACGCCGATCAGCGCGATGCCGAACTTGACCGGGATCGACGGCTCGATGCCCCGGGCGGCCAGCTTGGTCCACAGGATCGACATCACCGGCGCCAGCGCGACGATGAAGAACGCGTTGAAGAACTGGGTCTGCCCAGCCGAGATGCTGAACAGCCCGAACACGCTGAGATCGGTGTTGCGATCCGCGAACAGCGTGAGGCTCGAGCCCGCCTGCTCGAACAGCGTCCAGAACACGACGTTGAAGACGATCAGCACCATCGCCGCGAGCATCATCTGGAACTCGCGCCGCTCGCCATTGACGAACGACCAGATCAGGATGCCCGGCACCGCGACCAGGAACGTGCCGAACAGCAATTTGCCCATCAGCGACAGCGAGACGATGTAGCCGATGATCCCGGAACCCGGCACCGGCGGCTCGGCGTTCATCAGGTTGACGAACAGCAGGTAGAAGATCGGGATGCCGAGCAGCGCGAGCGCATAGATGCCGAGCGCGCGATCGGGACCGCTGCGCACCGGCGGCTCGCCGTAGCCGTTGAGTTTGCCGCCATCGAACTGGATCAGCGTCCACGAGAACAGCATGCCGATCGCCGCCAGCCCGAAGCCGGCCCACCAGCCGAACGCGACCGCGAGGAACGGGCAGAGCAGCTGCGAGAACAGCGAGCCGAGGTTGATCCCCATGTAGAAGATCGTGAACCCGGCATCGCGGCGCTTGTCGCCCTGCGCGTAGAGCTCGCCGACCATCGTCGAGATGTTGGGCTTGAAGAAGCCGTTGCCGACCGAGATCATGCACAGCGCGAGCAGCATGATCGTGACGTAGAAGCTGCTGCGTTCTGCGCCCGACTCGAACCCGCCCTTTTCGACGGTGCGCGCGACCGCGCCGTCGGCGGCGAGCAGCGAGACGGTGCCGTCGTCATTGCCCTTGATCTTCAGCGTGTTCGCGCCGTCGACGAGGTAGCGGACCTCGCTGTCGGCCTGTTCGACGACCTGGATCTCGTAGCGCTGGTTGGCGATCGTCGCATAGGGCTTGGCGGTCTCGCCGCCGAAGCAGAGCAGCAGATAGCCGAGCGCCATAATGATCGCGCCGAACTTCACCGCGCGCTTCGAACCCAGATACTGGTCGGCGAGATAACCGCCGACCAGCGGCGTCAGATACACCAGAGCGGTATAGCCGCCGTACAGCCCGGTCGCCTCGCGGTCGCCGAACACGAAATGCTTGGTGAGGTACAGCGTGAGCAGCGCGCGCATGCCGTAATAGCCGAAACGCTCCCACATTTCGGTGGTGAACAGTCGCGCGAGCTGGCGGGGATGGCCGAACCACGTCTCCCCGCTGGCGGGGTTCACATGGGTGATATCCGGCTCTCGCGGCGTATCCGCGGTCGGGGTGTCCACCATCTTTTACGCTCCCTGAAACGCTGGGCCGCCGTCGAACGCGGCGGCTTCATTGCGGCCTTACCTAGCGGCAAAGCCGGGACTGTAAATATCGGTGGCCGCGGGACCGCCTGCTAAATCGCGGATGCGGCTGTAAATTGCCGCGCCCCGTGCCTATCTGCGGGGCAATGTTCAACGACACTTCCAGCCCGCTTTCGCTGCTCGCGACCCGCCGTTCGGGCAAGCCGCGCGACCTTGTCGCGCCCGGTCCCGATGCCGACCAGCTCGCGCAGATCCTGGCGATCGCGGCGCGCACTCCCGATCATGGCAAGCTGGCGCCTTGGCGCTTCGTGGTGGTCGGCCAGGACCAGCGCACCGCGCTCGCCGCGCTGATCATCGATGCGTACCGCGTCGAGCGGCCGACCGCGTCGCGGACCGAGATCGAGGCGCTCGACCAGTTCGCGCACCAGGCCCCCGCGCTGGTCGTCGTGCTGTCGTCACCCAAGCCGAGCCATATCCCCGTGTTCGAACAGGAATTGTCGACCGGGGCGGCGTGCATGAACCTGCTCCACGCGGTCCACGCGCTGGGCTTTGCGGGCGGCTGGCTGACCGGCTGGCCGAGCTATTCGGACACGGTGCGCGATGCGTTCGGCGAAGGCCATGAGCGGATCGCCGGGTTCCTGTTCGTCGGCACACCGTCGCGGCCGCTCGACGAACGGCCCCGCCCCGATATGGAACGTGTCGTCTCGCGCTGGCGGCCCTAGGACTCGACGAAATGGCCAATTGCTGTATTAAGGCAGCATGACAGCGCTCAGCAGCGAAGACAGCCCCGTATATCTCCGCCTCCGCGCCACGATCGCCGCCGGGATATTACGCGGCGACTATCGCGCGGGCGACCAGCTGCCCTCGGTCCGCGCCTTTGCCGCCGAGCATGGCGCCAACCCGCTGACCGTCGCCAAGGCCTATCAGACGTTCCAGGACGACGGCTATGTCGAGGTCCGGCGCGGCGTCGGCATGTTCGTCCTGCCGGGTGCTGCGGAGGCCCTGCGCGTGGCGGAACGCGAGACGTTCGTCACCACGCACTGGCCGCGCATCCTCGGGCATATCGACCTGCTCGGTCTCGACGCGCGCGACCTGCTGGCGCACGAGCGGGCCTGAGCCGCCCCGCGGGGTGATCCCGCGCGGCGGGTGACTCAGAACAGCTTCAGCGCGGCGATGTCCTCGACGCTCAGGTCGATCCCGAACAACAGACTCATGCGGATCCGGTAGACGCGCGGGTCGGTGATCTCGCCCGCCGCCGTATCGGTGCCCGACCGTCGGCGATAGGTGCGCCCCATCAGCGAGGCGAAGCCGTTGGGCAGGACGATGCTGGCGATCGCGGTCTGGGTGAAGCGGCTCGCGGGGGCGGTCGACGTCCAGTGATTGCCGAGCAGCAGGTCGGCGTCGAACACCTCGGCGAGCGTGAAGCTGTATTGCGGCTGGAACCCGCCGCTCGCGCCGCGTCCGTCGGTGGTCATCGGATCCCCGTCGCGCAGTAGCATCCAACCCTGTTCGCCGTGATCGCGGCTGGTCGCCTCGAGCCGGAAGCGCGCGCCATCGGGTGCGGTCGCCTCGGCCCCGTCGGCGAGCGGGAGCACGGGGGTGTAGCTGCCGCCGAAGCCGGTGTCGGCGATCCAGGCCTGGCCGTCGATCGTCACCAGCGCGAAGGTGTGCGTGAGCGGCGGCACTTCGGTCGCGGCGATCCAGACGCGCGCCAGCACCGGGCGGGCGGCAAAGCCCAGTTCGGCGAGCGCATCGAGGAACAGCCGGTTATGCTCGAAGCAATAGCCGCCGCGGCGCGCGGTCACGAGCTTGGCGAACACCGAGGCACTGTCGATCGCGATGCCGCGGCCGAGCACGACATCGAGATCCTCGAACGGGATGGCGAGCCGGTGCGCCAGCTGCAACCGGCCGAGGCCGATCGAATCAAGCGTGGGCCGCGCGGGCATGGCGACACGGGTCAGATAGGCGTCGAGATCGAACATCGGTCGGGGGGTCCTCGTTTGGGTTTGCCCTTACCGTGCGTGTGGCGCGGCCGTCGAGTGCTGAAGGGCGGGTGGGGGCTGTTGGGGGGCATGGCCGCGGTTTTGGGGCGGGCGTGCGCCTAGGTCCCGCCCCCGCCCCGCGCCTCCGTCGCCGTCCCGTCCCTCACCCCTCGCCCCTCGCCCCCGCCGTTCGTGCTGAGCGAAGTCGAAGCACCTGGGCTTGGGGCGGCCCTTCGACTGCGCTCAGGGCGAATGGGGGTGGGGTGTTTGGGAATGGGGCGAATGGAAGCGGGCGAACGGGGTGGGTGTGCGCACCAGCCCCCTCCGTCATCCTGGGCTCGACCCAGGATCCAAAGCCACGGACGCCCGCATGCGTGGCTCTGGATCCTGACTTTCGTCAGGATGACGGGAGGGGGGCTTACGCCGCGAACAGCGCCGGTTCGATCGCGTAGAGCACCGCCGCGCTGGCGCTGGCGGCGGCGGCGAGGCCCATGGCTTCGGGGACGATCTGTTCGAGGTAGAAGCGCACCGAGGCCGCCTTCATCCGTCCGAAATCGTCGGTGCCGGCGACCGCGCCCTGGCGCTCCATCAGCCAGCCGCAGGTCGCGACCGACAGCATCGTTAGGAAGGGGTAGCTCGCGGCGAGCTTGTCGTCGGCGTCCGCGGTGGCGAGGCGGCGGCCGATCGCGTCGCAGGCGTCGACGAGCGCGAGCAGCCGTTCGTCCCTGGCTTCCGCGCGGATGTCGGCGATCAGCGTGGCGAACGCGCCGCCATTGTCGAGCGCGAGCTTGCGGCCGACCAGATCGGCGGCCTGGATGCCGTTGGTGCCTTCGTAGATCGGCGTGATGCGCGCATCGCGGAAATACTGCGCGGCACCGGTTTCCTCGACATAGCCCATGCCGCCGTGCACCTGGATGCCGAGCGAGGCGACTTCGTTGCCGATGTCGGTGCCGTGCGCCTTGGCCAGCGGGGTGACGAGTTCGAGGCGGTTGCGCGCCGCGGCGTCGCCCATATTGGCGCGGTCGACCTGCCCGGCGGCATAATAGACGAGCGCGCGCGCCGCCTGGGTCTGCGCCTTCATCCGCAGCAGCATGCGGCGAACGTCGGGATGCTCGACGATCTTGACCGACTCCTTGTTCGGCGAGCCCGCGCGCGCCGACTGGACCCGGTCGAGCGCATAGGCGACCGCACCCTGGGTGGCGCCCTCGGCGACCTGCACGCCCTGGAGCCCGACATTCAGCCGCGCATTGTTCATCATCGTGAACATCGCGCGGATGCCGCCGAGTTCCGCACCGATCAGCTCGCCGACGCAGTCGTCATTATCGCCGAAGCTCAGCACGCAGGTCGGCGAGGCGTGAAGCCCCATCTTGTGCTCGATCGAGACGACGCGGACGTCGTTGAAGTCGCCGGGCGTGCCGTCGTCGTTCAGACGGTATTTCGGCACGAGGAAGAGCGAGATGCCCTTGGTACCCGCGGGCGCGCCGGGCGTCCGCGCGAGGACGAGGTGGACGATGTTCGGCGCCATGTCGTGATCGCCGAACGAGATGTAGATCTTGGTGCCCTTGATCGACCATTTGCCGTCACCCAGCGGGGTGGCGGTGGCGCGCAGCGCGCCGACGTCGGAGCCGGCCTGCGGCTCGGTCAGGTTCATCGTGCCGGTCCATTCGCCGGTCGCGAGATGCGGGAGATAGAGCGCCTGCTGCTCGGGGCTGCCGTGATGCGCGAGCGCCTCGATCGCGCCAACAGTCAGCGTCGGGCAGAGCGCGAAGCCCATGTTCGCCGAGCCGAGCGTATCGAGCACCGCGGTCTGGATCGCAAAGGGCAGGCCCTGCCCGCCCCATTCCTCCTCGACGCCGATCGTGCCCCAGCCGCCCTCGACATAGTCCTTGTACGCCTGCGCGAAGCCGTCGGGCATGACGACGCCGTCGGGGGTCCATTTCGCGCCGACGGTGTCCCCTGCGCGGTTGAGCGGCGCCCATTCGCCCGCGGCGAATTGTCCCACGCCTTCGAGCACCGCGTCGACGACGTCGTCGCTGGCGGCGGCGAACCGGTCGGTGGCGGCGAGTTCGCCGATCCGCACGACGTGATCGAGCACGAAACGCTGTTCGGTGGTTGCTGGGGTGAAGGCCATGGCATCCTCTTATCGCTATGCTTTGCGCCCGCTATAGGCCTTCAGAATGACGCGTCCACACCCCCTGATTTTACCCTACGGCACAGCGGCGGTCGCGCAGGCGGCGGCGGTGATTCGCGCCGGCGGACTCGTCGCGGTGCCGACCGAGACGGTCTACGGACTCGCCGCGGACGCGACCGACGCGCAGGCGGTGGCGGGCATCTATGCCGCCAAGGGACGGCCGAGCTTCAACCCGCTGATCGTGCATGTCGCCGATCTCGCCGCGGCCGAACGGATCGCGGTGTTCGATGCGGATGCGCGCGCGCTGGCCGCGGCGTTCTGGCCGGGGCCGCTGACGCTGGTGCTGCCGGTGCGCAGCGATTCGGGGATTGCCGCGCTGGTGACCGCGGGGCTCGACACGATCGCGATCCGGGTACCGCGACACCGCGCGATGCAGGCGCTGATCGCAGCATCGGGGCGGCCGCTCGCGGCACCGTCAGCCAATGCGAGCGGGGGGATCTCGCCGACGACCGCGGCGCATGTCGCGGCGAGTCTGGGGGGGAACGTGCCGCTGATCCTCGACGATGGCGCGACCGAGGCGGGGCTCGAATCGACGATCGTGGCGGGGCGGACGGTGCTGCGGCCGGGGCCGGTGACCCGCGCGGCTCTGCTCGACCACCTCCCCGGCGGAGGCCGGGGCCCAGGTGGAAAGGTCGCTGTAACGGAGGACGACGGGCCTCACGATCGTCCCCCAACTGGGCCCCGGCCTTCGCCGGGGGGGCGTGCGGTTACGGCGCCCGGGCAGCTTGAAAGCCATTATGCGCCGAGCAAGGCGCTTCGGTTGAACGCGCTCGATGCCGAGGCCGACGAGTGGCTGATCGGGTTCGGGGCGGTTGCAGGGGATGTCTCGCTGTCGACGTCAGGCAGCCTCGTCGAAGCAGCCGCGAAGCTGTTCGACCTGCTCCACGCTGCCGATGCGAACGACCGTCCGAGGATCGCCGTCGCACCCATTCCGTCCGAAGGCATCGGCGAGGCGATCAACGACCGCCTCCGCCGCGCCGCGCACCGCTGACCTGTACCCCCGCGCAGGCGGGGGTCCAGGAGTCGCGTTGGCATCCGGTATTTAGCTGGACCCCCGCATCCGCGGGGGAACGGCATCGTTACGCGCTGACTGCCGCCTTCGACCGCGCGGCGAAGCTCTTGCGGAGCTTTTGCAGCTTGGGGGGAATCACCGCCATGCAATAGGGGTTGGAACGGCCCGAGGTTTCCCAATAGTCCTGGTGATAGCCTTCGGCCTCGTACCAGGTGGTCATCGGCTCGATCGTCGTGACGATCGGCTTGGCGCTGTCCGCCTGCGCACGCTCGAGCGCGGCCTGCATCTCGGCCTTCTGCGCGTCGTCGGCGGGGAACATTGCCGAACGATATTGCGTACCGACGTCGTTGCCCTGCCGGTTGAGCGTCGTCGCGTCATGCGTCGCGAAGAAGATATCGAGCAGGTCGCCGAGCTTCAGCTGTTCAGGATCGAAGCCGATCCGGATCGCCTCGGCATGGCCGGTATCGCCGCCGCACACCTGTTTGTAGGTCGGATCAGGCACATGCCCGCCGATATAGCCGCTCTCGGCGCTCTCGACGCCGATCACGTCCTTGAACACGGCCTCGGTGCACCAGAAGCACCCGCCCGCCAGCGTTACATAATCCGTCATCACGATCTCCTTTCCGCCAAGATAGGAAGCCGCTACCCCGCAACAAAGAGGAGACGCATGTGATCGACGGTGCAAGGCTTGATGGCAGGGTGATGGTAACGGGCGGCGCCGGCTATATCGGCAGCCATGCGGTCCTGGCGCTGCTCGACGCGGGGCATGAGGTGGTCGTGGTCGACAATCTGGTCACCGGCTTCGACTGGGCGGTCGATCCCCGCGCGACTTTGGTCGAGGCGAACGTCGCCGACGATGCGAAGGTCCGCGCGGCGATCCGCGATCACAAGGTCCGTGCGATCATGCATTTCGCAGGCTCGGTCGTGGTGCCCGAATCGGTCAGCGACCCGCTCAAATATTACCGCAACAACACCGCCGCCAGCCGGTCGCTGATCGAGAGCGCGGTGGCCGAAGGCGTGCCGCACTTCATCTTCTCGTCGACCGCGGCGACCTATGGCACGCCCGAGAAGGTGCCGGTCGCCGAGGGCGATCCGACCGTGCCGATCAATCCCTACGGCATGTCGAAGCTGATGACCGAGGCGATGCTGCGCGACGTCGCGGCGGCGCACCCGATCAACTATGCCGCGCTGCGCTATTTCAACGTCGCGGGCGCGGATCCGCAAGGGCGCAGCGGCCAGTCGACGGTCGGCGCGACTCACCTGATCAAGATCGCGGTCGAGGCGGCGACGGGCAAGCGCAGCCATGTCGGCGTCTATGGCACCGATTTCGCCACCCCCGACGGCACCGGCGTGCGCGACTATATCCATGTCAGCGACCTCGCCGCCGCGCATGTCGCCGCGCTCGACCTGCTGGTCGCCGAGCCGGCCAAGAGCCACACGCTCAACGCGGGCTATGGCACCGGCTTCTCGGTACTCGAGGTGCTCGATGCGGTCGACAAGGTCACGAACATGACGATCGACCGCCGTCTCGAGGGGCGTCGCGCGGGCGATCCGGCGATGCTGATCTCGGACAACAGCGCGATCCTTTCGACGCTCGACTGGCAGCCGCGCCACGCCGATCTCGACGGGATCGTCCGCGATGCGCTGGCCTGGGAACGCACGCTCGCCGAGCGACAGCGCTAAAGACGGGCCCGATCAGGCGTCGGCGGGCGGGCGGCCAAAGGCGTGGCGCTCGCCGCCGATCGCCGCCCGGGCGCGCGCCGTGGCGAGCCACCAGCCGAGCGCCCACAGCGTTCCGAAGCTCCAGCCGGCGAGCACGTCGCTCGGCCAGTGGACGCCGAGATAGACGCGGCTGCATCCGATCGCGCCGACCATCACGATCGCCATGACGAGGATGTAGCCCCGCGCTGCATTCGACACGGTGACCTGCGACGCGAGCCCGGCGAGCGTGAGATAGACGATCGCGCTGTTCGCCGAATGCCCGCTCGGAAAACTCATGTTCGAGACCTGGACCAGATGGTCGACGATGTCGGGTCGCGGCCGGGCGACCTCGGTCTTGACCAGCGCGACGACCATCCCGCCGCTGATACTGGCGGCGAGCGTCGCCGCCGCGCTGAGCCAGAGCCGCTGGACCGCGAGCAGCCCCGCCGCCAGCACCACGATGATCGTCAGCACGACGCCGCCGCCGAGCGCGGTGACGTCGGCGGCGACCTTGGGCAGCCAGGACGGCCCGCCCCAGGCGCGCAGGTTGAGGATGATCGCGCGGTCGAAATCGAACGGCCAGTGACCGACCGCGAGACCGATCAGCAGGACGAGCGCGATCGCGACCGCGCCGACCGATGCGCCCGCAAGCACCACCGGCAGGCGACGGCGATGCGCCTCGCCCGGGGTGGCGACGCCGGGCGTCACGCTGCGATCACCGTCGCCACGGCCGGCCGACGCCGTCATGCGGAATTATTCCAGATCGCCCTCGTCGATGACGATCAGCGACGCGGACGGCTTCTTCATCGCGGCTTCGGCGCAGACGTCGACGATCTCGTCGCTGAAACGCTCGAACAGCTCGAGCGCGTCGTCCTCGGGCTCGTCGCCGCTGAGTTCCTTCAGTACGGCATATTTCACCGCGAAATCACGGTCGTCGCCGTCGATCTCGGCGGTGAACTCGACCTGCCGCTCGCGGTCGTTGTCGGTAAGGCTGTTCTGGTCGATTACGAGGCTGCTGGCCATGTCTTGAACTCCCGGGGTTACGCGATCGTCCCTGCCCTCGCCCCTCGTGCAGGGCAAGCCGGTAAAACGCGTTTTGCGCTTCGCCGATACAGGGTAGGTCAGGCAGCGATAACCCGTGAGCCCGGCCTTCGATCCGGGAAAGGTCCACGTTGCGGTGTTTCACCACGCCCGGCGATCAGGCGCCCCATTCGGGCCCGTCCTCGTCGCGGTAGAAGCCGTCGTCGCGGTCGGGTTCGGGCGGGGGTGGCGCGGGGCCGGGATCCGCGATCGGCGGCGGCAGCGAAGGTTCACCCCCGCCGAAGCGGATGCGGATATAGGCACCGCCCTGATGCATCGCCTGGAACAGCGCGCTCGTCTCCTCGGCCTGCAGCCGCCGGCCGATCATCGGCGCGCGTTCGGCACTGATATAGCCGAGCTGGATGTCGCGCTCGCTCCACACGCCGACCGCATTCGAATCATGCGGATTCTTCGGTTCGCGGCGCAACGTGACGCGGTCGCCCGGCGCACAGAGCAGGATTTCCATCCGCCGGTTGCTCCGGGTCTTGTCCGCATTGGGGAAGTCGATGCCGACGATCGAGGTGGTGATTTCGTCCATCGCGCGACGATGCGCGCGCCGGCGCGGCCGATCAAGCAGTGCGAATGGGGGGGGCGAATCGGGGGCTTGCGAGAGGAGGAGGTGCCGATGGTGGGTCCGCCGGGGCTCGAACCCGGGACCTCTCGATTAAAAGTCGCTTGCTCTACCAACTGAGCTACGGACCCGTACATCGGCTGCGAGCCACTAGGGGCGCAGCCGCGGTCGGTCAACCTTGTGCGCGAGATGGCGGACGCTTTGCCCGGTCAGAGGGTCGCGCCAGCGCGGCGCGATACGCGCGAGCGGTGCCAGCACGAAGCCGCGGTCCCGGTAGGCGGCGTGCGGCACGGTCAGCCCCGGCCCCCGCCAAACGCCCCCCGACCACAGGATGATGTCGAGATCGATCACCCGCGATCCCCAGCGGCGCCCGCGCCGCCGCCCGAACGCGGTCTCGATTCGCTTTAGCCGCGCGAGCAGCACAGGCGGCGAGTCGCGCGTCTCGATCAGCGCGACCGCATTGGCATAGCGCCGGATCGACGGCCCGAGCGGTGCGCTCGCGATGATCGGCGACACGGCGACGACACCGCCGACCGCGGCCAGCGCGGCGCGGATCGTCGCGGCGGGCGCGCCGTGGATCCCGCGCCGATTCGAGCCGAGCGCGATCGCATAGGTTGTCCGCTCCATCCGACCCGCCTAACGCACCGCGATGAACTTCGCACCCTCCCCGCTGCCCGAAACCGAGCCGCCGCACGACTGTCCCAATTGCCCGCGCCTCGTCGCCTTCCGCAACGAACTGCGCGCCGAATTCCCGACCTGGTGGAACGCGCCCGTCCCCGCCTTCGGCGATCCCGACGCGTGGCTCGGCATCATCGGCCTCGCCCCCGGCAAGCACGGCGCCAACCGCACCGGCCGCCCGTTCACCGGCGATTTCGCGGGGCAATTGCTCTACGACACGCTCGGCAAGTTCGGGCTGGCAGACGGCGTCTTCGCGGCGAAACCCGATGACGGGCTGAAGCTCAACGGCGCGATCATCATCAACGCGGTCAAGTGCCTGCCGCCACAGAACAAGCCGACCCCCGAGGAAATCCGCACCTGCCGCCCGTTCGTCGAATCGCAGCTTGCCGAGCTGCCCAAGGCGCGGATCTTCATCGCACTCGGCCAGATCGCGCACCAGACCAGCGTCAAGCTGCTCGGCGGACGCCTGCCCAAGGCGAAGTTCGGCCATCTCGCCGAGCATGTCATGCCCGACGGCCGCATCCTGATCGATAGCTACCACTGCTCACGCTACAACCAGAACACCCGCGTCCTGACCCCCGAGATGTTCGAGGCAGTCTTCGCACGGGCGCTGGAATTGCGGCGCAGCATCGCCGCAGCATAAGCTGCGTCAGACGTCCGCGACGAGCCGCCCGTAAAGATCGGGGCGGCGGTCGCGGAAGAAGCCGAAGGCGGCGCGGTGGCGCTTGACGATGTCGAGGTCGATCGTCGCGGTGATCACGCCTTCGTCGTCGCGACCGAGTTCCGCCAGAATGTCGCCGCGCTCGTCGGCGATGAAGCTGGTGCCGTAGAAGGTCTGGCCATGCTCGACACCGACGCGGTTGGCGGCGACGATCGGGACGACGTTGCTGACCGCATGCCCGACCATCGCACGCCGCCACAGCCGCGCGGTGTCGAGGCTGGTGTCGTGCGGCTCGCTGCCGATCGCGGTCGGGTAGAACAGGACTTCGGCGCCCATCAGCATCATCGCGCGCGCGGTCTCGGGATACCATTGGTCCCAGCAGACGCCGACGCCGAGCGTCGAGCGGCCCTGCGCCGCGGCATGCGGCCAGACCTTGAAGCCGGTATTGCCGGGGCGGAAATAGAATTTTTCCTCATAGCCCGGGCCGTCGGGGATGTGGCTCTTGCGATAGACGCCCTGCACCTCGCCGTCGGGGCCGATCATCGCGAGGCTGTTATAGTGATGCGGGCCATCGGCCTCGAAGAAGCTGGTCGGGATGGTGACCTTGAGCGCCTCGGCGAGCGCCTGCATCGCGAGCACCGCCTTGTGCTCGCCGACGGGGGCGGCGTTGGCGAACAGGCCCTCGTCCTCGACACGGCAGAAATATTCGCCCTCGAACAATTCGGGCGGCAGGATCACCTGCGCACCACGCGCCGCGGCCTCGCGGACAAGGCGCGAGACGTTGGCGATGTTCTTGTCGATATCGGCAGTGAAGCCGAGCTGAAGCGCGGCGACGGTGATCTCGGTCATGCGAATTCCTATAGCGTCACGCCGAAGCGCGCCGCGATTGCGACGACCGCGAGATAGAGAAGGATCGTCAGGACGCAACCGGCAGCGAGCGAAAGCCAGAAGCCGACGCCGTGCCGCAACAGCACCGGGATCAGCAGGAACATCGGCAGCGAGGGCAGCACGTACCAGAAGGTCGCCTCGGCATGCGCGGCCAGCCGGACGCGGTCGCCGGTGTCGTGCCACAGCCAGATCATGCCGAGCACCGACAGCAGCGGCAGCGACGCGACGAGTGCCCCTGCCGCCGGACTACGCCGGGCAACCAGCGCGATCAGCGCGACGATGATCCCGGACAGGACCGCGCGGACCGCGAAGGCGAGCATCAGCCGGGGATTTGCTGGCTGATGCAGTGGAAGCTGCCGCCGCCGGTCAGGATATGGTCCGCACGCTGCCCGACGACCTGACGATCGGGGAAGATCGCCTGGATTGCCGCGACCGCGGCGTCGTCATTCTCCGCGCCGTAGAGCGGCACGACGACGGCGGCATTGCCGATGTAGAAGTTCATGTAGCTGGCGGGCACGATCTCCTCGTCGCGCAGCACGCGGCCGGGCGACGGGATGCTGACCACGGTCAGGCCGGCACGTTCCGCATCGCGCTTCGCCAGCTGATAGACCTGCCAGTTGGGGTCGTTCTCGGCTGCCTCGGGGATCGCCACGCGGCCCTCGCCGACGAAGCGTGCGAGGTTGTCGACATGGCCGTCGGTATGGTCGTTGACGAGCCCGTCGCCGAGCCACACGACTTGGCTGAAGCCGAGGTCGGACTTCAGCCGCGCCTCGATCCCCGCCTTGTCGAGGTCGGGGTTGCGGTTGCGGTTGAGCAGGCACTGCTCGGTCGTGACGACCACGCCGGTGCCGTCGCCATCGACCGCGCCGCCTTCGAGCACCCAGTCGAACGCCGCGAGCGTCTTGCCGCGGCTCTCGGCCAGACGGCGGCCGATCGTGTCGTCGCCGGGCAGGTCGTATTTGCCGCCCCAGCCGTTGAACACGAACTGGTGCGCGGTGCCGTCGCCGACGATGATCGGCGCGGTGTCGCGCAGCCAGATATCGCCGAACGGCTCGACCACGACCTCGGCGAACGGCGCGAGCCGGCGTGCGGTCCGCGCCGAGCCCTCGTCCGCGGCGACCAGGATCACCGTCTCGCCGCAGCCGTCGGCATGGACTGCGGAGGCAAAGGCGACGACCTCGTCACGCGCGGGTTCGAGATCGTCGAGCCACAGATCGGCATGGCTCGGAAAGCCGATCCACACGGCCTTGTGATGCGCCCATTCGGCGGGCGGGGGGAGTGTCGTCACTTACTTGGCTCCTGCGCGATCTTTGTCGCGGATGTTGCGGAATTCGGCGGTCTTGTACCAGTTGGGCCACAGCCCGGTGTCGTCGGCGAGCTTGCGGCCGAGCCCGTAATAGATCGTCAGATCCTCGACTGCACCCGACCAGTCCCAATTGGCGTCATATTCGTCCGCGGGCTTGTGATAGCGGTTGGCGACATAGTCCTCGCGCGCGGCATGACCCGCCGCGGTGCCGCCGACGACGAGGTCCTCGCCGCTGCCGCCGTCAAGCATCGGCACGCCGAGCTTGGCGAAGCTGAAATGGTCCGAGCGATAATAGCCGCCGCGTTCGGGGTTGGCCTCGACGCCGATCACGCGGCCCTGCGCGGCGACGAACGGCTTGACCAGATCCTCGATCTCCGACTTGCCTGCCCCCGTCAGCACGAAGTCCTTCACGCGGCCGTCGACGTTCAGCACGTCCATGTTCACGCCGCCGACCGTCCGCGCGAGCGGATAGATGGGATGCTCGGCATAATAACGCGAGCCGAGCAGCCCCGATTCCTCCGCGGTCACCGCGAGGAACGCGAGCGAGCGCTTCGCCGGGCCGGCCTTCACATGCGCCCGTGCGAGCGCGATCAGCCCCGCGGTGCCCGTCGCATTGTCCGCGGCACCGTTGCAGATGTCATCGCCACCCACCGTGTCGCAGCGGCCGAGATGATCCCAATGCGCCGAATACAGCACGTAATCTTCCGGTGCGGTCGTCCCCGGCAGCACGCCGATGACGTTCTTCGACGCCTGGCGACGGATCGTGTTGGCAAAGCCCGTCGACAGCTTGAGGCCGAGCGGTACCGCCTTGAAGCCCTTCACCTTGGCGGCCGCGGCGAGCGCGGCATAGTCCTTGCCCGCACTCGCAAAGACGCGTTCGGCGGCAGGCTTCTGCATCCAGCCGATGACCTGCGACTGGTCGAGATGATCGCCCTTCTCGTCAAGCTCGAGCTGCGGCCCGGTCCAGGACGACTGCACCACCGCCCAGGGATAGGCTGCGGGTTCGGTGTCGTGGACGATGATCGCCGCGGCCGCGCCGTGCTTGGCCGCATTCTCGAACTTGTACGGCCAACGACCATACCAGGTCATCGCGCGGCCCTCGAACGGGCCTTCGCGGCCCATTGTCTGCCAGTCGGCGTCGTTGATGAGGATGACGACGGTCTTCCCCTTCACGTCGACGCCGGCATAATCGTCCCAGCCCTTTTCGGGCGCGGTGATCCCGTAGCCGACGAACACGACGTCGCTGTTCGTCACGGTCGACGTCGGCGCGACGCGGTAGGTGCCGGCGACCATGTCGGTGCGATAGGCGAGGCTGACGGGAGCGGTGCCGCCGGTGAAGACGAACGGCCGGACGTCCTTGGCGGTGATCTCGACCATCGGCACGTCCTGGGTCCAGCTGCCTTTGTTGCCGGGTTTCAGCCCCGCGGCCTCCATCTGCGCGACGAGATAGGCGACCGTCTTCGCCTCGCCCGGCGTGGTCGGCGCGCGGCCTTCATAGGCGTCCGATGACAGCGTCTGGGTGACGGTCTTGAGCGTTTCGACCGAGATGGCGGGCGCGGTCTGCGCCGAGGCGGCGGTGCCGAGAAGGAGCAAGGGCAGAAGGGCAGCGCGCATAGGGATCTCCCGAGTAAGTGCCGCGCGTTCTGGCAGCGTGCCCCCCGCCGCGCAAGGCATGCGCCACCCCCGCGGTGGTCGCCTCGGTCCCCGCCCCCGGTCTGGTGCAAATTGGACGAAAGTGCGCGTTTGTCATCGCGCGCGGCGTTGCTAGGTTACGTAGCGGGGCTTGGTTCGGGGGATAAGAATGCGGTTGCGATCGATGATGCGCGTGCGCGCGGGCATGGCGCTGTGCGTGGGGATTTCAACGACGGCGGGCGCCGCGGACCCGGCCGGGCCGATGGCGGCGGCGTTCGGCGCGCGCGAGGCGGTCCAGCAGATGAGCCTGTCGCCCGACGGGACGCATGTCGCGATGATCGTACCCGTTCGCGGGCACGGTGCCGCGCTGCGGATCGCGAACATGACCACGGGCGAAGTGGCACAGCCGATCCTGTCCGCGGCGGGGGATCCCGAAACGCTGACCTCCTGTCGATGGGCCACCGACATCCGCGTGATCTGCCAGATCCGGACCGCGTCGAAGAGCAGTTTCGGGCTGATCGGCTTCAGCCGGACGGTCGCGATCAATCGCGACGGCAGCGCGATGAAGATGCTCAGCGCCCGCACCAACGACCGTTCGCTCGGCATGATGCAGGACGGCGGCAGCGTGATCGACTGGACCGCCGACGGCGTCGCCGGCGCTGTGCTGATGACGCGCAGCTTCGTGCCCGAGATGACGACCGGGATGCAGACTGCGAGCAGCGGCGAGGGCCTGGGAGTCGAACGGATCGACAGCGTCACGCTCGCACGGCGGACGATCGAGGCGCCGCGCGGGACGGCGGACGAGTATATCAGCGACGGTCGCGGCATGGTGCGGATCATGGGGCTGCGCAGCCGAAGCAACTCCGGCTACGAAACCGGGCGGACCGACTATCTGTACCGGAAGCCCGGCGATCGCGCCTGGTTGCCGCTGAGCCGGCTGGAGGGCGATCAGAACGGTACCGGGTTCAATCCCTATGCCGTCGATCCGGCGCTCAACATCGCCTATGGCTTTGACGACAAGGATGGCCGCCAGGCGCTGTTCAAGGTCGCGCTGGACGGCACGCTCAAGCGCGAGCTCGTGCTGGCCCACCCCGATGTCGATGTCGACGGCCTGATCCGCATCGGCCGGCAGAGCCGCGTGGTCGGCGCCACCTATGCGACCGATCGGCGCGAGGTGGCGTTCTTCGACCCTGCGCTGCGCGCGCTGGCGGCGTCGCTCAACGCGGCGCTGCCGGGGAAGCCGATCGTGACGTTCATCGATGCCAGTGCGGATGAGAACACGCTGCTGCTGTTCGCGGGCAGCGACGTCGATCCCGGCCGCTATTACCTGCTCGACCGCAAGACCCGGAAAATGGGCGAGGTGATGCCGGCGCGCGCGCAGCTCGCCGGCATCCCGCTCGGCAGCGTCAAGCCGATCAGCTTTCGCGCGGCCGACGGGACAATGATCCCGGGCTATCTGACGCTTCCCGCCGGCAGCAGCGGCAAGGGGTTGCCCGCGATCGTGATGCCGCATGGCGGGCCGGGTGCGCGCGACGAATGGGGGTTCGACTGGCTCCCGCAATTCTTCGCCGCGCGCGGCTTTGCCGTGCTTCAGCCCAATTTCCGCGGCTCGACCGGCTATGGCTCGGCCTGGTTCCAGAAAAACGGCTTCCAGTCGTGGCGCACCGCGATCGGCGATGTCGACGATGCCGGCCGTTGGCTGGTGACACAGGGAATTGCCGCGCCCGCCACGCTGGCGATCGTCGGCTGGTCCTATGGCGGCTATGCCGCGCTGCAATCGGCGGTCACCGAACCCGGGCTGTTCAAGGCGATCGTCGCGGTCGCGCCGGTGACCGATCTCGATGCATTTCGCGAGGAAGCGCGCGGGTTTACCAGTTATACGGTGGTCGACGCCTTTATTGGTCACGGTCCGCACGTTCAGGCGGGATCACCCGCGCGCCATGCCGACCGGATCACCGCGCCCGTCCTGATGTTCCACGGCGACCGCGACCGAAATGTCGGCATCGACGAATCGCGGCTGATGGCATCGAGGCTGAAGGGGGCGGGCGGCAAGGTCGAGCTCGTCGAATTCCCCGGTCTCGATCACCAGCTGGACGACGATGGTGCGCGTACCCTGATGCTTGCCAAGGCGGATGCATTTCTCCGCAACGCGATGGGGATGTAGCGCAACGAAAAAGGGCGGCCCCGGAGGACCGCCCTTTTCCTTTTTCGAACCGCGCCGTGGCGGGGCCACGTCGTCGGACGTCGCCTGCGCGACGCCGGCCGGTCTCGCGTCGCTCGACTTAGCGCGAATAGAACTCGACGACGAGGTTCGGTTCCATCTTCACCGGGTAGGGCACTTCGTCGAGCGTGGGCACGCGCGTGAAGGTGACCTTGGCGGCGCCGTCGGTGGCGACATAGTCGGGGATCTCGCGCTCGGCGAGGGTCTGTGCTTCCATCACCAGCGCCATCTCCTGCGCCTTGGTGCCCAGCGTGATCTCGTCACCGACGAAGCAGCGACGCGATGCGACGTTGCACTTCACGCCGTTGACGCGGATGTGGCCGTGCGAAACGATCTGGCGGGCCGCGAAGATCGTCGGCGCGAACTTGGCGCGGTAGACGATCATGTCGAGACGCTGCTCGAGCAGGCCGATCAGGTTCTGGCTGGTATCGCCCTTCATGCGTGCGGCTTCGAAATAGCAGGCGCGGAACTGCTTCTCGGTCACGTCGCCGTAATAGCCCTTGAGCTTCTGCTTGGCGCGCAGCTGGATACCGAAGTCGCTGACCTTGCCCTTGCGGCGCTGGCCGTGCTGGCCGGGGCCGTATTCACGCTTGTTGACCGGCGACTTGGGGCGACCCCAGATGTTCTCGCCCATACGGCGATCGAGTTTGTACTTTGCGCTCTGACGCTTCGACATAGTATAACCTTTGCAAATGCAAACAACGTTGGTCCCGGTATCGCTCTGCTGGTCGTCATAGGACCCGAGGGTCCGGACAAGGCAGGGCCACCGCTTCACCGGGGTGCAGGGCCATTGCGAAGGCGGGCGCCTAGACGCCGCGCCTGCCAGAGTCAAGCTGGACAGCGTGCGGGCTGCTCGGCAAGAGGCGGCATGACCATCCTATCCGGCCCCGACTGTACCACCATGACCGAGGTCCGCGCGGGCGTCGACGCGCTCGACCGCGAGCTCGTCGCGCTGCTGGCCAGACGCTTTGCCTATATGGACGCCGCCGCGCGCATCAAGCCCGAGCGCGGCCATGTCCGCGACGAGGCGCGCAAGACTCAGGTGATCCAGAATGCGCGGGCCGAGGCCGCGCGGCTGGGGTTGCCGGACGCGGCGATCGCGGATCTGTGGGAGGGGCTGGTCGAGGCGTCGATCGCGTATGAGCTGGCGGCGTTCGACCGGCGCTAGAAGAACAGGCCTGCCTTTAACCAAGTCCGTCATTCCCGCGGAGGCGGGAACCCATAGTGGCAAAGTTTGGCCCATTGAGCGCCAGCGTTCGCCAGTATGGATCCCCGCCTTCGCGGGGATGACGGAATTCGGGTAGGCGCGCCTGCTCCCCTCACCCCCGCGGCTTCTTCCCCGCCAGCGACGACAGCACGCCGCGCATCGTGCGGATTTCCTGGCTCGACCAGCCGGGCTTGGTCAGCAGCGTGCGCAGCGTGCGGCGCGTCGTCTGGATCTTGTCGGGCGGATAGAAGAAGCCCGCGCCCATCAGCATTGTGTCGAGCTGGCCGATCATCCCGTCAAGCTCCTCCTGCGGCGCGGGCGGCATGATCGGGTTGATCGAGGGCTGGCTGAGCTCGCGCTCCGCGGTCAGCCCCTTCGACCATTCATAGGCGACCAGGATCACCGCCTGGGCGAGGTTGAGCGAGCCGAATTCGGGGTTGATCGGCACGGTGATGATCGTCCGCGCGACCGCGACGTCGTCGGTTTCGAGCCCTGAGCGCTCGGGTCCGAACAGGATGGCGGAGCGGCCGGGCGCGGCGTGGATCTCGGTCGCGGCCTGTTCGGGGGTCACGACAGGCTTGGTGACGCCGCGCTTGCGGACCGTTGTCGCGAAGACCTGTGCGCAGTCGGCGGTGGCGGCGGCGACGCTGTCATAGACCTTGGCGTTCTGCAGGACGATGTCGGCGCCGCTGGCGGCGGGGCCGGCCGACGGGTTGGGCCAGCCGTCGCGCGGGGAGACGAGGCGCATCTCGACGAGCCCGAAGTTGAGCATCGCGCGCGCGGCCTTGCCGATGTTTTCGCCGAGCTGGGGGCGGACTAGGATTATGACGGGGGGTGGGGTTGGGTCCGCCACGGTGCTTCGACTTCGCTCAGCACGAACGGGGGGAGGGAGTGAGGCATCAACGGCGGAGGGTGGTGCGGCACCCTCCTCTTCCTCCGTTCGCCCTGAGCGAAGTCGAAGGGCACGCTCCCGCGGGGGGATCGCCGCATCGTGCAGATCCGCCCAATCGCCACGCGAGAGCGCTTCCTTCTTGCGCCGCGACCAGCCCTTGACCTGGAACTCGGCCGCGAGGGCCTCGTGTCGGGACGGGAAGTCCTGGCTCCACATCAGCGTCACGGGGCGGCGCGTCTGCGTGTAGCCAGCCACCTCGCCGAGGTTGTGCTGGCCGATCCGGCGTTCGAGATCGTCCGTATGTCCGGTGTAATAACTGTCGTCGGCGCAGCGCACCATATAGGCCCAGAATGTCATGGCCGGGGCTTACGCGGTGGCGTGGTGGTCAAACAAGTCCTTCGACTTCGCTCAGGACGAACGGGGTGGGGGTGGTGCGCGTCTCGACGAGCGCGCGGGCTCTCGGGGCCGGGTGGCCCGCAGGACCTCGCCCCCTTCCGTTCGCCCTGAGCGAAGTCGAAGGGCCCCCGCCAGGGAAACGACCGACGGTCAGATCACTCCGCCCGCCCGACCTCCTCGACACTCCCGGCAAATGCCTCGAAGTCCTTCGCCTCGCTGAAGTCGCGGTACACGCTAGCGAACCGGATATACGCGACCGAATCGAGCCCCTTGAGCCCGTCCATCACCATCTCGCCAATCCGCTTCGACGTGACGTCGTTCTCGCCGAGCGTCTCGAGCCGGCGCTGGATCCCGCTGACGAGCTTGTCGATCCGTCCCGGCTCGATCGCGCGTTTGCGCGTCGCGATCGAGAGCGAGCGGAGCAGCTTCTCGCGGTCGAACGGCTCCCGGCGCCCCTCGCTTTTCAGCACGAACAACTCGCGCAGCTGGATGCGCTCGAACGTCGTGAAACGCGCGGCGCAGCCTTCGCATTGGCGCCGGCGCCGGATTGCCGCCCCGTCTTCGGTGGGGCGGCTGTCCTTGACCTGGCTGTCTTCATGTCCGCAAAAGGGGCAGCGCATTCAGACCTTCTTCTTGCCCTTGTAATAGGCATAGCCCGCGCCCGCGAGCGCGCCGAAGATCGGGCCGATCACCGGCACCGGAATCGCGACGACCGCGCCGAGCGCGCTCCACTTGGCCATGCTCTTGCCGAGGCCGGGGGTCGCCTTGATGTCGTTCTGGATGTCATCGATCTTCGACATGCTCGTTATCCTTGATAGATGGGGAAGCGCGCGCACAGCGTGCGAACACGTGCCCGAACGTCCGCCTCGACCTGCGGGTCCCCATGCTCGCCCTTTTTCGCGAGCCCGTCCAGCACGTCGGCGACCATGTTGCCGATCTCGCGGAATTCGGCCGGACCGAAGCCGCGCGTCGTGCCGGCAGGGGTGCCGACGCGGATGCCGCTGGTCTTCATCGGCGGGAGCGGATCGTTGGGGATGCCGTTCTTGTTGCAGGTGATCCCTGCACGCTCGAGCGCCTCGTCCGCGTCGCGACCGGTGATGCCGAGCGGGGTGAGGTCGATCAGCGCGAGATGCGTGTCGGTGCCGCCTGAGACGACGTCCGAGCCGCGCTCCTTGAGCGTCGCCGCCAGCACCTTCGCATTCTCGACGACGGCGGCGATATAGCTCTTGAAGTCGGGCTGGAGCGCCTCGCCGAACGCGACCGCCTTGGCTGCGATCACGTGCATCAGCGGCCCGCCCTGAAGCCCCGGGAACACCGCCGAGTTGATCTTCTTCGCGATGGCCTCGTCGTTGGTCATGATCATGCCGCCGCGCGGACCGCGCAGCGTCTTGTGCGTGGTCGTGGTCACGACATGCGCATGGCCGAACGGCGTCGGGTGAAGCCCCGCCGCGACGATGCCTGCGAAATGCGCCATGTCGACCATGAAATAGGCGCCGACCTTGTCCGCGATGGCGCGGAAACGGGCGAAATCGATGACGCGCGGATAGGCCGAGCCGCCCGCGATGATCAGCTTCGGCTGATGCTCGACCGCCAGCGCCTCGACCTGGTCATAGTCGATCAGGTGCGTGGTGGCGTCGACGCCGTACTGAATCGCGTTGAACCACTTGCCCGACTGGGCGGGCTTGGCGCCGTGGGTCAGGTGGCCGCCGGCGTCGAGGCTCATGCCGAGGATCGTGTCGCCGGGCTTGACCAAAGCGAGCATCACCGCGCCGTTCGCCTGCGCGCCCGAATGCGGCTGGACGTTGACAAAGCCGCAACCGAAGATCTGCTTGGCGCGCTCGATCGCGAGCGTCTCGACCGTGTCCGACGGCGCGCAGCCCTGGTAATAGCGCTTGCCCGGATAGCCTTCGGCATATTTGTTGGTGAAGACCGAGCCCTGCGCCTCGAGCACCGCCTTGGAGACGATGTTCTCGGATGCGATCAGCTCGATCTGGGTCTGCTCGCGCTCGAGCTCCGCCTCGACGCCGGCGAAGACGGCGGCATCGGCATCGGCGAGGCCGCGGGTGAAGAAGCCGTCCGGCTGGACGTCATGGAGCGTGTTGGGCTGGGTGCTCATGCGGGGACCTTTGCGGAAGTCCGGTCGACGGCGGAGAGCTTGTCGACACGGTGTTGATGACGGCCGCCGGCGAAATCGGCGGACAGGAAGGCGTCTACGCACGCTTTTGCCATTTCCTCGCCGATCAGGCGGGCGCCCATCGCGATGGCATTGGCGTCGTTGTGGATCCGCGCGAGGCTCGCCGACAGCGGCTCGGAGACGAGCGCGCAGCGGCAGGCGGGATTGCGATTGGCGGCGATCGAGATGCCGATGCCCGAGCCGCACAGCGCAATGCCGCGCTCGGCGCGACCGTCGTCGATCGCGGCGGCCAGCGCATAGCCGTAATCGGGATAATCGACGCTCGCGGTGCCCTCGGGGCCGAGATCGAGCACGTCGTGCCCGGCCTCGCGCAGCCACGCGGTCAGCACCGCTTTCAACGAAACGGCGGCATGGTCGGACGCGATGGCGATGCGCACCTGGCGTATTCCTGTGATCGGGATCGGGTGCCCAGCCCTTTACCGAGCCGAGCCGGGATTTGCCACACCTGTTCGCGAAGGCGGCGCATAGAGCCTGACGATCCCCCGCCGCCAGGGGGAGGATTGCAATGACCGCCCTGCCGCCTGCAAAGAGATCCCCATGAAAGCTCTCGCCCTAACCGCCGCCCTTGCCGCCCTCGTCCTCGCCGCCTGTTCCGGACCGGCACCCGAGACGCGCGGCGATGCGAGCATGACGTCGGCGGGCGCAACCGAGACGACGCGCCCCGAAAAGGTCGTCGCAGAACCGACGCGCGACCTGTCGGGGCGGTGGATCGGCGTCGAGGGCATGGTCCTCGACGTGACGCCGGCGGGTGAACCGGGGCAGTTCCGGCTCGCGATGCAGTGGGATCTCGACCACAAGGGGGTGTTCGATGCGCGCGCGGTCGGCGACACGATCGTCTTCACGCGCGACGGGGTGCGCGAGATCCTGCGGCCGACGAACGGCGACGCGACGGGTCTGAAATATCTGGCCGGCAAGACCGACTGCCTGACGGTCAAGACGGGCGAAGGCTATTGTCGCCGCGGATCAACGCGCTAGTGTCGGTCGCGTGACCCTGTCCAAGCCCCAGGCGGATGCCGCCCGCGCCCATCTCTCGAGTGTCCTGATCCGGACCGGCGAGGAAGACCGTGACGCCTTTCGCGAGCTTTATGCGCTGACCCAGGCGAAGCTTTTCGGGATCACCCTGCGTATCTGTGGCAATGCTCAAGCCGCGGAGGATGTGCTGCACGACGTCTATCTCACGATCTGGAAGCGCGCCGGCGGCTGGGAACCCGGTCGTGCGAGCCCGATCACCTGGCTGGCGACGATCGCGCGCAATCGTGCGATCGACTGGCAGCGCGCACAGGGCGTCCGCCGCGCCTCGCCGATCGACGATGCACCGGACATTGCCGACCCGCAGCCGAGCGCCGAGGCCTTGCTGCTCGACGACGAGGCGACGCGGCGGTTGCACGCCTGTCTCGAGGGTCTGGAGCAGCAGCAGCGCGACGTGATCCGGACCGCGTTCTTCGATGGCGTGACCTATGCCGAGCTCGCGCTGCGTCGCGCGGTGCCGCTCGGGACGATGAAGAGCTGGGTGCGGCGCGGGCTGGCCCGATTGAAGGATTGCCTCGGTGGCTGATCGTGATCCGCTTGCGGGCGAATTCGCCCTGGGCCTGCTCGAGGGCGACGAGCGGGCGGCGGCGGTGCGCCGCCTGCTCGCCGAACCCGGTTTCGCCGCCGATGTGGAATGGTGGCGCACGCAGTTCGCGGCGCTGTTCGACCTGTGGCCCGAGCATGACGCGCCACCGCAGCTCGCGGCGCGGGTCGAGACGAGTCTCGACGCCCTCACCCGCCAATCGGGTCGCACGGCCGACGGCGTGACCACGCTCCGCAGCGGGGCGCGGTCGCCCTGGCCGTGGCTGGCGGCGGCGAGCAGCGCGGTCGCCGCCTGCCTGCTGCTGTTCATCGCGGTCGAGCCGCGGTCGGCGCCACCGGTGTCGCAGCCGATCCCGGCGGCGCGGCCGAGCAGCGTGCTGGTCGCGATGCTGGGCGATGCCAAGTCGCCCGTCGCCGCGGTGTACGACCCCGCGACCGGGGCGCTGCGCGTCGCGGCCGGGCCGGGTGTGCCCGATGCGCGTGTCGCGCAGCTCTGGGTGATCGGCGGCGACGGCGTGCCGCATTCGCTCGGGCTGCTTGCCGCGCGGCCGACGGTGCTGGCGCCGCGGGGCGCGGATCGCGGCCGGATCGCGCCGGGCGCGACGCTGGCGATCTCGATCGAACCGCTGGGCGGCTCGCCGACCGGGCTGCCGACCGGTCCGGTCGTCGCGACCGGCGTGGTCGCGCGCGTCTGATGGCGCCCGCGCCTGCGCCCTCCGGTGGCATTCCGCCGATCGCGCGGCTGCTCGGGCTGTCGGGGCTGTTGCCGCAGATCGGCGCGGTCGCGCTGCTGCTCGGCAACGACCCTGCGAGCCGATTTTCCGCGCTGGCGGTCGCCTATGCCTATGCCGCGCTGATCCTCAGCTTTCTCGGCGGGCTGTGGTGGGGGCTGGCCGCGCGCACCGAGGGGGCGCCGCGCTGGCTGTGGTTCGCGAGCGTGGCACCGTCGCTGATCGCACTGGTGACCGCCTGGCCGTGGATGGTCGGGCTGCGCTGGCCGGGGCCGTCGCTGGTGGTGCTCGGAATCAGCCTGATCGGCGCGCTGCTCGTCGATCGGGCGCTGGTCCGCGCCGGCATCGCGCCACCGGGGTGGATGGCGCTGCGCGTGCCGCTGTCGCTGGGGCTCGGTGTCCTGACCCTCACGGCGGCGGCACTATAGGCCGGTCCGGCTCAGGCCGCCTTGCGCAGGTCCAGACGGCTCCAGATCTCGACCAGCGCGTCGGTCAGTTCGCGCATCATCGCCTCGGTATGCGCGGGGCCGGGCGTGAAGCGCAGCCGCTCGGTACCGCGCGGCACGGTCGGATAGTTGATCGGCTGGACGTACACGCCGTATTCGGCGAGCAGCACGTCGCTGATCTTCTTCGCCTTGACCGGATCGCCGACCATCAAGGGCACGATATGCGTGTCGCCGATCATCACCGGCAGCCCGGCATCCTTCAGCATCGCCTTCAGCATCGCCGCCGACGCCTGCTGCCCGTCGCGCTCGACGCTCGACGCCTTGAGATGCCGGACGCTGGCGAGCACGCCCGCGACGAGCACCGGCGACAGCGAGGTCGTGAAGATGAACCCCGGCGCATAGCTGCGGATCACGTCGACGATCGTGCGATCAGCGGCGATATAGCCCCCCATCACGCCGAACGCCTTGCCGAGCGTGCCCTCGAGGATCGTGATCCGGTGCGCGACCTGATCACGTTCGGAAATGCCGCCGCCGCGCGCGCCGTACATGCCGACCGCATGGACTTCGTCGCAATAGGTCAGCGCGTTGTAGCGATCGGCGAGATCGCAGATCGCCGAGATCGGCGCGATGTCGCCTTCCATCGAATAGACGCTCTCGAACGCGATCAGCTTCGGTGCGCTCGGATCCTCGGCGGCGAGCAGCTCCTCGAGATGCGCGAGGTCGTTGTGCCGGAACACGCGCTTCTCGCAGCCCGAATTGCGAATGCCCGCGATCATCGACGCGTGGTTCAGCTCGTCCGAAAAGATGATGCAGCCCGGCAGGACCTTGGCGAGCGTCGCCAGCGTCGCCTCGTTCGAGACATAGCCGCTGGTGAACAGCAACGCCGCTTCCTTGCCGTGCAGGTCGGCGAGTTCGCCCTCGAGGTCGACATGGTAATGCGTGTTGCCGCCGATGTTGCGCGTGCCGCCCGAGCCCGCACCGACATCGTGCAGCGCCTCTTCCATCGCCGCGATCACCTTGGGGTGCTGACCCATGGCGAGATAATCGTTCGAGCACCAGACGGTGATCGGCTTGGGGCCGTTATGTCCGGCGAAGCAGCGCGCGTTCGGAAACGCGCCCTTGTTGCGCAGGATATCGATGAAGACGCGGTAGCGGCCCTCGGCATGGAGGCGGTCGATCGCCTGCGTGAAGACGCGCGAATAATCGACTCGTGGGCCCGCAATGCCGTCGGCCGTCGTGGAGACATCCGTAATCATGACCTGGGGCACTACGCCTCGCTTTCCGTCTAATCCAGCGCAATACCGTTGTTACGGTGATCGCTTTCCTCGTCCTTGTAGAACATTGCCATGCTGCGCGCATGACGCAAGCGGGCATATTGTCCCAAGCCTTGCGTCAGAGCTGCTCCATCCGGGTGAACCCGTGCCGGGCGAGTGCGGGGGCGAGCGCCTGTTCGTCGGGGCCGAGTCGCGTGAAGACCGCGACCCCTTCGCCGCCACCGGCCCAAGACTCCCCTTGCATCAGGTGGACGATCCGGCGCGCGATGCCGGGGCCGCCATCGACGAAGCGGATGTCCCGCGTCCCGGCGGCGGCGGCCAGCTCGGGGGCGACCAGCGGAAAATGCGTGCAGGCGTTGACGATCACGTCGATCGCCTCGCCGCCGGGTTGCGCAAACAGGCCGTCGAGGACGGCGGCATAGCGGTCGGGCGCGACCGCGCGGCCGTGGAGCTTGGCCTCCGCCATCTCGACCAGCGCCGCCGAGCCGTGGCGCAGGACGGTGCAGTCGGCCGCGAACCGCGCCGCGAGATCGTCGACATAGGCCTGGCGCACCGTCGCCTCGGTGCCGAGCACGCCGATCGTCCGCGTCACCGACAGCGCGGCGGCGGGCTTGATCGCGGGGACCGTGCCGACCACCGGCAGATCGAGCGCGGCGCGCACCACCGGCAGCGCGATCGTCGACGCGGTGTTGCACGCGATCACGATCAGCCGCGGCCGATACCGCTCCGCCAGCCGCCCGAGCAGCACCGGCACGCGCGCGGCGATCTCCGCCTCGCTCTTGGTGCCATAGGGAAAGCCGGCCGAGTCGGCGGCATAGACGAACGGCGCGTCCGGCAGGGCAGCGCGCGCGGGGCCGACGATCGACAAGCCGCCGACGCCGGAATCGAAGAACAGGATGGGGCGAACGTCCATCACCGCGCCTTAGGCGGTATCGATGGCGGGTGACAGCCTGCCGGGAGGGCCGAAGGTTGGCAGGGGTGTCGCCCGTCGCCCGCACGGCGCTTCCGCCGCCCGCGCCTTACGGTATCCGCCCCCCCTTCTTCCGTCATCCTGACGAAAGTCAGGATCCAGAGTTGCGAGCGTCGTCCTACCTGGCTCTGGATCCTGACTTTCGTCAGGATGACGGGGTGGAGGTGCCCGGGCGCGCCCCGCGACGCCCACGGACGCGGCATTTGCCGTCCGCCCCGGGTCGTTTATAGCGGGGCGGAACGGGGGAGCTTTCTTGCAGACGGACATATTCTGGGTCGCGCCGACGCTGTCGCTGGCGCTCGGCTACCTGCTGGGGTCGATCCCGTTCGGCGTCATCCTCACGCGGCTGGGCGGCGCGGGCGATCTGCGGACGATCGGATCGGGCAATATCGGCGCGACCAACGTGCTGCGGACCGGGCGCAAGGGCCTCGCCGCGGCGACGCTGCTGCTCGACATGGCCAAGGGTCTGGTCGCGGTGCTGCTGGTGGCGCATCTGTTCCCCGGCAACGCGCTGCTCGCGGCGGCCGGCGCCTTTATCGGCCATTGCTACCCGGTCTGGCTGCGGTTCCGCGGCGGCAAGGGCGTCGCGACGCTGATGGGAATCGTCGTCGCGCTCCACTGGCCGCTCGGGCTGGTCTATGCGGCGGTGTGGCTCGGCCTGCTCGGCACGTTGCGGATCTCGTCGGTCGCGGGCATCGCCGCGGCGTTCAGCGCACCGCTCGCCGCCGCGCTGTTCGGGCGCATGGATCTGGTCCTGCTGCTCCTCGCGCTTGCGCTGATCGTCGGGTGGAAACACCGTGAGAATGTCCAGCGGTTGCTCGCCGGGACCGAGCCGCGGATCGGTGGCACCAGCCGGCCGCGTGGTGGCTGACACCGCGGTCGCCAGACTTCGGCTCATCCGTACGACCGGGATCGGACCGGTCACCTATCGCCAGCTGATCGCCCGCTTCGGCAGTGCGCAGGCCGCGATCGACGCGCTGCCGACGCTGGCCGCACGCGGCGGCGGGCGCGTCCCGCGGGTCGCGGACCGGACGCTGGTCGACCGCGAGATGGCGGTGACGGCGCGGCTCGGCGCCCGCTACCTCTTTGTCGACGACCCCGATTACCCCCGCCTGCTGGCCGAGACCGAGACCGCGCCGCCGGTGCTGATCCTGCGCGGCGACATCGCGCATGCAACCCGGCCGTGCATCGCGATGGTCGGCGCGCGCAACGCCTCTGCCGCCGCGTGCCGCTTCGCGCGCGAACTCGCGCATGCGCTCGCCGAGGCGGGCACGACGGTCGTGTCGGGCGTCGCCCGCGGGATCGACACCGCCGCACATGTCGGTGCGCTCGGGAAGAACGGCACGGGAACCGGATCCGGCGGCACGATCGGCGTCATCGCGAGTGGTATCGACATCGCCTACCCGCCCGACAACGCTGCGCTGCAGGACGCGATCGCCACGCACGGGCTGTTGCTCGCCGAACAGCCGCCCGGGACCGAACCCAAGGCGCGCAACTTCCCGTCGCGCAACCGCATCATCGCAGGGCTCTCGATCGGGACGGTGGTGGTCGAGGCGGTGCCCAAATCGGGCTCGCTCATCACCGCGCGGCTCGCCGCCGAGCAGGGACGCGAAGTGATGGCGGTGCCCGGCAGCCCGCTCGATCCGCGTGCGCAGGGGTGCAACCTGCTGATCCGCGAGGGGGCGACGCTCGTCCAGTCGGCCGCGGACATTCTCGAACAGATCCGTCCGTTCGACAGCCGCTCGGTCCGTTCCCCCGTCGACGCCTATACCGGGCAGGACACCGGCGGTGGGTATCCGGACGATGCGAGCGAGGCCGACCGGCGCGCGGTTGCCGACCTGCTCGGCCCCGTCCCCGTCGGGATCGACGAACTCGTCCGCCAGTCGCACCGGGCGCCGGCGATCGTCCAGCTGATCCTGCTCGAGCTCGAACTGGCCGGCCGGCTGGAACGGCATGCGGGCGGGCGGGTCAGCCTGATCTGGGCCGGGCCCGCCGGCTAGGCGCAACGCCGGTGGTCGCCAGCGCCAGCGCGATCGCCGCACGCTGTTTCCGGGCGAGCGCGTCCGCATCGTCGCAGGCCCGCTCGATCGTCGCGATCAATCCGTCGAGCTCGCGCTGATCGTCCTCGATCAGGAGCGGCGTGGTCGTGCGCAGCGCGGCCCGGCGCAGCGTCGCGATCCGTCGCGCCAGCACCGTGCATTTGCGTTGCGCGAGGACGAGTGCCGCGGGGGTCATGCGACACCCGCCGGATCCACCCGGACAGTGATCGACGTCCCGGCGCGACAGGACGCGCTTTCCCGGTCGGGGGCGGTGCAGCGTGGCAGAGGGCCCTGATATGTCATGCAATCCGCCGAAATGAGCGCCGATCGATGCGATCTTACACCAACAATTAACCTGATTTGGATCAACTATCCAGCATATGCTCTATCGACATCACTTCGATCCGTCCCGGGCGGGGACGCCATCCGGTCTGCACGATGCGCGCCCGCGATCGCGCACCGCGATGCTGCCACCGCGCCCGCCCTGCCTCTGACAAACGGGCGCGGGCGCCCTATCTGGCGCATTCATGCCGACCAAGCGCCTGCTTGACGGCACCACCCGAACGCCGTCACCCTCGTACGCGTACACGTAAGGATCCCGGTTTCCCCATGCAGCTTGTCATCGTCGAATCGCCTGCCAAGGCCAAAACCATCGAGAAGTATCTCGGCAGCGACTATCGCGTGCTGGCCAGCTACGGCCATGTCCGCGACCTGCCGCCCAAGGACGGCTCGGTGGATCCCGACGACCAGTTCGCGATGACGTGGGAGAATTACGCCGACAAGTCGAAGCAGCTGAAAGCGATCACCGACCTCGCCAAGACGGCCGACCGCCTGATCCTCGCGACCGATCCGGATCGCGAGGGCGAGGCGATTTCGTGGCACGTCCGCGAAGTGCTGCGTGCGCGGAAAGCACTGCCGAAGGAGGTCGAGCGCGTCACCTTCAACGCGATCACCAAGGCCACCGTCACCGAGGCGATGAAGAACCCGCGCGAGCTCGACGACGACCTGATCGACGCCTACCGCGCCCGCCGCGCGCTCGATTACCTCGTCGGCTTCACGCTTTCGCCGGTGCTGTGGCGCAAGCTGCCCGGCGCCAAGTCCGCCGGCCGCGTCCAGTCGGTCTCGCTCCGCCTGATCGTCCAGCGCGAGCGCGAGATCGACGTGTTCAAGCCGCAGGAATACTGGTCCGTCACCGCCGAGATGGAGCATGACGGCACCGCGTTCCAGGCGCGCCTGACGCAGTTCGAGGGCAACAAGCTCGACCGGCTGTCGATCGGGAACGAGGGCGACGCGCTGCGGGCCAAGCAGGCGGTGCTCGACGGCAATTTCTCGGTCCAGACGGTCGAGACCAAGCCCGCCACGCGCAACCCGCCGCCGCCGTTCACGACCTCGACGCTCCAGCAGGAAGCGTCGCGCAAGCTCGGCTTCTCCGCCGATCACACGATGCGGATCGCGCAAGGCCTCTACGAGGACGGCGCGATCACCTATATGCGTACCGACGGCGTGCAGATGGACGGCAGCGCGATTTCAGCCGCGCGCCTCGCGGTCGCGAACCGCTTCGACGCGAGCTACGTCCCCGACAAGCCGCGCCAGTACCAGTCGAAGGCGAAGAACGCGCAGGAAGCGCATGAGGCGATCCGCCCCACGGACTTTTCCAAGGACAAGGCCGGCGGCGGCGATCATGCGCGCCTCTACGACCTGATCTTCAAGCGCGCGCTCGCCAGCCAGATGGCGTCGGCGCGGATGGAACGCACGACGGTCGAGATGGCCGACGGCACGGGTCGCAACATCCTGCGCGCAACCGGTCAGGTCGTGCTCTTCCCCGGCTATCTCGCCTTGTACGAGGAAGGCGCCGACGACACGCAGGACGAGGACGCACGCCGCCTGCCGCGGATGAAGGAGGGCGATGCGCCCGCCAAGAAGAAGGTCGACGCCGAGCAGCACTTCACGCAGCCGCCGCCGCGCTTCTCGGAGGCCAGCCTCGTCAAGCGGATGGAGGAGCTGGGCATCGGTCGCCCGTCCACCTATGCCTCGATCATCAAGACGCTGAAGGACCGCGCGTACGTCCGGATCGAGAAGAACCGCTTCTTCGCCGAGGAGAGCGGGCGGCTGGTGACGGCGTTCCTCGAACGCTTCTTCGAGAAATATGTCGGCTACGACTATACCGCCGAACTCGAGGAGGAGCTCGACGACGTGTCGGGCGGCCGCGCGCAGTGGCAGTCGGTGCTCGACGCGTTTTGGCGCGATTTCAAGCCGCGCACGTCCGAGGTGATGGAGCAGCAGCCCAGCGCGATCACCGCCGAGCTCGACACCTTCCTCGCGCCGTACCTGTTCCCCGCCAAGGCGGATGGAGGCGATCCGCGGCTCTGCCCGAATTGCGGCGAGGGGCAGCTCGCGCTGCGTGGCGGCAAGTTCGGCGCGTTCATCGCCTGCTCCAACTATCCCGAGTGCAAATACACCCGCCGCTTCGCGCAGCCCGGCGGTGACGCCGAGACGGATGCGGGTCCGTCGACGCTCGGCACGCATCCCGACACCGGCCAGCCGATCGAGCGCAAGTCGGGACGCTTCGGCCCGTATCTGCAGATCGGCGAGGGCGAGGATCGCAAGATGGCGTCGATCCCGAAGGACATCGGCGAGCTCAACCTCGAATGGGCGGTCAAGCTGCTCTCGCTCCCGCGGACGGTCGGCAATCATCCCGAGACCGGCGAGCCGATCATCGCGACGATCGGCAAGTTCGGGCCGTATCTGAAGCATCAGGGCAA
The DNA here is from genome assembly GCF_034045155.1 of Sphingomonas sp. CFBP9019. NCBI lineage: Bacteria > Pseudomonadati > Pseudomonadota > Alphaproteobacteria > Sphingomonadales > Sphingomonadaceae > Sphingomonas > Sphingomonas sp. CFBP9019. The sequence goes on along the minus strand of NZ_JAXCWK010000004.1, from coordinate 410,506 downwards.
ATATGCGCGTCTCACCACGACCGCGGACGTGTTCGAGACGGGCATGAACGCGGCGGTCGTGAAGCTGGCCGAAGCGGCGGCCGGCGGCGGTCGCACCGCGCGCGGGGCGCAGGCGCCGCTCAAGGTGCTCGGCAACCATCCGCGCACCGAGGCGGAGATCAAGCTGATGGAGGGGCGTTACGGTCCCTATGTCACCGACGGCACGACCAATGCGACCCTGCCCAAGTCGATCGAGAAGGACCAGCTGACGCTGGAGGAAGCCGCGTCGCTGGTCGACGCGCGGGCCGCGGCGGCGCCTGCGACGAAGAAGAAGAAGGCGCCCGCCAAGAAGCCCGCGGCGAAGAAGGCACCGGCCAAGGCCGCGGCGGCCAAGGACGGGGAGGCGACGGCGGCGCCGGTTAAGAAGGCTCCGGCCAAGAAGGCGCCTGCGAAAAAGGCAGCGCCGAAGAAGAAGGCCGCAGCGGAATGACGCCCTGATCCTCCCCCGTCAGGGGGGAGGATACAGACAGAAGGCTTACGCCGCGCGGCGTTGCGTCAACTGCATCCAGTCGCGCGCGGCGCGCTGCGCCACCGCAATGTCGCGCGGGCTCATGTCCTCGGCGATCTGCGCGCGGCATTCCTGCGCCGCGTGATTGCCCGACACCGCCGCCAGGTTGAACCATTTATGCGCCTCGATCAGGTCGAGCACGACGCCCGCGGTGCCGGTCGAATACACCATCCCGAGTTCGTAGCAGGCGCGCTCGTCGCCGCGCGCGGCATCGGCGAGGCGCCGTTCGATCAGGAAATTCTTGGTCTTGAGCCTGCCAGCCATTGTCGGTCCCCGCTGTTCCTGCCGACAGACTGGACCGACTCGGCCTGCTCAATGGTTAACGGGGCATTCCGTAGGATTGCCTAGTCGACCGCGATGTTGTCGATCAGCCGGGTCGTGCCCATCCGCGCGGCCGCGAGCAGCCGCCGGGGGCGGGCCGCGCCGGGCTGTTCCGCACCCGTCTGCTCGACGAGAGTCTCGGCATCCGCGAGCGCGACATAGTCGATCGCGAAGCCCGCGCCGACCAGCGCGGTCCGGGCGTCGTCGAGCACGGCGGCGACATCCTCGCCGCGGGCGATCGCACGCGCGGCGACGCCGAGCGCACGCGGCAGCGCGACCGCCTGCCGGCGCTGGTCGTCGTCGAGATAGATGTTGCGCGACGACATGGCGAGGCCGTCATCGTCGCGCTGCGTCGGGACGCCGACGATCTCGATCGCGAAGTCGAGATCTGTGACCATCCGGCGGATGACGGCGAGCTGCTGGAAGTCCTTTTCACCGAAATAGGCGGCATCCGCGCCGACCTGGTTGAACAGCTTGGCGACGACGGTCGCGACGCCGTCGAAATGGCCGGGGCGCGCGGCCCCGTCAAAGCCCTCGCTCACCCCGGCGACGCTGACGTTGGTGGCAAAGCCTTCGGGATACATGACCTCGACGCCCGGCGCCCAGAGCAGGTCGCAGCCGACCTCGTTCAGCAGCCTGATGTCGGCCATCTCGCGCCGCGGATAGCGCGCGAGATCCTCGTTCGGGCCGAACTGTTTGGGGTTCACGAAGATCGACGCGACGACCTTCGTGCCTGGGCGTTTCGCCGCCTCGATCAGCGCGACATGGCCGGCGTGGAGCGCCCCCATCGTCGGGACGAGCGCAACGCGCTGGCCGGCCGCGCGGAACGCGGCGACGCTTTCGCGCAGCATATTCAGGTCCCTGACGGTGTCCACGTGAAACTCCCACTCGATAAGTACGGTCGCGGCTTCTATGAAGGGCGTCACTCACGATCAATAAGGAAACGCGCGTTGGCCACGGGCCCGGATTCCCCTCACGCTTCGACGCACGTCATCGTGTTCGCCAACGAGAAGGGCGGCACGGGCAAATCGACGACCGCGGTCCATGTCGCGATCGCGCTGGCCGCCAGGGGCGCGCGCGTCGCCTGTCTCGACCTCGACCACCGCCAGCGCACCGTCGGCCGCTATCTCGACAACCGCGCCGAGACGATCAAGCGCACCGGCTCCGCGCTGCCGATGCCGCGTCACGCGACGCTGTCGGCGCAGACCGAGGACCAGTTCGAGGATCTGTGGCATTCGCTGTGCGCGGACTCGGATTTCCTCGTCGTCGACACGCCCGGCCGCGACGATCCGTTTGCGCGCACCGCCGCCGCGCTCTCGAACACGCTGGTCACGCCGATGAACGACAGCTTCGTCGATTTCGATCTGATCGGGCAGGTCGATCCCGAAACCTTCCAGGTGACGCGGCCGAGTTTCTATTCCGAGCTGATCTGGGATGCGCGCAAGCAGCGCGCCCGCGCGGACGGGACGACGATCGACTGGGTCGTGCTGCGCAACCGCCTCCAGCATATCGAGGCGCGCAACATGCGCCGCGTCTCGGATGCGCTGGTCCAGCTGTCGAAGCGGGTCGGATTCCGGATCATTCCGGGGCTCGGCGAGCGCGTCATCTACCGTGAGATGTTCCCCGCCGGGCTGACGATGATCGATGCGAAGGAATTCGGCGGCATGGGGCTGGCACACGTCGCCGCGCGCCAGGAACTGCGCGAGATGATGGCGGCGCTGCAGCTGCCCGAGCTGGTCGCCGAAACCGCGCCGCGCGCCGCTGCGCCGGCGTCGCCCGGCCCCGTGTCGGATGTCGCTGCATGACGGACCGCACCACGGTCCGCCGCAGGGCCGCGGCGTGACGTGGATCGCCACCGCACTGCTGATCTGGCTGGCCTGGCGGTATCTGCGCCCCAAGCCGAAACAGCGGGTGGTGACCGACGAGGCGGAGGCGCGCGCGATCCTGGGGATCGACGCGCGTGCGGATGCCGACGCGGTCCGCAGCGCGCACCGGCGGCTGATCGCCTCGGTCCATCCCGACCGCGGCGGCTCGACCGACCTGACGCGGCGGGTGAATGCCGCGCGCGACCTGCTGCTCAAACGCACGCGATAAGCCGACACAGAGACGTATGACGCACCAGTTCGACCCCAGCGCGCTGCGCGAATATGACGTTCGCGGGATCGTCGGCAAAAGCCTCGGTCCTGCAGATGCCACCGCGATCGGCCGGGGGTTCGCGACGCGCGTCCGCAGCGTCGGCGGCACCCGCGTGGCGGTCGGCTATGACGGTCGCCTGTCCTCCCCCGCGCTCGAGGCGGCGCTGGTCGCCGGGCTGGTCGCGGGCGGGGTCGACGTCGTCCGGATCGGTCTCGGCCCGTCGCCGATGCTCTATTATGCCGAGGCGACGCTAGAAGTGGATGGCGGCATCCACGTAACCGGCAGCCATAATCCCGCCGAGTATAACGGCTTCAAGATGGTATTGCGTCACGCCCCATTTTTCGGTGACGACATCCAGGATCTTGCCGCGCTTGCCGCGTCGGGCGCGTGGAGCGAAGGCGCCGGCGTGGTTACCACCGTCGACCTGCGCGACGCCTATGTCGGCCGGCTGATGGCGGGCTATGCCGGCGGCGCGTACCGAATCGGCTGGGATACCGGCAACGGCGCCGCGGGCCCGGTGATCGAGGCGCTGGTCAAGCTCCTCCCGGGTGAGCATCATGTGATCTTCGCCGAAGTCGACGGCAATTTTCCCAATCATCATCCAGATCCTACCGAAGAATCGAACCTTGCCGATCTGAAGCGGCTCGTCACGGAAAACAACCTCGACTTCGGACTGGCCTTTGACGGCGATGGCGACCGGATCGGCGCGGTCGACGCGCTCGGGCGGGTGATCTGGGGGGATCAGATCCTGTCCATCTTGGTCGAGCCCGCGCTGCGCGAGCATCCCGGTGCATCGATCGTCGCGGACGTGAAGTCGTCCCAGGCGCTGTTCGACCGGATCACCGCGCTTGGCGGCAAGGCGGTGATGGCGCCGACCGGGCACAGTTTGATGAAGACGGCGATGACGCGCACCGGCGCCCCGCTCGGCGGCGAGCTGAGCGGGCACCTGTTCTTCGCCGGTGACTATTACGGGTTCGACGACGCCGCCTATGCCGCGGTCCGCCTCATTCGCGCGGTGCATCTGTCGGGACAGTCGCTGACCGCGCTGCACGATGCGATGCCGGCGCTGGTCGCGACGCCCGATCTGCGCTTCCCGGTCGACGATGCGGAGAAATTCGCGGTGGTGGACGCGGTCGTCGCACGGCTGGCGCGCGAGGGCGCGGTGGTCGACCTGACCGACGGCGCGCGCGTCACCACGCCCGATGGCTGGTGGCTGCTGCGCGCGTCGAACACGCAGGCGATGCTGACGGTGCGCGCCGAGGCACGCACCGACGACGCGCTGGCCAGCCTGCTCGCCGCGGTCGATGCGCACCTCGCGGCCTGCGGGGTGACGCGAGCCTGATCCGCGTGCCGCCCCGCGCGCGGCGATTGACTCGGGGCCGGGCTACCCTACCCTCCGCCATCATCCCAAGGAGTGCCGCGTGGAGCGACCCATCGACGAATTCCGGTCCAGCACGCGCCGCTGGCTGCTCGGCAGCTTTGCCGGCTGGGGAACGCTGCTGACCTGCCTGGTCGGCGTGGGTTTCGTGCTGATCGGGCTGCGCTGGCTCCGGAACCGGAGCACGACCTTCGAGATCACCGACCAGCGGCTGATCGTGAAGCGCGGCATCCTGTTCAAGACGATCGACGAGATCGAGCTCTACCGGATCAAGGACGTCCGGCTCGGCTATTCGCTGCTCAACCAGATGACCGACATCGGCACGATCGTGCTGACGTCGACCGATCGCACGACCGGCGGCGGCGAATTCGTCCTGCGCGACGTGCCGATGGCGCGCGACCGGCGCGAAGGGCTGCGCACGCTCGTCGACCGTGCGCGCCAGCGGCGCGGCGTGCGCGAGGTCGATATCGACCGGGATGGTGCATACGCGCTGGATTAGCCGCGCTTTTGTCCCCACATGGCAGTCATGGCGCCATCTTATGCAAAGCCCAAACCCCAGCCGCAGATGATCCGGGTCATCGACCTCGAGACCACCGGATCGGCTCCCCCCGCGCATGGCGTGTGCGAGATCGGCTGGCAGGACGTCGCGCTGGGTGAGGACGGGCGCTGGGAAATCTACGGCGAGGGCGGCAGTCTGCTGGTCAATCCGGGCCGGCTGATTCCGCCGGTAACGCAGGCGATCCACCATATTCTCGACGAGCATGTCGCCGATGCGCCCTGGTGGCATGATTGCGCGCGTCAGGTGCTCGATCCCTGGCCGCGACGGCTCGCGCTGGCGGCGCACCGTGCCGATTTCGAACAGAAATTCTGCACCCCCGCGCTGACCCGCGATGCCGAATGGATCTGTACCTGGAAATGCGCGCTTCGGCTGTGGCCCGATTCGCCGAGCTTCTCGAACCAGGTGCTGCGCTATTGGCGCAAGCCCGCGGGGATGGAGCATGAGCGCGGCCTGCCCGCGCATCGCGCCTTCCCCGACGCCTATGTCACCGCCTTCCATCTGCGCGACATGCTCAACGAGGCGAGCCTGGCGCAGCTGATCGAATGGTCGCGTGATCCCGGCCTGATCCCGCGCGTGCGCTATGGCCCCGACCGCGGCAAGGAATGGTCCGAACTGGATCATGAGACCCTGATGGCGTTCCTGACCGATCGCGATCCCGATATCCGCTTCACCGCCAATCACGAGATGGATCGGCGAAGTGGTGGCGGCCGTGTCGGCAAGGCGAGCGCGCAGGAACTGTTGCTCTAGAGCGACTTCGCGGCGGATACATATAATACGTACCAAAACATTGCGCGCGTTTATATTATTCGTGAATTGAACTATGATCGTGTCTCCTTCGGTGAAGTGGAGACCCCTTCATGCGCAAGTTCATCATCATTGCTGCAGCATTTGCAATCGCTACGATGCCGGCCACCGCGAATGCAGCCACCAACGCAGCGGTGCCATTGTCTGTCGCCAAGTCGGTGCGTGTATCGACGCAGACCGTCAGGAAGACCAAGCTTGCCGGTCCGAGCCTGATCGTCCCCCTGCTCGCAACGGTTGTCATCGTGGGCGGCGCCATTCTGCTCGCCTCGAGCGACGACGAGGATTCGGACAGCAACTGAGCAAACGAACGGCGTAGCGATGTCATCCGCTCGAACGGCAGCGGTCTCGCCTTGTCGGGCGGGTTAGAGGCCCTGCCAAAGTCGAACCATGACGACGATATCACCGGGTCATGATGATCCGTGATCTTGATGGCCATCCCGACCGATCGCGATTGCGATCTCCGGGTCTCGGCCAATCCCGCGATCGATGCGGCACAGTGGCGACCGCCGCGTTGGCAAGGCCAGCACCCGAAAACTGTTGCCCTAGGGTCACGGTCGGCGACCGATAATTGCCCCCGATCGGTTTAGACGTTGCTTCATTTTTAATACAAACGCCTATACTGTGCGCTCTTCTCATAAAGTTACGGAGTTGTTCTCATGCGTAAGATCCTTCTCACGGCTGCTGCCGTTGCCGTCTCGGCCATGCCCGTCGCGGCAAATGCTGCTGCAAATTCCGCAGCGTCGCTGTCGGTCGCCAAGTCGGTGCGCGCTGCATCGCCGACTGCCAAGAAGAACAAGGTTGCCGGTGCCGGTCTGGTCATCGTCGCCGTCGCTGCCGTCGCCGTGGGCGGCGCGCTGTATCTCGCGATCGACGACGACAACAACTCCGACAGCAACTAAGACATAACGGGGTCGGCGCTGGCGCCGGCCCCACCCTGGCGGGCCGGTGTCGATGCCCATCCGGCGCGGCCAGACGCCCCGATCCTCGCAATCGCCGTCGCGCAGCCGCCGGTATCCACCCTCTCCGGCCGCCGTCCGTCAGTATCGCTGGCGTAACGATAGGCGGTATCCTAGACGGGTCGCATATGGCGCGTATCAGCTTGAAACTTCCCCAGTCGGAAGGGCGCATCGCCCGCTGGCTGGTCGCGTTCATGACGCTCGGCTTCGTCGCGCTGGCCGCTGCCGCGGTCGCGATCGGCTGGATCACGGTGCGTAACGCGCGCTACACCGCCGATATTCTTCATACGCAGGACGTCCGCCAGGCGATCGCCACGTTGCAGGTCGAGATGGAGCAGTCGGAAACCGCGCGGCGCGGCTATCTTCTCACCGGCCTGCCCCTGTTCTCGACGGCCTATGAGACGACGGCCCAACGGCTCGCGCCGGCGCTGACGGCGCTGCGCTCCTCGACCCACGACAATCCACGCCAGACCGCGCGGCTCGACCTGATCGAACCGCGGGTGGGCCAGTTGCGCAGCCTGCGGACCCAGTCGATCGCGCTGGTCGACGCGGGCCGGATCGGCGAGGCGCAACGCCGGTTCGCGGTCGATGCGAGCGTCCCGCTGATGCGCAGCATCCGCTACCGGCTGCGGGCGATGGCTGCCGAGGAAGTTCGCCTGCTCGAGATCCGCAGTGACCGCCAGCAGCGGTCGAACATGCTGTTCCTGTCGGTGGCGGGCCTCGCAGCGCTGCTCCTCCTCGTCGTGGCGATCCTCGCGATCCTGGTGATCCGGCGCTACACCGCCGATCTCGGTGCGTCGCGCGACCGGTTGCACCTGCTCAACGAGACGCTCGAGGATCAGGTAGTCGAACGGACCGCGGATCTCAGCCGGGCGAATGACGAGATCCAGCGTTTCGCCTATATCGTCAGCCACGACCTGCGCTCGCCGCTCGTCAACGTGATGGGCTTTACCGCGGAGCTGGCCGAGGCCGCCGCGCCGCTGGCCGCACTGATCGACCGTGCGGAGGCGATCGCCCCGGAGATCGTCACGCCCGAGGCGCGGATCGCCGCGCGGGAGGATCTGCCCGAGGCGATCGGCTTCATCCGCGCCTCGACGCAGAAGATGGACCGGCTGATCAACGCGATCCTGAAGCTGTCGCGCGAGGGGCGGCGGTCGATCACCCCCGAACCGGTCGACCCGGCCGCCGTCGGGGACGCGATCGTCGCGTCGATCCAGCATCTGATCGACGATCGCGGCGCGACCGTCACGATCGACCGCCCGCTGCCCGCACTCGTCACCGACCGGCTCGCGCTCGAACAGATCCTGTCGAACCTGATCGAGAATGCGACCAAATATCTCCAGCCCGGACGGCCGGGCGTGATCCGGCTTGCCGGCACGCGCGAGCGCAACCGCGTGATCCTGTCGGTCATCGACAATGGCCGCGGGATCGCGCCGGGCGATCACCAGCGCGTCTTCGACCTGTTCCGGCGTGCCGGGCCGCAGGACCAGCCCGGCGAGGGCATCGGCCTCGCGCATGTCCGCGCGCTGGCCTATCGGCTGGGCGGGACGATCGACGTGGTCTCGACGCTCGGCGAAGGCGCGACCTTCCGGCTCAATCTCCCCTTCGACCTCAGGTTACAGGATCCCGTGGCATGAACGATCACAAATCCGTCGGCATCGTGATGATCGAGGACGACGAGGGCCATGCGCGCCTTATCGAGAAGAACATCCGCCGTGCGGGCATCCTCAACGATATCCGCCATTTCACCGATGGCACGACCGCGCTCGACTTCCTGTTCGATGCGGCCGACGGTCCGGCGAAGAGCGGCCCCGCGCTGATCCTGCTCGACCTCAACCTGCCCGACATGAGCGGCACCGACATCCTCGCGCGGATCAAGGCGGAGGGCAGCCCGTTGCGACGCGCGCCCGTCGTTGTGCTGACGACCACCGACGACAAGGTCGAGATCCAGCGCTGCTATGATCTCGGCTGCAACGTCTATATCACCAAGCCGGTGAATTATGAGAGCTTTGCCCAGGCGATCCGCCAGCTCGGCCTGTTCCTGTCGGTGATCCAGGTCCCCTCGGCCGAGAGTTGAATGACCGGCAAACGCGTTCTCTATATCGATGACGATGCGGGTATCCGGCGGCTGGTTGGGCGCGCGATGGAGCGTCGCGGGTACCATATGACGCTGGCCGAGTCGGGCGCGGACGGCATCGCGATGGTGCGCGCCGAACCGTATGACCTGATCGCGGTCGACCATTACATGCCCGGGATGGACGGGCTCGAGACGCTCAACGTGCTGCGCGCGCTGCCCGATGCGCCCCCCGTCGTCTATGTCACCGGGTCAGACGAGGGACGGATCGCGGTCGCCGCGCTGAAGGCGGGCGCGGCCGACTATGTCGTGAAGACCGTCGGCGAGGAGTTTTTCGAGCTGCTCGATGCGGCGTTCGAACAGGTCGGCGCGCGGTCGGTGCTGCAACAGGCCAAGGCCGTCGTCGAGGCCGATCTGCGCGCGACCAACGCACGGCTCGAGGCGCTGCTCGGCGAGGTGAACCACCGCGTGGCCAATTCGCTGCAGCTGGTCTCGGCGATGGTCAGCCTGCAGGCGGGGGCGCTGACCGACCCGGCCGCGCGCGAGGCGCTCGAGGATACGCAGCGGCGGATCCAGGCGATCGCGCAGGTCCATCGCCGCCTGTATACGAGCAACGATGTCGAGAGCGTCGACATGCGCGAATATCTCGGCGCGCTGGTCGACGAACTGGCGGAGACCTGGTCGAGCGAGGCGCTGCCACGCGCATTGCGGCTGGTCGCCGAACCGATCCGGCTGGCGACCGACCGCGCGGTGTCGCTGGGCGTGATCGTCACCGAACTCGTCACCAATGCCTGCAAATACGCCTATCCCGCGGGATCGGGCGAGGTCCGCGTGACGCTGTCGCAGACCGATGACGGCCAGTTCCTACTGGCGGTCGAGGATGATGGCTGCGGCATGCCCGCCGACGCCACGCCGCGGGGTACGGGGCTCGGCACCAAGCTGATCCGCGCGATGGCGCAGAGCTTGCATTCGATCGTCGAATATGACCGCGCGCATCGCGGCGTTCGCGCGACGCTCCGCGCCGAGGTGCGCTGACCTCCATCAGTTACGAGCAGGATTGTCGATGCTGGTCAGAGCGCGCGGCTCTGGACAGCGCCGACACGCACTCCTATTTAGTTATCGCGATAAACAGATAGGAGATTCAGCATGTCGGTCGATGTGAAATACAGCACCACGGCAACCGCCACCGGCGGTCGTGACGGTCAGGCACGGTCGGAGGACGGCCGGTTCGCGGTGGCCCTGTCGACGCCCAAGGAGCTTGGTGGCGCAGGTGGTGACGGGAGCAACCCGGAACAGCTGTTCGCGGCGGGCTATTCGGCCTGCTTCATCGGCGCGCTGAAGGTCGCCGGACAGCAGCTGAAGATGAAGCTGCCCGACGATGTGTCGGTGACGGCCAAGGTCGGCATCGGTCCGCGCGATGCGGGCGGGTTCGGCATCACCACCGATCTGACCGTCGCGCTGCCGGGTCTCGACCGCGAGCAGGCGCAGAAGCTGGTCGATACCGCGCACCAGATCTGCCCCTATTCGAACGCCACGCGCGGCAATGTCGATGTCGGGCTGACGCTCGCCTGACCCACGGGGTGGCCGGCCGCGCGAGCGGCCGGCCGTTCCGTCACGCGCCTGCGGCGTCGACCTGGTCGAGATAGTCCGCATACCCCTCGGCTTCCATCGCGTCGCGCGGGACGAAGCGGAGTGCGGCCGAGTTGATGCAGTAGCGCAGCCCGCCGCGGTCGCGCGGCCCATCCTCGAAGACATGCCCCAGATGGCTGTCCGCGCCCGCCGAGCGGACCTCGGTGCGGACCATGCCGTGGCTGCGGTCATGCAGCTCGGCGACATGCGCGGGGGTGATCGGCTTGGTGAAGCTCGGCCAGCCGCAGTGCGAGTCGAATTTGTCGGCCGACGCGAACAGCGGTTCGCCCGACACGATGTCGACATAGAGCCCGGGTTCGCGGGTGTTGAGATAGGATCCCGTCCCTGGCCGCTCGGTGCCGCTTTCCTGCGTGACGTAATATTGCTCGGGCGTCAGCTTGGCGAGCGCGGCGTCGGTCTTCTTATACTCTGTCATGCTGTCCTCTCACGCGGCGATCCGCGTCGGTTGGCCGGCCGGGATGCGCGAAAGCTGCGTCCGGTCAGCAGGGTGCCGACGGGATATAGGGGGCGTTGGCGCTATAGGAATGGCCACGCGACAGTGATAGCCAGCCCGATGAGCCGGTGCCCGGGCCGCGATCTTCACAATCCCGGGGCATGTGACGCCCCTGCGCACTGCACGCCTTGCCAGCATTCAGTCTTTCACCTAGTATTAACCATCGAAACTCATTCCGTTTACCATGATTCGTCATGATGTACGGCAATGATCGACGACCATCCCAAGTCAAGACCATGCATGTCCACGTAGATCTACGTGGGAGATATTGTACATTTGTTCAGGTCTTCGCAATGCCATTGGCGTAGAACTGCATCGATGAGGCGGCATGTTTTCAAGAAGCCTCTTGATGACAGATACGGCTCGACATGAGTGGCGCAAGGTATGTCCTGCTGCGCCCAGTCCTGGGAATTACCAATGGCTATCAACAACATGCGCGTCCAATTCGCGCTGGCGTCCGCGCTCGGCCTGACCGCTTTCGTCGGCCTTCCGGCATCGGCGCAGACCACCGGCACGACGATCGCCGCCAACGCCGAAGTCACCGAGAGCTGCGTGGTCACCTCGACCGCGCTGCAGTTCGGCGGCGCCGATGTGACCGATGGCGCCGCGCATGCGGGCACCGGTGGTCTGAACGTCATGTGCACGATGGACACAGGATGGACCGCAACGGCAGATATCGGCACCGGCACCGGCGCAACAATAGCCTTGCGCGGGATGACCTCGACCGCCGGGGGCGGCCAGCCGCTGAACTACGTCCTGTACAATGACAACACCACGACCAGCCCATGGGGTGATGGCACGGGCGGCACCTTGCCGATCACCGGCACCGGCACCGGCGCCATTGTGCCGATCGTGCTGGCCGGCAGCATCCCGGCTGGCCAGACGGGCATACCAGCAGGAACCTATGCGGATGTCGTCCAGGTCACGGTTAACTACTAAGCTCTTCAAGCAATGCGCTTTATGAGCCTCTTGCAGACCGGTCGCCTCACGGCGGCCGGTCTTTGCATGGCCGCCGCCATCGCCCTGCCCGGCGATGCGGTCGCGAGCAACTTCCGCGTCAGCCCGGTCACGCTCACCCTGCCCGCCAACCGCCCGATCGGATCGCTGACCATCACCAATGGCGAGGATGTACCGGTATCGATCCGGGTGTCCGCCTTTCGCTGGACCCAGGTCGACGGCAAGGACGTCTATACGCCGACCGACGACCTGATCGCGTCGCCACCCATCTTCACCGCTGCGACGCGGGCACCGCAACTCGTCCGCATCGGCGTGCGGCACCGCATGCCCAATGCCGCCTATCGCGTGATGCTGCAGGAGATCCCCGGGCCGGCGACGGCGAACGGCGTGCGCATCGCGGTCAAGCTGAACCTGCCGCTCTATATCGTCGCCGATCCGGCCGCCAAGGCCGCCGTCGCCTGGACCGCCTGGCGGCGCCCGGCCGGGAATATCGTCCTCGAAGCGCGCAACACCGGCGGCGCGATCGCGCAGGTCACCGGCATCGCACATCGGGCGGGGACGGGGATGGGGACGGGCGGCACATCGACCGTGCTGAGCAACGCGATGGGCGTCGTCCTGCCGCAGAGCATGCGCCAATGGGAGATCGGCAAGCATCCCGAACTCCCGAACGGGACGCCGCTGACGCTCGCGATCCGCACCGCCGATGGCGAGCACGAAGTCACGGCGAATCTGGCCGCGCGCTAGTCTGGCAATCGTGCTTCTGGCCGCGGGTTCGCCCGGCATCGCAGCCGACCCCGCGCCCATCCCGGCGGCGGGGCAGGCTGCGGCGCCGGCGGACCTGCGTCTGGCGTTGCTCGCGATCCGGATCAACGGCATCGATCAGCCCGATCCGGTCTGGGTGCTGTACGATGCGGACGCGCTGTACGTCACCGGAGACGCGGCACGCGCGTGGCGGCTGGTGCTGAAAGAGGACGATACGCGGCTGTTCGAGGGCGAGACCTATCTTCGGCTCGACACGGCGGAAGGGCTTGTCGCCGGCCTCGACGATGCGACGCAGACATTGTCGATCACCGCGCCGGCGGCATTGTTCATGCCGTCGAGCGCGCTGCTGTCGGGCCGGACCGACGGGCCGATGACGCGCAGCGGGATCGGCGGCTTCCTCAATTACGACCTGTCCGCACAGACCGCGTCCGGCGCGTCCTCGCTCGACGGCCTGTTCGAGCTGGGCGCGTTCAGCGGCGCGGGGACGATGGGGACGGGCTTCATCGCCGGCACGGGGAACAGTGGCGACGGGCGACGCAGCCTCGTCAGGCTGGATACCAACTGGACGATCGACGACCCGGCGCGGCTGCGATCGCTGCGGATCGGTGACGGCGTGACTCGCGGCAGCACCGGGACCGGTGCGCTGCGGTTCGCGGGCCTTCAGCTCGCGACCAATTTCGCGACGCAGCCGGGCTATCTGACGATGGCGCTGCCGACGCTGAACGGCAGCGCCGCCGTCCCCTCGGTCGTCGACCTTTATGTCAACAACATCCTCCAGAACCGCCAGAGCGTCGCGTCCGGACCGTTCGCGCTGACCGACGTCCCGGTGGTCAATGGCAGCGGCGATATCCAGCTGGTGGTGCGCGATGCGCTGGGTCGCGAGACGCGGGTGACGCAATCCTATTATGCCGCGCCGCAGATCCTGCGCCGGGGCCTGCATGATTTCTCGTACGAGATCGGCGTGTTGCGGCGCAATTTCACGCGGGCGAGCTTCGACTATGGCACGCCGATCCTGTCGGCGACGCATCGCTATGGTGTGACCGAGCGGCTGACGGTCGAGGCGCATGGCGAAACCACCCGCAGGATGCAGGCGACCAGCATGCAGGTCAGCGCCTTGTGGCCCGCGGTCGGGATCTTCTCGCTCTCGGCCGCGGGCAGCCATTCGGACCGGGGCGGCGGCGGCCTGTTCGGAATCGGGTTCGAACGCCAGACGCGCGGCCTGTCGCTGGGCGGCAATGGCGAGATCACCACCGCGGACTATGCGACGGTCGGCGATTCGACCGCCTATCGGCGCGCGCGCAGCACGGTGACCGGCTTTATCGGCACGCCCACGCCCTATGGGTCGGTCACAGCTTCTCTCCTGTGGCGCCGCAGCCGTGACCAGCGGGGCGATATCCTGTCGGGCAATGCCAATGCGTCGATGCGGCTCCGCCGGATCGGCGCGCTCAGCCTCAATGCGAGCCGGAGCTTTGCCGGCGCGCGTGACACGACGGTGCAGTTCCGCCTCACCGTCCCGTTCGGCCAGCGGACCAGCGCCACCGCCGGCGTGCAGCTGCGCGACGGCGAGCTCGGCGCGACGACGACGCTGCAACGCAACCTCCCTTATGGAGACGGCGTCGGATACCGGCTGCAGGCGGAAACCGGGGCGATCGAGCGGCTTGATGCAGAGGTCAATGCCCAGAGCGGCATCGGCCGTATCGATGCGCAGGTGACCCGGCTGAACGGTGCGTCGGGCGGGCGGCTGCAGCTGGTCGGATCGGTCGCGACGGTCGATGGCGCGGTGTTCGCCGCGCGTCGGATCGAGCAGAGCTTCGGGACCGTGCGCGTCGGCCCCTACGCCAATGTCCGCGTCTATTCGGACAACCAGCTGGTCGGCCGCACGAACGCGGCGGGCGTGCTGGTCATCCCGCGGCTGCTGCCGTTTCAGGACAATCATATCCGGATCGAGGCCGAGGACCTGCCGCTCGACGCGATCATCGACGAGACCAAGCGTACGGTGCGGCCCTATGATCGCAGCGGCGTCGCGGTACGGTTCGGCGCACGCGCGGCAAGCGATGCGCGGCTCCGGGTGGTCGGTGCGGACGGCAACCCGCTTCCCGCCGGCACCGTGCTTCACCTGAACGGCGCGGGCGAAGCCTTTCTGCTGGCGCCCGGCGGCGACGCCTATCTGACCGGGCTGGCCACGCGCAATCGCGTGTCCGCCACCTTTGCCGGCGGCGGGTGCGCTTTCGCCTTCGACTTCGTCCCCGCCGGACAGACCCAACCCGATCTCGGAACCTTCACATGCACCTCATGATCGGTCGCAGCGCGATCGCCGCCGCGTTTGTCTTCGCGCTACTCGCGACCGCGGCACCGGCAGCGGCAGCCAGTTGCAGCGTCAGTCCGCAGCAACTGAGTCTGGGCCACTATGATCCGTTCGCATCGGCGCCACAGGATGCCGTCACCAGCATCGCGATCAGCTGCGACGTCGAAACCAGCGTCGTCATCGCGATCGGCCCGGGCAATGGCGACTATGGCGCGCGCACCATGACCGGCGGCGCCCAGGCGCTGCTCTACAATCTCTATATGGATCCTGCGCACTCCCGAGTCTGGGGTGACGGCACCAATGGCAGCAGCACCGTCAGCAGCACCGCGGTCGCGACCAGCACCGCGATTCCCGTCTATGCGCGCGCACCGGCCCGCCAGACGCAGCTGAAGCCGGGATCCTACAGCGACATCCTCTGGGTCAGCATCACCTATTGAACGCGCGCGACAGCCCCCTCGAACTCTTGGACTTTACCGTGTAACGCCGAATTTCATCGTCCCGGCCGCGGCACCATCCTCGGGCCCCTGGCACCGCCACCGACCGGAGCAGCCATGATCCTATACGTCATCGACGACGACAGCGGCACGCGGCGGCATCTGCAGGCCTGTCTGAAGCCGTCGGGCATCACGGTCTGGCCCTTTGCCCATGCCGACCTGTTCCTCGAGCAATTGCCCACGCTCAAGCCTGCGCCGATCCTGATCGAGCTGCGGACGCCGCCGGCGCACGGCCTGGGGCTGCTCTCCGCGCTGGCACAACGCGACATCCGCTGGCCGGCGATCGCGATCACGGCGCGGACCGATGCGACGGTCACCGTCGAGGCGATGAAACTGGGCGCGACCGAGGTGCTCGACATGCCGCTCGAGCCCGAAACGCTGGCGGCCGCGCTGGACCGCGCGTTCGAACGGGTCGCGACGCTGGTGAACTGGACGCTGCAGCGCGGCGCGGCGCGCGCGCGTCTCGACCTGCTGACCGAGCGCGAGCGCAATGTCGTGCGCGCGATGATCGTCGGCCAGACCAACAAGGCGATCGCGCAGGCGATGGCGATCAGCCCGCGCACGGTCGAGGGGCACCGCGCACAGGCGCTGCGCAAGCTGAACGTCAGCAGCGTGGCGGAGATGGTCTATGTCGCGGTCGATGGCGGGCTTGCGCCCCGCGAACGCTGGCTCGACACGCCCGAACTCGCGCGCAGCCTGCGTGAGGGGTCGCCGCTGACGAACCACGTGCCACAGCTGCCCGACCCGGGCCGGTCCCGCTTCGACAATTTCGCCGCGACCTCTCCCGATGGCATTCTATGTGCGGATCATGACGGCCGGATCATCGTCTGGAACGCGGCATGTGAGACGCTGTTCGGTTTCAGCACCGACCAGGCGCTGGGTCAGACGATCGCCATCATCGATCCGCGAGAACGAGGTAACGCCCTGAGCCTTCAGCAACTCGCGGCCCGCGGCGCTGCGCATCTGGTCGGGACGACCGTCACCCTCGAGGCGACGCACCGCGGCGGGTCGAAACTGGCCGTCACCCTGTCGCTGTCGATGTGGCGCGAGGACGGCCAGACGCATTTCGGCGCGATCATCCGCAAAACCGACGCGCCACGCCTTGCCAAACCGGACTGACGCACCCGGATCGGACGATCCCTGCGCGTCGGTCCGCGGAAGCGAAACGCGCCCTAGACGTCGAGATTGGCGACGTTGAGCGCGTTGTCCTGGATGAACTCGCGCCGCGGTTCGACGACTTCGCCCATCAGCTGCGTGAAGATCTCGTTCGCGCTCTCGGCATTGACCGCGGTGACGCGCAGCATCGAGCGGACCGACGGATCGAGCGTGGTTTCCCACAGCTGTTCCGCGTTCATCTCGCCCAGCCCCTTGTAGCGCTGGATCGCGAGGCCCTTGCGGCCCGCGGCGAGGATCGCGTCGAGCAGATGGCTCGGGCGCGACACCTGCGTCGAGCCGCGCGTCGCGACCGCGGTGGCGGACCCGATCACGCCGGCACCGGTCTCTGCGGCGTCTTCCGCCTCGGGCTCGTCGGCGTGCGCTGCCTTGCTCGCGGGGACGAGGTTCGAGGTGCGCGCATAGCTGTCCGACTGCTCGGCCGACAAAGCGTGCAGCTTGCGCGCCTCGGCCGAGACGAGGAAGCTCGCCTCGATGATGTGGTGATCGGTCACCCCGCGCCACGCGCGCTGGAAATGGATGCCGCCATCCTGCGTCAGCTCGGCGGTCCAGCGCGCATCGCCGTCGTCGAGTTCGAGCCGCCGCGTGACGATCTCGAGCCGCGACGTGCGGTCCGCGACCGACGCCTCGGGATCGAACACGCCGCCCAGCGCCAGCGCCTCGATCATGCCCGCGTCATAGCGCTTGGGGACGTAGCGCATCAGCGTGCGCATCCGCCGCGCGTGATCGACCAGATCCTTTAGGTCGCGACCCGAGCGGGCGCCGCCGGGCCCTTCGAGGACCATCGACCCGACGCCCGCATCGACCAGATATTCGTCGAGCGCGGCATCGTCCTTCAGGTACATCTCGGACCGGCCCTTGGTCGCCTTGTAGAGCGGCGGCTGCGCGATGTAGAGATAGCCGCCCTCGATGATCTTGGGCATGTGACGGTAGAACAGCGTCAGCAACAGCGTGCGGATGTGCGCGCCATCGACGTCTGCGTCGGTCATGATCACGATCTTGTGGTAGCGCAGCTTGTCCGCGTTGAAGTCGTCGCGGATGCCGGTGCCCATCGCGGTGATGAGCGTGCCGATCTCGCGGCTCGACAACATGCGATCCTCGCGCGCGCGCTCGGTGTTCAGGATCTTGCCGCGCAACGGGAGGATCGCCTGGAAATGGCGATCGCGGCCCTGCTTGGCCGAACCGCCGGCCGAGTCACCCTCGACCAGGAACAGCTCGGACTTGGCGGGATCGCGCTCCTGGCAGTCGGCGAGCTTGCCGGGCAGCGAGGCGATGTCCATCACGCCCTTGCGGCGCGTCAGTTCGCGCGCGCGTTTGGCGGCTTCGCGCGCGGCGGCGGCGTCGATGATCTTGGCGACGATCGCCTTGCCGTGCGCGGGGTTCTCCTCGAGCCATTCGGCCATCTTGTCGGCCATCAGGCTTTCCAAGGGCTGGCGGACTTCGGACGAGACGAGCTTGTCCTTGGTCTGGCTGCTGAACTTCGGATCGGGCAGCTTGACCGAGACGATCGCGGTCAGACCCTCGCGCATGTCCTCGCCGGTGAGCTGGACCTTTTCCTTCTTCAACAGGCCCGACTTCTCGGCATAGTTGTTGAGCGTGCGCGTCAGCGCGGCGCGGAACGCGGCCATGTGCGTGCCGCCGTCGCGCTGCGGGATGTTGTTCGTGAAGGCGAGGACGTTCTCGTAATAGGAATCGTTCCACTGGAGCGCGACGTCCATCGTGACGTCGTCGCGCGTGCCCGAAATCGCGACCGGCTCGGGCATCAGCGGCAGCTTGGCGCGATCGAGATACTTCACGAACGCGGCGATCCCGCCTTCGTAATAGAGCTCGACGGTCTTCAGTTCCTCATGCCGTGCGTCGGTCAGGAACAGGCGCACGCCCGAATTAAGGAAGGCGAGTTCGCGGTAGCGATGTTCGAGCTTGTCGAAGTCGAAATCGGTGATCTTGAAGGTGGCGGGCGACGGGAAGAAGGTGACGCGCGTGCCCTTCTGGCCCTCGGCCGCGTCGCCGACGATCTTCAGCGGGAGCACCGCGTCGCCGAACGCGAAGCGCATGTAATGCTCCTTGCCGTCGCGCCAGATCGTCAGGTCAAGCCATTCGCTGAGCGCGTTGACGACCGAGACGCCGACGCCGTGCAGGCCACCCGAGACCTTATAGGCGTTCTCGTCACTGGTGTTCTCGAACTTACCGCCGGCGTGGAGCTGGGTCATGATGACCTCGGCTGCGGACACGCCTTCCTCGGTATGGATGCCGGTCGGGATGCCGCGGCCATTGTCGGTGACGCTGACCGAACCGTCGGCGTTCAGGACGATGTCGATCCGGTCGCAATGCCCGGCAAGCGCCTCGTCGATCGCGTTGTCGCTGACCTCGAACACCATGTGGTGGAGGCCCGACCCGTCGTCGGTGTCGCCGATATACATGCCGGGGCGCTTGCGGACCGCGTCGAGGCCCTTGAGGACCTTGATCGAGTCTGCGCCATAGTCGCCCTGGTTGGGCAGGTTGGGATTGTTGGATTCAGGGTTGGATGCCATGCCCAGCATATAGGCATCGCACGCCCGAAACGGAAGCGAAATGGCCTGTAGTGCCGGGGGTCGGGTCGTGAGGCGTAGGACAGCGTTCGGCTCTAGCCTCGCTCCAAACACGTCGCCTCCCCGGCGGAGGCCGGGGCCCAGTTGGAAAGGTGGTCGTAACGCAGCGACCCCTTCCGTCAGAGACGTCCCCCACCTGGGCCCCGGCCTTCGCCGGGGAGGAGCCTGGCCCTTCCCTCTCGCCCCGGGGGAGAGGGAGCTTGCGCTCAGAAGTGGTCGACGCGCTGGCCGAGCAGGGTGACTTCGACCCGGCGGTTGAGGCGCATGCCGGCGGCGGTCCCGTTCGTCGCGACCGGCTGGCGTTCGCCGTGGCCGACGACGCTGAAGCGTGCGCGGACGACGTCCATGTCGTCGAATGCCTGGCGGACGCTCGCCGCGCGGCGCTCGGACAGGTCCTGGTTATGCGCATCGGACCCGCGCGAATCGGTGAATCCGTCGATCGCGACGCGGACGCCCGGATTGCCGCGCAGATAGCGCGCGAGCGGGCGCAGCTTCTCGATCGCCCCGGGGCGCAGCACCGCGCTGTCGGTGCGGAACAGCACGTCCTCCTGCAGGGTCAGCGTCGCGCCGCGTGGCGTCTGGCGGAAACCGTAGTTGCGCATCGCGCCGCGGTCCCACGTCGTGCTAGTCTCGACCACAGTGGTGCCGCCGCCGCGGTCGCCGCGATAGCCTCCCGGGTCGCGGCCATAGGCGGCCCAGTCGAACCGGTCGCGACGCGGCCCGGCGATGCGGGCGAATTCGCGGTTGGCGTCGTCGGCTTCCTGCCGGTTGATCCGGCCATCGCCGTTCGCGTCGAAATTGGGCATCACGAACGCACGGCCCCGCGCGGTATTGCGGAGTTCGGGAAACAGGATCGGCACGCCCGCGCCCGCCAGCCGGTAACCGGGGCGCGACCAGGGCGGGTTGCTCATGTCATAGCGCGCCTGCGCGAATGCCGGTGCGGTGGTTGCCGCGATCATGACCAGCCCGAATGCGGCGCGTGCGATAGTCGTCTTCATCATGTCTCTCCGTCGCCCCCGCTATGGACCGGGGCGCGATAGACCGGGATGTGCCCGCGCCTGCTTGAATGCCCCGTGACGGGAGTCGACAGCGCGCGTTCAGCCAGGCCCGACCGCGATCCGCGTCGCCTGCGCGTCGATCGCATCGAACAGCGCATCCTCGGTGCCGGTCATCCACACCTGCCCGCGCCCCGCCAGCCGATCGAACAGCGCCGCACGCCGCGCCGGATCGAGATGCGCGGCGACCTCGTCGAGCAGCAGGACCGGGGGCTGCCCGGTCCGCTCGGCGACCAGCTCGGCATGCGCCAGGACGATCCCGAGCAGCAGCGCCTTCTGCTCGCCGGTCGAGGCGAGCGACGCGGCGCGCGCCTTGTCGTGGTGCGTGACGATCAGGTCGACACGGTGCGGCCCGACCAGGGTCCGCCCGGCAGCGGCATCGCGCGCGCGACCCTGGGCAAGCGCGACCGCGAGTGGCGCGGCATCGCCGGCCCAGCCGTCGAGCGCGAGGCCCGCACGCGGAAATGCGCCGTCCGTCTCGCCCGCCAGCCGCGCGCCGAGCAGGTCGACCGTCTCGCGGCGCGCGGCGTCGAGCGCGTCGCCATGGTCGGCCATCTGCGCCTCGAGCGCGGACAGCCAGTCGCCATCGGGACGGCCTTCGTCGCCGAGCAGCCGGTTGCGCGCGCGCATCGCCGCCTCGTAGCGCGCGGCATGATGCGCATGACCGGGCGCGAGCGCGAGCGTCAGCCGGTCGAGAAAGCCGCGGCGTTCGCCCGCGGGGGCGACGAACAGCCGGTCCATCGCGGGGGTGAGCCACAACACCGTCAGCCATTCGGCGAGCGTATTGGCGGTGGTGGTCGCACCCTGGACGCGGACGATGCGGCGCTCAGGCGCCGAAGTCAGCGCGCCGGTCGCGATATCGACATCGCCGATGTGGCTACCAGCGTCGGCATATTGGTCACGTTCGTCCCCAGCTACGGACGTCTCACCTCGCGCGGAGGGGCAGAGCGTTGCTGCGACGCCGAAACCGCCCGCACCGCCCTGCCGCGCCATCTCGCCGAGCGCCGCCCGGCGCAGCCCCCGGCCGGGGGCGAGCAGCGAGACCGCCTCAAGGATATTGGTCTTGCCCGCGCCGTTCGCGCCGGTCAGCACCACGAACCCCGCCCCCGGCTGGAGCGTCAGGTCGGCATGATTGCGGAAATCGGTGAGGACGAGGCGCGACAGCATCGCACCGGCCTTAAAGGAGTTTTGCAGCCGAGTGCATCGCCCTTTTCCGTTCGCCCTGAGCGAAGTCGGCGATCGGTCTGGTCAGGACCACCCGCGACAGACCCGGTGCGCTGTCAGCCTTCGCGTCAGGCGGCGATCCGCTCGGGCCCGGTGCCCGCCCCCGCCTTCTGCGCGCTCAGATAGGAGGCGAGCACGGGACCGAGTTCGCGCTGCGCGTGCAGATAGGCGACCGGCGTCGCGATCCCGAGCCGCGCGCGTGCCGCATCGAGCGGCTCGTGCAGCAGGGTCAGATAATCCTCGCCCGAAATCCAGTGTGCCTTGCGGCCGTTGCGATAGCCTTCCCAGACCGCCTTGGCGAACAAGCCATTGCCGGTGACGCGGAGGCTCTTGAGCGCCGCAGCCGACCCGATCAGCGCCCAGCCGAGCCCGCCGACCTGCGCATAGCTGAACGCGACGAGCGCCGCCTCACCGAGACTCTCGTCCGCTTTGTAGCCGGTCAGCACGTGCCAGATGTCATGCGTGTCGCGCACCCGCCGGCCGAACCACGCATAGGGATGCGCCAGATCGTCCTCGCTCGGCACCAGCCGCGACACCTCGACCAGCCCGTCCGCCGAATAGCCCGTCGTCTCGAGGAAAAGGCGATAGGCCGCGCCGACCGTGCCGGGCCCAAAGCTCGCGACGAACGCCGGATCGGAGAAGCGCCGTGCGAGCTCGACCTGCTCATAGGCGATCCGCCCGCCCCGCTCGGTTGCAATCAGCCGCGCATAGTTCATCGGCGCGTTGCCGACGTTCAGCGCGCGCATGATCCGGAACACCTGGGTCGTGTCGTCGCCATTGGCGAGGAGCTTCCGGATCGCATCCATCGCGGTCCGCCAGTCGCGACGACCGGTCGTACCAGGAAAGGGAGGAAGCTTCGCCATCGAGTCGACTCCTTACTAACAGCAATGTCAGTATCAGATCCGCTCGAGCCTTCAAACGAAAAAGGCCACCCCGCAGGATGGCCTTTCACGCGATCGCCAGCGTCCGCCGGTCAGACGCGCATCGGCATCAGCACGTAGAGCGCGGGCGACTTGTCGTTTTCGCGGATCAGCGTGGGCGCGGCGGCGTCGGCGAGGTGGACCTCGACCATGTCGCCGTCGATCTGCGCGAGGATGTCCATCAGATAGCGGCTGTTGAAGCCGATCTCGAACGGGAGCGCGACATAATCGCCGGGGACTTCCTCCGCAGCGGTGCCGTTTTCGGGCGAGGTCACCGACAGCGTGATCTTGTCGCGGTCGAGCGCCATCTTCACGGCGCGGGTCTTCTCGGTGGCGATCGTCGACACGCGGTCAACGCCTTCCATGAAGCTCTTGGGGTCGATCTTGAGGATCTTGTCGTTGCCGGTCGGGATCACGCGACTGTAATCGGGGAAGGTGCCGTCGATCAACTTCGAGGTCAGGATCGCCTGCCCAAGGTCGAAGCGGATCTTGGTCGGCGACAGCGACACGCCGACCGAGCCGTCGACCTCGTCGAGCAGCTTCCGGAGCTCGGCGATGCATTTGCGCGGCACGATCACGTCGGGCATCGATTCGGCGCCCTCGGGCCGCGGCAGCGTGATGCGCGCGAGGCGGTGGCCGTCGGTCGCGGCGGCCTTCAGCACCGGGTTCGCGCTGTCGCCGTCCGCGACGTGGAGGAAGATGCCGTTGAGATAATAGCGCGTCTCTTCGGTCGAGATCGCGAAGCGCGTCTTGTCGATGATCTGCTTCAATGTCTCGGCGGGCAGTTCGAACTGGGTCGGCAGTTCGCCTTCCGCGATCACCGGGAAATCGTCGCGCGGCAGCGTGCCGAGCGAGAAGCGCGCGCGGCCCGCGATGATGCTCATCCGGCCTTCCGAGGCGGCGAGCTGGACCTGGCTGCCCTCGGGCAGTTTGCGCGCGATGTCGAACAGCGTGTGCGCGGACACGGTGGTCGCGCCCGGCTGATCGACGGCGGCTGCAATCGATTCGTTGATCTGCAGATCCAGATCGGTCGCCATCAGCTTCAGCGTACCCTCGGCAGTCGCCTCGATCAGCACGTTCGACAGGATGGGGATGGTGTTGCGCCGTTCCACCACGGACTGGACATGGCTCAGCCCCTTGAGGAGCGTTGCGCGTTCGATCGTCGCCTTCATCAAAATTCCCCCGGCCTCCACAGCCGGATTCGGGGCTGGGGGCAATCCGCAGATGGCTTACCCAACAATAAAGGGTCGGAGCAAGCGCCCCGACCCTTCTTTGATCACGGTAAACGTCGCGTTAAACCGCAATCAGAAGCGGAAGCCATAGCTGGCAACGACCTGATGACGATCGGTGTCGACGTCGAATCGGCCGCTGGTGCCGCCGGTCGCATAGTCGATGTTGCTGCGCTCATAGTTCGAATAGCGATATTCGAGCTTGGCATAGCTGTTCGGGCCGACCGCATGCTCGGCACCCGCGCCGATCCGCCAGCCGTCGAGGTTGAAGTCGGTGTCGGTGGTCTGGTTGGTGTCGCCCGCGAGCACGTTCAGCTTGGCGTTGGTGTAGCCGCCCTTCGCGTAGATCATGGTCGTCGGCGCGACGACATAGCCGACGCGGCCACCGACATAGATGTCGCGGCCCTGCTTGACGCGACCGAAGCCGAAGTCGCTGGTATAGTCGTTGCGGTCGCTCTTCGCGGTCGAACCGGTCAGTTCGGCCTCGGCGCCGAGCACGATGTTGCTCGAAGTCGCGATGTCGTAGCCGATGCCGCCGCCGTACAGCAGGCCGTCGATCTTCTGGTCGTCGCGCCCGTTGTTGTTGGACACGCTGCTGCCGGCGCCAGTGTGGTCGTAGCCGAGCGTGGCCTCGACGCGCGGGCCGGTGAAGGTCGGGTTGGTCTGTGCCAGCGCGGGGGCGGCAACGGCGGTGGTCGCGAACAGCGATGCGGCGATAAGCTTACGCATTGGGATACTCCATTGATCTTCGTCACCCCCGAACGCGGGGTGGATGGCTCCAATGGACCAATCCGACAGGCGTTGCATGAACCCCAGATAAACACGGAAATCCGTTGCTTTTGCGCAACAGGGGGTTGAAATGCGGGCCATGATTCCAAGCCCTCGGCAACGTGCAGCGGACCTCGGTCCAACCGGCCAACCGCCCGTCAGGCTCGGCCGGGATTTCGTCGCACGGCACGGCGAAACCGTGTTCAACGCCGCGCACCGATTGCAGGGCGATGCCGCGCACACGCCGCTGACGCGCGCCGGATTCGCGCAGGCCGACGAGCTCGGCCGTGCGCTGCGGGATCTGCTCGGGGCCAGGCCTGCGCTGACCCTGTGGGCGTCGCCGACCGGGCGTGCGCTGCAGACGCTGGCGGTGATCTGCGAGCATCTCGAGCTCGACTGGCACGATGCGCGCACCGACCCGCGGCTGGTCGAGATCGACATGGGGTCGTGGGGGGGCCGCTATTATGCCGATGTCGTCGACGAGGTCGGGCCGGTGATGATGCCCGGCGGCACGCTGAAGCCCGCGCCCGATGGCGAGACCTATCCGCAGATCGCCGCACGGGTCGGCGGCTGGCTCGCGGACACCGCGCAGGATCCGGGCGACCGGCTCGTGATCATGCACGGGATTTCGAGCCGGGTGATGCTGGGCGCGATGACGGGTGCGCCGGTCGATCCGGTGCTCGGCGCCGCGGTTGCGCCCGGGTTGCCGCAGGGGTCGGTGACATTGGTCGAGCAGGGCCGCGCGACCGTTCCGCACCGCGGCACCGGCTTCGCCCCCGCGTGAAGCTGGCGGTGCTGCTGGCCTTCGCGGTCGCGACACCGGCGACGGCGCGCGACACGATCGGCATCTACCGGGGATGGGGCGCGTTCCGCGACGCGGCGCCGCCGCGCTGCTACGCGATCGCGCGGCCGGTGATGGCGGGTGGGCGCACGACGGGTTTCGCGACCATCGCGACCTGGCCGAAGCGCGGCCTGCGCGCCTCGCTGTACATCCGCCTGAGCCGCGAGCGCGATCGCTCCGCCGGGGTGACGCTGACGGTCGGCGAACGCCGGTTCGCGCTGGTCGCGAACGGGCTGGACGCATGGGCGAGCGATGCCCCTAGCGACCGCGCGATCGTCGCCGCGCTGCGATCGGGGCGGAGCATGAGCGTCGAGGCGGTCGGCGTCGGCGGGCGGCCGTTCGCGGATGTCTATGCGCTGTCGGGCGCGGCGACGGCGATCGATGCCGCGGTGCTGGCGTGTCGCGGGGGGTAAGAGCGCGCCCAACCTCTGCGCCTCCCCGGCGGAGGCCGGGGCCCAGGTGGAAAGGTGGTCGTAACGACGGGCCGACCATTATTACCTCCGTCCCCCAACTGGGCCCCGGCCTTCGCCGGGGAGGTGTTATCGTGTGGGGCTACGCGTGGTGTTCATGGCGGCAACGCTTCGCTCCACTCACCCTGTAGAAAAATCGTCAAAATTCCGCTATGCGCCCGGCCATGCAGACCGCCGCGAACCTCATGCCCATCCCCGGGCACATCGATCCCGTGCCCGTTCCCCGCAGCTTCGTGCCGCGCAGCGACGGGCGTATCGACCTGCTCGGGCTGTCGCTCGCCGATCTGCGGATGGCGCTGGAGACGTCGCAGCTCGAGGAAAAACAGGCCAAGTTGCGCGCCAAGCAGCTGTGGCACTGGATCTACAATCGCGGCGCGACCGAGTTTTCGGCGATGACCGACATCTCGAAGACGATGCACCCGTGGCTCGAGCAGCGCTTCGTCATCAGCCGGCCGAACGTGGTCGAGGCGCAGGTGTCGACCGACGGCACGCGCAAATGGCTGCTGCGATCGGACGACGCGCAGGATTACGAGATGGTGTTCATCCCCGACGCGGAT
This sequence comes from Sphingomonas sp. CFBP9019, assembly GCF_034045155.1. Taxonomy (NCBI): domain Bacteria; kingdom Pseudomonadati; phylum Pseudomonadota; class Alphaproteobacteria; order Sphingomonadales; family Sphingomonadaceae; genus Sphingomonas; species Sphingomonas sp. CFBP9019. The sequence continues at coordinate 384,245 of NZ_JAXCWK010000004.1, read as the reverse complement.
CGCGGCACCTTGTGCGTGTCGAGCCAGGTCGGCTGCACGCTCAACTGCACCTTCTGCCACACCGGCACGATGCGGCTGGTGCGCAACCTGACGCCCGCCGAGATCGTCGGCCAGGTGATGCTTGCGCGCGATTCGTTGGGCGAATGGCCGAGCCAGCCCGAGGGGCGGATGCTCACCAACATCGTGATGATGGGGATGGGCGAGCCGCTGTATAATTTCGAGAATGTCCGCGATGCGCTGAAGCTGGTGATGGACGGTGCGGGGCTCGCGCTGTCGCGGCGCCGGATCACGCTGTCGACCAGTGGCGTGGTGCCGATGATGGCGCGCGCGGGTGCTGAGATCGGCGTGAACCTCGCCGTGTCGCTGCACGCGGTGACCAAGGAGGTGCGCGACGAGATCGTGCCGCTCAACCGGAAGTACGGCATCGAGGAATTGCTCCAGGCGTGCGCGGACTATCCCGGCACCAACAATGCGCGCCGGATCACGTTCGAGTATGTGATGTTGAAGGACAAGAATGATTCGGACGCCGACGCGCACGAACTCGTCCGGCTGCTGCGCAAATACGAGCTCCCCGCCAAGGTGAATTTGATTCCGTTCAACCCATGGCCGGGCGCGGCCTATGAATGCTCGACGCCCGAGCGGATCAAGTCGTTCTCGAGCATCGTGTTCGGGGCGGGCATTTCGGCGCCGGTGCGCACCCCGCGCGGTCGCGACATCGATGCCGCGTGCGGCCAGCTGAAGACCGCGTCGGAGAAGAAGAGCCGCGCGCAACTCGATCGCGAAGCCGCGCTTGCCTGATTTGGGTGTGGTGGCACTGGCGGCGGGTGCGGGGTTGCTGGGCGGCGCGATGAACGCGCTGGCGGGTGGCGGCAGTTTTGCGACGATGCCCGCGCTGATCGGGCTGGGCGTGCCGTCGACCTTCGCCAATGCGACGAGCAATGTCTCGCTCCAGCCCGGCGCGATGGCGAGCGCGTGGACCTATCGGCACGGGCTGGAGCCGGTGTCGGGCGTCGGCATGCGGACGATGGCGGGAATCACCTTCGTCGGCGGGCTCGTCGGCAGCCTGTTGCTGGTCGCGACCTCGGCGCGCGCGTTCGACCTAATCGTGCCGTGGCTGCTGCTGTTCGCGACGCTGGCGATCGCGTTCGGCACGCAGGCGTCGCTCTGGCTGCGGTCGCGGGTCGAGATCGGGCCGAAATCGCTGGTCGCGGTGCAGGCGATGCTGGGCGTCTATGGCGGCTATTTCGGCGGCGGGGTCGGGCTGATGCTGACCGCCGCCTGGGGGCTGTTGTCGGGCGCAACGCCCGCCATGCTTGCCGCACCACGCACGCTGATGCTCGCGGTCGCCAATCTCGCGGCAACGATCATCTTCATCGCCACCGGCATGGTCTATTGGGCGCTGTGCATACCGATGCTGCTCGGCGGGATCGTCGGCGGGCATTTCGGCGCGAAGCTCGGGCTGGTGTTGCCCGCCAAGGTCATCCGCGTGTGGACACTGCTGGTGACGATCGCGACGACGATCGTGTTCTTCTGGCGAGCGTACGGCTGAGAATTGTTTCCCCGCGAAGGCGGGGACCCAGCCTGGGCACCCGACTTCACGGGTAACCGGTTTGTGCGGCTTACCCCGGCCGACGCATCTTGAAGAGCGACTCCTCGGTGATCGCGAAATAATCCGCAGGACCGCCGCCGCGCAGGATCGGTTCGCCGCGCGCGGTCTGGTACACGCCGTCGTCGAGCATCGCCGGGTCGATATGGATCGCGACCGCCTCGCCGAGCACCAGCCACTGGTCGAGTTCGCGCCCCTCCTTGGTTTCCAGCCGGACGATCTGCGTCACCTTGCATTCGAACTGCGCGCGGCTCGCGGCGACGCGCGGCGGCTTCACGTGCAGCGAGGCGAGCGTCTCGAGCCCGGCGAGTGCGAATTCGTCGACGTCCGCCGCGACATTGGCCGCGGTCGCGTTCATCGCCTCGCCCAGATCGCGACTGACGAGGTTCCAGACGAACTCGCCCGTCGCGGCGATGTTGGCGACGCTGTCCTTCCACCCCATTGACGAGAAGCCGATCAGCGGCGGTGTGTAGTTGAACAGGTTGAAGAAGCTGTAGGGCGCAAGATTGGGCACGCCGTCCGCGGACAGCGTGCTAACCCAGCCGATCGGACGCGGCGCGACGATCGCGTTGAGCGGATCGTGCGGCAGGCGATGGCCGCTCGCCGGTTCGTAAGAATGCCATTCGGTCATACGCGTATCCCTGCTATGGTCGGAGCTTGTCGCCTAAAGCGAAGGCCAAGCATGAACGATCCCGCCCGCCCTATCGCCACTGCCCCTGTCACCGTCATCAAACGCCACCGGATCGCGACGCGGCTGTGGCACTGGATCACCGCGGTGGCGATGTTCATCATGATCGGCAGCGGGATCGGCATCTTGAAGGCGCATCCGCGATTCTACTGGGGCCGTTATGGCGCGAATTTCGATCAGGCGTGGACGACGCTCGACCAGTGGCCGGGCTGGGTGGTGACGCTGATCAACCTGCTGACGATCCCGGCGAGCTACAACCTCGCCATCTCGCGACGCTGGCACCTGTTCTTCGCGCTGGTCCTGTCGTTCGCGTTGCTCGGCTTCATGATCGTCAGCCTGTTCAATCGGCATTTCCAGCGCGACCTCCGCGTCCGGGCGGGCGAGCTTGCGCCGCGCGAGGTGGCGCATGACGTGCGCGAGCATCTGGCACTGCGCTTCCACGATCCGAAGCGGCCCGCCGCGTACAACATCCTGCAGAAGCTGTCCTATGTCGCGACGATCTTCATCCTGCTGCCGGTGATGATCCTCACCGGGCTGGCGATGTCGCCGGCGATGGATGCCGCCTGGCCGTGGCTGCTCGACATCTTCGGCGGGCGCCAGTCGGCGCGGTCGATCCACTTCATCGCGATGGTCGCGCTCGTGCTGTTCATCATCGTCCACCTCGCGCTCGTGATCCTGGCGGGCGCGTGGAACGAGGTGCGATCGATGATCACCGGACGCTTTACCGTTCCGGGGCACGTCCCCGCGCATACCGGGGAGGATGCCGCATGAGCACCATCATCACCCGCCGCTCGCTGGTCGCGGGCGCGGCGGTCGGCGCCGGCGCGTTGCTCACCGGGTGCGACAAGATCATCCAGCATCCCGAGGCGCGCAAGATCCTGTTCATGGGCGAGGAGATGCAGCGCGGGCTGCAACGCGCGCTGACCGATCGCAACGCGCTCGTCCCCGAGTTCAGCGCGGCGCAGATGTCGCCGATCTTCCGGTCGAACGGCACGCGCAATCCGGGCACCCCGGCCTATACCGAGCTGCTGGTGAACAACTTCGCGGACTATCGGTTGCGCGTCGGCGGGCTGGTCGACCGGCCGCTGTCGCTCTCGCTGCCGCAGCTCCGCCAGATGCCCGCGCGCGCGCAGATCACGCGGCACGACTGTGTCGAGGGCTGGTCGGCGATCGCCAAGTGGCAGGGCCCGAAGCTTGCCACGCTGTTGCAGGCCGCGGGGATCCGCGACACCGCGCGCTACATCGTCTTCACCTGCGCCGACCTGTACCGAGGCACGCCCTATTACGAGTCGATCGACCTGATCGACGCATTCCACCCACAGACGATCCTCGCCTGGGCGCTGAATGACCAGATTTTGGACGTCGCGCACGGCGCCCCCGTCCGGCTGCGCGTCGAACGCCAGCTTGGCTACAAACATGCCAAATATATCATGGCGATAGACGCCGTCGCCAGCCTGGCCGGGATCGGCAAGGGCAAGGGCGGCTATTGGGAAGATAATGTGGATTATGATTGGTATGCGGGAATCTGACGCCGCCCGGGGGGTGGCGCATTTCCGTACCAGTCATTAGCTAACGCGACATGGCCCTATTCGATCGCTTTCTCGCCCGGCAGGTAAAAACCGGCGAACTCACGCTGATCCACGCGGACGGTACCACCAAGCAGTTCGGCACGCCCGACCCTGCCTACAACCCCGTCACCATCCGCCTCACCGCCCCAGGTGTTGCGGGCGCGATCGTCCGCCACCCGGCGCTGGGCGCAGCGGAAGCGTTCATGGACGGCCGCCTGGTGATCGAGCGCGGCGACATTCGAGACCTCGTCAACCTGCTCAAGGGCAACAGCCCGTGGGAGCGCGGCGGCGGGCTCAACCCCTCGCTGCCGATCAAGCTGCTCGACAAGGTCGTCCACCGCGTCGACCGGGTGAACATGGCACGCCGGTCGAAGAAGAACGTCGCGCATCATTACGACCTGTCCGACCGGCTCTATGACCTGTTCCTCGACGCCGATCGCCAATATTCGTGCGCGTACTTCACCGATGCCGGCAACAGCCTGGAACAGGCGCAGGACGACAAGAAGGCGCATATCGCCGCGAAGCTCGCGATCCAGCCCGGCATGCGCGTGCTCGACATCGGCTGCGGCTGGGGCGGCATGGCGCTGTACCTGCACGCCAAGACGGGCGCCGAGGTCCTGGGTGTCACGCTGAGCGAGGAACAGCTGAAGGTCGCGCGGCGCCGCGCCGAGGAGGCCGGCGTCGCGGACAAGGTGAAGTTCGAGCTGATCGACTATCGCGCGCTGACGGGTACGTTCGACCGGATCGTGTCGGTCGGCATGTTCGAGCATGTCGGCCCGCCGCAGTACAAGACGTTCTTCCGCAAGTGCCGCGACCTGCTGAGCGCTGACGGGGTGATGCTGCTCCACACGATCGGCCGCATGGGCGGGCCCGGCGTGACCGACACCTTCACGACCAAGTATATCTTCCCCGGCGGCTACAACCCCGCACTGTCGGAGATCGTCCGCGGCTATGAGGGGTTGAAGTTCTTCCCGACCGATATCGAGGTGCTGCGCGTGCATTACGCGCTGACGATCGACCATTGGTACGACCGGACGGTCGCGGCGAAGGATGCGATCGTCGCGCTGTATGACGAGCGCTTCTACCGGATGTGGACCTTCTACCTCGCGGGTGCCGCCGCGGCGTTCCGGACCGGGGGGATGGTCAATTACCAGATCCAGCTGTCGAAGAGCCGGATGACGCTGCCGCTGACGCGCGACTATATGATCGAGGGTGAACGGGCGTTGCGCGCGGGCTGAATTTCCCGCCGCTTGGCGCAGGGTAAGATCCGGACGTTCGTCATTCCCGCGAAGGCGGGAATCCAGACTGGCAGGCTCCGGTGATTGAACCGAAAGGCCAGCCTGTCTCGATCCCCGCCTCCGCGGGGATGACGACTTTACGGGGGGACTCCGTAGATGGATGCCCCCCCTATAGGCGTGGCCTCAGCGGCTGCCCTGCATCTGCGATTTCGCGGCCGACCGCTCGTCGCCGCCGATCTTGCCGTCCTTGTTCGCGTCATATTTCGCAAAGGTCGCGGCGAGCAGTGCCTGTGCCTCGGGCTGCGTGACCTTGCCATCCTTGTTGGTGTCCGCGCTGCTGAACCACAGCTCGGCAAGCCGCTTGGCGTGGACCGGATCCGGGCGCCCCGGCCCGACCTTCATCTGGCTGATCCCCGCCTGGACCTCGGCGCGCGTCAGGACGCCGTCCTTGTTGGTATCGCGCGCGGCGAACTCGGCCTTGAACTTGGCGGAAACGGAGGCGCGGGTCTCCTGTGCCAGCGCGGGCGTCGCGAGGCCGGCAAGGACGAACAGGGTAAGCGTTTGACGTAGCACGGTCGGGACACTCCAAATGATCTGGGGGCGCACGTAGCGCGGGTTGGTTGTACGCGCCATGAATGCGGCGGGTTGCATGCTCCGGTTGCATGCAGGGCGTCCAGCGCATAGGGGCGCGGGCATTGGATATTGCCCAAAGGATCTTGCCCGTGACCGATCAGATCAACCGCGCCGCCGGCGACGCCGGCATCAATCGGGTCGTCCTCGCCTATTCGGGCGGCCTCGACACCAGCGTGATCCTGAAATGGCTCCAGCAGACCTACAACTGCGAAGTCGTCACCTTCACCGCGGATCTGGGCCAGGGCGAGGAACTCGAGCCCGCACGCGCGAAGGCCGAGATGATGGGCGTCAAGCCCGAGCACATCTTCGTCGACGATCTGCGCGAGGAATTCGTGCGCGATTACGTGTTCCCGATGATGCGGTCGAACGCGCTGTACGAAGGACTGTACCTGCTCGGCACGTCGATCGCGCGCCCGCTGATCGCCAAGCGCCAGATCGAGATCGCCCGGATGGTCGGCGCCGACGCGGTCAGCCACGGCGCGACCGGCAAGGGCAACGACCAGGTCCGCTTCGAGCTCGGCTATTATGCGCTGTCGCCCGACATCAAGGTGATTGCACCGTGGCGCGAATGGGACCTGACCAGCCGCACCAGGCTGATCGAGTTCGCCGAACAGCACCAGATCCCGGTCAGCAAGGACAAGCGCGGCGAGGCACCCTTCTCGACCGATGCGAACATGCTCCACACCTCGTCCGAGGGGCTCGTGCTCGAGAATCCGTGGGACGAGGTGCCGGACTATGTCTATTCGCGCACGGTGAACCCCGAGGACGCGCCCGACGTCCCCGAGTACATCACGATCGATTTCGAGCGTGGCGACGGCGTCGCGATCAACGGCGAGGGGATGAGCCCGGCGACCCTGCTGTCGACGCTCAACGACTATGGCCGTCGTCACGGCATCGGCCGTCTCGACCTGGTCGAGAACCGCTTCGTCGGGATGAAGAGCCGCGGCATGTACGAGACACCGGGCGGCACCATCTATCACCTCGCGCATCGCGGCATCGAGCAGCTGACGCTCGATCGCGGCGCGGCGCATCTGAAGGACGAGCTCGCGCCGCGCTATGCCGAGCTGCTGTACAACGGCTTCTGGTTCTCGCCCGAGCGCGAGATGCTACAGGCAGCGATCGATCACAGCCAGGAAAAGGTCTCGGGCACCGTCCGGCTGAAGCTCTACAAGGGCGGCGTGTATGTGGTCGGCCGCAAGTCGCCCAACTCGCTCTATTCGGAAAAGGTCGTGACGTTCGAGGACGATCAGGGCGCCTATGACCAGCGCGACGCGGCAGGCTTCATCAAGCTGAACGCACTGCGCCTGCGCCTGCTGGGCCGCCGCGACCAGGTGTGAGCGATACCGGCTCCCGTCCCCCGACACTCGGGGGCCGGGAGCCCTGCCGGTGTATTCCGTCGCAATGCGGCGCGGTCGGCGCTTGTCGAATGCCCCCCTGCGGCGCTAGGCGTCGAGGGATGGCGCGGGGGACAACAACGGAACTTCACTGGTGGCAGACGCGCACGTTCGTCGCGTGCGTCGCGCTGGCATCGATCATCCCGCTGCTGTGGCCGGAGGTGCCGCCGCTGGTCGATCTGCCCGGGCATATGGGGCGCTACCGCGTCCAGCTCGCGATCGGCGACAATCCCTGGCTCAGCCAGTGGTATGATTTCCGCTGGCAGCTGATCGGCAATCTCGGCATCGACCTGTTGATCGTGCCGCTCGCGCCGATCTTCGGGTTGCAGCTCGCGGTGAAGCTGATCGTCATGGCGATCCCCGCGCTCACCGTCACCGGGCTGCTGTGGATTGCGCGCGAGGTGCATGGCCGGATCCCGGCGACCGCGCTGTTCGCGCTGCCGCTCGCCTATAGCTATCCCTTCCAGTTCGGCTTCGTGAACTTCGCGCTGGCGATGGCGCTCGCGCTCAACATGTTCGCGCTGTGGCTCCGCCTCGGACGGCTCGAGCGGCTGCGGCTGCGCACGATCCTGTTCGTGCCCGGATCCTGCCTGCTCTGGCTGTGCCATACCTTCGGCTGGGGCGTGCTCGGCGTGCTCGCCTTCTCCGCCGAGCTGATCCGCCAGCACGACATCCGCAAGACCGGGGTGCGCGGCGAAGGCGCCATCAAGGGCTGGATCGGCGCGTGCATCCGCGCCGGGCTCAGCTGTATCCCGCTGGCGCTGCCGATGGTGATGATGGTGCTGTGGCGGTCAGGCGACCACGTCACGGGCAAGACGCAGGACTGGTTCAACTGGCGCTGGAAGATGAACTGGATCACGATGGTCCTGCGCGATCGCTGGATGGCGTTCGACATCGCGTCGGTCACCGTGCTGTTCGTGATCCTGTTCCGCGGTGTGCGCGACCAGACGATCGAATATTCGCGCAACCTCGCGCTGTCCGCGCTGTTCCTCGCGCTCGTCTATATCCTGTTGCCGCGGATCGTGTTCGGCTCGGCCTATGCCGACATGCGCCTCGCACCGTTCATGCTGGCGTTCGCGATCATCGCGTTGCGCCCGCGCAACCGCCTCTCGCTGCGCGGTGCCGCGACGCTGGCGGTGCTGGGGTTCAGCTTCTTCGCGGTCCGGCTGGCGGGCACCACGATCAGCTTCCTGATCTATGACCGGTCCTACGACCAGGCAATCGCGGCGATCGACACCGTGCCCGAGCGCGCACGCGTGGTCTCGTTCGTCGGGCGGCGCTGTCGCGACGACTGGGCCTATTCGCGGCTCGAGCATGTCCCGGCGCTGCTGCTCGAGCGGCGGCTGGCCTTCACCAACGACCAGTGGTCGATGGCGGGCGGACAGCTGATGACGACGCGCTATCCGATCGCGCGCGGCTTCGCGCATGATCCGTCCGAAATCGTTACGGATATCCGGTGTCGTGGCCAGTTCTGGCGGCCGATCGCGATGGCGCTGGAGCATTTCCCCCGCGACGCGTTCGATTATGTCTGGCTGATCCACCCGCCGGCGTTCGACCCCGCGCTGATCCGCGACCTGACCCCGATCCGCCGCGACGGCACCAGCGTGCTGTACAAGGTCAACCGGTCGGCGGTTCCGCCCGCCGAAACGGAGTAAGCTCGCCGAGATACTCGCGGTCGGAGGCGACTGCCTCGCGCTCGCGGACGAGAAAGTCGGCGATCGCGCGGCGGAAGCCCGGATCCGGGATGTAATGCGCCGAATAGGTCGCGACCGGCGCATAGCCTCGCGCGAGCTTGTGTTCGCCCTGCGCGCCCGCCTCGACCGTCGTCAGCCCGCGCGCGATCGCCGCATCGATCGCCTGGTAATAGCAGAGCTCGAAATGGAGGAACGGCACCTCCTCGGTCGCGCCCCAATAGCGGCCGTAGAGCGTGTCCGCACCGATCAGGTTGAGCGCCCCCGCGATCGGCACGCCATCGCGCTCGGCGAGGATCAACAGCACCCGGTCGCCCATCGTCTGACCGATCCGATCGAAAAAGGCGCGCGTCAGATAGGGCTGGCCCCATTTGCGGCTGCCCGTGTCCTGGTAGAAGACCCAGAACGCGTCCCAGTGCGCGGGCGTGATCTCCGCGCCCGTCAGGTGCCGGATCGTCAGTCCCTCGACCGCGGCGGCGCGCTCCTTGCGGATCGCCTTGCGCTTGCGGCTGGCGAGCGCGGCGAGGAAATCGTCGAAGCTCGCATAGCCGTCATTGGTCCAGTGGAACTGCGTGCCCTGACGGATCAGCCATCCGGCAGCCTCGAACAGCGCGACCTCGGCGGGGGCGATGAAGGTCGCATGCGCGGAGGACAGGCCGCTCTGGTCGGTCACCGCCTCGAGCGCGGCGATTAGCGCGGGCGCAACCACCGGGTCGCGCAGCAGCAGCCGTGGGCCGGGCACCGGGCTGAACGGCGCGGCGATCTGCAATTTGGGGTAATAATGGCCCCCCGCCCGCTCCCACGCGTCGGCCCAGCCCTGATCGAACACATATTCGCCCTGGCTATGGCTCTTGGCATAGGCGGGCGCGATCCCGGCCGGCCGGCCGTCGTCGCCATCGACGACCACCGGCAGCGCCTGCCACCCCGATCGTCCACCGACGCTTCTGGACGCCTCGAGCGCGGCGAGGAAGGCGTGGCCGACGAACGGATTCGCGTCGCCGGCACAGGCGTCCCAGTCCTCCGCCGCGATCGAGGTAACGCCTTGGGCGATGCGGGCGGTGATGGCTGTCATGCGCTCCTAAAATAGGCGCGCAGGCGTCAGGCTCAAGCGGCTGGGCTCAAGCGGCGGAGACCTGAACGATCGCGTCGATCTCGACCGCGGCGCCCAGCGGCAGCACGGGAACGCCGACAGCGGAGCGGGCATGCTTGCCGGCTTCGCCGAACAGCTGGACCATCAGGTCGGACGCACCGTTCGCGACCTTGGGCTGATCGGTGAAGTCGCCATGCGAATTGACGAACACGCCGAGCTTCACGATCCGCTCGACACGGCCGAGCGAGCCGAGCGCCGCCTTCATCTGCGCGACCAGCATCAGCGCGCAACGCTGTGCCGCGTCCTGCCCGTCCTCGAGCGACACGCCGTCGCCGAGGCGACCGGTGACGATCTGGCCGTCCTTGAACGGCAGCTGGCCGGAGATGTGGAGCAGCCCGTTCGCCTCGACGGCGGGAACATAGGATGCGACGGGGGCGGCGGCCTGCGGCAGCGTCAGGCCAAGCTCTTCGAGCTTGCGGTCGATACGATCGGTCATGTGCGCGGTCTCACCACAGCCACGGGGGGCGGGTCAAGCGTCCGCGGGCACCCCCGCGGCGAACCGCGCGGCGATCCAGGCCTGCGCCTCGCGCCAGTCGTCGATCCGGGCATGCGCGGCGGGCGCTCTCGGCACCGCCCCCGCCAGCGTCGGCTCGGACACCATGTGCAGCCGGTGGACGCCCGGCGCATGCTGCGCGACCGATTCGTGATGCACCGCAAGGTCGTCGACGAAGACGGTGACGGGGTTGCCATATTCGGCGACCAGCCGCGCGACGGGGTCGCCCTTGCCGCCCTGGTTGCACTCGACACGGTGGGCGATGTCGAACGCGGCGAGCTGCTCGATCCGCGGCAGGCGACATTCGTCCTGCAAATTGGTCAGGATCACGATGTCCGCGATCTCGGCGAGCGACGCGAGCGCCTCGCGGGCATGCGGCACCAGCGTCTGGCGGTGCATCTCTGCGGGAAAGAACCCGCCGAGCAGCGCCCACATATCCTCGCGCGTGGGCGCGGGCCCGCCGTCGCGGCGCGTCATGCTGTTGGCGAAATCGCCGTGGCCGATTTCGAAATCGATATCATGCGCCTCGTCGAGCCAGGTGCCGAAATGCTTGACCATGTGGAGCAGCACTTCGTCGCAATCGCTGATCAGCAGCGGCTTCATGCCTCGAACCCCGGATCGAGCGTCATCCGCGCGCGGACGAGCGCCTCAGGCCTGATGCCCAGCGTTTCGGCGCAGGCGACAAGATCGGGTTCATGCGATTCGAGGAAGCCGAGTACCGCCGCGAGCACGGCAGGCTCCCCGGCCCGCGTGCGCAGGTCGGCAGGGTCGAGTCCGGTCACCGACAACAGGCGCATCGCTCGGTCCGGCTCGCTCAGCGTCCATACCAAGGCTTGCAGTGCCAGGGCCTCAGCGTCTTCATTTGTAACGGCGCCGCGCATTGCCTATTGTCATCCTTCTTGAAACGAATGGTGGCTCGCGTGGCAAAGAAGGTGCTCGTTGTCGAGGACAACGAACTCAACCTGAAACTATTCTGCGACCTTTTGCGGGCGCATGATTACCTTGCCGAACCTGTACGCGACGGGCGCGAGGCGGTGATGCGGGCGCGCGAATTCGCCCCCGACCTGATCATCATGGACATCCAGATGCCGCACGTCACCGGCTATGAGATCATTCTTGAGCTCAAGGCCGACGACGTGCTCAGCACGATCCCGGTAATGGCGGTCACTGCCTATGCAGGTCGCGAGGACGAGGACCGGATCCGTGCCGCGGGCGCGGACGCCTATATCTCGAAGCCGATCAGCCTCGCCCGCTTCATGGAAGCGGTGCGCGCGTTCGTCTGAACGAACCGCGAGGCCCGCCGCGCAGGAACGCCAAAGGCCGCGGGTATCGCTACCCGCGGCCTTGCGATCGCATCGTAAACGCGCGACGGCATCGCCGCCGCGTCGACTTACTTGATCTTGGCTTCCTTGAACTCGACATGCTTGCGCACGACGGGATCATACTTGCTGAACGAGAGCTTCTCGGTCTTCGTGCGGGGATTCTTCTTGGTGACGTAGAAGAAGCCGGTGTCCGCGGTGCTGACGAGCTTGATCTTGACGGTAGTCGGCTTGGCCATGAGCCCAATCCTTAAGGCTGAAAATGCTAGGGCGGCAGCACGCATGCCACCGCCCGATCTGTCGCGGCGCATGGCGCATGCTGCCGGCCAAGTCAACCATATCACCCCATATTCGCCCCGGAATCCCGCATCACAGGGTGTTTAACCGCATCTTTATCGGCATGGGCGCATGATGCATCCCATAAGAAAGACAGGAGGCGGGATCATGGGGCAGGTTGCCGAGCGAGTCGCGGAATTCCAGGATCTGGCGCTGGTAAAGGCCGAGCTTGCGGCCCGGATCGCCGCGATCGACGTCCGCGCGCCCTATACCCGCGCGACCGATCTCGCGCCCGATATCGACGCGATCCGCCTGATCGCGCATCGCAACGGGATGAATCCCGCGGTGACCGTCACGCACTTCATCGATTCGGCACTGTCGCGCGGCGAACATGGCGCGCTCGTCCATGGCTGGCTGATGACGCTCAGCGACGCGATCTACAGCGAGCGGCAGGACGTTCAGGCCTGCCATGTCTTTGCCGCCGCCTGTTCGGTGCGGCTCGCGGGATGACCCGCGCGTGACGCCCGACCGCGCGACCCGCTAGCGATGGATGCGCTGATGGCGGCGCTCGTAGCCGCCGCGCTGGCGCAGGTCGGCGATCGAACCGCGTGGCTCGCCGCGATCCTGTCCGATCGGTATCGCAAGCCCCGGCTGGTGATCCTCGCGGCGGCGCTCGCGCTGCTGCTCGCCGGCAGCCTGGCGGTCGCGGGCGGGATCGCGGTCGCGCCGCTGCTGACACCCAATGCGCGCCAGCTGATGCTGGCGCTCGCGCTGATCCTCCAGGGCGGCGGTGCGCTCCTGCCGGTCAAGGCGCCCGATCCACTGCGCGGGTGGCGCACGGGCGCGATCGCCACCACCATGCTCGGGCTGTTCATCCTCGCCTTTGGCGACGGCATACAGTTCATCGTGGCCGCGCTTGCGCTCCGCAGTGCCGTACCGATGCTGGCGGCGGTCGGCGCGACGATCGGATCGCTGGTGGTGATCGTCCCCGCGGCGATGATGGGTGAAGCCGCGTGGCGCCGATGGCCGCTCGCCCGACTGCGCACCGGCATCGGGCTGATATTCGTGCTCCTGGGGGTCATTCTGGGCCTCAGCGCTGCGCGATTGATCTAGCGGGGCGATCACTCAGATGAGGAATGGCGCATGCGCGACGGGAGCATTTCGGCTATCGCTTCGTTGACGCAACGATCCACAGACATTCCCATGCATGGAGTTTTCGATGCCCGCCACCAACCCCGCACTCGACACGCCCACCGATCTCGTCAGCAACAGCACGAAGACGGTTGCCGAAGCGCTCAATGCCTCGCTCGCCGATTGCTATGCCTTGTACCTGAAGACCAAGAACTTTCACTGGCACATGTCGGGTCCGCATTTCCGTGACTATCATCTGTTGCTTGATGACCAGGCGGCACAAATCCTGGGCGTGACCGATGCGATCGCCGAGCGCGTCCGCAAGACCGGCAACACGACGCTGCGCTCGATCGGCGACATTTCGCGCCACCAGAGCATCCCGGACAATGACAAGGATTTCGTCGGACCGACCGAAATGCTCGCCGAGCTTCGCGAAGACAATCTGAAGCTCGTCGAACAGTTCCGGATCGTCAAGGACGCCGCCGACGAGGCCAAGGACAATGCCACCAGCGGCATCGTCGACGAGTGGACCGATCAGGCCGAGGAACGCGCCTGGTTCCTGTTCGAAGCCAGCCGCAAGGCCTGAACCCCGGCGCCCGTCCTTCCCGTGTCGGAACCGACATGGGCGGGACGGGTTCTGTCAGGAACAGGAGAATGCCCATGTTGAAGCTCGCCATCACCTTCTTGATCATCGGCCTCGTGCTGGCCCTGCTCGGATTTGGCGGCGTCGGCGGGGCGTTTATCGGCATCGCCAAGGTGCTGTTCTTCATTGCGATCGCGCTGTTCGTGATTTTCTTGGTGCTCGGTCTGCTGGCCGGCAAGGGAATCAAGAACGCGATCGACTGACGCGACGGGATTGCATCGGCCTGCGCCGATGCCACGACGTCAATGCCACGACAGGGCCCTCGCCGGTAACGGCGGGGGCCTTTTTGATGTAGCGCCCGCAGCGACGTGGACGCAGGCCCGGAGCCGAGTGCCGGGCGGCGCGTTGTCGGATCATGCATGCTTTCGCCGCGCTCCTCGATGCCCTCACCTATACGCGGTCGCGCAATGCGAAGCTGAAGCTGATCGGCGATTATCTGCGCGTTACGCCGGACCCCGATCGCGGCTGGGCGATGGCGGCGCTGACCGGCGATCTCGATCTGCCGGGCGTCAAATCGGCGGTCATCCGCGGGTTGATCGAGGACCGGGTCGATCCCGTCCTCTTCCGGATGAGCCGCGATTATGTCGGCGATACCGCCGAAACCGTCGCCCTGCTGTGGCCCGAGCCCGAGCCCTTGGGGCCGGATCCGGTGCCGGCCGAACCGCTGTCGATCTCGCAGGTGGTCGACCGGCTGATGACGCTGTCGCGCGCCGAGGCGCCGGCGGCGCTTGCCGCGATGCTCGATCGCTCGGATGCGGAGGAACGCTTCGCCCTGCTCAAGATGGCGACCGGCGGGCTGCGGATCGGCGTCTCGTCGCGCCTGGCGAAGACCGCGCTGGCGGATGCCTTCGGGCTCGACGTCGATGCGGTCGAGGAGGTCTGGCATGGCCTGGCAGCCCCCTATCCGACGCTGTTCGCCTGGGCGGAGGGGCATGGCGCGCAACCGACACCCGCCAACGTCCCCGTCTTCCGTCCCTTCATGCTCGCCCATGGTCTGGAGGATCTGCGCGTCGACCTCGCCGACTATGCGGCGGAGTGGAAATGGGACGGGATCCGCGTGCAGATCGTCCATGTCGCGGGCGAAACGCGACTCTACAGCCGGACCGGCGACGACGTGACCGCAAGCTTTCCCGAGATCGCCGCCGCCTTCGTCACGCCGGGGACGGTCGACGGCGAGCTGCTGGTCAAGGGCGAGCATCAGGGCGGCACGCTGGAGGAGGGCGGCGGGGCGGCGAGCTTCAACGCGCTGCAGCAGCGGCTGGGGCGCAAGACCGTGTCGGCGAAGATGCTGGCCGAGTATCCGGCCTTTGTCCGCCTCTATGACCTGTTGATCGATGGCGACGAGGATCTGCGCGCACTGCCCTGGACCGCGCGACGCGCGCGGCTCGAGGCGTTCATGCCGCAGCTCGATACCGAGCGGTTCGACCTGAGCCAGGTCATCGACGCCGCAGACTTCACCGCGCTCGAGGCGGTGCGCGCGGGTGCGCGCGACTCGGCGATCGAGGGCGTGATGCTCAAGCGCCGCGACTCGCCCTATGTCGGCGGGCGCCGCGTCGGGCTGTGGTATAAATGGAAGCGCGACCCGCTCACCGCGGATTGCGTGATGATGTACGCGCAGCGGGGCAGCGGTCGGCGGTCCTCCTATTATTCGGACTATACCTTTGGCTGCTGGACCGAAGAGGGCGAGCTGCTGCCGGTCGGCAAGGCCTATTCGGGGATTACCGACGAGGAGCTGCGGATGCTCGATTCGTTCGTCCGCAAGAACACGCTCAACCGGTTCGGGCCGGTGCGCGAGGTCGCCAAGACGATGGTGCTCGAAATCGCGTTCGACGCTCTGCAGGAGTCGAAGCGGCACAAATCGGGGATTGCGATGCGCTTCCCAAGGATCGCGCGGATCCGGACGGACAAGCCCGCGGCCGAGGCCGACCGGATCGACACGCTCCGCCGGATGATCCCCGCACCCTAGCCGTTGATCCGGATCTCGAACAGGGTCGGCCAGAGCTTGCCGGTGACGAACAGCCGCTTTTTCGCGGCATCCCAGGCGATGCCGTTGAGCACCGCGTCGCGGTCGCGGGCGCCGATCTCGGCGACCAGCGGACGCAGGTCGATGATCGCGGTGACGCGACCGGTGCCCGGGGCGATGCGGACGAGATATCCCGTCTGCCAGACATTGGCGAGGATCGCGCCGTCGACATATTCGAGTTCGTTGAGCTGTGTCAGCGGACGCCCGTCGATCGTCACGCCGATCCGGCGACGTTCGACCAATGTCCTGGGATCGCGCAGGATCAACGACGCGCTGCCGTCGGACTGGATCAGGCCGTCCTTGTCGCTCGTCAGGCCCCAGCCCTCCCCCGCATAGCGGTTGGTGCCGGTCGGCTTGAGCGTGCGGGCGTCCCAGCGGTGCGCGATGCCGTCATGCCAGGTCAGACTGATCAGCTCGTTCTTCCACAGCCCGAGCCCCTCGCCGAACTGTGCCGGATCGATCCGGCGGCGCGCGACGATACGACCATCGAGAGTGACGCGGCGGACATCGGACTGCCCCTCCTTGCCTGTGCTCTCGTAGAGCGCGCCGTCGTGCCACAACAGGCCTTCGGTGAATGCCGTCGCATCGTGCGGATAGCGGGCCACGATGCTGACCGACAGGATCGGCACGGCTGGCGCGGGCGCAGGAGCGGCCAATGTGCGCGTGGCGGGCTGGGGCGCCGTTGCGCCCTGCGCCAGAACGGCAACGGCCGGCCCCGCAAGTGCGAGACCGGCCGCTATCAGGCTATGTCCGATCGTCATGCTGGTTCGAAAAACCCCGATGACCGGACGGACGGGATTAGCCGCCTGCGCTCAGGTTGACCGCTGCATACTTGCCGCGACGATCGACTTCGAGCTCGAACTCGAGCTTGTCGCCCTCGTTCAGCGTGGCCATGCCGGCACGCTCGACCGCCGAGATGTGCACGAACGCGTCAGGCTGGCCATCATCGCGCTGAATGAAGCCGAAGCCCTTCATCGCGTTGAAGAACTTGACCGTACCCGTTGCCTTCTCACCGGTCAGCTGGCGCTGCGGCGCGCCGCCTGCACCACGATCGGCACCGCCACGGGGTGCACCCGGGCCGGCATCGCGATCACGCGGCGGACCACGATCGGTCACGGCCATCGGCTCGCCATCGATCTTGAGATCGGTTGCCGAGATGCGGCCACCACGATCAACGAGCGTGAAGCCGAGCGGCTGACCCTCAGCGAGAGCGACCATGCCAGCCTGCTCGACTGCGCTGATGTGCACGAACACGTCCTCGCCGCCGTCATCGCGAACGACGAAGCCGAAGCCCTTCTGTGCGTTGAAGAACTTTACGACGCCGGTGCCTTCACCAACGACCTGGGGGGGCATGCCGCGCCCGGCGCCACCGCCGCCGCCACTGAAGCCGCCGCCGCCGCCGCCGCCGCCGCGGTAACCACCGCCGCCACCGCCGCCGAAGCGATCACCGCCGCCGCCGAAGCTGCTGCCGCCGCCGTAGCTGCTGCCACCGCCACCATAGCTGCTGCCGCCGCCGCCGAACCGGTCACCGCCGCCGCCGAAGCTGCTGCCGCCACCGAAATCGTCGCTGCCGCCGCCGAAGCTGTCGCGCTTGTCGCGGCCACGCCCGCCACGGTTCCCGCGGCCACCTTTATCGAAACCCATAAGCCCTGATCGTCTTCCCGGTTCGCCCGCAAAATCTCTCCAAAAGCCGGCGTGTCCGGACGACGAACGCGGGCCCTCGGGCGCGAAACCTTTTGCGCCTTGGGGAAGGGCATAGCGCAAAAATCAAGCTATCGCGAACAGAATCTTGTCCGCTTGCTCCATTGGCGATGATCGCGGCAAAAGCATGGCGCACCCGCGTCATCGCGGAGGACCATTGAGCAAGGCGCCCCCGACCGCTAGGGCCACCGCATGACAGTGTATCTTCATGAAGGCGACATCCCGTCCGGGATCTTCGCACCGGGCGCCTCGATTGCCGTCGACACCGAGACCATGGGCCTCATCACGCCGCGCGACCGGCTCTGCGTCGTGCAGCTGTCGGATGGCGGCGCAGATGAACATCTCGTCCGGTTCGCGGCCGACAGCGACTATGCGGCGCCCAACCTCAAGGCGCTGCTCGCGGATCCGGAGCGGCTGAAACTCTACCATTTCGGACGATTCGATATCGCCGCGGTCCAGCATTATCTCGGCGTCGTCGCGGCGCCGGCCTATTGCACCAAGATCGCGTCGCGACTGGTCCGGACCTATACCGACCGGCACGGCCTCAAGGAGCTGGTCCGCGAACTGCTGGGCCAGGACGTGTCGAAGCAGCAGCAATCCTCCGACTGGGGGAGCCCGAATCTCAGCGAGGCGCAGAAAGACTATGCCGCGTCCGACGTCCGTTTCCTGCACCGGATGAAGGAAGAGCTCGACAAGCGGCTGATTCGCGAAGGCCGCATGGAGCTCGCGCAGAAATGCTTCGACTTCCTGCCGACCCGTGCCGCGCTCGATCTCGCCGGATGGCCCGAGATCGACATCTTCGCGCACGCCTGACATGACCATGGCGCCCCCGTCCGACGCATCGGCGAAGACGATCCGGCAGGCCCGCTCGCCGCGTCAGGTCTGGGCGGCGCCGGGCAGCCGCCACGACCGCGTCGTCGGACTGGCGCGACTCGGCCTGCCGACCGCGATCGGCGTGCTGACCGCATTCCTTGTGATGGCGCCGCTGACCGCGGGCGGCGACGTGTCGTTCGTGCTCGACAAGAACAAGGTCGAGGTCGCGCAGGAGCGCATGAAGCTGCAGGCCGCGCAATATCGCGGGCAGGATTCGAAGGGCCAGGCGTTCACGCTCGACGCCCGCTCGGCGATCCAGAAGAGTTCGGCGGAGCCGATCGTGCAGCTCAACACGCTGAGCGCGCAGCTCCAGCTCGCCGACGGCCCCGCCAACATCAGGGCGAATTCCGGGCGCTACGACATGGACACCGAGAAGGTGCAGCTCAACGGCCCGCTCAACGTCACCGCTCCCAACGGCTATGACCTGAAAACCACCAATGCGACGCTCGACATGCGCGCGCGGACGATGGACAGCGGCAGTGCGGTGACGGGAACCGTGCCGCAGGGCGTGTTCAGTGCAAACAAGCTGCATGCCGATCTGGAAGCCCGCACCGTCAGGCTCGACGGCAATGCGCGCTTGCGGATCGTGCCGCGAGGGCCGAAATAGCCGCCATGCGCCTCATACCAAGCTCCGTCCTCCTGATGCTCTCCGCGCTCGCGGCGACCGGCGTCTCCGCGCAACGTGCGCACAACTCGAACGCGCCGATCGATTTCGGTGCGGACCATATCGAGCTGCAGGACAAGGCGAACCGTGCGGTGCTGAACGGAAGCGTGTCGGTCAAGCAGGCGGACATGACGCTGAATTCGGCGCGGATGACGGTGGCCTATACCGGCGAAGTGGTCGGCGGGAACCCGCAGGTGTCGCGCCTCGACGCGTCGGGCGGCGTGACGGTGCGCCGGCCGGACCAGACCGCGAAGAGCCAATATGCGATCTACGACCTCAACCGGCGGGTGATCACGATGCTCGGCGCGGTGACGCTGACCCAGGGTGGCAACACCGTGAATGGCGGGCGGCTGACGATGAACCTCGATACCGGTCGCGCGGTGATCGACGGATCGTCGGTCCGCGGCAGCGGCGGCGCGACGGCCAGCGGCGGCACCGTGACCCAGACGGGCGGGCGCGTGACGGGCACCTTCTCGGTTCCCAAGCGCAACTGATCCGATGCGCGCACCGCCGGTCATCCGCGAAACCCGCCAGCCGAGCGCCAGCCGCTTTTACCCGCCCGCCCTCAGCAAGGCCAAAGCCTGATGGATGCCCCCACGCTGCCCCCGATCGAAACCCCCGGCCCGCACGGCGACGCGATCGTCGAAGCGCCGACGACCAACGGCCTTCAGGTCGTGTCGATCGCCAAATCCTATGACAAGCGCACCGTCCTGACCGATGTGTCGGTGTCGGTCGGGCGTGGCGAAGTGGTCGGGCTGCTCGGGCCGAACGGCGCCGGCAAGACGACGTGCTTCTATTCCGTGATGGGGCTGGTGAAGCCCGATTCGGGCCGGATCATGCTCGACGGCGACGATATCACGCGCCTGCCCATGTATCGCCGCGCGATCCTGGGTCTTGGCTATCTGCCGCAGGAAACCTCGATCTTCCGCGGGCTGACGATCGAGAAGAACATCCTGACGGTGCTCGAGCTGTCCGAGCCCGACAAGGCGGTGCGCGAGCGCAAGCTGAACACGCTGCTCGAGGAGTTCGGGCTGACCCGGCTGCGCGCCGCGCCCGCGATGGCGTTGTCGGGCGGCGAGCGGCGCCGGGCGGAGATCGCCCGCGCGCTGGCCGCCGAGCCGTCGATCATGCTGCTCGACGAGCCGTTTGCGGGCATCGATCCGATCTCGATCGCCGACATTCGCGACCTCGTGAAGGATCTCAAGCGCCGCGATATCGGCGTGCTGATCACCGACCACAATGTCCGCGAGACGCTCGACATCGTCGACCGCGCCTACATCATCTACGATGGCCGCGTGCTGTTCTCGGGCAGCCCGGCCGAACTGGTCGCGGACGCGAATGTCCGCCGCCTCTATCTGGGCGAGGGCTTCTCGCTCTAGTGTCATGAGCCTCGCGCCTCGCCTGGACCTTCGCCAATCGCAGTCGCTGGTGATGACCCCGCAATTGCAGCAGGCGATCAAGCTGCTGGCGTTGTCGAACCTGGAGATCGAGGGGTTCATCGCCGAGGAGATCGAGCGCAATCCGCTGCTCGAGGCGGGCGCCGCGGACGATGGCGACAGACCCGACCGCGAGCCCGGCCCGGATCCGGACGCCGCCGCCCGCGACGCCCCCCGCGACGAACGCGTCGCCGCCGACGAGCTGGTGAGCGGCAGTGTCGGCAGCGACGAGCCCGCGCTCGACATCGACTATGCGACCGAGAGCCATCACCAGGACAGCGTCGCCGACGGTGGCAGCGGCACCGACGGCGCGCTGTCGATGAGCGGGGCCGGCGCGGGCGGTGGCAGCGATGGCGACGGGAACGGTCTCGATCTGGACGGCTTTGCCGATACTGGGCTCAGCCTTGCCGATCATCTGCTGGCGCAGGCGGGCCCCGCGATCGCCGCGGATGATGCGTTCGTCGCGGCGCATCTGATCGACCAGATCGACGAGGCGGGGTATCTGACCGTACCGCTTCTCGAGATCGCCAACCGGCTGGGCGTCGCGCTTGCCCGGGTCGAGCATGTCCTGGCGGTGATCCAGACCTTCGACCCGACCGGGGTGGGCGCGCGCGACCTGGCCGAATGCCTGACGATCCAGGCGCGGGAGGCGGACCGCTATGACCCCTGCATGGCGCGGCTGATCGAAAATCTCGACCTGCTGGCGCGGGGCGAGATCGGGCGCCTGAAACGGCTGTGCCAGGTCGATGACGAGGATATGGCGGACATGATCCGCGAGCTGCGCGGCTATGATCCGAAGCCCGGATGCCGGTTCGGCGGCGAACCGAGCCGCGCGGTCGTGCCCGACCTGTTCGTCGCGCGAACCAAGAGCGGGTGGAGCATCGAGATCAACACCGCGACGCTGCCGCGCATCCTCGTCAACCGCAGCTATTACACCGAACTGGCCCGGGGCGAGCAGGACAAGGCGTCGAAGGCGTGGCTCAGCGAGTGTCTCGCCAGCGCGAACTGGCTGGTCAAGGCGCTCGACCAGCGGCAGCGCACGATCATCAAGGTCGCAACCGAGATCGTGAAGCAGCAGGAGGCGTTCTTCCTCCACGGCGTCGCACATCTTAGGCCAATGACGCTGCGGATGGTCGCCGACGCGATCGAGATGCACGAATCGACCGTCAGCCGCGTGACCAGCAACAAATATGTCTCGTGCGGGCGCGGGCTCTACGAGCTGAAATATTTCTTCACCTCGGCGATCCAGTCGGCGGATGGCGGCGACGCGGTGTCGGCCCAGGCCGTCAAGAGCGCGATCAAGGCCCTGATCGCGAACGAGGGTGCCAAGATCCTGTCCGACGATACTTTGGTGGAATTGCTCGACGGCAAGGGCTTCGACATTGCCCGGCGCACCGTTGCCAAATATCGCGAGGCGCTCGGCATCGGCAGTTCGGTACAACGCCGCCGCGCGCGGGCGCTCGAGGGTACGGGCTGACGCTTGCCTTCGCACCGGATCGGCGTAGCGTCCGGCTTGCATCACGGGGGGGCCCAGACCGATGAAAGACCTTTCCACCAGCCGTGATGGCGACGCCGAGTACGTGGCGACCTCCCCACCGATGATCGCGGCCGAGCCCGATGGCGCGCCACGCATCGCGGTGCTCGATATCCTGCGCGGGATCGCGATCCTCGGCATCCTGTTCATGAACATCAACGACATGGGCGGGTCGCTCTACGCGTCGTTCGACGATATCCGGCATTTCGGCTGGACCACGCAGGACCAGATCGCCTGGTGGCTGCGCGAGGTGATCGCCAACGGCACCGCGCGCTGCATGCTCGAGATGCTGTTCGGCGCCGGGATGGTGATCCTGACCGACCGCGCCGCGCAGCTGGCGGGGACGCGCGTGGTGATGAAGCGCTATTATGCGCGCAACCTGCTGCTGTTCGCGTTCGGCGTGGTGCACATCCTCGTCCTGCTGTGGCCGGGCGACATCCTCCACACCTATGGCCTCGCGGCACTGATCGCCTTCCTGTTTCGCGGACTGCGACCCCGCCTGCTTCTGACCATCGGCCTGTCCGCGGCCGCGCTGCAGTTCGCCGGCGGCACCTACGGCTATGTCTCCACCACGCAGACCCAGGCGCAGGTCGCTGCGATCGAGAGCGCGCAGCGCGACGGGCGACCGGTCACGGTCGCGGACCGCACACTGCTGACCAAGGTCGCCGAGGGGGCTGCAAAACGCGCCAAGAGCAAGGCCGAGGATGCCGCGCGGATCGCCGCCGAGGACAAGGCGCGGACGGGCAATTTCAAGACCTGGGCGGCGTATCAGTGGAGCGTCATCGCCTATCTGCAGAGCCGCGGGCTCGAGCTGGTGTTCGTGTGGGAAGCGGCCGGCGTGATGCTGATCGGCGCGGCGCTGTACAGGCTCGGCATCCTCCAGGGCGGACGATCGCGCGCCTTCTATGCGCGGATGACGCTGATCGCCTACGGGATCGCGATCCCGCTGCGGATGATCGGCGCGACGGAGCAGATGCGCTTCGATACCGCGCCAAAGACGCTCTGGGCGACCGCGGAGGTCAGCCGGCTGGCGATGACACTCGGCCATGTCGGCGCCGTCCATTTGCTGGTCGGGACGATCGTCGGCGCGCGGCTGTTGCGCCCCTTCGCCGCCGCGGGCCGGACCGCGTTGTCGCTCTACGTGCTGCAGACGATCATCGGCCTGTGGATCCTGTTCCCGCCCTTCGCGCTCGGGCTGTACGGCCAGTTCGGCTGGGCGGCGCTGATGGGGATCGCGCTGGCGATCAATATCGGCCTGTTGTGGCTCGCCAATGCCTATCTGCGCGCGTTCAATATCGCGCCGGTCGAATGGGCGTGGCGGTCGCTGCTCGAGCGGCGCCGGCTGCCGTGGCGCAAAACGCGTATCACCCCCGCGATGCGGACGGCATCCGCCTAGTCGTCCTCGTCCTCGAACCCGACCAGCGCCAGCGCGCGCGCCTTGATCTGGCGGGTCATGCACCAGTGGACGAGCGCATCCTCACGGCCATGCGTGACCCATACTTCGCGCGGCGCGATCTCGGCGAGCGTGTCGATCAGCTCGTCCCAGTCGGCATGGTCGCTCAGGATCAGCGGCAGCTCGACATTCTTCTGCCGGGCGCGCCCGCGGACGCGCATCCAGCCGCTCGCCATTGCGGTGATCGGGTCGGGCAGCCGCCGCGACCAGCGATCGTTGAGCGCGCCGGGCGGGCACATCACGACATGCCCCGCCATGTCGGCCTTCTTGGCGTCCGCAACCGGCAGCAAGGTACCCAGCCGGACGCCGTGATCGGCGTAGAGGTCGCACAGACGCTGGAGCGCACCATGGATGTAGATCGGCGCCTCATGCCCCCGCGCGCGAAGTTCGGCGATCACGCGCTGCGCCTTGCCGAGCGCATAGGCCCCGACCAGCACGCAGCGGTCGGGATTGGCGTGCAATGCGGCGATCAGCTTGTCGATCTCGTCGCCGGTATCGGGGTGGCGGAAGACCGGCAGGCCAAAGGTCGCCTCGGTGACGAAGACGTCGCATTTGACGGGCTCGAACGGCGTGCAGGTCGGATCGCTCCGCCGCTTGTAATCGCCCGAGACGACCACCCGTTCGCCGCGATAGTCGAGCACGATCTGCGCCGAACCCAGGACATGGCCGGCGGGGACGAAACCGATATCGACCTCGCCCATGCGGATCGTCTCGCCATAGGCGACCGGGTGACCCGATTGCGGACCATAGCGCGCGTCCATGATCGCCAGCGTCTCGGGCGTCGCCCAGACCGCGGCATGGCCGCCGCGCGCATGATCCGCATGGCCGTGCGTGACGAGCGCCCTCTCGCTCGGGATCGACGGATCGATCCATGCGTCGATCGGCTTGACGAGGATGCCGTGCGGATGCGGTTCGAGCCAGTCGCCGAGTTTTGCCATCATGCTACTACGCCCGAGCCATGGCTGCGGTGCCACGCGCGACAGCGGAGCGACACCGGCGCGGCCGCCTAGCGCCGCCGGCCGACCTTGACTGACTTCAGGATCGCATCCATCCGCGCCGCGGCAACCGCCTGGGTCGGTGCATTGCGCGGCGGCGGCGATCCCGCCTTGGCCGCATAGGTGATCCGGTCGACCGCGTAGCAGGTGCCGCCGATGACGCTGCGCAGCGTGAGTGCTCGGACCTGCTGGCTCATCCCGGCGTCGCCCGTCTCATAGGTCGCCCAGCGCTGGCCGCCGAGCGTGCGATCGGCGAGGCGGCGGCTGTTCGCCGATGTCAGCCCGTCGGTGGTGCAGCGCGCGATCACCGCCGTGCTCCGGCTGAAGCCGACCTGGATCATCTCGGTCACCTGCCCCTGCCCGTCGGTCGGCTTTGCGACCTGCCAGAACCGGACGATGCCGACGCCCCGCCCGGGCAGCGTGCCGTCCCACATCGTCCGCCAGCCGCTGGTCATCAACGCGCGGCCGGCAAAGTTGCGCGTCGGGGTCAGGCTCGACGGATAGGCGAGGCGAACCGTGCCGCCTGCGCCGACGAACTTCTGCGTCGCCGCCGTCGCATTGGCAAAGGGCAACAGCGCGATCAGGGACAGCGGCGCGAGATGGCGAAGAATCGACAAGGTTGGTCTTTCACAGGCTAAACAGATCGATGGTCCGACAAATCGCCGACCGGGCGGGCGCCGTCCATGGCGTTGCGGCATAGTGCACCCATATGACGACCATGCGTGAACAGGCCGTGAGCGACCTTCCCCCCCAACTCGATGACTGGTTCGCGACACGGGGCTGGCGGCCGCGCCGGCATCAGACCGACATGCTGGCGCAGGGACGCGCCGGGCGCCACGCGCTGCTGGTCGCGGCGACGGGGGCAGGCAAGACGCTCGCCGGGTTCCTGCCGACGCTCGCCGAGTTGATCGAGGAGCCGACCAGCGGGCTCCACACACTTTATGTCTCGCCGTTGAAAGCGCTCGCGGTCGACGTCCAGCGCAACCTGCTGACGCCGATCGAGGAAATGGGCGTCGACATCCGCGTCGAGACGCGCACCGGCGACACGCCGTCGGACCGCAAGGCGCGGCAACGCGTGAAACCGCCGCAGATCCTGCTGACGACGCCCGAATCGCTCTCGCTGCTGCTCAGCTATCCCGACAGCATCACGATGTTCGAGGGCATCCGCACGATCGTGATCGACGAGGTCCATGCGTTTGCGACGGGCAAGCGCGGCGACCTGCTCTCGCTGTGCATGGCGCGGTTGCAGACAATCTCGCCGGGCATGCGGCGCGTCGCGCTGTCGGCGACGGTCGCGGATGCCGAGGGCTATCGCGCATGGCTCGCCCCCGACGGCGATATCGACCAGGTCGCGATGGTGCAGGGCGAGGCGGGCGCGGATCCGGACATCGCGATCCTGCTGCCCGAGGGTCGCATCCCGTGGTCGGGCCATTCGGGCCGCTATGCCGCCGAGCAGGTGATGGCGGAAATCGAGAAGCATGCGACGACGATCGTGTTCTGCAACACGCGCAGCCTCGCCGAGCTGATCTTCCAGGATCTGTGGAAGGTGAATGCGAACACGCTGCCGATCGGCGTCCATCATGGCAGCCTCGCACGCGAGGCGCGGCGCAAGGTCGAGGGCGCGATGGCGGAGGGCAAGCTGCGCGCGCTGGTCGCGACCGCGAGCCTCGACCTCGGCGTCGACTGGGGCAATGTCGACTGCGTGATCCAGATGGGCGCGCCCAAGGGCTCGTCGCGGCTGCTCCAGCGCATCGGCCGCGCCAATCACCGGCTCGACGAAGCGAGCAAGGCGATCCTCGTCCCCGGCAACCGGTTCGAATATCTCGAGGCGCGCGCCGCATTGGACGCGGTCGAGGCGGGCGAGCTCGATCCCGACCTGTTCCGCGTCGGCGCGCTCGACGTGCTGGCGCAGCATGTGATGGCCTGCGCCTGCGCCGCGCCGTTCCGCGAGGAGGACCTGCTCGACGAGGTCCGCTCGGCCCTCCCTTATTCCGCGCTGCCGGCCGAGACCTTCTCGCGCGTGCTCGGCTTCATCAGCGACGGCGGCTATGCGCTCAAGGCCTATGACCGGTTCAAGCGGCTGACGCAGGATGCGGACGGCACATGGCGGATCAGCCACCCGAAGTTCATCGGCCAGCACCGGCTGAACGCGGGGATCATCGTCGAGGCGACGATGCTCAACGTGCGGTTCGGCAATGGCCGCGCGCTCGGCCGCGTCGAGGAAGGCTTCGCGGCGCAGCTCAGCCCCGGCGACACCTTCTTCTTCGCCGGGCTCAGCCTCGAGGTGGTGAAGATGGACACCGAGGACCTGGTCGTCCGCGCAACCTCCAAGCCTGCGCGGATCCCGACCTATGGCGGCAGCCGGATGCCGCTGTCGACCAACCTCGCCGACCGCGTCCGCGGGTTCCTGGCGCATCCTGGCGAATGGGCGCGGTTTCCCGACGATGTGCGCGAATGGCTCGAATATCAGCGGCTTCGCTCGGTCCTGCCCGAACCCGGTCAGCTGCTGGTCGAAACCTTCCCGCGCGAAGGGCGGCATTACATGGTCGCCTACAGCTTCGAGGGGTGGAACGCGCACCAGTCGCTCGGCATGCTGATCACCCGGCGGATGGAAACGCAGGGGCTGAAACCGCTCGGCTTCGTCGCGAACGACTATGCTCTGGCGGTGTACGGGATCGACAAGATCACCGACCCGGCATCGCTGTTCTCCGCCGATATTCTCGAACATGAGTTCGTCGACTGGGTGCAGCAATCGCACCTGCTCAAACGCGCGTTTCGCGAGGTCGCGGTGATCGGCGGGCTGGTCGAGCGCCAGCATCCCGGCAAGCGCAAGACCGGACGCCAGGTCACCTTCTCGACCGACCTGATCTATGACGTACTCCGCAAATACGAGCCGACGCATTTGCTGCTCGAGGCGGCCTGGGCGGATGCGCGCGCACGGATGACCGATGTCGGGCGACTGGCCGGGCTGCTCGACCGCGCGGCGGAAACGATGCTGCATGTCGACCTCGAGCGCGTGACGCCGCTCGCGGTGCCGATCCTGACGCTGATCGGGCGCGAGAAGGTCGCTACCAACACGTCCGACGACGCCCTGCTGATCGAGGCGGAGGCGCTGGCGGCCGAGGCGATGCGGATCGACTGAACGGACGCGAGACGAACCAGGGACGAACGACTTGTCGTCCGTCGGTTTCGGGCGCAGCATCGGGTCATGCGCAGGTGGTCAGGCCCGGTGTTGCTCATCATCGCTGCCCCGGCTGCGGCCCAGCAGTCTGCCCCCGACCCTAGCCCGCAAGCCGCCACCTCGCCCGCTTATGCTGCACCGGTCGATGATGCAGCATCTGCAGCAAACACGGTGATGCTGTTCGGGCAGGACGAGAGCAGGATGACGGTACCCGTGTCGATCGCGGGCACCAGTCCGCAGAAGTTCGTCGTCGATACCGGCGCACAACGCACCGTGATCTCGCGCGAGCTTGCGGCGGTGTTGCGGCTTCAGCCCGGCCGGATCGTCCGCGTCACGGGCATGACCGGATCGGACAGCGTCGCGACCGTGATCATCCCGGCGCTGCGGGTCGGCACGATCGACACCCCGGCGATCGAAGCGCCCGCAATCGCCGCGCAGAATCTGGGAGCGCTGGGGCTGCTGGGGATCGACACGCTGCAGGGACGCGCGGTGGGAATCGATTTCGACACCCGCACGATGACCGTGACGCCCGCGCGCCGGCGCAACCGCCGCGAGCGAACCGAGCGGGGCGAGATCGTCGTCCGGGCGCGCAGCCTGTTCGGCCAGCTCGTCGTCACCGACGCCTATTGCAACGGCGTCCGGATCCGCGTGATCATCGATACCGGGTCGTCGGTCAGCATGGGCAATGCCGCACTGCGCCGCAAGCTGTTGCGCAAGCCGGTCCGGTCGCAATCGATCGCGCTGACCGGTGTTACCGGACAGACGGTAATGGCGCACTATTCGACGATCGATCGCGTCATGATCGGCAGCCTGACGATCACCAGCCTGCCGATCGCGCTGACGGCCGTCGACGCCCCGCCCTTTCGTCAGTTCGGACTGGCGGAACGGCCCGCGATCCTGCTCGGCATGGATGCGCTGACGCTGTTCCGCCGCGTCGACATCGACTTTGCCAATCGCGAGGTGCGGCTTGCCCTCCCGCGCAATGTCACGCAGCGTTGAGGTTGCGTGATCGATCATTCGCTGCAACGCTGCTGCAATAAACGATCAAGGGGACGACGATGCGCGCAGTAGGCAGGGTGATGGCGGGAGTGATGCTGACGGCCAGTGTCGTCACCATGCCCGGTACGGGATTTGCGCAAAGCCGCCCCGACCAGAAGGCGTTCTTCGGACTCTACAAGGAGCTGGTCGAGACCAACACGACGCTGTCGTCGGGCAGCTGCACACAGGCCGCCGCGCAGATCGGTGCGCGGCTGAAAAGCGCGGGCTATGCCGATGCCGACATCACCTATTTCTCGGTACCCGAGCATCCCAAGGATGGCGGGCTGGTCGCGGTGCTGAAGGGGTCGGACGCGTCGATCAAGCCGATGCTGCTGCTCGGCCATCTCGACGTCGTCGAGGCCAAGCGCGAGGACTGGGTGCGCGATCCGTTCACGCTGATCGAGGAGGGCGGCTATTATTATGCGCGCGGCACCGTCGACGACAAGGCGCAGGCGGCGATCTGGTCCGACGCGATGATCCGCTTCAAGACGTCGGGCTACACGCCGAAGCGGACGATCAAGCTCGCGCTGACCTGTGGCGAGGAGACGACCTTTGCGTGGAACGGCGCGCAATATCTCGCTGCGAGCAGGCCCGACCTGATCGCTGCCGAATTCGCGTTGAACGAGGGCGGCGGCGGGCGGCTCGACGATAATGGCAAGCGCCAGCTGCTGGCGATCCAGGTCGGTGAAAAGGCCGCGCAGAATTACACTTTCACCGCAACCAACCCCGGCGGGCACAGCTCGCAACCGACGCCCGACAATGCGATCTACGAACTCGCTGACGCGGTGAAGGCCGTGCAGGGCCATGAATTCCCCGTGACCTTCACCGACACGACGCGCGCCTTCTTCGCCGCGAGTGCAAAGGCGATGCCGGGCACGATGGGCGACGCGATCACGCGGCTGCTCGCCAATCCGCAGGACAAGGCGGCCGACGCGATCGTCAGCCGCGACAAGGCGATGCATTCGACGCTGCGCACGACCTGTGTCGCGACGCTGCTGAGCGCGGGCCATGCCGAAAACGCGCTGCCGCAGCGCGCGACCGCGAATGTGAACTGCCGGATCTTCCCCGGCGAGACGGTCGACGGCACGCTGGCGAAGCTGAAGTCGCTCGCCGGTACCAAGGTGAGCGTGACCGCGAACCAGCCGGTCCGGCCGACCGCGATCCCGCCGACGCTCGACCCCAAGATCATGGGCCCGGTGACGAAGGTCGCGGCCAAGCACTTCCCCGGCCTGCCGATCCTGCCGTTGATGTCGACCGGCGCGACCGACGGGATCTTCTTCGAGGCGATCGGCATCCCGGTCTATGGCGCGCCGGGCGTGTTCATCGACAAGGACATGGGCGGCATCCACGGCCTGAACGAACGGATCCGGATTGCATCGCTCTATGACGGCCGCGACTATCTGTACGATCTGGTCAAGGCGTTCGCGGGATGACCGCTCGTCCCTCTCCCCCCGGGGGAGAGGGAGGGAGGAGCCGCAGGCGACGGAAGGGTGAGGGGCATTGGGATCATCGTCCGTAGCCTCAAGCCCCTTACCCTTCCCACCCGGCTTCGCCGTGCGGGCCCCTTCCCTCTCCCCCTAGGGGAGAGGGAGTCTAGACCGTCACCTGCTCGCCGAGTTCGAGCACCTTGCCCGGCGGGATCCGCAGGAAATCCGTCGGATCGCTCGCGTTGCGCTGCAGGAACATGAAGATCCGGTCCTGCCAGGGCGGCATGCCCTTTTCCGCGTCGGGCTTGAGCGTGTTGCGGCCGATGAAGAACGACGTCCGCATCGGGTCGAGGCCGAGCTGCTCGGTCTTCGCGCCGACACCAAGATCGCGCGGCACGTCGGGGGATTCCATGAAGCCGTAGGTCAGCACGACGATCGAGAAATTGTCATCGACCCGCTCGACCTTGGCGCGGCCTGCCTGATCGACGAACGGGCGATCCGCGGTGCGGATGCTGACGATCAGGTTGCGCTCGTGCAGAACCTTGTTGTGCTTCAAATTGTGAAGCAGCGCGCCGGGCGTGGCGTGCGGATTGGCGGTGAGAAACACCGCGGTCCCCGACACGCGCTCGGGCGGGCGCTTCTCGAGCGCGGCGGCGAGATCGCTGAGCGGGATGCTCTGCCGCTTCTCGAACGCGCTGACGATCTTCTTGCCGCGCACCCAGGTGAAGATGATCAGCCCGATCGACGCCGCGATCACCAGTGGCACCCAGCCGCCCTCGATCACGCGCAGGATGTTCGCGCCGAAGAAGATCAGGTCGAGCGTCAGGAACGGCAGGATCGCGGCGAGCGCCAGCGGCCGCGACCAGTTCCAGCGGTGACGCACGACGATATAGGCGAGCAGCGTGGTGACGACCATCGTGCCGGTCACGGCGATACCATACGCCGCGGCCATCGCCGACGAGGTCTTGAACTGGATCACGAGCACCAGCACGCCGATCAGCAGCAGCCAGTTGATCGCGGGCAGGTAGATCTGCCCGGCGAACACCGCCGAGGTCTGGCGGATGCGCAGCCGCGGCAACAGGCCGAGCTGGATCGCCTGCTGCGTCAGGCTGAACGCGCCGGTGATCACCGCCTGGCTGGCGATGACCGTCGCGAAGCCCGCGAGGATGATCAGCGCGGGGCGCAGTGATTCGGGTGCCATCAGGAAGAACCAGTCCTGATTGACGAACGGGACGCCCCGACGCGCGGCATCCTCGAGCTGCGACAGCGCGAACGCGCCCTGCCCCAGATAGTTGAGCGCGAGCGCGGGAAAGACGAGGAAGAACCAGCCGATGCGGATCGGCATCTTGCCGAAATGGCCCATGTCCGCGGTCAGCGCTTCCGCTCCGGTGACGGTCAGGAACACCGCGCCAAGTACGAACAGCCCGGTGACGCCGTGGGTCGCGAGAAACGCGACGCCGTAGGTCGGCGAGAAGACGCGGACGATCGAGGGTTCGTCGGCAATATGCCACACGCCCAGCGCACCGATCGCGACGAACCAGACGATGCAGACCGGACCGAACAGCTTCGAGACATGCGCCGTGCCGCGCGACTGGATCACGAACAGGACGATGAGGATCGCGATCGTCAACGCGCGCACCACGCCTTCGTTGAAGATGTGCGCCGCGCTCGGAATCGTGCGCAGCCCTTCCATTGCCGAGAGGACGGACAGGGCCGGCGTGATGATCGCATCGCCGTAGAAGAGCGACGCGCCGGCGGCCCCGAGCACGATCGCGATCTTCGACCGCACCCCCAGCGCCCGCCTTGCGAGCGCTGCGAGTGCAAGCACGCCGCCCTCGCCCTGATTGTCCGCGCGCATCAGGAAGATGACGTATTTCACGGTGACGACGAGGAACAGCGACCACAGCGCCAGGCTGAGCACGCCGAGAATCTCGCTCGGATCGATACCGCCCGCCGCACTCTGGCCGAGCGCTTCGCGGAAGGCATAGAGCGGGCTGGTGCCGATATCGCCGAACACCACGCCGATCGCCCCCACGGTCAGCGCGGCGAGCGCCGGGTGCGGGTGAAGATGCGCCGCCGACAGATCGGTGGACGTTTCAGCGGGCTGGGGTGTTCCGGCGACGGACGACATGGCGCGAAAAGCGCTCCTCCTGATGGGACGGCGCGCTTTACGCCGATTGCAGCCATGCGCAAGTGTTCGACGCTGCGCTGCACAATCGCTTGATTCGAACGTCGACCGACGGCATGGCCACCGGATGGTTCCCTTTTCGTTCGGCGGACACACGCTTTCGGCGCTGGCGGCAGGTGCGGTTTACTGGCCCGCGCGACACGCCTTACTGGTCGCCGACCTGCATTTCGAAAAGGCGAGCTGGTTCGCCAGCCGCGGCCAGATGCTGCCACCTTATGATTCGATCGCGACTTTGACCGAACTCGCCGCCGTGCTCGACGCGACCGGCGCGACCGAGATCTGGTGTCTCGGCGACAGCTTTCATGACAGCGACGGCTGCGACCGGCTGCCGCAGCGCGCGCAGGCGATGCTGCGCGCCATGACGCAAAAGACCCACTGGACCTGGATCACGGGCAATCATGACCCGATGATCCTCGACCGGTGCGGTGGCACGGTCGTCGATGAGGCCTGTGTCGATGGCCTGGAGCTGCGCCACGAGGCCGATCCTCGTGAAACCCGGCCCGAAGTCTCGGGCCATTTCCATCCCAAATTGCGGCTTCGGCTGCGCGGCAAGCAGGTCGCGCGACGGTGTTTCGTCGCGACCGAGACCAAGCTGATCCTGCCCGCCTTCGGATCGCTGACGGGCGGGCTGGACGTCGACCATCCCGAGATCATCCGCGCCGTGGGCACTGGTGCGCAGGCATTGTTGCCGGTCGCGGACCGGATGCTGCGCTTTCCGGTCGCCGCGCAGCGACCGGACACGCGGATCGCCGTATCCGGCTGACGCAATCAGCCGGCGTTAGCTGGCGATCGTCGGGAAGGCCTTGCGGAACGCCGCGAGCTTCGGCTTGTCCCAGGCGACGATGTAGGGATGCGTCGGATTCCGGTCGAAAAAGTCCTGGTGATAGGCTTCGGCGGGATAGAATCTGCCGGTTTCCAGCGTCGTGACGATCGGCCGCGCGAACGCCCGCGTCTGACCGAGTTGTGAGATATAGGCGCGTGCGACCTGCGCCTGCTGCGGTGACTGCGGGAAGATCGCGGAGCGATAGCTGGTCCCGCTGTCGGGACCCTGGCGGTTCAGCTGCGTCGGATCATGCGCGATCGAAAAATAGACGCGCAGCAGCGTGGCGTAGCTCACGACGCGGGGATCATAGCTGATCCGCACCGCCTCGGCATGCCACGTGGTTTCACTCGACACCTGCTCATAGGTCGCCGTCGCCTTGGTCCCGCCGGCATAGCCCGCGGTCACGCCCTTGACGCCGCGGACATGCTCGAACACCGCCTCGAGCCCCCAGAAACAGCCGCCCGCCAGCACCGCGGTCTGCAGGCCGCCCGTCCGCGGGACGTCGACGGTCGCGGCCGGGATGATGACCGCGCGCTCTGCCTGCGCAGAACCGGTGGCGATGACCGCACCGGCGAGTCCGACGGCGGCGAGCGTTGCGAAAAGGGGCGTGTGCATGTTGATCATGTGGGGCGTCTCGATGACGTTTCCAGCCCCGGCGCGGAATGCCTTTCGGCGACCGATCACCGGGATTCAGCAGGCTCAGTGCTGGGCGGGCGCGGTGTGCACGGGCGCGCCATACACCGGCTGCGTTGCCTCGGCGGGCTGGAACGCAAGGAGACCCAGCGCACCCAGAACAAAACCGCCAGTAAACTGCCAGAGAAAGCTCGACTTGATAAGATTGCGCATCATGCGCTCCTGTTGAAATCAGACTTGGCGTGATCCCGGTGGATCACGTCAGCTACGACCCAGCATGTCGTGGGGATGCCGCGTCTTCACAATGCCGTTTTATGAAACGGTCGATTAACGCGATGTGGCCAATCCGTTCATCCGCCAGCAGGGTTGCTGGCGGATGTCCGGGCATGTCCGCGATGTTGCCGGGCGTGCTAGATCAGCGCAGCGCGGCGCAGGCGGTCTGGATCCGCGTGCAAGCCTCGCGCAGCAGCGTGTCCGACGTGGCATAGCTGATCCGGAACGCCGGGCTGAGGCCGAACGCCGCGCCCTGAACGACCGCGACCTTGGCATCTTCGAGCAGATAGCCGACCATCGCCTCGTCGGTGTCGATCAGCCGACCGTTCGGCGTCGACTTGCCGATCAGCGCGGCGAACGACGGATAGACGTAGAACGCCCCCTCGGGCGTCGGGCATTCCATGCCGTCGATTTCGTTCAGCATCGACACGACCAGATCGCGGCGGCCCTGGAATGCGGTGTTGCGCTCGGCGAGGAACGACTGGTCACCGTTCAGTGCGGCGACCGCGGCGGCCTGCGCGATCGAGCACGGGTTCGAGGTCGACTGCGACTGGAGCTTGGCCATCGCCTTGATCAGCCAGCTTGCGCCGCCCGCATAGCCGATCCGCCAGCCGGTCATCGCATAGGCCTTGGAGCAGCCATTGACGGTCAGCGTGCGCTCGAACAGCTCGGGGCAGGCCTCGGCGATCGTCGCGAACCTGAAGCCGTCATAGACGATATGCTCGTACATATCGTCGGCGAAGATCCAGACATGCGGGTGCTTCGCGAGCACCGCGCCAAGAGCCTTCAGCTCGTCGATCGTGTAGCCGGCGCCGGTCGGGTTCGACGGCGAGTTGAGGATCACCCACTTGGTCTTGGGCGTGATCGCCGCGTCGAGCGCCTCGGGTGCGAGCTTGTAGCCGACCTCGGGGCCGGCCTTGACGATCACCGGTACACCGCCGGCGAACTGCACGACGTCGGGATAGCTGACCCAATAGGGTGCGGGGATCACGACCTCGTCACCCGGGTCGATCGTCGCGACCATCGCGTTGAACAGGGTGTGCTTGCCGCCGACGTTCACGCTGATCTGGTCGGTCGCATAGGTCAGGCCGTTGTCGCGCGCGAACTTGGCGGCGATCGCCTGCTTCAGCTCGATCGTGCCGTCGACATTGGTGTATTTCGTCTTGCCGTCGCGAATCGCCTGGATCGCGGCCTCCTTGACGAAATCGGGCGTGTCGAAATCGGGTTCACCCGCCCCCAGCCCGATCACGTCGACGCCGGCGCGCTTCAGTTCGAGCACACGCGACGTAATCGCGAGGGTCGGCGAAGGGCTGATGCGGCCAAGGGCGGCGGATGCGTGCATGGTGAAACCTCTGCGGTTGACCGCAGCGGCGCCTGCGGAATTCGCGCGGGCTATACGCCGCGATTGCCTGATTTCGCAACCGCAACAACGGCCGGAACGAGCCCGCGTACTGCATTTCCCATACGGAACCCGTTGGCGAGGTCGGCGCGCGTCAACCGTCCCTCGATCGCCTGGCCGCTGGCGAGCAGATCGGCGCGCAGCACGCCGGGGATCAGCGCGCCCACAGGCGGGGTCACCAGCACCCCGTCGCGCGGCAC
Source organism: Sphingomonas sp. CFBP9019 (assembly GCF_034045155.1). Lineage (NCBI taxonomy): Bacteria > Pseudomonadati > Pseudomonadota > Alphaproteobacteria > Sphingomonadales > Sphingomonadaceae > Sphingomonas > Sphingomonas sp. CFBP9019. The sequence continues at coordinate 348,574 of NZ_JAXCWK010000004.1, read as the reverse complement.
GAACAGCGACGTGAAGCTGCCCTCCGTCAGGAAGCCGTCGGGCGCCTCGAACACCACTTCGGTGGTGCCCGCGGCGCGCCGCGCGTCGTCGTAAAAGGCGCGGTCGCTCGTCTTGTGGCGCAGCCGGATATCAGCGGGCGCCACGGGCAGCGGGACGATCGCGACCGTCATCTGCGCGGGCGTGACCGGCATCGGACCGACCTGGATCGCGACCGCGCCCGATGCCGCGACGACCAAGCGGATCCGCCGCGGACCGCGCAGCCGGAAGGTCGCCGCCTGCAGCTCGTTCCGCACCGCGTGACGATCGAAGCTGAACCCCAGCGCCGCTGCGCTCGCGGTCAGCCGGGCGAGATGCAGTTCGAGCCGCATCACCCCGTGTTCGGGATCGAACGCCATCGTCTCGATCAGGTCCAGCTTGCGCTGTCCGGCGGTGACGAAGGCCGCCTTGTCCGCGCATTCCTGCCATTCCTGGTCGGCGACGCTGTCCGCGACGATCCCCGAGCCGAGTCCCATCACCGCGCCACCGTCGCGCACCGTCAGCGTGCGGATCGCGACGTTGAGCGCGGCGTCGCCACCCGGATCGAACCGGCCGATCGCGCCGGTATAGAGGCCGCGGGGGCGGGCCTGCTCGACCTCTGCGATGACCTCCATCGCGCGTTGCTTGGGCGCGCCGGTGATCGAGCCGCAGGGAAAGAGCGCGGCGAGCACATCGATCGCATCGCGACCGGGGTTCAGCCGCGCGGACACCGTCGACGTCATCTGGTGAACGGTCGGATAGGTCTCCACCGTGAACAGGTCCGGGACCGAGACACCCTGCGCGACCTGCGACAGGTCGTTGCGCATCAGGTCAACGATCATCAGATTTTCCGCGCGCTGCTTCGGATCGGCGGCCAGATCCTGGGCGAGGCGGCGATCGACGTCGGGCGTGGCGCCGCGCGGCGCGGTGCCCTTCATCGGCCTACACGTCAGCCGATCGCCCTCGAGCGTGAAGAAGAGTTCGGGCGACAGCGACAGACAGGTCTCGTCGCCCGTGTCGATCAGCGCGCCATAGCCGGCGCGCGCCTGGTGTCTGAGACGGGCATAGAGCGCGCGGGGATCGCCGATGAACGGCACCGTCGCTGCAAAGGTCAGATTGGCCTGATAGATATCGCCCGCCGCGATCAGCGCAAGCAGCCGTGCGATTCGCGCATCATAGGCCTCGCGGTCGATCTGCGGCTGCGGCGGCCCGACCCAGATTCCGGCAGGATCGGGCAACAGTGCGGGCAGCGCCGCCGCGGGGATCGTCTCGTAGCGCTCGAACAGGCCGAACCACAGCAACGGGCCGTCCGGCGGGCCGGTATCGACCGTACGCGACGCGAACGTCATCCCCGCCTCATAGGCCAGCATCCCCGCGGCATGCAGCCCCTCGGCCAGTCCGCGGCGGATCTCCGCAAGTGCCGGTTGCACGGCATCGGGGGTGTCCGCGCGAACGACCCGGACAGGCCGATCGTACAGGCGCGCGGGGGCCCCCGCCTCCCGGGCATCATCAAGCAGCACGAAGGGCGCAGTCCACATCGTGCCGACTGATGCACGGGGCGACAGGCAAACCGCAAGCGGCGATTGCCCGAAACCGCCCGCCGCCCTATTTTGCCGGAATGACAAAGACCTCCCTGCCGCCGCTGCGTGCCGCGATCATCCCCGTCACACCGATCCAGCAGAACTGCACGTTGCTGTGGTGCACCGCGACGATGAAGGCGGCGGTGGTCGATCCCGGCGGCGACCTGCCGCGAATCAAGGCGGCGATCGCGGAGGCGGGCGTGACGGTCGAGAAGATCCTGCTGACGCACGGGCATATCGACCATGCCGGCGAGGCGAAGGCGCTAGCCGACGATCTGGCGGTGCCGATCGAGGGGCCGCACGAGGCCGACCGCTTCTGGCTCCAGCGGCTCGACCAGGACGGGCCGAAATACGGGATCGCCGGCGTCAATTTCGAACCCGACCGGTGGCTGGTCGAGGGCGACCGGGTGTCGGTCGGCGATCTCGTTCTCGATGTCTACGAAACGCCAGGGCACACCGAAGGCCATGTGATCTTCCATCACGCGCCATCGAAATTCGCGCAGGTTGGCGACGTGCTGTTCCAGGGGTCGGTCGGACGATCGGACATGCCCGGCGGCAATCACCGGGTGCTGCTGTCGTCGATCGTCGAGAAGCTGTGGCCGCTGGGCAGCGACACGAGCTTCATCCCGGGTCACGGCCCGGCGAGCACGTTCGCGCATGAGCGCGCGACGAACCTGTTCGTGAGCGATCGGGCGCTGGCGGCGTAGGTCCCTGTTCTCCCGCGGAGGCGGGAGAACACCGGGAAGCAGATGTCCAACGCGCCAATCACCCCACCCCGGCGAAGGCCGGGGCCCAGTTGGGGGACCAAGATTGGCGGAGGTAGCGCGCCGTTACTGCAACCTTCCCAACTGGACCCCGGCCTTCGCCGGGGTGGTAGCCAGTGTGGGCTGAGTCCTACTTCCGCTCCCCCGCGCTTTCAGCCCGAACCGACTTGAATTCAGAGTCGTCGCGCCACTTCGGCCAGAGCCGGCTGTTCGCCAGCTTCGTGCCGATCGTCTGGAACAGACCGACATCCTGCGCCGCGCCGCGCAGATCCCAGTCCGCACTCCAGGCGTCGCACGTCTGGTGATAGCATTTCATATAGCCGTCGAGCCACGCCTGCCCCGCCGGGCGACCACCGGTCACGAGGTCGGACGCACCGCTGATCGCCATCAGCAACAGCGTCGGCACGCCGCGCCGCGCGACCGAGAAATGATCCGCGCGGTAGAACAGCCCCCGTTCGGGGAGGGCTTCGGGGGTTACGACACGGCCCTGCGCCTTCGCGGCATCGCCCAGCATGTCCTCGAGGCTGTTCTGGCCCGCGCCGACCAGCAGGACGTCGCGCGCCGGCCCTGCCGTCTGGAGAATGTCGAGCGTCAGGTTGGCGACCGTCTTCGCCGCGGGATAGACGGGTTTCACCGCATAGGTTTCCGACCCGAGCAGCCCCCGCTCCTCCCCGCTCCACAGTGCGAAGACGAGGCTGCGGTCGGTGCGCGGCGCGGCGGCAAAGCTGCGGGCAAGGCCGAGCACGCCCGCGACGCCGAGCGCGTCGTCATTGGCCCCCGGGCGGATCGTGCGGCCCTGCGCATCGGGCGCGCCGACGCCATACGCATCCCAGTGCGCCCCGAACATCACCACTTCGTCGGGACGGGTCTTGCCGGGCAGCATTGCCAGCACGTTGCGGCTCTCCGCCGTGTCGTGACGGACGGGAAGGTCGGTCGTGAACCGCTGCTTCAGCGCGACGGGGCGGAAATCGCTGCGCCGCGCGGCCTTGCGCAACGTGGCGAGGTCGAGACCGGAGGCGGCGAACAGCCGGGTCGCGGCGGCCCCTTCGATCCACCCCTGCAGCAGCACGCGCGAGGTCGGATCCTCGCGCATGATGTCGTAATTCTCGCCCGCGGGTGCGGTGACCGTCGCCCAGCCATAGCCGGCACCCGGCGTGTCGTGGACGATCAGCGCCGCGACCGCGCCGCGCCGCGCGGCCTCCTCGAACTTGTAGGTCCAGCGTCCATAATAGGTCATGCGCCGATCACCGAACCGGCCCTTGGCATCGTCGCCCGCCACCGCCTCGAAATCGGGGTCGTTGACCAGGAAGACCGCAACCTTGCCCTTCAGGTCGAGACCCTTGAAGTCGTCCCAGCCGCGTTCGGGCGCGGTGACGCCGTAGCCGACAAAGACCATCGGCGCGTCGGCGATCGCGACGCGGTCGACCCCGCGCACCGTGCTGAGATAGACGTCGCGGCCCTGGACCAGCGGCGTGGCCCCGGCGCGCACGCTGCCCTGCCCCAAGCGCGTGTGGACCAGCGGCACCGCCTGCGTCCAGCTGCCGTCCGGCCCGCCCGGCGACAGCTTCATCGCCTTGAACTGCGCGATGAGCCAGTCGATCGTCCTGGTTTCGCCCGCGGTTCCCGGTGCCCGCCCCTCGAACGCGTCCGACGCCAGCGTCCTGACATCGGCGGACAGGCGCTCGGGCGAGATGGCGTCCCGCGCCGGGCCGTCCTTCGCGAGGCCGGGCGTCGCGACCGCGAGCAGCATCGGCGTGGCGAGGAGGGCGGCGACATTCCGGACGATGCTCATGCGCGACCCTCGATCGGTGCGGTCTGGAACGTCGTGACCGACGGCGTGGCACCGGCCTGATAGGCGATCGCGAGCGCCCAGCCCGCGAGCAGCGCCATCAGCGCCCAGGTTGCGAGTGCGCCACCCGCGCGCGGCAGGTTCGACGTCGTCTTGTCCATGCCGAAGGCGTGCGCGATTCGCGCGACGACGAAAACGACTCCGGCGATCCACAACCAGCGGGGTGATGCGCCACCCAGTTCGATCAGCGCGAACAGGATCAGGATGAAGGGCGCATATTCGACGAAGTTCGCCTGCGCGCGCATCCGCCCCTGCAGGACCGGATTGCCATTGTCGCCCAGCAGGACATTGTCCTTGAGGCGAGTCGGCACGATGCGGAAGGCCAGCCAGAGATTGATGACCGCGGCCGCAGCAGCGATCGTCAGGGTTACGGGCAGGATCATGCAGCTTATTCCTCGATGTTTCCGGTGTGCGCGGGTCGTGCCACTGTGCCACCATGCTTGCAACGCAGGCGATTATCGCTATAGCGCCACGCTTCGCGATGCGTCAGGCCGTATGGTAGCTCACGCGGCCGACCTTAACAGTCGGTTGCCGACTCCTTCGTCCGGGCCTATCGGAGCCCCGACCTTTATAAAGAACAAGGTGCCGAAATGGCCGTCCCCAAGAGAAAAACCTCGCCCTCCAAGCGCGGCATGCGCCGTGGCCACGATTCGCTGACGATCGCGGCATTTCAGGAGTGCCCGAACTGTGGCGAACTCAAGCGCCCGCACAACCTCTGCACGTCTTGCGGCCATTACAACGGTCGCGAAATCCTTTCGGTCGAGGGCTGAGCCCTCACCTGAGCGAAGGACGTGAGCATGCCCGACAGCGCCTGGATCGCCGTCGATGCGATGGGTGGCGATGACGGGCTGGCGGTAATGCTGGCGGGTGTCGCGCGTGCGCGACGCCAGTTTGACGGCATGCATTTCCTGCTGGTCGGTGACGAAACCGCGATTCGCGACGGGCTGAAAGCCCATCCGAATCTCGAACTCAACTCCGAGATCGTCCATGCCCCCGAGGTGGTTGGCTCGAGCGACAAGCCGAGCCAGGCGATTCGTCGCGCCAAGACGACATCGATGGGCATCGCCATCGATCTCGTCAAAAAGGGGCGTGCCGCAGCCGCGGTCTCGAGCGGCAACACCGGTGCGCTAATGGCGATGGCGAAGCTGTCGCTCAGGACCCTGCCGGGCATCGATCGCCCGGCGCTCGCCGCGCGCCTTCCGACGCTCGGCGACACCGACATGGTGATGCTCGACCTCGGTGCGAATACCGAGTGCGACGCGCGCAACCTCGTCCAGTTCGCGATCATGGGCGGCGCCTATGCACGCACCGCACTCGACATTGCCCACCCACGTGTCGCGCTGCTCAATATCGGCAGCGAGGACATGAAGGGCACCGACGAGATCCGCGAGGCCGCCGCCATGCTGCGCGCGACGCCCAAGCTCGACATGGACTTCACCGGCTTCATCGAAGGCGACCGGCTGTCGCGTGGCGATGTCGATGTCGTCGTATGCGACGGCTTTTCGGGCAATATCGCGCTCAAGACCGCCGAGGGCACCGCGCGATTCGTCGCCGACCTGCTCAAGCGCGCGTTCCGCAGCTCGGTCCGGTCGAAGCTCGGCTTCCTGATTTCAAAGCCCGCGACCGAATTGCTGCGCGATCATCTCGATCCCAATAATCATAACGGCGCGGTGTTTCTCGGGCTCAACGGCATCGTCGTCAAAAGCCATGGCGGCGCCAATGAGCGTGGCGTGGCGACGGCGATCGGCAATGCCGCCAAGATGGTGAGAAACGACCTCGTTCGCCGGATCAGCGACGATCTGGGCAACGTCAAGGAAGCCGCATGATCCGTTCGGTCATTACCGGCACCGGATCGGCCCTGCCGGTCCGCCGCGTCTCGAATGCGCAGCTGGCGGAACAGGTCGACACCAGCGACGAATGGATCGTCGAGCGCACCGGCATCCGATTCCGCCATATCGCCGGCGAAGGCGAGACGACCGCGACTCTGGCGGCGGATGCCTGCCGCGCGGCTCTCGCTGCAGCAGGCGTAGACGCGCAGGACATCGACCTGATCGTGCTCGCCACCGCGACGCCCGACCAGACCTTCCCCGCCAGCGCGACCAAGGTGCAGGCGATGCTCGGGATCGACGACTGCGTCGCGTTCGACGTCGCTGCGGTCTGCTCGGGCTTTCTCTACGCGGTCCAGGTCGTCGACAGCATGATCCGCAGCGGCGTCGCCAAGCGCGCGCTGGTGATCGGTGCCGAGACGTTCAGCCGGATCCTCGACTGGGAGGATCGCACGACCTGCGTCCTGTTCGGCGACGGTGCGGGCGCGATCGTGCTCGAGGCGCAGGACACTGCCGATGCGGACGGTCGCGGGATCCTGACCACCAAGCTGCATGCCGACGGGCGACACAACCAGCTTCTCTATGTCGATGGCGGCGTCTCGACGACCGGGACGGTCGGCAAGCTCAGGATGAAGGGCCGCGAGGTGTTTCGTCACGCAGTGACCAACCTTGCCGCCGTCATGACCGAATCGCTGGCGATGGCGGGCTTGTCCGCGGACCAGGTCGACTGGGTCGTGCCGCACCAGGCGAATGCCCGGATCCTCGACGCGACCGCGCGCAAGCTGGGCCTTGCCCCCGAGCGCGTCGTCGTCACCGTCGACCAGCATGCCAACACCTCCGCGGCGTCGGTACCGCTCGCGCTCGACGTGGCGGTCCGTGACGGACGGATCCAGCAGGGCCAGATCGTCGTGCTCGAGGCGATGGGTGGCGGCTTTACTTGGGGTGCGGCGGTCATCCGCTTCTAAACGCAACTGAAAGCCAGTTGCAATTTGTCCGATAAAGCTCTTCCGATGATCACGCTGCTTGTGTAGGTACCGCAATGGGTGTGGGAGTTTCGGAATGACAATGACGGGTACGCTGACACGAGCCGATCTAGCCGAATCGCTTCATCGCGAAATCGGACTTTCGCGATCGGATGCTTCAAAAGTCGTCGAACAGATCCTGACCGAGATGTGCGAAGCACTGACCAGCGGGCAGAATGTCAAGATTTCGGGCTTTGGTACGTTCGTTCTGCGCGACAAGGGCGAGCGCATCGGTCGCAACCCCAAGACGGGCGTCGAGGTGCCGATCGCACCGCGCCGCGTGCTGACGTTCCGCGCAAGCCAGATGATGCGCGAACGCATCGTCGGCGCAGGCTGAGGCACGCGATGCCGGACAGTTCCGGCAAGGCCAGTACCGCATTCCGGACCATCGGCGAACTGTCGAACGATACCGGCTTGCCACAGCATATCCTGCGCTATTGGGAAACGCGTTTTCCCCAGCTCCGACCGCTCCAGCGTGCTGGGAATCGTCGCTATTATCGCGTCGAGGACGTCGCGCTGGTGCGCCGGATCGACCAGCTGCTCAATCGCGACGGCTATACCGTGCGCGGCGTCCAGCAGCTGTTGGCCGCGGAAAAGGGCGCACCGGCCGCGGTCGCTGCCGAGATCGTTGCGCCCGCCGAGACGCCGATCACGGCACTGCGCGCGATCCGCGACATGCTCGCCGAGGCCCTGGCCGCGGATTGATCCGCATGCCTGCCGGTTCGTCATCCTCGCGTGGGCGGGGATGACGATCGATGGCGGTCCCTTACCGTTCGCGGGTCGCGGCGAAGCGGATCTTCGCATAGCGGTCGGCGATATAGTTCACTTCCCACGCGCTCTTGGCGAGGAACACTGGGTTCCCGTCGCGATCCTTCGCCATCGCGCCGCGGTTGATCTCGGCGAAGGTCTTGAGCTCCTGCGGATCTTCCGCCGATATCCAGCGCGCGGTCTCGTACGGCGCAGGCTCGAGCCCGGCCGCAACCTTGTACTCCGCATCGAGCCGCGACAGCAGCACCTCGAGCTGGAGCTGCCCGACGACGCCGATGATCCAGTTCGAGCCGATGTCGGGGTAGAAGACCTGCGTCACCCCCTCCTCGGCCATGTCGTCGAGCGCTTTCCGCAACTGCTTGGTCTTGGTGAAATCCTTCAACACGACGCGGCGCAGGATTTCGGGCGCGAAGTTCGGCAGGCCGGTGAAGCGGATCGCGGCGCGTTCGCTCAGCGTATCGCCGACGCGCAGCGTGCCGTGGTTGGGGATACCGATGATGTCGCCGGGGAACGCCTCGTCCGCCAGCTCGCGGTTCTGCGCAAAGAACAGGATCGGCGAGTGGACCGCGATCGGCTTGCCGTGGCCCGTGGGCGTCAGCTTCATGCCGCGCTTGAACACGCCCGAGCACAGCCGCATGAACGCAATCCGGTCGCGGTGGTTGGGATCCATGTTCGCCTGCACCTTGAACACGAAGCCGGTGACTTCGGGCTCGTCGGGGGAGATGGGGGCGGGCTCGGCGGGCTGCGCGCGCGGTGGCGGGGCGTAGTCGGCGAGCGCTGCGATCAGCTCGGCGACACCGAAATCCTTGAGTGCCGAGCCGAAATAGACCGGCGTCAGATTGCCTGCGCGATAGGCGTCGGCGTCGAAACTCGAATAGCCGCCCTGTGCGAGTTCGGCCTCGTCGGAGAGGCGGACGATACCTTCGGGGCTCAGTATCTCGGCGAGCTTGGGGTCGTCGATACCCGCGAACGGGATCGCCTTGCCCATGAATTCGCGGCTGTCGCCTTCGGGGCGGCTCAGCGTGTTGGCGTAGAGGTCGTACACCCCCTCGAACTCGCCGCCCATGCCGACCGGCCAGCTCATCGGGCAGACGTCGAGCTGAAGCATCTCGGCCACCTCGTCGAGCAGCGAGAACGGGTCGCGCCCCTCGCGGTCGACCTTGTTGACGAAGGTGATGATCGGCACGTTGCGCAGGCGGCAGACCTCGAACAGCTTGCGCGTCTGCGGCTCGATGCCCTTGGCGGCGTCGATCACCATGACCGCCGAGTCGACCGCGGTCAGCGTGCGGTAGGTGTCTTCCGAGAAGTCCTCGTGGCCCGGCGTGTCGAGCAGGTTGAAAGTGATTCCCTGGCGTTCGAACGTCATCACCGACGACGTGACCGAGATGCCGCGCTGCTGCTCGATCTTCATCCAGTCGGAACGGGCGCGGCGGTTCTGGCCGCGCGCCTTCACCTCGCCGGCGAGATGGATCGCGCCGCCGAAATACAGGAGCTTTTCGGTCAGCGTGGTCTTGCCGGCGTCGGGATGCGAGATGATCGCGAAGGTGCGGCGGGGAAATTGGGTCATGGCGTGGGTCCGGGGAGCCTGTCGCGGCTCGCAAAGAAGGTTGGGCCGGGAGTCCGGCGGTCATGCTGCCGCTCTTGGCAGATGCGGGGGCCGGAGGACAGGGGGTGCAATCGCAGCGATAGCTGGTCCCCTCCCCTTCAGGGGGGCTGGGGGTGGGGTCTCACCACGGGCTTGGCGCTTGCGGCTATGCCCCACCCCACCCCCTCCCCTGAAGGGGAGGGGTTTTTAGCGGATCAGCGTTACGTGGAGCGCGATGCGCTTGGTGGCACCTGCTGGGATCTCGAAGACGCCGGGCTTGGCACGGAAATCGCCGTCATAGCCTTCGGGGTCCGCGATGCCGTGCCACGGCTCGACACAGACATAGGCCGCGCCGGGCTTGGTCCAGATGCCGAGCATCGGCGTGTCGGGGAAGTCGATCCGCAGCTGCGGGCCGGTTTCGGCGCCATAGGTGACCGAGTCGGACCGGACCGAATCCCAGACCAGCGCATCCTTCGCGAACAGCGCGTCCTGCAGGCGCAGCGTCCGCCCCTCCAGCGGCGAGGGCCGTTCGCCCTCCGCGATCGTGCCGTCGTCGGCGATCATGCGCAGCGCATCGGGCTCGTCGGCCGAGAAGACGATACGGTGGTCGGCGCGATCCTGTCCGTAGGGCAGCGGCCAGGCGAAGGCGGGGTGGAAACCGAAGCTCGCCGGAAGCGGCTGCGCGGCGGGGTTGGTGATCGCGACGTCGACGCTCAGCGTCGCGTCGACCAGCGCGAACGTCACCGTCAGCCGGAAATCGAACGGATAGACCACACGCGTCTCGGGCGTCGCCTCGAGCGTGAAGGCGACCGATCCCGGCTGCTGCTCGGATACCGCGAACGCCATGCGGCGGGCGAAGCCGTGCTGCTTCATCGAATATTCGGTGCCGTCGACGCGGATCGTGTCGCGGTAGGGGCGACCGACGACCGGGAAGAGGATCGGCGCGTGGCCGGTCCAATAGGCCGGGTCGGCGTCGGTCATCAGCTCGCGCCCGTCCGCGTCCTTGAGCGACGTGAGCTCGGCGCCGAGCGGGTTGATCTGCGCGGTGAGGTGGTCGTTGGCGATCGTGATCAGGTCGGTCATTGGGGTCCTTCCTTCGTGGTCGAACATGCGGGTCTTCAAAACGCTCATCGGACAACCCGGCGGCCCCACCCCGGCGAAGGCCGGGGTCCAGTTGGAAAGGTGGAAGTAACGAGAGACTGTCCGCCGTTACACCCGTTCCTCAACTGGGCCCCGGCCTTCGCCGGGGTGGTGTTGGAGGGTGAGGAGACGCTCAGACGCGCAGGCTCGCGCCCTGCTTCGCTGCCGCCGCGACGACCTTGTCCGCGACCGCCTTCAGCTCCTCGTCGGTGAAGCTCTTGGCGGTGGGTTGCAGGACGATCTCGACCGCGACCGACTTGTGGCCGTCCTCGACGCCCTGGCCGGTGAACACGTCGAACACGCGCGCCGAGACGATCGCAGCCTTGTCGGCGCCCTTGACCGCACGCACCAGCGCGTCGGTCGCGAGCGCCGCCGGCACGAGGAACGCGAAGTCGCGGCGGACCGCCTGCAACGCCGGCGGCGTGTAGGCCGGGCGCGCGAAGCCCGAAGCGCGCTTGGGCGGGATCGCGTCGAGATAGACTTCGACCGCAGCGACCGCGCCGTCGAGGTCGAACGCCTTGAGCACCAGCGGATGCAGCATGCCGAAGCTCGCCAGCACCGTCTTCGGCCCGAGCCGGAGCGTGCCCGACTGACCCGGATGCCAGGCATCACCCGCCTCCCCCATGACCTGGAGATTGTCGACGGGTGCGCCCGAGGCGGCGAGCAGTGCCAGCGCTTCGGCCTTCGCATCATACGCGTCGAAGCTCGCGGCCTTGCCGTCGCGCCAGCCGCGCGGGCGGCGGTCGCCCGCCAGCACCACGCCGAGCGTCGCGCGTTCGGCCTCGGCGAGGTAGCGGCGACCGATCTCGAACAGGCGGACGCTTTGCTGGCCGCGCTTGAGGTTGCGGCCGGTCGCGGCGAGCAGGCCGGGGAGCAGCGAGGGGCGCATGACCTTCAGGTCTTCGCTGATCGGGTTGGCGAGCGTCCACGCGCCGCCGCCGAAGGGTGCGGCTTCGGCCTCCGAAAGGAAGCTCCACGTCACCGCCTCGTCGAGGCCGCGGGCGGCGGCGGCGCGACGCGCGCGGCGTTCGAGCTTCTGCTCGGGCGTGGCGGTCGGCTTGGCGACGCCGGGCAGGCGCGGCAGCGGTGTCGAGGGGATGCTGTCGATGCCCTCGATCCGGACGACTTCCTCGACGAGGTCGGCGGGGCCGTCGACGTCGCGGCGCCAGCTCGGGACCGTGACCGGCCATTTGCCCTCGATCGTCGAGAACAGCGCGTCGCTGAACGCGTCGGCCGATTTGATCGCACCGATCGTGAAGCCGAGCGACAGGAGCGTGCGGGCCTGGCGTTCGGGGGCCACGTGGAGCCCGCCTAGGTCGGCGCTGAGGCGCGGGTCGTAGTGCACGACGCGAGGTTCGAGCGGTGGCTCGCCCGAGCGCGTGACCTCACTTGCGGTGCCGCCGCATACGTGGAGCACGAGCGCGGTGGCGATCGCCAGGCCGTCGTCGAGGAAGGCGGGGTCGACGCCGCGTTCGAAGCGGCTGCGCGCGTCGGAGGTGAGCGTGAGCTTCTGGCCGGTGCGCGCGATATGGTCGGGATCGAAATAGGCGCATTCAATCAGCACGTCGGTGGTGTTCGCGGAGACGCCCGAATGCTCGCCGCCCATGATGCCGCCAATGTCGTGCACGGCCACGTCGTCGGCGATGACGGTCATGGTTTCGTCGAGCGTGTAGGTCTTGCCGTTAAGCGCGACGACCTGTTCGCCGTCCTTGGCTTTCCGCGCGACTAGGCCGCCCGACAGCTTGGCGCGGTCATAGACGTGCAGCGGGCGGCCGAGGTCGATCATCAGATAGTTGGTGATGTCGACGAGCGCGGAGATCGGCTTCTGGCCGATCGCGAGCAGGCTGCGGCGCATCCAGTCGGGCGACTCGCCGTTGCGCACGCCGGTGACGGTCTGCGCGAAGAAGGCGGGGCAGCCGGCGGTGTCGGCGGTGCGGACCGATGGCCCTGCCCCGTCGGTGACGATCGGATCGAAGATCAGCGGCGTGAGCGTGCCCATGCCGGCCGCGGCGAGGTCGCGCGCAATGCCGCGGACGCCCATGCAGTCCTGGCGGTTGGGTGTGATCGCGACGTCGATGACGGGATCGGTGAGCCCGGCATAATCGGGGTACGGCGTGCCGATCGGCGCGTCCGCGGGCAGTTCGATGATGCCGTCATGATCCTCGCCGAGTTCCAGTTCGCGCGTCGAGCACATCATGCCGTTCGATTCGACGCCGCGGATGCTCGCGAGCTTGAGCGTCACGTCGAGCCCGGGGACGTACGCGCCGGGCGCCCCGAACACGCCGACCAGCCCGGCGCGCGCGTTGGGCGCGCCGCAGACGACCTGCAGCGGGCCATCACCGGCGTCGACCGATAGGATCTGCAGCTTGTCGGCCTGCGGGTGGCGTTCGGCGCTGAGCACCTTGGCGATGCGGAACGCGGCGAGCTTCTCGCCCGGATTCTCGACGCCTTCGACTTCGAGGCCGATACGCGTGAGCGCGTCAACGATCTGGTCGAGCGTGGCGGTGGTGTCGAGGTGCTGCTTGAGCCAGCTGAGCGTGAACTTCATGCGCCGACTCCTGCCGACAAAGTGGGGACGTCGAGGCTCGAGAAACCATAATGTTTCAGCCAGCGGATATCGCCGTCGAAGAACGGACGGAGGTCGTCCATGCCGTATTTGAGCATCGCGAGCCGATCGATCCCGCAGCCGAACGCAAAGCCCTGCCACTCGTCCAGATCGAGCCCGCACGCCTCGATCACTTTCCGATGGACCATGCCGCTGCCCAGGATCTCGAGCCAGCCGTCTGGCTCCGCGCCGCCGACGACACGCTTGCCCTTGACCAGCGTGTAGCCGACGTCGATCTCGACCGAGGGTTCGGTGAACGGGAAATAGCTCGGGCGCATCCGCAGGACGATGTCGTCACGCTCGAAGAACGCCTTCACGAACGTCTCGAGCGTCCACTTCAGATGGCCGAGCGTGATGCCCTTGTCGATCACGAGGCCCTCGACCTGGTGGAACATCGGCGTGTGCGTCGCGTCCGAGTCCGAGCGGTAGGTGCGGCCCGGCGCGATGATGCGGATCGGCGGCTTCTGGCTCAGCATCGTGCGGATCTGGACGGGCGAGGTGTGCGTGCGGAGCAGCGAGAAGGTCGTCTTCTCGTCGGCGGTGCCCGCGGCCTTCGCGTCGATCCCCTGCTGGAGATAGAAGGTGTCGTGCATCGCGCGCGCCGGATGCGTCTCGGGGATGTTGAGCGCGGAGAAATTATGCCAGTCGGTCTCGATCTCGGGCCCGGTCGCGACCGCGAAGCCCAGGTCGGCGAAGATCTCGGCGAGTTCGTCCATGACCTGGCTGACCGGGTGGATCGTGCCGGGCATGGGCGCGTCGGCGGGCAGCGTCATGTCGAGCGTTTCGCTGGCGAGCCGCGCGTCGAGCGCGGCGCGTTCGAGCGTCGCTTTGCGCTCTGCGATGCCATTGGCGACGGCTTCGCGAAGACCCTGGATCATCGGGCCCTGCACGAGCCGCTCGTCGGGGGTCATCTTGCCGAGCGTCTTCAGCAGCGCGGTGATCGTGCCCTGCTTGCCGAGCGCCTCGACCCGGCACGCCTCCAGCGCGTCGAGGCCGGATGCCGCGGCGATCGCCGCCAACATGTGTTCGCGCATCTGGTTCAGGTCTTGCGTCACGTCATACTCCCAGGGCGGGTTCGGTCGGCAGATCGGGTAGGCGGGGCAGCCCCAGACCGATACCCAGATCGTCCCAATTTTCGTTGCGCGCTTCGATCAGTTCGATCTTCCACGCTCTTCGCCACTCCTTCAGCCGCTTCTCGCGAACGATCGCGGCCTCCATCGTGTCGAACATCTCGTAATAGGCGAGACGCCTGATGCCGTACCGGTGAGTGAAGCCGGGGATCAACCCCTCGCGGTGCTGAACCAGCCGCGCGAGCAAGTTTGAGGTGACGCCGATGTAGAGCGTGCCGTGGCGGCGGGAGGCGAGGATGTAGACGCAGGGCTGGAAGGTTTCGCGCATTTCTTGCTCCCCCTTGATCGCCCTTCCCCAGATTTCTTACATCCGTCATTCCGGCGGAAGCCGGAACCCATGGTTGCGGGCCGGATTATGGTAGCACGCTTTCGCCGGGTCCGCCGTAACCGTGGGTCCCGGCGTTCGCCGGGATGACGGAAGGGGGGATGACGGGCTGGCGAACCCCAAACGCGAAAAAGGGCGCCGGTGGTTTCCCACCGGCGCCCTTTTCAAACCCAACCTCAGTCGCGAATTACGCGGCCTGGGGAAGTGCTGCCTTCGCCTGTGCGACGATCGCGCTGAAGGCTGCGCCCTCGTGCATCGCGATGTCGGCCAGGACCTTCCGGTCGAGTTCGATACCCGCCAGCTTCACGCCGTGCATGAACTGCGAATAGGTCAGACCCTCGGCGCGGACGCCGGCGTTGATGCGCTGGATCCACAGGCCACGGAAGGTGCGCTTCTTAACCTTGCGGTCACGATATGCGTACTGTCCGGCCTTTTCGACGGCCTGACGGGCGATACGGATGGTGTTCTTGCGACGGCCATAATAGCCCTTCGCCTGAACCAAAATACGCTTGTGCTTGGCGCGGGTGGTAACACCCCGTTTTACGCGTGCCATTGTCTAATTCCTTCTCAGCTCAACGCAGGCCGTAAGGCGCCCAGGCCTTCACTGCTGCGGTATCGGCCTTGGACAGCAGCTTGGTGCCGCGGTTCTGACGGATGTACTTGCCGTTGTGATGCGCCAGACGGTGACGTTTGCCGGCGACGCCGTGCTTGAGCAGGCCGGTGGCGGTGAGCTTGAAGCGCTTCTTGACGCCGCTCTTGGTCTTCAGCTTGGGCATTTTTATCCTTTCGGTTACGAAGGGAAACGCTGAAATCGCCGCGGCAGCCCACACTGGCCGGGCGATTCGTCGAACGCGCATCCCTTCGAGGAAGCGGGGCCGATACCCGCATCGGTCCGAAATCTCAAGTCGCATTCCCGGATTAATGCGGCATCCGACCATAGTGGAACCGCTACGCCCGCCATGCGATAGGCTTATCATGGACGCCAGCCCGACGCAGCCGATCGACGCCCCCCCGCCCGCCGCGGCGCAGAAGAGGCGCAAACGGCGGATCCTGCGCAACATTCTGATCGGGATCCTCGCGGTGATCGCCGCCATCTGGCTGGTGCTCTACATCACCAAGGGTCGCTTCTTGAAGCATCCGTTCGAGCGGATCGTCGGGTCGATGACCCACCGCACGGTGACCGTCGGCGGCGATTTCCAGCTCTATTTCGCGCCGTTCCGAATCAAATTCTATGCCGAGCGCTTCACGCTCTCCAACCCCGACTGGGCGAGCCGGCCCAACCTGTTCCAGGCGGACAAGCTCGACACGCGGATCGCGCCGCTGTCGCTGATCTTCGGCAAGCGGCGGCTCTACTGGCTCGATCTGGTCAACGGCGCGGTCGATCTTGAATGGAATGCCGCGCATACCGCCAACAGCTGGACGTTCAGCGACAAGAAGGGCGGCGAGCCGCTCGAATTCCCGCGGATCGACGTGGCGACGGTGACGGGGACGAGCGTGCGCTATCTCGACCCGCGGATGCGCGTGCTCGCCAATCTCGACGTCGCCGACATCCGCTCGGTCGATGCGACGATCGGCCGCGCGGTCGGCCTCAAGGGCACCGGCCAGCTGCGCGAGACGCCGTTCACGGTGACCGCGCAGCTGCTGTCGCCCGACGCGACCGCCAATCGGGGACAGAACAAGCTGGTCGCGCGGATGCGCGCGGCGGGCAACGTGATCGACGTCGCCGGCACGCTGCCGAGCATAGCGGACGTCGAGAACGTGCCGCTCGCGGTGACCGCGCGCGGCGCCAACCTGTCGACCCTGCTCGGCGTGATCGACGTCGCGATCCCGAACACACGCACCTATCGGCTGCGCGGGCAGCTCGTGAAACAGGGCGAGGAATATCATTTCACGCGGATCACCGGCGTGGCGGGGAAGACCGATCTGGCGGGCAAGCTGACGATCACCAATGGCGAACGCATCCATCTCGATTCGGTGCTGGCGACCAAGAGCCTCGACATCGTCGATGCCGCGCCGTTCATCGGCTACAATCCCGACATCGTCGAGAGCCGCGGCGCGGTGGCGGCCGCCGCCGCGACCGGCGCGGGCGCGCAACGCCTGTTGCCCGATGGGAATTTCCCGGTCGAGACGATGCAGATCTTCGATGCCGACCTGAAATGGACGATCGGCGTAGTGCGATCGAAGAACATCCCGATCTCGAACGTCGATCTGACGCTCGACCTCGAGCGCGGGCGGCTGGCGCTGTCGCCACTGACGTTTGCGATGGCGCGCGGCAACGTCGCCTCCGACGCGGTCTTCGACACGCGGTCGCGGCCGAGCGCGGTGTCCTACGACATTCGCCTCGCGCCGACGCCGATGGGGCGGTTGCTCAAGGGCTATGGGCTTGCCGAGGCGGGGACGACCGGGACGATCAAGGGGCGGATCAAGCTCGACGGGCGCGGCGATTCGATCCATGATTCGCTGGCGTCGTCACGCGGCCGGATCGCGTTCGTGATGCCGTCGGGCGCACTGTCGGTGCGCAACGTCCAGCTCGCCGAGCTCGACATCGGCACGTTCGCGCAGCGCATGTTCCAGGGCAAGCTCGACGAGCCGGTCCAGGTCAATTGCGGCCTGATCGGCTTCACCGTGCGCGGCGGTGTGGCGGCAGCGGACCCGATCCTGATCGACACGAAGAAGAACGTGATCGTCGGCCGCGGCGGGTTCAGCTTCCGCAACGAAGCGGTCGACCTCGCCTTCCGCGCCGATTCGAAGAAGTTCAGCCTGTTTGCGGGCCAGTCGCCGGTTGGGTTTGGCGGGGTGTTCGCGGCACCGAAAATGAGCGTGGTGTCGAAGGACCTGCTCGCCCGCGTCGGCACCGGGCTGGGTCTCGCGCTGGTGGCGACGCCGGTCGCGGGTGTGCTCGCGTTCGTCGATGTCGGCGATGCGAAGGCCACCGCGTGCGGCCCGGTGCTGGCCGGCGCGACCGCCAAGGCGCAGCGGACGACCAAGGGCGAGACGCGCGACGATGTCGGCCGCGGGACGACCGCCAAGGGCGAGGATGGCAAGGCGTCCGAGGCGGAGAAGAAGGGGCAGAAGAAGAAGTTTCTGGGGATCTTCTAAGGGCGGCGGCTTTGGTCTCACCCGTGCCGCTCACCTCACTGGCCCCCGTCACCCCGGCGAAAGCCGGGGCCCATGGTTTCGGCCAGCGCGGTTAGCGACCGTTCCGTGTCCGTGGGTCCCGGCTTTCACCGGGATGACGGATATCAGGCGGGGTGCGAGGCGTAACGCCAGCCTTCCCGCCATGACGGCCTCAGTGGTCGTGACCGCCATGGTCATGCGCATCACCCGTGATCCGGTGCATCGCCTCGAGCACGTCGTCCAGCCGCGCCGGATCGCCGATCGCGAGCACATGGCCTTCGCTCGCCGCGGTCAGCGGGTCGCCGTTCCAGTCGCACATCATCCCGCCGGCGCCTTCGACGACCGGGACCAGCGCGGCGAAGTCGTAGAGCTGGAGACCCGATTCGCAGACGACGTCGAGATGCCCGCTCGCGAGCAGCCCGTAATTATAGCAGTCGCCGCCATAGACCGGCCCCTGGCGCGGGTTGCCGCCCGAGATCGCCGCGACGAGCGCGAGATAATGCGGGACGTCAGCCTCGCCGAACAAATGCGGGCTGGTCGTCGCGATCGTCGATCCCGCCAGTTCGCGGCAGACCCGGGTGCGCACCGGCACGCCGTTCAGCGTCGTCGGACGCCCCGCGACGCCGACCCAGCGTTCGCGCTGGACCGGCTGGTCGATGATCCCGAGCACCGGCCAGCCATCCTCGACCAGCGCGATCAGCGTGCCGAAGATCGCGCGGCCGACGGTGAAGCTGCGCGTGCCGTCGATCGGGTCGAGCACCCATTTGCGGTTGGTGACACCGGTCTTCTCGCCAAATTCCTCGCCGACGATGCCGTCGCCCGAGCGTTCGGCGTCGAGCAGCCGGCGCATCGCCGATTCGGCCTCGCGGTCGGCGCGGGTGACGGGGGACTGGTCGTCCTTGATCTCGACGCCGTGCTCGTGGCGGAAATAGGGTCGGATGACGTGGCCCGCGGCATCCGCGAGGCGGTGCGCGAGGTCGATATCGGCTTGGGTCACTGGCATGCGCCCTGCCTATCGATACGGTACGGCGCGAGCAATGGACGGATGCCGCGAGCGGGCGTACGTCACTGCGATCATACCGGAGTATAGCCCCATGCGCCTCGTCCCGACCCTTGCCGCCCTCCTCGTCGCCACCCCCGCAGTCGCGGCGCTCGCGCCCGGTGCGAAGGCGCCCGACTTCACCACGCGCGGCGCGATCGCCGGCAAGGTGTTCACGGTCCACCTCGCCGAACAGCTGAAGAAGGGCCCCGTCGTGCTCTACTTCTTCCCCGCGGCCTATACCGGCGGCTGCAATGCCGAGGCGCATGCCTTTGCCGAGGCGGTCCCCGCGTTCAAGAAGGCCGGCGCGACGGTGATCGGCATGTCGGCGGACAACGTCGAGACGCTGAGCAAATTCTCGGCAGAGAAATGCGCGGGCAAGTTCGCGGTCGCCAGTGCAGGGCCGAAGGTCGTCGCCGGCTATGACGTCGCGCTCGGCAAGCAAGTGATGGGACGCGACGTCACGAAGCGCACCAGTTACGTGATCGGCCGCGACGGCCGGGTCGCCTTTGTTCACGACGACATGAACCCGGCCGAGCATGTCAGTTCGACGCTGGCCGCAGTTGAGACGCTTAACCGCCGATAGATCCGCAAATCGTCACGCGTTGCTAACCTTTATCGTTCTATTCCGGGGGCGAAACGGGGGCAAATGACATGCGGGACGCGCAGGGCGCACAACAGGTGAGCACGGAGGACCTGTTCGACCAGATCGGCCGATTCCTCCGTAAGCACCGGTTGCGTCCGGATCCGTCGCATTATGCGTTCGCGCATGCCGTGCTGTCGGCACCCGACGGCCCGCTCGCGGCGCAGGTTGCGCGATTGACCGAGGGCGGCGTCCGGCTGCTGCGCAGGGATATCGAGGCGCTTGGCGGACAGGTTACCGATACGCCCGCGACCGTCGACCCCGACGACCAATGCGATCCCGCGCTGCGCGAGGGGGAGGCGGACCGGCTGGTCGCCGAGACGCAGGAGCATGTCGACGGATTCGCGACGATCATGCACAGCATCCACGCCGAGACCCGCGGCTTCGGCCATGACCTGGCCGAAAGCGCGGCGGCGATCACGACGTCGCCGGGACTGGCCGAGATCGACGAGATCACGCGGATCACGACCGCGATGATCGGCAGGATCCGCGAGTCGGAGGTGCGGCTGGCCAAGGCGAAGCACGAGACCGACGTCCTGCGGGCCAAGCTCATCGAGGCCCGCGACAGCGCACGACGCGACACGCTGACCGGCCTGCCGAACCGGCGCGCGTTCGACGAGGCGTTCGGCGCACGCGACGCGGACAAAGGCCCCTATTGCCTCGCGGTATGCGACGTCGACCGGTTCAAGCGCGTCAATGACGCGTTCGGCCACGGCGTCGGCGACCGGGTGCTGACCGCGATCGGCCAGATGATCGCGGCGGGGTGCGAAGGGCATCTCGTCGTGCGGCACGGCGGCGAGGAGTTTGCGGTGCTGTTGTGCGGCGTCAGCCTGAGCGACGCCGCGCGCCTGCTCGATTCGGTCCGCGCGATCGTTGCCGCCAAACGCTTCCGCAATCGCGAGACCGATTCCCCGCTCGGCCAGATCACCTTTTCGGCAGGCGTCACCGCGATCCATGCGGACGAAGCCGCCGAGAGCGCGTTCGCCCGTGCGGACCGGCTCCTCTACACTGCCAAGGGCGACGGGCGCGACCGGATCTGCGCCGCCTGATCCGCGCGGCGGTCCGCGGCACCGATCCTTGGCGCCGTTCACCGGATAAGTGTGGCGCAAAATCCCAACTGCTGCGTGGCTGCTGCGAAAAACCGCGCTGATTCAGCCGGATACGGAACTGGCACGGGGTGTGCAAAGCAGGGGATATCGGCAGCCGGATGGTCCGGACGCCGCCATCACCGAAGGGAAGCCACCATGTCCTCGATCCATTTCGAATCCGCCAAGCGCATCCTCCTCTCGTTCGCCGGGGCGCTGGTCTTCGCCGGCATCGCGATCAGCGCAGCGACGCCGATCATCCCGATCGCGTGATCCGGCCTGACTGCGGAAACTGCATCATGCTTCATCACCTCCATCGCGGCCAATACCGGCCCGACCGCCTGCGGGACAGCGGCCTGCTCGTCGGCATCGTCGCCTTCTCGACCACCGTCCTGCTGATCGCGACTCACGCCGCAGCGTTCGCCTGATCGGCAGCGCGGGGGATCCCTGCCCGCCAGGCGCGGGTCGCGGTCAGGCCAGCATGGCCGAAGAAGCGGGGCCGACGGGCGCGGCCTCCTCGCGCGAATAGGTCCCGATCAGCAACCCCGCCGCGAGCACATGTCCCGACATCGCCTCGACCAGCGCGGTGCGGCCCGGTGACACGCCTGGATCGCCCAGCGCCGCATCGAGCGCGAACAGCTGGAAGGCGTAGCGATGTTCGCCATGCCCGGTCGGCGGATCGGGCGGCAGCCAGCCTTCGCGCAGATATGAATTGCGCCCGACATCGCCGTCGGGCGTCCCTGCGCCGTCGGCCGCGATCGCACCTTCGGCCAGTCGCAGCCCATCGGCAGCGATATGCCAGACGATCGCGTGAACCAGCGGTTGCGGCGTCGGCGCATCCGCATCCTCGACGATCAGCGCGAGCGCGGCGGTGCCCGCAGGTGGCACGCTCCAGACCAGCGGCGGCGACACCCCGTCACCATCGGCGGTGAACCGCGGCGGCAACCGCCCCTCATGCGCAAAGGCGGGGCTGGTCAGGTCGAGCGTCGCGAACCCCGTGCCGGCCTGCGCGCCCGACCCGAGACCGGACCGGGCGATCACCAACGCGTCGGCACCAGCGCGCAATCCTTTAAGTGCGTGGCCGAGCCAGGCAGGCATGTGTTCAAGCATCGTTACCCTCCGAAGGACAGGCGCCAGGGCGCAGGACCGGTGCGCCATCGGCATACCAGCGGCTCTGATCGCGCATCGTGCCGGCATCGTGATAACAGGCCTGCGCTGTCCCACCCGCCGGATCGATCGCGACCATCCAGTTGTGATCGCCGCAGTTATGTGCCTCGCACCCCCAGGAGGCGATGCGCCGGCCCCGTTGGAAGATCGGCGTCTGCGGTCCCGAGCGTCCGCGGATCAGCGACCGCAGCCGGGCATCGTCGACCACCGCGAGCAACCCGCCGGCCACCTCGGTGCGATCAAAGAAATCGACGCCATCGACCGCGTCATGCGGGTATTTGCCGACATAGGCGGTGAGCGGCGTGGTCTGCGCCTGCCCCGCCACGGGGGTCGGCGTCCGCGTGGCAGGCGGCGTGAAGTTGGCGACCGCAGCGGTCTGCTGGGGATCGTCGCCCGCACTGCAGCCTGACACGGCCATGGCAAGCATTGCCATCCCCGCACGCAGCGACAGGGTGATCGGCGCAGCCCCGGATCCGATATGCATCGCAGCCCCCTCATGGTCTTTACATCCCAACGCGCCGACCGGGCTGAGGTTGCCCGCGATGCCGGCGCTGCCGGGGCGACTCGACGATCCGAATCTACGGGTATGCGCGAGTGCAAGCGTGTATCGTCGCCGTCCCGGGGCGCTCCGCCCCGCCGGAAGGGCAGCATCATGGCCAAGAGCCAGAAGAAATCGAACAAGGAAGTCCGCAAGCCCAAGGCCGAGAAGGAGCCCAAGGCGAACGCGTCGAACCCGACGACCAAGGGCAAGCCCGTCGAGATGACGACGCTCAAGTGATCCGGCACGAAACAGGACGATGACGATGGCGGACGACGATTACGTCTATGACGAGGCCAGCGGCGAATGGGTCGCCGCCGACGCCGCATCCACGACCCGCGCGGCGGACGACGACACGGTCGTGGTCCGCGACTCGGTCGGCAACGTGCTGGCGGACGGCGACCAGGTGACGCTGATCAAGGACCTGACCGTCAAGGGCGCGGGCCAGACGCTCAAGCGCGGCACGCTGATCAAGGCGATCCGCCTGACCGGTGACGCGCAGGAGATCGACTGTCGCTATGAGGGGATCAAGGGTCTGGTGCTGCGCGCGGAGTTCGTGCGCAAGCGGTAACGGACGCACCCCCTGATATTCCCCCTGCCGGGGGAGGAGTTCGGGATGTGGCGGATCAGACGTCCGCGGGGAGGTAGATCTCGCTGCCCTTCTCGCGGAACCTCTCGCTCATTTCAGCCATGCCCTTTTCTGCGTCGGCATGCGCACCCTTGGCGAAGATCGCGCGGTTGGCGTCGGTCTGATCGATATCGGCCGCTAGGAACGTGTCGGCGGGGCCGTTCTGTTTGGCGGCGAAGTCACGCACCTCCTGCGTGATCTTCATCGAGCAGAATTTCGGACCGCACATCGAGCAGAAATGCGCGGTCTTGGCGCCTTCTGCGGGGAGCGTCTGGTCGTGATATTGCTCGGCCGTATCGGGGTCGAGGCTCAGGTTGAACTGGTCGCGCCAGCGGAACTCGAAGCGCGCGCGGCTCAGCGCGTCGTCGCGCATCTGCGCGGCAGGGTGACCCTTGGCGAGGTCGGCGGCGTGTGCGGCGAGCTTGTAGGTGACGACGCCGACCTTCACGTCGTCGCGGTCGGGCAAGCCCAGATGCTCCTTGGGCGTGACGTAGCAAAGCATCGCGGTGCCGTACCAGCCGATCTGCGCCGCGCCGATGCCGCTGGTGATATGGTCATAACCCGGCGCGATGTCGGTGGTGAGCGGCCCCAAGGTATAGAAGGGCGCCTCGCCGCAGACCTCGAGCTGCTTTTCCATATTCTCCTTGATCTTGTGCATCGGCACATGGCCGGGGCCCTCGATCATAACCTGGACGTCGCTCTTCCATGCGCGGTGCGTGAGTTCACCGAGCGTGTAGAGCTCGCTGAACTGCGCCTCGTCGTTCGCGTCGGCGATGCTGCCGGGGCGCAGCCCGTCGCCGAGCGAATAGGCGATGTCATACGCCTTCATGATCTCGGTGATCTCGTCGAAGCGCTCGTAGAGGAAGCTCTCCTTGTGGTGGCTGAGGCACCATTTCGCCATGATCGAGCCGCCGCGCGAGACGATGCCGGTGACCCGCTTGGCGGTCATCGGGATATAGGCGAGGCGCACGCCGGCGTGGATCGTGAAGTAATCCACGCCCTGCTCCGCCTGTTCGATCAGCGTGTCGCGGAAGATCTCCCAAGTCAGATCCTCGGCGACGCCGCCGACCTTCTCGAGTGCCTGATAGATCGGCACGGTGCCGATCGGCACGGGGCTGTTGCGCAGGATCCATTCGCGCGTGTCGTGGATGTTGCGGCCGGTGCTCAGGTCCATCACCGTGTCCGCGCCCCAGCGGATCGACCAGACGAGCTTGTCGACCTCGGCGGCGACGTTCGACGCGACCGCCGAATTGCCGATATTGGCGTTGATCTTGACCAGGAAGTTGCGGCCGATCGCCATCGGCTCGGATTCGGGGTGGTTGACGTTGTTGGGGATGATCGCGCGGCCGCGCGCGACCTCGTCGCGGACGAACTCGGGGGTGACGAAGTCGGGGATCGACGCACCGAAGCTCTCGCCGTCGCGCTTATACTCTTTCAGCATCGCGCGGCCGAGATTCTCCCGCGTCGCGACATATTCCATCTCGGGCGTGATGATGCCACGGCGTGCGTAATGCATCTGGCTGACATTGGCGCCAGCCCTGGCGCGCAACGGGCGCTTGATGCTGCCGGGAAATTGCGGGACGCCGCCCGAGCGGTCGGGGCCGAGCTGGCCATTATCCTCGGGCCGGACCGCGCGCGCGTCGTAACTCTCGACGTCGCCGCGCGCCTCGATCCACTGGCGGCGGAGTTGCGGCAGGCCGGCGTTGATGTCGATCGTCGCCCTGGGGTCGGTGTACGGACCGCTGGTGTCGTAGACGCGCAAGGGCGGCTCGGAGCAGCTGGGGTCGAGCACGATCTCGCGCATCGCGACGCGGACGTCGGGGCTGGAGGGCACCGCGACATGGATCTTCCGCGAGCCGCGGATCGGGCCGGTGGTGACGCCGATGTCGGCGGTCGGGATGCGGGGATCGTAATCGGCCATGCGCTTGCTCCTAAAGGTCTCGGAGCAAGGCATGCGGTTCTGTGGCGACCGCTCCCTCCCTCCGCCGGTATCAACCGGATCAGGTTCAGCGGGTCGAAGGCTCCTGCCTTCCTCTCAAGCGCGGATCGGCGCTCCCCCGGGGTAGGGCGAGCATAGGCGCAACGGACGGGGGCGCAAACGGAAAAACCCCGCACGGCCGGGCCGCACGGGGTTTCGGATCGATCGGCGGGTTGCGATCAGAAGGTGTAGGTCAGGCCCACCGCGCCGAGCCACTGGTCGGCATCGCCGACGTCCGCGACGATCGGGCTGTCCTTGTACTTGCCGAGCATGCGGCCGTAGAGCACCCCTGCGCCGACGCCGAAGCCGCGGCGCAGATCGCCCGACAGGCTCTGCAAAGCAAACGCGGAGACGTTGACCCGGCGGAAGCCGCTGTCGTTGATGTCATAGGTGCGCAGACCGCTGTTGATCGTGCCGATCGGCGTGACCGCGGCATAGGTCCGGCCAAAGCCCTTGCCTGCATAATCCGCCGACAGGCCGAAGGCGACCAGGGTGCGGACCGACAGCGGCGTCGTGTAGTTGACCTGCGGGGTGATGACATAGCTGTCGTGCGTGCCCGACACGTCGTGGATATAGGCGACACGCGCGGTCAGCGTGTCGTATTCGCTGGTGATGACGCCGGTCTTGCCGATGCCGACAAAGCCGCCGACTTCATAGGCCGTGTCGATCTTGCCGAGCGCGCGGACCTGCCGGTTGTCGACCCGGCCCGTGCGATCGGTGCGGACGGCGGCGATAACGCCGACTTCGTAGTTGATCCCGACCGACCCCGTATTGGGGATCAGGTTCACATAGAGCTGCGTACCGCGCGTAAAGAAGTCATGCCCGCGGACCGTACCGATCGCGACCGCGCCGGGGGTGAAGCTGTTGCTGTCCGCACCTTCGTAATCGGGAAGCGACGCGACGCCGAGCCCCAGCGTGATGCGGTTGTTGTCGGCGGGATCGGTGATTGGCGGGGTCGGATTGGGATCCGTCTGCGCAAGTGCCGGCGTGGCGAGGGCGACTGCCGCGGTTGCGGCAGTCAGAACGAGTGAGAATGCGCGCAAGGACGGGCTCCGGACAAAAAGGTTCCACCGCGCAACGCGGGGCAACCCCATTCGGTCCGTTGCAATCCGTCAGAAGATGTAACGCATCCTGACCTGTTGCATTTCAGCATCACCGACGAGCATGAACCGTGCCGCGGAAAAGCGAGGCGGTCCGAAGCGTACCGCCGCGTTGTTCGAGAAGCCATAGCCCTCGCGCGGGATGCCCGCGATCGTGTCGAGCTTGGAATTGCTGTTCTCGTCATGGATGATCGCCAGCGCATAGCCGCGCTGCGGCAGGCCCGGAAAGCTCGTCGTCCGGACCGCGGCGGGCAGGGTCCGGGTCAGCGCCTTGGCATCGTCGACACAGGCGGGGAAATTATCGGGGTCGGCGGTCAGACAGATACGGATCAAGCCCTTGGCCGAGCGAAGATTGTCGACCTCGACGTCAAGCCGCGTGACCGGGCTCGCCGCCGCCAGAACGGCCCAGAGCGCCGCCGCGGCCAGCACGCGCGGCAGCCTTGGCATGCGATCTGCGGACATCGCCGAGCTCCCGGTCGGTGCCGCAGAGCCGATCCCAGAACCGGAAAATGAGCTCATAATTGCACCTGTATCGTTCATGATGTGGCTGATGGTGGCTGGCCGTGATCAGCCATGTCCCCAATGCTCCCCTCCACATGAACCGGGGAAAAACCTCCCGGCCCATCGGATTGGCCCCCTCCATAACGGTCATGACCGTCAGAGCCAAACCGAGCGCACCGCCAGGGTCGGAATCGCAATGACCCGTAGCGGAATTATCACAGCGCCGGGACCGGATCGAACGCCGTTGCCATTCAGACCCTCGGTCGACCACGCCCGGCCGGTGCTCCACCTGTTTGCACTGACTCTAGTCTATCGCCCCCGCAAAATGATCGAAACCGGCGGCATCCGGGTACGCGGCTGCAAAGCACGACGGCCTGTGCGCCTGCAAACCAAACGCCGCCCCATTCTATGTCGGAACACCGGATCCTCATCATATCTTTATCGATTTTACAGAATTCAGCGCCACGAATTCATCTATCGAACTTTATTTGACGCCTCCCAATGTGATATTTTTTTTCAGGTCAACAGATTTGAGACCCTGATAGCAGAACATTGCTCCATTACGACGATATCACCCGTTTTAAAGTCCGACGCCATGTCAGAGACAGGCCATCTCGATACTATAAATTTAGGAGATGAGGATATGGCAACCATCAACATCATGATTGCTGTGGATGTGGAAACAGCTCAGTCGACGGCCAGTGGCCAGACCATCACCCAAGGTCTGTATATGATCGACACGACGGGCTATGAAGGCACGTCCGAGGGTGGCAACGAGTTGACGACGCCGTGCAATGCCGGTGACGTCTTGGTGTGGACCGTCTATCCCATCAATCCCGCCGATAATATCGCAATCACCGGGTTTACCGGTCAATGCACGCAGAACCCGCCGAATAGTGTATTCCAGAAGCTTGAAAAACAGACGACGCCCGCGGGCGTTATCTATTGGACCTGTGTGATCAACAACGGCACAGCAACGGGGTCCTACCAGTACAGCGTCGTCTTCTCGATGTCGGGCAAGACTTACAGCTATGACCCGTTCATCAAGGTCCCGGCGAACTGATCGCCAGCGCGTAAACATGGGCATGTGCGCTCCCGGCTGATCCGGAAAAGAGCGCGCGCCGCACATGGTGCCGGGCAGCAGCGACGACTTGCGGCTGCCCGGTACCGCAAAAGCCCGCGCAGTTCCTCGGCCAGCATCGCTTGACCTGTCCGCTGAGCGTCCGGAACCCAAGTCAGGCGCGTCGGTCGAGGATCAGGATCGGCGCGTCACGATAACGACCCTCGATGCGCAGGCGGTAGCCGAGGCGCTCGGCGAGGCGGAGCGAGGGCGCGTTGCTTGGGTCGATGATGCAGGTCGTGGCGGCGATGCGCGGGTCGGCCCAGGCCAGGACCGCCGCCATCGCCTCCGATGCATAGCCCTGCCCCTGCGCGTCGCCGGTCAGCGTCCAGCCCATTTCGGGGCCGATCGCACCGGGACCGTCGATCGGCGGCAGGATCGCGCGCCGCGCTTCGATCAACCCCATCTCGCCGATCAGTCGGCCGGTCACAGTCTCGCGCACGATCCAGCTGCCATAGCCGAACGCGGTCCACTGCCCGATCGATCGGAGCAACCGGATCCACACCTCCTCGCGACTGCGTGGCGTGCCGCCGATCATCGCATAGACGCGGGCGTCGGCCCACATCGCGGCGCAGTCGTCGAGATCGGCAAGGACATGGCCGGTCAGCGTCAGGCGCGCCGTGGCCAGCGTCGGGGCCTGGGGGTGGCGGGGACCGGGATCGCTGGCGTGCGGTGCTGGCGAAGCGTCGGTCGGGTGTGAGGGGGGCATGGCGGCTCCGGATCTGGCATGGACATAGTGGCGGAGATGGCGGCGGCGCGCCATGCCCGACCTGACGTCCCCCGTCCCTTCGCGTCCGTCACGTGGTGGCAGCGGAAGGCGATGACGTGCGGGGGATCGTCTCGGTGGCGGAAGAGGCCGCCGGGCCGGCAATGCAGGTTGTCTTCGCGCGCGATTGGGCGGGAAAGGCTGTTTTCGCAGGCGCCGGTTTGCGCTAGTCGGAGCCATGGCATCGACGATCTCCTGCGACGTCGCGATCGTTGGCGCGGGCCTGGCCGGCGGGATGATCGCGCTGGCGCTCAAAGCGAAGCATCCGGCGCTCGACGTGCGGCTGGTCGATGCCGCCCCGACGGTCGGCGGCAACCACCTCTGGTCGTTCTTCGACAGCGACGTGGCGGCGGCGGACCGATGGATCGTCGCGCCGCTCGTGGTGCATGGCTGGCAGGGCTATGACGTGCGCTTTCCGGGGCATGCGCGGACGATCGACGCGCGTTACAATTCGATCGAGAGCGTCCAACTCGACCGCGAGGTACGCCGCGTCCTGCCGCCGCACGCGCTGATGCTCGACCGCAAGGTGAGCGGCGCGAGCGCGACCGCGGTGGTGCTGAGCGACGGCGACCGGATCGAAGCGACCGGGGTGATCGACGCGCGCGGGCCGGGCGACCTCACGCTGCTCGATCTGGCGTGGCAGAAATTCCTCGGACGCGAACTGCTGCTCGACGCGATGCACAAGGCGCCGCGGCCGATGGTGATGGATGCGGGCGTCGAACAGCTCGACGGCTATCGTTTCGTCTATTGCCTGCCCTTCAAGGCGCGGCGGATGTTCGTCGAGGACACCTATTACAGCGACACGCCCGATCTCGATCTGCCCGTGCTGCGCGACCGGATCGACGCCTATGTCGACGAGCGCGGCTGGTCGGTGAAGCGGATCGAACGAGAGGAATCGGGCGTCCTGCCGGTGGCGATGGGCGGCGATTTCGAGGCCTATTGGCGCTCGACCGGCGCGCGCGTCGCCAAGGCGGGGATGCGCGCGGGGATGTTCCACCCGACCACCGGCTATTCGCTGCCCGATGCGGTACGGACCGCGTCGATGATCGCGGCGCTGGGGGATTTCTCGGGCGCACGGCTGCACGATGCGACCTATGCGATGGCGCAGGCGACGTGGAAGAGCCGCGGTTTCTACCGGATGCTCGACACGATGCTGTTCCGCGCGGCGGAGCCCGAGGAACGCTACCGGATCCTCGAGCGCTTCTATCGCCTCTCCCCTTCGCTGATAGGCCGTTTCTATGCCGGACGTTCGACCATGACCGACAAGGCGCGGATCCTGACCGGCAAGCCCCCCGTCCCCATCGTGCGCGCCGTCCGCGCCATCGCAGGCAGTATGAGATCATGAAGACAGCTATCGTCATCGGCGCAGGGTTTGGCGGGCTGGCGCTCGCGATCCGGCTGCAATCCGCAGGCGTCCAGACGACCATCGTCGAGAGCCGCGACAAGCCGGGCGGGCGTGGTTATTACTGGGAGCGCGACGGCTTCACCTTCGATGCGGGCCCGACCGTCATCACCGATCCCGACTGCCTGCGCGAACTATGGGCGCTGAGCGGGCACGACATGAGCGCGGACGTGACGCTCGACCCGGTGCTGCCCTTCTACCGGCTGAACTGGGCGGACGGGACGAATTTCGATTATACCAACGACGATACGCAGATGCGGGCGGAGATCGAGAAGCTGCATCCGGGCGACTGGGCGGGCTATGAGAAGTTCCTCGCCTATTCCGCCGGCGTTTTTCACGAAGGCTATGAGAAGCTCGGCCATGTCGCGTTTCTCGACTTCGGGTCGATGATTAAGGCGGCGCCGGCACTGGCGAAATACCAGGCCTGGCGCTCGGTCTATTCGATCGTGTCGAGCTTCGTGAAGTCCGAGAAGCTGCGCGAGGCGCTCTCGTTCCACACGCTCCTCG
Source organism: Sphingomonas sp. CFBP9019 (assembly GCF_034045155.1). NCBI lineage: Bacteria > Pseudomonadati > Pseudomonadota > Alphaproteobacteria > Sphingomonadales > Sphingomonadaceae > Sphingomonas > Sphingomonas sp. CFBP9019. The sequence continues at coordinate 318,373 of NZ_JAXCWK010000004.1, read as the reverse complement.
TCGGCGGCAATCCGATGACGACGAGCGCGATCTATGCGCTGATCCACAAGCTCGAGCGCGATGGCGGCGTATGGTTCGCGCGGGGCGGCACCAACCGGCTGGTCGCGGCGCTGGTGACCCAGTTCGAACGGCTGGGCGGCGTGCTGCGGCTCGACGACCCGGTGACGTCGATCGAGACGCTGGGCGACCGCGCGACCGGGGTCACGACGGCGAGCGGCTGGTCGGGCCAGGCGGATGCGGTGGCGGCGAACAGCGACATCATGCACACCTATCGCGACCTGCTGGCGACGTCGCGCAGCGGACAGCGGACCAAGGCGTCGCTCGAGCGCAAGAAGTACAGCCCGTCGCTGTTCGTCGTGCATTTCGGGATCAAGGGCACGTGGCCCGGCATTCCGCACCACATGATCCTGTTCGGGCCGCGCTATAAGGGGCTGCTGTCGGACATTTACGATCACGGCGTGCTGGCGGAAGATTTCTCGCTTTATCTCCACCACCCGACTGTCACCGACCCCAGCCTGGCGCCGGAGGGGCATTCGACCTTCTACGCGCTCGCGCCGGTGCCGCATCTCGGCAAGTTCCCGGTCGACTGGGACGAGATCGGCCCGATCCTGGAGAAGCGGATCCTTGACGAGATCGGCCGGCGGTTGATCCCGGACATCCACGACCGGATCGTGACCAAGTTCAGCTATGCGCCGAAGGATTTCGCACAGGATCTGAACGCGCATCTGGGCTCGGCCTTCTCGCTCGAGCCGGTGCTGACGCAGAGCGCCTATTTCCGCGTGCACAACCGCGACGATCATATCCCGAACCTGTACTTCGTCGGCGCGGGGACGCATCCGGGGGCGGGGATCCCGGGCGTCGTCGGGAGCGCTAAGGCGACGGCGCGGTTGATGCTTGAGGGCGAGCAGTAAGGGTTTGTTCACGCGGAGACGCGGAGGCGCGGAGATGGTGCGTCCAGCCTATCGGTCGGAAGACCTCTCGGCTGTACGTCATCATGGTATAAGGTCGCTCCGCGACCCTTGCTGAAACTCCGCGCCTCCGCGTCTCCGCGCGAACCCATTCTTTTCTTGCGGCACCACGCGCGCTTCCCCTAGCGAGGCACGATGAAAAGACTTGCTGTGTATTGCGGGTCGGCGACGCCGGCTGATCCCCTGTATATCGAAGGCGCACGCGCGCTGGGACGCACCTTTGCCGAGCGCGGAATCGGCCTCGTCTATGGTGGTGGCCGCACCGGCCTGATGGGCGCGATCGCCGATGGTGCGCTCGAGGGTGGCGGCGAGGTGATCGGCGTGATTCCGCAGGCGCTGGTCGATGCGGAGGTTGCGCACCGGGGGCTGACCGAGCTCCACGTCGTGCAGGGCATGCACCAGCGCAAGCAGATGTTCACCGACCTGTCGGACGGATTCGTGACGATCCCCGGCGGTACGGGCACGATGGACGAGCTGTGGGAGGCACTGAGCTGGGCGCAGCTCGGCTATCATGCGGATCCCGTCGGGCTGCTCAACACCGCGGGCTATTACGACCATCTGATCGCGTTCTGGGACAAGATGGGCGAGGTCGGCTTCCTGCGACCGCAGCACCGTGACCTGCTGATCGTCGCGGATACGCTCGACCTGCTGCTCGACCGGATGGCGGAGCATGTGCCGACACAGCCGATCGTCCGGATGAACGCGTCGGATCTGTGAGCGTCTTGAGGCCGCACACTATCCTGCACCACCCCGGCGAAGGCCGGGGCCCAGTTGGGGGACGCGGATTGGCTCGCGCTACGCGTTGTTACACTCGCTTTCCCACCTGGGCCCCGGCCTTCGCCGGGGTGGTCGTAAAGGTGGCGGCATGACATTCCCCTCCCCCACCCGCGAAGCGATCGTCGCGACAGCGAAGGAATCGATCGCGCGCGGATCGAAGAGTTTCGCGGCCGCCAGCCTGTTGTTCGACAAGCCGACGCGCGAACGGGCGTGGCTGCTCTACGCCTGGTGCCGGCGGTGTGACGATATCGCCGACGGGCAGGATCACGGGCACGGCATGACCGTGGTCGACGATGCCCCGGCGCGGCTCGTCACGCTGTCGGCGATGACCGAGCAGGCGCTGGCGGGCGAGGTCGTCGGCGAGCCCGCATTCGACGCGCTGCGGATCGTCGCGGCCGAGACGCGGATGCCCAAGCGGTTCGCGCGCGACCTGGTCGAGGGCTTCGCGCTCGATGCGCGCGAGTGGCGACCGCGCTCCGAAAACGACCTGTACAAATATTGCTACCATGTCGCAGGTGTCGTCGGTTGCATGATGGCGATCGCGATGGGCGTCGATCCCGACGACGAGGACACGCTCGACCGCGCCTGTGATCTGGGAATGGCATTCCAGCTCGCCAACATCATGCGCGATGTCGAGGAGGATGACCGGGTCGGGCGCTGCTACCTGCCCGAGGACTGGCTGGTCGAGATGGACTTTCCGCCCGGCCAGCACATGAAGCCGCCATTCCGCGCGCGCCTCGCGGTGCTCACGAAGCGGATGGCGGACCGCGCGGCGGCGTTCGAGGCGAGCGCACGGGAGGGCACGCCCGCGCTGTCGTTCCGATCGGCCTGGGCCGTGCTGTCAGCGGCCGGCATCTATGGCGCGATCGGGCGGGCCGTCGCGGCGCGCGGCGAGCATGCGTGGGATCACCGCGTTACGACGTCGGGGGCGCAGAAGCTGGGGTTTATCGCCAGGGCCGCGCGGGAGGCGGCAGCGCGGGAGCGGCTGTATCCGCGTACGCCGCGGGATCCGAAGCTGTGGACACGACCGCGGTAGATCCGGCCCTAGCACATTCAACGTCTGTCCCTGCCCCTTCCGTTCGCCCTGAGCGAAGTCGAAGCGCATCCGTTCGGGGCCTGTGCTTCGACTTCGCTCAGCACGAACGGAGGGGGGGACGGGCGGTGACCCCCACACGAGCGGATCAGCCCCGTGCTTTGGCCTTGCCTGTTACGGCGATCTGCGCGCCCGCGGTGCGGCAGTTGGCACCGATCATCGGATAGGGAACGTCGGTGTTCTGCGCGAGCTGATCCGGCAACGCCGCGCGGCACTGCGCCATCGTTTCGTACCGCGCCGGCACGACCCGTGCCTCGGTGCAGTTCATATTGCCGTCACTGCAACCCATGATGGCCATGACGTAGAACAGCGGTTCCATTTCATTCTCCAGTGGATCGCCGTGCCCGGCGTTGGACACGATATGAAAAGCGACGAAGTGGCAGGATTGTTCCGTCAACCGCTTTCGCCGGGGCTTGACCGCGCCTACATCACCACCAGCAATGCCCCCTGATACCTACACCTCCACCCGCGCGGACCAGCCGTTGCTGCCGACGCTCCGCCGCTTTCTGCCATTCCTGTGGCCGGCGGGGCAGCCGAAGCTGAAGGTCCGGATCGTCGTCGCGATGCTGCTCGTGATCGCGTCGAAGCTGGTGCAGGTGTTCGGCGCGGCCTTCACGCTGAAATATGCGGTCGACCGGATGGCGGGGAACGACCGCGGCGCGCTGACGCTCGTCGCGCTGCTGGTGGTCGGCTATGCGGCGTCGCGGTTCGGAACGACGCTGTTCGACAATCTGCGCAACGCGGTGTTCGAGCGGGTCGGACAGGACGCGTCGCGGCGGCTGGCGGCGCAGGTGTTTCGCCACCTCCATGCGCTGAGCCTCGATTTCCATCTGTCGCGCCGAACGGGCGCAGTGACCAAGGTGGTCGAGCGCGGGACGAAGAGCATTGATACGATGCTCTATTTCCTGCTGTTCAACATTGCGCCGACGCTGTTCGAACTCGTGCTGGTGCTGGGCCTGTTCTGGACCAAGTTCGGCTGGCCGCTGGTCGTCGCGACGATCGTAATGGTGGTCGGCTATATCGCGTTCACGCGGATGGTCACCGACTGGCGCAACGCGCTGCGCGCACGCATGAATGACCTTGATACCGGTGCGGTCGCGCATGCGGTCGATTCGCTGCTGAACTTCGAGACGGTCAAGTATTTCGGCGCGGAGGAGCGCGAGGCGAAACGCTATGACAGCGCGATCACCGCCTATTCCGAAGCCGCGGTGAAGAGCGAGAACTCGCTCGCATGGCTGAACCTCGGCCAGGCGCTGATCACCAATCTGATGCTCGCGGGCGGCATGGGCTTCGTCGTGTGGCGGTGGAGCCGGGGCGAGGCGTCGGCGGGCGACGTGGTCTTCGTTTCGACGCTGCTGGCGCAGCTATTCCGGCCGCTCGACCTGCTCGGCATGGTGTATCGCACGATCCGCCAGGGCGCGCTCGACATGGCGGCGATGTTCGACCTGATCGACACGCCCGCTTCCGTCGTCGACGTGGTCGACGCGCCCGTATTGGCGGTGAGCGCGGGTCATGTCCGGTTCGAGAATGTCTCGTTCGGTTATGATGCAGGCCGGCCGATCCTGCGCGATCTCGAGCTCGACGTGCCCGCAGGGTCGACGCTCGCGGTGGTCGGGCCGTCGGGCGCGGGCAAGTCGACGCTCGCCCGGCTGCTCTACCGCTTCTACGACCTGACGGGCGGGCGGATCACCGTCGACGGGCAGGACATTGCGCAGGTTCGCCAGGCATCGCTGCGCGCGGCGATCGGAATCGTCCCGCAGGACACTGTGCTGTTCAACGACACGATCGGCTACAATATCGCCTATGGCCGCGAGGGCGCGGAGATGCCCGAGGTCGAGACCGCGGCGAAGGGCGCGGCGATCGCGGGGTTCATCGAACGCCAGCCGCTGGGCTATGCGACGCGCGTCGGCGAGCGTGGTCTGAAGCTGTCGGGCGGCGAGAAACAGCGCGTGGCGATCGCACGCACGCTGCTCAAGAACCCGCCGATCCTGATCCTCGACGAGGCGACGTCGGCGCTCGACAGCCGCACCGAGGCGGAAATCCTCGACACGCTCGAGGCGATCGAGCGCGGCCGCACGACGATCGTGATCGCGCACCGGCTGTCGACCGTGGTGCATGCCGACCAAATCGTCGTGCTGGAGGCGGGGCGGGTCGTCGAGAAGGGCACGCATGCGGAGTTGCTGCGGCGCGAGGGCGTGTATGCGGAAATGTGGAACCGCCAGGCGCAGGAGCGTGCTGGCGATGACGCGGGGGCGCTCGCGGCAGAATAGCGTCGCCGCTCCGTCTTCCACCCCGGCGAAGGCCGGGGCCCAGTTGGCAGACGTCGATAACGAAGGACGTCGCTCCGTTACTGCACCCTCTCCAACTGGACCCCGGCCTTCGCCGGGGTGGTTGGGCGATGCGTATGCGCTTCTACTTCCAACCAGACACGCCGCGCGCCTCCCGCTCGTCCTTTTGAGACAGATAAGAAGACGCGCTGGCCGCGCTTATGCCGGAATCGACGGGTCCAGTTCACGGAGCCGGGCCTCGATCGCAGCCGAATACTGGTAAATATGCGTCAGGTCCGGCAACAGGTGCCGCGTCTCATCCTTACCGGCAAACATACCGAGATACTTGGTCGTAATGCCGTTGAAATGCATTCGCGCGATCGTCTTGCGGTTATTGTCGTCAAGCAGGACTGCGCAATAGGATTTCGCATCGCGGACGATGACACGCTTCGGATCGACCAGCCGCGAAGCGATCGCCTGAACGATGTGGAAGCCGGAAATTTCCTCCTGCGTGGTGATGATGCCGTCGCCATCCGACGGATCGTCATCGACCGACTCGGAAAAGTCCTCGACCGGGCTCGACGCCTTCAAAGCTGACGACAGCCGCTCGTTGACAAAATCGCGGATCAGCCCGGCAATCGCGGGTGCGAGCAGTTTGGCGAAACCGTCCTTGATCGCAGGCGTCAGCCGGCCACCATGGACTCGCTGCGCCATCATCTTCACAAACTCGTCGGACGGCTCGGCAAATTCCTTTTCGAGCTCAAGGCGGATCAGGGACTGCGTTTTGAGACTGCTGGCCTCCAGGACGATCTTGTCGATGTCGAACGCCGCCTTGGTAAACTTCTCAAGCGTACGGATGTCGCCTGGCTTGATCGCGTCCATCGTGAACGTGAAAAACGGCTTGTCGTCCATCTTGTTCGGGCGTTCGATATCCGAATAGAACTGGTAGACAACACCGTTGGTAAGCACCGCGAGCCGCGCATCGGTGACGCTGAAATAGCGGAACAGCTGCCCCGCATGATTAACGTTGAGCTGTACCGAGGACGGCTTGCACTCGATCAGGATCGACACCTTGCCGCCAGCGCAGATCGCATAGTCAACTTTCTCACCCTTCTTGGTACCCACGTCGGCGCTGAATTCCGGGACGACTTCGGATGGATTGAACACGTCGTAACCGAGTGACTGAAGGAAGGGCATGACCAGCGCGGTCTTCGCCGCCTCTTCGGTCAGTAGAACCTCGCGGTGTTCGATCGTCCGCTTTTGCAACTCGCTAAGTCTGATACTCAGTTCCACGCGCGCCTCCCGTTAATTCACGAACGTGCGCCGGGATATTTCAAGGGTCTATGCCGCGACGTCTGTAACTTGGTTGGATCTCGATCTATTTGCGCGGTGCGAGCGCCGCCGGTCGAGGACGCAAAGGGCTGGCGGGAGGGGACATAAGGGAAAGCCGCCCGCGCCTCGACATCGCAGCGGGGATCGCTACCTACACGGCGATGGCACTCGACCCCCTTCCCGATCTCCAGCGCATCTTCGGCTTTCCTGATTTTCGTGGCGTGCAGCGCGATGTCGTCGACCGCGTGCTTGCGGGGCAGCGGACGCTGGCGGTCATGCCGACCGGGGCTGGCAAGTCGCTGTGTTACCAGTTGCCAGCGACGATGCTCGAGGGGACGTGCGTGGTCGTGTCGCCGCTGATCGCGCTGATGCACGACCAGTTGCGCGCCGCGACCGCGGTCGGGATCAAGGCGGCGACGCTGACGAGCGTGGATACCAATCGCGAGGAGACGATCGCGCGGTTCCGCGCGGGCGATCTCGATTTGCTGTACGTCGCGCCGGAGCGGGCCTCGAACGAGAGTTTCCGCAATCTGCTGTCGCAGGCGAAGCTCTCGCTGTTCGCGATCGACGAGGCGCACTGCGTCAGCGAGTGGGGGCATGACTTCCGGCCCGACTATCGGTTGCTGCGACCTTTGCTCGACAGTTTTCCCGACGTGCCGCGGCTCGCGCTGACCGCCACCGCCGACGCGCATACGCGCGCGGATATCCTCGAACAGCTGGGGATCTCGCAGGACGGCTTGATCGTGTCGGGGTTCGACCGGCCGAACATCCGCTATGCGATCTCGGCGCGCGACAACGTCAACCGGCAGATCGCTGACATCCTCGAGAAGATTCCCGGGCCGGGGATCGTCTATGCGCAGACGCGCGCGGCGACCGAGAAGCTGGCCGAGGCGCTGGGGCGCAGCGGGCGGCCGACGCGCGCCTATCATGCCGGGCTCGATCCGCAGGTGCGCGCGAAGAACCAGGCGGATTTCGTCGCGAGCGAGGATATGGTGATCTGCGCGACGGTCGCGTTCGGGATGGGGATCGACAAGCCCGACGTGCGGTTCGTCGCGCATGCCGGGCTGCCGAAATCGATCGAAGCCTATTATCAGGAGACGGGGCGCGCGGGACGCGACGGCGACCCGGCGATCGCGCATCTGTTCTGGGGCGCGGAGGATTTCGCGCGCGCGCGCCAGCGGATCGGCGAGGTCGAGCCCGAGCGGCAGGCGGGCGAACGCCAGCGGCTGACCGCGATGGGCGGGCTGGTCGAGACCGCGGGGTGTCGGCGACGGATCCTGCTCAAGCATTTCGGCGAGGAGCGACTCGAGGATTGCGGCAATTGCGACAATTGCCTTGGCAATGTCGATGCGGTCGACGCGACCGAGACCGCGCGGAAATTCCTGTCGGCGGTGTTCCGGACGGGGCAGATGTTCGGCGTCGGCTATATCGAGGGTATCCTGACGGGCGTGTCGTCGGAGCGCAGCCTGATGAACGGGCATGAGGCGTTGTCGGTGTACGGGATCGTCGAGGGCGACGAGGTGGCGCTGTTGAAGCCGGTATCGCGCGCGCTGATGCTGAAGGATGCGCTGCGGACGAACCCGCACGGCGGCCTCGAATTCGGACCGGCGGCCAAGGCGATCCTCAAAGGCGAGGCGGCGCTGTCGGTGATCGTGCCGCCCAAGCGCGAGCGACGGCGCAAGGCTGCACCGGGGGCCGTGCCGAACCCGGTCGACGATCCGCTGTTCGAGGCGCTGCGCGTATGCCGCCGCGATCTGGCGAAGGACGCGGGCGTTCCACCCTATGTGATCTTCCACGATTCGGTGCTGCGTGACATGGCGGCGCAGCGACCCGCGTCGCGGGCGGCGCTCGCGGTGCTATCGGGCATTGGCGCGCGCAAGCTCGACGCCTATGGGGATGCCTTTCTGGCAGTTATCCGCGAGTCCGCATGATCCGGCACATCAACGAAAGCATTTCGGTCGCGCCGCAGATCGCGGTCGAGCACGTCGCGGACATTGCCGCGGCGGGCTTCAAGACGATCGTCAACAACCGCCCCGACGACGAGGATGCGGGCCAGCCTTCGGGCGACGCGATCCGTGCGGCGGCGAAAGCGGCCGGCCTGAACTATGTCGCGATCCCGGTGACGCATGCGGGCTTTTCGCATCCGCAGATCGACGCGATGACCCAGGCGCTGACCGAGGCCAAAGGCCCCGTCCTCGCCTATTGCCGGTCGGGCACGCGAAGCTGCAATCTGTGGGCGCTGGCCGCGGCAAAGGCGGGGCGCAATCCCAACCTGCTGCTCGCGCAGGCCGAGGACGCGGGCTATGACCTGCGCGGTATCCGCCCGATGCTGGACGCGCTCGCAGGGCCGCGATGATCCCGATCGCGCTCGGCCCCGCGGTGATCGGGGCTGCGGTCGCGGCATTGGTGGCGTCGGTCGGTGGTATCGGCTGGGCGGCGGTCCGGAAGCGGCGTGTGATACGGATCGAGACCGCCGAGGAGGCCGCCGAGGCGGCACACGCGCAACTGCCGGGCTTTGCCGTGTCGGGCGCGGTGGTCGGCGCCGATGGGCGCGGCGCGCTTGCGGTGGCGGAGGATGGCCGTGTCGCCGCGGTCAAGCGTGTCGGCAAGCGGATCGCAGTGCGCGAGGTCACCTGGCGGACGGTGCGCGCGACGCAGGAGGGGATTCTCGTCGAGACCGGCGACCGGACGCTTGGCGCGGTGATGCTCTCGCGGGTCGACGTGCTCGATATCCGGCGGCTGGCTCCCAGGAACATCGGCGTCTAGCGGGCGCCCTGCCGGCACCACGATCGACACGCAAAAAAAGACCCGGTGCGTTGTGCGCACCGGGCCAGGTTGTCCGCAGGAGGAACATCGTGGGTGCGGGCTCGGGCGGCCCGCTACCGAACAGGATCAATTATAGGCACGCTCGCCATGCTCGCCGATGTCGAGACCCTCGACCTCGACTTCGGGCGAGACGCGCAGGCCGGTGACCGCCTTGGCGATCAGGATCGCGATCACGGTGCCGACCGAGGCCCAGATGATCGTGACGAGAACCGCCTGGATCTGCACCAGCAGCTTGGCACCGATCGCATAGTCGGCGGCACCCGGGCCACCGAGCGACGGCGCATAGACCACCGCAGTGCCGATCGCGCCGACCATGCCGCCGATGCCGTGGATGCCGAACGCGTCGAGCGAGTCGTCATAGCCGAGCAGCGGCTTGATCTTCGACACCGCCATGAAGCAGATCAGCGAGGCGATCGCGCCCAGCACGATCGCGCCGAACGGGCCGGAATTGCCCGCCGCCGGCGTCACCGCGACCAGCCCCGCGACGATGCCCGAGCAGAAGCCGAGTGCCGAACCCTTGTGACCCGACAGCCGCTCGGCGAGCATCCAGAACAACGCGGCCGACGCGGTCGCGACGAAGGTGTTGATCATCGCCAGCGCGGCCGACCCGTTCGCCTCGAGCGCGGAGCCCGCGTTGAAGCCGAACCAGCCCACCCAGAGCAGCCCGGTGCCGATCCCGGTCATCACCAGCGAATGCGGCGCCATCGGCTCCTTGGGATAGCCGATCCGCTTGCCGAGCATCAGCGCGGCGACCAGCGCGGAGACGCCCGCGTTGATGTGGACGACGGTACCGCCCGCGAAATCGAGCGCGCCGGCCTTGAAGAAATAGCCCGACGCGGCCCAGACCATGTGCGCGATCGGGAAATAGACGATCGTCAGCCAGACCAGGCCGAACACCATCACGGCGGAGAATTTCATCCGCTCGACGACCGAGCCCAGCACCAGCGCGATCGTGATTGCGGCGAAGGTCATCTGGAAACAGACGAAGACATATTCGGGAATTTCGACGCCCGCGGTGAAGGTCGCCGCCTGCGAGGCCGGGGTGATCCCCTTGAGGAACGCCTTGTCGAGGCTGCCGATGAAATTGCTGAGCAGCGGATTGGTCACGTCGGGACCGAAGGCCAGCGTATAGCCCCACATCACCCAGATGAGCATCGCGAGCGCTGCGACCGCGCCGATCTGCGTCATCGTCGAGAGCATGTTCTTCGACCGGGTGAGACCGCCGTAGAACAGCGCGAGACCCGGCAGGATCATCATCAGGACGAGGATCGTCGAGGTCATCATCCAGGCGGTATCGCCCTTGTTGACGGTGGCGACGACGGGCGCGGCCGCGGGTGCGACGACCGTCTGCGCAAAGGCGGGCGCGGCAGCGACCAGCGCGGCACCGAACCCCAGAACCGCCGCGGCGGCTGTCTTCATGTCATGCTTCATCGTGTCCCCCTCCCCTCAGAGCGCCGAGTCGTCGGTTTCGCCGGTGCGGATGCGCACCGCCTGGCTGACGTCGACCACAAAGATCTTGCCATCGCCGATCGCGCCGGTGTTGGCGGATGCCTGGATCGCTTCGACCACGCGGTCCACCAGGCTCGTCGCGCACACGACCTCGACCTTGATCTTGGGCACCATGTTGGTCGTGTATTCGGCACCGCGATAAATCTCGGTCTGACCCTTTTGCCGGCCGAACCCCTTGACCTCGGTGACCGTCATGCCCGCCACGCCGAGCGTGGTGAGCGCTTCGCGCACCTCGTCGAGCTTGAACGGCTTGATGATGGCAATGACGAGTTTCATCGTGCCCCTTCCCCTTGTTACGTCGAACACAACGCAACGACCGTGCCAGTTTTCTGACAGGGTGTGGGATGGGGTGGAATACGGGGTGTCAGATGCGCCGGGCCGCTAGAAACTGTGCAGCGCGCGACGATTGCCTCAAAAACGGGCAGCGCGCCGCCGGACGCTTATTCGCTCAGCGGTCGGGAATGATCGCGCGTGCTTCGGCGAAATCGTCGGCATCGACCATCACGCGGACCGGGATCAGCAGATCGCTGCCGTCGCCGATCGCCATGTCGCCGTCGAACACGATCGCGGCAATACCCTCGCTTTCGAGCCGACCGGCGATGATCAGCGCCTCGTTGCGGCTGTAGCGGCCAAGCTCGGCGAGACTCATCGGGCCGCACCGGGCGCGACCGTCGGCACCCGCGTCGGCAGACCATCGATGCTGCGCGGATGCTCGGCCCATTCGGCGAGCCGTTCGGCATCGCTCTGTCCGGCATGATATTTGGACAGAGTCTGGCGTTCGCGATCGAGCGTCATCACGGGCACGCCCCATCCGCAGCTCGTCTGCACCTGATCGACCGCAATCTCGAAGATCTGCCGGGTGCCCGGCAAGGGCGTGAACTGCGCATAGAGCGCGTCCCAGCGATCGTCCTGTGGCAGTACCGCGGTGCCGTGCCCATAGATACGGAAGATGAGCGCGGGGCGGTCGAACGCGCAGAACATGATCGTGATGCGTCCGTCGGCGGCGAGATGCGCATTGGTCTCGTTCCCCGAGCCGCCGACGTCGAGATAGGCGACGGTGCCGGCGTCGAGCACGCGGAAGCTGTCCATCCCCTTGGGGCTGAGGTTGATCCGCGCACCCTCGGCCGCGGTCGCGACGAAGAACACGGGCTGGCGTTCGACGAACGCGCGGTGCGCGTCGGTAAGGGCAGGGAAGAAGTCCATGTCGCCACCCTATCAGGACCATCGCCCCGACGCGAACGGTGAACCGCTTCTCCAAGCCACTGAAAACGCGGTTTGCGAATCGATCGCAACGCTATTGCAAATCAGTCGCGACAACAGTAGCGAGCCGGAAAGGGGTTTTTCATGTCCGATCGTCGCTTCGCCCGCCTGCTGCTTGCCGGCACCATTCTCACGGCCGCGCTGCCCGCAACACCGGCCTGGGCCGGGTTCGCCCCGGAGGACACGACCCCCAACGCATCCGTGGCAGCGGCAACACGCCCCGACGAATCCGACACGTCCGAGCCGCAGGATCACGGCGTGATCGTCGTGACTGGCGAGAAGGCGACGACGATCGCGTCGTCGGGGACGAAGAGCGCAACGCCGATCGTCGAGACGCCGCAGTCGATCAGCGTGATCAACGCCGCCGACATTGCTGGGCTGGGGCTGCAGAACCTCAATCAGGCGCTGCGCTTCGTCGCGGGTGTGACACCCGAGACGCGCGGTGCATCCGCCGAGGTGTACGACCAGTTCAAGCTGCGCGGGTTCGACGCACCGGTCTATCTCGACGGCCTGCGCCAGTTCGGCAGCGCGACCGGCTATGCGGTGCCGCAGGTCGACGTGTCGCGGCTCGATCGGGTCGAGATTATCAAGGGCCCGGCGTCGGTGCTCTATGGCCAGTCGAGCCCGGGCGGTCTGGTCGCGGAGGTCAGCAAGCTGCCGCTTGATCGCGCAACCTATGGTGCGGTCAGCGGCACCTATGGCACCTACGACCTGTACCGCGTCGACGCCGATATCGGCGGGCGCGCAGGGGACGGCGTGCTGTGGCGCATCTATGGCAGCGCGAATGGCGCCGACGATCAGCAGACGCAGGGCCAGGGCAAGCGCGAGCGCCAGACGATCTCCGCCGCGGTGACCGCCGGCGCGGGCAGCAGCACCAGCTTCACGCTGCTCGGCGCCTATTCGCACGATCCGTTCAATGGCAATTACGGGGTGTTCCCGACGCTCGGGACGCTGATCGACAACCCGGCAGGCAAGATCTCGACCAAATTCTATGGTGGCGAGCCCGGGGACTTCTTCCGTCGCGAACAGGCCGCGCTGACCTATATTTTCAATCACGATTTCGGTAGCGGCTGGGCGCTGCGCTCGTCGGGGCGCTATCAATATGTAAAGAGCCGGATGGGGCTGGTCTATACCAGCGGACCCGCGGTCGATCCGCTCGCGGTAGCGCCGACGCTGTATGCCCGGTCCTCCTATTCGACGCGGGAGCAGCTTAACAACTGGACGTTCGACAATCAGCTGACGGGCAAGGTCGTCACTGGCCCCGTCACGCACAACCTGTTGTTCGGGGTCGACCGTCAGGTCGCGCATTCGGCGGGGCTCTCGGCCTTTGGCGGCGGGACGCCGATCGACGTTTTCAACCCGGTCTATGGGACGATGCCCACGCCGCAGACGCCAGCCGATGTCCAGGCGTCCTTCGGCATCGGTTCCGCCAATGTCCGCCAGCGTCAGCAGGGGATTTATGCGCAGGACCAGATCGCGGTCGGCGGGCTGCGCGTGACGCTGAGCGGCCGCCAGGACTGGGCCCGCCAGGAACGCAACGGCAAGGCGCAGAAAGACGAGAAGTTCACCTGGCGCGCGGGTGCGCTGTACCTGCTGCCGTTCGGGCTGGCGCCCTATGCAAGCTACTCGACCTCGTTCCAGCCGGAGAATGCGGAACTGCGCGATGGCAGCCCCCCGAAGCCGTCTCTCGGCAAGCAGATCGAGGCGGGGGCGAAATTCCAGCCGACCGGTACCGCGATCCTGGTCACCGCAGCCTGGTTCCGGATCGAGCAGACCAATGTCGTCGTGTCCTATCCCGATTTCACGGCGGAGCAGATCGGCAAGGTCCGGTCGCAGGGTGTCGAGGTCGAGGCGAGCGCGCCGCTGCCCTACGGCTTCAACGCCAAGCTCGCCTATAGCCGCCAGCGCGTGAAGAAGGTCGAGGACGTCGTTGCCGCCAATATCGGCCTGCCGCTCGCGACGGTCGGGCGCGGCGGAATCTCGGCGAACCTCGAATGGGCGCCGACCGAGGGGCCGGCATCGGGCTTTGCGATCGGCGGCGCGGTGCGGCACGTCGACAAGACCTATGCCGATTTCTATTCGGACCGCGTCGCGCGCTATTCACCCGCCTATACGGTGTTCGACGCGCTGCTGCGTTACGATCTGGGCAAGCTCAGCCCACGGCTCGCCAATGTCGATCTCGGCGTCAACGCGACCAACCTGTTCGACAAGAAGTATCTGACGAGCTGCTTCGCCAACTATGCCTGGTGCTGGTACGGCAACCGCCGCACGGTGCAGGCAACGATCGGGTATCGCTGGTAACGGGCCGCTCGACCCTGCGCGGGCGGTTTATGCGCAGGTCGATGGCACATCTTGGCGTGTCGGCCGTTCAGCGGTCCGAGCGCATTCGTTCCGGATGCCGTCCAGCATAGGAGTTTAGTATGAACACGACGACCTTGAAGGGTGAAGGCCAGGATCTGCTCGGTTCGGTGAAGCAGGCAGCAGGCAATGCAACGGGCGACAGCTCGCTCCAGGCCGGCGGCGTGGCCGACCAGATCGCAGGCACTGCAAACAAGGCGATCGGCACCGCGACCGACACCGTCGCGCCGCTCGCCGGCAAGGCGCGTGCGTTTGCCAAGGATCGTCCGTTCGCCACCGCGGCGCTGGTCGGCGTCGTCGGCATCGCGCTGCTCAACACGCTGCGCGGCAAGTGATCAACCGGGGCCGCGTCCGCGCGGCCCCGCTGGTCGGAGGATCCCGGCGGTGTCGGCGCGGAGCGAACGCCCTGTGACCCGACCCGCCGGCCTCTGGATCGGCACCAATCGCGGCGGGCTCCATCCGCTGCGACACGGCGTTGGCTGGTCGACCGGCACGCCCTATCCTGACGCGATAAACGTGTCCTTCGGCGTCCATTCGCCGCGCCATGACCTCCATTATCTCGTCGACGAGCGCGATGACGGCGCGATCGGCGTGTATCGCGCGACCGCCGACGGCTGGCGACAGATCGCCCGCGTGGCGGTCGATGGGAACGCGCCTTGTCATCTCGCGCTGAGTCACGACCAGAGCCTGCTCGCCGTCGCTAATTATGCGAGCGGGAGCGTGTCGGTCGTGAACCTCGATTCGCACGGCCTGCCGATCGCGCCAACGCATGTCTTTGCCCATAAAGGATCGGGTCCGAACCGCGAGCGTCAGACGAGCCCGCATGCACACTGGGTCGGGTTCGACGCCGAGGATCGCTGGCTTTATGCAACCGATCTGGGGACGGACGAGATCCGCGCCTTCGCGGTGGCGCCGGCGCCGGGCGGCAACCGTGTCCGGGCGGCCGGAACAGCCTTTCACGCACCAGCGGGATCGGGGCCACGCCATCTGCTGCTGCATCCGCATGTCCAGCGCATGGCATATCTTGCCAACGAACTTGCGAACACGCTGACCGTGCTGGTCGGCGGCGAGGGTCGGTTCTCGGCGGCGAGGACCGTGTCGACGCTGCCCGAGAAGTATGAGGGTCCGAGCATCGTCGCGCATCTGGCGATCAACGCGGCGGGGGACCGGCTCTATGTCTCCAACCGCGGGCATGACAGCATCGCGGTCTTCGCGCTCGACGCGAAAGGCGACCCGCGGCTGGTCCAGCATGCACCGGCCGGGGCGGCCTATCCACGACATTTCGTGCTGATCGAGGACGAGGGCCTGATGGTCGTCGCGAACGAGAAGGACGAATGCGTGACGCTGCTGCCGATCGACGCGGACGGGCTGCTCGGGCCGCAGGTCGCCCGGGTCGCAGTTCCCGGCGCGGCGTTCGTCCTCCCGCTCTAAGCTGCATGTCGGCGCTCAGCGATAGGCGAGCGTCCAGCCGGGCGGCAGGTAATCGGTCGACATGTAATAATAGAAGAGGCAGCTGCCATCGGCGCGGTAGGTGCCGCCCTTGACGAGGCCGAGTGCGACCTGCCCTTCGAAAACCGGCGCGCCGCTGTCACCCGACTTGCATGTCGGCCCTTCGACCGCGACCCAGGTCGGCAGGCACGCGCCGCCGCACAGATCGCCCGCGGGGGCGAAATCGACCATCGCGACCGGCGCGCAGCTATAGCCGGTGCGCTCGCCGCGGTGACAGACGAAGTCGCCCGCGCGCGTGCTGGTCCGGTTGCGCCATGTCGCGACGGTCCTGAGCCGGGTCTTGGCGGTATCGGCAAAGAAGGCGGGCAGCCGTGGCGCAGTCGCCGGCAGCGCGGGCGCGCGGTTGATCTGGACGTCCTGATACCCCCAGCCCCATTGGCCGACATAGGGCAGCGCGATCGCCCGCCGCTCCGTGCCCGCCGGCGGCCGTCCGACATAATCGAGCGTGTCGGGACAATGCGCGGCGGTGGCGATCGCATCCGCGACGCCATCGGTGACGACGAATCCCGTCGTGCAGATATAGCGCCGGCCGTCGACCGTCCCGACCACCCGCCCCCCGCCCGCGACATCCGGCATCACGGTCACTGCGTCGGCAGGCGGGATCGTCGCCACGGGGATCCCGGGCACCGTGGCGCCCGGCGTGGCCGTTACGCTCGTCTGAAGCGCCATCGGCAGCATCGGGCGGTCACTGGCTTCGATCCGCACGGGAACGCCGGTCATATCGGCGAACTTCGCGGTAAGTGCGCCATCCCGGTCGAGCGCAAGGTCCGCGGTCGCGACCATCACGACGAGCGTACCCGTCCGCTGATCCGCACCGATGCCGGGGGGATGCGGAAGCGCAGCGCGGATCGCCGCCTGGAAGGTGCGGATCTGGCCGAGGATCCGGTCGAGCGTCGCCGCCGCGCCGGTGCGGAACACCAGCGGGACGCTCATCCCCCCCGCCTCGACGACGCGATCCGCGACCGGATCGGTGCCGGTCAGCAGTACGACAATCCGGTAGGCCGGGTCATGCTCGACCGCGATGCCGGCAAGGCGATCGGCGAATTCGCGGCGCAGCGCATCGGTGACGGGTATCGTCGCCGCCTGCGCCCGCATCCGGTGGAGCGCGACATCGAGCGGCACGCCGAACCGCCGCGCATATTCCGCCGCGTCCTGCATCGCCGCATCGACGGGGAGCTGGAGCTGGGGGGCGTCGACCGGCGCGATCGGTGACGGGGCGATCGGCAATGGGACGGGCGGCGCGACACCGGTCTGCGCCGCGCCGGATGGTGCCGGGAGCCACAATCCCGCAACCAGCGCTCCGGCCAGCCCAGCCTCTATCCATTTCGCTGTCATGATCGGCAAACGTCCAGTTTCGGGGGCCAGCACCGGGTCGCGGACCGTGCGCCATGACCGCCCCTGACCCCGACCCCGCCTAGCGCACCGGCGCGGTGTCGCGCGAGACGGAATTTAACGCGCGTCGCGCGCACGCCCCCGCGGGATCGCCGCCATTGTGCCCTAGGTTCGGCGGTGCAGCACTGCGCTGCGATTACAAAGGAATGCCACAGTGACTCTTGCTTTACCCGCCCGACATTTCTCGCCGGCCCCGCGGCCCGCAACCGCGACCACAGCCGGGATCGCGGCCCCCGCCCCTACCCCGCCGCTGTTCGCGCTCGACCAGCTCGAGGTGACGTTCGACCCGCAGGCCGACACGCTGTGGACCTATATGCGGCCAAGGACGCGGCCGAGCTTCAACCCTGCGCTGCTCGCGGACTTTGGTCAGTGGCAGGCCGATATCCACAGCGCCCACACCTCCGGGGCGATGCCGATTCGCTATCTTGTGCTCGGCTCGCGATTCCCCGGCGTCTTCTCGCTCGGCGGTGATCTCGACCTGTTCGCACAGCATATCCGTGCCGGTCACCGCGAGGCGCTGGTCCAATATGGCCGCGCCTGCGTGCAGATCCTGCACCGCAACCTGCGCGGCCTCGATCTGCCGATCGTGACGATCGGTCTGGTTGAGGGCGATGCGCTGGGCGGCGGGTTTGAGGCGCTGCTGTCGTTCAACGTCGTCGTCGCCGAACGCGGCGCGAGTTTCGGGCTTCCCGAGACCGTGTTCGGGCTGTTCCCCGGCATGGGGGCGCACTGCTTCCTGTCGCGGCGTCTCGGCGCGGCGCGGGCCGAGCAGATGATCCTCAGCGGGCGCAACTACAGCGCGGAGGAGCTCTATGATCTGGGTATCGTCCACGCACTCGCCGACCCCGGCCAGGGCCGCCGGGTGGTCGAGGACTATATCCGCCAGAACCGGCGTCGCCACAGCGGGCATTGCGCGATCTACGAGGCGTCGCGCGCGGTCAATCCGCTGACGCTCGATGAGCTCGAGGCGGTGGTCGACCTGTGGGCGGACGCCGCGTTGCGCCTCAGCGAGGGGGATCTCAAGCTGATGCGGCGGCTCGTCGCGGCGCAGACCCGTCTGCTCGACAAGCCGAAAGGCTGACGGACATCGCCCCCCGGCCCTCAGGACAGCGCACGCATCCTGGGGGTTTCGTCGGCAAGCAGGTTCGCCACCTGACTTGCCGACATCGGGCGCGCGAGCAGGAAACCCTGCACTGCGGTGCAGCGGGTGCGGCGCAGCTGCGCGAGCTGGGTCGGCGTCTCGATACCCTCGGCGACCGTCTGCATGCCGAGCGTCGCGGCAAGATCGACCACCGTCTGGATGATCGCCATCGACGCGGGATTGTCGTCGAGCGCGGTGATGAACGACCGGTCGATCTTGAGCGTCTGGAACGGGAATTTGGTAAGATAGCCGAGCGACGAATAGCCGGTGCCAAAATCGTCGAGCGTGGTGCCGACCGCCATCCGGTTGATCGCCGACAGCGCCGCCAGCGATGCGTCGATATCGTCGAGCAACACCGATTCGGTCACTTCGAGATCGAGCCGTCCCGGCGCGAGCCCGCTGGCGTCGAGCGCGTCCTTCAGCACCTTGGCGAGCCCGGGCGACAGGAGCTGGATCGGCGACAGGTTGACCGCGACGCGCACCGTGTCCGGCCAGTCGCGCGCGTAACGGCAGGCCTCGCGCAGCACCCAGGCGCCGATTTCGACGATCAGCCCGCTCTGTTCGGCGATCGGGATGAATTCGGCGGGCGACACGCTGCCGTGGCACGGGCTGTCCCAGCGCAGCAGCGTCTCGCACGACAGGATGCGATGCGTCGCCAGATCGAAGATCGGCTGGAAGGCGAGCCACAGCTCGCCGCGCGCGATCGCGCCGTGCAGGTCGCTGGTCAGCGCGCGCGTCCGTTCGATCTTCTCGTCCATCACCGGTTCGTAGAAGCAGAAGGCGCCCCGGCCGCTTTCCTTGGCGCGGTAGAGCGCGAGATCGGCGTGTTTGAGCAGCGTGTCCGCATCGCCCCCGTCGATCGGTGCGATCGCCACGCCGAGCGAGGCGCCGACCGTCAGCCGGCGCCCGGCATAGGCCACCGGCTGTGCGACGAGGTCGAGGATGTGATCGGCGATCGTGCGGGCATCGTCGCGCGCGCCGATCGCGCAGACGACCGCGAACTCGTCGCCGCCCAGCCGCGCGACGATCGCGTCGCCGGCCACCCCGATGGTGCCCCCATCGGTGACGAACGCGGTCTGGAGCCGCTGCGCAACCTCGGTCAGCAGCACGTTGCCCGCCAGGTGACCGAGCGAATCATTGATCTCCTTGAACCGGTCGAGATCGATCCAGTGGATCGACAGGAGCTCGCCGGTCGATTCCAGTCGGTGCAGCCGCCGCTCGAACCATTCGCGAAACGCGGTGCGGTTGGCGACCCCGGTGAGGTCGTCGCGTCGCGCGAATGCGGCGTGATGTTCGGCGAGCGCGGTCTTTTCGCTCGCCGCGATGGTCGCGCCGAGGATGGCCTCATAGGTCTGCAGCGTGATGTCGATCATCGCCAGCACGAACAGGATGATGACGATCGCAAGCACGGCGTTGAGCGGCTCACCCGACAGAAAGAGCCCCGCCGCGAGCGGCAGCGACGCGAGGCAGAGCTGCGCGAGCGCGATCGTCGGCCGGCCCGCATTGCGTCCGGCAATCCCCGCCGCATAGCCGATCGCCGTCGTCACCGAGAGGAGATGAAGCACGCCGTCCGCGGTCCGGGTCAGCGTCAGCAGCCCGAACATGCCAAGCAGCGCGGAAAAGGCGAAGGCGCCGATGCGGTAGTAAAACTCCCATTGTCCTGCCCGCGGGCGCTCGGCGGAACCCCGATCGACAGCAAATACGTCAGCGGCCTGTTGATCGGGCACGCGCTGGACGATGCCGATGATCCGGAGTGCAGCGACCAGCCCGATCAGCACCGCGAAGCCGGCAAGCCAGCGATCGCCACTGGTGACGGCCACGACCGTGGCGATACCCGTGCTCGTCAGCGCACCGATCACCAGCGACTTGGGTGAGGCATAGAGCGAGGTGACCAGAGTCGCCCGGACGTCCGCGGCGACCGCGTGATCCGAGTGGCGAAGCTGCCTCAACCGGGTAATGAAATGCGTCATGGCACCTTCGAACAGACTGTAACCGTAGGGTAAAGCGGTTAAGCAAACGCTACGATCCCGCGCGCGGGCGGTTCGCCGCAATGGGGTTCAGCTTCGACCGGGTGTCCGCTAGCAGGGATAATGATCCCAATCGCACCGCGTTCCGATACGCCTGGCCTGCTGGCCGCCCTTGCGCTGTGCGCCATGCTCGCCGGCTGCGGCACGACGCGCTATCGCCCGGTCAGCGACTATCCGGTCAAGATCGGCCGCCCCTACAGCGTGCGCGGCACGACCTACCGCCCCGCCGATCTGCCGGCCTATGACGCGGTCGGCATGGCGAGCTGGTATGGCCGGGAATCGGGCAACCAGACCGCGAACGGCGAACGGTTTCGCGTGAAGGGCATTTCTGCCGCGCATACCGTCCTGCCGCTGCCAAGCTATGTCGAGGTCACTGCGCTCGACACCGGCCGGACGATCCTGCTGCGGATCAACGACCGCGGGCCGTTCACGCCCTCGCGGCTGATCGACCTGTCACGCGGCGCCGCCCGGCTGCTCGGTATCGAGCGCCTCGGCCGGGCCGCGGTCCGCGTCCGCCGCGTCGAGCCCGACGCCAAGGACCGCGCGCGGCTGCGGGCCGGCAAGCCCGCATCGGCGAGACCCGATGCCTCGCCCGACGAACTCGCCGCGCCGCGCGCGCGGCTGACGGATCAGTCCTTCCAGGCCCAGTAGAGCTGTGCCGGGGGCACGTTCCACCATTCCATGTCGTGATCGATCGATTCGAAATGCGGGGTGAGGAAGTCCTTCACCTTCGGGCTGAACTGATAGACCAGGAACGCGCCGCCGCTGCGCAGCACCGAATGCGTGCCGGCGGCGATCGCCGGACCGACGCCGGGGGGCAGCGTCGAAAAGGGCAGGCCCGAAAGGACATAGTCGGCCGATTCGAAGCCGTGATCGGCGACGATCTTTTCGACATCGGCCGCCGATCCGAGCACCGCCGAGAACCGCGGATCGGTGATCGTGTGGCGCAGATAGCGGATGAAATCGGGGTTGGTATCGATCACGATCAGCGTCGCGTCGGGCGCCATGCGGTCGAGAATCGGGCGGCAGAAAGTGCCGACGCCAGGTCCGTATTCGACGAACACCTTGGTGTTGTTCCAGTCGACCCGGCCGAGCATCTTGCGGATCAGCTTGTCCGAGGACGGCACGATCGAGCCGACCATGACAGGGTGTTTCAGGAATTCGGTGAAGAACATCTGCCACGGGGAGGGCACGCCGGCGGGGCGGGTGCGCGCGCGCCGGGCGGCTGTGGTCGGACTGGGCATCGTGTTCCTTACGATCAGGGATCCCGCGCGCACGCGAGGCTTTAAGCCCCCCGTCGCACGGATTCCAAACGTGTTTCAAGGCCTGCGGGTTGCATCACGCGACGAACCGCACCGAACGCGACCAGTGCACGGTGCCGCAACCCGCGCTTGCCAACCCCCGGGCTTGGCTTAAGCATTGGGCATGCACGACGATCGGACGGGCCAGACGGCGGTCATTTTCATGTCGAACCGTAACGGCACCGACCCCGCCGGCTATGCCGCGGCAGCCGCCGCGATGGAGGCGCTCGCCGCGACGCAGCCCGGCTATCGCGGGATCGACAGCGTGCGCGACGAAGCCGGGCTGGGGATCACGATCAGCTATTGGGCGGACGACGCCGCGGCGATCGCGTGGCGCGACGATCCCGACCATAGCGCGATTCGCGAGCGCGGGCGGGCGCTCTGGTATGACCGCTACCGCGTCACCGTCGCACGGGTCGAGCGTGACTATGACTGGGCGCGGCCATGACCGGTACTGGTCGCGAGGATGCGCGGATCGATCGTCGCTTCGCGCTGATGTTCCTTGTCATGCTGACGATCGCCGCGGGCAATACCGCGCTGCAATCGGTGCTGCCCGCGCTCGGCCGGTCGCTGGGCGTCGCCGACAGCGCGGTGGCAGGCGCGTTTTCGGTGTCCGCGCTGCTGTGGGTGATCGCCGCGCCGTTCTGGGCGAACCGGTCCGACCGGCATGGGCGCCGCGCGATGATTCTGCTCGGCATCGGCGGGTTCAGCGTGTCGCTGACATTGTGCGGACTGTTCCTGATGGCGGGGATCAACCACTGGATCGGCGGGACCGCGGCGTTCGGCTGCTTCATCGCCGGGCGGCTGATCTATGGCGCATTCGGTGCCGCCGCGCCGCCCGCGCTGCAGGCGCTGGTCGCGGGCGAGACGACGCGCGCGGAGCGGACCCGCGCGCTGACGCTGCTCGCTTCCGCCTTCGGGCTCGGCACGATCCTGGGGCCGGCGATCGCGCCCTATCTGATCCTCGGGTCGGTCGGCGGACTCGAGGTAGGGCTGGCGGGCCCCGCCTTCCTGTTCGCGCTGTTCGGCGTGGCGGTGTGGATCACGGTGCGGCGGATGCTGCCCGACGACCGGATCGTCGCGCCGCATGACGACACGCACGGCGCGAGTTCGGCCTATCCATCGATCGGCGGCGCGCCGAGCGGGGCGTCGGTCACCGCCGCGACCCAGTCGCATGTCGAACAGGTCGGCTATACCGATCCGCGCATCCGCGCCTGGATGATCGCCGGGCTGGTGATGGGGCATGCGCAGGCGATGACCGGGCAGGCGATCGGGTTCCTGGTGATCGACCGGCTCAACCTTGCCCCCGCACTCGCGCTCGAGCCCACGGGGATCGTGCTGATGATGGGCGCGGGTGCAGCGCTGCTCGCGCAATGGGGAATCATTCCGCGGCTCAACCT
Organism: Sphingomonas sp. CFBP9019; assembly: GCF_034045155.1. NCBI lineage: Bacteria > Pseudomonadati > Pseudomonadota > Alphaproteobacteria > Sphingomonadales > Sphingomonadaceae > Sphingomonas > Sphingomonas sp. CFBP9019. Next base: position 295,213 of record NZ_JAXCWK010000004.1, on the reverse strand, counting down.
GACCCCGCGCCAGCTCGTCCTGACCGGGCTGGTGCTGGCGGCGGCGGGCACCGCGCTGACGGGGATCGCGACCTCGCTCTACACGATCGCGACCGCCTATGCGCTGGCGAGCCTCGGCTTCGGCTTCACGCGGCCAGGCTTTACCGCTGGCGCTTCGCTCGCGGTCGGCGCGAATGCGCAAGGGTCGGTCGCGGGCAAGGTGACCAGCATCAACGGCGCGAGCTTCGTGCTCGGCCCGTCGATCGGGGTCGGACTGTACGAGGCGCAGCACTCGCTGCCCTATCTGGTCGCGGGCGCGGCGTGCGTGGTGTTGATCGGCTATGCCTGGGCGACGCTGAATGAGGCGAAGGACGCGTCGGGCGGCTGACCGAGATTCATCAGGCCGCGATTCCGCTACTTCGCCGACATTCCGATGCAGTACAGAAGCAGCGGAACCCCGATCAAGAGGATCATCAGTAACAAGTTCATCTGGATCAGTCGGTTGAGCCATTTCGGCTGCCCAGCGGAGTCCCGATCGGCCTCTTCCTTTGAATAGTCTTCGACGATTTCCATATCGAATTGCTTCGAAAAGAAACTCCTCGGACGCATCCGCAACGAGGTTTTCGGGGACAGGGCGTCTTCATCGACGTCGCGGCGCGCTGGCGAGTGATCGCCAGATTCAGAGGCTGGGCCTGACATTGCGTGGTTTCCGTATATTCGAGATCACGGGCGTGCAGCGCACCTCCCAAAGGTCAGATCGAATAAAGCCCGAACTCCAGCGGCCTATAGCCGCGAGCTCGGGCTAACCCCGTGCGGCGAGTTGGCCGGCGTGGTCGAGGAAACGCTTATGTGTCGCGGATGCGTACATGAAAGTTACATTGGACCCGTGCCCGGTAATGTCAACACATGGCACAAGATCAGGGCCATTCGGCCAGTCGACTATAGACCGCCGAATGGAACCATGCTGGCGGTAGCCCCTCTCCCGCCAAGGAGAGGGGCGATGATCACGCCGCGCCTTTACTGGGGAAGGCGAAGCCGATCGGCTGGATGGCGGTCGCGTCCTGTTTCAGGCGGGCGGCCATCTGCTCATACTCACGCTCGGTCTCGGGCGTGACGCTGGCGCGCGATTCCTTCAGCGCGTTGTCGAAATCGGCCAACGTCACGTCGGTCGAATCGATCGAGCGACGCAACGCGACAAGGCCTGCGCGGCGGACGACGTCCTCCAGATCCGCACCCGAGAACCGGTCGGTGCGGTCCGCGAGACGATCAAGATCGACGTCGGACGCGAGCGGCATCTTCTGCGTCTGGATGCCGAGGATCCGCCGGCGCCCCGCCGTGTCGGGTACGCCGACATAGACGAGCTCGTCGAACCGCCCCGGGCGCAGCAGCGCCGGGTCGATCAGATTGGGGCGGTTGGTCGCGCCGATCACGACGACCGACTGGAGTTCTTCCAGACCGTCCATCTCGGCGAGGATCGTGTTCACCACACGCTCGGTCACCTGCGGCTCGCCCGCCCCGCTGCCGCGGGCGGGTACCAGCGAATCGAGTTCGTCGATGAAGATGACGCAGGGTGCGACCTGACGCGCGCGCTGGAACAGCCGGGTGATCTGCTGCTCGCTCTCGCCATACCATTTGCTGAGCAGGTCGGACGATTTGGTGGCGATGAAATTGGCCTCCGCCTCGCGCGCGACCGCCTTTGCGAGCAACGTCTTGCCGGTCCCTGGCGGGCCGTAGAGCAGGAAGCCCTTGGCCGGGCGGATGCCCAAGCGGCGGAACGCGTCGGGATTCTTGAGCGGAAGCTCGACGCCTTCCTTCAGCCGCATCTGCGCATCGTCGAGCCCGCCGACATCGGCCCAGCGCACGGTCGGCGCCTGGACCATGACCTCACGCATCGCGGATGGCTGGACGCGCTTCAATGCACCCAGGAAATCCTCACGCGTGACCGACAGGTCGTCGAGCACCTCGGGCGGGATTGTGCGTTCCTCGAGGTTGAGCTTGGGCATGATCCGCCGCACCGCCTCGATCGCCGCCTCGCGTGCGAGCGCTGCGAGATCCGCGCCGACAAAGCCGTAGGTCGTGCGCGCCAGCTCGTCGAGATCGACACGGTCGCCGAGCGGCATGCCGCGCGCATGGATGCCGAGGATTTCGCGGCGGCCGCGCTCGTCGGGGACGCCGACGACGATCTCGCGGTCGAACCGGCCGGGACGCCTGAGCGCCTCGTCGATCGCCTCGGGACGGTTGGTCGCGGCGATCACGACGAGGTTCGCGCGCGCTTCCAGCCCGTCCATCAGCGTCAGCAGCTGCGCGACGAGACGCTTTTCCGCCTCGCCCGACACCTGCCCGCGCTTGGGCGCGATCGAATCGATCTCGTCGATGAAGACGATCGACGGTGCGGCCTTGGCGGCCTCCTCGAACACCTGGCGCAGCTTGCCTTCCGATTCGCCATAGGCCGACCCCATGATCTCGGGGCCGTTGATCAGGAAGAACTGCGCGTCGGATTCGTTGGCGACCGCGCGCGCGAGCCGCGTCTTGCCGGTACCGGGGGGGCCGTGCAGCAGCACGCCCTTGGGCGGATCGACGCCGAGACGCTGAAAGAGTTCGGGATAGCGCAACGGCAGCTCGACCATCTCGCGCAACTGGTCGATCGTCTGCGCCATGCCGCCGATATCGTCATAGGTGACGTCGGCGCGGCGCGCGTCCTGCGGCTCCTCATATTCGGGGCGCAGCTCGATCTCGGTATTCTCGTCGATATGGACGACGCCTTTGGGGCTGGCGGCGATCACTGCGAGGCGGATCTCCTGCAGCGCATAAGCGGGCGCGTTCATGAACTGCTGGACGCCCGCGGGCATGTTGCCGACGCGCTGATGCCCCGCGGTCGCGACGATGTCGCCCTGGCAGATCGGCCGGCCGAGGAACGTGCGCTTCAACGCGTTGGTCGAGCCCTGAAGCCGCAGATTCTGCTGTGCGGGTGCGAAGACGACGCGCGTCGCGGGCTTCGATTCGGCCTTGCGCACCTCGACGAAATCGCCCGAGCCGACGCCCGCATTGGCGCGCTGGAGCCCGTCGATGCGCAGGATGTCGAGCCCCTCGTCCTCCGGATACGGCCCGACCGCGCGCGCGGGCGTGTTCTGCTTGCCGAGGATCTCGATCACGTCGCCCTCGCCGATGCCGAGCGTCGCCATCAGCGCGCGCGGCAGATGCGCCAGGCCGCGGCCGCTGTCCTCGGGACGCGCGTTCGCCACCTGGATTTTCCGCGTCGGGGTTTCGCTATCGGGCATCTCGACTCCTTCAAACTCGAAGCGTGTCAGATGGGGGGCCGCCGCCGGGCTTGCGAGGACTTGAAAAGACAAAAAAAAGGGCCGGCCAATGAAGGCCAGCCCATGAAAGTTTTTAGGAGAGGATGCCTGAAAGGCGAGGTCTTTTTGCGTCGAGGCGGTTCATGTTGCAAGTGCGAATGGATCCGCTACGATTGCGCTAACTGCAATCGTAGGCTTCAATGCGGCCAATGATGCGGATCACATGCATCGAGTCGAATAAGGGAGTCGGGGAGGAATCATGCGGAGGCTGCCGCCACTCGGGGCTATCGAGGCGTTCGTCCAGGTCGCGCGGCTGGGCTCGATCAAGGCCGCCGCGGAGGAGCTGGCGCTGTCCGCGCCCGCGCTCAGCCGGCGCGTGCAGAGCCTTGAGCGCTTCATCGCCAAGCCGCTGTTCGCACGCCGGCATCAGGCGATGGTGCTGAACGCCGACGGCGAACGCCTGCTCGCGCAGATCGCGCCGGTGCTCGATTCGCTGTCGGATGCGGTCGAGTCGATGACGAGCACGACCGAGGTACTGCGGCTGCGGCTCGGCATCCTGCCGCTCTATGCATCGCAGAAACTGTTCCCGCGACTCGGCGAACTGCGTGCGTCGCATCCCGAACTGCATCTCGACATCGATACCGCGGCGCATCTGGTATCGCGGCTGGGTGACGGGCTGGACGCGGTGATCGCGCTGTCGCGCGAGATCGATCCGGCCTTCTATGCGCGGCGGCTCGATCGCAATTCGGTCTATGTGATCGGTGCGCGCACCCTGCTCGACCGCGCCGATCCGATCACCCGACCCGAACAGCTCTCAACGCTGACCGCGCTGGTCCACCGCGACATGACGGATACGTTCACCGCGTGGCGGACGGCGGCTGGGCTCGACGATATCGAGCCGCTGGCGATCGATCATTTCGATTCGGGGGCGCTGATGCTCGAAGCGGCGGCGCAGGGGCTGGGCGTCGCGTTCATGCATGCCAGCCATTTCGAGGATGCGAACGATCCGCGGCTCGTGCGGCTGTTCGAAATCGAGGTGGAGAGCCCGTACAGCTATTGGTTCGTCTGCCGCCCGCGCGCGTTGCAGGCCAAGCCGGTCAAGCTGTTCCATGACTGGCTGATCAAGACGCTAGCGGAAGTTTAGCGAGGCACAGCCTCCGCTCGGATACCGGATGTACGGTTGAGAGAGGGTCAGGGTAGCAACCGCGACGCGCTTCTGACTTGAAGCGCGTCGCGGCTAAGCCGCGCCGTCGGACGGAGCTTTGCTCCGCCGGCCGGCTTCGACTGTCTCCGACGCAGCTTCGCTGCGCCGGTGCAGTCTTCAGCTCAGGCTGCGCGTGCCTTCACGATCTTGCCGGGCTGGCGCGGCGGCTCGCCCTTGGGGAGCGCGTCGATCAGCTCCATGCCGTTGGTGACTTCACCCCAGACGGTGTACTGCTTGTCGAGGAAGCGCGCGTCGTCGAACACGATGAAGAACTGCGAGTTCGCCGTGTCGGGCTGGTTGGTGCGCGCCATCGAACACACGCCGCGGACATGCGGCTCGGCCGAGAATTCGGCCTTGAGGTTCGGCTTGTCCGACCCCGACATGCCGGTGCCGGTGGGATCGCCGCCCTGCGCCATGAAGCCCGGGATCACGCGATGGAACACGACGCCGTCATAGAAGCCGTCATTGGCCAGCTCGACGATGCGCTCGACGTGCTTCGGGGCCAGATCGGGGCGCAGCTTGATCGTCACGTCACCGCCGTCGAGGGTCAGCGTCAGCGTTTCGGGGGTATCGGCCATTGGGTCTTCTCCTGAATTGATGCGCGGCAGATAGGGATCCACCCCGCGACTGGCAAATGCATGCGCGGCGCGTTAGGGCCCAAGCGCACGCTTTTAAGGGAGGCAGCCATGAGCGAACTCGAGCTTCCCGAGGTCGAAACCGAGACCCAGCCCGAAACCCAGCTCGATCGCGACGACCGGTTGCGGCCCGAATTCGTCCGCGCCGTGCTCGACGCGGTCGAGGACGGCGACAATGCGGCGGCACGCGCGCTGGTCGAGCCGCTGCACCCCGCCGACATCGCCGATCTGTTCGAGCTGACGCCGCAGGAGGATCGCGCGGCGCTGGCGCGCGCGGTCACCGATCTGCTCGACGGCGACGTGTTCGCCGAGATGAACGATTATGTCCGCGAGGATCTGATCGATGCGCTCGAGCCGCACCAGGTCGCCGACCTTGCCTCCGAACTCGATACCGATGACGCGGTCGCGATCATCGAGGACATGGACGAGGACGAGCAGCGCGCGGTGCTGCGCGCGCTCGATCCCGACGATCGCGCCGCGATCGAGGAGGCGCTGAGCTACCCCGAGGAGTCCGCGGGCCGCCTGATGCAGCGCGAGCTGATCGCGGTGCCCGAGCACTGGACCGTCGGCGACGCGATCGATTATCTGCGTGGTCACGAGGAGCTGACGACCGATTTCTGGGAAATCTTCGTCGTCGACCCCGCGCACAAGCCGATCGGCACGTGCCAGCTGTCGTGGATGCTGCGCACGCCGCGCGGGATCGCAATGGCCGATGTGATGAAGCGCGAACAGACGCTGATCCCGGTCGACATGGACCAGGAAGAGGTCGCGCTGCGCTTCCAGAAATATGCGCTGATCTCCGCCGCGGTGGTCGATCATGGCGGCCGGCTGGTCGGCATGATCACCGTCGACGACATCGTCCACATCATTTCCGAAGAGGCGGGCGAGGATACGCTGCGTCTGGCAGGGGCTGGCGACGGCGACATCAACGAACCGATCCGGCTGACGGTGCGGACGCGCTTCACCTGGCTGGTGGTCAATCTGGGCACCGCGATGGTCGCATCGTCGGTCGTCGGGCTGTTCCAGGGGACGATCGCGAGCTTCGCTCTGCTTGCGGTGCTGATGCCGATCGTATCGGGGATGGGCGGCAATGCCGGGACGCAGACGCTCGCGGTCGTGGTCCGCGCGCTCGCGACCAACCAGCTGACGAGTTCGAACACCAAGCGGATGATCGTCCGCGAATTCCGGATCGCCACGGCCAATGGCGTCATGCTGGGCACGCTGATCGGCCTGGGTACCTATGTGATCTTCCGCAACACCGACCTGTCGATCGTCATCGCCGCGGCGATGCTCACCAACAACATCACCGCAGGGCTTTCCGGCGTGCTGGTCCCGATCACGCTCGACAAGTTCCGGATCGATCCCGCGGTCTCGTCGGCGGTGTTCGTGACCACGATGACCGACACGATGGGGTTCTTCTCGTTCCTCGGCCTTGCCAGCCTGTGGGGGCTGCACGGTTGACGCTCCGGTTGACTGGCGCGGATTAGCGCCCATTTCCAGACGGATGCCGCTTCACCTCACCAAAGTCGCGTTCGGCGCGGACAGCGTCGACCATCTGGCGGAGCGCCTGCGGCTGCGCGGCGAAGAGGGCCCCGTGTTCCTCACCACCCGCTACCTGCCCAAGCGGCACGAGGAGGTTGCGGGGCCGGTCGGCGAAGGCGGCTCGATGTACTGGATCCTGAAGCACCAGCTGATCGCGCGGTCGCCGATCCTGGGCTTTGGCGAGGCGGAGGGCGGACGCGTCGCGATCCATATCGATCCCAAACTGGTGCTCGTTCAGGCACGGCCGAAACGCGCACATCAGGGGTGGCGGTATCTGGAGGGCACCGATGCGCCGCTCGATCTCGGCGGCGACGCGACCGGGCTCGACATCATGCCGCCCGCGCTGATGACCAAGCTCGCCGAACTCGCGCTGATCTAGCCAGCGCGCTTAGCGGCCGCAGATCACCGGGCCGGTGGCGGCGGCCCGGACCGTGCAGGCGGCGGTGCCCGCGACCGTGACCGAGCCGGCCCCGCCGTTCGTCACCTGCGCGGTGCGGCGCGCCGAGGCGCGGGTTTCGCCGACGCCGTCCTGCATGACGACGAGATCATCGACGGCAAGTGCGGTCGCGTCGATCAGCCCCGGACCACTGACGGTGAGACGTGCGCGCGCACTGCGCCCTGCCAGCGTCATCCGCCCGGTGCCGATGACGGCGGCGTTCAGCTGGTCCGCCTGCGCATCGTTCACGGCAAGGCTGCCCGCACCGCTGACCGCAAGATCGAGCCGCATCCCCTTCATGCGTTCGATCGTCAGCCGCCCCCCCGCGACGACGCTGGCAAAGGCGAGTCGCGGGGTGGAGAGCATCACGATGACCGGACGCTGCGCCCCCGCCTCGGGGCGTTCGCCCCAGCGGCTCGTGCTCCGCCGGACCGACAGCGTCGCGCCGTCGACGCGGATCTCGACCGCCTCGGTCGCGTGCGGATCCCCAGAGACCTTCGCGCCGGGCGATCCCGTGACGAGGCGCACGTCGAACGGACCGTCGATCCGGACCCGCTCGAAGCTGCCCACCGACACGCTACGATCGGCCGCGGCTGCGGCGACGGGACAGGCAAACAGGAGCAGCAGGGCAAGAAAACGGATCATCGCCAGATCGTTGCCGCTTCGACGCACCGACGCAAGCCGCGCGCGCAGCGGGTCACGGTGCGCAGCGGACCGAGCCGGAGCCCATCTTGGACACGGTGCACCGTGCCACGCTGCCCAGGTCGACATCGCCCGACCCCATCATGTCGACGGTGGCAGGGCCATCGACGATCGCGCGGACGCTGCCCGAACCGGCAATCTCGACCCGCGCGGAGCGGGCCTTGAGCCCGGCTGCGTCGACATCACCCGAGCCCGCGATCTCGACCGCCAGCGCCCGCGCGGATCCCGCCGCCGAAACGCTGCCCGACCCCGCGATCGAGACCGCGAGATCGTCGACCTTCACCGCCGCGACGCCCAGGCTGCCGGAGCCCGCGACATCGGCTGCGAATCGCGTTCCCTCGACCCGGTCGACGGTCATGTCACCCGATCCCGATATCGCCGCCGCCGCCAGCCGCGGCAGCGTGACGAAGACCTTGACCTTGCCCGATCGGCCCCAGCCAAGATCCACATTCTTGCGCCGCCCGATCTCGAGCGTGTCGCCTTCCCGCTCGATCTTCAGCCGGTCGAGTAGCTCGACCGGTCCCTGGGCGCGCACCGAAAAGCCAGTTCCCACGCGCACATCGACATCGCTCGCCCCACGCAGGTCGATCGAGCTGAAATCACTGAGCATGTAGGTGCGGGTCGTGCCGGTGCCGCTCGGCGATGCCCCCGCCCCGTCATCGTCTCCCGACCAGCTGAACGAGCAGGCAGCAAGCGGCATCATCAGACCGAGCGCGAGATACTTCATGGCATCCTCCTGTGTATTGCCCAAACAATACACCCGATCGGCGAGAGGCGGAAGCGGAATTCGTGGTGGTCATCGGCCGGCGGGCCAGAAACGCAAAAGGGCGGCCCCGCGGGACCGCCCTTGCGTCATCGAACGGAGCGCCAGCGGTCAGGCGGGCAGCTTGTCCTTGTTGTAGATCGCGGCGGCAGCGCGGAGAATGTCGAGGATCTTCTCCTGCGCCTTGGGCTCGTCAATCTCTTCCATCGCGGCGAGTTCGCGGGCGAGACGGCTGGTCGCACCTTCGAAGATCTGACGCTCGGAATAGCTCTGCTCGGGCTGGTCGTCGGCGCGGAACAGGTCGCGGACCACTTCGGCGATCGACACGAGGTCGCCCGAATTGATCTTCGCTTCATATTCCTGCGCGCGGCGCGACCACATGGTGCGCTTGACCTTGGGCTTGCCCTTGAGCGTGTCCATCGCCTCGCGCATGGTCTTGTCCGAGGACAATTTGCGCATGCCGACGCTTTCGGCCTTGTTGGTCGGAACGCGGAGCGTCATGCGCTCCTTCTCGAAGCGGAGGACGTAAAGTTCGAGCGTCATGCCGGCGATTTCCGAGCGTTGCAGCTCGATCACACGGCCGACTCCGTGCTTTGGGTAAACGACGAAATCACCGACGTCGAAGGACAGTGCCTTAGCAGCCATTGGGGGCCTTTCCGGATCAATGCCTCCACGCGGTGCCACAGCGACGCGTTCGCCGGATTGCACCGTGGAGGAATAGGGTTCGAACATACTCCAGGCGGACGACTTGACATATCGCGCCCGTCACGGACCCAATTACCATCTTTGCAACAAAATTACCAGCCGATCGTGACAGCCCTCGTGCCCCAATCCGCCATAAAGACACGAATTTCGTGCGATTTTCAGTCGCCGGCGCCGGGCTCGGGCGAGAAATACTTGTCGAACTTGCCCTCAACGCCCTTCATCGCGTCCGCGTCGGGGGGCGTCTGGTTGTCGTTGCGAGTGACGTTGGGCCACTGCGCAGAGAAGGTCGTGTTGAGTTCGAGCCACTGCTCCAGCCCGCTCTCGGTGTCGGGCAGGATCGCCTCGGCGGGGCATTCGGGTTCGCACACGCCGCAGTCGATGCACTCGCTGGGATTGATCACCAGCATGTTCTCGCCCTCATAGAAGCAATCGACCGGGCACACTTCCACGCAATCCATGTACTTGCAGCGGATGCAGGCATCGGTGACGACGTAGGTCATTGCAGAACTCCTGGGCCGGATTCCTTCCCGGCGACGAACGGCCTGCGACTATGCGCGCAGGCCCGTCGCGTCAATCATAGCAAGCCTTCTGCGAGACGTTATCAGGCTTTGCCGCCTCCGACCGCCTCCGCCCAAACCACGCCGTCATCCTGACGAAAGTCAGGATCCAAGGCAATGAGACGCTGTCCTTTGGTATCCTGGATCCTGACTTTCGTCAGGATGACGGGCGGGGTGGTGCGACGTCGTCCGCTTCGGTGCCGGCGGGGGTCTGGCCGGCGATCAGGTCTTGATAGCACGCCTGCGCTTCGGGGGCGGGACCGCGGCGTGTCGGCAGTGCCTCGATGCGGATCACGCGGACGCGGTCGTTGGCGGCGAAGGTGAGGACGTTGCCGATCCGGACGGGACAGTGTGCGCGGTCGATCGCGCGGCCGTCGATTCGCAGATGCCCCTTCTCGGCAATCGCCTGGGCCGCGCTGCGCGTCTTGGCGAGCCGGACGAACCACAGGAACCGATCGATCCGCATCGCGCCTTCACCCATGGCGGACCAGTGCGGCAAGCCCGGCAAACGCGTTCTGCCGCGACGGGTCGATCGGCGTCGCAGGGACCGCGCGCGCGGGCGGGCGGCCGCGCCAGACCCAACGCGGCGTGTCGCCCGCCAGCGCCTTGAAGCCGAGCTCGGCCATCAGCCGCTCGATCGACGCGGGTTCGAGCCCGATCGAGGTCGCGAGCGCCGGGTCGGGCGCGAACGGTGCGCGGCCGGTGCGTGAATCATGCGCGGCGCGGGCGATACGCTCGATCAGGTCGACGCGCACCGCCTGAAGCCCCAGCGGACGAAACCCGGCCTCGAGCGTCGCGCCATCACTGCCGCGCGCGAGCACGGTCGCCCCGTCGCGCGGCGCGGTGATCACCGTCCCGCGGATGCCAGCGAGGATACGGCGCCAGCGCGCCGGCTCGGGCTTGAGCAGGCGGACGTCGAACAGGTCGAGCGCACCGATCATGATGCCGATCTTGCGCAACCGCTTGCGCTCGTCGGGATCGACCGCCTCGAGCGCGAGCCGCATCGGCAGGCGGGGGAGGATCCCGCCCGCTTCCTCGATCGCGCTGGCGACCGCGCGCAGCGCCGGGGTCGCGTCCGCGTCGCGGCTGAGCACGGCAAGATCGACAAGCACCGCGAGCCGCCGCTTGAGCATCGCCGCGAGCCAGCGCGACAGGCGCGTCTCGATCCGCTCGCGCGCCGCCTTGTCGAGACAGTCGAGCGCGCGATCGAGGATCAGTTTCGGGCGGGCGAAGGACGGCCCTGCGCCGAGCCGGGCGACGGGATGCCCCGCCCAGACGAGCTGCGCCGACTCGTCGAGCGCGATATCCGCATCCGGCGCATCGACGAGCGACTGGCCGCGCCGCGTGCGTTCGCCCGCCAGCCGCTTTTCGGCGGCGGCGAGCAGCAGGCGCTTGTCGCTGGCGCGCGCGTCAGCAGCGACGGTGAAGCGGAAGCCGTCGAGGCGGCCGATCGGGTGATCCTCGACCATCACCTCGCCCTCCGGACCGAGCACGACCGGGAGCGACGCGGCGTCCGCACCGATCTGGCGCATCAGCGCGGTCGTACGCTTGTCGACGAAGCGCTGCGTCAGGCTGGCATGAAGCGCATCGGACAAACGCTCTTCGAGCGCGGCGGTGCGCGCGGCCCAGTGCGCGGGCTCGGCGAGCCAGTCGGCCCGCTGCGCGATATACGCCCAGATCCGCGTCGCCGCGATCCGGCCCGCGATCACCGGCACGTCGCCCGCGACGGTGTCGAGCCGCGCGATCTCGTCGGCGAACCATTGGTGCGGGATATGCCCCCGCCCCTCGCTGAGATGCCCGAACACGCGCGAGACAAAGCGCGCATGCGGGTCGAGCCCGACTTTGCGGAAATCGGGGATGCCGCACGCCGCCCAGAGCCGTGCGACCATCTTCGGGTGCCGCGTCCGTTCGCGCACCCAGCCCTCCTCGGCGAGCCGCTTGAGCACGCCGAGGTCGAGCGCCTGGGGTGCGGCGCGCAGGACGCCGGCGGGCGGGCGCGCCTCGAGACTGGCGACGAGCGCGTCGATGCTCGCGAAATCGGGTTCGCCCTGGCGCCAGTAGAGGTTTTCGAGGCGGGGAAAGCGGTGTTCCTCGATCGCGAGCACCTCTTCGGGCAGGAACGCGCCCGGCCCGTCATCGGACAGCGCGCCGAACGTCCCGTCGCGCTGGTGCCGGCCCGCGCGGCCGGCGATCTGCGCCATCTCGGCGACGGTCAGGCGGCGCTGGCGCTTGCCGTCGAACTTGTTGAGGCTGGCGAAGGCGACATGCGCGACGTCCATGTTAAGCCCCATGCCGATCGCGTCGGTGGCGACGAGATAATCGACCTCGCCCGCCTGGAACATCGCGACCTGCGCGTTGCGGGTCCGGGGTGACAGCGCGCCCATCACCACCGCGGCGCCACCGCGCAGCCGGCGGAGCATCTCGGCGACCGCATAGACCTCCTCCGCGCTAAACGCGACGATCGCGGACCGTTTGGGCAGGCGGCTGATCTTCTTGGCGCCCGCATAGGTCAGCGTCGAAAAGCGCGGGCGGTTGACGATCTCCGCGCCGGGAACCAGCGCCTTGATCATCGGTCGCAGCGCCTCGGAGCCTAGGATCATCGTCTCCTCGCGTCCGCGGGCACGCAGCAGCCGGTCGGTGAACACATGCCCGCGCTCGGGATCGACGCCCAGCTGAGCCTCGTCCAGCCCGACGAACGCGACGTCGCGGTCGGGCATCGATTCGGCGGTGCAGAGCAGCCAGCGCGCATCGGGCGGCATGATCTTTTCCTCGCCGGTGACCAGCGCGACGCGGTTCGCACCCTTGATCGCGACCACCCGGTCATAGACCTCGCGCGCGAGCAGGCGCAGCGGGAAGCCGATCATGCCGCTCGAATGCGCGCACATCCGCTCGATCGCGAGGTGCGTCTTGCCTGTGTTGGTCGGCCCCAGGACCGCGGTCACGCCGCCGGACACATCGTCACTCATAGCCCAGAACATCGGGCGTAAGGTCGCGCGGCGCAATGACCGGCAGGACAAGTTCGCCGTATTCCGCGCACGGGCTTCCGTCCGCCCCCGCCGCACCACGCCTCGTCGTCGTGCGTGGCTGGCGTGCGGCGGGTTAATTTGACTTTAGGACCCTTGCTGCACAGGACTCCGACCCGCGCCGGGGGGAACGGCGAACCTGGCCGGAAATGTGCGCCAGGAATTTGGGCCACGAGGTGCGCGACGTGTATCTAGGGACGGAGCAGGAACTGGGGCTGGCCGGCGGCATCGACGCCCGAAGTTTCGGGCGCGCCGCCACCACCGGTTCCGACGCAATTCCCCGGGGCGTCACGCGGCTGCACGACGCCGCAGCACGGATCGACTGGGTGCCCGATCTGGGCAGCGCGATCGGTAGTGCGACGTGGTGGCGCGGCCTCGCGACCTGCACCGCGCTGTGCGCTGCGACCGTCATGCTCGCCCCCGGCTTTCGCCCGCTGACCGGCGGCGTCCCGGCACCGCTGGCCGGTTCGGCACGCGAGCAGGCGCGGGCACTGGCGATCGCGCCGCTCGGCCAGGGCGCGGATACGGGGCGGCGGATGGCGGCGAACGACCTTGTCGTACCGCTCGCGCAGGCACCCGAACGGCCGAGCGTCGACCTTGCCGCGACACTGGGTCAGGGCGATGCCTTCGACCGGGTCCTGATCCGCGCGGGCGTCAGCCGGCGTGACGCCAGTGCTGCATCGGCGCTGATCGCGCAGACGGTCGATCCCGGCGCGATCCCGGCGGGCACGCGGATCGCGCTGACGCTGGGCCGGCGCGCGGATCGCACGGTCGCGCGCCCACTCGACTCGCTCGCGGTGCGCGCGCGGTTCGACCTGGACGTGTCGCTGCACCGCACCGCAGCGGGTCTGGCGATGACGCGCATGGCGATCGCGGTCGACCGCACCCCGCTGCGGATCCAGGGGCTTGCCGGATCGAGCCTGTACCGGTCGATGCGCGCCGCCGGCGTGTCCGCCAAGGCGGTCGAGACCTATATCAAGGCGATCGCGACACGGCTGTCGATCGGGCGCGACGTCAGCGCCACGGACCGTTTCGACCTGATCGTCGCCCGCGAACGCGCCGCGACCGGGGAAACGCGGATCGGCGCGCTGCTGTTCGCCGGGATCGACCAGGGACGGCGCACGCTGCAACTCGTCCGCTTCGCACCGACCACCACGACCGACCCACAGGCGGATCCGGACGCGGTAGAGGGTGACGACGCTGGCCGCGGCGGCTGGTTCGACGCCAATGGCCAGACCGAACGCCGCGCTGTGTCGGGCATGCCGGTGATCGGCCGCATCACGTCCGGTTTCGGCCTGCGCGTGCATCCGCTGCTCGGCTTCACGCGGATGCACAAGGGACTCGACATCGGGGCGCCGCGGGGCGCGCCGATCCACGCGATGACCGACGGGGTGGTGAGCTTCGCGGGCCGGACCGGCGGCTATGGCAATTTCGTCAAGCTCGTCCACGGCGGCGGTCTGGCGAGCGGCTATGGCCATATGAGCCGGATCGCGGTCGCATCGGGCACGCGCGTACGCCAGGGCCAGGTCATCGGCTATGTCGGCTCGACCGGTATGTCGACGGGGCCGCATCTCCACTGGGAAGTGTGGAGGAACGGCGGCGCGATCAATCCGCGATCGGTATCGCTGGCGAGCGCGGCACAGCTGTCCGGCCCGGCATTGCGCGCGTTCAAGGCGCGGGTCGCCCGCCTGCTCGCGGTCCGCACCGGCACCTAGCGACGCGCGCCGCGCCGTACGTGTCTGCAACCGGCGTCGAGTCCCCGCAGATGGCCGTACCAACTGCGCGCACTATTGATCGATCATCTTTTCGAATTCGCGCAGACTAGGCCGCTGTCGATCCTGATCACGGATGCGGCGCCCATACTAAAGTCCGGTTCGTAATTCTACGATATTACAGTGCTGTCATGCACCATGCTAGGCGGGATGCACCATCGCTTTACCGGATATGTGACGATCATGCAGACAGGGCTCTCCTCGACCGCGACCGGACGGCTCATTTCGATCCAGGGCTATGTTCCGGGACGCGCGATGCGCCGCGAGCAGGACTGGGCCCTGCGCGGTGCCAGCCAGCCGCAACCGCGCCCGACACCCGTCACCGCGATCCGGCCCGCCCGCGCGACGCCCGTGCCGGCCTTGCGGACGGTGCTGTATCTGAGCAAGATCAAGCCCGATATCGCGATGGATCAGCGCGCGCTGATGGAGATCGTCAAGGAGTCCAGCGCGCGGAACGCACAGGCCGGCATCACCGGCGCGCTGATCATCACCGATCTGCACTTCGTCCAGCTGGTCGAGGGACCGGATCCGGCGATCTCCAATCTGCTCGCGCGGCTGAGCGCCGACCGGCGCCATAGCGACGTGACGATCATCACGGACATGATCGGCCTCGACCGGGGGTTCCGGCGCTTTTCACTGGCCTATTCGGGTCCCGACACGTTCGTCGACCAGCAGCTCATCCCGATGCTCGCCACCCCGAACGGGCCCGGCAAGTCGGAGATCGCATGCCGCCTGATCAACCGGCTGCGGCTGATGGCGGACAACGAGATCACCGAAACTGACTACGCCGCCTAGGCGCCGCCGCGAGTAGCTCCCGCCACGACGACCGACAGCCGGCTCACTTGCCCTGCGCGCGCCATTTCAGGATCGTCCGGTCGATGATCTGCTCCTCGCCGCCGACATCGCGCCACAGCGCCGAGAAGAGCGGATCGCTCGAGGCGGGGCGGCGCGTATCCTCGAGATCGTCGAACGCGACGCGGATCGGAATCGTCACGCCCTCCCCGCAGATAATGGCCTCGCGATTGCGCAGCGCGGGGATGGATTCGAGAAAGCCGCGTGCGCCCTCGGGCATCGCCGCGCGGACAAAGGCCTGATCGCGTTCGTTGTTGAGCCGCATCGCGACGATCGTCCCGCACTGCGACAGGACGCCTTCCGCCAGATCGGACGGGCGCTGCGTGATCAACCCGAGCGAAACGCCGTATTTGCGACCCTCCTTGGCGATCCGTCCGAGGATCCGCCCGACCGAGCTTTCCGCCTGACGATCGTTCGGGATGTAGCGATGCGCCTCCTCGCAGACGAGCAGGATCGGTCGCTGCGGCTCGTTGCGCGACCAGATCGCGAAGTCGAACGTCATCCGCGCGAGCATCGCGACGACGACCGCGGTAATGTCCGACGGCACGCCCGACACGTCGATGATCGAGATCGGCCGGCCGTCGCCGGGCAGGCGGAAGATACGCTGGAGAAACGCCGCCATCGTGTCCGCGACGAGCATCCCCGAGAACATGAAGCCATAGCGCGGATCCGCCTTGATCTCGTCGATCTTGCCCTTGAGCCGCAGATAGGGGCTGGTGTCGCCGGCGCGGTCCATCTTGCCCATTTCGAGGCTGATGATGCCGGTCAGGTCGCTGAGCAGATAGGGGATCGGCGCGTCGACCGTGAGCTTGGCGATCGTCTGGCCGAGCCGGCTCTTGGCGCGAGCGGCGAGCAGGCATTTGGCGAGGATGTCCGCATCGAACTGACGCTGCTCCCCGGTGCTGGTCAGGAAAACCTCGCAATGCTCTTCGAAATTCATCAGCCAATAGGGCATTTGCAGGTTCGACACGTCGTGGATCGCGCCGTTCGTGCCGAAGGCCGCGGCATATTCGCCGTGCGGGTCGATCATCACGATATGCCCCTGCGGCGCGAGGTCGCAGATCCGATGCAGGATCAGCGCGGCGGCGGTCGACTTGCCCGTGCCGGTCGAGCCGACGAGCGCGAAATGCTTGCCGAGCATCGCATCGACATACAGCGCGGCGGGAACGTCGGCGGTCGGATAGACGGTACCGATCGCGATATTCGCGCGGTCCTCGGCGGCATAGACCTCGCGCAGGTCGCGCGTCGTGACCGCGAACACCTCGCAGCCCGGCATGGGATAGCGCGTCACGCCGCGGCGGAATCCGTACAGCGCGCCGGTCGCCCGGTCCTCGTCCCCCTCGCCAAGGAAATCGATCTCGCCCGCGATGACGCCGCCCATCGCCGCCTCGAGCGCGAGCGAGCGGACATTGGCGATGATCCATGACGTGCCGACCCGGATCTTGACCTGGCTGCCGACCTGGCCGGCGGCGGCGAGCACCGCGTCGGGGTGCGCGAGCAGCGGCGCGATCGCGGTCCGGTCGAGCAGGACCCGGCTGCTGGCGCCGGCAATCGCGGATATGACGCCGATCGGGGCGTCGGCCTGTCCCCCCGGTGATGCGTCCGGCCCCGCGCCGTCCGCGATCGCCGCGGCGGCAATCGCCCGCTGGAACAGATGGGCGGCGGGCATGTCGGTCATAGGCGGTCGGTCCTCGATCCTCCGGCTTTTGCCAGATGTCCGCATCCATGCCGCGCACGGGTAAAGAATGCGTGAGCGTCCGCGCGCCTCAGACCCGGCGCGCGATCCAGCCGGCCGCCCAGCCGAGAAAGATCGAGAGAAAGACCGCGACCAGGCCATAGGCAATCGCCGACCGGTCGGCCGCGCGCGCGACGAAGCGTTCGAACCCCGATTTGCGGATGTCGATGTCGCGCACCGCCGCGGCCAGCACACGGCCGTCGCGGATCAGGAAGGTTTCCGCGGTGAAGCGCCCGACCGGTACGCGCGCGGGCACCGAAACCCGCGCGCGGTACAGCACGTCATCGGTGATCTCGACCGCGCCCGGCGCCTCGTAATACAGCCCGGCACGGCGTTTCAGGTCGACCAGGCCGCGCTGGAACCGGTCCTGCGTCGGAATCGGCGCGCTCGACGCGGGCGACAATTGCAGGCTGTCGAGGCCAAGTTCGTAGATCGCCCGGGTGCGGTCGTCGACCAGCCGCCCGATCGGCTTGGACGAGGCGATCGCATAGAAACTGGGCGCGGACCGATAGCGCAGCCGCGACGTGTTGACCCAGATGCCGGCGACCTTCTCCTTCTCGCGCATCACGATCGACTGGGTCGGCCCCTTGACGACGACGACGATGTCGGTGGGACTCTCGCCGCTCGGCAGGCGCCCGCCGGGATAGAGGATCGCGCCGAACAGCAGCAGTTCGGCGCCGGTGAAGCTGTAGGCGATCTCGATATTGCGCTGCGACACGTCGGGGACGAGCACCGGCTTGGCCTGCGCCATCAGCAGCGGCGCGAGCAGGAGAAGCGGCGCGCCCGGCTTCACGACAGCGTGACCGAGAAAATCTCCTCGGGCCGCCACACCAGCCCGAGCACGATTCGTGCGCCGACGAGCAGGACCATCACGGCGAGCCCGAGACGGAGATATTCGGGACGGAACTTGGTCGCGAACCGCGCACCGATCTGCGCGCCGACGACCGATCCGATCAGCAGCAGCCCGGCCAGCACGATGTCGACCGCCTTGGTCGTCGTCGCATGCACCATCGTCGCCACCGCGGTGACGAACAGCGTCTGGAACAGCGAGGTCCCGACCACGACCGACGTCGCCATGCCGAGCAGATAGATCATCGCCGGCACCAGGATGAACCCGCCGCCGATCCCCAGCAACATGGTCAGGATCCCGGTCGAAAAGCCGAGCAGCAACGGCGCCAGCGGCGAGATATACAGGCCCGAGGCGTAGAAGCGGGTCCGCAGCGGCAGCGCGGCGACCAGCGGGTGATGGCGTCGCTTGCGCGGCTTGGCGGGGCGGCCGGTCCGCGCGCGGCGGATCGTCCCGATCGATTCGCTCGCCATCATGCCGCCGATCGAGCCGAGCATCACGACATAGACGATCGCGATCACGGTATCGATCTGGCCGCTCTGCTGGAGCAGCCGGAACAGCCAGGCGCCGAAGAACGCGCCCAATATGCCGCCTGCGACGAGGACGCCGCCCATCTTCACATCGACGCCGTTGCGGCGGAAATGCGCGAACACGCCCGACACGCTCGCCCCCGTGACCTGGCTGGCAGACGAGGCGGCGGCGACGGTCGGCGGGATGCCATAGACGATCAGCAGCGGCGTCGTCAGAAAGCCGCCGCCGACCCCGAACATCCCCGACAAGAGCCCGACACCGCCGCCGAGCAGGATGATGACGAGCGCATTGACCGACAGGTTTGCGATGGGAAGATACAGGTCCACGCGCGTCGTTATACGCAAACCGGCCGCGGGGGCTAGCGGCCGGCTAGAAGTCGCTGCCGACCGAGAGTGCGGGACCCGAGCCGGGGCGGGCGGTGCCGGCGATACGCTGGCGCCAGTCGAGCGCGAGACGGACCGATCGTCGGCCGAGCGGCGCTGCTAGGCCGAGCGACGGGCCAAGATCGCCCCGTGCCGCGCCCCGCTGAGCGCTCACCCATGCGCCGACCCCCGCGTCGAGGCGGAGCCTGCCGCGTTCCGCGACACCGTGCGTCAGGCGCGCAGCGGCATCGACGAACCCTTCGACCCCGTCGCGCACGATCGCCCCTGCCTGACCATAGGTCTCGATCCGCGCGCCCGGTGCGATCTCGGCGGGGCCGTAGCCCGCGATCACGCCGACCGTCGGGCCGCCGCGGCCCCCGTCGAGGACGAAGCGCTGTTCGGCGATCAGGCGGACGGGCCAGCGGGTCGGCCGCCATTCGATGCCGAGGGCCGCCTCGCGTCCGCGTCCCTCGAGCGGCGCTGCGAGCCGCGCGGCCAGCCCGAGCCGCCGCGATGGGTCGATCGCATAGACTGCCCGCACCCCCGCCTGCGATGCGCCCAATTGCCCCCCCGATACCGTACCCGACGCGCCACCGCGCGCGAGCAGCCAGCCGCTGACGCTCAGCGGCGCGTGCGAAGTTGCACGGGTCGCGCCGATCGCGGCCGGACCGAGCGGCGGGAGCATCGCGATCCGACCCTGCCGGTCGGGCGCACGGTCGGGCTGGACGTCCATAGCGACTTGGGCGTCACGATCTGCAGCGAGCGTCGTGCGAACGTCAACGGCGCGCGCGCCCGCGTTCAGGATGACCGCGGCGAGCACCGGCGCGGCGCGGGCATGACCGGGCGACGCGCGGGGACCGTGCCCGATGGTATCGTCGGGCGGTTGCGGCGGCGTGGCACGCCGGTCGGGGCGGTGGGCCGCGGCAAGAGCGGCATTGGCATTGGCGGCGGCGCGATGATGGTCGATGGCAGCGATACCGACGGCGCGGGCGGTGAGCGAAGATTGTCGATCGTGCCGCGTCCCCGCCGCGACAGTGGGACGCTGCTGGCTGCCAGATCCGCCGGGCGTCAGCACCCCCGCGGCATAGGGTGACAGCACCAGGATCCGCATCACGACCCATGCGCCGAGCGCGGCGGCGAGAAAACGGAGCGGCCGCCCGCCCTTCACCCGTGGCGCAGCGTGCGCGTCCCGCTCACCCTCCCGATGATCGAAGATCGGGAAATTCATGCCGGGTCTTGTCCCAGACCAGCGCCGCGCCGCGCAGCATCGCAATATAGCGGACCACGGCGCGCGGCGCGGCGATGAGGCTGATGACATTGCCGACGACGAAGCGGGGCAGCGACCAGAATGCCTCGGCCAAGCCGTAGATGCGCGCGGTGAAGGCCATCCGCATCCCGAGCCGCCACACGAGAAGCCCGATATTCGCCCCCGCCAGCCAGACGACCGGCATCGCCGGCCAGCCCTGCGCGGCCGGGACCATCGCATGAACCAGGAACGTCAGGACCCAGGCGGTCAGCCCGACATAGGCGGCGGCCAGCACGACCATGCTGAGCGGCGCCCGCCGATCGCGCATCCGCATCCAGTGATCGGCCAGTGCCTGCGGACGAGCCCAGCCGGTCCGGTCCCAGCCCGCCAGCGCGATCCCGGTCATCCAGCGCGCCTTTTGCCGGACGGCGGCGTCGAAGGTCGCCGGGAAGAACGCCCGCACCGCGATCAGCGCGCCCGCATCGTCGACGATCCGCGCAAACCGTCCGGCCCCACCGAGCTGGGCGATCCGTAGCCCGAGTTCATAATCCTCGGTCAGGCTGGACGCGTCGAACGGATCGCCGTCGCGGGTCGCCGCCACGGTATCGAGGATCGCGGTGGACATCGCACACCCCGTCCCCGCCAGCGGCATCCCCGCACCGAGCGCGGTACGGATGACCAGCTGCTTCATATGCGCTTCGGCGAACTCATCGGCATAATGCCCCGACACGAGTCGTGAGCTGCGCTTGACGAGCGGCAGGACGGGCAATTGCACGACGGCATAATGGTCGATCAGCGAATCGAACACGCGCAGTTCGAGCGGGTGCACGACGTCTTCCGCATCGTGCAGCACGACCGCCTTGGTCCGCCGCCCGTCGCGATCATCGGCGCGGCGCAGCGCATGCCAGAGCGTGTTGAGGCAGTCCGCCTTTGTCGTCGGCCCATCGCGCTGGCCGATGACCAGGCGGATCCGCGGATCGCGCGCCGCCACGCGCGCCGCGGCGTCGATCGTCGCGCGGTCGTTCGGATAGAGTCCGACGAAGATGCGGTAGTCGTCATGGTCGAACCGCGCCACCGCCGCCGACAGCATCGCGCCGATCACCGCCACCTCGTCCCAGGCCGGCACGAACACCGCGAGCCGGCCGGGCTCCGACGGCGTGGGCAGCGCGTCCATGCCCGGCAAGGTCGACGGTCCGCGCCAGATTTTCCAGAAAAAGAATGCGATGTCGACCAGGAGGTCATCGATGCCGCCGATCAACAAGCCGACCGCAGCAAATGCCACCGCCTCGCGCACGATGATATCGATGATCCCCAGCGACTCGCTCATCGGCCCTCTCCCCGGGCAAGACTATCCGCTGTCCCCGCCGTAACGGACCAAACATGATCCGTTTCGGACAGGTGTCGGCCGACCGATCGTCAGAATATTGGAATGACTTGGCTCGTCCGCCGACCGATGCTGAAATTTGGATCGAATGAACATCGCCCGCCACGCTCCCCGGTGCGCGACCCAGCGTCTGTTCGGCAGGGCGGGGACGGCTCCTCATCACCGACGAGACCCACGTACAAGCCGGTATTGCGGCTTTTCGGCACGGCGAGGTTGCCAATTCGTTCCGCATCGCGCACGGTCGGCAACGTGCTTGCCTACCCCGCCCTTCACGCCAGCCATGGCGGCATCTGGGTCGCGCAGGGCGGCGAGACGCGCGGGATCGGGCGTGGCGAAGCGATCCGGATCGCTGCCGATACCCCCGTCATCCTGCTCAACGCCGCGCTGATCGGCCAGCGTCTGGGCTATGCCGATCTGTCGGGACTCGACCTGCTCGAACTCTATGCGTTCCTGCGCCCGGCGCAGTTTGCGGTGCCGACGCCAAAGGGCATCGCCCGCGTCACCGGTCTCGACCTGCCGACCGACGATGCCGAGGTCGCGCCGTTCCTGTTGCGCGCCGCCGAGGCGATGCTGGCGCTGACCGACGCCGCGGACTGGCCCGAGCGGGAGGGAGCCTGGACCGCGGCGCAGTCGCTCTACCGGTTGCGCTGGCCCTGGGCGCCGGTGGTCGCCGAACGGCTGGCCAAGCCCGCGGTCAACGAACGCTGGCTGTTTTCGAAACTGCCCGAATGGGAGGAGCAGGCCCCGCGCCCCGCGCCGCGGACGATCGCGATCGAGCCGGGCGATGCCGAGGCGCGACTCGACGACCTGACCGGGCATGGCGCGGAGGAACGACCGGGGCAGCGCGCCTATGCCGCCGCGGCGACGGCCGCGTTCGCGCCGCGGGCGGTGCGCGATTCGCCCAATCTGGTGCTGGCGGAGGCGGGGACCGGGATCGGCAAGACGCTCGGCTATCTCGCCCCCGCCTCGATCTGGGCGGAAAAGGCGGGCGGCGCGGTCTGGATCTCGACCTATACCAAGGCGCTGCAGCGCCAGCTGGGCCGCGAGACCGAACGGCTCTTTCCCGATCCCGCGGTCCGCCGAACCAAGGTCGTCACGCGCAAGGGGCGTGAGAATTATCTCTGCCTGCTGAACCTCGAAGATGCGTTGCAGGGCGGGTTTGCGGGACGGGCGGCGGTGCTCGCGCAGCTCGTCGCGCGCTGGGCCGCGTATAGCGCGGACGGCGACATGGTCGGCGGCGACCTGCCCGGCTGGCTGCCGACGCTGTTCCGGCGCAACGGATCGACCGCATTGACCGACCGGCGTGGCGAGTGCGTCTATGCCGGCTGCCCGCATTACCGCAAATGCTTCATCGAACGCGCGGCGCGCGCCTCGACCGATGCCGACATCGTCATCGCCAACCATGCGCTGGTGATGGTCAACGCGGCGCGCGGACGCGAACTCGCCACCCGACCGACACGCTATGTGTTCGACGAGGGGCATCATATCTTTGACGCCGCCGATTCGATGTTCGCGACCGCGCTGACCGGCGGCGAGACGATCGAACTGCGCCGCTGGATCATCGGTCCCGAGGGCAGCAGCCGGGGGCGGCGGCGCGGACTGGCCGCACGCCTGTCCGATCTCGCCAGCTATGACGAGGCAGGCAATCGCGCGATCGGCGAGGCGGTGGCCGCGGCCGGTGCGCTGGCGAGCGAGGGCTGGCTGCAGCGGATCGGCGAGGGTGCGCCGTTTGGACCGATCGAGGAGCTGCTCGCCGCGGTGCGCGGGCTGACCTATGCGCGCGCCGAACAGCCGGGCGATGCCGGCTATGGGCTGGAAACCGAACTGGCCGAACCCGATCCGACGCTGATCGAAGCCGCCGCACCCGCCGCCGCCGCACTCGACGCGCTGGTGCGCCCGTTGGTCACGCTCGGCCGGCGGCTCGAGACGGTGCTGAGCGAGGCGCCAGACTGGCTCGACGGGCCGGCGCGGGCACGCGTCGAGGGCGCGATCGCGTCGATCGGTTGGCGCGCCGAGACGGTCGCGGCCTGGCTTTCGCTGCTGGCGCGCGTCGGCGGGCCGGCGGATGCCGATTTCGTCGACTGGCTCGCGGTCGACCGGGTCGAAGGACGCGAATTCGATATCGGGCTGCATCGCCGCTGGCTCGACCCGACCCGCCCGTTTGCGGAGGTCGTGCTGAAACCGGCGCATGGCGCGCTGGTGACGTCGGCGACGCTGACCGGGGGCGGCAGCGCGGAGGAAGGCTGGCAGATCGCCGAGGCGCGCAGCGGCGCACCGCATCTCACCCGCCCGGCCGCGCGGTTCGCCGCGCTCAGCCCGTTCGACTATGCGACACAGGCCGAGGTGCTGATCGTCACCGACGTCAAACGCGGCGATGTGGGCGCGCTGGCCAACGCCTATGCCCGGCTGATCGTCGCCTCGCGCGGCGGGACGCTCGGGCTGTTCACCGCGATCCGCCGGTTGCGCGGCGTGCATGGCCGGATCGCCGACCGGCTGGCGCGCGAAGGGCTGCCGCTGCTCGCGCAGCATGTCGATCCGATCGATACGGGCACATTGGTCGATATCTTCCGCGATGACCCGGGCGCGTCGCTGCTCGGCACCGATGCACTGCGCGACGGGGTCGACGTGCCGGGCGAATCGCTGCGGCTGGTGGTGATGGAGGGCGTGCCCTGGCCCAAGCCGACCGTGCTGCATGCCGCACGACGGCTTGCGGGTGGTGGCGCCGTGTATGACGACCGGCTGATCCGCGCGCGGCTGGCACAGGCGTTCGGCCGCCTGATCCGGCGTGCGGACGATTCGGGCGCGTTCGTCATGCTGTCCGCGGCGATGCCGTCGCGCCTGCTGAGCGCCTTCCCGCCGGGGGTTCCGGTGACGCGCGTCACACTCGACGAAGCGGTGACCCGAGTCGCGGCACGGCTTTCCTCGCGCGCCGCCTTGAGGCATGAGGCGGGCGAACCGGCCCGAGGACCCTTATCATGACGCCCGAGCCATGAAGACGCTGACGCTGCTGCGCCATGCCAAGTCGGGCTGGGACGACACGGTCTCGCGCGATTTCGACCGGCCGCTGAACGCCAAGGGCCGCCGCGCCGCGACGATCATCGGGCGGCAGATGCGCACATTGTCGCTCGCGTTCGACCATGTCGCCGCCTCGCCCGCGGTCCGCGTCGTCGAGACGCTCGACGAGATCGTCGCGGGCTATGGACGCACGCTGGCACCCGACTGGGACCGGCGGCTGTATCTGGCGTCGGCGGGGACGATCCTCGACCTCGTCCGCGATCTGCCGCGCGCCGTCGATCGCGCGCTGGTGATCGGGCATAATCCGGGGCTTGAGGATCTCGTCCTGCTGCTGACCCCAGACGTGACCCACCCGTTCCGCGACGCGGTTGAGGACAAATATCCGACCGCAAGTCTTGCCGAGCTGCAGTTCGACATCGACGACTGGGACGATCTGACGAGCGGATCGGCGCGGTTCACCCGCTTCGTGCGGCCGCGCGATCTCGATCCGACGCTGGGCCCCGACGCGGACTGACGCGTCGGGCCGGACTCGTCAGCCCTTGCCCTCGAGCTTGGCCTTCAGCCCCGAAAACGCGTTGACCGGCTGATATTCATCCTCGCTGATCACCCCGGCGGCGCGCAGTGCGGCCGCGGCGTTGGGGCCGCGGGGAAAGGGATCGAGCGCCAGCGCGAGCGTCTCGGCCGCCGCTTCCCCCAGATCGACCGCACCGCCATCGATCGGCACGGTGTCGAGCGCATCGTCCGACAATTCGATCTCGCCGTCGACCGCGCCGAAATCATCGACGAAGCGCAGCGCGACAGGTTCGTCGATCGTCGCGGTGAGCGGTTCGTCGGTCACCGAACAGGCCTGCACGACCTTAGCCGTCACATGCCCCTTGGCGACGATCCCGCTCGTGTCGCGACGGATCGTGAAGCGCGCCTCGAGCAGGTCGACCGACAGGATCGCAAACCGCGCGGCAAGCTTGCGGCGTTCCTCGGGCGTCGCGGCGAAGGTCACACTGCGATCGCGCTCGCCGATCGTGTCGAGTCGCTCGGGGCGGCTGAATTCGGGGGTCATGGCAGCTCTCCGGCGAGTAGGGTTGATAGCGGGACGCCGGCGAGCGCGGCGTGGAAGTCGGTGAGCGCCGTGCGGACATGCGCGAGCGCTGCGGGCGCGGGCGGATCGCCGCGATAGAGGTTGCGGACCAGCGGCGCGTCGAGATCGCCCGCGGCAAGTCCGTCGCGATAGGCGCCGAGCCGCCCGCCGAGCATGCTCATCATCCGGCCGATATGCTTGCCGACAATGATGTCGCCGATTCCGAGCTCGCGCAGCTGCCCGTCCATGTCGTCGACGAAGCGTTCCGCGAGTCGCGCGGCGGGCTCACCCCCCGACGGCTCCGATTCCATCCGCAGCATGACGAGCGCGAGGACCGCGGCGATCATGTCGAAGCGGCCGTCGACCGTGTCGGGCACCTGCCCGTCGCGATACCAGTGCTCCGCGCGCGCGCGCTGCACGACCGCGGTATAAAGTGGCAGCGCCTCGTCGTGCTTCTCGCCCAATAGCCTGCCGAACCAGCCCAAATCCTGTCGCCTTCCCGTCGCCAATGCGCGGCGGCTTGTTTGCCTGCGCAACCTCGCATATCGAGGCGATCCGCGGCCGATGCAATCGTGCTGCCGCCAGTATCGCGTGACCCCGCCCCGGGAGAGTATATGAGCGTCCTTTCATTCCGCCTGACACGCCGTACGGCCAGCGTCGCGGCGCTCGCGCTCGTCGGCCTGACGAGCGCAGGCTGCACGCAGCTTCGCTCGCATCAGGGCTATGTGGTCGATGTCGACCTCGTCAACTCGGTCCAGCCTGGCGTCGACAACCGTCAGTCGGTGCTCCAGACGCTCGGCAAGCCGACGCTCGCGGGGCAGTTCGACCAGGGTGACTGGTATTATCTGGCACGCGATAGCCGCAACCTGGCATTCCGCAACCCGCGCCCGAACGCGCAGATCACGCTGCAGATCAGCTTCGACCAGCAGGGCACCGTCACCGCGATCCGTCGCGGCGGGCTCGATCAGGTCGCCTCGATCAGCCCCGATGGCAAGACGACGCCGACGCTGGGTCGCCAGCGCGGCTTCTTCCAGGATCTGTTCGGCAATATCGGCTCGGTCGGTGCCCCCGGCACGGGCGGCGGCGGTGGCGCCAATACGGGTACGGGCCGCACGCGGCCCTAACGCTACCGGGCGGTCGCGGACTTTGCAGACTCGTACCTTCGCGCTAGGGCGCGGGGCATGACCGACGAGCTCCGCACCGCCGCCCTGGAATCCAAAGCCTGGCCGTATGAGGAGGCGCGCAAACTCCTCAAGCGCTATCCGCAGGGCAAGCAGGGCGCGCCGATCCTGTTCGAGACCGGCTATGGCCCGTCGGGCCTGCCGCATATCGGCACATTCAACGAAGTGCTGCGCACGACGATGGTGCGTAACGCCTTCCACGCGCTGAGCGACACGCCGACCCGGCTGATCGCGTTTTCGGACGACATGGACGGGTTGCGCAAGGTACCCGACAACGTCCCCAATGGCGACATGCTCGCCACGCATCTCGGCAAGCCACTGACGCAGATCCCCGATCCGTTCGGCACCCATTCGAGCTTTGCCGCGCACAACAACGCGATTTTGCGCGAATTTCTCGACCGCTACGGCTTCGATTACGAGTTCGCGTCGTCGACCGAATATTACACCAGCGGGCGCTTCGACGAGGCGCTGAAGGGGGTGCTGCGGCATTTCCAAGGCATCCAGGACGTGATGCTGCCGACGCTCCGCGCCGAGCGCCGCGCGACCTATTCGCCGGTGCTGCCGATCTCGCCGACCAGCGGCATCGTGTTGCAGGTACCGATCGAGGTGATCGATGCCGAGGCCGGGCTGATCGCGTTCGAGGATGATGGGCAGCGGATCGAGCAGAGCGTGCTCGGCGGCAAGGCCAAGCTGCAGTGGAAGGTCGACTGGGCGATGCGCTGGGTCGCACTCGGCGTCGATTACGAGATGGCGGGCAAGGACCTGATCGATTCGGTGACGCAGTCGTCGAAGATCGCGCGCGTGCTCGGCGGCCGCCCACCCGAGGGCTTCAACTACGAGATGTTCCTCGACGAGAATGGCGAGAAGATCTCGAAGTCCAAGGGCAATGGCCTCAGCCTCGACCAGTGGCTGACCTATGGCCCGCAGGAATCGCTGGCGTTCTACGCCTATCGCGAGCCGAAAAAGGCCAAGTCGCTGCACATGGGCGTGATCCCGCGCGCGGTGGACGAATATTGGCAGTTCCGCGGCAATTATGCCGGCCAGGATCTGAAGCAGAAGCTCGGCAATCCGGTCCACCATATCCATGACAGCAAGCTGCCCGAGGGCGAGTTGCCGGTGACGTTCGGGCTGCTGCTCAACCTCGTCGGCGTGATGGGCGATGCGAGCAAGGCGCAGGTCTGGGGCTATCTGGCGAATTACGTCCCCGATGCGTCGGCGGAGAGCTATCCCGAGCTCGACAAGCTGATCGACCATGCGCTGGCGTACGGCCGCGATTTTGTCGCGCCGACGCTCAAGCGGCGTGCACCCGAAGGCGTCGAGATCGCGGCGCTCGAGCGGCTCGATGCCGAACTCGCCGCGCTGCCCGCCGATGCGAGCGCCGAGGATGTGCAGAACATCGTCTACGAGATCGGCAAGACCGGCGGGTTCGAGACCCTGCGCGACTGGTTCAAGGCGCTGTACGAGACGCTGCTCGGCTCCGAACAGGGGCCGCGCATGGGCAGTTTCATCGCGCTGTACGGGATCGACAATTCGCGCAAGCTGATCGCGGAGGCGCTCGCCCGCCCCGCTGCCTGACACTCCTTACGAGGGTATACCCGATGCGCATGTTCTTCGACGACCGGCAGCGGGCGCATGCGCCGACGCAGGAGCTGCACAATGGCGGCTTCACGACCTATGCGGAGATGCCCGCGCGGGTCGATGCGATCCTGGCGGCGCTGGGGCCGGTCGAAACGCCGGCGGATCGCGGCGAGGCGCCGATCCTCGCGGTGCATTCGGCGGCCTATGTCGCGTTCCTGAAAGACGCGGCGCGGTTGTGGCGCGAGGCGGGGCGGACGGGGGATGCGATACCCTATGCGTTTCCGATCCGCGCGCGGCGGCCGCTCGACCTGACGCGGATCGATGCGCTGATCGGCGCGCACAGCTTTGACGCAACGACGCCGATCACCCCCGACAGCTGGACCGCCTCCTATGGCAGCGCGCAGTCGGCGCTGGCCGCGACGCACGCGGTGCTGGAGGGCGACCGCGCGGCGTTCGCGCTGTGCCGGCCGCCCGGCCATCATGCGGGCGCGGACTATTGCGGCGGCTATTGCCATCTCAACACCGCGGCGATCGCGGCGCAGGCGGCACGCGACGCGGGTGTCGCGCGCGTCGCGATCCTCGACATCGACTATCATCACGGCAACGGCACGCAGGACATCTTCTACGACCGCAGCGATGTGTTCTACGCTTCGGTCCATGCCGATCCGCGGACCGACTATCCCTTCTTCTGGGGGCATGCGGACGAGACGGGGGACGGCGACGGTCTGGGCGCGACGCTCAACCTGCCTTTGCCCCACGGCACAACGATCGACGCGTTTCGCACGGCGCAGACGACCGCGCTCGACGCGATCGCGACGTTCGATCCGGGTCTGCTCGTCGTCAGCTTCGGCGCGGATACGTGGGAGGGGGATCCGATCTCGCATTTCGCGCTGACCACGCCCGATTATGCGGTGCTGGCGCGCGATATCGCGGCGCGCGGCTGGCCGACTGCGATCGTCATGGAGGGCGGCTATGCGGTCGATGCGCTCGGCCACAATGTCGACAGCTTCCTGCGGGGATTCTGACATTTCAGGGACGGGTATCGCGGCGGGGACGCCGGCCTATCGCGGGCTGACGCTGGCGATGTTGTTCGCGGGGTTCTCGACCTTCTCACTACTCTATTCGGTGCAACCCCTGCTGCCGTCGTTCGCCGCGCAGTTCGGGCTCAGCGCGGAGGCGGCGTCGCTCGCGGTCTCGCTGGCAACCGGGCCGCTCGCGATCGGGATCCTGTTCGCAGGGGCCGTGTCCGACCGGCTCGGGCGGCGGCCGCTGATGATCGCGGCGATGTTCGCGGCGGGTGCGCTGACGCTGGCGACCGCCTTGGTGTCGGGGTGGAGCGGATTGCTCGTGCTGCGGTTCCTGACGGGGCTCGCGCTCGCGGGGGTGCCGGCGGTGGCGATGGCCTATGTCGCCGAGGAGGTCGATTCGGCCTCGGTCGGGGGTGCGATGGGGCTGTATATCGCGGGCAGCGCGATCGGCGGGATGGGTGGGCGGCTGGTCGCGAGCCTGGTCGCCGATTTCGGCGGCTGGCGGTTCGCGATCGCCGCGGTCGGGGTCGCGGGGCTGGCGATGGCCGAAGCGTTTCGCCGGCTCGCCCCGCCGTCGCGCAACTTCACACCGAGCGGTGGACGACCCGCCGCCCTCGTCCGCGATGCGCGCGCGCTGTTCGCCGACCGGGCGATGCCGCTCCTGTATCTCGAGGCGTTCCTGCTGATGGGGGTGTTCGTCACCATCTATAATTATGCGGGATTCCGGCTGATGGGGCCGCCCTACGGGCTCAGCCAGTCGGCGGTGGGCGCGGTGTTCCTGCTTTATGTGCTGGGGTCGATCAGCTCGGCGCGGTTCGGGACGCTCGCCGGGCGGCTGGGGCGGCGGACGATCTTCTGGGTGCCGGTGGTGGTGCTGATCGCGGGCGTCGCGCTGACCGCGATGCAGCCGCTGGTGCTGGTGATCGCCGGGATCGCGGTGGTGACGATCGGCTTCTTCGGCGCGCATTCGATCGCGAGCGCCTGGGTCGGGCGACGCGCGCAGAATGTCGCGGGCGGTGGCGCGCGCGGGCAGGCGGCGGCGTTCTACCTGTTCTTCTATTATATGGGGTCGAGCGTGCTGGGCTCCGCGGGCGGGTTCGCGTGGACGCATGCCGGCTGGCCCGGCGTGACGGACTTTTGCCTGGTCGTCGGCGGTGCGGCACTGGCGATCGGGCTGAGGCTGCGCGCGGTGCCACCATTGCGGGTCGAGCCGGTGGCAACGCCGCGGATGCCGGTGCCCTGAACCTCAGCGCGAGGCGATATCGATCGCGTCGCCCGGTGGCAGTTCCGACAGCGACCGCGCGACCGCGTCTGTGGCATCCATGACGCGCAGCATGTTGCCGCCGGCGAGCCTGGCCATGTCGGCATCGCTCCAGCCGCGGCGCGCGAGTTCGGCGAACAGCAGCGGATAGCCGTCGACGCCGGTCATCCCCTCGGGCCCGGTGCCGTTGATCCCGTCATAATCGCCACCGAGGCCAACATGATCGCGGCCAGCCACCCGCGCGATATGCTCGACATGATCCGCAACGGTCGCGGCGGTGACACGCGGTTCGGGATGGTCCCGGTCCCAGGCGACCAGCGGCGCAGGCGAACGCGCGCCATAGACGTTGGCGGGCACGCCTGCAGTCTTGGCTAAGGCGGTCCGGTCGGCATCCCAGGCCCGCCACGCGGTCGAGACGAAGGCGGGATAGAAATTGACCATGACGATCCCGCCGTTTGCGCCGATTGCGGCAAGCAGGTCGTCGGGAATGTCGCGCGGTGCATCGGTCAGCGCGCGGGCGCTGGAATGCGAGGCCATCACCGGCGCCTTGGCCGCGGCAAGGACCGCGCGCATCGTCGCGTCGGAGACGTGGCTGACATCGACGATCATGCCGATCCGGTTCATCTCGGCGACGACCGCGCGGCCGAAATCGGTGAGCCCGTTCGCCCGCGGCGCATCGGTCGAACTGTCCGCCCAGTTCAGGCTCTTGCCGTGCGTCAGCGTCATGTAACCGACGCCGAGCGCGCGGTACTGGCGCAGCACGGAGAGGCGCCCGTCGATCTGGTGCCCGCCCTCGACCCCGATCAGCGACGCGATCCGCCCCGCCTTCTCGATCCGACGGATATCGGCGGCGCTGGTCGCGCGTTCGAGCGCGGCGGGGTTGGCGGCGACGAATCGGCGGACGATGTCGATCTGTTCGAGCGTCATCTCGACCGCGCGCGGGCCGGTCATATCTGCGGGGATCCACACCGACCAGAATTGTGCGCCGACACGGCCCTTGCGCAAGCGGGGAATGTCCGTCTGGAGCGGGCGTGTGTCCGCAGCGAGACCGAGCGATTCGACCTTCGCGCCGTGTACGTCGCGGATTTCCCAGGCGAGGTCGTTATGGCCGTCGATGACCGGGGTCTTCCTGAGCACCCGGTCGACACGTGCCGCGACGCGGGGGTCGGGGGCGACCGGCGCCACGCTTGCCTGCGCGGCGATCAGGAGCAGGGCGGTGATCATGCCGCGCCATCGTGCCCGCCGCATCGCACGGCGGCAAGGGGATCAGTCGTCGTCCTCGGGGGGGCCGAGTTCGTTGACCCATTCCTGATTGTGGACGACGGTCGAGCGGACCGGGCGCCCCGCGGCGTCGAGCCAGGGCCGGTAGCGATAGCGCAGTTCGATCAGCCGGCAGGTGGTCGCGTCGAGCACCGCATTGCCGCTCGAACGCGTGATGCTGCACCCGGTGACGCGGCCGGTTGTCTCGACGGTGTAGCGGACACCGACCACGCCGCCCGCGCCGATGATCGCCTCCGCATTGGGGAAGTCCCTGTTCCTGAACCGCCCCTTCAACAGCCGCGGCGGGCTCTCGTCACCGCCATCGCCGTCGCCGTCGCCATAGCGGCCGCTGCCGGTACCGTCGCCCTCACCGCCCGCGCCAGTGCCGGGCCCCGGGACCGGCGCGGCGCCGGTCGTTGCCGCACTGCCGACGCCGGGCTTGAGCGCGGCGACGATCGGCGGCGGGATGACGGGCGGGACGATCGGGATCGGGGCGACGAGCTCGGTCGCCTTCGACCGGAGATTGGCGGGTGATGCGGCACCTTCGGGCCGGTGGCTCTTCGCCGGGCGGGGCACGACTTTTTCCAGCGGCGGCGGCGGGGGCGGCGGCCCGACCGCGAAGGTCTTGAGCGCGTCGGGGATCGCCGACGGGAGGCTGACGCCGAGGCCGAGGATCAGCGCATAGCCCAGTGCTGCACACAGGGCAGCGGCGCCGGCGGCGGACAGGAGCCGGTCGCGCGGATGGGGTTGGACGCCGTACATGACTGATATCTGGGGAGGATGGCGCGGGGCGGCAAGCGTTCGGGCCGCGGCGCTGTCCGGGGGGTTGGTGGGTGGGGAGGAGGACGGGCAATATGGGTCCGTCTATCCTCCCCCTCCGTCAGGCTATGCCTGCCACCTCCCCCTGCCGGGGGAGGCTTTGCGGGTTAGAGCTTTTCGGTCAGTTCGGGGACGATCTTGAACAGATCGCCGACCAGGCCGATGTCCGCGACCTGGAAGATCGGCGCGTCCTCGTCCTTGTTGATCGCGATGATCGTCTTCGAATCCTTCATGCCCGCGAGGTGCTGGATCGCGCCCGAGATGCCGACTGCGACATAGACTTCGGGGGCGACGATCTTGCCCGTCTGGCCGACCTGATAGTCGTTCGGGGCATAGCCCGCATCGACCGCGGCGCGGCTTGCACCGACGCCCGCGCCCAGCTTGTCCGCGAGCGGATCGATCAGCGCGTGGAACTGGTCGCTCGAGGCCAGCGCACGGCCGCCCGAAACGATGACCTTCGCGCTGGTCAGTTCGGGACGCTCGTTCTTGGCGATCTCCGCGCCGGCAAAGGTCGACAGACCCTTGTCGCCGGTCGAGGCGACCGCCTCGATCTCGCCCGAGCCGCCTTCGGTGGCGGCCTTTTCGAACGCGGTGCCACGGACGGTGATGACCTTCTTCGCGTCCGACGACTGGACGGTGGCGATCGCGTTGCCCGCATAGATCGGGCGCGTGAACGTGTCGTCGCTCTCGACCGAGAGGATGTCGCTGATCTGCATGACGTCGAGCAGGGCTGCGACGCGCGGCGCGATATTCTTGCCGTGCGTGGTCGACGGCGCGACGAACGCGTCGTGATGCCCCATTAGCTCGACGATCAGTGGCGCGACGTTTTCGGCGAGCGCGTGCGCGAACGCCGCGTCATCGGCGACGTGCACCTTGCCGACGCCGGCGATCTTCGCAGCGGCGGCGGCGACGGCGTCGACCCCCTGCCCTGCGACCAGCAGATGGACTTCTCCGAGCTTGCTCGCGGCAGTGACCGCGGAAAGCGTGGCGTCCTTGACGACCTGACCGTCATGTTCGACCCAAACGAGCGTCTTCACTTTGCGACTCCCATCGTCTTGAGTTTGCCGACGAGCTCATCGACGTCAGCGACCTTGATCCCCGCCGAGCGCTTGGCGGGCTCGACGACCTTCAGCGTGGTCAGCCGCGGCGTCACGTCGACACCGAAGTCGGCCGGCGCCTTGGTCGCCATCGGCTTCGACTTGGCCTTCATGATGTTCGGCAGCGACGCATAGCGCGGCTCGTTGAGGCGAAGATCGGTGGTGATGATCGCGGGCAGCTTGAGCGTGTCCGTCTCCGCACCGCCATCAACTTCGCGCGTCACATGGACCGAGTCGTCGGCGATCTCGACCTTCGACGCGAACGTGCCCTGGCCCCAGTTGAGGAGGCCGGCGAGCATCTGCCCGGTCTGGTTGTTGTCGTCGTCGATCGCCTGCTTGCCGAGGATGACGAGGTCGGGCTGTTCTTCCTCGACGATCTTGGCGAGGATCTTGGCGACGCCCAATGGCTCGACCTTGGTCTCGCTGAGGACGAGGATCGCGCGGTCGGCGCCCATGGCGAGCGCGGTGCGCAGCGTTTCCTGGCTCTTCTGCTCGCCGATCGACACGACGACGATCTCGGTCACGCCCTTGTCCTTCAGGCGGATCGCTTCCTCGACCGCGATCTCGTCGAACGGGTTCATGCTCATCTTGACGTTCGCCAGATCGACGCCCGTTCCGTCCGCCTTCACGCGAGGCTTCACGTTGTAGTCAAGCACACGCTTGACCGGCACCAGCACCTTCATCGGGATTCCTTCCAAGGTGAATATGTTCGTTTCGCCCGCCGGTTACCGGCTGCGTTGGTGCGACAGATGGCGGTTTCGCGTCGTTTTCGCAAGTGCGGTACGGAAACATCGGATACCGTAGCGTCACGACGACCGCCCCGTCGGACCGGCTGCGATACCAACGAAAAAGGGCCCGGACGTTTCCGTCCGAGCCCCGTTTTTCGCGAAGTCAGTATGCGAGGCCGACAGCGTTTACGCCGCGACCTTCTGCACCTCTGCGACGATCTTCTTGGCGGCGTCGCCAAGGTCGTTCGCGGGGACGATTGCCAGGCCGGAGTTCGCGAGGATCTCCTTGCCCTTCTCGACATTCGTGCCCTCGAGGCGGACGACCAGCGGGACCGACAGGTTCACTTCCTTCGCCGCCGCGACGATGCCGTCGGCGATGATGTCGCACTTCATGATGCCGCCGAAGATGTTGACGAGGATGCCCTTCACGTTCGGATCCGCGAGGATGATCTTGAACGCCGCGGTCACCTTCTCCTTGTTGGCGCCGCCGCCGACGTCGAGGAAGTTGGCCGGGAACATGCCGTTGAGCTTGATGATGTCCATCGTCGCCATGGCGAGGCCGGCGCCGTTGACCATGCAGCCGATGTCGCCGTCGAGCTTGATATAGGCGAGGTCGTACTTCGACGCCTCGAGCTCGGCGGGATCTTCCTCGGTCTCGTCGCGCAGCTGCAGCAGGTCCTTGTGGCGGAACAGCGCGTTGCCGTCGAACGCGACCTTCGCGTCGAGCACCATCAGCTTGCCGTCGTTGGTCACCGCGAGCGGGTTGATCTCGATCTGCTCGGCATCGGTGCCCATGAACGCGTCATACAGCTTCGACGCGGTGTTCGCGGCCTGCTTGGCGAGATCGCCGGTCAGTTCGAGTGCTGCGGCAACGGCGCGGCCGTGATGCGGCATGAAGCCGGTCGCCTGGTCGATGTCGATCGACTGGATCTTCTCGGGCGTGTCATGCGCGACCGCCTCGATGTCCATGCCGCCTTCGGTTGAGGCCACCATCATCACCCGGCCGGTGGTGCGGTTGAGCGTCAGCGCGAGGTAGAATTCCTTGTCGATGTCGACGCCGTCGGTGACGTACAGGCGGTTGACCTGCTTGCCCGCGTCACCCGTCTGGATGGTGACGAGCGTGTTGCCGAGCATGTCGGTCGCGGCCGCGCGAACCTCGTCCTCGGTCTTGGCGAGGCGGACGCCGCCCTTGGCGTCGGGGCCGAGCTCGACGAACTTGCCCTTGCCGCGGCCGCCGGCGTGGATCTGCGCCTTCACGACATAGAGCGGTCCGGGGAGCTTCTTCGAGGCCTCGACGGCTTCCTCGACGGTCAGCGCCGCGAAACCGGCGGGGACGGGGACGCCGAACTTGGCCAGCAGTTCCTTGGCCTGGTATTCATGGATGTTCATCGGGAAGGCTCCACGCAATTTTTAGGAAACTCGGGAATTGCCAGCGCGTAAAGCACAGGGCGCGCCGCAAATCCACCCTTAAGGCATTTGCACTTGCGTCTCGTTCGCAATAGAGCGAGGGGATCGCTGATTTTTGGCCATTTTAGGGATGCGCGCCGCAGCGGATCGAAACGCCTGCCGGATCACAAACATTTGCGGAAAAGTAACCCTTTTCGTGCCAGAGTTGAACCATGACAGACCCCGCCTACGACTCGCCTGAGACTCGGACCGGTGAAGAGCCCGGTGGAGAGTTGCGCCGGGCGTTGCGCAAATCCGTCAGGATGCGTGCGCACCTGCGCGACCGCGGCCAGACGCGGTTCGAGATCGAAGTGACCGACCTCTCACTGTCGGGGTTCCGGGCCGAGACCAGCTTCACGCTCTGGCCGGGGACGGTCGTGTGGCTGACATTGCCCGGCCTCGCCGCGCTCGAGGCGGTGGTCGCGTGGCGCGACAAGTTCAAATATGGCTGCGCCTTCGCCAAGCCGCTGCACCCCGCGGTGTTCGATCACATCGTGGCGCTGTCGCAGCGGTAACCCGGCGACCGCACCACGATCCGACAGCGGCGCGTCAGTCGAACAGGCTCGAGACGCTCGTTTCATCCGCGATCCGCTTGATCGCCTCGCCGAGCAGCGGAGCGATCTGCAGGTGGCGGATCTTGCCATGCGCGCCCTTGATCACGTCATGATTGCCGATTGAATCGGTGATGACGAGCTCGCGCAGCTCTGAGCCCTCGACCCGCGCGACCGCGCCGCCCGACAGCACGCCGTGCGTGACATAGGCGACGACGCCCTCGGCGCCTGCCTCCATCAGCGCGGCCGCCGCATTGCACAGCGTGCCCGCCGAATCGACGATGTCGTCGACCAGGATGCAGAAGCGGCCCTCGACCTCGCCGATGATGTTCATCACCTCCGATTCGCCGGCGCGCTCGCGACGCTTGTCGACGATCGCGAGCGGCGCGTTGTTGAGCCGCTTGGCGAGCACGCGCGCACGCACCACGCCGCCGACGTCGGGGGAGACGACCATCAGGTTCTTGCCCTTGAACCGCGCAAGGATATCCGCGGACATGACCGGCGCCGCATAGAGATTGTCGGTCGGGATATCGAAGAAGCCCTGGATCTGCCCGGCATGGAGATCGACCGAGAGGACGCGGTTGGCGCCCGCGACGGTGATGAGGTTGGCGACGAGCTTGGCCGAGATCGGCGTGCGCGGGCCGGGTTTCCGGTCCTGGCGGGCATAACCCATATAGGGGATGACCGCGGTGATGCGGCGTGCCGACGCGCGCTTCAGCGCGTCGATCATGATGAGCAATTCCATGAGGTTGTCGTTCGCCGGAAAGCCGGTCGACTGGATCACGAACACGTCCTCGCCGCGGACATTCTCGTTGATCTCGACGAACACTTCCTCGTCAGCGAAGCGGCGGACGCTGACATCGGTCAACGGAGTCTCGAGATAGGCGGCGATCTCCTGCGCCAGAGGCAGGTTCGAATTGCCGGTCATCAATTTCATCAAAATCGCTCCACGCCCTGTCGCACGCCCCTTAGTCCCGGTGTTTCAATGGGGAAAGGGGCGAAGGGGTTTGCCGGGGGGCGCCCCGCTTCGTACAGCGCAGGGCATGACCGTCATAACCCGTTTCGCCCCCTCGCCCACCGGCCGGCTGCACGTCGGCAACATCCGCACGGCGCTCCACAACTGGATGTTTGCGCGCGCGCAGGGCGGACGCTTCCTGCTGCGGATCGACGACACCGATGCGGCACGGAGCGAGGAGCGGTTCGTCGACGCGATCCGTAGCGATCTCGACTGGCTGGGGATGACGCCCGATGGCGAGGAACGCCAGTCGGCGCGGTTCGCGCTGTACGAGGGGCGGTTCGCGGCGCTGGTCGAAAGCGGCGATATCTATCCGGCGTATGAGAGCGCGCAGGAGCTCGACCTCAAGCGCAAGATTCAGGCGGGGCGCGGGTTGCCGCCGATCTATGATCGCGCGGCGCTGGCTCTCACCGACGCGCAGCGCGCGGTGTTCGAGCGCGACGGGGTGGCGCCGCACTGGCGATTCAAGCTCGATCACGACACGCCGATCGCGTGGACCGACCTGATCCGCGGCGAGCAGCATTTCGAGGCGCGGACGATGAGCGACCCGGTGATCCGGCGCGCGGACGGGTCGTGGCTGTACATGCTGCCGTCCGCGATCGACGATGCCGATATGGGCGTGACTCATGTCGTGCGCGGCGAGGATCATGTGTCGAACACCGCACTGCAGCTGCAGATGTTCGCAGCGCTCGGTGTGCCCGCGCCGCAGTTCGCGCACGAAGCGTTGCTGACCGGGGCGGAAGGGAAATTGTCCAAGCGGCTGGGCTCGCTCGGCGCGGATCATTTCCGCGAGGTAGGGATCGAGCCGCAGGCGGTGCGCGCGCTGCTCGCGCGGATCGGGACGAGCGATCCGGTCGAGCCGATCGCCGACGCCGCGCCGCTGATCGCGACGTTCGACTTCGCGCGGTTCGGCCGCGCGCCGGCGCGGTTCGACGAGGGGGAGCTGGCGCAGGTGAATGCGCGGATCCTGCATGCGCTGCCCTTTGCCGACGTCGCCGACCGCCTGCCCGCGGGGATGGGCGAGGCCGCATGGGAGGCGGTGCGCCCGAACCTGGTGACGCTCGCCGATGCCGCCGGCTGGTGGCAGGTGATCGAGGGGCCGGTCGCGGTCGAGCCCGTCGGCGGGGACGAGGATGCGGCGTATCTCGACCAGGCGCTGGCGGCCGCTGCGGCAATCGACTGGGCGGGCGACCCCTGGCACGCGCTG
The DNA here is from genome assembly GCF_034045155.1 of Sphingomonas sp. CFBP9019. Classification (NCBI taxonomy): domain Bacteria; kingdom Pseudomonadati; phylum Pseudomonadota; class Alphaproteobacteria; order Sphingomonadales; family Sphingomonadaceae; genus Sphingomonas; species Sphingomonas sp. CFBP9019. The sequence continues at coordinate 256,381 of NZ_JAXCWK010000004.1, read as the reverse complement.
ACGAGCCGGTTGAAGGCGGAGACCGGACGCAAGGGGAAGGCGCTGTTCCTGCCGCTGCGCCGTGCGCTGACCGGGCGCGATCACGGGCCCGACATGGCCGCGCTGCTGCCGCTGATCGGGCGCGAGCGGGCACTGGCGCGCCTCGCGGCGGCACGCGCCGGCTGAGGCTTGAACGAGCGGGCTGAAACCCCGCTGACCGCCCCTCATCCGACGGCGTGCAAAACGGTTCCGATCGTGCTTGCGCGGCGTATGTAATGATGTACCATTTCATGTGGCGGTATCGATCGCGCCGCCATCCTCGAGGAGATGCGAAGGAGACGGACGGATGTACGCGGACAGAATGAGCCGGACGGGCGGATTGAATCCCGGAAGCCTAGGCGTCGCTCTGGCGATCAACGGCGTGGTGATCGGGGCGTTGTTTTTTGCGGCACCGGAACTGGTGCCGTTCACGCCGCCCGACCCGCCACTCACAATCTATATTCCGCACACCCCGCCGCCGCCCACGCCGGTGCCGCCCGCCGATCCGCTGGTCCGCCAGCAGCCGCGCCCGGCGCCGCGGCCCGACGCGCCACTCCCGCAGGTCCCGACACCAACCACCGCGGGGTTCGAGGTCGTGCCCGACCCCCTGCCCCTCACCCCGCCGATCGACGTCGTCGGCACGGGCACGGGAAGTGTGGCGGTCGATCCGCCCAAGCCGTCGCCTCTATTCGTCCAGCCGGGTATCGACCCGCGCTATGCCGCGGATTTCCAGCCGGGTTATCCGTCCGAGGAACGCCGGGCCGGGCGTGAGGGGCGAGTCGTCCTGCGCGTGCTGATCGGCGCGGACGGGCGCGTGAAACAGGTCGAGCGGGTCACCGCCACGAGCGACGCCTTCTATCGCGCGACGCTGGACCGGGCGCTGACGAAGTGGCGGTTCAGGCCGGCGACGCGCGACGGGGTCGCGGTCGAGGCGTGGAAGACGATGAACCTGTCGTTCGTGCTGGAAAATTGAACCGCGGGCGACGACCCGCCGCAAGGATGGGCCTGCAGGTCGGCCCCCCGGGTCGTCGCCCAAGGTACTGGCCTTGGGGGGCCTGCATGCCTATCTTTGCGCGATGGGCTCTTTCAGTCGTTTCTCGCCGGTCCGCGCCTATCGCGACCTCCGCCTGTTCCTCCGGGGCCGGCAGCCGTACGAGCTCGGCTTTCTCGCGCTGGCGATGCTCGTCACGGGCTTCCTGATCTACGCCTTTTCGAAGGACAGCTATGCCGAGCGCGAATATCGGCCGAACATCGTCTATGTCGAGCAATGGCCCGCGGATCGCACCGATGCGCAGATCGTCGCCCAGCAGAAGATCGACGCGCCGATCAAGGCCGCGCGTCTGGCTGAGCAGAAGAAGCGCGAGGAGGAAACCCGCGCGTCGTTCAAGCGGATGGACGACAAGCTGAAGGCGCTGGGGATCTGAACATCGACCAGCCCGGCCGCGGTATTGGCGCGGCACTGGCGCTGGCGGCACGGGGACGCGGGCGTACGGCACCCAACCCTTGTGTCGGCTGCGTGATCGTCGCGGACGGGCGCGTCGTCGGGCGCGGCTGGACGCAAGCAGGCGGTCGGCCGCATGCCGAGGCGATGGCACTGACGCAGGCGGGCGTGAAGGCGCGGGGAGCCACGGCCTATGTGACGCTCGAGCCCTGTGCGCATGAATCACCGCGCGGGCCGGCGTGCAGCGATCTGCTGATCGCGGCCGGCGTGGCGCGGGTCGTCGCGGCGCTGGAGGATCCGGATCCCCGGACGGCGGGGCGCGGGTTCGCGCGGTTGCGCGACGCCGGGATCCACGTCGAAACGGGCGTGCGCGCCGCCGAGGCGCGACGGTCGATGGCGGGGTTCCTTACACGACTCGCCCGCGGCCGGCCGCATGTCACGCTGAAGCTCGCGACCTCGCTCGACGGCTGTATCGCGATGGCGGACGGGTCGAGCCGCTGGATCACCGGGCCACAGGCGCGCGCGCATGCGCATCTCGAACGCAGCCGGCACGAGGCGATCCTGGTCGGGCGCGGGACGTTCGAGGCGGATGCGCCGCGACTCGACGTGCGGCTTGCGGGACTGGAGTCGCAAGCACCGCGCCGCGTGCTGCTGTCGCGGACGGCGCCCGATGCGGACGCGGGGTGGCACGTCATCGCCGATCCGCAGGATATTGCGGCCCTGCCCGGCGACCATCTGCTGGTCGAGGGCGGCGCGGCCGTAGCGTCGGCGTTCCTTGCCGCGGATCTGGTTGACCGGCTGCTGCTGTACCGCGCGCCGATCCTGATCGGGAACGGCCGGCATTCCATTGGCGATATTGGTCTCGGCGATCTTTCCAGCGCGCATGGCCGCTGGTCGATCATCGATTCACGGCAACTTGGCAGCGACCGAGTCGAGGTCTACGAGCGCAAGCGAAACGAGGGATAATGTTTACCGGAATCGTCACCGACATCGGCAAAATCACCAGCGTGGCGCAGCAGGGCGACACGCGCGTGGTCATCGCGACCGCCTATGATCCCGCCACGATCGACCTGGGAGCGTCGATCGCGTGTTCGGGCGTGTGCCTGACCGTGGTCGACAAGTCCGCGGGCGGCGACGGACCGCACTGGTTCGCGGTCGACGTCTCGGGTGAGACGATCAGCCGCACCGCGCGCGACCAGTGGACGCAAGGTCGCCCGCTCAACCTCGAACGCGCGATGAAGCTCGGCGAGGAGCTGGGCGGGCATATCGTCACCGGCCATGTCGACGGGCTCGGCACGGTCGTGTCGGTGGTCGAGGAGGGCGGCTCGCATCGCGTCACCGTCCGCGCCGGCGCAGACATCGCGCCGTTCATCGCCGCCAAGGGATCGGTCACGATCGACGGCGTGTCGCTGACCGTCAACACCGTCCGCGACGTCGACGGCCCCGACGGGCAACGCGCGGTCGAGTTCGGGCTGAATATCATCCCGCATACCTGGGGCGTGACTACGCTCGGGACGATCGAGGCGGACCGGACGGTCAATATCGAGATCGACGTCCTTGCCCGCTATCTCCAACGGATGGAGCATTACCGTGTCAATGCCGGCTGAACGCAGCGCCGAACTCGGGCGCCTGAAGCATGGATATCTGTCGAGCCCCGAAGAGATCATCGACGAGGCGCGCAACGGCCGGATGTTCATCCTGGTCGATGACGAGGACCGCGAGAACGAGGGCGACCTGGTCATCCCCGCGCAGATGGCGACGCCCGAGAAGATCAACTTCATGGCGAAGTTCGGTCGCGGGCTGATCTGTCTCGCGCTGACCAAGACGCGGACCGAAGAGCTCGGACTCGAGCTGATGAGCCGCAACAACGGCACGCGGCACGAGACCGCGTTCACCGTGTCGATCGAGGCGCTCGAAGGCGTCACCACGGGGATCTCGGCGGCGGATCGCGCGCGTACGATCGCGGTGGCGATCGATGCGACCAAGCAGAAGGCGGACATCGTTACCCCCGGCCATGTATTCCCGCTGGTCGCGCGCGATGGCGGCGTGCTGATCCGCGCCGGCCATACCGAGGCGGCGGTCGACGTCGCGCGGCTTGCTGGATTGAACCCCTCGGGCGTGATCTGCGAGATCATGAACGAGGACGGGACGATGGCCCGGATGGACGACCTCGTCACCTTCGCGCAGTTCCACAATATCAAGATCGGCACGATCCGCGACCTGATCGCGTATCGCCGCCGCTACGACCATCTGGTCGAGAAGCGTGCCGAGGCCAGGTTCACGTCCGAATGGGGCGGCGACTGGACCGCGCTGACCTTCTGGAACAAGGCGACGGGCACCGAGCAGGTCGCGCTGGTCAAGGGCCGGATCGACCCCGCCAAGCCGACGCTCGTCCGGATGCATGCGCTGTCGCCGTTCGCCGACATCTTCGGCGAATCGGGCGATCGCGGCCGGATCCTGGCGCGGTCGATGCAGATGATCGCGGACGAGGGCGCGGGCGTGATCGTCGTCATCAACCGGCCGCGCGGCAACGCGTTCACCTCCGCCGTGCTGAAGAAGGCGGGCGCGGAGATCACCCCGGACATGGAGGAGCTGCGCGACTACGGCGTCGGCGCGATGATCCTGACCGAGCTCGGCGTCCATGACATGGTGCTGATCACCAACACCCACCACACGCTGGTCGGGCTCGACGGCTATGGCCTGTCGATTGTCGGCGAACGCCCGATCGCTCCCCTCGACACCGAAAAGGCTCCCAACTGATGGCGCATATCCTGATCGTCGAAGCGCGGTTCTACGACCATCTGAATGACCTGCTGATCGAGGGCGCGCGCGCGGCGATCGAGGCCGCGGGGCACAGCCACGAGACGATCACCGTCCCCGGCGCGCTCGAGGTCCCCGGCGCGATCGCGCTGGCGGCCGAGAGCGAGACCTATGACGGCTATGTCGCGCTGGGCGTCGTGATCCGCGGCGAAACCTATCATTTTGAGATCGTCGCTGGCGAGAGCGCGCGCGGGATCATGGCGCTGACGATGGACGGCCTGCCGATCGGCAACGGCATCCTGACCACCGAGAACGAGGCGCAGGCGCTCACCCGCGCCCGCCCGACCGAGGGCGACAAGGGCGGCGGCGCGGCGAAAGCAGCGCTGGCGATGCTGGCGCTGAAGGACCGCTTCGTCGCGTAGGATGCCTGGGCGTTCGAACGTCCGCCCTCATCCACCCACGATCGCCCTGGTCATTCCTCGGGAGTGTCGCGCAGGGCGGCCTCGACCTCTTCGGCAGTAATTCCGAACGCGGCGGCCAGCGCGGCGATCGACGCGCCGCGTGCGGCGAGCGTGCGGATGCGGGCGGGGTCGACGATCGTCGTATAGCCGCGGGTGTCGCGTTCGGTCTTCGTTTCCTCGCCGCTGCGCGCACGCGCGCCCGAGCGGCGGCGCTTGGCGATCTTGAGCGCTTCCTCGTCATTGGCAGGCGGTGCGTCGAGGCGCGCGCGGATCCGCTGCGCTTCCTCGACCCGGCGGGCTTCACGCGCACGTTCACGGTCCTGCGAGAGCGCATCGCGTTGCGCGGCGCGCGCTTCGGCGCGCTGATCGGTCGCGGCGAGGCGGTCCTGCGCGCGCTGTTCCCGCTCGCGGGCACGCTCTTCGGCGCGGCGGGCCGCGCGATCCGCGGTGCCGGGCAGCAACGGGCCGGGGCCGCGGTCGTTCAGCGGCCAGGCCGATGCGGGGCTGGATTTGGGGGGCGATTTCGGGGGCGATTTCGGCGGGCCCCAGCCGTCGGTCATGTCATGTCCTGTCGTCACCGGTGCGCCGCGCACGACGCGAAAGCCGCGCTGCTATGCGATGGCGTCACCGGTGACAATCAGGCGGTCGGCTTAGGCGGACACGGTTTCCAGCGCCGGATAGTCGATATAGCCCTCGGGGCCCTGGCTGTACCAGGTCTTCGGGTTATCCTGCGCCAGCGGTGCGCCGGTACGCAGGCGCTCGGGCAGGTCGGGGTTCGCAATGAACGTCCGCCCGAAACTGATCGCATCGGCATCGCCCTTGTCGAGCTCGGCCTGCGCCTTTTCGAGCGTGTCGTAATCCGAGTTCACGACCAGCACGCCCTTGAAGACCTTGCGGATTGCCGGGCTGAGCTTTGGCACGTCGGTCTTGCCGAAGGTGCCGTCGGGACCCGGCTCGCGCAGCTCGAGGAAGGCGATGCCGAGATCGGACAGCGCCTTGGCGGCGGCGGTGAACAGCGGCTCGGGGTTGCTGTCGTCGACGCCCTGCGAATCGCCATTGGGCGAGAGGCGGACACTGGTGCGATCGGCGCCGGCGACCGAGATCACACGCTCGGTGACTTCGCGAAGCAGGCGGATGCGGTTCTCGATGCTGCCACCATAGTCATCGGTGCGGCTGTTCGCGTTGTCGCGCAGGAACTGGTCGATCAGATAGCCGTTCGCGGCATGGATCTGGACGCCGTCGAACCCGGCTTCCAGCGCGTTCTTCGTCGCGAGCTCATAGTCGTTCAGCAGCCGCGGAATCTCGTTCAGCTCGAGCGGACGCGCGACCTCGAAATCCTTCTTGCCCTCGAACGTATGCGCCTGGCCTTCGGTCTTGGTCGCGGACGACGAGACGGGCTGGCCGCCGATCACCGACGAATGAACCTGGCGGCCCATATGCCAGAGCTGCGCGATGATGCGGCCGCCGGCGGCGTGCACGGCTGCGGTAACGGGCTTCCACGCCTCGACCTGCGCCTGCGTCCACAGGCCCGGCGCGAATGGCCAGCCCAGGCCTTCGCGGCTGATGCCGGTGGCTTCCGAGATGATCAGGCCGGCGCTGGCGCGCTGCGTGTAATAGTCGATCATGAGGTCGGACGGGACGGCGTCCTTGTCCGAACGCCCGCGGGTGAGCGGCGCCATGAGGATGCGGTTGGGCGCTTCGACGGCGCCGAGCGTGATGGGATCGAAAAGGCTTGGCATGGGGGCTCCTTAATGCCTGACGGGGGCAAGATAGGACGCTACAGCGCGGCATGCATCGCCCCGCCCCGCAAAGAATATCTAGCGTGCCCGAAACGCCGACGGCGACGACGACCGGTGCCCCCGGCACGCTCGCGTTCGGCGCGCTGCTGATCGCCAATGTCGCGCTCGCATTCGGGCCGTGGTTCGTCCGCGCGACCGAGGTCGGACCGGTCGCGGCAGGATTCTGGCGGCTGACGCTGGCGGTGCCGTTTCTCGTCCTGCTCGCAGCGCAGCAGGGCGCGCGACCGACGCGGCTCGGCCGCGGCGTCTGGATCGGGCTGATCGCGGGCGGCGTGTGCTTTGCCGCGGATCTCGGCAGCTGGCATCTCGGCATCCTGCGCACCACGCTCGCCAATGCGACGCTGTTCGGCAATGCGGCGACGCTAATGTTCCCGATCTACGGGTTCCTCGTTGCGCGGACCTGGCCGACGCGGACGCAGGGCTGGGCGCTGATGCTCGCCGCGGCGGGCGCGGCGCTGCTGCTCGGGCGCTCCTATCAGCTCGATGCGAAGAACCTGGCGGGTGATCTGCTCTGCATCCTCGCGGGGCTGCTCTACACGGTGTATTTCATCCTGATGGCGCGCGCGCGGACGACGCTCGCCCCCTTGTCCGCGCTGGTGCTGTCGACATTGGCGGGCATCGTGCCGTTGCTGGTGTTCGCCCTTGCGATGGGCGAGCGGATCGTGCCGGCGCAGTGGGGGCCGCTGATCGGGCTCGCGCTGTGCAGCCAGGTGCTGGGCCAGGGGTTGATGATCTATGCGCTCGGGCGGTTTTCGCCGCTGGTGATCGGCATCGCGCTGCTGATCCAGCCGGTCGTCGCAGGCACGGTCGGCTGGCTGGTCTATGGCGAGCGGCTTGGCCTGCCCGATCTGGTCGGCGTCGTCATGGTCGCGATCGCGCTGGTGCTGGTCCGCCGGACCCCGGCCGATCGCCCCCCTATTGAAGAGGCGCTCGACACGCCTGATCTTGGACGGCAGGAGACGGTATGACCCAAGACCTCACGCTCGATGAAATCCGTTCGCTGCTCGCCCCCGGCATCGCCGCCAATGCGGCGTTCGACGGGTGGAGCGACGCGGCGCGCGACATGGCGGCGGACGCGGCGGGCATCGACCGCGACGTCGCCGCGCTCGCCTTCGAAGAGGGACCGGTCGACATGATCGACGCCTGGTTCGCCGATATCGACGTCGCGATGCTCGAAAGCGTGCCGCCCGAACGGCTGTCGGCGATGAAGATCCGCGCCCGGATCGCCGCGCTAATCGAGGCCCGGCTGCAGGCGACCGCGGCCGACCGCGAATCGCTGCGCCGCGCGCTGGCGATCCTCGCCCTGCCGCAGAATCTGACCAAGGCGGGGCGGCTCGGCTGGCGGACGGTCGACACGATCTGGCGGGCCGCGGGCGACGTCGCGACCGATTACAATCATTATACCAAGCGGACGATCCTGCTCGGCGTCTATGCCGCGACGGTCACGGTCTTCCTCGACGACGACAGCGAGGGGTTTGCCGAGACGCGCGCGTTCCTCAGCCGGCGGATCGACGGCATCATGCGGTTCGAGACCGCAAAGTCGGGCTTTCTCAAGCGGACAGAGCATGGCTTCAGCCTGTCGCGGTTCGTCGGGCGGTTGCGCTATCCCGTGGCATGAGCGCGTTGCGGCACGTCGTCACGGGGCGACGGAATGCGCGCAATCTGCGTCAAGCACGTGTGCCGGGGCTTCCCTTGGCGATCCGTTACTGATAATCAGTCGCATCATGGACACTCGCCCCGATCGTTCCGTCAGTCTCGAAACGCTGCCCCGCAAGCAGCATGGCATCGTCGCTGCGATCGACTGGGCTCGACTGGCGGGCCCCGAGGCACGCCGGTTGCGCGAACTGGGCTTTGACGAGGGTGTCGATGTCGAGGTTCTTCACCGCGCGACGCTGGGCCAGGGTCCGATCGCCTGCCGGATCGGCCGGATGACCGTCGCATTGCGGCGTGCGGTCGCAGGTGCGATTCGCGTATCACCCACGCCAGCCGCCGCAGAATAATCAGCCTGACATTATGAACGCAGCACCGCTGGTCGCGCTGGTCGGCAATCCCAATGCCGGCAAGAGCGCGCTGTTTAATGCGCTGACGGGTGCGCGGCAGAAGGTCGGCAATTATCCAGGCGTGACGGTCGAGCGCAAGGCCGGACGGCTGACGCTCGATGACGGCCGCCCGGTCGAGCTGGTCGACCTTCCCGGCGCCTACAGCCTCGAGCCCTCCTCCCCCGATGAGCGCGTCACGCGCGACGTCGTCACCGGAACGCAGGACGGCGAACGCCTGCCCGACGCGCTGGTCGTGGTCGTCGATGCCGCCAATCTCGACAATCACCTGCGCTTCACGCTCCAGCTGATCGCGCTCGGCCTGCCCGTCGTGGTGGCGCTCAACATGGTCGATCTCGCCGAACGCGACGGGTTGAAACTCGATGCGGCGGTGCTTTCGCGAGAACTTGGCGTGCCGGTGATCCCGACCGTCGCGGTCCGCAAACGCGGGCTCGACGCGCTGCGTGCGATCCTGACGCAGACCGTCGTCAACGGTCCGATCCGGCTGCGCAAGTCGGACGGCAGTGTGCAGGACGACATCGTCACGCTGCAGCGGCGCGCGCGCGACATCGCGACGGCCGCCACGCTGTCCGAGACGCCGGTACGGCGCTGGACGCACATGCTCGACGGGGTCGCGCTGCATCCCATCGCCGGGCCCGTGCTACTGCTGGCGATCATGTTCCTGATGTTCCAGGCGGTCTTCAGCTGGGCGCAGCCGTTCATGGACCTGATCGACGGCGGCTTCACGGCGCTGCAGGCGTTCATCACGTCGGAGCTTCCCGATTCGCTGCTCCGGTCGCTGCTGGTCGACGGGGTGATCAAGGGCGTCGGCGCTGTGATCGTGTTCCTGCCGCAGATCCTGATCCTGTTCCTGTTCATCCTCGTGCTCGAGGCGAGCGGTTATATGGTCCGCGCGGCGTTCCTGATGGACCGCGTGATGGCGAGCGTCGGGCTGTCGGGGCGCGCGTTCATCCCGCTGCTGTCGAGTTTCGCCTGCGCGATCCCCGGGATCATGGCGACGCGGACGATCGACGACGAGAAGGACAGGCTGACGACGATCCTGATCGCGCCGCTGATGACCTGCTCCGCGCGGCTGCCGGTCTACACGCTGATCATCGGCGCATTCATTCCCAACACGCAGGTCCTGCCGTTCGTCGGCCTTCAGGGGCTGGTGATGCTCGGGCTGTACGTGATGGGCATCGTCGGTGCGTTCGTCGCCGCGCTGGTGCTGCGCCGGACGGTCACCAAGGGCGTGTCGTCGGGCTTCATGATGGAGATGCCGAAATATCAGTGGCCGCAGTGGCGCGACGTCGGCATCGGCCTGTGGAGCCGCGCGCAGATCTTCCTGAAGCGTGCGGGCGGCATCATCCTGGTGTCGACCGTGATCCTGTGGGTGATGCTGAGCTTTCCCAAGCCGCCTGAAGGCAGCAAGGTGTCGCCGGTCGATTATTCGGCGGCGGGACGGATCGCCAACGGCATTGCCCCGGTGTTCGCGCCGATCGGCTTCAACCGCGACATCGTGCTTGCACTGATCCCGGCGATGGCCGCGCGCGAGGTTGCGGTCGCGGCGATCGGCACGGTCTATGCGATCGACGATCCCGACAGCAACCAGGGCGGCAAGGCGATGGTCGAGAATCTGCGCGGCCGCTGGACCCTGCCGACCGCGCTCGCCTTCCTGATGTGGTTCGTATTCGCGCCGCAGTGCATCTCGACGATCGCCGTCACGCGTCGCGAGACGAACGGGTGGAAATGGCCGGCGTTCATGGTTGGCTATTTGTTCGCCGCCGCCTACATCATGGCCGGAATCACATATTGGCTGGCGGTGTTCGCCGGCCTCTGAGGGGCATCATGGCAGGCAGCGTCAACAAGGTCATCATCGTCGGCAATCTCGGCCGCGATCCCGAAAGCAAGCAGTTCCAGAACGGCGGCAAGGTCGTCAATCTGCGCATCGCGACGTCCGAGTCCTGGAAGGACAAGATGTCGGGCGAGCGCAAGGAAAAGACTGAATGGCATTCGGTTGCCATCTTCAACGAAGGCCTCGCCAACGTCGCGGAGAAGTATCTGCGCAAGGGCTCGAAGGTCTATATCGAGGGCGCACTCCAGACGCGCAAATGGCAGGACGCGCAGGGCCAGGACAAGTATTCGACCGAGATCGTGCTGCAGGGCTTCAACAGCGTGCTGACGATGCTCGACGGCCCGAATGGCGGCCAGGGCGGCGGCGCAGGCGGTGGCGGTGGTAGCCGCGGCGGCGGCGACGATTGGGCCGGCGGCGGCAACGACTTTGGCGGCGGCTCGTCAGGCGGCGGCGGTTACGGCGGCGGCGGCGGTGGTCGTTCGGCGCCGTCGGGCGGCGGCAGCGGTGGCGGCGCGCGCGGCGGCAGCTTTGGCCAGACCGGCGGGTTCTCGGACGATCTCGACGACGACGTGCCGTTCTAAGCATCGTGACGCCGCCCGTTTCGACTCCAGTAGCGCCGAGCGTGTACGACGAGGCGGCGCGATCACGCGTCATCTCGTCCTACGATGTCGCGGGCGCGCGCATGCAGGGTGAGCTGGACGACATCGTGTCGTTCGCAGCCCGGTTGTGCGATGCGCCGATCGCACTGCTGAGCCTGGTCGAGGAGGAATATCAGCGGTTCCTTTCACGCAGCGGCACCGATCTCGACCAGACGCCGCGGAGCCAGTCCTTCTGTGCGCATGCGATGCACCATCACGACGTGATGGAAGTGCCCGACGCGCAGGCCGATCCGCGGTTCGTGGACAACGCGCTCGTCACCGGTGCTCCGCATGTCCGCTTCTACGCGGGGGCGCCTCTGGTCTCGAGCGAAGGCGTGCCGCTCGGCGCGCTGTGCGTGCTGGCGACGACCTCGCGGGCGGGGCTTACGCCGTTCCAGCGTGACGGGCTGACACTGCTGGCCAAGGCGGCGATGGGGCGGCTCGACGATCGCCGGACCGCGCGCGAACAGGCCTTTGCCGAGGCGCGGGCGCGGCGCACGCTCGAGGCGAGCGATCTGCGGTTCCGGACGCTGGCCGATACGATGCCGCAGATGGTCTGGTCGACGCTGCCCGACGGCTTCCATGATTATTACAATGCGCGCTGGTACGAGTTTACCGGCACGACGCCCGGCACGACCGATGGCGAGGGCTGGAACGACGTGTTCCATCCCGAGGACCAGGACCGCGCCTGGACGATCTGGCGCCATTCGCTCGCGAGCGGCGAGCCCTATACGATCGAATATCGGTTGCGGCACCGGGACGGCACCTATCGCTGGGTGCTCGGCCGCGCTTTGCCGGTACGCGACGACCAGGGCGCGATCACGCGCTGGTTCGGGACCTGCACCGACATCCACGAGCAGAAGCTCGCCTATGAAGAGCGCGAGGTGATCAGCCAGGAGCTGAGCCACCGGATCAAGAACATCTTCGCCGTCATCGCCGGACTCATCGCCTTTTCCGCGCGCGGCAAACCCGAATTCGCCGGGATCGCGACCGACCTGCGCCACCGCATCACCGCGCTGGGCCGTGCACACGACTTCGTCCGCCCGCACAGCACCCAGTCGCGTCCGGAAGCCCCGCAGGACAGTCTGAAGGGCCTGCTGGGCGATTTGTTCGAACCCTATCGGCAAGACGGGACGGATCGTCTGGTCGTGATCGGCGACGATGTGCGGATCGACGATCGTTCCGCGACCCCGCTCGCCCTGCTGTTTCACGAGCTCGCGACGAACGCGACGAAATACGGCGCGCTGTCGACCGTCGATGGGCATGTCGCGCTGACGATCGGGCATGACGGGGACGGCGCCACGGGCACGGTGCGTCTGACCTGGCGCGAGCAGGGTGGCCCGCCGATCGCGCACCCGACGAGCCATAAGGGTTTTGGCAGTCAGCTGATCGAAATGAGTGCGGTTCGCCAGTTGGGCGGGACGGTGCGGCGCGATTGGCGTCCCGAGGGGCTGTGCGTCGAGATCGGGGTCCCCCTCCCCTCCTTCTGCCGCTGACCGCGCGGTCTCCCCGTCAGTTCCCGCGCCGTCGGATCTGGATCAGTTCGCTACCGCCGCGTAGCGCCTGACCCGTGGTCGCCAGTTCGGCGGCGGCGAGGATCGCGGCATCGTTGAACGGCTTGCGGATATAGCCGAGGCAATCGGCGTCGCCGATCTGGCTGGGATTGGCGGTGACGAAGACGACCTTCACGCCGTGATCGCGCGCAATCGTCTCCGCAATCGACGGACCGGTCGGACCGTCGCGCAGATTGACGTCGACAAAGGCGAAATCGCATCCGGCCGCGGCGATGAGCGCGGTTTCGCGGTCCGCCACGATCGCCACGACGTGATATCCCGCGTCGATCAGGATCCTTTCGAGATCCAGCGCGACGAAGATTTCATCTTCAACGATCATGGCGGTCTTGGTCATTGTCGTGGCAACCGTTGGCCGGGCTATCCGTTCCTTCGGTTTATTGATTTGAATCAAGAACGTGTAGCGAATTGAAACAAATAACCTGTGTTACCGGGGGAGCGCCCGGGTCATGCCCCCGGTTCGCCCCGCAACAGGAATACGGCGTGCTCGGCGAGCAGGTTGGCAGCCGCCGACGTCGTCTGCTTGTCGCCCGACAGGAACCAGGCACCCTCGACGATCACACCGCGCTGCCGGAGGAACGCCCGGAAGTCGTCGATCGTGACGTGATGGATGTTGGGGGTGTCGTACCAGCTTTCGGGCAATTGCCGCGTGACCGGCATCCGCCCGCCCCACAGCAGCGACAGCCGCACGCGCCAATGCGCGAAGTTGGGAAAGCTGACAAAGGCGCGCCGACCGATCCGCAGCAGATGGTCGAGCACCAGGTCGGGCGCGCGCGCGGTCTGCAATGTCTGGCTGAGGATCGCATAGTCGAAGCTGGCATCGGGATAGCCCTGCAGGTCGACATCGGCGTCGCCCTGGATCACCGACAGGCCGCGGCCTACCGCGGCCGCAACGTTGCCCGGATCGATCTCCAGCCCGCGCGCATCGACCGCGCGCTCGTCCCGGAGCGCCGCCATCAGCGCGCCGTCGCCGCATCCGACGTCGAGCACGCGCGACCCACGGTCCACGTGATGCGCGATGATCCCCAGGTCGGCGCGCAGCGTCTCCTGCTGCGTCGGGGTGCTCATGCCCCTGCCCTCAGAAATCCGTCGACGACGCGGTTGAGCTCGGGCGCCTCAAGCAGAAACGCGTCATGGCCGTACGGGCTGCTGAGCTCGACGAAGCTGACCGGCGCGCCTGCGGCATTGAGCGCCTGGACGATGCTGCGCGATTCCGCGGTCGGATAGAGCCAGTCGGTGTCGAAGCTGACGAGGCAGAAGCGCGCGCTCGTCGCGCGGAAGGCGTTGGCGAGCAGCCCGCCATGCTCCTCCGCGAGATCGAAATAGTCCATCGCGCGGGTGATATAGAGATAGGAGTTCGCGTCGAACCGGTCGGTGAAGGCGAGCCCCTGATGCCGCAGATAGCTCTCGACCTGGAAATCGGCGTCGAAGCCGAACGACTTGGCGTCGCGGGCCTGCAGCCGCCGCCCGAACTTCTCGGTCAGCCCGGCTTCCGACAGATAGGTGATGTGCGCCGCCATCCGCGCGACCGCGAGCCCCGCGGTCGGCGCGGACTCGTCGTGATAATCGCCGCCGCGCCAGTTCGGATCGGCCATCACCGCCTGGCGGCCAACCTCGTGAAAGGCGATGTTCTGCGCGGTGTGGCGCGCGGTCGATGCGATCACGACACAGGCGCGGACCCGGTCGGGGAAGGTCGCGGGCCAGCTCAGCGCCTGCATCCCGCCCATCGATCCGCCGACCACCGCCTGCAGCACGTCGATGCCGAGATGGTCGAGCAGCATTGCCTGTGCGCGGACCATGTCGCGGATCGTGATGACCGGAAACCCCATCGCCCAGGCGCGCCCAGTCGCGGGGTTGATCGTCGCAGGCCCCGACGAGCCCATGCAACTGCCGAGCACATTGGCGCAGACGATGAAATGCCGCGCGGGATCGATCGGTCGCCCCTCACCGACCATCCGCGTCCACCAGCCGGGCTTGCCGGTCCGCGGATGCGTCGAGGCGACATGCTGATCACCGGTCAGCGCATGACAGATCAGGACCGCGTTCGAGGCGTCGGCATTCAGCGTGCCATAGGTTTCATAGGCAATGTCGACCGGCGACAGCAGGACGCCGCCATCGAGCCGCAACGGTCCCGGCAAGGTCACGCGACGCGCCAGGCCGAAGCGCGCGTCGGTCGTCCGGTCGGGATCAATCGTGTCGAGCATGACGCGTCCGCTACCACAACCATTTGCCACTGCGCCACACCGACCGCTATGCCCCGCGGCCATGACAAACATCATGCCCGCACCCACGCCGAAGCCCTGGATCCTGGGGATCGCGCCGTACACGCCCGGTCGCTCGACGACCGATGATGGCCGCACGGTGATCAAGCTGTCGTCGAACGAGAACCCGCTTGGGACGAGCCCAGCGGCCAAGGCCGCGTTCGACGGCGCGGATCACACGCTCGAACGCTATCCCGACGCCAGCGCGACCGCGCTGCGCGAGGCACTGGCGGCGCATTACGACCTGGATCCGGCACGCGTGATCTATGGCACCGGATCGGACGAGATCCTGCATCTGGTCGCGGGCGCCTATGCGGGCCCCGGCGACGAGATCATCCATGTCCGCTACGGCTTTGCGGTCTACGAAATCGCGACGCGGCGCGTCGGTGCCGAGCCGGTCGTCGTCGACGACCGCGACTATGCGACCGATGTCGATGCGATCCTCGCCGCGGTCACCGAACGCACCCGCGTCGTGTTCGTCGCCAACCCGAACAACCCGACCGGCACGTTCACGCCGCGCGCCGAGATCGCCCGGTTGCACGCCGGCCTGCCGCGCTCGGTGCTGCTCGTCCTCGACCAGGCCTATGCCGAATATCTCAGCCCCGAGGAGGATGATGCCGGCCTCGCGCTGGCGATGACCGAGGCGAACGTGCTCGTCACGCGGACCTTCTCGAAGATCCACGGCCTTGCCGCGGAGCGGATCGGCTGGGGCTATGCCTGCGCGCCGATCATCGATGCGATGCACCGCATCCGCGCGCCCTTCAACGTCACGACGGCGGGCCAGGCGGCGGCCGTCGCGGCGCTGGCGGATACCGGCTTTGTCGATGCGACTCGCGCGCACAACGACCGCTGGCGCGGCTGGTTCGTCGAGCAGGTCGCGCAGATGGGTAATGCCGGCCTGCGCTGCGTACCCTCCAAGGCGAATTTCGTGCTCGTCCTGTTCGAAGGTCAGCTGACCGCCGACGCGGCCTATCACGGGCTGATGGAGGCGGGGTATATCGTCCGCTGGCTGCCCGGACAGGGCCTTCCCAATGCGCTGCGCATCACGATCGGCACCGAGGATGAGACGCGCGGCGTGATCGCGGCGTTGCGCGCGCTGGTCGAGCGGGGCTGATGCTGCCGTTCGCACGCGTCACGATCCTAGGACTGGGGCTGATCGGGTCGTCGATCGCGCGCGGCGTGCTGCAGGCGATGCCGACGGTGCGGCTCACCGGCTATGACGTCGATCCCGCGGTGCGTGCGACCGCGGACCGGCTGGAGTTGTGCCACGACATCGCCGACACCGCGGGCAGTGCGGTGATCGACGCCGATCTGGTGATCCTGTGCGTCCCCGTCGGCGCGATGGCGGCGGTCGCGGCGGAGTTTGCCGCGGACCTGCCCGCCGAGGCGATCGTCAGCGATGTCGGCAGCAGCAAGACCGAGGTCGCACGCGTGCTGGCGGAGGCGCTGCCGGGCGCGACCGTGATCCCCGCGCATCCGGTCGCTGGCACCGAACGCAGCGGGCCCGAGGCGGGGTTCGCGACACTGTTCAACCATCGCTGGTGCATCGTCACGCCCCCCGAGGGCGCCGATCCGGCTGCGGTCGAGCGGGTCGCCGAATTCTGGCGGCGGCTGGGCGCGCAGATCGAGTTCATGGCCCCCGATCATCACGACCGGGTGCTGGCGATCACCAGCCATCTGCCCCATCTGATCGCCTACACGATCGTCGGCACCGCGAGCGATCTGGAAGAGGTCACCCAGTCCGAGGTGATCAAATATTCGGCGGGCGGCTTTCGCGACTTCACGCGCATCGCCGCGTCGGATCCAACGATGTGGCGCGACGTGTTCCTGACCAACCGCGAGGCGGTGCTCGACATGCTGCAACGCTTTTCGGAGGATCTGAGCGCGCTGCAACGCGCGATCCGCTGGGGCAAGGGCGACGAGCTGTTCGACCTGTTCACGCGCACGCGCGCGGTGCGCCGGTCGATCGTCGAACAGGGTCAGGACGACGACGCCGCCGATTTCGGCCGCGCGCACGACTGACCCCGCTCGGAGCGCCGCCAGCGGCGTCAGCCGTCGAGCGCGTTCATCGCCGCATGGACGCGCGCCTCGGCCTCCTCGCGTTTGAGACCGGCGGGGACGACCTCGCCGAAGCGGAAGGTGATGACGCCCGCCCGCTTGGGCCCCTTGCGCGGCCAGACGGTGCCGCTGTCGCAGGCGATTGGGACCGTCGGCATGCCGAGCGCGCGGTAGAGGCCCGCAAAACCCGGCTTGAGCGGCGGATGCTCGCCGGGCACGACCCGGGTGCCTTCGGGGAAGATCAGGACCGAGCGCCCGGTCGCCTTGGCCGCGATCGCCTCGCGCATCATGTTGCGCAGCGCCTTGGCGGATGCGTCGCGGTCGACGACGATCGCACCATAGCGTCGCGCCGCCCATCCCCAGGCGGGGATGTCCGCCAGTTCGCGCTTCAACACGATCGCCGGCCCGTCGAGCAGCGCCTGAAGCTCGAGCGTCTCGAACATCGCCTGGTGCTTGCACGCGTAGAAGGCCGCGACGTCGGGCCGCGTCCCCTCGATCCGGATCCGGATGCCGAGGATCCAGCGCGTCGCCCAGCGGTGGAACCGCGTCCACACCGTCGAATGGACGATCACCGCGCGCGACCCGAACAGTGCGCTGATCGGCACGGTCAGCACGATCGGCGCCGAGATACTGTAAAAGACGATCATGAAGACGATCGTTCGTAACCAGGCGATCATGCGCCAAATCCTATCCACAATGCGATCCGTCGCAGGATCAACTTGTTGTATTCGTTGACCAGCGTCCCGAGCCGCGGCGTGCCGGGGACGCCGTCGCCGAGCACCAGCACCCGCGGCCCGAGCACCGCGGCAAGCTCCATCTTGGCGCGCGGGACATGCCAGTCCGAGGTGACGAGGCGCACGGTACGATAGTCGTGCGTCTTGACCCAGCGCGCGGTTTCCTCGGCATTCGACCGCGTATCCACCGCATCCGCGCCGAGATCGACGCAACAGGCGAAGACGCTGGGCGAGGTGCGATATTCGAGCGCGAGGTCGATCGGGCGGACGCCGGGCGCGACTCCGGTCACGAGCATCCGCTTGGCCTGGCGGTCGCGCAGCAGCGCCAGACCGCGATCGATCCGCCCTGCCCCGCCGGTCGGCACGACGATCGCATCGGTGGTCGAGCCATTGAGCGGCGGCGGCAGGAGCAGCATGAACGCGGCGAACCCGAGCGCCCAGACGAGCACACCGACACCCAGAAGGCGGACAATCACAGGGTCGTCCTCATCGCGCGCACGATCGTCGCGCGCGCGGCGACCATCGCCAGCACGATGAACCCGATCGGCATCGTGCCCAGCGTGGCCCAGTCGGTCGAGGATAACCGCCCCCCGTCGAGCAGTTCGGAGCCCAGCCCCTGCAACCGGGTCATGATCAGCAAAATGACGGCGATCGCGACGCCGGCACCGGCCACGCCGCCGATCGCGGCGTCGATCGCCACCCGACGCTGGAAGAGACGCGCGACCTGCAGATCGGTCGACCCCAGCATGTGCATGACCTCGATCGTCGCGCGGTGCGTTTCAAGTCCCGCGCGCGCCGCCAGCACGACGACTGCGGCGGTCGCGCCGGCCATCAGCAGGACGATGCCGAGCGCGAGCAGCGTCAGCGAGCGCATTACCCCGCTGACAGGTGACATCCAGGTTTCGTGCCGGTCGACGCGCGCGGTCGGCGCAACGCCGCGAACCGCGCGCGCGACCGCGGCGACCGCGGCATCGTCCTGGCCGCCCAGATCGACGTCGATCATCGCCGGCACGGGCAGCCCCGGATCGGCGCCGTCGCTGCCGAGCCAGGGTCGCAACAGCCGCGTCAGCTCGGCGCGATCGACCGCGGCGACGCGGGTCACCTCCGGCAGCGTCCGCAGCGTCGCGAGGACGCGGGCGGCACTGGCATCACGCCGGACCGGGTCGCCGTCGATGATCTGGACCGTCAGCCGCCCCGCCAGCTGACGATCGAGCGCGCGGGCGGCACCCGCGGTCCCCAGCCCCAGCGCGGCGGCAAGCATGGTGAGGAACAGCATGATCGCCATGACCCAGGTCATGGCACGGACGCCGCCAGCCTCGTCGAGCACGCGACGTTCGGATGCGCGGCTCATGGCTCGGCCCGGGGCGATGGGGGGTACTGCAACGACCCGGTCGGATCGAGCAATCGGCCGTGATCGAGCCGCATCATCTGCGCGGTTGGAATCCGGTTCAGAAGGTGCAGATCATGCGTCGCGACCACCACCGTCGTGCCGAGCTTGTTGAGCGATTCGAACAGATGCAGCAGCCGCTCGGCCATGTCGGGATCGACATTGCCGGTCGGCTCGTCCGCGACCAGCATCTCGGGCCGGGCGATCACCGCGCGGGCGATCGCGACGCGTTGCTGCTCACCGCCCGACAAGGTCGCCGGTCGTGCCTCGGCGCGTTCGGTCAGGCCGACCCAGGCGAGCATCTCCTCGACCGGTTGGCGCAGATCCGCCTCGGGCATCCCCGCGACGCGTAGCGGCAGAGCGATATTGTCCCAGGTCGACAGGTGCGGGACGAGCCGAAAATCCTGGAACACCACGCCGATGCGGCGGCGGAACCCCGGCATCCGGTCACGCGGGAGCAGCACGGCATCCTCGCCGAACAGCCGGATCACGCCGCGGCTCGGGCGCTGGGCGAGATAGAGCAGCCGGAGCAGCGACGTCTTGCCCGCACCGCTCGCGCCGGTCAAAAAGTAGAAGGCGCCGCTGCGCAGCGTGAACGAGATGTCGGACAGCGTTTCCGCGCCGGTGTCGTAGCGCAAGCCAACATTTTCGAACTGCACGATATTCGCCATGAAATTGGTCGCGCCCGCCCGAGTTCGCCTGTGCCGTGAGCCTCGCTTTCGCATGAAAGCGCGCGCGGCTTCAAGCTGGCGGCCATCTGCAGCGCGGCAGACAGCATCCGGGCGCATGATGCTTGCCACGAGCGGGGGCCACGTGCTTAGTTTGACCGCGAACGGCCCCGTCCCGCGGCCCGCAGTGAATCGTGCCCGATGATCCTCCAATGCCCCGAGTGCAGCACACGCTATCTGGTCCCCGACAGCGCGATCGGCACCGAAGGTCGGACCGTGCGCTGTGCCAATTGCCGCCACAGCTGGTTCCAGGCCGCGACTGACATCACGGCGCCCGACGCGCCGGCCCCTGCGGAGGCAATGCCCGCGGCCCCGCTCGGCTTCGCGCCCGCGCCGCCGTTCGGCGCGGCGTTCGACGCCGAGCCCGCCGCGCCCCCGGTCTGGCCCAATCCGGCGTGGCCAAGTCCGTCCTCGCCCACCCCGTCCGGGGTTCCGATGTCTTCGCCGCCTTCGGCTGCGCAGACCGCCGACGATCTGCCGCCGCCGATCATCCGACCCTTTGCGCCATTGGCTGCCCAGCCTGCCGCCGCGCCGGCCGCCGCATCGAATGTCGCGGATGAGCAGGCCGAGCTGCCGGCGGTTGCGACGACCGTGCCGGCCGCGAACACCGACAGCGCCGCTCCGTCCTCCTATGCGGGCAGCCGGAGCGACGCCGATTCCTATGATGCATTCGCACATGCCCCGCCGTTCCGCGCACGGCGCAACACCACCCGGCTGTGGACGATCGGTGCGGTGGCGGCCGGGCTTCTGATGCTGCTGGGCGTCGCTGCGATCCTCTATGTCGGCGCGCCTGGCCTTGCGACGCAGCTTGGACTCGTGACGGGCGCGGACGAGACACCGCTGCGACTGCGCGACAATCCGATCGAGCGCCGCGAACTGGACAACGGATCCGAGCTGTTCGCGGTCAGCGGCCAGGTCACCAATCCCTCCGATTCGACGCAGCGCGTGCCCGACATCCGCGCCGAGCTGCGCGATGCGCAGGGCCGGATCGTGTATAGCTGGACGATCACCCCGCAAAAGCGGACGCTGACACCTGGCGCGGCGATCGATTTCAACTCCGCCAAACTCGACGTGCCGTCGAATTCGAAACGGCTCGAGCTGAGCTTTGCCGGCGAAAACGCCTCCTGATCCGGTTCCGCCGCCCCGACGCGGTGGCGGCATAGGGCCCTGCGACATGATTTTCTCGCAGCGGCGCGCATTCGATGGCGAAAGGGCGTTGCGGGATCGCAAAAGCCTTGCTAGTGGCACCGGCCTACCAGCTAGCCGGCTTGTCCGGTCAGTGTTTCACGTGCGGCCGTGGCGGAACTGGTAGACGCGCAACGTTGAGGTCGTTGTGGGCGAAAGCCCGTGGAAGTTCGAGTCTTCTCGGCCGCACCACTTTCCTCGTTTCTACCGACCCGGATCAGAACCACCCCCATGGGGGACATGACGGTCCGTCCTGCGGGATCCTGTCAAAGCGGAGCACGGCGATGGCCGATTCGATCGACGACCAGATCATCGAAACGCCCGATGGCCCGATGACGTTCGCGCAGTGGAAGAAGAAGCACCCCGTGCAGCTCCCGTCGCGCCGCACCAAGGGCAAGAAGCTTCCAAACAAGGTGAAGTTGACGACCGACGAGGTTTAGTCGCCGGTCGTCGTTGCCAGGCCCCTGGGAGGGGGGATGGGGACCTGACAATCGGGGTTTGACTCCAGCACCCGGGACAAAGTCACGAGCGATAGCGGCGCAACGAAGCGAAGCCCGAATCGGTTGCCACGTCGCCAGCAGATTGCCGCAAAAATCGCGAGTCCTCCGGGATCGACGACGAGCTGGGCCGCCTGCCCTTGTGAAAAATGCCCGCAGAGCGACGCCGCGACCTTGAGCTTCGCGCCACCGGTCGAGATATCGACCAGCCTTGCGGCATACCAGCACCCCTCGACATTCAGCCTGACTGGTGCCGAAACCACGAATCGCGGCGATCGGGCGATCATCCCGGCGGCGTCGCGCGTCGCGAAGACGGGGTCGATCGCATGCGGCTCGTCAAAATCGACCCCTGCGTGAAACCCGTCGACCCAGCGGACGGTGGCGCGAAGCAACGGCATGCCACGCACCTTGATCTCAAGCGTCTCACCAAGCGCTGGCAGCGTGGTGAAGCGCGCCTTCAGACCGACGGTCGAAATGTCATGGACGAGACAGATCGAGCCGCGGTCGGCATGCATGACCCGGCCGATCAGCAGGACGGTCGCATGGCGCCGACCGGCACGCCGGTCGCGGTCCGCGGGCTGGCGCAGATCTGCGCCGCTCCCGCTGTCGCCGCCGGTTGCGTCTTCCTCGTCAGGCCCCGAGAGCACGCGCCGTCTCCCCGCCGCCATGCGATCGGGAGGCGCGACGCGCGATCAGCACGCACCGCCCTGTCGGTGCGCGATCGCGCCGTCTAGTCCCTGAGCCTGGCCTGCCTTGCCGCACATTTGATATCCCCGAACGGTGTCGGCGAACCGTGCTAGGCGCGGCTTAACTAATTACTACAAAACCGAAATTACTGTAATACCGTGCTGAATGCCGGTCAGCGTCGGGCGATCGCGGTGAGGTAGCCGGCGACCGCGTCATAGCCGGCTGCGCTCAGCGAGATTTCGATGCGACGCCGATCGGTCGGGTCGTTGACGCGGTCGATCAGCTTCAGCTTGTGGAGGTGCTCGATCCAGCGTTGCGACGTGGTGACCGGTGCATCCGCCATCGCGACCAGCGCCTTGACGTTGGTCGGCCGGTGATCGCGGTGCGAAACGAACAGTGCGACGAGCATGTCCCAGGCCGGCTCGTGAAACAATTCGCCCGGCAGGAAGCGACGGCGCAGTTTACGATGCGCCAGAATCTCCTTGGCCCGGGCGACGAGCATCTCCTCGCTGATCGGGCTCGTCGCATCCTCGGCCCGCTGGTCGACGACCCGCGATGCCCGCGCCGTGAACTCCTCGCTGACGGCGGCCAGCCTCGATCCCAGATCCTTGATCAAGTCGGCAACGGATTCGTCTTTCACCACATGCTCCCGGTCGCCCACAGGGTCTTAAGCCCATAATGACCCAAATATGGCGGCACGCCGGCATAATGGTCAACATCATTCAGCTATCTGTTTTACCGGTCTATTCTTTTCGGCACACGCTATAGTCTCGGAACTTTCTTAAGATGTGCAAAACGGGTCGAAATCTGTTCAGTTTGGTTGTGATTGATGGCTTGCCCCGTGTGGGTTTTTGGGCTGCAACAGGTAGAATTTTGTACCAATGTGAAACCAATATAAGGTTTGATCGATTTTGCCCGCGTCCGGCATGATCCTCCGGCTTGGACGCCCTCCTCGGAGATACGCGATGAATGCTGCACGCACCTATGAGCTTCTGCAGGAAGCCTGTCGCGCGCTCGAACAGGCGGGCGATCATGCGATTGCGGCTTATGTCGGTGTCAGCATGGCGATGGTCGAGGAGAAGTACCTGGTAGGGCACGACCATCTCGACCCGATCGATCAGGACTGAGGCCGGCGCGGTTCCGCACGGCAAGGGCTTGTTATAGCGGCATGCCGGGCCGATGTCCGGACGTCACGCGTTGGCCGTATCAACCGTGCGAAAGGATGTCGTGCCCGCTCCCCTGCCTGCCTATCTGAACGCGATCGGGACTGCGGTCCCCGGCCATGACATTCACGAGGCCTTTATCCGCTGGGCACGCGACCGGGTCGATGCCCGTTCGGCCAGGCTGTTCGATCGGATGGCGGGTCGATCGGGTATCGCGCACCGCTGGTCGGTGCTGCCGCCAACAAAGGCCATCGCGGTCGCGGACGGCGTCGACAGCGGCGACAAGCAGCGGCTGCATGCCGGGTCTCCGGTCGACCCGGGCGGCTTTTACGCGATCGATCCGCATCCCGGCACCGCGGAGCGGATGGCCATCTATGCCGACGCCGCACCCGGTCTTGCCATCGAGGCGATCGCCGCGCTTCAGGAAACGATCGCGCTCGGCACGATAACGCATCTGGTGGTGGCGAGCTGCACCGGGTTCGTCGCGCCCGGTATCGACCAGATCATCGCCCGCAGGCTCGCGCTGCCCGCGACGGTCGAGCGGCTGCTGATCGGGTTCATGGGATGCTATGCCGCGGTCGTCGCGCTCCGCAGCGCGCGGCATATCGTCCGGTCGGAGCCCGGCGCGCGCGTCCTGGTGGTCACCGTCGAACTGTCCACGCTGCACCTGCAGGCGGTGTCCGAGATCGAGCCGCTGTTGGCGATGCTCCAGTTCGGCGACGGTGCCGCCGCGGCGCTGGTGACCAGCGATCCGAGCGGATTCGAGCTAGAAGCGCCGTTCGCCACCGCATTGCCCGACAGCGAGGCGCTGATCCGCTGGGACATCACCGACCAGGGCTTTGCGATGCATCTGTCCGGAGAAGTACCGGGGCGGATCGCGCAGGCGCTCGCCGATCCCGCCTTCCGCGCCGCCGCGAGCGGCGGGCGCCCCGCCGATACGGTCGACGGATGGGCGGTCCATGCCGGCGGGCGATCGATCCTCGATGCGGTCGAGCATGCCCTGACGCTCCCGGCGGATGCACTCGACGCGTCGCGCGCGGTGCTGTCGGCGAACGGCAACATGTCGTCGGCGACGCTGATGTTCGTGCTGCAGCGGTTGCTCGCCGGGCCGGACATCGCCCGCGGCGTTGCGCTGGCGTTCGGCCCGGGTCTCGCAGCCGAGGGTATCGGCTTCCGAAGCGCACCGCGATGCTGACGACGCGGGCGCAAGCCGAGGAACTGATGGACTCCGACGACCTGTCGCCGGAGACCTATGCCGCGGTGGTCGCCGATCTCGCGAAGGTGAATGTCGTGACGATGGCGGCGCGTCCGACGCTTGCCTTTCTGAAGCGGGTCATCGCGGGGCGGACACGGCTGAGGCTGCTCGATGTCGGGTTCGGCGATGGCGACATGCTGAGGACGATCGAGCGCTGGGCAGGCAGGCGAGGCGTGGACACCGAACTGGTCGGGGTCGACCTCAATCCCCGCAGCGAACAGGCCGCGCGCATGCATACGGACACGGGATCGACGATCCGCTATGTCACGGGGGATTACGCCGATCTTGCCGGTAAGACGGGTGGGGAACCCCGCTGGGATGCGATCGTCAGCAGCCTGGTCGCGCACCATATGAGCCATGCGCAACTGATCGCCTTTCTGCGGTTCATGGACACGCATGCGCGATGCTGGCTGATCAACGATCTGCATCGCCACGGGTTTGCGCATCGCGGATTTCCGATTCTCGCACGGCTCGCGCGCTGGCATCCGATGGTGCGTCACGACGGGACGCTGTCGATCGCGCGGTCGTACCGGCCCGACGAATGGCCGGCGATCCTCGACGAGGCGGGGATCCGCGGTGCGCGCGTGTTCCGGGCGTTCCCGTTCCGACTGTGCGTCGAACGGCTGCGGTGACCGCGACGCGCGCGCTGATCGTCGGCGGCGGGCCGGCAGGGGCGGCGGTCGCGATCGAGCTTGCACGCGCGGGCCTGCCGCATCTGTTGATCGAGCGTAGCCGCGAGACGGGCGACGCCTTGTGCGGCGGGTTCCTGAGCTGGCGGACGCTCGATACGCTGGCGAGGCTGGGAATCGATCCTGATCAGCTCAACCCGGCGCGAACGACGACCGTCCGGATCTTCGCCGGTAGCCACGTCGCGCATGCCGCGCTGCCAAGGCCTGCGCTATCGGTATCGCGACGGCGGCTCGATACCGTTCTGCTCGCCGCCGCGGTGGCGCAGGGCGCAGCGATCGAACGCGGGGTGACCGTCCGGGCGATCGAAGACGGCCAGGTGCGGACCGCCGATGGCGCGGTGATCGCCGCGCCCGCGCTGTTCCTGGCGAACGGCAAGTCGGATGTCCGCGGGACCGCACGGCCGGCAAGCGCCCGCGGCACAGATCCGACGCTCGGGATACGCGTCCGCATCATGCCCCCGCCGGCGATGGCCCGAGCGCTGGCGGGGCAGATCGACCTGTATCTCTTCGACCGGGGCTATGCCGGCCTTGCGATGCAGGAGGATGGCAGCGCAAATCTGTGCATGGCAGTACATCGCTCGCGGTTGCAGGAAGCGGGAACGCCGGCGGATCTGCTCGCCGAGCTCGGCCGCGCAATGCCTGTGCTTGGCGAATGGGTCGCCGCGATCGCGCCGGATGCGACGATCGATGCGATCGCCAACGTCCCCTATGGCTGGCGCCAGACGACGGGGCAGGCGGGGCAGTACAGGCTGGGCGATCAGGCGGGGGTGATCCCCTCGCTGGCGGGCGAGGGCATGGGCATCGCGCTGGCCAGCGGACTCGCTGCCGCGCGCGCCTATCGCACCGACGGGGCAGGGGGCGCAGCGGCATGGCAGCAGCAGTTGGCGCGGACGCTCGCGCGGCCGATCGGGGTGGCGGGCGCGGTGCGCCGGGTGGCCGAAAGCCGCGGTGCAGCCCAGCTGATTCCCTTCGCGCATCCCGTACTGATCCGGATGCTCGCGCAGGCGACCCGGATCGGCGCGTGACGCGCCGTCGCGCGGCGATGAATACTGTCGACGAAACGCCGGGCGGAGTGCGCGTGCCGCGGGCGCACACGCGAACCGCTTGTCGGCGCCGCGGTTAAGGCGTATTTCGTCGACCCTTCATGGCTCGCGCGCGTCCCGCTTCCCGCCCCTCTCGGCCTCGCTCCTCATGGCGCCGCCGGTTTGTCCTCCTCCTGAAGGTTCTCGCCGGTATTGCCATCCTCGCGCTCGGCGCGCTGGTGATCGCGATCTATATCGCCCGCGCGCAGCTGCCGAGCTTCGAAAGCCTCAAATCCTCGCCCAACGGCCAGATGATCCGGGTACATGCCGCCGATGGCAGCGTGATCGTGTCGATGGGGCCGAGTTTCGGCGAATGGCTTTCCTATGGCCAGATCCCCGCGGTGATGCGCGACGCGACCGTCGCGGTCGAGGATCGGCGCTTTCGCTCGCATCTCGGCGTCGATCCGGTCGGGATCGCACGCTCGGTCAAGGTACGGTTCGATCGCGGGCGCTGGACTCAGGGCGGGTCGACGATCACGCAGCAGCTCGCGCGCAACGTCTTCCTGAACAACCAGAAGAAGTTCGGGCGCAAGTTCCGCGAATGGATCCTGGCGTTCGCGCTCGAGCGCAAGTTCAGCAAGGACCAGATCCTCGAACTCTACCTCAACAAAGTCTATTATGGCGGCGGCGCCTATGGGATCGACGCCGCGTCGCGCAAGTTCTTCGGCCACGGGGCGGACCGCCTGTCGCTGGCCGAAGCGGCGGTAATCGCCGGGCTCGTCAAGGCACCGTCCAATTATTCGCCGACCGCGGATGCCGAGGCGGCGATGGGCCGCGCGGGCGTCGTGCTGAAGACGATGGCGGAAACCGGCGTCATCAGCGCGAGCGAGGCCGCCGATGCCGATGTGCAGGGGCTCAAACTGGCGCCCGAGCCGAAGCAGAACAGCGTCCGCTACTTCACCGACTGGGCCTTGCCGCAGCTCGACACGCTGATCGACGAGACCGAGGCACCGCTCGAGGTGTGGACGACGCTCGACCTGTCGATGCAGCGCGATGCCGATGCCGCGATCCGGGCGAATGCCCCCCCGGGTGCGCAAGGTGCACTGGTATCGCTAGACCGCGATGGCGCGGTCAAGGCGATGGTCGGCGGCAAGGACTATGTATCGTCGATCTACAACCGCGCGACACAGGCTGTCCGCCAGCCGGGTTCGGCGTTCAAGCTGTTCGTGTATCTCGCCGCGCTCGAGGCCGGGCACAAGCCCGAGGATTCGATCGTCGACGAACCCGTGACGATCGACGGATGGAGCCCGCGCAATGATTCGCGGCGCAATTCCGGCGCCGTCAGCCTGCGCACGGCCTTTGCCTATTCGCTGAACACCGTCGCAGCGAAACTGGGGCAGGAGGTCGGCTTCACGACCGTCGCGGACATGGCGCGGCGGTTCGGGATCACGACGACGGTCAACACGCATCCCTCGATGGTGCTGGGCACGTCGGAGGTCCGCGTGATCGACATGACGCGTGCCTTTGCCAGCGTCGCGAGCAAGGGCGTCGCGGTGACCCCCTATGGCATCACGCGCGTGACCGCGAACGGCCAGACGATCTACACGCATGAGGTCGATCGCAGCCACGTCCTCGTCGCCCCCTATGTCGCCGCCGAGATGACCGACCTGTTGCAGACCGCGGTCAACACCGGCACCGGGCGCGCCGCGCAGATCGGCCGCCCGGTGGCGGGGAAGACGGGCACGACGAGTTCGTCGAAGGATGGCTGGTTCCTCGGCTTCTCCAGCGGCATCACCACCGGCGTCTGGATGGGTCGCGACGATGCCAAGCCGATCTCCGGACTGCACGGCGGTACGGCACCGGCTCGCGCCTGGGCGGCGTTCATGAAGCCCGCCACGGCCAATCGCCCGATCGAGCAGTTCGAGACGCAGGTGACCCTGCCCGAATGGCAGCTCGAACCCGATGAGGAGAGCTATTTCGGCCAGCCCGACAACGGCCAGATGATGGTCGACGAGAACGGCAATCCGATCGAGCCTGGCGGCGTTCCGGATATGCCGAGCGATGCCCCGGCGGGCGAGCCGATACCGCGCCCCGATGCGGACCCGTCCGACCAGACACCGCAGGTGCCGCAGGTGCCGCAGCAGCAGTTGAACCAGGACTGGATCGACAGGGTAACGGGCCGGGACGCACCACGCCGCGATCCCGCCGCGCCGCAGCCGCGCGCGCCCCAGCGGGACTGGTCACGCGAGAGTTCGCGCGACCGCTTTCAGGACGATCGACCGACCCAGTGAAGCGCCGCGCCATGCGTGCGTAGCCAGACGCGCGCAGGGGTGGGGTCCTCACCATAGAGATCGGCGACGAGCGCGTGGAAGGCGGGCGCGTGGTTCATGTGGACGCGGTGGGCGACCTCATGCGCCACCGTTGCCCGCCGTACGAAGCCGGGGGCGAGGATCAGCCGCCAGCTGTAGCGGATCACCCCGCTCGACGCGCAGCTGCCCCAGCGGCCCCTGGCATCGCCGATCGCGACCTGCGTGACGCTGACCCCCGCCTTGGCGGCATATTCGGCGGTTTCCTGGTCAAGCAGGCCCAGCGCGGTACGCTTGAGCCATGCCTCGACACGGCGGGGAATCGTCTCGACGGGGCCGGACAGCGACAGGATCGCGCCGTCGCGGACCACCGTGCGGCGGCTGCCCGGGGTCCACGCGATCGTCACCGGCTCATCGGCGACCATCACAACCGCATCGGGAACGAAGGGCTGCGGCCGCGGCAGCCGCGCGCGCTGTTCGGCGATCCAGTCCGCCTTCTCCTCCGCCCAGGCCAGCGCCTGCTTCAGCGCCGCCCGCTTGGGCAGGACGAGCCGGGCGCGGCCGCTGGCGGGATCGATCGACAACCGGGCCCGGCGTGCGCGCGGATGCCGGATGATCTCGAGGCCGTCGATCACCGCGTCAGAGTTCGCGGTCGATCACGTGATATTCGAGCTCACCGGCCTCGTCCTCGCTGATCGTCCAGCCGCGGACCGACTGTTTGGCGCGGTGGACCGCCTCGCGGTCGCCGCAGACGAGATAATGCCACTCGGGAAGCTGCTCGCCCGCCGCGCGCAGGCGGTAGGCGCAGGTCGAGGGCAGCCAGTCGATATCGCGGACATTCGACGTCGTCAGCCGCACGCATTCTGCGACATAGGCGTGGCGGTGCCGATAGTCCGAACACTGCCCGCTGCGCCGGTCGAGCAGCCGGCACGACACATTGGTCGCGACGAGCTCGCCGGTATCCTCGTCCTCGAGCTTGTGGATGCAGCATTTGCCACAACCATCGCACAGGGCTTCCCACTGGCCGCGGTCGAGCTTCTCGATCGGCGTGTCTTCCCAGAATCTGGCGCTCATCGGGCCCAGCGCTTGATGTCGTCGGCCAAGGCCTGTGGTCCCTTATCCTGTGGCAGCAGCGCGAGAGGCTTGCCGTCCGGATCCATCAGATAGGCCTGACGCGAGTGATTTACGAGGTAACCGCCACCGGGCGCGGCATCCCCCTTGGCCGAGAAGATCGCGAATTCCTTTTTCACCGTCTCGATCGCCGCGGGACTGCCAGTGAGCCCGACGATGCGCGGATGAAAGGCGGTGACGAACTGCTTGACGACCGCAGGGGTGTCACGCGTCGGATCGACGGTCACGAAGATCGGCACGAGCCGCGCCGCGAGCGCCGGATCGCTGGCCTCGAGCAGTTTCATCGCGCCGCCGATCGTCTGCATGTCGGTCGGACAGACATCGGGACAGAAGGTGTAGCCGAAATACATGATCCGGTATTGGCCCGCGAACCGGCGGTCGCTGACCTGTTGCCCGTCCTGATCGACGAGCGTGAACGGCCCGCCGATCCGCGCCCCGGCAAGCGGCGGCGTGGCGGGGGCCGCGCTCGTATCGGGCGCAGAGGGGCTGCACGCCGCGAGCGCGAGGGCGGCGAGAAGGGCGGGGCGTCGATTGGTCATGATACAGCCAGCCTTGATCTGTTAGCCCGTGCGGCGCAAGCGTCGCACATCACCCGCGTCCCGAGGATCTATCGATGTCGTATATCCGCCAGTGCCCCGCCCTGACGACGGGCGCCAAGACCATGGGCGCCCTGTTGATGGGAGCCGTGATCGCGCTTCCCGCCGCCACCGTGATCGCCCCGCGTGCCGCGCATGCGCAGAACCAGTCGGAGGGATATAAATTCCTGAACGCAGTGCGCGAGTCGAAGAACAACGAGGTTCTCGAGATGCTCGGACGTCCGGGCAGCAGCATCGTCAACGCACGCGACGTCTCGACAGGCGAGGGTGCGCTGCACATCGTCATCAAACGTGCCGACGAGACCTATCTGCGGTTCCTGCTGCAAAAGGGCGCCGACGCCAATCTGCGCGACGGCAAGGGCAACACGCCGCTGCTGCTCGCGGTGACGCTCGGCCAGACCGACATGATCCCGATCCTGACCGCCGCCGGCGCCAATCCGAACCTTGCCAATTCGGCAGGAGAGACTCCGTTGATCCGCGCCGTTCAGCGCCGCGACATCGCCATGATCCGCGTGCTGCTCAACGAAAATGCGGATCCCGATCAGGCGGATATCATCGCCGGCATGTCGGCCCGCGATTATGCTAAGCAGGACGGCCGCAACGTCGTGGTGACCAAGCTGCTGGCCGATGCGCCGAAGAAGACCCGCAAGGCGGTCTCGGGACCGAAATTCTGACGACCACGTCGCCGGCCGGCTGATCCTGCCGCGTATCGGGAGGATCAGCCGCCAGCCGGATCAGAAGGCGAGACCGGCGGCGTCGGGATCGACCTGTGCGATCAGACGGCGCGCGGCGCGTCTTGCAAAGGCCAAAGTGCACCGCTTGCGGACATGCGCGGGCAGGGGGGTCGTATGCGCCTCACGGACGATCGCGGCGTCATAGCGGTCAGCGACGATGATCCCGGTACGTTCGGGCAGAAACGCCGCCCCCTGCAGCGGCCGCATGTCGAACCCGGCCGGCACCGCCCAGAAATAGCGATCGCAATGCCCGAGATACTCAGGCCATTTGCCATCCCCGACCAGATCCGCGCGCGACACCTTGATCTCGACGACGACGATCTGCCCGCGGGCATCGATCGCCATCAGATCGGCGCGACGCCCCCCGTCGAGGGGAACCTCCGCCATCGCGGTCAGGTCGTGGCGCAACAACATCCGGATCACGCCGCGTGCCACGTCGGCGGCACATAGGGGCGATCCGGGTTCGTCGATGCAGGAGTCCGGGGGGTTGTCGAGCATGCGCCAGAAATAGAACAATCCGCGAACGACGCAAGCGCGTTCACGGACTGTTTATAGCGTTGGCGATGCAGGTGGGATGCTGATCATGAACCGGACCTTGTCCGGATCGGCTGTCGATCAGCGATAGAAGACGTGGTTGCCGATCGAAGCGACCTTGATAACGCGGCCTGCTGGGCGGCGATCGGCGGTGTTGAAATACAGCGCCTTCTCGGCCGGGCTGTTCCACGCATCGGCCAGTGCGACCTTCGCGACGGCGATGGCGGTGCGGTACGACGTGCCCTTGTTGATCGCGGGGATCTGGCCGCCGCGAACAAAGCTGAACTGGCCGCGCTGCTTGACGACGTCGCAGACGTCGGCGGGGAAACGACCCGACTTGGCGCGGTTGATGATGACTTCGGCGACGGCGAGCTGGCCGGTGAGGGGCTCGCCCTTGGATTCAAAATAGATGGCGCCGGCAAGGCACTGGAGCGCTTCGTCGGCGGCGGCGCTATCCTGCGCGGCAACGGCCTGGGCGAGCGTTTCGAATTCTTCGTCTTCGATCTCGGCCGACGTCTGGACGGCGGTCGGTGCAGCGGGCTCGACGGCGGTGACGGGCGTCACGGCGGGAACGGTCTGCGGAACATTCTGAGAGGAGAGGGCGTTTATATTTGCGAGTGCGGTAAGGCTGGCGGTCGAGCGATCGACGCCGGTCGCCTGGCTGGGCGCGCTGTTGCCGAACAGGCCGGCGAGAGAGAAGGTCATGACCGCAATCGTTGCGGCCCGCTGCAAAATCGTCATTCAAACTTATTCAGATGCGGTTGGACCACGGAACCAATCGTACGAGCCGATCGTCCAGGCATCCCCCCGACTGCGTAACTGATCCGGATCGCACCCGTCCCAGCACAACGCCAATCAATGTTGAATATCCCCTCTATCGGGGGGACTTTGGAGTCAATCGGCCAGGATCGTTTCAGCGGCGAACCGTTCCGCCGCTGCGACATCCACCTCGATCACCCAGAGATCCGGGTCGCGCGACCGCCGTCGACGCCAATAGCCGTCGAGGTCTTCGGACGGAGTCGAGTCGATCAGCGCCGTTCGCCCGTCGGCGCCGATCCCGCGCTCGAGCAGGCGGGGCAGGGCGCCCCGATCGATGGCGACCACTAGGATTGCGCCGCTTTGCGCGTCCCCTTTGGCGAGCACCGCGCCAAAACCGCCCGCGTCGTTGACCCGTCGCAGCAGCGCACTGACGAGGACGCCGCTGGGAAGACGGCCGCTCATCGCAGGACGATCACGGCAGCGGGCGCGGCGAGACGCGGTATCCGGGAAGCCCGGCCAGGGCGATCCGCGAGCGCATGAATGTACCCGTACCTCGCGCCGCCTCCTCCCCCTCGGCGTCGATCAGCCGGGCATCGGCGACGAACACGCGGCGCTTCCCGCTGATCCAGCGGCCTTCGGCGATGACCGGCCCCGCCTTTAACGGGCGGGTCAGCAGCAGGTTGAACGCGGTCGTCAGGAGAAAGCGATCGGTGACGAGACTGTTGGCGGCATAGAAGGCGGCATCGTCGAGCATCTTGAAATAGCTCGTCCCGTGCGCGGCACCGCCGGCGTGATAATGACGTTCGTCGATCGTGAACCGGATCCGCGCAACGCCGGCCTCCGGTATCTCGAGCGTCGATTCGAAGAAGCGGTTGATCGGCGCACAGGCGTAGAGCGATTCCAGCGCACGGAAATGTGCCTCGGCGCCGGCGGAGGCCAGTTCAGGCGGCATCGCGGACCGCATCGGCGGTGAACAGCGCATAGAGCGCATCGGTCGAACCCGCACCGCGCAGCTTGTCCAGGAACAGCTTGTCGCGCAGCCGGCGCGATATCCGCACCAGTGCCTTCAGATGAACCGCGCCGGCATCGGTCGGCGACAACAGCATGAAGACGAGATCGACGGGCAGATCGTCGACGGCCTGAAAATCGATCGGCTGCGCCAGTCGCGCGAACACAGCCGTAACCTGCGTCAGTCCGTCGAGTTTGGCATGGGGAATCGCGACACCACCGCCAAATCCCGTCGAACCCAGCTTTTCGCGGGCAATCAGAC
Source organism: Sphingomonas sp. CFBP9019 (assembly GCF_034045155.1). Taxonomy (NCBI): domain Bacteria; kingdom Pseudomonadati; phylum Pseudomonadota; class Alphaproteobacteria; order Sphingomonadales; family Sphingomonadaceae; genus Sphingomonas; species Sphingomonas sp. CFBP9019. Next base: position 222,806 of record NZ_JAXCWK010000004.1, on the reverse strand, counting down.
GGTCCGCGATAGTTTTTGCGTCGCCTTCGACAATGTCGGCAGCAAGCGTGGCGACATGGTGAAGCACGGCCTTTTTGTTTGCCGCGACCATGCCGGTCAGGACCGCGTCCGGACGCAGCATATCACTGAAGTCATTCATGCTGTTCATGTCTCAAAGCGCCCCCGCACGCCCCGCCTTAACGGTTTGCACGGGGGCGTAAAGCGCAGCGTCACAACAGCTGTTGCGGCTCGCGCGCTCTATTATGGTGCGGCGGATGCGGAGCGTTGCGGTTCGACCCAGCCGATCGTGCCGTCACCGCGGCGATAAACCATGTTATGCGCGCCAGTACCCGCATTCATGAACAATAGTGCGGCTGTATTGCGAAGATCCAGCATCATCACCGCGTCGGATACGCTGGCCTCGGGGATGTCGACGCGCGTCTCGGCAATGATCAGGGGCGCATCGGGGGCATCGTCCTCGGTGACCTGCTCCTGAAACAGCGTATAGCTTGCATTGTCATAGCCGTTGCTTTCCGCGATCGCCACGGCTTCACCGGCATGGCGATCCTTCAGGCGGCGCATATAGCGGCGAAGCTGGGTTTCGATCTTGGCCGCGGCGCTGTCGAACGCGGCACGGGCGTCATAGGCATCGGCATGGCCCTTGAGCACCAGCCCCTTCATGACATGCGCGACGATATCGCATTTGAAGCCGGCATCATGCGGCCCCTTGCCGAACGTGACCTCGGCGGAAATGGCGCGCGAGAAATACTTGTCGGCGATACCCTGGAGTCGGTCTTCCACATGGCTGTTGAGCGCATCGCCAGTGGCGACCTGATGACCAGAAATCCGGATATCCATTATCGTCTCCTTCTCATCGGACGGTCCTATTGGCTCCGTCCGCCCGGCGTCATCCGGACGCCACGGCCCCCCAAATCGGATCCTTGATCCCCTTCATAAACGCGGCATGGGCCGCAAGGTCTCCCTCGCTGACCGTGAAAACACGCGGTTGCCGAACGACACGAGGCGCCGGTGCGACGACCGGAGTCGCGGCGGTGACGGTTCGCTCGCTGAGCAGGCCGAGACCGATCTGGCGACCACCCAACAGCTCGACATAGACCTGCGACAGAAGCTGCGCGTCGAGCAGCGCGCCGTGGAGAACGCGGTGACTCCGATCGATCCCGAACCGCGAACACAGCGCATCAAGCGAATGCTTCGCGCCCGGATGACGGCTGCGGGCGATCTGCAGCGTATCGATCATCCGGTTCAGGTGAATGATCGGCCGTCCGCATTTGACGAGTTCGCCGTTGAGAAACGAGAAATCGAAGCTCGCATTATGGGCGATCATCGGCGCATCGCCGACGAAATCGAGCAGGTCCGCCACGCCGTCGCCGAACCGCGGCTTGTCGGCGAGAAACGCCTGGCTCAGCCCGTGGACGTTGAACGCCTCGACCGGCATGTCCCGTTCGGGATGGTAATAGGCGTGGAAAGTGCGCCCGGTCTCGACCCGGTTGACCATCTCGACACAGCCGATCTCGACCATGCGATCGCCACCGGAAAAGCTGAGGCCGGTGGTTTCGGTATCGAAGACGATCTCACGCATCCGGCTGTTATCGGCGCTCACGTCCCGTCACGCAAGCGATCACCGCACGAACCTGCGCGCGGGTTTCGTCGAAGCTCGTGTCGGTGCGAATGACATGATCGGCACGCGCGCGTTTCTCGGAATCGGGTGTCTGGCGGGCGAGGATCGCGGCGAAACGCTCGACGGTCATGCCGGGGCGGGCGAGCACGCGGGCCCGCTGGACCTCGGCGGCGGCGGTCACGACGACGATACAGTCGACTCGCGCGTCACCACCGGTTTCGAACAACAGCGGCACGTCGAACACGACGAGTGCGCCGGCATGAGAATCGAGAAACGCCTGACGCTCCTCACCGACCGCGGGATGCACGATCGCCTCGAGACGGCGGATCGCATCGTCGTCGCCGAACACCGCCGCCCCCAGGCGTGTACGGTCGACCGCGCCGTCCTGGACGGTGCCGGGAAACGCGGCGCCGATCGGTGCGACGAGTCGGCCGCCGACACTCTGCAGCTGGTGGACCGTCGCATCGGCGTCGAAGACGGGGACGCCTTCCTCCGCGAACATCGCGGCGACGGCGGATTTGCCCATGCCGATCGACCCGGTAAGCCCGATGATCATGCGGTGAGCAGCGCGCGCAAGGCCTCGTCGCGGTCCCGCGGGGGTTCCACGTGGAACAAAATCTCAAACGCGACCGCCGCCTGACCTATCAGCATCTCGAGCCCGTCGACGGTTTCGAGATCGCGCGCGCGGGCGGCCTTGAGCAGTCCGGTCTCGAGCGGCGCGTAGACGATGTCATACACGAGCGAGTCGGGATCGAGCGCGCCGAGATCGAGGTCGAGGGGCGGCTGGCCGGCCATGCCGAGGATGCTCGCATTGACCAGCAGCCGCGACGGCGGGACCGCCGGACCGATCGGCAGCGCCTGTCCCTTGAGCCCGAATGTCGACAGCAACGCCGCCGCCTTCAAAGGATTGCGGTTGAGGATCGTCACCGGACCGACGCCCATGCGCGACAGGGCGAAGAGGATCGCCCGCGCCGCGCCGCCTGCACCGATCACCGTGACGGGCTGGCCGGCGATATCGAGATCATCGATCGGCGCCCAGAACCCCGCGGCATCGGTATTTGTACCGATGCAGTCGCCGGCGGAGTTGCGGAAGACGGTATTGACCGCGCCGATCGACCCCCGGACGTCGCCGGGGTCGCACACGTGGTCGAGCGCCGCCAGCTTGTGCGGCATCGTGATATTGCAGCCCCGCCATGCGGGATCGCTCTTCCGCTCGGCGAAATAGGCCGGAAGCTCTTCCGCGGTGACGTGCTGGTGCCGGTACTCGGCGTCGATCCCGAGCGCGTCGAGCCAGAAGCCGTGGATCAGCGGCGATTTCGATTGAGCGATCGGATCGCCGATCACTTCGGCATAGGGGCGAGGGGTCATTCAGAGCTCCATAAGATCCCGGGCTGGCTGGCCGGCGTTCGACGCCGCCCACCGCGCATCGATCGCGTGTAATCGATACCGCCGGGATTGCCAGACGAACGCCGATGCCCGTCAGCGGCCCACGCGCTAGGCGGGGAGTGCACCGCGGGTCCGGAGAAAATCGAGCACGTTAAGCAGCGGCATGCCGAGAACGGTGAACTGGCTGCCGTCGATCTTCGTGAAGAGCTGCGCGCCCGGACCCTCGATCCGGTAACAGCCGACACACCCCGCGATCGCAGGCCACTCGGCATCGAGATAGGTTTCGATAAACGCGTCGGACAGCGGCCGGACATGCATCCGCGCGCGTTCGACATGGCGCCACACCGGTCGGCCATTCTCCGCGATGACCGCCGCGCTCCACAGGTCATGATGCGTGCCCGACATCCGTCGCAGATGCGCGGCCGCGTCATCGCGATCGACCGGTTTGTCGAGGATCGTGCCATCCTCCAGCGCGACGAGCGAGTCGCTGCCAAGGACGAAATGCCCCGGCATCCGCGTCGAGACCTTCGTTGCCTTGAGCTCGGCAAGCGCGTCGGCCAGATCGCGCGGCGAGAGCGTGACCAGGGCCGCCTTCGCCGCATCCTCGTCGACACCCGCAAAGGTCGCATCGAACGCGACGCCCGCCGCAGTGAGCATCGCGCGACGCGACGCACTCTGCGACGCGAGAATCAGGAAGCTCATGCCTCGGGCCGGCGCTGGTTGCACAGCGCGATGATCGCCGCCGCGGTTTCCTCGATCGACCGCCGTGTCACGTCGATCACCGGCCAGCCATTGTCCGCGAACATCCGCCGCGCAAAGGCGAGTTCGCGCATCACGGCCTCTTCCTCGACATAGGAGGTGTCCGGTGCCTGATGCAGCGACAGCAGCCGGTTGCGGCGCACCTGGATCAGCCGGTCGGCGCTGGTCGTCAGCCCGACGATCAGCGGCTTTCGCAAGGCGTAGAGGATCTTCGGCGGCGGGCTTTCGACGACGATCGGGATGTTCGCGGTCTTGTAGCCGCGGTTGGCAAGATAGATCGAGGTCGGCGTCTTCGACGAGCGCGAGACGCCGGCGAGGACGATATCGGCCTCCTCCCATTCTTCCCACGCGATCCCGTCGTCATGTGCGATCGTCCACTGGATCGCGTCGACACGCGCGAAATAGGCGGCGTCGAGGACGTGTTGACGACCCGGCCGCGCCTTGGCCTGCTGACCCAGCAGTCCCGACAGTGCATCGTTGACCGGATCGAGCGGCGCGACCGCGGGCAGCCCGAGTGCAAGGCAGCGTTGTTCGAGGATCCGCCGCGTCGCGGGGTTCACCAGGGTGAAGATCACGAGCCCGGGATTCTGCGCGACCTCCTGAAGGATGCGCTCGAGATGTGCCTCGGTGCGGACCATCGGCCAGAAATGGCGGACGGTCTCGACATCGTCATATTGCGCGAGCGCGGCTTTGGCGATGTTCTCCAGCGTCTCGCCCGTCGAGTCCGACAGCAGGTGAAGATGGAGCCGTATCATAGGTCGCGTAGCCCTGCCGCGAGGGGCCATCGGAATGAATCTGTGGATAACATGCGGATAAGGGCTAGCGTAACTCACGCCTCCCGCCAAGCGGGCCGGTCGCTGTGGATAAGTCACCTTTTATCCACAGGGCCGCGCACAGCCCGAAAAGTTATCCACAGGCTGTGGGTTGCGGGAACGGTTGAATCGAATCAGCGCGTTTGTACGGGTGTGCAGAGGTCAAGCTGTTGGCATTTCCGGGATCACCGCATAAGTCCCGTGATCAACCGCCCAACCACTGCAACAACCTCTTTCTTGAATCTTCTTATAGTAGAAGAAGGGTGCTCCGCTGACCGATCCGACCCCCAATATGCCGACTTTCAAGCCGCTTCTGGCGACATTGCGCGGCGACCGTCAGGCAACTCCGCCGCTGTGGTTGATGCGCCAGGCCGGGCGCTATCTTCCCGAATATCGCGCGCTCAGGGCGGAAAAGGGCGGGTTCCTCGCGCTCGCGACCGATCCCGCGGCTGCGGCCGAGGTGACGCTGCAGCCGATCCGCCGGTTCGGCTTCGACGGCTCGATCCTGTTCTCGGACATCCTGATGATTCCCTGGGCGCTGGGGCAGGATCTGAGCTTCGGTGTGGGCGAGGGACCGCGGCTCGAACCCGCGCTGGTCGATCATGCGCTCGATCGCCTGCAGTCGGTGCTGGAGCGGCTGGAGCCGGTCTACGAGACCGTCACGCGGGTTGCCGAGGCCTTGCCGCCCGAGACGACGTTCCTGGGCTTTGCGGGGTCTCCCTGGACGGTCGCGACCTATATGGTGGCGGGCAAGGGCAGCAAGGATCAGGGCGAGACCCGGCGTTTCGCCTATCGCGATCCGGCAGCCTTCGGAGCGATCATTGATGCGATCGCGGACAACACCGTCGAGTATCTCGTCCGCCAGATCGAGGCGGGGGTCGATGCGGTCCAGTTGTTCGACAGCTGGTCGGGATCCCTGTCGCCCGCGCAGTTTGAACGCTGGGTGATCTCGCCGACCGCGCGGATCATCGACGAACTCCATGCGCGCTGCCCCGGCGTGCCGGTGATCGGCTTTCCGAAGGGGGCAGGGGGCAAGCTCCCCGCTTATGCGCGCGAGACGGGTGCGGATGCGATCGGGCTCGACGAGACGGTCGATCCGGTCTGGGCGCATGCGTCGCTGCCCGCCGACCTGCCGGTGCAGGGCAATCTCGATCCGCTCGCGCTGATCGCGGGCGGTGCGGATCTCGATGCGGCGATCGACCGGATTCTCGGGGCGTTCGGTGATCGTCCGCACGTCTTCAATCTGGGGCACGGTATCCTGCCCGACACGCCGATCGCGCATGTCGAGCAACTGATCGCCCGCGTCAGGAGCACGACATGAGCGGTTTTCTCGGGGCGGCCTATGACTGGGTAAAGGCCGCACACCTGATCTTCGTGATCTTCTGGATGGCGGGGCTGTTCATGCTACCGCGCTATCTCGTCTATCATCAGGAGGCGCTGGCCGCGGGCAATGCAGCGGAGGCGGCGAGCTGGATCGAGCGCGAGGGCAAGATCCGCAAGATCATCCTGACCCCGGCAATGATCGTCGTCTGGGTGCTGGGACTCGCGCTGGCACTAAACCTCGGGCTGGCGGACGGCGCGCCGGGGCTGGGGTGGCTGCATCTCAAGCTGCTGCTGGTGTTCCTGCTGACGGGTTATCATGGCTGGACGGTCGGCTATGCGAAGAAGCTCGCGGCCGGGAAGCCGACGCTGACGGGCAAGCAGTTGCGGATGCTCAATGAGATCCCTGCGCTGGCGGTGACGCTCATCGTCGTGCTGGTGATCGTCAAGCCGTTCTGAACACCCACGTCATCCTGGACTTGATCCAGGATCCGGAGCGGCGGAGGACACCGTTTGTGGCTCTGGATACTGGGTCGAGCCGAGGATGACGGCGAGGGCGGTCGCCCCGTCTCTGCTTGACTAACCGCCCCCCCAATTCTACCCCGATTCCCAGCACGGCCTCCTGGCGTCCTGCCCGGTCGTGTGGTCCTGCCTGTTCGGCTCGCCCAGTTCCGCTTTCCAGCGCACCCGCAGACCGAACCTGTTCCCGTTGATCGCTATCCGGAAATCCCCATGCATCTCAAAGACCTGAAGAAGAAGAAGCCCGCCGAGCTGGTCCAGCTGGCCGAGGAACTGGGGGTCGAGAGCGCCTCGACGCTGCGCAAGCAGGACCTGTTGTTCGCGATCCTGAAGGTGCAGGCGGACAATGGCGACCAGATCATGGGACTCGGCACGATCGAAGTGCTGCCCGATGGTTTCGGCTTCCTCCGCTCGCCCGAGTCCAACTATCTCGCCGGGCCCGACGACATCTACATCTCGCCGAACCAGGTGCGGAAGTTCGGCCTGCGCACCGGTGACACGGTCGAGGGCGAGATTCGCGGGCCGAAGGATGGCGAACGCTATTTCTCGCTGGTGAAGCTCACGGCTGTCAATTTCGACGACCCCGACGTCGTTCGCCACCGCGTCAACTTCGACAATCTCACGCCGCTCTATCCTGAGAGCAAGCTGACGCTCGATCCCGCCGACCCGACCGTCAAGGACAAGTCAGCGCGGGTGATCGACATCGTGTCGCCGCAGGGCAAGGGCCAGCGCACGCTGATCGTCGCCCCGCCGCGCGTCGGCAAGACGGTCATGTTGCAGAACATGGCCAAGGCGATCACCGACAATCACCCCGAGGTGTTCCTGATCGTCCTGCTGATCGACGAGCGTCCCGAGGAAGTCACCGACATGCAGCGCAGCGTGAAGGGCGAGGTCGTCAGCTCGACGTTCGACGAACCCGCGCAGCGCCACGTGCAGGTCGCCGAGATGGTGATCGAAAAGGCTAAACGCCTGGTCGAGCACAAGAAGGACGTGGTGATCCTGCTCGATTCGATCACCCGTCTGGGTCGTGCCTACAACACCGTCGTGCCGTCGTCAGGCAAGGTCCTGACGGGTGGTGTCGATGCGAACGCACTGCAGCGTCCGAAGCGCTTCTTCGGTGCGGCGCGCAACATCGAGGAGGGCGGCTCGCTCTCGATCATCGCCACCGCGCTGATCGACACGGGCAGCCGCATGGACGAGGTGATCTTCGAGGAGTTCAAGGGCACCGGCAACTCGGAAATCGTGCTCGACCGCAAGGTCGCGGACAAGCGCATCTTCCCGGCGCTCGACGTCGGCAAGTCGGGTACCCGCAAGGAAGAACTGCTGGTCGACAAGGCCAAGCTCTCCAAAATGTGGGTGCTGCGTCGTATCCTCATGCAGATGGGCACGATCGACGCGATGGAGTTCCTGCTCGACAAGATGAAGGATTCGAAGACCAACGAGAATTTCTTCGACAGCATGAATCAGTGATCGAATGCGGCCCGCTGCACGCTGCAGCGGGACTCGCATCGATCCGGCCGGCGGGGTACCGCCCCGACCGACGACATGGGCTTCGCCCATGTCCGGCCAAGTACACCGACCCAAAATGCGGCACGCGAGAGCAATGGCTTTCGTGTGCCGCTTTGCTATGAAACCCATTGAAATCCGCCATCTCCGCACGTCGGTGGTGGCCCGTCACCGGGAGCTGACATCTTGAGTATCATCGCCATGCTGGCCACCGCCGCATCGGGAGTAACCGGACCCGGTTCACCGCTGGAAATCTGGCAGCACATCGTCGCCGACTTCTCCAATCTCGGCGACCCGAAGGCGCTGGCCGCGTTCGGATCGGTCCTGATGATCGACCTCGTCCTTGCCGGCGACAATGCGATCGTCGTCGGCGCGCTCGCCGCGGGGCTTCCTGCCGACCAGCGCAAGAAGGTCATCCTGATCGGCATCGGCGCCGCGCTCGTCCTGCGCATCTTCTTCGCGCTGATCGTGACGTGGCTGATGGGGATCGTCGGGCTGATCTTCGCGGGCGGCCTGCTGCTGCTGTGGGTCAGCTGGAAGTTCTGGCGTGAAATCCGCGAGGGTGCACAGAACGCCGGCTCCGAGGAAATCGAGGGTGACGAACGCTCGGGGATCAAATCCTCGAAGGGCTTTGCCAGCGCCGCCTGGGCGGTCGCGGTCGCCGACGTGTCGATGAGCCTCGACAATGTGCTCGCGGTCGCGGGCGCAGCGCGCGAGCATCCGGGGATCCTCGTGATCGGCCTGTTGCTGTCGGTCGCGATGATGGGCCTGGCAGCGAACTTCATCGCCCGGATCATCAACCGCTATCGCTGGATCGCCTATATCGGCCTGGCGGTGATCCTCGTGGTCGCGGTGAAGATGATCTACGAGGGCTGGACCGGTACCGGTGAAACGCTCGGGATCGTGTCGCTGCTCGGCTGATCGGGGCAGTGTCCGGATAAGGAAAAGGCCTCGCCGGGATCGTCCGGCGAGGCCTTTTTTTGTGGCGCTTGGTCGTTCGTCATGCCGCTTATAGTGCGTTCAGACACGACCCCCATCGTCATCTCCGCGGAGGCGGGGATCCATATCCTTCAAGGTCGGCGATCTTGTACCCACGCTAGCCAGTATGGATTCCCGCCTTTGCGGGAATGACGATGGGAGAGGCGTGCCTTTCAGCCCTCAGCCCAGATGCTCGGCAAAGAATGCAGCGGTGCGTTCGTCCGCCAGCTTGGCCGACGCATCCGATCGGCGCTCGCCGAACTCGGTCGCGAAGCCGTGATCCTCGCCCGCATAATCGTAGATCGTGACCTTGGGATGATCGTCGAGCCCGGCGTGCATCGCCGCCTGCGCGTCCTTGTCGACGAAGTGATCCTCCTCGGGGACGTGGAGCAGCACGGGGTTTGCGATGGCGTGCTTCTCGCCGAGCAGCCCGTCGATCCCGACGCCGTAATAGCCGACGCTCGCATCGATGTCGGTGCGCGCCGCGGTCATGAAGGCGAGGCGGCCACCGAGGCAATAGCCGACCGCGCCGACCTTGGCGCCGTCACCGAGTTCGCTGCGCGCGGCGCGGATCGTCGCCTCGATATCGGCGATACCCTTGTCCTGGTCGAACTGGCCCATGAGTTCGAGCGCGCGATCGAATTCGGGCTTCACGTCCGGGTCGAGCTCGATGCCCGGCTCCAGCCGCCAGAACAGGTCCGGGGCGATCGCGAGATAGCCGGCCTCGGCGAGCGTGTCGCACTTGCGGCGGATGCCGGCATTCACGCCGAAGATTTCCTGGATCACGACGATCGCGGCCTTGGGCGTGCCGGCGGGGACCGCGCGATAGGCGGTGAAGCTGCCGTCGCCCGCGAGCGTCGGGATGGTGGTGGTGTTGGTCATAGCAATCCTCCTTGCGGCCGTTCGAGATCGAGCAGCCGGGATTTTGTGATCGGGCCTTGGCCTGCGGAATACGCACCAAGCCCGCCCCCGGCTCCGAGAATTCGGTGGCAGGGGACGACGATCGGAAACGGATTGCGCGCACAGGCCTGGCCGATCGCACGCGGGCTGGACCGGATCGCCTGCGCGAGATCGCCATAGCTGGCGGTCCGGCCGTAAGGGACCTCAACGATCGCCTGGCGCAGCGCGTCGCCGCGGGGCGTCAGCGATGGCGCGAGCGGAAGGTCGAAGACGGTGAGACGGCCGGCAAAATACGCGTCGAGCTGGCGAAGCGCTTCGCGGATCACCGGGTTCATGGTCGCCTCGACGATGCCGTCCCGGTCGATCGCGATCGCGTCGATCCGGTCGGTGCTGCCGGTCACGCGGATCAGCCCGATAGGCGTTGCGATCGAGGCGGCATCCCGCGCATACATTGCCACGCTATGCCGTGCCCCGCCGTGCGGCTCAAGCGCCACCGAAAGGGCCGTCCATGAAGATGAACATCGAAATCGAATGCACGCCCGAAGAGGCCCGCCGCGCGGTCGGCCTGCCCGACCTGACACCGATTCATGATCGCTATGTCGCGATGATGATCGAGGCGATGCCAGGGCTCGGCGACGGGGCGATGCAGCCTGAGATGATCGAGACGATGATGCGCGGATGGCAGCCGATGGGCGAGGCGGGGATGGCGTTCTGGAAACGGATGTTCGACGGCGCGACGCAGACGGGCAAAACGGGCGGTTGAGTAACAGAATGACGACGATCTTTGCAGTGTCGAGCGGGCGCCCGCCCGCGGCGATCGCAGTGGTGCGGATATCGGGGCCCGAGGCGTTTGCGGCAGCGGTCGCGCTCGCCGGGCCGCTTCCTGCCGCGCGGCATGCCAGTTTGCGTGCTCTGCGTGATGCGAGCGGGATGATGCTCGATCGCGCATTGGTGATCGTCTTCCCGGGCCCGAACACCGCGACGGGCGAGGATCTGGTCGAGCTCCATTGTCATGGGGGGCGGGCGGTCATCGCTGCGGTTGAACGCACGCTTGCGGCAATGACCGGGTTACGACTGGCCGAGCCGGGCGAATTTACCCGCCGCGCGCTTGGTAACGGACGCATCGACCTGACCCAGGCCGAAGGGCTGGCGGATCTGCTCGAGGCCGAAACCGAGGCGCAGCGTGTTGCCGCGATCACCGCGACCGAGGGGCGGGTGAGCCAGGCGGTGCGCGGCTGGATGGACGCGGTCGCGATGCTGTCCGCACGGATCGAGGCGATGCTCGACTTTGCCGACGAGGATGACGTGACGAGCGATGCGGCGGCCTTCGACGCGGTGCTCGCCGATCTCGCAGCGCTGGCGGCTGAGATCGAGATGGTGGTCGCGAGCCCCCCGGTCGAGCGGCTGAAAGACGGCCTTCGCGTCGTGATCGGCGGCCCGCCCAACAGCGGGAAATCGACGTTGCTCAATCTGATGGGGGAGCGCGATGCCGCGATCGTCTCGCCGATCTCTGGGACGACGCGTGATCGCATCGATGTCCCGGTCCTGCGGAACGGGGTCGCCTATGTCCTGACTGATACCGCTGGTCTGATCGATACGCTCGATCCGATCGAGGCGATCGGCGTCGCCCGGGCGGAGACCGCGATGGAGACGGCGGACCTGCTGCTGTGGCTGGCCGACACGGCGCCGCCACGCGAGGATGCGATCTGGGTTCACGCCCGAGCCGATCTGCCGGGGCGGGACGGGGGCGTTCCGCCCGGTCGGGTAATTGCCTTCTCACAAAGCGATCAGGCATCGCTCGACCGGCTCTGGGCCGTGGTCCATGATCGCGCAGCCGCGCTGCTTCCCCGCAATGACGATCTGGCGCTCAAGGCGGATCAGCGCCTACGCTGCGAGCGGGCTGCGGCGACACTGCGTGCGGCGGGCACGGACCCGTTGATCGTTGCGGAGCATCTCCGCGAAGCTCGGACCGGGCTCGCCGCAGTGCTCGGTCTCGATGCGACCGGCGAGATGCTCGATGCACTGTTCGGCCGGTTCTGCATCGGCAAGTGATGTTCCACGTGGAACAACTTTGACGCGATCGTCGCGTCGCTCTACGGCGATGGCATGTTCGATGTAATGGTGGTTGGCGGTGGCCATGCCGGGACCGAGGCCGCAGCCGCGGCAGCGCGGAGGGGCGCGCGTACTGCGCTGGTGTCGTTCGACGCGCGGCAGATTGGTGCGATGTCATGCAACCCGGCGATAGGCGGGCTTGGCAAAGGCCATATGGTGCGCGAGGTCGATGCCTTTGACGGGCTGATCGGTCGTGCTGCCGATGCCGCAGCGATCCATCACCGGATGCTCAATCGCAGCAAAGGATCCGCGGTCCAGGGGCCGAGGATCCAGGCCGACCGCAGGCTCTATGCAGCGGCGATCCAGGCACAGCTGGCGGCGACGCCGAACCTGTCGATCATCGCCGGCGAGGTCAGCGCGCTGCATCTGGAGGGTGGTCGCGTCGCAGGTGTCGTGCTTGCCGACGGCGCCGTGGTCGCAGCGCGCGCGGTGGTGCTCGCGACTGGGACGTTCCTGGGCGGGCGGATCTTCCGTGGCGATGACCGCGAGGAAGGGGGCCGGATCGGCGAGCGCGCGGCGAAGCCACTGGCGGACCAGCTCCGCGCGCGTGCGCTGCCCATGGCGCGGCTTAAGACCGGAACCCCGCCACGGCTCGACGGGCGGACGATCAATTGGGGCGCGCTTGCCGAGCAGCCCTCCGATCCCGAGCCATGGACGATGTCGCCGATGACGACCGACCGTATCCTGCCGCAGGTCGCCTGTGCGATCACGCGGACGACGGACGAGACGCATGCGATCATCCGCGACGCGTTCCACCGGTCGCCGCTGTTCACCGGCGCGATCGAGGCCGCGGGGCCGCGCTATTGTCCGTCGATCGAGGACAAGGTTTCTCGCTTTGGCGACCGCGACGGCCATCAGCTGTTCCTCGAACCCGAGGGGCTCGACGACGCGACGATCTATCCCAATGGTCTGTCGACGTCCTTGCCCGTCGAGGTTCAGGCAGCGATGCTCGCGAGCATTCCCGGGCTCGAGCGTGTCGTGATGACGATGCCGGGCTATGCCGTCGAATATGATTATATCGATCCGCGCGCGCTCGATACGCGATTGGCGCTTCCCGCGATCGACGGCGTGTTCTGCGCCGGCCAGCTCAACGGGACCACGGGCTATGAAGAGGCAGCGGGGCAGGGGCTGGTCGCCGGGCTCAATGCGGCGGCGCATGCCTGTGATCTCGCACCGGTGATCCTCGACCGCGCGTCGAGCTATCTCGGCGTGATGATCGACGACCTTGTCCTGCAGGGCGTCACCGAGCCATACCGGATGCTGACCGCGCGTGCCGAGTTCCGGCTGTCGCTTCGCGCGGACAATGCCGAGACACGGCTTGGTGGGATCGCGGAGGCGGCGGGATGCCTCGGCACCGCGCGGCTTGCCCATCAGCGCGCGCGTGGCGAAGACCGGGCCCGGTTCCGATCCGCGCTGCACGGCGAACGCACCGCGACCGAGATCGCGGATCAGGGCGTTGCGGTGGGGCGTGATGGCGCGCGGCGGACTGCGTTCGACTGGTTGCGCTTCGAGGGCGTGAAGCTCGCGCATGTCGCGCCTGATGCGGCGATCGGGATCCCGGCGGCGGTGGTCGACGAGGTCGTCGAGGATGCGCGCTACGCCCCCTATATCGAACGGCAGGCGCAGGAGGTCGCGCGGTTGCGTGCGGACGAAGCGATCCTGTTACCCCAGGATCTTGCCTATGATCGGGTCCCCGGTCTGTCGAACGAAATGATCGACCGATTGAGTGCGGCACGACCGCTGTCCTTGGCCGCTGCGGCACGCATCCGGGGCATCACGCCCGCAGCGCTGTCTGCGGTGCTTCTCCATACGAAACGAGTGCCGGCATGACCGAAGACGAAGCACGGACCTGGGTCCTCGAGCGGTTTGGCCCCGTCGCGACCGAGCGGGTTGCGGCGTTCGTCGCGATGGTCGTCGAGGAGGCCGCGCATCAGAATCTGATCGCACCTTCGACGATCCCGACGATCTGGGAGCGGCATGTCGTCGACTCGCTTCAGCTGGTTGCACTCGCGGGCCCGGAGACGGATGCGATGCGCTGGCTCGACATCGGGACCGGAGGTGGTTTTCCGGGCATGGTCGTCGCACTGGTCCGCAATGGGCCGGTCGATCTCGTCGAACCACGCCGGCGTCGCGCGGACTTTCTCCAGCTCTGCGTCGCCAGGCTCGGGCTCGGCGAGCAGGTTCGAGTGCATCCGACCAAGGTCGAGTCCGTCACCGCAACGGCGCGGATCATTTCGGCGCGCGCGGTCGCCTCGCTCGAAAACCTTTTGCGTGGCGCGGCGCACTGCGCCACAACAGAGACGCGGTGGCTATTGCCTCGGGGGCGTCTCGATGAGGCAGAGATCACCGCACTTCAGAAGCCTTGGCACTTTATGTTCCACGTGGAACAAAGCGTCACGAACCCGGAGTCGTCTATCGTGGTTCTGGATCGAGTCCGCGCGCGATGATCACCATCGCGGTCGCCAATCAGAAGGGTGGGGTGGGCAAGACCACCAGTGCCATCAATCTCGCGACCGCATTGGCGGCGACGGGAATGCGAGTGCTGCTGGTCGATATCGACCCGCAGGGCAACGCCTCGACCGGCCTTGGAATCGGCCATGCGCAACGCGTCAAATCGAGCTATGACGTCCTTATCGGCGAAGCGACGATCGACCAGGCCGTGGTGCACAGCCGCGTGCCCCGGCTCGACGTGATCCCCGCGACGGTCGATCTGTCGGGGGCGGAGATCGAGCTCGTCGAATTTGATGCCCGGACGCATCGGCTCGATCGTGCGATGCAGGACTCGACCGGGCATTGGGATATCGCGCTGATCGATTGTCCGCCTTCGCTCGGGCTGCTGACGATCAATGCGATGGTCGCAGCGGATGCGCTGCTCGTGCCGCTCCAATGCGAATTCTTCGCGCTCGAAGGCCTGTCGCAGCTGCTCAGCACGGTCGAGCGTATCCGTCAGCGGTTCAACCCCGGCCTGTCGATCCTCGGCGTTGCGCTGACGATGTATGACCGCCGCAACCGGCTTACCGATCAGGTCTCGGCGGATGTCCGCGCGGTGCTGGGCAAGGTGGTGTTCGAAACGGTCATCCCGCGCAACGTGCGGCTGTCGGAAGCGCCCAGTCACGGACTTCCGGCGCTGATCTACGACCATCGCTGCAGCGGATCGCAGGCGTATATCGCGCTTGCCCGCGAGATGATCGGTCGGCTTCCGGTATCGGCACGGGCAGCCGCGTGAGGGTATTGGCATGAGTGAAGGTACCAAGCGCGGCCGGCCGGGGCTCGGTCGCGGACTGAACGCGCTGCTGGGCGAGATGGCCCGCGAGGCGCCGGTAAGCGCGAGCGGTGATGCGCCGACCAATAGCGGCGTGCGCATGCTGCCGGTCAGTTCGTTGTCGCCGCATCCTGACCAGCCCCGCCGTCACTTTGACGAAGCGATGCTGAGCGAGCTCGCAGCCTCGATCGCTGCACGGGGCTTGATCCAGCCGATCATCGTCCGGCCGCACGGTCATGATTATCAGATCGTCGCGGGCGAGCGCCGTTGGCGCGCGGCACAACGGGCGCGACTGCACGAGGTCCCGGTCGTCGTCCGCGACTTCGACGACGCCGAAACGCTCGAAATCGCGCTGATCGAGAATATCCAGCGCGAGGATCTCAACGCGATCGAGGAGGCGCAGGCCTATCAGCGCCTGGCGGCCGAATATGGCCATACGCAGGAGGTGCTGGCCAAGATCGTCCATAAGTCGCGCAGCCATGTCGCCAATTTGTTGCGGCTGCTCGAACTGCCTGCGCAGGTTCAGTCGCAGGTGGTCGAAGGATCGCTGTCGATGGGGCACGCGCGCGCGCTGCTCGGTTCGCCCGATGTCGAGACACTGGCGGACCAGGTGATCGCCCGCGGGCTTTCGGTGCGCGAGACCGAAAAGCTGGCGCGCGATGCCAAACCGGGCCGGACTCGGTCGGGCGGGGCTGCGGCGACCGCGGCGAACGAGGCGCGGATCCCCGATGCGGATATCGCAGCGCTCGAGCGGCAGCTGGCCGATCTGCTGGGTCTACAGGTGCGCGTTGCGCATAGTGAGACGGGCGGCACGCTGACACTGAGTTATTCGACGCTCGATCAGCTCGACATGGTGTGCCAACGGCTGACGGGCGGGGCGATTTGAACTTCTGGGGGGAAGCGGGTCGCGTCCTCCCCTCCGTTACGTCCGCCTGACGGGGGGAATTTAGCGGGCTTTAGTTTCTGCGCGCGATCGCTTGGGCAAGGGCGACGATGGCGGCATCCGCGACGACCCCGCCGGGATTGCCCGGGGCCATGATCGCGCGTTCGGCGGTGCGGACTCGGGCGATGGCCGTAGCGAGCATCACTGGCGACCAGCGGCGGAGCGACTTGGCGGTCTGTGCCTCGTCGCGGAAGAAGACGCGGTGGCGCTTCATCACCGTATCGACCGACTCGCCGCGATCGATCTCGCCGCGCATCTCGGCCAGCGCGATCAGTCTGCGGACGAGCTGCCGCAGCCACGGGATCGGCGAGGTTCCGGCTTCTTCCAGCCGCGCGAGTTCGGTCCCGAGATCGGCGACACGCCCCTCGATCGCCGCGTCGATCGCCTGACCCATCTCCGCCTCGCCGAGGTCTGCGCCGATCGCATCGAGCGCAGCGTGGTCGAGATCATGCGGTCGTTCGGGGCTCGCGTCGAGATACAGAGCAAGCTTGTCGATCTCGCGCGCGATGACCGCCCGGTCGCCGCCGGTGGTCTCGACGAGGCGGCGCGCGACGCCGGGGGCAGGGCGCAGGCCCTGTTCGCCCGCCATCGTGCTGGCGAGCAGCTCTGCATCGGCGGCGGTCGGCGCGTAGCAGGCGAACGCCATCGCACGCGGCGATTCCAGCGCCAGCTTGACGATCTTCGCACTCGTCTTGACGCTGGGCGCGATCGCGACGACCGGGTTGCCCGCTCGATCGGCGTTCAACAGAGTGGTGAATGCCTCGAGGCTCTCCTCGCCCGCCGACGCTACGCGGACGTGACGCGCGGTGGCGAAGAGCGACAGGGCGGCCGCCTCGTCGGCAAGCCGCGAGGGATCGGATCTGAGCTGTGCGCCATCCAGATCGACACGCTCCGCATCGGGGCCCATCGCCTTGGCGAGCGTGCGGGCGAGGTCGCTTGCACCGGCCTCGTCAGGGCCGTGGAGGAGATAGAGACGGATATCGGGGCCGGGCCTGGCCAATGCGGCGCGGATCTGGTTGGCGCTGGCCTTCACGGGGCCGGCGTGGGGGCCGGCGGGGTCCGCTGCGCATAGAGCGCGATCCGCGCGACGATCTGATCCGCAACGATTCCCGACAGACGTTCCAGCGCGGTATTCTCGGCAGCGATCGTCGCATATTCGGACCGGACGACATCGATGCCGGCGTCGGATCCGGCAGTCGCGTCGAGCAGGACGGTACCGTCACCGATCCTGACGAGCTGATAGCGCGCGCGCAGGATCCGGCGTTCGCGCGACACGCTGTCGTCGCGACGCACGCCGAGGCCGTTGATCTGGTCCTCGAGCCGGATATCGATCCGATACAGCGGCGCAGCGCCGTTCGACGGCAACCGATCGCGGAGCGCGGTCGCCATCAGCCACCCGGACTTGCCCTCGATCGGCGTGATCTCGACTTGGCCGAGCGTGCCGGCAACCGCGCCGCTGCTGCCGCCCGAATAGAGCGGATGTAGCCCGCAACCCGCCAGGCTGGTCGAGAGCAGCAGGGCCCCGGCAAGAAGCGCGTACCGCGTCATGCGACGATGTTCACGAGGCGGTCGGGCACGACGATCACTTTCCGGGGCGGCTTGCCCTCGAGCAGGCGGACGATCTTGTCAGAGGCCAGCGCGGCCGCCTCGACCTCATCCTTCGGCGCGCCCTTGGGGAAGACGAGCGTGTCGCGCAGCTTGCCATTGACCTGCACCGCGATGGTGACCTCGTCATCGACCAGCAGCGCCGGATCGACTTCGGGCCACACAGCGTCGGCGATCAGGCCGTCGTTACCCGCGGTCGCCCAGGCTTCCTCGGCAACGTGCGGCACCATCGGGCTGACGAGCAGCAGCAAGGTCCGGATCGCCTGTTCGCGGTCGGCGGACTGCGGTGCCTTCTCGATTGCGCTGCACAGGCTGTAGAGCCGCGCGACCGCCTTGTTGAACTGCAAGCCATTGATATCGCTCTCGATACCCACTGTCGTCCGGTGGCAGAGCTTGCGCAACGCGATGTCGTCACCCTCGGCGTTGGCGGCACCGTCGGCCTCGATCAGGCGCCAGAGACGCTGGACGAACCGCCACGCGCCTTCGATACCCGATTCACTCCAGGGCAGATCGCGCTCGGGCGGCGAGTCGGAGAGCACGAACCAGCGCACCGCGTCGGCGCCATACTGGTCGACGATCGGCTCGGGATCGACGGTGTTCTTCTTCGACTTCGACATCTTCTCGACACGACCGACGGTGATCGCGTCACCCGTCGCGATCTCGATGCCGTCGCGCACGTCGTCGGGGCCGAGCCAGCGGCCGTCCGCGGACTTGTACGTCTCGTGCGTAACCATGCCCTGCGTGAACAGCCCGGCAAACGGCTCGGCGATGTCGAGCATGCCGATATGCTTCAGCGCGCGCGTCCAGAAGCGGGCGTAGAGCAGATGCAGGATCGCATGCTCGACGCCGCCGATATACTGGTTGACCGGCAGCCACTTCTCCGCGCCCGTCCGGTCGAACGGTTTCGCATCCGGCTGGCTGGCGAAGCGGATGAAATACCACGATGAATCGACAAACGTGTCGAGTGTGTCGGTCTCGCGTCGCGCATTCCCGCCGCAGCTAGGGCAGGGGACATGCTTCCAGGTTGGATGACGATCGAGCGGGTTGCCGGGGATGTCGAACGACACGTCCTCGGGCAGGACGATCGGCAGCTGGTCCTTGGGCACCGGCACCGCGCCGCACGCGTCGCAGTGGATGATCGGGATCGGCGTGCCCCAGTAACGCTGGCGGCTGACGCCCCAGTCGCGCAGGCGGAACACGGTCGTGCCCTTGCCCCAGCCTTCGCCCTCGGCGCGCTCGATCACGACACGCTTGGCGTCCTCAATGTCCATTCCGTCGAGGAAGTGCGAGTTGACGATCGTGCCCGCACCCGTCCAGGCGGTGTTGCCGACGAACACGGGGGCCTCGTCGTCGCCTTCGCTGACGACGCGCTTGACCGGCAGGTCGTATTTGCGCGCGAAATCCAGATCGCGCTGGTCATGCGCGGGCACGCCGAACACCGCGCCCGTACCATATTCCATCAGCACGAAGTTCGCGATGTAGACGGGTAGTTCCCACGTCTTATCGAGCGGATGCGTCGCGCGGATCCCGGTGTCGAAGCCCAGCTTCTCCTGCGTATCGAGTTCCGCCGCGGTGGTGCCGCCACGCTTGCAGAGTTCGATGAACGCAGCCGCATCGGGGTTCGTCTCGGCGATCGCGCGCGCGATCGGATGATCCGCGGCGACCGCGACGAAGCTCGACCCGAACATCGTGTCGGGCCGCGTCGTGAACACCTCGACCGAGTCGATGCCGGTCGCATTGCCCGCCAGCGCGAACTTGAACTGCAGGCCCTGGCTGCGGCCGATCCAGTTCTCCTGCATCAGCTTGACCTTGTCAGGCCAATGCTCGAGCGCGCCAAGGCCGTCGACCAGCTCGTCGGCGAAGTCGGTGATCTTCAGGAACCACTGCGACAGCTTGCGCCGCTCGACCAGCGCGCCCGAGCGCCAGCCGCGCCCGTCGATCACCTGCTCGTTGGCGAGCACGGTCATGTCGACCGGATCCCAGTTGACCGCCGATTCCTTGCGGTAGACCAAGCCTGCCGCGAACAGGTCGAGGAACAGCGCCTGCTCATGCCCGTAATAGTCAGGCTCGCACGTCGCCAGCTCACGCGTCCAGTCGAGCGCGAAGCCCAGCCGCTTCAGCTGCGCCTTCATCGTGGCGATGTTGGCGCGCGTCCAATTGCCCGGATGCACGCCCTTTTCCATCGCCGCGTTCTCGGCGGGCATGCCGAACGCGTCCCAGCCCATCGGATGGAGCACTTCCATGCCCTTCATCCGACGGAAGCGCGCGAGCACGTCCCCCATCGTGTAGTTGCGGACATGCCCCATGTGGATGCGCCCCGACGGATAGGGGAACATCTCGAGCACGTACGAGCGCGGCTTGGTCGAAGAATCGTCAGCGGCGAACGTGTTGCGTTCGTCCCAGACCTTCTGCCACGCCGCGTCCGCCTTCAACGCATTGAAACGCGACGCCATGATGTCGTCCTCAGCCCGCGATCGAGGCGCGACGCAGGTCGCGGGCCTTGGTCAGGATGATGTCCTCGAGCTTCTGCGTGGTCGCCGCCTGGACGGGTGCGGACACCCACTGGCCGTTGCGGTTGATCTCGCGCAGTGCCGCGACGCGGACGGCATCGGCGCGCAGGTCCTGGTCGAGGATCGATACCGTTACCTTCATCCGCTCGGCCGGGGTCTGCGGGTTGACGTACCAGTCGGTGACGATGACGCCGCCATTGGAGTCGGTCTGAAGCAGCGGCATGAAGCTCAGCGTGTCGAGCGTCGCGCGCCAGAGATAGCTGTTGACGCCGATCGTGGTGATCTTCGACGCGGCCAGATCGGCCTTGGGACGGGCGCTGCCGCCGCCGCACGCAACCAGCGGCAGAGCGGCGAGAACCACGAGGGCGGTACGCGGGCGGAACATCGGCATCATCCTGGCAATAGATCGTCGTCAGCCTCTACAGGGCGGGCCTGCTACCCGCAAGGATGGGGTGGGCGTCTGCAATTCGTCCGGCAACCACGGCGTTCGACCTGTTCTGTGTGTCTGATGCAACACCTTCGGATAATCATTAGGTGCGGATAGCTGACGAGGATCGATCTGTGTTAGCTGCCGTTCAGCGAAGGAATCGTAACAAGATTCGTCTATAAAAGATTCGCAGGGAGTTGTTATTTTGGTCGCCAAGCGCGTGATGGTCGGGATGTTCGCCGGAGTGGCTGCTGCCGCTGCGGTCTTCGTCGCGCCCGCGTTCGGCGCCTCCGAACAGCAGGTCCGCATCGCCAAGCGCCCGGCGCTGTCGGTGCGGGGCACGGGCGGCTTCACCCCATCGGCGGCGGATCCCCGGCTTGCGGCGCTGTTCGCGCGCGGCGGCTTCGATGCCGGCAGCTTCCGCTTCACCCCGGCCGAAACGCGTCGCGACAATCGTGCCGTCACCGTCGCTGTCCGCGCGCAGACCAACCGTGGTATCGATACCACGCGTCTCGCGACCAGCACCGCGCCGACCGTCGGATTGGCGCCGATCGCGTATAATCTGGGCATGTCGGTCGGCTGGAAGCGGTTTGCGGTGTCGGGCGATCTGGCACGCGTCGATCTGGCCGGGATGCCGGGCAGTCGCAGCTCCGCCGATGTCGCGGTCAGCTATGCGGGCAAGCGGTTCACGGGCAGCGTCAAGGCTGCGGCGGATCGTCCGCTCGCCAATACGCCGCGTCTCGTCGAGGATGCGCCGAGCTATTCTGTCGATCTCGGCGGATCCTATTCGCTTACGCGCAACATCGATGTGACCGCGGGCGTCCGCTATCGGTCGGACCGTGAGCGGTTCGTTCGGCTCGAGGACGATCGTCGCGACAGCCAAGCTGTCTATCTCGGGACTGCCTTCCGCTTCTGATCCGGGCGCAGCATGACCGGCGGTGAGCCGCGAATTGCCCCCATCACGTCCACGCATCGATCGCGGCCCAGCCGTGAAAGCCCAGCATCCTGAGTCGCCGCCACCGTGCGGCGGTCATGCCGCCCAGCGCGATGATCGGCAGGCCGAGCCCGCGCGCAACCCGCATAGCAGCCGCGGGACCGATCGCTGGCGCCCCCGGATGCGACCGCGTCGGATAGATCGGCGACACGAACAGCGCGTCGGCACCGGCCCGCGCGCCGAGCATCGCCTCGCGCCGATCATGCGCGGGCCAGGTCCGCAAGCTCCCACCGCGGCCGGCGCCATGCACGCCGTCGATCCCGGCAAATCCGGGCCGCGCGACCACCACCAGCCGTCGTGCCTGCGCGATGCGGCGGATGCGCAGCGCCAGCGCCCGACGCTGCGCCGGGGGCGTCTGATAATGGCGGATCACGACCCCCGATCCGGGCGGAATACGCTGCAGCGCATGCCATAGTGCATCGCCCATCCGCTCGTCGGTCATCAGCCAGAGGCGCGGGACGGGGTTTCGGTGCGGCATCTTGCTGCCTATAGCGCCCCGCATGACAGACACGAACGGCATGACCGACGAAACCGACCGCGCGCAGCGCCTGGCCGAGATCCGCGCGCGGATTGCCAAGGCTGCCGAGATTGCCGGTCGCAAGCCCGAGGACGTCGCCTTGATCGCGGTGTCGAAGACGCATCCGGCGGCGGCGATCGAACCCCTGCTCGAACAGGGTCAGCGGATATTCGGCGAGAATCGCGTCCAGGAAGCGGCGGACAAATGGCCATCGCTCAAGGCGCGATACCCCGACGTCGTCCTGCACCTGATCGGGCAGTTGCAGTCGAACAAGGCGGCGGATGCCGTCGCGTTGTTCGACTGCATCCATGTCGTCGATCGTCCGTCGCTGGTCACGGCGCTCGGCAAGGCGATGCGCGAGAGCGGGCGGCGCCCCGACTGCTATCTCCAGGTGAATATCGGTGATGAGCCGCAAAAGGGCGGCTGTGCGATCGCCGACCTGCCCGCGCTGCTCGACGCGGCCCGCGCGGCCGACCTCCCGGTTGCGGGGCTGATGTGCCTGCCTCCCGCCGACGTCGAGCCTGCGCCCTATTTCGCGCTGCTGGCAAAGCTTGCGCGCGATTGCGGGCTGTCGGGGCTGAGCATGGGCATGTCCGACGACTTCGAGACCGCGGTGACGATCGGCGCGACGCATGTCCGGATCGGCAGCGCGCTGTTCGGCGCGCGGGGGCATCGCGCATGACCGGCGCGGTCCGGTTCGACGCGCTGCTGTTCGATTTCGACGGGGTGCTGATCGACAGCGAGGCGCTCGGCAACCGCCATATCGCCGAATGGCTGACCGCGGCAGGGCATCCGATCACCGCGGAGGAGTCGATGGCGAACTTCATGGGGCTTGCCGGGCCGCAGTTCGTCGACGCGATCGAGCGCTGGATCGACCGGCCGCTGCCCGAGGCGTTCTACGCGGCGCGCAAGGCGGAGGACGACCGCGTGATGGCCGCCGGTATCGATGCGATCGCGGGTGCGGTCGCCTTCGTGCGCGCCTTGCCGGCCGATCTGCCCAAGGCGATCGTCTCGTCGAGCCCGACCCGCTGGATCGCGCGGCACCTCGACCATATCGGCCTGCGCGACGCGTTCGGCGATCATCTCTACAGCGGCCGCGAGCATGTCACGAACGGCAAACCTGCGCCTGATCTCTATCTGTATGGTGCCGAACGGCTGGGCGTCGATATCGGCCGGACCGCGATCCTCGAGGATTCGCCGGTCGGCGCGACCGGCGCGGTGGCCTCGGGCGGCTATGTCATCGGACTGTCCGCGGGGTCGCATTGCGGGCCGGACCACGGCGCGCGGCTGAAGGCGATCGGCGTCGATGCGCTGGCCGACGATTTCGAGGCGGTGGCGCGCGTCCTGCGAGAGGGGGCCTAGGCCCGCCGCCTGCGCAGGATCGCGCCGACGCCCGCCACCAGGTCATAGGGGATCGCCGCAGCCTCGCGTGCGCGCATCTTGATCTGGTAGCGGCGGCTGCCGCCATGCGGGACGTGGATCGCGCTGGCGGGCATCCCCAGCATCGCGAACAACATGCGGATGCGCGGCTGGTGATAGCCGTCGGTGCAGATCATGCACTGGGCATACTGCCCCGCGCGGGCGAACCGGGTCGCTGCGACCACGCTCTGCAGTGTATCGAGACTGGCTTCGTCGAGGTGGATCCGCGACCGATCGACCGTTTCGGCCAGCCGGTCGGCCATCACCGACGCCTCCGACGGACCATGACGGCCGATCGCGCCCGAACAGAACAGGTCCGCCTCGGTATAGCGCGCTGCCGCCGCTGCCGCGAACGCGATCCGTCGCTCGAGCGTCGGGCTCGGGCTGCCATCCGCACGCACCGCGGCGCCGAACACGACGATCAGCCGCCGCGAGGGAGGTATATCAATCAAAGCTGATGTCCGGTGCGGTCGCGCTTGGTCGCGAGATAGCGGGCATTGTGCGGATTGGCGGGCAGCGCATGGGGGACGCGCTCCGCCACCGTCACACCAGTCGCCTCGAGCCCGGCGACCTTGGCCGGATTGTTGGTGAGCAGCCGGACCCGGTTCTGGCCGAGCAGGCTCAGCATCCGCGCGGCAACGCCGAAATCGCGTGCATCGATCGCGAAGCCCAGCCGGGTATTGGCGTCGACCGTGTCGAACCCCTGATCCTGCAGCGCATAGGCGCGCAGCTTGTTGACCAGGCCGATGCCGCGCCCCTCCTGACGCAGATAGAGCAATATGCCCCAGCCGCTGTGCCGGATCGCGTGGATCGCGGCGTGGAGCTGCGGCCCGCAGTCGCATTTGAGGCTGCCGAGCACGTCACCGGTCAGGCACTCGCTGTGCAGCCGGACGAGCGGGGCATCGCCGTTCGGCTGCCCGATCAGGAGGGCGATGTGTTCATCGGCGCTTTCCGGCGAGCGGAAGGCGACGATCTCGGCATCCTCCGCGCCCTCGACCGGCAAGCGTGCGCGGGTCGCGATGACGAGCCGGGTCGCATCCTCATGCGCATCGATATCGGCGGCGGTCGCGATCGCCTCGGGCGCGCCGCTGCCCAGGAAGAAGGCGGGCAACAGCCCGGCGATCCGTGCGAGCCGCAACGCCGCCGCGGCTGCGTCGGGATGCGGGACGGGCAGGGTGCGGAACGGACCCTTGAGCGGCGTCGCGAGGTCGAACTGCGGGTCGGCAAGCGCGGTCGCGGCAGGAAAATCGATCCAGGGCGCGCGATCGACCAGGACGGGGGCGGTCGGGTCGGCCGCCTCGAGCTGATTGGCGAGCTTCAGCGTCACCGCCCGTCCAGACGAGATCAGCACGCCGCCGGTCGCCGGTGGATCGAATGCCGCGAGCCGGTCCGCGTCCGCCGTCTCGACCGCGAGCAACGTCAGTCCGTCGATCGCGATCGGCCAGCCGCGGCGCAGGGCATCGACCGCGCGGGCCGCGGCGCGCGGATTGGGGCGATCGCTCAAAAGGCGAACTCGGTCAGGATCGGGATATGGTCGGAGGGCTTGAGCCAGCTGCGGCACGGCTCGAAGACGTGATGCGCGATCGCGGCCTCCGCGGCCGCGCCCGTCGCCCACATGTGATCGAGCCGCCGCCCGCGATCGGACGTCGCCCAGTCCTTCGCGCGGTAGCTCCACCAGGTGAACAGCCGCGCAGGGGCGGGATGGAAGCGGCGGCCGAGATCGACCCAGTTTCCCGCTGCCTGGAGCCGGGCCAGCGCCTCGACCTCGACCGGCGTATGGCTGACGACGTCGAGCAGCTGCTTGTGGCTCCAGACGTCCGCCTCAAGCGGCGCGATGTTGAAATCGCCGACCAGGATCGTCGGGCCGCTTAGCGTTTCCGACCAGCGCGTCATCCGCTCCAGAAAGTCGAGCTTCTGGCCGAATTTCGGATTGGCGTCGCGGTCGGGCACGTCGCCGCCAGCGGGAATATAGACATTCTCCAGCCGCACGCCGTTTTCCAGGCGCACGCCGACGTGGCGGGCTTCGCTGTTCGCCTGCCAGTCAAACCGGTCGTCGGCGACGATCGGCACCTTGCTCAGGATCGCGACGCCGTGATGCATGCGCTGGCCGTGAAGCACGATATGCTCATAGCCGAGCGCGCGGAACGTATCGAAGGGGAAGTCGTCGTCGACGACCTTGGTTTCCTGGAGGCACAGGATGTCGGGCGCGGCTTCCTTCAGAAACTGCTCGACGATGGCGATCCGGAAGCGGACCGAGTTGATGTTCCAGGAGACGATTTTCACGCGTGCGATGTAGCGCCGCGTGGGGGTGGCGACAAGGATCGCGCGGCGGCGTGTCGATCAACGAAAAGACCCCCGCTCCGGGGGCGTGGAGCGAGGGCCGACTCAGCGTTCGTCACGCAGGCAGACAATGGGGACACCATCCGGGCAACAGGGGGAAAAATCCCGAATGCCCCACATCCGCGACTCAGCCCCTAGCGCCAGGAACCTGTCGCCGGGATGAATGAAACGACAATGCCGTTCATTTTCAGGAGGTGACCAGACTTACCGGGTCCGGCGCGGGTCGTTCCACCGGAAGGTGTTGTCGCTGACCGGTCCGCCGAACTTCTGCTTGGACAGGCGGATGGTGGTCCGGTTGTTCTGGCTGTCGAGTGCGACCCAGCCCTGCAGCATCAGCCCGCCGGGGGCGGCGGCATCGCGTGCGAACACCAAAGTGATGCGGCCATATTCAGGATGCTTGGGGTCGTTCGCCTCGACCGAGACGACGCGGTTGTCATAGCCGGGGACCAGCTTGGCATAGCGCGTGATGTCGCGACTGGGGTCGAGCAGCACGCCGAGCGGCGAATTCTTGATCGGCCAGCGCTGCACCTGCTTCACCGAATAGTCGATGAAGGTCAGTGCGCCGCCCTCGGCGACGATCAGGATCGGCACGCCCTTCTCATATTGAAACCGCAGCTTGCCCGGCTTCTTGAGCGTCAGCACGCCGGTCAGCACCTTGCCGTTGCGATCCGCCTGCGAAAAGTCGGCGGTCATCGTCGTGACCGATTGCAGGTGCTTCTGGACGGCGGCGAGGTCGCCGGTCGCCTGTGCGGCGATCGGCGACGGCACGGCGGCGACCGAGAGGGCGGCGATCGTCGCGATCACCGCGGGGCGGGTGTTGAACATCGAAATCTCCTTGGACGCCGGGCAATGCCGGGCCCGGCTTGAACGGGTTGTGAACTGGGATGCGTGAGGATCGGGTCATCGCCGCCAGAGCCTCCGTCATCCTGGGCCTGACCCGGGATCCAGCGCCGCATAGGCCGGGTCTTGGGGCTCTGGATCGCAGCCTTCGCTGGGATGACGGGCAGGGGTGTGCTGGACGCCCCCCCTCAACCCCTCAGATCGCATGCCCTTCGGTATCGCGCAGGACCTCGCGGCGTCCGACATGATCGGGCCGGCCGACGATGCCGTCCTTTTCCATCCGCTCGATCAACCGGGCGGCCGAGTTGTAGCCGATCCGCAACTGCCGCTGCAGCCACGAGGTCGACGCCTTTTGCGATTCGCAGACCAGCTGGATGGCGTTGCGATATTGCTGGTCCTCCGCCGAATCCTCGCCGGTCGGGGAGCCTTCGAGCGTGAAGCCGTCCTCGGGCTCCTCGGTTACCGACGAGATGTAATCGGGCAGGCCCTGCGACCGCCAGTGATCCGCCACCAGCCGGACCTCGTCATCGCTGACGAACGGCCCGTGGACGCGGACGATGCCCTTGCCGCCGGGCATGTAGAGCATGTCGCCCTTGCCCAGCAGCTGTTCGGCGCCCTGTTCGCCGAGAATGGTGCGCGAATCGATCTTCGACGTGACATGGAAGCTGATGCGCGTCGGCAGGTTTGCCTTGATGACGCCGGTGATCACGTCGACCGACGGCCGCTGCGTCGCCATGATCAGGTGGATGCCCGCCGCGCGCGCCTTCTGCGCCAATCGCTGGATGAGGAATTCGACCTCCTTGCCCGCGGTCATCATCAGATCGGCCAGCTCGTCGACGATCACCACGATCTGCGGCAACACGTCATATTCGAGCTTCTCCTCCTCGTACATCGGCGCGCCGGTGTCGGGGTGATAGCCGGTCTGCACCTTCCGACCCAGGGGTTGCCCCTTGGCCTTGGCACCGCGCACCTTGTCGTTGAAGCCCGCGAGGCTGCGCACGCCGACGGAGGACATCTGGCGATAGCGATCCTCCATCGTCTCAACCGCCCATTTCAGCGCGCGCACCGCCTTGGCGGGATCGGTCACGACCGGCGACAGCAGATGCGGGATGTCGTCATACATGCTCAGTTCGAGCATCTTCGGATCGATCATGATCATCCGGCACTGGTTCGGCGTCAGCTTGTACAGCAGCGACAGGATCATGCTGTTGAGCCCGACCGACTTGCCCGAGCCTGTCGTCCCGGCGACCAGCAGATGCGGCATCGGCGCGAGATCGGCGATCACCGAATCGCCCGCGATGTTCTTGCCCAGGATGATCGGCAGCTGCGCGGCCTGATCCTCGAACGTCTGGCTGCCGACGAGCTCGTGGAGCGAGACCGCCTCGCGCCGCGCATTGGGCAGTTCGATGCCGATCACATTGCGTCCCGGGATCACCGCGACGCGTGCGGAGATCGCCGACATGTTGCGCGCGATGTCGTCGGCCAGCGCGATCACGCGGCTCGCCTTGATGCCGGGCGCGGGTTCGAGCTCGTACATCGTCACGACCGGCCCCGGCCGCACCTCGATGATCGATCCCTTGACGTGGAAATCGTCGAGCACGTTCTCCAGCAGCCGCGCGTTGCGTTCGAGCCCGGCCTTGTCGACGACATTGCCCTGGCTCGGCGGCGACGGCGTCAGCAGGTCGACGCTCGGCAGCGTGTAATTGTCGCGCAGGTCGAGCTGGCGTTCCTTGGGTTTCGCCTGCGACGGCGCGTTCTGGCGGTCGGCGATGACGGGCGCGGGGCGTGGATCGGGTTCGGCGATCGCGCGCGGCTCGACGGGCTTGCGCGTCAGCGTCAGCGGCTCGTCCTCGTCGTCAGGCCCACCGACATAGCCGTCGGCCCCGTCATCATAGCCGAGCGCCGGGATCCGGTTGCGCCGGAAGCGCCACTTGCGCTCGCCCAGATCGATCTCGATGCTCTTGCCCCAGACGATCGCCCCCGCGATCGCGGCGACGAGCCCGACGGCGCGCGCCGACCAGAGTTCGGCGACCGGCTGGCCCAGGAAACCAAGACCCCAATGCACCGCATTGGCGACCGACAGGCCGATGATGCCACCCCAGCCTGCGGGAAGTGCGAGCACCGACGCGTCGGACACGAAGGCGAGCGCGCTGGCCATCAGCGCAACGCCGAGAGTCGCACCGCGCAGCATCCGCGCCCAGCGTCCGACCGGCAGGTCGCGCCACAGCCGCATCGCAAGGATCGGCCCGACCGGCAGCAGCAGCGCGACGGCGGGGCCGAACAGCGACAGCGCGATATCGGCGAACCACGCGCCCGGCGGGCCGATCAGGTTGGCCGGATAGCCGCCCGACGCGGTGTTCAGCGCCGGATCGCTGGCATGATAGCTGGCCAGCGCCAGCGCCATCAGCAACGTCGCGACGAACAGCGCGATCGCGGCGATCAGCGCGCCGCTGCGCACCGCCCCCGCCTTTACCGTCTCACGCCATAAGGCTGGCTGCGCGCGGCTGGCCATGACCTCAAATCCTTCAATGTGCGAAAATCCGACTTTTCATCGCGCCGGGCGGGTCCGACGTCAAGGCGAGCACGCGACAACACGGGTTAAAGCGACCCCGGATCGACGTTGGCAGCGGCGGGCGGGCGGGATAGAGCGGCATCATGGACACAGATGTACTCATCCTCGGTGGCGGGCTGGTCGGTGCGACGCTCGCCGTGGCGCTCGACGTGCACGGCATCTCGACGATCGTGATCGATCCGGCGGACCCCGCGGTCACGCTGGCGCCGGGCTTCGATGGCCGGGCTTCGGCCGTCGCGAGCGCGAGCCACCGGATGCTCGATGCGATCGGCGTCGGCGCGACGCTGGCGGGGCAGGGCTGCGCGATCCGCCAGATTCGCGTCAGCGACGGGCTGGAACCGGGCAAGCTCGATTTCGTCCCCGCCGCGGACGACGGCGCGCTGGGCACGATGTACGAGAACAAGCTGCTCCGTCACACGCTGTTCGATGCCGCGAGCGCGGCGGCGCATGTCGACCTGCGGATGATGACGCGCGCGACCGATCTCGACCGCAGCGCCGCGGGGGTGACCGCGACGCTCGATTCGGGCGCGGTGGTCCGCGCGCCGCTGGTCGTTGTCGCCGAGGGGCGCAAGTCGCCGACGCGCGAGGCGGCCGGGATCACGATGGCGCACTGGTCCTATGATCACACCGCGATCATCGCCGCCTTTCATCACGAACGCTCGCATGAGGATGTCGCCTACGAGATCTTCTACGCCAGCGGCCCGTTTGCGCTGCTGCCGCTGCCCGACGATGCGGAGGGGCATCGCTCCGCTATCGTGTGGACGGTCGACACGAAAAACGCCGCAGGGATGCTCAAGATGGGTGACCGCGCGTTCCTCGCCGAGGCGAGCAAGCGCATGGGCGGCTTTCTCGGCGAGCTGTCGAAGCTGACGCCGCGCTCCTCCTATCCGCTCGGCTTTCAGCACGCGGCGCGCATTACCGACACGCGGCTCGCGCTGGTCGGCGATGCGGCGCACGGCATCCACCCGATCGCTGGACAAGGGCTCAATCTCGGCTTTCGCGACGTGGCGACGCTGGCCGAAGTCCTGGTCGAGGGCAAACGCCTCGGCCTCGACCTCGGCGATGCGGCGCTGCTCGCGCGCTATCAGCGCTGGCGCGGGCTCGACACGTTCATGACCGCGGCCGCGACCGACACGCTGACCCGGCTGTTCGGCATGCCCGGCAAGACCGCGAGTGCGGTGCGCCGCTTCGGCATCAGCGCGGTCAACGCGCTACCGCCGCTCAAGGATCGCTTCATGGCAGAGGCGCGGGGTGAGAGCGGCGACCTGCCCAAGCTGCTTCAGGGTCTGACGATCTGACCATCGCCCGTCCGCGCGATCTGGCGATCGTGCGGGCGGGACAGCAGCATGACGGCGAGCGCGGCGCCGACCAGGCACATCAGCATGTCCCACTGCGTATCCCAGGGGTCGCCCTGCGTCCCGAGAAACGCGTCTGCGCCCTCGCCGAGCGAAACCGCCGCACCGAATTCGATCAGTTCGTACAGCGCGCTGATGGCGAGGCAATAGGCGAGGGCGGTGATGGTCAGCAGCCGTGGCGAGGCGATATGCCGACCCCGGATCAACAGTTCGCGCAGCACGATCGCGGGGACGAATCCCTGGATCAGGTGACCGAACCGGTCATAGGGATTGCGCGCGAGATGCAGCCAGTCCTGCACCATGAAACCGGCCGGGACGCGGGCATAGCTATAGGCGCCACCCAGCATCAGCACGAAGCCATGAAACGCGATCAGGGACAGCGCCAGAGGGGTGAAGGCGAACCGGTGACGCAGCGCCACCAGGATCGGAAAGGCGATCAGGACGGGCGCCACCTCCATCCACCAGGTGGCGCGATCAAAGGGCGACCATCCCGATGCCGCGAGCCCGACGCTCCAGGCCGCCCCCAGGATGACGAGGCGGCGGTCTGGTTTCGCCATCAGGCGGTTGCAGCACCATCGATTGGCCGCGCCTCTTCGACCAGCATCACCGGCACGCCGTCGCGGACCGGATAGGCGAGCCCGGCGGCATCGGAGATCAGCTCCTGCGCGGCTTCGTCGTAGCGCAGGGGCGTGCGCGACACCGGACAGACGAGGCGTTCGAGCAGCCAGGGATCGAGCCCGCTCATTGCAGCGTCACCTGTTCGTCGCCGTCGTGTCGCCCGAAAAACTGCATCAGCTGGATGATCAGCTCGGCGCGCGTTTCGATGTCGGGGGCCTCGAGCAGCGCCTGCTTGGCGGCGGAATCGAACGGGGCGATCTGCGCGATGCCGTTGACCAGACTCTCGTCGTCGAGCCGCGCGACCGCGTCCCAGTCGACCGCATAGCCCTGCACGTCGGCAAAGCGACGCGATTCGAGTTCGAGCGACGAGCGCCGGCCGAGCGACAGCGTGTCGTCCTCGATCACCGGCAGCAGTTCGGCCTCGACCTGGCGGAAGGGTGTGGTGACATCAAGTTCGCGGACGATGCGGAACATCGCGACGCCCTCGAGGACGACATTGTACCGTCCGTCCTCGAGCGCCTCGACCTCGGCGATCTTGCCGACGCAGCCCAGTGCGTAGAGCTCTCCATCATCACCGCGCGGCTGGATCATGCCGATCCGCCGGTCGCGCGCCATCGCGTCGCTGATCATTGCCCGATAGCGCGGCTCGAACAGGTGCAGCGGCAACTGCATGCCCGGGAACAGCAGCGCGCCGGGCAGGGGGAAGATGGAGAGCCGGGTCGTCATCCGAACAGGATCGCAGACAGGCGCCGCCGCTGTCCAGAGACCCAGGGATCCTCGAGGCCCACCACCTCGAACAATTTCAGCAGCTGCGTCCGCGCGGCGCTCTCGTTCCAGTCGCGATCCGCGGCGATGATGGCGAGAAAGTTGTCCGCGGCGGCATCGCGGTCGTTCGCCGCCATCTGGCCGTTTGCGAGTGCGAAGCGCGCGGCCAAATCGTCTGGTGCTGCCTCGACCGCGGCGATCAGTGGCGACAGGTCGGCGACCGGCGGCGCGGACTGGGCCAGCGCCAGCGCGGCCTGCGCGCGGTGGATCGCCGGATCCTTGGCGATCGCGGGGTCCAGGTTCGCAAGCCAGTCCGCCGCCTCGTCGAGCTGCCCGGTCAGGACGAGCGCGCGGACGAAGCCGGCATGGACCGCGGGGTGTTCGGGGGCCATGTCGGCGATCTGGCGGAAGATACCGAGCGCGCGTTCCCCGTCGCCCTCGGCAAGGACCTCCTCGCCCATCGCGATCAGCGGTTCGATGTCGGGGGCGTCGGTATTGGCCTCCGCTTCTATCGGCAGCTGCTTGAGCAACTGATCGAGGATCACACGCAGTTGTGAGTCGGTGCGTGCGCTGGTCATGTCGGCAACCAGCTGTCCCTGGTACATCGCATAGACGGTCGGGATCGACTTGATCTGGAATTGCGCGGCAATGAACTGGTTCTTGTCGGTATCGACCTTCGCCAGCACGACGCCCTTGTCCGCATAATCGGCGGCGACCTTTTCGAGCGTCGGCCCGAGCGCCTTGCACGGCCCGCACCATTCCGCCCAGAAGTCGATGATCACGAGTTTCGTCATCGACGGTTCGACGACATCGCGACGGAACGCCTCGACGGCGTCCTTCTCGGCAGGCGACATTCCAAGCGTGGCCAACATACACTCCCGTATTGAACTTTGCGCTATCTGGGGCGGCGGCGCGGTGATTGCCACCATCTTACCGACACTCTCAATGGAAGTCGCGCGACTTGGGCAGGACACGCACGTCGCGGGGATGCTGCGCGCGCGAGGGTTGCGACAGCGACGTCCGTGAATCCGGACTGCGCGTCGGAACGGAACGGACCACTTCGTCCGCGCGGCACAATGGCGCATCGAGTGCATGGTCCTCGGACAGGAACCGGAGCATCGCGCTGCGATCCTGGACGCGCGATGCGATCAGATGCGTGACGCCCTCCTCGCTGCGCTGGATCACCCCTTCGAGAACCATCAGCCGCGAGGCCATCACCGCGCGGCGGTTCGCCTCGAAATCGCGCGCCCAGATCAGTCCGTTGGTGACGCCGGTCTCGTCCTCGATCGTCACGAAGATCGCATTGCCCTTCCCCGGGCGCTGGCGGACGAGGACGATGCCCGCGACCCTGGCGCGCCGGCCGTCCCTGGTGGCACAGGCCTGCGCGCTCGACAGGATTCCCTCGGCGGCGAAGCGATCGCGCAGGAACGCCATCGGATGCGCCTTCAGCGACAGGCCGGTCGTCTGGTAATCCGCAGCGACCTGTTCGGACAGGGGCATCGCGGGAAGCTGTGCATCGGGTTCGACGCCCAGCTCGGGCACATCGGCGGCGGCGAACAGCGCGAGCTGCCTGGGCGGGGTACGGCGGACGTCCCACAGCGCCTCGCGGCGATCCTTGGCGAGCGAGCGGAACGCATCCGCGTCGGCGAGCAGGTTCATCGCGCGCTGCGGCAGGTCGGCGCGGCGGGCAAGGTCCTCGATCCCGGTGAAGCGCGCGAGCGTGCGCGCCGCGACGAGATTGTGCGCCCATTCCGCACGGAACCCGTCGACCTGCCGAAAGCCGAGGCGCAACGATTCCTGTCCGACCGTGGTGCCGGCTTCGAGGCCATTGTCCCACAGGCTCGCATTCACGTCGACGGGCAGCACGGTCACCCCGTGTTCGACCGCGTCGCGCACCAGCTGTGCCGGGGCGTAGAACCCCATGGGCTGCGAATTGAGCAGCGCGCAGGTGAACACCGCGGGGTGAAAGCATTTGATCCACGACGAGACATAGACCAGCCGCGCGAACGACAGCGCATGGCTTTCGGGAAAGCCGTAGGATCCGAACCCCTCGATCTGTTTGAAACAGCGTTCGGCGAACTCCGCCTCATAGCCACGGCGAACCATGCCACCGATCAGCTTGGCCTGGAAGTTATCCATGCCGCCGACCTTGCGGAACGTCGCCATCGACTTGCGCAACTGGTTCGCTTCGCCCGGCGTGAACCCGGCCGCGACGATCGCCAGCTTCATCGCCTGTTCCTGGAACAGCGGCACGCCATAGGTGAAGCGCAGCAGTTGCTGAAGTTCGTCGGGCGGGCCGAAACGCGGGTGGGGCGAGGGGAAGTCGACCTTCTCCTTGCCGCTGCGACGGCGGAGATAGGGATGGACCATGTCGCCCTCGATCGGTCCGGGGCGGACGATCGCGACCTGCACCACCAGATCATAGAGTTTGCGCGGACGCAGCCGCGGCAGCATGTTGATCTGCGCGCGGCTTTCGACCTGGAACACGCCGATGCTGTCGCCCCTGCACAGCATGTCATAGACACGGTCGTCCTCGGCGACGGCGATCGTGTCGAGCAGGTGATCGCCGTGGCCATGCTCGCGCATCAGGTCGAAGCTCTTGCGGATGCAGGTCAGCATGCCGAGCGCGAGGATATCGACCTTCATCAGCCCCAGCGCGTCGATATCGTCCTTGTCCCATTCGATGAAGGTGCGGTCCGCCATCGCGCCGTTGTGGATCGGCACCATTTCGTCGAGCCGTCCCTGCGTCAGCACGAACCCGCCGACATGCTGTGACAGATGCCGCGGAAATTCGAGCAGCCGGTCGACCATCTCGCGAAGCCGCGCGATCTCGGGATTGTCGGGATCGAACCCGGTTTCGGTGAAGCGGCGTTCGTCGAACCGGCTCGAAAAACTGCCCCAGACGGTGCTCGTCAATTTCTGCGTCACGTCTTCGGTCAGGCCCAGCGCCTTGCCGACCTCGCGCACCGTGCTCTTGGGGCGATAATGGATCACCGTCGCGGCGATCGCCGCGCGGTCGCGGCCATAGCGGCGATAAATATACTGCATCACCTCCTCGCGCCGCTCATGCTCGAAATCGACGTCGATATCGGGGGGCTCGTCGCGTTCGCTGGAGACGAAGCGCGAGAAGAGCAGGTCGTATTTCATCGGATCGACCGAGGTGACGCCGAGCAGATAGCAGACCACTGAATTGGCGGCCGAACCGCGGCCCTGACACAGGATCGGCGGGTCGCAGCTGCGCGCAAACCGGACGATGTCGGAGACGGTCAGGAAGTAATAGGCATAGTTCTTCTCGCGGATCAGCGTGAACTCCTCATGGAGCAGCGCCAGCATCCTGTCGGGTACGCGGTCGTCATAGCGTTCGAGCGCGGTCTGCCAGACGAGATGCTCCAGCCAGTCCTGCGCCTCCCATCCCGGCGGGACAGGCTCATGCGGATATTCGTAGCGCAGGTCGTCGAGCGAGAACGCGATCCGCGCCATCAGGCGGGCGCTTTGTCCCACCGCATCGGGACGATCGCGGAACAGCCGCGCCATCTCGTCCGTGTCCTTCAGATGGCGTTCGCCATTGGCGGCGAGCAGGCGACCGGCCTTGTGGATGCTGGTGCCTTCGCGGATGCAGGTGACGATGTCGTGCAGGTCGCGGTCGTCGGGATAGGCATAGAGCGCGTCGGTGGTCGCGAGCACGGGTATGCTCGCCGCGTCGGCGAGCCCCGCCAGCCGTGCCAGCCGCCGCCGATCGCGTCCGCCGCGCGGCATCGTCACGCCGAGCCAGACACAGTCCGCCCCCAGCCGCTTCACCGCGTGGAGGACGCTCGACAGGTCGCGGTCGCGGCGTTCGGGCAGCATGTCACCGTCGGGCAGCGGCGATACGGCCGTTGCGCCGCGTGCGCTGCTCTCGGGCATCACCACCAGCATCATGTCGGCATGATGCGCGATCAGGTCGCCGAGCCCGAGGATGCAGCCGCCTTTCTCGGCGCGACGGTTGCCGACCGTCAGCAAGCGGGTCAGGCGCCCCCAGCCACGCCGGGTCGAAGGATAGGCGACGATGTCGGGGGTCCCGTCCTCGAACACCAGCCGCGCCCCGACGATCAGCCGGAAGTCGATCGGCGGCAGCATCATCCCCAGCAGTCCGTCTTTGGCCTTCTTCAGCGCCTGGTGGGCGCGGACCACGCCGGCGACGGTGTTGCGGTCGGCGATGCCGATGCCACCAAGGCCCAGCTCGACCGCGCGACCGACCATGGTTCCGGCATCGCTCGCGCCGTCGAGGAACGAGAAATTGGTCGCCGCGACGAGTTCGGCAAAGGCGGAATCGGCAAAGGCGGTCACGGCGCGGTCATGCGAAGACGCCGTGGAGATACCAGCGCGGGGTCTCGACCTCGGAATACAGGCCGTGACGGAAGATCCAGAAGCGGCGGCCGCGGCGATCCTCGACCCGGTAGTAATCGCGCGTCGGAATGTCCTGACGCCGCCACCATTCGCCTGCGATGCGTTCGGGGCCTTCGCTGTGCGCGACGTCGTGGACGGTGCGGCGCCAGCGGAACCGGTGCGGCGGACCGTCCGGGACCTCGGCCATCATCGATTCGATCGGGTGCGGGGGATCGAACATATAGATCGGGCGCAGCGGCGGTTCGCCCGATTCAGGGGCGGCCCACGGCGCCGGGCGTGCACTGACCGCGGCGGCGTCCGCCGCCGGCAGCATCAGTTCGGCCTGTTCGGGAATATGGCTGTCACGCGCCGCGAACCGCCTTACCCGTGCCCGACCGAGCCGCGTGCCGAGCTGGTCGACGAGCTGCGCCACGTTCCGGTTCTGGCCATCCCGGTCCTGGCCGTCTCCCTTCTGCCCTCCCTCCAGTTTCAGCTGAGTCGCATCCAGTCGTTCGGCGAGCGCGATGTCGAGGCGGATCAGGTCATAGCCGAAGCCGGGGTCGAGCGGGTCGGCGAGACTGTCGATCCGTTCGCGGAACAGCCGCATCAGCACGGCGACGTCGCGCGTCGGCTGGCCCGTCTCGATCCGCAACCGCTGGACAAGCCCGTCGGCGCGAAACAGCCTCGCCTCCCAGCGCCTGCCACCCTCATGGCGTTCGGCGAGCTGGATCCCGGCCTCGGTCGCAAGCTCAGACAGGATCTCGAGCGCATAGTCGGTCCGCGCGATCGGCTCGGCAAAGCGGCGTTCGACGCCGATCCGTGCGATCGTCTGCCGCGGCACGATCGGGCCTTTCACTGTTCCGTCGAGCCTGCGGATCATCATCGCGGCGTCTTCGCCGAATCGCGCCGCGATCACGCTGAGCGGGCGTGCCATCACGTCGCCCACCGTCTTCAACCCGGCGCGCGACAAGGCGGTCGTCGCATCGTCGTCGAGGCCGAGTGCTGCGACCGGCAGGCGCTTCACCGCGCGGCGTTCGTCGGGGGCAGGCGCCCCTGCGAACCGCGCGAGCGCCCGCGCGGTATCCGGCGTGTCGCCAAAGGCATGTCGCACCAGCAGGCCGCGGCGGGCCAGCCGTTCCTCAAGATCGGCGGCAAGCCGGCGCTCACCCTCGAATTCATGGACGCAGCCGGCGATGTCGAGGATCAACCCGTCCGGGGCATCGAGCGCGACCGACGGGGTATAGCGCTGACATCCGTCCGCCAGCCGCTCGAGCCATTCGTGATCGGCATGCGGATCATGCTGATAGGTTTCGAGTCCGGGTACGCGTGCCCGCGCATCGGCAAGCGTCAGCCCGGGTTCGAGCCCGGCGCGAAGCGCTTCGCGGTCGAGCGACTTGAGCCGTACCCCGCCCGCAACCGACTCGACGAACGCGATCGGTGCCTCAGCCCGTCCGACGAACAGATGGGGGCGCATCGTCCGCAGCCGCTCGATCGGCAACCATGGGAATACCAGCGCCAGATAGCGGCGCGGTATCGATGCTGGTTTCAATGTCGGGTTGGGGGAGGGCTTGTTCGAAGTCATACGCGTCACGATTCCACTCCACGCGCCAGCGCAGGCCGGCCTGGCCTCCGCGTCGACGCAGCAATTCGATATCGAAGGCCGGCTTGCCCGGGGCGTCCGCGTCCAGCGGTTGCGACCGGCACGATGTCACCTGCCAGCGCGTCGCAGCGGCGCTGGGCACGGGGGCCGCATCGATCCTGAGGCTGAGTATGGTCACGCCCGAGGTTTCGGCGGCCAGCATCAGCCGACGCGTCGCCGTCAGATCGATGCTCGCCGCCCGACCCCAGGATTCGATGACCAGCGTTCCCAGCCCCTGGCATCGTGCGGCATCCGCGGCGGTGCGCAACAGGCTGGCCTCGTCATCGACCAGCGCGAGGACCAGCGACGAGACGTCGAGACCCATTTCCACCAGACCGTTTGCGTGGAGTCGCCCGCCCTGGCGTTCGCTCGCCTCGGTGCGCAGCCACAATAACGGCACCGCTCGCGCGGCCAGAGTTGTCGCGACCGCGAAACCCGCGGCGCTTGCCGAATCGTCGACTGACGCGAAGATCTCGTGCAGCTGCGCCTTGGCCATGCCCTCGGTCATCCAGGCCTCGACCGCCCGGCCATCGCGCTGCGATGGCAGGCCGGTCGTCGCGATCCGCTTGAGGCGGGCGATCAGGGCGGTCGAGTCGTTCACAATTGTTCTTGTAATGTTCTATTGGGGGAGTCGCCAAGGACATTCTTCGCGATGGTCGCTGCAAATTTTGCAAAGAAGGCGCTTGCCGGATCCGAAACCCCGGGCTAATAGCGCGCCTCACCCCGCCACCGTGTCGTTACAGACCGGCGGCACAGGCGCCAGAGCGGGCGTAGCTCAGGGGTAGAGCACAACCTTGCCAAGGTTGGGGTCGAGGGTTCGAATCCCTTCGCCCGCTCCAGTCGCTGCCTTGAACGGCAGCGGCTTTCGCCGATCGGGTGATTCCAAACCTCCACGGTAAACTCCCAGATGGCATCACGCCATACGTACGGCATGCTTGATCTATGTATGCTCGACGATGACGATTTGTTGAGGCGGACCTGACCGATAGCGGCGCCGCGTTGCTATAAATTGGTCATCTACCGCTATATTCGGAGCCGTCCGTGTCCGTTGACCAAGTTTCGTCGCGTCTCGCATTCATGGAAATGGGAGCCGATCAGCAGGCGACCGTCGCCGCCGTCCGGCCCTTGATCGAATCCCTGATCGGCGGCGCGCTCGACAAATTCTACGACCGGGTCCGCAATCAGCCCGAAACCTCGCCCTTCTTTCGCGATGCCGGCCACATGACTTCGGCCAAGTCGGCTCAGGCCAAGCACTGGATGAACATCGCACGAGGCCAGTTCGACGCGAGCTTCTATGACAGCGTACGGCGGATCGGGACCGTTCACGCGCGGATCGGGCTCGAGCCGCGATGGTATGTCGGCGCCTATGCGCTCGTTCTCGAAAATCTGCTTGCGGGGATCGGCCGCCACTACAGCCCTTGGCGGCGGCTGGTGAAGGGGCTCCGCACGCCGAGCGCGACCGATGCCGGCATCGCGATCGTCAAGGCGGCGCTGCTTGACATGGAATTGTCGCTGTCGATGTAGTTCGAGGAAGCCCAGGTCGAACGCAACGCTGCGATCACGACCATGGGCAAGGCGCTGAACGCGCTTGCCGCCGGGGATCTGTCGACGACGCTGACGGGGCTCCCGGCCAGCTTCGCGCCGCTCGAGGACAGCTATAACGACGCGCTCAACCAGTTGCGCACGCTGATCGGCGCGGTGTCCGAAAGCGCCACCGCGATCCGCACCGGATCCAATGAGATCGCGCAGGCATCGGAGGATCTTGCCCGCCGGACCGAGAGCAATGCCGCGTCGCTTGAGGAGACTGCCGCGTCCGTGACCCAGATGGATGGCCGGCTTCGCGCCTCCGTGACCGCGGCCGGCCAGACGGTCGAACGCGCCGATCAGGCGATCGCGACGGTCGGGGGCGGTCGCACGGTGGCGGATCTGGCGGTACAGGCGATGGGCCGCGTATCGGACAGCGCCAAGGGCATCGACAGCGTGATCGAGGGGCTGGACAAGATCGCCTTCCAAACACGCGTCCTGGCGATGAACGCCGCGGTCGAGGCGGGAAGGGCCGGCGACGCGGGTCGCGGATTCGCGGTCGTGGCCGATCTGGTATCCGCGCTCGCGATGCGTGCGGAGGAAGAGGCCAAGCGCGCGCGCGACCAGCTGACGGTGACGCAGACCGACATCGTCACCGCGGTCGATGCGGTGACGAAGGTCGATGGTGCGCTCGCGGCGATATCGGACGACGTGGCACAGGTTCACGCCCTGCTCGCCACCATGGCGCGGGACAATCAGGCCCAGTCGGTCGCGATCACCGAGATTTCCGCGACGATCGGGACGATGGACCAGACGACGCAGCAAAATGCCGCGATGGTGGAGGAAACGTCGGCGGCAGCGCGCAACCTAGCCGCCGAGGTGGGCACGCTGGCCGACCAGGCCCGACGGTTCCGCACCGGCGACTCCCGCGCTGGCAGACCGCCGGTCGCACCTGCGAAACAGGATTATGGCCAGCCCGAAAGCTATACGTCGCCGGTCAAGCCGCTGCCGCCAGCCGCAATCCCGGCGATGGTTCGCCACGAGGACGACTGGAACTCCTTCTGACGCCCTGACAAGTCCTAGGCGACAGGCCTCGGCCGGTCGCCCGGGCGGGGCGTCAGGGGGCGGGTACGGCGACCGGCGCCTCGCTCTGCGTCGATGTCGCGACCGGTGGCAGCACCGGGGTGGTGACCACGATCGGGGTGGGCTGGGGCTGGCCCGCCTGGCCCATCAGCGCGGTGTTCTCGAGGATATCCAGCGCCTTGCGCGCGACGATGTAGCGGCGGGCAGCGTCCATCCAGTTGCTCGCCTGCGTCGCGCCGGGCAGGCGCTCGACCTCGGCGCGGGCCGCCTCGACCTGGCCGGCCTCGAGCAGTCGACGCGCCCGTGCAAGACGGTCGGCGGGCATGGGCGAGGCCATGCTCTCTTCGCGCAGCACGATCAGGTTGCTGAATTCGCGCCGCACGGTCTGCAGCCAGCTGTCATTGGTCGTCCCGTTGGTGCTCGTGATCTGCGGCGCGATCGTATCGAGCCCCTGGCGCAGATCCTCGATCGTGACCGGCTGGTGCGCGGCCTGGATCACCGCGGCCGTGGCGCGCGGCTGGGCGCGCCCGAAGCGCAGCCGCAGCTGCTCCTCGATATAGCCCAGCCCGACACCGCGCTCGATCGCCCGACGCGCGGCGAACGCGACCATAAGGCCTTCCGCGCGGGTCGCCTGACCACCGGCTGCCATCGCGTCGCTCGACACGGCTGCGGTCCGGGCCTCGAGCGCGGTGAGCTGGCCCGCCAGCGTCGCCTCGCGCGTTGCCAGCATTGCGGTGTCGACCCGCGGCTGTTCGCCATTGGCGTTGAGCGGTTGCGCGGGGGTGAAATCGGGGTTGCCCGATGCCGCAGCGGCCGTGGTCGATCCAGCGGCCGTCAGACCGGTGCGCTGACCAAACCATGGCATCGTTTTCAGCGCATAGCCCATCGCCACCGATCCGGCGATAAAAGCCAGTCCGATCACTATGATGATAACACCCAGGCGGGGGCCGCGTGCCCGGGGACGCTCGATCGGCACGTGGTCGCTCATGACGCGCTTATCCCCGCGACGCGCGTCAGGGTCAATCGCGCGCTTTGCGGCGATCGTGACAAGCGCATCGTCGGTGGGAGTCTCCGCCACGACCAGCGCGGCCCAGCCGCTGCCCGCCGCGTCTGCCGCGGCTTGGCTGATCACCGCGATCGTGATGCGCGACCGGTCGACGCCGGCCTGTGCGACATGCTCAGCGAACGCATGCGCGGCGCGGGGCGAATGGATCAGCACGAGCAGGTCTTCGTGCCGAGGCAACACGCTATCGCCGATCCGCAGCGCGTCACTCGCATAGACGGTGCACGCGACGACGCCCGGGCCGGTCGGTCTGCGATCGCGGCCCGCCGGGTGGAACAGGCGGTCGAACCCGGACGCCCGCGCTGTGTCGATCGCGGCATCGACGTTGCTGGTGCCGGTCACCGCGACACTGAAGCCGGCGCGTCGGGCGGCGGCGGCCGTGGCGTCGCCGACCGCAATCACAGGCAGCGCCTTGAGTGTGTCGGGCAGGGCGCCATGGCGAATCGCGTTCGCGCTGGTCAGCAGAACGGCATCGAACCCGCCGAGGTCGGGCGGCGTCCAGGCGACGGGCACGACCGTGAACACCGGCATCGCCAGGGGCTCGAGCCCCAGTCCGCGAAGCTTGGCGCATGTGTCGGCGTTGCCCGGCTCCGGGCGCAGCACGACGACGCGGGTCATGCGGCGAACAGGCGCCGGACGCTGGCGGGGGCGCGGGTCAGCAGGTCGAGCGCAAGTGCGGTACCAAGATCTTCGTCGATCCCGCCTTCGATCGCGCCGGCGACGTCGCACGACCCGTCCTCGGCGATCAGTTCGCCGCGCAGCGTCAGCGTCTCGCCGGCCAGCGAGGCAAGGGCTGCCACCGGCGAATGGCAATCCGCCCCCAACCGCGCGAGCAACGCGCGTTCGGTCCGGACGCACAGGCTGGTATCGGCGTGATCGATCGCCGCGACGATCGCCTGTGCCGGCTTGCCGACCAGCGTCTCGATCCCGACCGCACCCTGGGCGGGTGCGGGCAGCATGATGTCGGTCGGGATGGCATGACCGATCGCCGTCCGCCCGAGACGATCGAGCCCGGCGGCGGCAAGCAGCGTCGCGTCCATGTCGCCGGCCGCGACCCGCGCGAGTCGCGTATCGACGTTGCCGCGGATCAGGACGATGTCGAGATCGGGGCGCGATCGCAGCATCTGCGCGCGTCGCCGCGGCGAGCTGGTGCCGACGACCGCGCCCTGGCGCAAATC
Organism: Sphingomonas sp. CFBP9019; assembly: GCF_034045155.1. Lineage (NCBI taxonomy): Bacteria > Pseudomonadati > Pseudomonadota > Alphaproteobacteria > Sphingomonadales > Sphingomonadaceae > Sphingomonas > Sphingomonas sp. CFBP9019. The sequence continues at coordinate 179,877 of NZ_JAXCWK010000004.1, read as the reverse complement.
GGCAAGCGTTTCCGCGCCGATCAGCCGGTCGCGCACGTCCGCGCGCGGCAGCATCGCGGCGATCTGCAGGGTCTGCGGGCGGATCGTCTCGACATCCTTCATCGAATGCACGGCGCAATCGATCTCGCCGTCGTGCAGCGCACGATCGAGTTCTTTCGTCCACAGCGCCTTGCCGCCGATCTCGGCGAGCGCGCGATCCTGCACACGGTCGCCCGTGGTACGGATCACGACCGTCTCGATCCGATCCGGGGACCAGCCATGCGCGGCGCACAAGGCGTCGCGCACCATGCCTGCCTGCGCGAGGGCGAGGGGCGAGCCGCGTGTGCCGAGCCGAAAACTAGTCATGACGCCTGCATGCAGAAACGCGGCGCGTTCGACAAGCGTGAGGACAAGCCTTGTCCGGCGCGATAGGGATATGGGATGATCATTCTGGGTATCGAATCCTCCTGCGACGAAACCGCCGCCGCGCTCGTCACCGCCGATCGACAGGTGCTGGCGCACCGGTTGCTCGGGCAGGAGGCGGCACATGCGCCGTTCGGCGGGGTCGTGCCGGAGATCGCGGCACGCGCGCATGTCGAGGCGCTCGAGCCGCTGATCGTCGCGGCCCTGGCCGATGCGGGGCTCAAGCTGGCCGATGTCGATGCGATCGCTGCGACGGCCGGGCCGGGGCTGATCGGCGGGGTCATGGTCGGGCTCGTCACCGGCAAGGCGCTCGCGCATGCCGCGGGCAAGCCGTTGATCGCAGTCAACCATCTGGAAGGCCATGCGCTGTCGCCGCGGCTGTCCGATCCCGATCTCGCCTTCCCCTATCTCCTGCTGCTGGTGTCGGGCGGGCATTGCCAGTTGCTGCTGGTCGAAGGGGTCGGCGCGTATCGCCGACTCGCGACGACGATCGACGATGCGGCCGGTGAGGCGTTCGACAAGACCGCCAAGATTCTCGGCCTCGGCTTTCCTGGTGGTCCCGCGGTCGAGCGCGCCGCCGCGCTGGGTAATCCAAAGGCCGTGCCGCTGCCGCGCCCGCTCAAGGGTTCGGCCGAACCGCATTTCTCCTTTGCCGGTCTCAAAAGTGCGGTCGCGCGGGTCGTCGGGGACTATCCGCCGGAGGATATCGCCGCGTCGTTCCAGGCCGCGGTGGTCGATTGCCTGATCGACCGCACGACCAGGGCGCTGAACGGGCTGACGGTCACGCCCACCGCGCTGGTCGTCGCGGGTGGGGTCGCCGCGAACGGCGCGGTCCGCGGCGCGCTGCAGACGCTTGCCGCGACCCGCGGCCTGCGGTTCGTCGCGCCGCCGCTCTGGCTGTGCACGGACAATGCGGCGATGATCGCCTGGGCCGGGGCGGAGCGGTTCGCCGCCGGACTGACCGACCCGCTCGACACCGCGGCCCGCCCGCGCTGGCCGCTTGATCCGGATGCCGAGGCGGTGCGCGGCGCAGGGGTGAAGGCATGAGGATCGGCGTCATTGGTGGCGGCGCCTGGGGCACCGCGCTGGCACAGGTCGCCGCGCATGAAGGCCGCGACGTCATCCTGTGGGCGCGCGAGCCGGCCGTCGTCGACTCGATCAACGCGACCCATGCGAACGCGCTGTTCCTCGCCGGCGTCGCGCTGTCGCCGACGATCCGCGCCACCGGCGATCTCGGCGCGCTGGCGGACATGGACGCGATCCTTGTCGTCGCGCCGGCGCAGCATGTCGGCAGCGTGCTCGCCGCCGCGCCGATCAGCGGCATCCCGCTGGTGCTGTGCGCCAAGGGGATCGAGGCGGGGAGCAAGCGGCTGGTCGGCGAGGTCGCCCGTGCGGTGCATCCCGACGCGCCGATCGCGGTGCTGTCGGGGCCGACCTTCGCGCATGAGGTGGCGGCGGGGCTGCCGACCGCGGTGACGCTCGCCTGCGAGGACGAGGCGCTTGGCGAAGCGCTCGCGACCCGGCTCGCCGCGCGGCATTTCCGGACCTATGCGTCGACCGACGTCGCGGGGGCGGAAATTGGCGGGGCGGTGAAGAACGTGCTTGCGATCGGCTGCGGTGTGGTCGAGGGGGCCGGGCTCGGCCAGAATGCGCGTGCCGCGCTGATCGCGCGCGGCTTTGCCGAAATGACGCGGTTCGGGCTCGCGCGCGGCGCCCGTGCGGAGACACTGGCCGGGCTGTCGGGGCTCGGCGACCTGGTGCTCACCTGTTCCTCGACGAGTTCGCGCAATTTCTCGCTTGGCGTCGGGCTGGGGCGCGGCAAGGCCGCCGCCGCGTTGCTGGCTGATCGCCGTACGGTCGCGGAAGGCGCATTCACCGCCCCCGTGCTGCGCGAGGCCGCGCGTGACGCGGGCGTCGACATGCCGATCACCGAGGCCGTCTGCCGCCTGCTCGAAGGCGCCCCGGTCCGCGACGTGATCGGCGACCTGCTCGCGCGACCGCTCAAGGACGAGGCGGGCTGATTAGGAGGCGATTGCTTCATTTTCCCCCTGGCGGGGGAGGATCGGTTTAGCGCAGCACGCGCGCCGCGAGCCCCGAGCAATCCGCATCGCGCGCAGTCGGGCCCTGTTTTCCCGTGATCGCGCGGCCGATCGCCTTGAAGATGTTGCCGACCGACTTCACCTCGGGCGGGATCGTTACCGCCGGCCGCTCGATCGTGCCGGTCATATAGGCCGAGCCCGGCACGCGCAGCAGCGCATGCTGTTTCGGCGTGCCCGTCAGCCGGATGTTCAGCGTCTCGCCGGGAAACACCACGCTCCCCTGACCGCGCATCAGGCTGGCGGTCGTGTCGACGATCATCGGATCGATCCGACCATGGCCGCGCGTCACGTCGAGTTTCAGCACGACGCAGCGCAGCCCCGCGCGCTCGCCATCCTTCGCCAGCAGCGCGCGCGCGGCATCGAATCCCAAAGCCGCCGCGATCCCCTGCGGCAATTGCCCGTCACGTGCGACGAAACCGATCGTGCCGTTCGCATTGCCGACCGCCGCGCGGATCGTCGTGCCCGGCCCCCTCAGTCGTGCGCGCGCGCTGACATTGCCGCTGAAATCGCCGCCGCCGCCCGCGAGATCCTGCACGCTGCTGCCGCGCAGCCGCAGGTTGATATCGACCATCGGCACCTTGCGGTCGCCGCGCTGGTCGACCGTCAGCTTCCCCTCGACCCGGCCATGCGGCAATCGCGCGTCGAGGTCGCTGAGCGTCAGCAACTGGTGGTCGATCGCCAGCACGCCCCTGGCGGACAGAATCGGCGACGCGCCCTTGGCGCTCACGATCCGCTTGATCCGGAACGCCATCCGCGCGTCGGTCGTGTCGATCTTGCCGATATCGATCCGCGTATTGGGCACGAGCCGCGGGCCGATTGCGCGTTCGAGCGCGGCCCCCTTCGCCTTCCCCTCGTCCGACGCCAGATCGCCAAAATCAAACTGTCGCGACACGATCGCGCCGTCGACCTTGCTCCGGCCATCCTGTTTGTCGACGCTGACATGCCCGGTGAAATCGGACCGCCCGACGACGCCCTTCAGCTGCGTGACGGTCCATTTCGGCTGGTCGTGGCGGACATGCGCGGAGAACGACACCGGCTGCGTGCGGAACAGCCCCGCCTCGATCACCGCGTCGATCAGCTTGAGGTCGGTCGCGCGTGCGGTCACGTCGAGCTCCATCGCGTCGGTGTCGAGCGGGTGGTCCATCCGGCCCTTCGCTGTGATCGAGAGCGCGTCGCCGTCGATCGACGCGGTGAACGGCCAGGGCTTGCCCTGGAACCGCTCGACCGAAGGCCCCGCCACGGCGATCCGCACCGCCGCACCGCGGATCGTGCCGTTGCCGGCCGCGCGGATGCCGTGCACCGGATCGGAGGCGAAGCGTGCGGTGACGAACCGGTCCTGCTTGTCGTCGTGATAGGCGATCACGCTGTCGCTGATCGTCAGTCCGTCGAGGTCGGTGGAGCTCCCGCCGCCCTTCGGCTTGCCCGGGCGTTCCCAATTGGTGCGGCCGTTCCTGTCGCGGACCAGCACGAGCCGCAGTCCGCGCGCCTTCACGTCGCGCGGCCCGAACGCACCTTTCAGCAACGCGAGCCCGGAAAAGGTGGCTTCGGCGTCGCGCAGCTGAACGAAATCGCCCGCTCCGGCCCATTCCGCCTGCGGAATACGGACGTCGGTGATCCGGATTGTCGGGTTGAACCCGAACGTGTCGACGCGCTCGATCCCGCCGATCGTCACCGGCCGGCCGAACCGCGCGGTGAGCTGCCGCTGGATCACCCCCTTAAGAGACCCCCAAGGGAAGGCAGCGAGCACGATCAACCCCAGCACCAGCACGCCAGCGACGACGATGCCGGTGATTTTCACCCAGCGTTTTGCGAAGAATCCCCTCATCCTACCGCGACGCGCCGCCGTGAAATACGTTCCGCCTGCGTCAGGACCGCTGCCGCAGATTTACCCGTCGTTTCGATCGACACACCACCCCGGCGAAGGCCGGGGCCCAGTTGGGAAACGTCGCTAACGAACGGCGGCGCTACGTTACGCCCACCTCTCCTACTGGGCCCCGGCCTCCGCCGGGGGGTAAGCGGGCCACTTGTCAGAAGTCGATCGCCATGCCCTTCAGTTCCCAGTCGCCATAGCGCGTCGGGTCGCGCGGTTCGGGGTCCTTGTCGGGCACGATCGGCTCGGGCTGTGGCACCGGTGTATCCTTCGACAGATAGGCGGGTGGCTTCACATGGTCGGGGCGCTGGCCCATCATGGCTCTCCGGATTGCGTGTTGGCGTCGTAACCGCCACATGGGGCGCGCCGTGCGACTTGCCAATGCAGCGCGCGGCACCTGAACGCGAAGGACCTTCTTATGCCCGACTACACCCACGCCCCCGAGCCGCTTGGCGTCCCCACCCGCCGCGCCGCGCTGCGCCTGCTCGATGCGGTTCTCCGCCGCGGCGAGTCGCTCGAATCCGCGCTGCCCGCCGCGACCCGCGCGATCCACGGACCCGATCGCGGGCTTGCGCATGCGATCGCCGCCGAGACGCTGCGCCGGCTCCCCGATCTCGACGCGATGATCGATTCGGTCACGAAGACCAATCTGCCCGACGATGCGAAGGCGCGGATGGCGCTGCGGATCGCACTCGTCCAGGTGCTGATCCTGGGCACGCCGTCGCACGCCGCGATCTCGACCGTGCTGCCGCTGGTCGATGGCGGTCCGCGCAAGCTCGTCCACGGCGTGTTCGGGACGCTGTTCCGCGCCAACATGCTGCTACCCGAGGTGCCCACGCTGCCCGCTCCGGTCGAGCTGCGCTGGGAAGCCGCATGGGGCGAGGAGATGGTCGACGATGCCGGCCGTGCGATCGCGGCGCCGCCGCCGCTCGACCTGACGATCGCAGACCCCGCCGAAACCGAAGGCTGGCGCGAAAAGCTTGGCGGCGAGAGCTTCATGCCCGGGCATCTGCGGCTCGGCGATCACGCCTCGGTCCCCGACATGGAGGGCTTTGGCGACGGCGCCTGGTGGGTGCAGGACATCGCCGCCTCGCTTCCCGCGCGCTTGCTGGGCAAGGGGCAGGGCCATGTCCTCGATCTGTGCGCGGCGCCCGGCGGCAAGACGCTGCAGCTCGCGTCCGCGGGCTGGACCGTCACCTCGGTCGACAATTCGCAGAGCCGGATCAAACGTCTGCGCGAGAATCTCTATCGCACGCATCTGAAGGCCGAGGTGGTGAACGCCGACCTTCTCGAATGGGCGCCCGCCGAGCCCGCCGACGCGATCCTGATCGACGCGCCGTGCAGCGCGACCGGCATCTTCCGTCGCCACCCCGACGTGCTCCACCGCGTCCGCCCCTCGATCATCGCCGAGACCGCGGCGTTGCAGGCGCGGATCTTCGCGCGCGCGGCCGACTGGGTGAAGCCCGGCGGTACGCTCGTCTACGCGACCTGCTCGCTCGAACCGTCGGAGGGCGAGGCGCAGCTCGACGCGTTCCTCGCCGCGCGCAGCGACTATTCGATCGTGCCGGTCGACCAGGCCGAGCTCCCCGCCGGAATCACGCCGACCGACACCGGTACCGTCCGCACGCTGCCGGGCATGCTCGCCGAACAAGGCGGTTGCGACGGCTTCTTCATCACCCGTCTGAAGCGCGCCTGATCATTCCTCCCCCGCTTTGGGGGAGGATTGAAGGCCTTCGCGCCACGTGAATCCCCCGCTAGGACAAATTCATGCAACCCGTCCGCATCGCCCCCTCGATCCTGTCCGCCGACTTCGCCAAACTGGGTGAGGAGGTCCGCGCCATCGATGCGGCCGGCGCCGACTGGATCCATATCGACGTCATGGACGGGCATTTCGTGCCCAACATCTCGTTCGGCCCCGCGGTCATGAAGTCGGTGCGCGGCGTCACCGCCAAGCCGTTCGACGTCCATCTGATGATCGCCCCCGTCGATGCGTATCTCGATGCGTTCGCGGAGGCCGGCGCGGACTGCATCACCGTGCATTACGAGGCCAGCCCGCACATCCACCGCTCGCTCCAGCACATCAAGTCGCTCGGCAAGCGCGCGGGCGTTGTGATCTGTCCCGGCACGCCGGCGAAGATGCTCGATTACCTGCTCGACATGGTCGACCTCGTGCTCGTGATGAGCGTCAATCCCGGGTTTGGCGGGCAGAGCTTCATCCCCAGCCAGCTCAAGAAGATCACCGCGATCCGGACGATGATCGAGAAGAGCGGTCGCATGATCGATCTCGAGGTCGATGGCGGTGTCGACGCCGAATGGGCGAAGCGCTGCATCGATGCGGGTGCGGACGCGCTGGTCGCGGGGACGTCGGTGTTTCGCGGGGGGCCGGCACAATATGCCGCCAACATCGCGGCATTGAGGGGCGATTGACCGACCAGCCCGATCCCGTGACCGATCCAATGCTCGACGGTATCGACGAAGGACGTCGCCTGATCCGGCTCGGCGGCGACAACGGGCTGTCGCTCGCTGACCGGCTGGCGGAGCGCTTTCACCGCCTGACCTGGCGTACGCCGCTCCATGCCTTGCGGCTCAAGGGGCGCTATCCGCTCAAGCTGATCGCCGTCCCCGAGGATCCGGTGCTCGGTGACATCCCGCGGGGCACGATGCTGCTCGAGGGCATGCTGTCGTTCCGCGGCGAGGCGCGCGATATCGAGACGCTCGATCTGGCAAAGCCGTTGCCCGGTCCCTTTGCCGACTATTTCCACAGCTTTGCCTGGCTGCGCGACCTGTCGACCGTCGCAACCCGCGCACGCGGGGCACCGATCGCCGAATATCTGATGGGGCTGTGGCTGACCGCCTATGCCGACACGCCGGGCGGGATCGCGTGGCGGCCGGACCTCTGGGGCAGGCGGATCCTGTTCTGGACCGCGCATGCGCCGCTGATCCTGTCGTCGGCTGACCTAGTCTACCGCTCGAAGGTGCTGAACGCGCTCGCGCGGGGCGCGCTGCACCTCGATCGAAGCGCGGACAAGGTGCCCGCAGGCGCACCGCGGATCGCGGCATGGTGCGGCGTCGTCGCCGCCGGGCTGCTGATCCCGGGCGGTGACCCGCGCCGCGCGTTCGGTGAGGCCGGGCTGCTGCGCGCGCTCGGCACCGGGTTGTTCGACGATGGCGGTTCGGTCTCGCGCAGCCCGGCGATGCTGCTCGATTCGATCCAGCTTCTGACGCTGCTCCAGGACAGTTACCTTGCACGCAACCTGGCCTTGCCCGAGCCCGTCGCGACGACGCTCACCAGGATGGTCGCGGCGCTGCTCGGCGTGACGCATGGCGATCTTGGGCTGTCGAGCTGGCAGGGCGGGGGCCCCGCAAGCGAGACTCAGGTCGCCGCGGTGATCGAGGCGAGCGGCATCCGGACCCGGCCGCTCCGCCAGGCGCGCGACTGGGGCTATCAGCGGCTGGCGGCGGCCTCCTCGGTGCTGATCGTCGACGCCGCGCCGCCACCCGTCGCACGCCTTGTCGAAGGCGGGTGCGCTTCGACGCTCGCGTTCGAATTCTCCGATGGCCCGGCGCGGCTTGTCGTCAATTGCGGCGGCGCACGGGCAGGGATCGCGCAACTGCCGCCGGCAATGGTCGAAGGTCTGCGGTCGACCGCCGCGCATTCGACGCTGACGATCGCCGACAGCAACTCGACCGCGATCCACGCCGACGGAACGCTCGGCCGCGGCGTTGCCGAAGTCGAGCTGAGCCGGCAAGAATCGGAGGCAGCGAGCCGGATCGAAGCGAGCCATGACGGCTATGTCCGGCGCTGGGGCTTTGTGCACCGCCGGCAGCTGATGCTGACCGGCGACGGCCGTGAATTACGGGGCGAAGACGCGCTGTTGCCCAAGGGCAGCAAGCGGCGCCTGGGCCTTTCGCTGTTCGCGATCCGCTTCCATCTGGGTGCGGGGGTGCAGGTGTCGCCGACCGCGGACGGTCTGGGCGCGATCCTCCGCCTGCCGGGCGGCGCGATCTGGCAGTTCCGCTGCCGCGGCGGCGCGCTGGTGGTCGAGGACAGCGTCTGGATCGACGCGGACGGCCGCCCGGTCGCGACGCAGCAACTGATGATCACCGGCGAGGCCGCGGCGGGCGGCGCGAGCGTGAGCTGGGCACTGAAAAAGGCCTGAGCGCCAAACCGAGAGCGTTTACAATCACCCTCCCCGGCGGAGGCCGGGGTCCAGTTGGAAAGGTGGCGATGACGAAGCGCCGTCTTAGGTTGGCGACGTTCCCCAACTGGACCCCGGCCTCCGCCGGGGAGGTGCTATATTCGTGGCGTGGCGCGAGACGGCGACATCTGCGCGCGACCCGCCCCCTGTTCCCCAACCCCAACCGACGCTAAGGCCCGCCGCACGGCGAAACCCGGATCACGAAAGACCTGTCATGACCAGCATCCCGATAAAGCGCGCACTCCTGTCCGTCTCCGACAAGACCGGGATCGTCGATCTCGGCACCGCGCTTGCGAGCCACGGTGTGGAACTGGTGTCGACCGGCGGTACCGCCACCGCGCTGCGGGCGGCAGGCCTCACGGTGCGCGACGTGTCGGAGCTGACCGGCTTTCCCGAGATGATGGATGGCCGCGTCAAGACGCTGCACCCGATGGTGCATGGTGGCCTCCTCGCGGTGCGCGACGATGTGGGGCATGCCGCGTCGATGGAGGAGCACCAGATCGGCGCGATCGACCTCGTGATCGTCAATCTCTACCCGTTCGAGGCGACCGTCGCGAAGGGTGCGGACCGCGACACGGTGATCGAGAATATCGACATCGGCGGCCCCAGCATGGTGCGCTCGGCCGCCAAGAACCACGCCTATGTCGCGATCGTCACCGATCCCGCAGACTATGCGCTGGTTGCGGGCGGCAGCACGACGCTCGACGACCGCAAGCGCCTCGCCGCCAAGGCATTCGCGACCACGGCCGCCTATGACTCGGCGATCGCGACCTGGTTCGGCACGGTCGACCAGGGCGAGCAGTTTCCGGCCACGCTGCCGATCACGCTCAAGCGCGGCGATGCGCTCCGCTATGGTGAGAACCCGCACCAGTCGGCGGCCTTCTACACCGCGACCGATGGTGTCCGCGGCATCGGCCAGGCGCGTCAGGTGCAGGGCAAGGCGCTGAGCTACAACAATCTTAACGACGCGGACGCTGCGCTCGAGCTCGTCGCCGAGTTCCGCGATGCCGCCCCCTCGGTCGTCATCGTCAAGCACGCCAATCCGTGCGGCGTCGCGACCGCCGCGACGCTCGAGGAGGCCTATGCCGCGGCGTTCGCCTGCGACACCGTGTCGGCGTTCGGCGGGATCATCGCAGTCAACCGCCGCCTCGATGTCGAGACCGCGCGCGCGATCACCGGCATCTTCACCGAAGTCGTCGTCGCACCCGATGCCGACGAGGAGGCGATCGCGCTGTTCGCCGCGAAGAAGAACCTGCGTCTGCTTTTGACCGGCGACCTGCCCGATGCGGCGCGCGCCGGGCTCACCGCCAAGTCGATCGCGGGCGGCTGGCTCGTACAGGGGCGCGACAACGGCACGCCCGGCGAGTTGCAGGTGGTGACGAGGCGCCAGCCCACGCCGCAGGAACTCGCCGACTGCCGCTTCGCCTGGACCGTCGCCAAGCACACCAAGTCGAACGCGATCGTCTATGCCAAGGACGGCAGCACGGCAGGCATCGGTGCGGGGCAGATGAATCGCCTCGAATCCGCGCGCATCGCCGCGTGGAAGGCCAAGGATGCGGCGGACAAGGCGGGCTGGGCGACGCCGCGGACGATCGGCTCGGCGGTTGCCTCCGACGCGTTCTTCCCGTTTGCCGACGGGCTGCTCGCGGCGGTCGAGGCGGGCGCGACCGCGGTGATCCAGCCGGGCGGGTCGATCCGCGACGCCGACGTGATCGCGGCGGCGGACGAGGCGGGGCTGGCGATGGTGTTCACCGGGATGCGCCACTTCCGGCATTGATCGCCGGCGGCCCCCCGGCTTCGGGGGGCCGGATCAGCGGACCGGCGACCCGCTCCGCGGCAGCGTCGCTTCGCTGGGCTCGGGGGTCTTGGCGAACAGGGCGCGGTCGGCGGGCCCGAACGCCCATTTCCACAGGATGAAGAGATAGGTCGCGGCGATCGCCGGCTCGCCGACCGCAAGTTCGACCCATTCGAGCCGCTTGGGTAGCGCGGTAAAGCCCGTGCCCACGACGATCGCGGCAAGCGCCGCCCAGACCAGCGGCCAGCGCCACGGCGAGACGCTCGCGCCGAGCAGGCTTCCGAGCAGCCGCGACTTGATCATCGAGGTCAGCGCGACCGAGATCATGAGCGCGATCGCGGGCCCTGCGGCCTGATAGTTGACCGGATAGCCAAGCCGGCGGATCGCGAAGATCAGCGCGAAGCTGAGGCCGATCTGGAAGGCGAGCATCACCGCTGAGATCATCAGATTGCGGTGCCGCGCGATATAGACGAGCGCGGATTCGCTGACCGCGCCGCTCGAGGCGAGGAATTCGGCGGTCAGCAGGAAGGCGAGCGCGGCGGTGCCAGCGACGAATTGCGGCCCGACCACGCCCATCACCGCCTCGCCGGGGATCGATCCCATCAGCGCGAGGCCACCCTGTGCCGCCATGATCCAGAACGCGACCTGGCGGACCTGGTTGGCGATCGCCGCGCGGTCGTTGACCGCAAGACTCTGCGTGATGACGGGGCCGAGGATCGGGTCGAAGCTTGTCTTAAGCTTCTGCGGCAGGCTCGCGACCTGTTGCGCCATATAATAGATGCCGACGACCTTGGGCTCGAACATCACGCCGAGGATGAAGCGGTCGACGTTGCGGCTGCCCCATTCGAGGATGTCCGCGCCCGCCAGCGGCACATTGGCGCGGGCGAGCGCGTAGAGCGGGCGCAGATGCGGCGACCAGCCGCGCGGCAGCCCGTAGCTGCGCACGAACGGCACGAGGCTGGCGATCAGCGCCGCAGTCATCGACGCGACATAGCTCAGCACGAGCCCGTCGCGGATCGTGAAATAGGAAAAGGCCCAGGCGGCGATCGAGATCGTCCACGGCTCGACCACCGCGCGCGCGGTGACCGCGGCCTTGACGTTCAGCCGATAGGCGAGTGCTGCCAGGCTGACGTCGGACCAGGCGACCGCGACGATGATGAGCGGCAGGAACCGGTCGAGCCCAGTGATCGCCGTATTGGGATACATGATCTCGGGGAAGGTGAAGAGCACCGCGCTCGCGATCAGCGACGCGACGAACGCCACCGCCATCGCATCCCACACGACATAGGCGTGCGGCCGCTCGGTGCTGCTCAGCGCCTGCGCGAGACCGCGCTTGAGCCCGAGCGTCGCCAGCAGCGCGGCGAGTTCGACCACCACGACCGCGATCGCGAACCGGCCGACCAGGTCCGGGCCGTAAATGCGGCCCGCGATGAACAGGAACGGGATGCGCGCGGCGAGGCGGAGGACAAAGCCCGCAATGTTGGTCCGACCGCCCTTGGCGAGCGTGTCGATATCCTTGGTCGATTCGGTCACGGGCGGGCGCCGCTGGTGCGCCGCGCCGCGGCACGGCCGCGTCGTCGGTCGGAGCGAAGGCTCCGCCGGCCGCGCTTGTGCGAGTCAGCCGGGCGTGGCCGGCTGCCGCCCCGCGCGATCAATGCGCTGCGCCCCAGCTCAGGCCGGTGCCGATCTCGATCCCCAGCGGCACGTCGAGCGTCACCGCCGGCTCGGCCGCGGTCGCCATCACGCGTTCGATGACGGGCTTGGCCGCCTCGACATCGCCCTCGGGCAGTTCGAACACGAGTTCGTCGTGGACCTGGAGCAGCATGCGCACGTTCGGCAGCCCGGCTTCGAGCAGTGCAGGGCCCATGCGGACCATCGCGCGCTTGATGATATCCGCGCTCGTCCCCTGGATCGGCGCGTTGATCGCGGCGCGCTCGGCGCCCTGGCGTTCGTGCTGGATCTTCGAGCGGATCCGCGGGAAATGCGTCTTGCGGCCGAACAGCGTCGTCGTGAACCCGGTCGCGCGGACGCTTTCGGTGGTGTCGACGATGTAGCTGGAGATGCCGGGGAAGCGATCGAAATAGCGGTCGATCATCGCCTGTGCTTCGTCCGCGGACACGTCAAGCCGGCCGGCGAGCCCCCAGCGCGAGATGCCGTAGAGGATCGCGAAGTTGATCGTCTTGGCGCGACCGCGCGTGTCGCGGTTGACCTCGCCGAACAGCTCCTGCGCGGTGAGGCTGTGAATGTCGTCGCCATTCGCGAACGCCTGTTTCAGCGCGGGGACGTTGGCCATGTGCGCGGCCAGTCGCAGCTCGATCTGCGAGTAGTCGGCGGCGAGGATCACGTTGCCGGGCTCCGCCACGAACGCGTCACGGATCTGGCGGCCGATCTCGGTGCGGATCGGGATGTTCTGCAGGTTGGGATCGGTCGACGACAGCCGGCCGGTCTGCGCGCCGGTCAGCGAGTAGGACGTGTGGACGCGACCCGTCGCCGGGTTGATCTGCGCCTGCAACGCATCGGTATAGGTCGATTTCAGCTTCGAGAGCTGGCGCCAGTCGAGCACCTTGCGCGCGATCACCGCGCCGGGCGAATCCTTGTCGGCGGCGATGCGCTCGAGTTCGGTGACGTCGGTCGAATAGACCCCGGACTTGCCCTTGCGGCCGCCCTTGATGCCCATCTTCTCGAACAGCACGTCGCCCAATTGCTTGGGGCTGCCGATCGTGAACGGCGCGCCGGCGAGCGCGTGAATCTCAGTCTCCAGGCTCGCCATCTGCGCGGCGAACTCGGTCGACAGCTTCGACAGCTTCGCGGCGTCGACCTTGATCCCGTGCATCTCCATCTGCGCGATGACGGGGACGAGCGGGCGGTCGACCATCTCGTAGACCCGCGTCGAACCCTCGGCGGGCAGGCGGCGCTTGAACCGGCGCCACAGGCGCAGCGTCACGTCCGCGTCCTCCGCGGCATAATGGGTCGCGGCCTTGAGGTCGATTTCGTTGAAGCTGCGCTGCGACTTGCCGGTGCCGACCACGTCCTTGAACGCGATGCAGGTGTGCGAAAGGTGCGTCGCGGCAAGCTCGTCCATGCCGTGGCCGTGAAGCCCCGCGTCGAGATCGAAGCTCATCAGGATCGTGTCGTCGAACGGCGCGATCGTCACGCCTCCGGTGGCGGCATAGGCGCGGGCGAGGACGATCATGTCGTATTTCAGGTTATGGCCGATCTTGAGGATGCTCGGATCCTCCAGCAGTGGCTTCATCTTCGCCAGCACGACCGCGCGGTCGATCTGGGCCGGGTTTTCCGCGAGCAAATCGGTGCCGCCATGCGCGATAGGTACGTAGCAGGCGAGGTTCGGATGCAGCGCCAGGCTGATCCCGACCAGGTCGGCGCGCGTCGCGTCGATCCCGGTCGTCTCGGTGTCGATCGCGATCCAGCCCTGATGCTTTGCCAGCGTGATCCAGCGGTCGAGCGCCGCCTCGTCGACGACGGTCTCGTAATCGTCATGCTTGCACGGCTCGTCCGCGTCCATGTCCGCGACGACGGTCGACTCGGCGACCGGTGCTTCGGCGACGGCCGACAATTTGGCGATCAGCGACTTGAAGCCGTGATGATCGAGGAACGCGCGCAACGGTGCGTCGGGAATGCCCTTGAGCTCGAGATCCTCGAGCGGCTCGGGCAGCGCGACGTCGCATCTGAGCGTGACCAGCACCTTCGACAGCCGCGCCATCTCGGCATGCTCGATCAGATTGTCGCGCAGCTTGCCCTTCTTCATCCCCTCGGCGGCGGCGAGCACCGATTCGAGATCGCCATGTTCGAGGATCAGCTTGGCGGCGGTCTTCGGGCCGACGCCGGGGACGCCGGGGACGTTGTCGACGCTGTCGCCCATCAGCGCGAGCACGTCGCCGAGCTGCGCCGGGGTGACGCCGTGGAATTTTTCCGCGACATGCTCCGCGCCCAGCCGGCGGTTGTTCATCGTGTCGTACATGTCGAGCCCGGGCTCGATCAGCTGCATCAGGTCCTTGTCCGACGAGACGATCGTGACCGACCAGCCCTGCGCCAGCGCGGCCTTCGAATAACAGGCGATGATGTCGTCGGCCTCAAGCCCCTCGGTCTCGATGCACGGCAGCGAGAAGGCGCGCGTCGCGTCGCGGATCATCGGGAACTGCGGGACGAGATCCTCGGGTGGGGGCGGACGCTGCGCCTTGTACTTGTCGTAGAGATCGTTGCGGAACGTCTTCGACGACTTGTCGAGGATGACCGCCATGTGGGTGGGGCCATCCGCGGCATGGACCTCGTCCGCGAGCTTCCACAGCATCGTGGTATAGCCGTACACCGCGCCGACCGGCTCGCCATGCTTGTTGGTAAGCGGCGGCAGCCGGTGATAGGCGCGGAAGATATAGCCGGAGCCGTCGACGAGATAGAGATGGGGCATCGCGCGCGGTCTAGCGGATGCGCGCGCGCGGACCAATGGGCGAAGCGTGGTTGTTGGGTATCAGGTGTGAGGAAAATCTCAGACCGACGGGCGGGCGCCACCGGCATGCGCGGCGACCGCGGCGGCGACCGCCTGGATCAGCATCTGGCGTTCGCGGATCGGCCGCAGCGTGTCGCCGATCATCACCGCGATCGCATAGCGCTTGCCGTCGGGCGCCGTCAGGAGCCCGACATCGTTGAAGCCGGCGTTGCGGGGACCGAGATCCTGGCCGGTGCCGGTCTTGTGCGCGATCCGCCACCCCGCGGGCAGCGCGGCGCGCAGCCGGGCGCGGCCGGTGACCGACGCGCCCATCGTGTCGAGCAGGACCTGCGTCGAGCTGGCGCTGAGCAATTCGCCCCGCGCGAGCCGGGCCAGCGCGTCCGCGATCGCGATCGGCGCGGCGCCATCGGGCGGATTGGCGACATAGGCGTCGAGTGCGGCGGCGCGGATCTGCGGATCGAGCCGTGCGCGGGCGACCGCAAACGCGTTGCCGAGCGCATAGGCGGGTTGCCAGACGAGCCCCGCCGTCCCGCTTTGCAACAGCCGCTCGCCCGGACCGAAGCGGATCTCGCCCAGCTGTTTGCGCAGGATCATGCCGCGCACCGCCCGCGGGCCGCCGACATAGCTCAGCAGCCGGTCGTTCGCGGTATTGTCGCTATGCGTCAGCGCGCGCCTGAGCAATTCGCCGACGGTGGTGTGATAGCCGTCGCCGGTGACGAGCATCGCGATCGGCTGATGGAACAGCGTCAGGTCCTCCGCGCGGACGACGACCGGATCCTCGAGCTTCGCCTTGCCCTGGTCGCGCAGGTCAAGCAGCGTGATCGCGACCCAAAGCTTGCTGACCGATTGCTGCGGCAGGCGCTGGCGCCCGCCGGCCTCGACCGTCCAGCCCTCGTCCACCGCGCGGATCGCGATCCCCGCCTTGCCCGCAAAATCATGGTGCAAGGCGTCGATCGCGGTGACCAGCGGAGC
Source organism: Sphingomonas sp. CFBP9019 (assembly GCF_034045155.1). NCBI lineage: Bacteria > Pseudomonadati > Pseudomonadota > Alphaproteobacteria > Sphingomonadales > Sphingomonadaceae > Sphingomonas > Sphingomonas sp. CFBP9019. The sequence continues at coordinate 164,075 of NZ_JAXCWK010000004.1, read as the reverse complement.
GGGCGCGGCACGGGTGGCGCGTGCGGTGGGCAATGGGACCGGGATCGATACGCTGGCGGTTCCATCGCCCTGCGGCGCGGCGCCGGTCGCCCCGGGGCGCGACGTCGAGCCACAGCCGGTCAGCGCGAGCGCGATGCCGCCGGTCACGAAAAGACGCGCGAACCTGCCAATTGCCATGGGTGTCGGATATCCTGCGATAGCGCTACGATCCTGATACGGTCCCGATCGCCGCGATACGCCCCGCGTGCCTCGCTGCGACGAACTGCACGCACGGCGCGCCGGGACGTGGAACGTCAGGGCGTCAGGACCGTGTCGACCGCCTCCGGCAGCATCTGCGGATAATCGAGCGTGTAGTGCAGGCCGCGGCTTTCGTGACGGTGCAGCGCCGAGCGGACGATCAGTTCGGCGGTCTGGAGCAGGTTGCGCAGTTCGATCAGGTCGGGCGTGACGCGGAAATGCTGGTAATATTCGGCGACCTCCTCGTTCAGCATCGCGATCCGGTGCTGTGCGCGTTCGAGCCTTTTGGTGGTGCGGACGATGCCGACATAATTCCACATGAAGCGGCGGATCTCGGTCCAGGTCTGCTTGATGACCACTTCCTCGTCGGAATCGGTGACGCGGCTTTCGTCCCAGGGGCGGATCGGCGGCGGCGGGGGCAGGCTGTCCCAATCGGCGGCGATGCTGTCCGCCGCGGCCTCGCCGAACACGAAGCATTCGAGCAATGAGTTTGACGCCAGCCGGTTCGCGCCGTGCAGCCCCGATTCGGTGCATTCGCCCGCCGCATAGAGCCCGGGAAGGTCGGTCTTGCCATGCTCGTCGACGACGATCCCGCCACAGGTGTAATGCTGGGCAGGGACGACGGGGATCGGCTGCGTCGTCATGTCTATCCCGACGGTCAGCAGCTTTTCGTGAATGTTCGGAAAATGATGCCGGATGAAGTCGGCGGGCATGTGGCTGATGTCGAGATGGACGTAATCGAGCCCGTAGCGCTTGATCTCGGCATCGATCGCGCGCGCGACGATATCGCGCGGCGCCAGCTCCATCCGGACGGGATCATAATAGGTCATGAAACGCTTGCCGGTGGTCGGGTTGATCAACCGTCCGCCTTCGCCGCGCACCGCCTCGGTGATCAGGAAGTTCTTGACCTCCAGATTGTAGAGGCAGGTCGGGTGGAACTGCATCATCTCCATGTTCGACACGCGCGCGCCCGCGCGCCAAGCCATCGCGATGCCGTCGCCCGTCGCGCCGCGTGGCGCGGTCGAGAACAGGTAAGTGCGGCCCGCACCCCCGGTCGCGAGGATCGTCGCGCGCGCCGTGTAGAGCGCGACGCGTCCGGTGCCGCGGTCGACCGCATAGACGCCCCAGACCCGGCCTGCGCCCGAATAGCGCATCTCGTGCCGCCCGGTGGCGAGGTCGATCGCGACCTGGTCGGGGACCAGCGTGATGTTGGGGTGCGCTTCGGCGGCTCTCTGCAGCGCCTCCTGCACCGCCCAGCCGGTCGCGTCGGCGACATGGACGATCCGGCGATGACTGTGGCCGCCCTCGCGCGTCAGGTGCAGCGCGTTCCCTTCGGTCTCGAACGGCACGCCGAGATGCGTGAGTCGTTCGATCGCGGCCGGCGCGCCCTCGACCACCATCTCGACGATCCCGCGATCGTTCAGCCCGGCGCCGGCGACCATCGTGTCCTCGACATGATTCTCGAACGTGTCGCCGGGTTCGAGTACCGCGGCGATCCCGCCCTGTGCCCAAGCGGTCGACCCTTCGTTCAGCGCCCCCTTGGCGAGCACGGTGACGGTGAAACGGTCGGCGAGGGTGAGCGCGGCGGTCAGCCCGGCCGCGCCGGAACCGATGATGAGAATGTCGCTGGTCATGCGGCTCGGGATCCGGGGCAGGGGACAGGGTGATGCGGGGTCCTGCTGTTGCACGAAAGTGAGACCACAGGACAGGGGGGTGTTCGGATCGATCGCCCGGACTTATCCGCGCGCGCGCTTTTTCGTCTCGGGCATCGTGACCAGATAGAGCAGGAACCCGGCCCCCGCGATCGCCGCGAGCGTCAGGAAGTTCGCGCTATAGCCTGCCCAGACGATGATCGATCCCGCCAGCGTCGCCGACAGCGCCGCGCCGAGCCCCTGCGTCGTCGCGACCGCGCCCTGGCTGACGTTGAACCGGCCGCTGCCCTCGGTCAGGTCGGCGATCACGACGGGGAACAGCGCGCCGAAAATGCCCGCGCCGACGCCGTCCAGCGCCTGCACGCCGACCAGCCAATAAGGGTCGTCGGACAGCGTGTAGAGCGCGCCGCGCGCGGCGAGGAATCCGAAGGCGACGAGGAACAGCGGCTTGGTGCCGAGCCGTTCGGCATGCCGGCCGACGAAGATCGCGACGGGCACCATCACGAGCTGTGCCGCGACGATGCACGCGGCGGTCAGCGACGTCGCCTGATCCTTGCCGACGGTGCGCGCGAGCAGTTGGCTGACCGAGGTCAGCATCGCGGCATTCGCCAGATGGAAGAGGAACGCGATCACCGCAAAGGTCATTAGCGGGCGGTTCTCGATCAGCGTCTTCCAGCCGCTCGGCTCGTCGCAGTCCGCATCGGGCTCGCAGTCGAGGCCACGCGCGACGGCATTGTCGATATCGTCGTTGTGGAGCCGCGTCGCGGTGACGATGCTTGCAACGGTCAGCGCGCCCATCAGCCAGAAGACCACGACCGGTCCGAACGTCCAGGCGAGCACGCCCGCGAGCCCGGCGGACACCGCATTGCCGGCATGGTTGAACGCCTCGTTACGGCCGACCCGCTTGGCGAACATCTTCGGCCCGACCAGACCGAGCGTGATCGCCGAGATCGCGGGGGCGAAGATCGCGCCCGCGACGGCGGCGACCGACTGGGTGATGGTCACCACGGTGAAGCCCGTGACGAACGGCAGCGATACGCTGGCCAACGTCACCAGCAACGCTGCCACCATGACGATCCGCGGCTTGTTGCGGCTCTTGTCGATCAGGCTGCCGGCGGGCGTCTGCGCGATCAGGCCGACGATCCCGGCGATCGTCAGGACCAGCCCGACCGTCGCCTCGTTCCAGCCATGCGCGGGGCCGCGGACCGCGACCAGATAGATGGCGAGATAGGGCCCGAGCCCGTCGCGCACGTCGGCAAGGAAGAAGTTGAGCGCATCGAGCGTGCGTCCCGCCGGCGCATGACGGTGCGGAGCTTTGCCGCCGGGGGGGTGGCGGGAGGGCAGGGAAGCGGAGAGGGTCGCCATGGTCGGTCCTTGGTCCTGGGAAAGAGGGGGCGGGCAGAGGGGAGCGTCGAGGGTCAGCCGATCAGCAGGCGCGTGCCGAGCGCGGCGGCGAGCGCGGGAATCATCGTCACCGCGCCGACCTTCAGGAAGCGCAGGAACCCGACATCGAGGCCTTCGCGGCGGATCGCCTGGAGCCACAGGATCGTCGCGAGCGACCCGGTGATCGACAGGTTGGGGCCAAGATCGACGCCGATCAGCAGCGCATCGACGACGACGCGCGGCGGCTGCGCCTGCGCGACCGCGGTGCTCGCGATCAGCCCGGCGGGAAGATTGTTGACCAGGTTCGACCCGAAAGCGAGCAGGGTCCCCGCGGTCATCGCCGCGCGCGCCGAATCGGCGGCCTCTGCACGCAACCACGCCGCGACGTGGCCGATGACGCCGCTATGATCGAGCGCCTCGACCAGCACGAACAGCCCGGCGACGAGCGGCAGCACGCTCCACGACACGTCGCGCACGACCATGAGGGGTGACATGCGGACCAGCAGGCAGATGGCGAGCGTCGTCGCGACCCCGGCGATGCAGGTCGGCAACCCGAGTTGCACGTCGAACGCCGAGGCCAGCAACAACACGACCGCCGTGACGACGATCCCTGCCAGCGCCGCCTTGCCGCCGAGGGTCAGCGGCGTACGTGCGATCTCCGTCTCGCACTGTCCGACGAGCCGCGCACGCTCGGTCCAGCGGAGCGCGCCGTAGGTCACGACGATCGCCGCGACCGATGGCAGCGCGAATGACGCGAACCACTGGCCGAGCGGGGGCATCGTGCCGCCATAGAGCACGAGGTTCGCCGGATTGGAGATGGGCAGCACGAAGCTTGCCGCGTTGGCGATGAGCGCGCAGGCGAACAGCAGCGGCAGCGGATCCGCCTTCGCCTTGCGCGCGGCGGCATAGACGGCGGGCGTGAGCACGACCGCGGTGGCGTCGTTCGACAGGAAGGTCGTGGTGACGATCCCGGTGACGTAGACGAGCGCGAACAGGCGGACGGGCGACCCCCGCGCGCCGCGCGCGGCGGTCGCGGCGATCCAGTCGAACAGGCCCTGCTGACGCGCGGTCTCGCTGAGCAGCATCATGCCGATCAGGAAGAGATAGACGTCCATGCCCTTGCCGACCGCGGCCAGCCCGGCAGCGAGCGGCAACAGACCCAGCGTGAGCAGCGCGACCGCGCCGGCGACCGCCCACACCGCCTCGGGCAGGCGGAACGGGCGCGCGATCACCCCGGCCGTCGCCGCCGCGCAGATTGCCCAGGTCAGGCTAGTCTCGGGGGGCACGCGCAGTGTCCGTCGCATTTTCCGATGCGGCACCGATCCGGCGCGACACGGCAGTTATTATCGCCACAATGACTAGCATAGCCGGTCATCACCCTGGTCCTCGCCATGGTCCTTTCAGACTAGGCGGCGTGATCGGGAAGTGTCGTTGCCCTAATGATTGTGTTACGCATCGATCCGGCCCCTGACATGACTTGTGGACAACTGGTGTCAGGCGCGACAACACAGCAGCAGGGGCAAAGGGCCCCGCCGCGATCGTGACAAATCGTTCATGTGGCAATCGGACCCGGATTGACGGGTTTATCGCCTGTTCCCAGCGGCTTGATCGCAGCGGCTGGGCGGCGAGCGGCGGCAAGGCCGGGGCCCGTCCGTCAGGACGTGGCCCCGGCGTCGCGGGTTGATCAGAGGAAGCGGTTGATCAGGTTTTCAAGGCGTTCCTGCTGGCCCGAAACCGGCTTCGGATCGATGTCGCGCTCGACCGCAAGATCGGCAATACCGGCCAGATCCAGCCCGCCGATCGTGCTGCCGAAGTCACCGTCCCAGCCGGCATAGCGCTTGGCCTTGATCGCATCGACCCGACCATCCTCGATGATCGCGGCAGCGGCGAGCAGGCCCTTCGCGACGACGTCGATGCCGCCGACATGGCCGTAGAACAGGTCGGCCGCGTCCATGCTCTGGCGCCGGACCTTGGCGTCGAAGTTGAAGCCGCCCGTGGTGAAGCCGCCGCCGCGCAGGATCTCGACCATCGCCAGCGTCAGTTCCTCGACCGAATTGGGGAACTGGTCGGTATCCCAGCCATTCTGCGGATCGCCGCGATTGGCGTCGATCGACCCGAAGATGCCGAGCGCGTTGGCGGTCGCGATCTCGTGTTCGAAGGTATGCCCCGACAGCGTGGCGTGGTTCGCCTCGATGTTGACGCGCACCTCGTTCTCGAGCCCGTAGCGCTTGAGGAAGCCGTACACCGTCGCGGTGTCGAAGTCGTACTGATGCTTGGTCGGCTCGTGCGGCTTGGGTTCGATCAGGATCGTGCCGGTGAAGCCGATCTTGTGCTTGTGCTCGACGACCAGGCTCAGGAAGCGGCCGAAATTGTCGAGTTCGCGCTTCATGTCGGTGTTGAGCAGCGTCTCATAGCCTTCGCGACCGCCCCACAGCACGTAGTTCTGGCCGCCGAGGCGATGCGTCGCCTCGAGCGCGTCGCGGACCTGCAGCGCGGCAAAGGCATAGACTTCGGGATCGGGGTTGGTCGACGCGCCGGCGGCATAGCGCGGATGGCTGAACGCGTTGGCGGTGCCCCAGAGGAGCTTGCGGCCCGACGCGGCCTGGAGCTGTTCGAGGTGGTCGACGGCTTCGGCGAAGAACCGGCGATGCTCGGTCACATTGGCGGCATCCGCCATGACGTCGACGTCGTGGAAGCAGTAATAGGGCACGTCGAGCTTCTTGAAGAAGTCGAACGCGACCTCGCGCTTGTGCGCTGCGGCAGCCGAGTCGTTGGCGCCGGCATGCCAGGGGCGGTTGAACGTGCCCCCGCCGAACACGTCCGACCCCGGCCAGCAGAAGGTGTGCCAGAAGCACGCGGCGAAGCGCAGATGCTCCTCCATCGTCTTGCCGAGCACGACCTTGGTCTTGTCGTAATAGCGATAGGCCAGCTCGTTGCTGCTGTCGGGGCCCTCATATTTGATCTGGGGGATATCGGCGAAGAAGTCGGACATCGGGGATTCCTATGACTTGGGGGTGATACGGGGATAGGCCTGGCGGAACGCCGCCTTTTTCTCGGCGAGCGCGGCGACGAGTGCGGGGTCGGGGGCGATGCGGTGCGACACGGGCGGTGCGACGCAGACCGTCGCAGGATCGCCGCCATCGACACCGAGCTGCGCGAGCCGCGCGGCGCCGAGCGCGGGGCCGACCTCGCCGCCCTGGAGATAGACGAGTTCGACCTCCATCGCCGCGGCGAGCACCGCGCCCCAGTAGCGCGAGCGCGCGCCGCCGCCGATGACCGCGAGGCGTTCGACCGTCGTCCCCGCCGCGCGCAGCACGTCGAGCCCGTCGGCGAGCGCGAAGGCGACGCCCTCGAGCACCGCCTGCGACAGACGGCCGGCATCGGTGTCGTTGTCGAGCCGGAGAAACGCGCCGCGGACCTCGGCATCATTGTGCGGCGTGCGCTCGCCCGAGAGATAGGGGAGGAAGATCTCGGGGCCGCTGGCAGGACCGGCGGCTTCGGCGCGTGCGAACAGGTCGGCCGGGCCGGTCGCGCCGGTGATCCTCGCGACCCAGTCGATGCACGACGCGGCCGACAGATGGACCGACATCTGGTGCCACATGCCCGGCAGCGCGTGGCAGAAGGCATGGACCGCGCTATCGGCGTTGGGGCGGAAGTCGCTGGTCGCAACGAAGATCACGCCCGAGGTGCCGAGCGAGAGCAATGCATCGCCGTCCGCGACCACGCCGACGCCGACCGCACCCGCGGCATTGTCGCCACCCCCCGCCGCGACGGGGACCGGCGGCATGCCCCAGAGTTCGGCGACCTCGGCGGTCAGCGTGCCGGTGATCTCGGAGCCTTCGTACAGCCGTGGCATCTGCGCCTGCGTCAGCCCGCACGCGGCCAGCAGCGCGTCGCTCCAGCTCCGCGCGGCGACGTCGAGCCACAGGGTCCCTGCGCTGTCCGACAGGTCGGACGCCTTGTCGCCGGTCATCAGCAGGCGGACATAGTCCTTGGGCAGCAGCACGGTCGCGATCTTTGCGAAGATCTCGGGCTCATGCTCGCGCACCCAGAGCAGCTTGGGCGCGGTGAAGCCCGGCATCGCGATGTTGCCCGCGATTGCGCGCAGATCGGGCACCGCACGCTCCATCGCTTCGCACTCAGCAAAGCTGCGGCCGTCGTTCCACAGGATCGCGGGGCGTAAAGGGCGGTCGTCGGCGTCGAGCAGGGTCGCGCCGTGCATCTGCCCGGCAAGCCCGACGCCGCGGACCGAACGGCGGACGGCCGGGTCGATGGCCTGGACCGCCGCGGTGGTCGCATGCCACCACGCATCGGGATCCTGTTCGGACCAGAGCGGATGCGGCCGCTGGACGCTCAGCGCGGCGACGCCCTGGCCGACGACGCTGCCGGCCTCGTCGAGCACCACGGCTTTCACGCCGGAGGTGCCGATGTCGATTCCGAGGAACATCAGTTGACGAACGGATCGATGGTGGGGATCGAGCCGTCGGGCGCGAACTTCAGCTCGGTCACCTTGACGTTGCGCAGGTGGTTCTTGTTGCTCAGCTGCGTGTCCGCATAGAACAGCCACCATTTCTTGTTCCACTCGATGATCGAATGGTGGCTCGTCCAGCCCTGCACCGGCTTCAGGATATGCCCCTTGTAGGTGAACGGCCCGTACGGGTTGTCGCCGGTCGCATAGTTCAGGAAGTGCGTGTCGCCGGTCGAGTAGGTGTAATAATATTTGCCACCGCGCTTGAAGACCCAGGACGCCTCGAAGAAGCGCCGCTCATGATCGCCGCCGAGCACGGGCTTGCCGGCCTCGTCGAGGATCTGGACGTCGCGCGGCGTCTCGGCAAAGCTCTTCATGTCGGGGTTCAACCGCGCGATCTTGCCCGACAGCGCGGGCTGGTCGTCCTGGCCGAGATCGGTGTCGGAGCCGTTGGGATCGAACTTGCCGTCCTTCCAGCGCTGCAGCTGGCCGCCCCAGATGCCGCCGAAATACATGTAGCTGGCGCCGTTCGCGTCGGTGAACACCGCGGGATCCATCGAGAAGCTGCCCGCGATCGGCTTGGGGTCCGCCTTGAACGGGCCGACCGGGCTCTTCGACGTCGCGACGCCGATGCGGAAGGTGCCGAGCCCGTTCTTGTCGAGCTGTTTGTCGCGCACCGGGAAATACAGATAATAGGTGCCGTTCTTATAGGCCGCGTCGGGCGCCCACATCTGCTGCGACGCCCAGGGCACGTCCTTCACGTCGAGCGCGACGGGGTTCACCTTCACCGGCCCGCCGATCCGGTCCATCGACAGCACGCGGTAGTCGCGCATCGCATATTGGTTGCCCAGATCGTCGTCGGCGGTCGTCACGTCGATGTCGTGGCTCGGATAGACATAGATCTTGCCGTTGAAGACATGCGCGGACGGGTCGGCGGTGTAGATGCTGGTGACCAGCGGCTGCGACAGATAGCGCTTGCCCTCGGGGCTGCGCGGTTCGCCCTGCGGTTTGGCGGCGGACTGCGCCGTCGCGGTCCCGCCCGTGAACAATGTGGGTGCGAGACCCGCCAGCACGGGAACGACCAGAGCGGAGGCGGCCAGCAACGGGACCGCGCGCGCACGGCGGGCAGGCATGGGGAAACGGAGGCGCATGACCTTATGATCCTTCCTAAAAACCGGTCTTCTACGAGACCTGTCCTCCGCCGTGGCGGGAGATAGCGCTATCATATCCCTCCCGTGCGCCGGAGCAAGGGGGTTCCGCATCATCGCGCACGAAAAATACCCCGTGAAAAGAACGGCCGGGGTCCCGCAACGGGGCGAGCCGTCCATCGGGGTCCGACGACGTTGACCGACTCGGGATCGGATCGCGTGGGGCTTTGCCGCGTCAAGGGGGTGCGCTAACGGTTGGTACATGAACACTTCCTCGATCGGCCGCGTCAAGACTTCGCGGCGCACCGGCGGCGCGCCGACCATCAGCGACGTCGCGCGACTCGCCGGGGTCTCGCCGATGACCGTGTCGCGCGTGATCAACGGCACGAGCAATGTGCGCGCCGCGACGCGCGATGCGGTGACTCACGCGATCGCGACGCTGAACTATGCGCCCAACCCGGCCGCGCGCAGCCTGGCCGGGGCGGGGCAGGTCCGCATCGGCCTGCTCTACAGCAACCCGAGCGCGGGCTTTCTCAGCGAGTTCCTGCTCGGCAGCCTCGACCAGGCGGCGCGCAGCGACGTGCAGATCATCATCGAGAAATGCGACCTGGGCGAGCACGAGATCGCGGTGACGCGTCACCTGATCGAGGGCGGGATCGACGGCATCATCCTGCCGCCGCCGTTGTGCGAGGCGGATGCGGTGCTCGACCTGCTAGCGGCGGCACACGTCCCGACCGTGTCGCTGGCGAGCGGGCTGCCCGTGCCCGACATGCTGGCGATCCGCATCGACGACCGCGAGGCGGCGCTGACGATGACCCGGCACATCATCGCGCTGGGCCATCGCCGGATCGGCTTCATCACCGGCAACCCCAATTTGTCGTCGAGTGCGCGCCGGCTCGAAGGCTATGCGGCGGCGCTGGACGAGGCCGGGATCGCGCGCGACGAGTCGCTGATCGCGCACGGGCTGTTCACCTACCGATCGGGGCTCGATGCGGCCGAGACGCTGCTGGGGCTCGCCGAGCAGCCATCGGCGATCTTCTCGTCGAACGACGACATGGCGGCTGCGACGGTCGCGGTCGCGCATCGGCGCGGGCTCGACGTGCCGGGCGACCTGACGGTGTGCGGGTTCGACGACACGACTTTGTCGACCGCGATCTGGCCCGAATTGACGACGATCCACCAGCCGATCGCGGACATGGCGCGGTCTGCGGTAGAAATGCTCGCCTCGACCATCCGCCGGTCGCAGGCGATCGATCCGCAGGACCGGCACAAGACGTTCGATTTTACGCTGATCCGGCGCCAGTCCGACTCGGCACCGCGGCGCAGGCCCAAGGTCTCCGTCGACTGATCCGTCACCCGCCACCCATCGATGATAGCGATATCATCGATGGGTGGCGGGGGCCGATCAGGCGCGGGTGCGCTGCTTCACCGCGTGGTCGGCGGCGCGCGCGGTCAGTGCCATGAAGGTGAGCGACGGATTGACGCAGGAGGCCGAAGCCATCTGCGCGCCGTCGGTGACGTAGAGGTTGGTGGCCTCGTGCGCGCGGCTCCACGCGTCCAGCACCGAAGTACGCGGATCGCGACCCATGCGCGCGCCGCCCATCTCGTGGATCGCGTCACCGGGGACGTGCTCCTGTTCCGAACTCTTGACGTTGGTCAGCCCGGCCCCGCGAAGCATCGCCTCGCCCTGCGCCCGCGCATCGGCCATCATCTTGAGTTCGTTGTCGTGGAAGCGCACGTCGAACCGGAGCAGCGGCACCCCGAACCGGTCGACCTTCGACGCATGCAGCGACACATGATTGTCGGCATAGGGCAGGCATTCGCCGAACGCGCCCATGCTGAAGTGCCACGGCGCATAGTTGCGCATCCCGTGCTTCATCGAAGCGCCGAACCCGACGGGTGCCGCAGGCGTGCGATAGGCGCCGCCCTGATAGCCATAGCCGCGTTTGAAGCCGACGCCGTCGTCGCCGCCGATGTTGCGGAAGCGCGGGATATAGACGCCCCCCGGGCGGCGGCCATATTCGATGAACTCCTGCATCCCGCCGATCTCGCCGTCGACCCCGACGCGGAAGATATGGTCCATCACATAGCGGCCGAGCGTGCCGCTCGTGTCGAAATGGCTGCGATCGCTGCCCGCCGGACGCGAATTGAGCAGGATCTGCGTCGATGCCATCGCCGAGGCGCAGAGGAAGACGAGGTCCGCCTGGACCGACTGCGCCTGGCCGGTCTTGGTATCGATGTAGCGGACGCCGGTCACGCGCTTGGCCTTGGGATCATAATCAAGGCTGGTGACGACCGCGTCCGACTGCAGCGTCAATCGGCCGGTCGCGCGCGCCGCGGGCAGCGTCACCGCCTGGGTCGAGAAATAGGCGCCGAACGAGCAGCCATTGCTGCACTGGTTGCGGAACTGGCATTTGGTCCGGTTCTGCTCGGGCTTGTCCTCGGTCATGTTGGACAGGCGCGTGTTGATCAGCTTGCGACCGGGGAAGCGGCTTTCCAGATTCTGCTTCAGCCACTTTTCCGCGACGTTCATCGGGATGGGGGGCTGGAATTCGCTGTCCGGCAGATAGGGTAGATTCTCGCGCGAGCCGGACACGCCGATATATTTCTCGACATAGCTGTACCAGGGCGCGACGTCGCCATAGCGGATCGGCCAGTCGCCATCGATTCCGTCACGCTTGTTCGCCTCGAAATCCTCCTCGCTCCACCGGAAGCACCAGCGTCCCCAGATCAGCGACTTGCCGCCGACCGCCGCGGGCCGGATCCAGTAGAATTTGCTGCCCTCGTCATAGGCATAGGGGTTCAGCCGGTCGTCATTGTAGAAGGCGCGGTTGCTGGGTGCGACATAGCCGTGCTTGGCGATGAAATAATCGCTTTTGACGAGCGCCGGGGGCATGATGTTCCGCGCAGGCACCTCGTAGGCGGGCTTGCCATCATAGGCATAGCCTTCGCCGTGCTCGACCATCACGCCGCGGTCGAGCATCAGGACGCGCAGGCCCTTTTCGGTGAGTTCCTTCGCAGCGAACCCGCCGCTCACGCCCGATCCTATGACGATCGCGTCGAACCTGTTGGTTGCGGCCATGGTCTTGGTCTCCTGTCTCGATCAGAAGCGCAGTGCGCGCAGCGTCCGGAAGCTGGTGGTGATGTCGGGCAGATAGGGCGCGGGCGCCTGGTCGTTCTCGACGTAGAAATGCTGCACGCCGGCGCCCGACTTGCGCTTGAACAGCGCGGCAAAGTCGAGCGTGCCCTGGCCGACCGCGGTCATGCTGCGATCGGGGCGCATGTCCTTGACGTGATAGGCGTAGAGGCGGGTGGACAGCCGGTCGATCAGCGCCGCGGGATCCTCGCCCGCATGCGCCGCCCAGTAGATATCGAGCTCGAGCTTGACGAGCGCGGGATCGGTTTCCCTGAGCAGGCGGTCGTACAGGCTGACCCCGCCGGGCCGGATCGTGAATTCGAAATCATGGTTGTGATAGGCAAAGCCGAACCCCGCCGACTTCAGCTGCGTCGCGAAGCGGTTGAAATTGGGCAGCGCGGCGTTCCAGCCCTGTTCGTTGCGATGCTCGTCAGTCATGTACGGCAGCACGACCGTCTTCGCGCCGAGCGTCCTCGCCATCGCCACCGACGGTTCGAACCGCTGAAGCAGCGCGTCATAGCCGATATGCACCGAGGGTGCGGTCAGGCCGAGCCGGTCCATGGTCTTGCGCAGCAGCGCATGATCCATCGTCTCGTACCCGCCGCCGCCGAATTCGACCTCGCGGTAGCCGATCCGCGCAACCGCCTCGAGCGTGGCGACGGGGTCCTTCGCGAACAGCTCGCGCACGGTATAAAGCTGCAGGCCGATCGCCTTGAGCTGTGCGGCGGAGGCGGGGGAGATCGAGCGATCGACCAGCGCGAGCGCCGCCACCGCACCGGTGCCCGTAAGCAGGGTTCTACGGCTGAGGATCATGAGGAATACACCTTGTTGACCTGGGAATAGGGGAAGGCACCGTTATATTCGCCCGGCACCGGCAGATATTCGCGTTCCTGCGTGATGCCGATTTCGGACGTGTAATAGCCGGTGATGACGAGCTGTCGGAATGCGGTGAAGAACGCGCCGCCCGACGGCAGGCCGTCGTTCATCGCCAGGGTGAGCAGCGCGTCGTGCTGTGCCGCGGTCGCCCGGGCGCCGGCGACCTTGTAGTCCTGCAGACAGCGCGCCTCGATCGCGTCGAGCCCGGCGATGATCGGCACGCGGTCCTCGGGTCGGGCCCAGTCGGCCAGCAGCTTTTCGATAAAGGCAGGGACGTCCGCCGCGATCGCCCCGGGGGTATCGGTGGTCGGCAGGACGCGCTCGCTGAGCGCGGTCATCAGTGCACGTTGTGCAGGCGTGAAGACCGGCGCGCTCGGTGGCCCTTCGCTGATCGGCGGGATACCGCCCGCCGGCTGCTGCGCGAGCCCGGCCGCGCGCGCGATCGGGGCATAGAGCGCTGCGCCGAACATGCCGGCGACACCGGCCAGCGCGGTTCTGCGATCGATCATTTACCGTCCTTTCCAAGGTCCTGCGCGATTGCCGCATCGGTCAGCGGGCGGATCCAGATGTTGCGGAACGCCACGGGGGAATCATGGTCCTGCAGCTGGATCGGCGCCGCATCGGGATGCGCGGTATAGCGTGCGACATGGCGCCAGTTGGTCGTGCCGAGCATCGCCTGGTGGTTCTGGACGAGCACGCCGTTGAGCAAAGCGGTCACGTAAGCTGGCCGAACCAGACTGCCGTCGGCGGCAAAGCGCGGCCGCTCGAACACGATGTCGTAGGTCTGCCATTCGCCGGGTTTGCGCGCCGGGTTCACCAGCGGCGGCTTCCAGCCATAGACCCCGCCCACCGTCCCATCGGCATAGGTCGGGTTCCGATAGCCGTCGAGGATCTGCAGCTCGTAGCGCTGCATGAACCAGATGCCGCTGTTGCCGCGGTCCTGCGAGCTCTTGGTCGGCGGATTGGGCGAGCGGAATTCGAGATGCATCTGCACGTCGCCGAAGCTCTGTTTCGAGACGAGATTGTTCTCGCCGCCGCTTTTTGCGCGCGACGGAATTATGAGCGCACCGTTCTCGATCGGCCAGGCGATGCGATCGGGCTTCCACGCATCGAGCGAACGGCCGTCGAACAGCACGATCGCGTCGGCGGGCGGACCGCCGGGGGTGGCGGCCGGCGCGACGGCGACGGGCGCAGGGCGGTCGGCGTCGTGGACACGCCATTGGCCGCCGGGCAGCATCGGCGTGTCCTTGAAGCCCGGCTTGTCCTGCGCGGCAACGGACCCCGTTGTCATCAGCGCCATCGCCGCGACGACCCCCGCCATCACATAGCTCGTCATGCTCTTCCCCCTCATGCCGCGTCGATCGCGCGGTAGGCGGCGATCAGGCGATCCTCGCCCGCACGTCCCGCCACCGAATTGCCGTGTTCCATGCCGATTACCCCCGCATAGCGCCGGCCGCGCAGCCAGCGGACGATCGCGGCATAGTTGATCTCGCCCGTCATCGGCTCGTTGCGGCCGGGATTGTCGCCGAACTGGAGATAGCCGATCTCGCTCCAGCAGCTGTCCAGCGTGGGGATCAGATTCCCCGACTGGATCTGCTCATGGTAGAGGTCGGCCAGGATCTTGACCGCAGGGCTGTTCGCGCCGCGGGCGACCGCATAGCCCTGCGCGATCGTCTGCATATAGACGCCGGGATGGTTGGTGCGCGTGTTGAGCGGCTCCATCACCATCGCGATGCCGTGCGGCGCGACGATATCGCCGGCCCGTCGCATGACGTCGATCACGCGCGCCGTCTGAATCTCGACGGGCAGTTTCGGGTCCATGAAGCCGGTGACGACGGTCATCCGGGTCGCGTTCAGCCGCTTGGCGACCGCGATCGACGCGCGGATATCGGTCAGGAACCCTTCGCGATCGGCGTCGTCATTGGCGCCGAGCAGGGGCCGCGACTTCGCCCATTTTGGCATGCTCGCGACGAAGACGCCCATCGTCATGCCGCGCTGCGCCAGTGCCTTGGCCATCCGCTCCTGGTCGGCGACGGGGCGGGCCGCGGCCTCATTGTCCTCCCAAGCGGTGAAGCCCTGGTCGGCGGCGAAGGCGATCTGCTCGATCAACCCGCCGCGGCTCGCAAAGCTGCCCTCATGCGGCGCATAGCCAAGCGAGAAGCGGGCGGCGGTCGTGCCGCGGCGCTGCGCGGCGATCCCCGCGGGGAGCAGCGACACTGCGGCGCCGGCCGCGATCAGCGTGCGGCGTGAGAGCGTCATCGCCGGATCCGTCTCATTTCGAGCCCGCCGCCTTTAGATAGGCGATGATCGCGGCGCGCTTCGCGGGATCCGGGGTCGCGATCGGCATGCGCGATCCAGGGACCTTCTTCGACGGCGAGGCGAGATATTCGCTCAGCGTCGCGTCGTCCCAGCGCAGCTTCGACGCCTTCAGCGCGGGCGAATAATTGAACCCCGGCGCCGCGGCGGCGGCACGGCCGACCACGCCGTGAAGATTGGGGCCGATGCCGTTGCGCCCGCCCTTGTCGACCGTATGGCAGGCCCGGCACGCGGCAAAGGCCGGGGGCGCCGCGGCGGGCGTCGTCTGGGCGCTGGTCGGCGCGCAGACGGCGATGAGGGCCGCCGCGCCGATGCCGGCCGCGCCAAGCCCGATGAAGAATTTCATTCCGTCTCTCCAGGATAGAGCGGCGACCATTTGCGGTCCGATGCCGCGTTGGCGATCACCGCCTCGATAAACCGCATCGTGCGAAGCCCGTCGACGACGCCGGGGAACCAGCGCCCGCCCTCGCCGCGGACGGTTGCCGCAAAGGCGCGATACAGATTGGCGAACGCCTCGATATAGCCTTCGGGATGGCCCGACGGGGTCCGCGTCAGCGCGGCGACACCGGGCTGCAACGCGGGGCCGCCGGTGCGGACGATCTCGGCGGGGCGGTCGAGCCAGCGCATGACGAGCGTGTTCGGCTCCATTTGCGCCCATTCGAGCCCGCCACGCTCGCCATAGACTCGCAGCGTGAGCGCATTTTCCTCGCCGGCGGCGACCTGGCTCGCCTTCAGCATGCCGCGCGCACCGCCCTCAAACCGCAGCATCGCGCTGACATCGTCGTCGAGCCGGCGGCCCGGCACGTGCGTCGTCAGATCCGCCGAGACCGCCTCGACCCGCAGCGCGCAGACATGTTCGGCGAGGTGGAAGGCATGCGTGCCGATATCGCCGAGACAGCCGCCCAGCCCGGCACGGGCCGGGTCGGTCCGCCACTCGGCCTGGCGGTTGCCGTCACCATCGATCGGCAAACTGAGCCAGCCCTGCAGATATTCGACCTGGACGAGGCGGATCGCGCCAAGATCGCCGCGTGCGACGCGTGCGCGCGCCTCCTCGATCATCGGATAGCCGCTATAGGTAAAGGCGAGCGCGAAATGCCGGCCGCTGGTCTTGGCGGCGGCAGCGATCGCCTCCGATTCGGCGACGCTCATCGCCATCGGCTTTTCGCACAACACGTCGAAGCCCGCGTCGAGCGCGGCGATCGCCATCGGCGCGTGGAGATGGTTGGGCGTGACGACCGCGACCGCCTGCGCGCGGATGTCCGCGGGCAGCGCGCTTTCGCCGGCGATCATCGCCTCGAACGACGCATAGACGCGTGCCGGGGCGAGCCCGAGCTGTGTGCCGGTACGCGTGTTGCGGCCGGCATCGGTACTGAACGCACCCGCGACGAGGTCCCAGTCGCCGTCGAGCGCGGCGGCCATCCGGTGGACCGCGCCGATGAACGCGCCCTCGCCGCCGCCGACCATCGCGAGCCGCAGCCGGGTCATGCGCGGTCCTCCGCCAGTCCCAGGATCGCACGGATCGATGCGCGATCGATCCCGCTGGCGGCGAAATCGTCGAACGGGCGCTCGGTCAGGCGGATGATGTGATCACGGATGAACGGTGCGCCCTCGCGCGCGCCGTCCTCGGCCCGCTTGAGCGCGCACTCCCATTCAAGCACCGCCCAGCCGGCAAAGCCATATTGCGCCATCTTGCTGAAGATTGCGGAGAAATCGACCTGTCCGTCGCCGAGCGAACGGAACCGGCCGGCGCGGTCAACCCAGCTTTCATACCCGCCATAGACGCCCGATCGGCCGGTCGGGTTGAACTCGGCATCCTTGACGTGAAAGCAGGATATCCGGTCGTGATAGCGGTCGATGAAGTCGAGATAGTCGAGCTGTTGCAGCACGAAATGCGACGGGTCGAACAGGAGGCGCGCGCGCGGATGGTTGTCGACCGCGGCAAGGAAGCGTTCCCAGGACGCGCCGTCATGGAGGTCCTCGCCCGGATGCACCTCGAACGCGCAGTCGACGCCGGCCTCCGCGAACACGTCGAGGATCGGGGTCCAGCGGCGCGCGAGCTCGGCGAACGCCTCCTCGATCAGCCCGGCCGGGCGTTGCGGCCAGGGATAGACATAGGGCCAGGCAAGCGCGCCCGAAAAGGTCGCATGCGCGGACAGGCCGAGATTGGCGCTCGCACGCGCGGCCAGCTTGACCTGTTCGACCGCCCATTGCTGGCGCTCGGCGGGCTTGCCGTGCAGCTCGGGCGGGGCGAACCCGTCGAACAGCGCATCATATGCAGGGTGGACCGCGACGAGCTGGCCCTGGAGATGCGTCGACAGCTCGGTGATCGCGATGCCATGCGCGGCGAGCCGGCCGCTAAGATCGTCGCAATAGGTCTTGCTCTCGGCAGCCAGCGACAGGTCGATCAGCTGCGACGTGCAGGGGATCTGCACCCCGACATAGCCAAGTCCGGCAGCCCATTCGGCAAGTCCGTCGAGCGTGTCGAACGGCGGCTCGGTGCCGAGAAACTGGGCGAGAAAGATGGCTGGTCCGCGCAGTCCGGTCATGCTGCAATCTCCCGTCGGGTATCGTCGCGAAACAGGATCTGGAACAGCAGCGCGATCACGGCGGCGGCAATCGCGGGATACCACCACATATGCTGCCAGTCGGCGATGGTCGGGGCGGCGGGCAGCTGCGCATAGAGCATCGCGCCGATCTGCGACCCGAGCAGCATGCCGACGCCATAGGTGAACAGCGTCAGCATCCCCTGCGCCTGTGCGTTCACCCCCTTGGGCGTCGCGATCGTGCCGGTGTAGATCGCGCCCGCGACGAAGAAGAAGTCGTAGCAGACGCCGTGCAGCGCGACGCCGAGATAGACCGCCCAGAGGCTCGACCCGCCGTCACCGATCGCGAACAGCGCGTAGCGGGCCGCCCAGGCGATCATCCCGACCAGCAGCAGCGGCTTCACGCCGAACCGGCGGTAGAGCCACGGCATCGAGAACATGAAGACCAGTTCGGACATCTGCCCGATCGCGAGCGTGCCGCCGACATTGGTGATGCCGGTCGCGCCGACATAGGGCGAGGCATAGGCGTAATACATGGCGAGCGGGATCGAGATCAGCGTCGCGCAGGTCATGAAAATCAGGAATGACCGCTGGCGGAGCAGACCGAAGGCCTCGACGCACAGGACCTGGCGCAGCACGCTTTCGTCACGCGGCGCGTCGGAGGCGACATTGGGCAACGTGAAGCTGTAGAGCCCGAGCGCGATCGAGACGACCGCCGCGACGCGGAAGATCTGCGGGCTGGCGGACAGTCCCGCCCAGCCGATGATCAGCCCCGCGGTGATCCAGCCGAGCGTTCCGAACGCGCGCACGAACGGGAAATTGTCGGTCCGATCGCCAAAGCTCTTGAGTGCGATCGTGTTCGCGAGCCCCACGGTCGGCATGTAGAGGATCATGTAGCCGAGCAGCAGCCAGACGAAGCTCGCACCGCGTTCGGGCGTCACGAACGACGGCAGCACGAACAGGATTACGCCGCCGACGAGATGGAGGATGACCATCAGCATCTTCGGGCTGACATAGCGCGCCGCCGCCATGCCGAGCAGGAAAGAGCCGACGATCGAGGCGATCGGACCGACCGAAAAGGCATTGCCGATCAGGTTGCCGATCCCGACGGTCTGCATCGCCAGCCCGAGCGTGACGTTCCACGCGCCCCAGACGAAAAACTGCATGAACATCAGCGCACTGAGGCGCGCGGTGAGCATGCCGCCCGCCGCGGTGTCGACACCGCGCAAGGGGGCCGTTCCCAGATCGTCCGCTACCGCCATTCGCCACCTCTCAACCGCAGTTTTGCTGCTTGTCTGACATAAGGCTAGGTCGGCGAAGCATCGATGTAAAGGATTACATCGGTTATCGGTCGACAGCGGCAGCGGCCGGATCCATGACCCGGCGATGCCGACGATCATCGAAGTGGCCGCGATGGCTGGCGTCTCTACCGCAACCGTGTCGCGCGTGCTCAGCCGACCGGATCAGGTGTCCGAGAAGACTCGGCTGCGCGTGCTCGCGATCGTCCGGTCGTCGGGCTACGCCCCCAATGTCGCCGCGCGCAGCCTGCGCACGCTGCGCGCCGCCAAGATCCTGCTGACGGTCCCCGACATCTCGAACCCGTTCTTCGCCAGCGTCATCCGCGGCGCAGAGGAGGCGGCGCGCGACGCGGGCTATTCGGTCGTTGTCGGCGACACGCGGCATGATTCCGCGGTCGAGGATCAATATGCCGATATGCTGTCGCGTCGCGAGGTCGACGGGCTGATCTTCCTCGGCCATCGGCTCCCCGACAGCTTGGCGTCGCTGCTCGCGCGGGAGGGGGGTGCCGCACCGATCGTCAATGGCTGCGAATATAGTGCGGATCTCGGCGTCCCCAGCGTCCATATCGACAATGCGGCGGCGAGCGCGGAGGCGATCGCGCATCTCGCCGATCTCGGCCACCGGGCGATCGGCGTCGTCACCGGCCCCGAGATCAGTCCGATCAGCCGCGACCGTCTGGCGGGTGCGCTGCGGGCGGCCGAGCTGCGCGGTCTGCGCGACGCGCTGCACGTCGAGATCGGCGATTATTCCGCGGGGTCGGCGTTCGTGGCCACGCGTGCGCTGCTCGCCGCCGGGGTGACGGCGATTTTCTGCTTCAGCGACGAGATGGCGCTGGGGGCGCTGAGCGCGATCGGCGAGGCCGGATTGTCCTGTCCGCGCGACGTGTCGGTCATGGGGTTCGACGATCTTCCGCTCGCACGCTATTTCCAGCCCGCGCTGACCACCATCGCGCAACCCAAGGGGATGATCGGCCGGCGTACCGTCGAGCTGCTCGTCGACATACTGCGCGGCGTCGAATGCCCGCGGCGGCAGACGACGCTCGCGCATACGCTCGTGGTGCGCGGCAGCACAGCCGGGCCGCGCACCGACCGCTAAGGCGCGCGCGCGGCACCGTCCGACGGGCCGCCCGCATCGTCCCTGAGGCCGCGTCCCGCCAAGCAGGTGTCGCAATCGGTGACGGCAAGCCTTGCCCAGGGCTATGTCAACAATCCGCACGTCAGCGTCGAGGTCCTCAACTATCGCCCTTATTATATCCTGGGCGAAGTCGCGCGGCCGGGCGAGTTTCCGTTCGTGAACGGCATGACGATCGAGCAGGCGGTCGCGGCCGCGGGCGGGTTCTCCTATCGGGCCAATCGCAACCATATCTATATCCGTCGCGCGCGGGCGACCGAGGAGCGCACCGTCGTCATTCGCGAGCAGCCGATCGAGGTCCAGCCCGGCGATACGATCCGCGTCGGCGAACGCTATTTCTGATCGCGGTCCCCGGCCGGTTTAATACGAAATTGAGGTGTCCCGGTTATGGCTGTGGCCATGATTCGAGGACCCTCCCACTGGATCACCGGCGCAGACGTGGTCATGGCCGCGCGGGGCGGCCTAGTGCTGCTCGTCGTCGCGGCGGGTCTGCTGTCCGCCGCGGATCTGATCGCGGCTCCGTTGGGCGCAATCATCGCCTATGCGCTGGCGCTGTTGCTGCTGCTCGGCCTGCCGATGGTGCGCAGCGCGGATATCGCCGGGCTTGGCGCGATCGGCCTGACGCTCGGCGAATTCGCGGGATCGGCGTTTTTCCATCATTCGATCGACGCGATGCGGTTGCTCTATGGCATGGCGGCCTTGGGTGCGGCGATCCTGCCGATGCGTGCGCAACGGCTACGCGCGACGGCGCTCGCCAATCCCTATCGGGTCCTTGCCGGCAGCGAGCGCCGTGGCGCCGGCCGCGCACGCGCCGGAAAAGCTACGATGGCCGACGACAGTAGGGGCGTCGTCAAGACCGGCTATGCGACGACAACCGCGGCCAGGACCGCCCGGGCGGACCGCCGGGGTGCACGCGGGGGCGCATTGCCGCTGCCGCTGCTGCTTCCCGCGCCGGCGTCAGTCACGCTGCCATAGCCAGGCGACGCGCATAGGCGTCGAGCAGGCGGTCGATCCACGCGTCGGGCGTCAGCGCGAGCCCGCGGGTGTGGCCATAGGCCGCCTCGCTCATTCGGCGTGCCAGCGCATCATCTTCGGCAATCAGCCGGATCGCGGCGGCAAACGCTAGCGTGTCGCGCGGTTCGATCGCCAGCCCGGCGCCCGCCGCGACGATATCGTCTGCGAGGAAGGCGGTATCGGTGATGATGACGGGCAGGCCGCTCCACAGCGCCTCCGCCGCGACCAACCCATAGGGCTCGGGATAACGGCTCGGCATGACGAGCATCCGCGCGCGTTCCGCATAGCCGCGGATCGCCGCCGGCGGTTGCTGGCCCATGAACGACATTTCGGGATAGCTGGCCTGTAGCGACTCGCGCAGGACGCCGTCACCGATCACACGCAAGGTGCACCCCGCCGCCCGCGCCGCCGCTGCAGCAAGATCGGGACCCTTGGTCGCTTCGAGGCGGCCGATGAACAGGATTTCGGCATTGCGTTCGGCCTCGACCCGGGTGTTGCACCAGGGCACGACCGGATTGGGCAGCGCTTCGATGGCCGCGTCCGGAATGCCCGCGCGCATCAAATACGGGCGCATCGATTCGTGGATCGCCAGAACCGGCGGCGAGTGGCGCGGATCATAAAGATGGCGTTGCACCGCCTGCCGACTGACCCGCCAGAGCTTGTGCGCGTAACTGCGACGATCGCAGTTCGCGCCGATGCAGCCGGGCGACATCGGCGTCAGCGTGCAGACCGCACCGCTCTTCAGAAACGCGAACGCGCCGTTTGGACAGGCCAGGAAGAAATCATGCGCCGAATAGACGAGCCGCGCCCGCACCGGCGCGATCGCGGCGAACAGCGACGGCGACAGGATCTGTGCCCAGCCATGCACATGATACACCGTCGACGGGCGATCATTGGCGGCGATCCAGCGCGCGACCATGTCGGCGGCCGCGCGATTATAGACGCCGCGGGTCAGCGCGGTCAGCGCGCCGCCCGAGAGCAGCCGCTTGCTTCCCAGTGCGACGATCTCGACACCCTGGTCGCGGAGCGCCGGGTTGTCGCCATCATCGCCGGTGACGAAGGTGACGCGGTAGCCGCGTGCGCGAAACGCCGATGCGGATGCCAGCGCGAGTGCGGTCGCCCCGCCCTTGGGTACCGACAGGTCGTTGATGACGACGATATGATCGATCATGAACGCGCCGCGACCGCCGCCCTGAGTGCGCGGGCAAGCGCCGCAACGTCGCCGGCCGCCGCATCCATCAACGCCGTGCACGCGGCCCGATCGACCCCGGCCTGCTCGGCCCGTGCGGCCAGCTCGGCCAGCGCGGTCGGCGTGATCGTCGCGGGGTCGACGAAATAGTCCGATCGGCCCGCAATCTCGGCAAAGCTTTCCAGCTTCGGGTCCCATTTGAGCAGGATCGTTGGAACCGCGAAGGAATGCGCGGCGATGCAGGCGTGCATGCGGTGCGCAACCATCAGGTCGCAGCTCGAGATGAACGTGGCGAGGTCGCCGGGCGTGGCGAAATCGGCGATGCGGGTGATGCGCGTCGGCACGGCTGCCGCGATCCAGTCTGCCGCGTTGCGATTGAGATACGCCCGGTCCTCGGGGCTGCCGTTGGTGAACAGCCCGACGGTCCATCCCGCCTGGGCAAGCGCCGTCGCCACGCCACCATACCAGTGCGCCATGTCTCCGGCATCCGTGTCATGGCCGTGATAGCGCAGCGCGAGCGGATCGGTGATGCATAACCCGACGCTGCGGTGGTCGGCGGAGGCGGGGCCTCGCGGATAGTGCCGGCTGGCCAGTAGACCCGGGTCGCGAACCAGCCCCGCGCGGGGGATCGGTGCGGGGAGGAGGTCGTCCCAGATCTCCCGCGATCGTTCGTCGCGCACCGTCGCATAGACCATCGTGGCATTCCGCAATCCGTCGGCGAACAATCGCCTACCGGTCGCGGACCAGTTCCGCGCCACGCCGACCGCAAAGACCGCGGCCGGCAGGTTCACCGCTTCAGACAGTGCGGCGTGGATCTTGACGGGAAAATTGAGATCGCTGTCGCTGAACAGATTGCCGCCGCCGACGACGACCGCATCGCAATCGACGAGCTGGCGGCGAAACGCCGGGCGCAGCCGGATCGCCGCCAGCGCCGAGAGGATCGTGCGGGTCGCGACGCGGCGCAGCGGTGCGGGCATTCCCTCAAGCACGGCGAGCATCCTGCCCCGGCTGGCATTACCGGGCGCGTAGCCCGTCCTGCCGGCAAGATCGATCGAGACCGCATCGATCCCGGCGCGGTGCAATTCGAGCTCAGTGCATTCGGACAGCAGCCCATCGCCCAGATTCGGGCTGTATTTCACATTGAAAAGCGCGACCTTCAAAGCAGCGCCTCCTAGGCTGACAGCAGATTATGACGGGGACCCGACGGTTGGCGCAAATGAGTAATCAGACTTTATCGCGCCGATCGGATCAAACCTACCGACGAAATATCCTACGTGCAACATCAGAGCAGCGTTGCGAGTAAATATAATCTAAAAATGATCAATCAAATCGCTATATGGTGATAAAGTCTGGTAATTGCACAATATACTGACAGACATTAGAGATCTAAAACATCCCAGACATATGAACTGCAATACCAGAATCAGGGGTGCATTAATCATCGTGGCTTGAGATCATCGTGAAAGCCGTCGAGCCCTAGCCATTTTGGGCATGGCGTCGGCCGCCGGACAGTGCCCAAAGCCGTCGCGACACTCGGCCTAGCCGCGAGCCCCCCTTCAGCCCCTCCGCACTGCGGTCGAGCAGATCGTAGCGCAGTTCGTGGACCACGAAACGCGGATCGCGCGAGATCAGATAGTGGCTGAGGTTCTTGCGCGTCGTCGCATGCGCGACCTGCTCGAGTTCGCGGCCATCCTCGTCGCCGATCAGGCTCGCATAAGCGGTGCGCACCAGCGATCGCAGCCGCCAGTCGCGTGCCAGGTCGTCCCGGATCGCGCCGGGCAGCGCGGTCTCATACAGGGCATGGCTGAGAATGAGTCCCGCCGCCACCAGTCGTGCCGCCCCCCGCTTCTGTGCACGCGCATAGAATTGATCGAGGTCGGCGGGCGTCTCGGCGGCAAGGATCGCGCCGATATCGGCGAGCCATTTCAACCGCGCCCAGCCATGTTCTGTACCATGCGCGAACAGGTACAGGATCGCGGGAGCGCGCGGGAGAACCGCCACGCTGGCGCCCGGCACGAGCTGCATCGGCTCGCGCGCATCGAGGTCATCGCCGCGCAACAGATAGGGATTCTGGAACAGGCGCCAGTGCAGCTCGACCATCAGCCCCGAATCCGGATGCTCGAATGCGAGATCCTTGTAGCGCGCCATCCGCGCCCGCATCGTCGCCGCGCTCGCATCGGCCGCCGGCGCGATCCGCACATAGCCCCGCGCGTCGAGCAGGCTGGCGGCGTGCGCGACCTGGTCCTTGGCGACGATCAGATCGATGTCCATGCTGTAGCGGACACCATAGCGGCCAAAGGCGAGCATCGCCGCAGTCGCGCCCTTCAGCACCCGGACGGGAATGCCGGCCCCCTCCAGCGCGCGTACCAAGTGTAGCGTTTCGAAGACGGATTGCAGTTCCTGCACCGCGCTGTCCCGCGCGAGTGCCCCGATCGCGGCGCGCGCTTCGGTCCCGGCATCGATGTCCGGCAGGCCCGCATGGTTCAGGCCTGCCGCAAACAGGCCGGCAACGCGGTGGCGCTCGACGATCGCCGCGACGCGCGGCCAATCGGTGACCTGTAACGCCAGATCGCGAAGCCGTGCTGCCCAGCGCGGATCATGCGGCCACCGCGTTGCCGCGACGACGAGCGCGAATTCCGGGGAGGCGATCTGGGCATCGCCGTCGATCAGCGCATCGAGGTTCAACACGGCTGAAATCCGCTCGCCTCACGACCCGGCGGGAACGACGCCAGGATCGCATAGCCTCCATCGGGCGGCGTGCCCGTCACGTCGAATCCCTGATCGAGAACCCAGACATGCGCGTCGAGCGGCATCTTCGAACCGGGGCGGATCCCATAGAACAGCGTCGAATCGACTCCGCGCCGCCGCAGCATGACCTGTGCGGTGAGCCCGCGCTCGAAACACAGCGCGCGCAGGCGGCTGCGCTTGGCCGCGCGATCGACGGCCCAGGCGATGATCTCGGCCAGGTCGCGCCGGCGTGGCCCGGGCGGGAGCGGGCGGGGCAGCGGGCGTGAGGCGATCCGGCCGAGCCGGGGCAGCGCCGCGTGGCGGATCAGCGGTGCGGAGACCGTCAGCAGGATGGTCGCCTCGGCGAGGGCGAACCGCTCCTCCCACGAAAAGCGGCCGAACTTGGTCCAGAATCCATCCTGGCGGCGTGGCACGATCATGCCTCCAGCCAGAACCATGGCACGTCGCGGTCGTGCCGGCCGCATATCACCACCGCCTGCCCGTCCGTGACGTCGAACGGCTCGACCGGCGTCACCTCGGTTTCGAACGCCCGCACGCCGGGATCGATCGTGTCGTAGACGATCCCCTCGGTCAGATGGAAGCGGATCCACTGGACGATCCCGTGCACCCGACCTGCGGTCGCGTGGACCGTGACGGCGTTGCGCGCCGCGGGGATCGGCGGGCCGGTAAAGTCCATGTCGAAGATCGCGACGCCATTCGAGCGAAGGTCGATCGCCCCCCGGTCCGGCGTATCATGGCTGACCGCGAGCTGGTTGAACGGGGTCATGTCGAAGCCGTCGACGATGCCCATCGCATAATCGGCGGGGCGGCGATGGGTGGCGAGCCCGACCATGATCTCGGCCCGGTACGGCATGATCACCGCGTCCGGCGTAAGCAGGCGCGCGCGCGCATCCTCGACCGTCCTCAGTCCACCCGCACCGATCAGGTTGTTCGCGAGATTATCCCACAGCAGTACATTGGCGGGCGCGGCCAGATCGACCCCGATCTGCAGATCGCGCGCGTCCTTCGGGACGATCGTCACGCGGTCCGCATAGCCGTTTTTGGCGACGACCGCGGATGCGGCCGCTGCAACCACGGAATCCCGCTCGCAGGCGATGACGCGCGCGGCACCGGCCCGGGCCGCGATCATCGCGAAGAGGCCGGTCCCGGCGCCGATATCGAGCAGCGTCGCGTCGGCCGGCATCACGCTGCGCAGCGCCTCGGCATAGAGCGCGTGGCGATCATCGTCCTGCACCATCGTGAAATACCATTTGCCGACCCCGGCCGATCGAATCCGGCGCGCCTGTGCTGCGATCTCGCGATCATCGGGGGCGAGCGCCACCGCAGCGTCGCACAACCGTCGCGCGGTTTGCGTCAGGCCGCGGGGCAGCAGGAGAGTCAGGGCCAGCGCGACCATCGCATCGGGCCGGCCGTCGACAGCCGCGATCAGCCGCTGAATACCCGGATCGAGACGATCGTCCGCGGTCATCAATAATTGCTCCCGGCGGTCCGACGCATGTGGCTGGCCAGTGCGACGGCGTGCAGCAGATTCTCGCGATAGGCGATCTCATAGGCGATATCCGTCCAAAGCGGTGAATCGGCGGGCGGCATGTCGTCGACCAGCTTCTGGAGCCGGTCGACATCCATCGTCCCGGCGGTCTGATCGAACATCTTCATCCGGTCGATCTCGTCGCGCAGCCGGTCGCGCGAGGCGACGAGCGCGACGGGCCAGTCGGCGCCCTGATAGCCGCGCAGCCGGGTATCGAGCACGCTCGGCGGTGCCTTGCCCCGCATGGCCCCGCGCAGGATCGCGCGGGGCTCGCCGCCCCAGGCCCAGCGTTCGACCGGCACGCGCAGCGCCCATTCGACGAGGCGTCGGTCGGCAAGCGGATCGCGGACGTCGATCCTGAACTCCGCCAGCATTGCCTTGAAAAAACTGCCGTCCTCATTGCCGGCCACCATGCGCAGATTGGCGCCGACAGGATCGGTGCCGTACCGCATCGCGTCGGACAGGTCCGCCGCATGCGCCGGGTCGATCGTCGGGTTCTCCGCGGCGATGCGCGCCTCGACCCGGGCGAGCGTCTCAGGGAGCAGCGGGATGGCGGTGGCGACCGACGGCATCACGATGCCCCGGGCGCGCATCACCCGTTTCCACAGCGATACGGGCAACAACGGGCCGATCGTGTTCCAGCCGACGCCCGGCCAGCGCATCCACCCCGACCGGACCAGCCCCCGGCCGAGCCGCGCCCAGGCGAGCAACCGTCCGCGTCGCGCCAGCGACGGCAGCGCCGCGACGCCCGATGCGCTGATCGAAAGATTGCCCATCGTGCCCTCGAGCAGGACCCGGATGCCGCGGCGCTGCACCGCTGCGTTGATCGCGTCGACCCACACCATGTTGCACAGATTGGGGATCGGCTCGGGATAGAGATCGACGGTGCGGTCGAGCGCCGCGAGCGTCGGAGCATCGCTGCGGATCACGACATGTTCGACATTGGGATACATCGCCGCGGTTTCGGCAGCGAGCGCGCTTTCGTCGGAGAAATGATGCGTCTGGTAGGTCTGCGGCGTGTGATGCGGGGCCGCGGTATAGGCGACAATCCGCTTCGGCGTATCCGCGAGAAGCCGCGCCGCCGTCACGACGACCGTCGTCGAATCGAACCCGCCCGAGAGATGCGCGGCGATCTCGTCGCCCGCGCCGCGCAGCGTCGCCGTGACCGCGGCGTCGAGCCGGGTGAGCATCTGGGTCTCATAGTCGCGCTGCGTCTGGCGTCGCAACGGCGTCAGATCAGGTTTCCAATAGGCGTGCGTCGTCGCCCCTTGTGCGGTGAATACGCCATAATATCCCGGCATGATGCGCGAGATACCGGCCATCGGCGTGCGATCCGGCGAAAGCGGCGCGCGGCGGAACAGGCGTAGATATTGGTCCTCGTCCGCCGCGCGTGGGACGATGCCGAGCGCGTGCAGCGCGTCGGGCATCGAGGCAAAGGCGAGCGTGCCGTCCTCGGCGCGCAGATAATAAAGCGGGCGTTTGCCGATGAAGTCGCGCGCGAGCAGCAGCCGCTGGTCCTGCGTGTCCCAGGCGGCGATCGCGAACCAGCCATAGAGGCGGTCGAACGCGCCCTCGCCCCAATGTTCGAGCGCATCGGCGACCAGCATCGCATCGGACAGTGCCGCTGCCGACCCGCCCGAATGGCCGAGTTCGCGTTCCAGCTCCGCACGCTCGGTAAGATGCACGTCCGCGACCACTGCATAGCGGCGGTCGCGGGCATGGATCGGGGCGACGAACCGGTCCTCGTCGAGCAGGAAGGTGTGACGCGCGCCCAGCGCGATCGTCCCCCCCCGCCAGATTTCGTGCGCGTCGCGGCCATAGCGGGCCAGCACCGTACCCATGCGGTCGGCATCGGCATCGACGTCCCGGTCGGACCAGTGCGTCAGGCCATAGATCGCTGTCACGCCATGCGCTCCCGATCGATGCGCGTGCCTCCGCGGATCAGGCGGATATCGCCAACTCCGCCGCGAGCAGTTCGAGGATCAGATCGAGCGTCTGCTCCTCGGCGGTCGCCTGGTCGACGTCATATTCGTCCACGAGAATCGCGCTGATCGCTCGCGCGGACATGGGGGCATCGATCAGGCCCCAGATGCGCGTACCGACCTCGTTGAGGCCGTAGCAAACGCCCTTATTGATATCGAGCGCGACCAGTTGCCCGTCAATCTCCGCCGTTGCCGCCGATGTGCTGCGGCGGACCGGCGTATCCAAATCTGCACGAGCCAAACAGAATTCCCATGCTTCTTGAAGCGTTTCGCAGGCCGTCCGCGGAGGCGGCGCGCCTGGCGGGCCGATCGATGCCCAACAAAAAATCGCGCGGCATTACCGCCGCGCGATTTCCCGTGCCTGTTCAGGACTGAAGATCAGGATGGGCCCATCTGACGACGAAACTGGTCGCGGTTATAGGGCTGTCCAGCATTCTCGGCATCTGCTGCGTCCATGCGAACATGTGCAGGGCGCTGCCATGTCTTGCGAGTCTTGACCATATCGATACCCCTTGTAGCATTTGCTGTATCGGCGGCATGTCGATCAGCTTCCGGCTTTCGCAATAATTGCATAAACGGCCCAAAAGGCGTGAATAGTTTTCCTTACCATTTATGAATTCGCGGCTCGTATGTATGATCGTGGCGACTTGTTACCCGTCAACCAACCGGATTTGCTTGAAGAATCACGGTGACGTGATCGAGCGGCGGTGAAAGACGGCGAAATCATGCATCGTCATTATCGAACCGGAGCGCGAGTTCAGCGTGGTTCGGAGCCGGGGGACCGCACATTCAAGGGCGCGGCACCGCTATGATCGTGACTGGGTTCCCGAGGTCAACGCGCCCCGGTGCGCTTCGTCGACCCACCGGGACTGTGGAATCAAGACGGGCCCATCTGGCGGTGATAATAGTCCCGATTATACATCAGTGATGCGCTCTCGGCATCGGCGGCATCCATGCGAACAAGTACTGGACGCTGCCATGTCTTGCGATGCTGTGTCATGACTAATTCCCAAAGATCGTGTTTCAATGCGGTTTAAGCTAATACTTCTTGTTGCCCGGTCGTCGCACAGATCATCGGAATCATCGCAACCGTTTTGCTTACAATGGCAGCATTGCGTCCCTTATTGGGTCATCTTCACGCCGAGTAGATGGGCTTCGGCAAGGGCGGCATCTTCGATGACGTTCTGCAGCCCCCATCGTCGATTGAATCGGAAAAGGGGAACGCTACGGATCAGCGCCATCGATTCGGCCAGATAGCCCGGCGCGCGGCCAAGGAGGTCGGCGATGCGGCGGCGATAGATGTTTGCCGTCACCGCATTGGCAGCCTCGAGCCCCTGCAGACGGTGGATGCCCGGCGGCGCATCCTCGTCGGCCTGACGCAGATGATAGATGGCGGCGACGGGATAGCGGCGATCCTCGGCGGCGCGCGACATCGCGACCTCGAACTTGTCCTCATACCAGGGAATGCGGGTGACCTCCGCGCCTTCGCGGCCGAGTGCCGTGAGCGATTCGATCCAGAGCTTGAGCCGTGGGATTCCCGGGGTGGCCGAAAACCGGCCCTCCGCATCCGCTGCGATCGCACACAGATCGTCGGTGAGGAGGGGATAGCCGCGCGCTTCGAACACCGCGGCCAGCGTCGACTTGCCTGCGCCGGAATCCCCGCAGAACAGATAGGCCCTGCCGTCATGGACGATCGCGTTGCAATGCAGCGGCAGCAGCGCGCGCTGATGGAGCAGTGCCCCCAGCGCGGTCCCCAGGAGATAGGGTGGCATGTGTTCCGCCGGGATGCCGGCCCGCGCCTCGTAGATGATGCGCGCACCCCCCGTCACGTCGAACCAGCCGCACTCGGGCACGGACAAGCGCAACGAGTCGGCGTTGATCTCGACCCGCATATCGTCGACGGCGACCCCCGGATCGGGGCGTGCCGGGGTGCCGCGTCGGATATCGACATCGGGCTGCTGTGCCGCGATGCGGTTCGCGGCAAGCGACCCGAGCGGGATGTCCGAGCGAAACACCAGTCCGAACGCGCGATAGAAATTCACGATGCCCCCTGCGTCTGTCCGGCGTGCGGCGCCGCGGCGGTCGCATCGTCGCGCTCGACCGCGACCAGCCGCGATCGCATCGTTTCGAACGATCCCTGTGCAACGACGCGCCCGGCATCGAACAGGAGGATCCGGTCACACCGGCGTAGGCTTTCGAGCCGGTGCGCGATCATCAGGATGGTCGTGTCGGGACACGCCTCGCGCAGCCGGTGAAGAATGATCTGTTCACCATCGATGTCGATCGCGTTGGTGGCCTCGTCGAGGATCAGCAATTGCGGATCGCGCAACACCGCGCGGGCGAGTGCTAGCCGCTGGCGTTCGCCCCCGGAGATCAGGCTGCCGCGTTCGCCGACCCAGGTGGCGAGCCCCTCGGGCAGTCGTGCGAGCAGGTCGTCCGCGTCGGCGATCCATAGCGCCCGTGCGATCGCCGCATCGCTCGCGCCCGGGTTGGACCAGAGCAGGTTCTCGCGAATGCTCGCATGGCGCATGAACGGATCCTGCGCGACATAGGCGAGCCGGTCGCGCCAGGCGCTGTGGTTCGCCAGCGTGACGGGGGTGCCGTTGAGCAGGATGCGCCCAGCCTGCGGGTGGTAGAGGCCGACGAGCAGGTCCGCGAAACTGGTCTTGCCCGCGCCCGATCGCCCCGCCACGCCCAGAAACTCGCCGCGCCGGAGTTCCAGATCGAGCGCGTCGACGCCGGAACCCGCGCCGTCGGCCCCGCGCGGGTGACGATAGCCGACCCGGTCGAACGACAGGACCTCCAGCGCCGGCAGGATCGCGTCGGTCGCAAGACCGCGATCGCTGGCGAGTTCGGCCTCCAGCTCGCGAATCTGCGCATAGGCCGGCAGCGCGCGAACGACCTCGAGCGCCTGGGTCTGCAGCGCCTGCGCTGGTCCGGCCATCCGCGACAGGATCAGCAGCAGCGCGACCAGCGTCGGGACGGGGACTGCGACCACGCCCAGTCCGATCCCGGCGATCCCGCCCGCCATCACGATGCCCGCCACCGTCATGCGGAGCCGCGATCGGTTTTCCCGCGCGACGAAGGTCAGCTCGGCCTGGACCGAGTCGGTCATGGCGTTCGAAAAATCGGCGACGAACCGGGGGGCCAGGTTCTGGCTCATCGCGAGCTTGAGGGCCCCGAGAAACTGGCCGACTTCGTTCACCATCATCAGATTGGCATCGGTCACGCTGTCGCCGACCTGTCTGGCGGCGCGGAACAAGGGGGCACTGAGCAGCGCGCCCGTCGCGACGAACAGGACCGCGAGCAGCGTGAGCAGCGGGCTGAGCAGCATCGAGATGGTCAGCTGCACCGTCAATGTGATCGCCGCCACGATGGACTGGACGAGCCCGATCGCAGCTTGGCCGAGCCGCTGGAGGTCGCTTCCGAGGATACGATTGACCCGGGCATGCCGCAGCCCGACGATCGCACTCCAGGGTGCTGCCCCCAGGCGTTCGATCAGCCTGATCTGCAGCGAGGACAGGAATTCCAGCTCCAGCCGGATGACCGCGCTCTGCCGGATCGAGATCAGCGCGGCGCGCACGAGCATGAGCACGGCAAAGGCCGAGAGCACGAGCGTGATCTGCTCCGGGCGGCTGTCGAGATGCAGCCGGGCGAGCAGTGTGGACCAGTGTCCGCGAGCGCCCGTCCCCCCGGCAATCTGGAGAAGTGGAATGATGAGGACGAGGCCAAGCGCCTCGACCAGGCCGGCAATCGCGACGAGCAGGCCCGTCGCGAGCGACGCGCGCGGCTTGAACAGGCAGAATGCGATGACGAAGGCCCGTGCTTCCTGCCAATTCACAAGGTCATGCCCGTACCGTCGTGATGCGCAGCGCGATCCCCGAGGCGGCGCCATAGGCCGTCGGATCGATGCTGGCGATGTCATGCCGATGCGCGTCGATCGGGGAGCTTGGGGTATCTGTCATCGGCACACCATATAGTCTTTCCGCCTAAGGCAGTGTGCAATGATCAGCAATGACGCGGGTCATTATTGGACGTTTCAGCGTTAATCTCTGAGGTTATTGTTTAAGAAAACAAATGTTGATTTGCTAAGCATCTGTATAATGGCATTTGTTAGGGGGTTAACTGCAAAAATGATGATGCCGGACTGCGCTGATAATCTTGTGTTAAGAGCCGCGACTTATACGGCCCTTAACCTGGAGGACCGATGTCACTCACCGCAACCATGCAGATCATGCCCATCGATGCGCTGACGATGCGCGAAAGCCGTGCCACACGGCGCGTCGTCTCCGCCGACAGCACATTACGGCTCATGCCGGGTGTCGCGCATGACGTGATCGTCGAGGATTTCTCGACGACAGGGTGCCGTCTGCGGTCCTCGATCCCGATGACTGTGGGGACGCGCCTGCGTCTCGCGCTCAGCGGCGGCGGTGCTACCGTCGAGGCAGATGTCGTCCGTCTCGCACCTGGCGGCTATGGATGTGTCTTCGCGGTGCCCATTCCGGCAGAGACGTTCGCAAAGGCATTTTCCGGCCAGACGATCGTCCACGCGATGTTCGAAAAGGACCCGGCGGTGCATGACGCACCCGTGGCTGAGTCCATGCCCGACATCACACCCTGGCCGCGACCCGTGCGCGCCTTCGTCATGGTCGGGTGCGGGGTCGGTGCCTGGGTGCTGCTCGGACTGGTCGTTGGCTGGCTCTGACCAGCGATCCCGAGATATCAGTACTTAGATCGGCAAAACTGCTGTTTGCCAGTAGTTTGGCAGTGATATTCGTCCGAAATGCTGCTCGAACACGATATTCAATCCAAAAAATGCCGACTTCATCCATTTTAGACTCATCTGTTCTACAAGTGGGGTAGGAAAAGTGCAGCGATTCGTCGTGAGGGCGACGGGCATGTTTGGCGCGGGGGGCGTTCGAATGCAGGCGAAACTAGCGGCCGGTCTGGCAGCGGCGACGTTGTTGTACGGGGTCACGGCATTTGCGATCGGCGCGAGCGGCGCATCTGTGTCCGACCCGGCGATCACGGTCGTCTCGACATCCGCGACGGCGTCTCAACCGGCGAGTGGCCAGCAGGCCCCGGGCGTGACGACCGGCACTGCGGCGACGAGCGCTTTGCCGAGCGAGACCGGGTTCGCGTTCGGCGTGCAGACTCATTTCAGCCAGGGATGGAGCCCGGCATGGCTCGATCTCACGACACCGCTCGCGACCAAATCCGTGCGCGATACGGTCAACTGGGCCAGTGTCGAGCGGACGGCGGGCGTGTACGACTTTTCCGGTACCCCGGTTCAGACGCTCGCCACATTTTGCGGACGCGGCGGTGCGCTGACGCTCACGATCACGCCCAAGAACGCGCTCTACGACGGCGGGCGGATGGTGTCGTCCGCGGCGGGCCGGACCGCCTATGCGAATTATATCGCCGCGCTGCTGACGCGGTTCGGATCCTGTGTCGTGGCGATCGAGGTCGGCAACGAAGTCAACAGTGCCGGCGCGCTCGATTATCCGGCCGGCGTCGACAAGTTCCGCGCCTATGTCGACATGCTGCGGGTCCTCTATGCCCGGGTGAAGCCCGCCAACCCGCAGGTCGCGATCCTCGGTGGATCGACCAACGTGATCGGGACGGGGTTCCTGACCTCGCTGTTCGCGGTCGGCATGCTCGACGTGATCGACGGCGTCGCGGTCCATCCCTATCGCCCCGATGCCGAGGGGATTGATTTCGAGATTGCCAATCTCAACGCCGCCATGAGCCGCTACGGGACGCCAAAGCCGATCTGGGCGACGGAATTTAGCTTCGGATATGCCGATACGCGGCGCGCCTCGGCCGGTTTGGTGAAATCGGTCGTCGAGCTCTATGCCGCCGGCGTCCGGCATGCGTCCTGGTACGCGCTCGTCGAACAGACTCATTTTCCGTATATGGGGCTGTTTACCGGATCGCTGATCAAGCCGCAGGGCAGGGCCTATCGCAACGTCATCGATTCGCTGTTGCCATACGGTCAGCCGGTGCGGGTCGATACCGGGGACCAGCCGTTCAACCTCTACCGGATCGGTGCCGATCGCTGGGTCGTATGGGGGCTGCGCGGCACGATCAGCTTCACCGGCGGTGTTGTTCGCGACATGTACGGGGTGGCCTTGCCTGCTGGCCCGGTCAAGATCGGATCCGAGCCGCTGATCGTCAGCGGGGCCACCGGCTATACGATCACCGCGTCGCAGGTCGTTGCCGACACGATGCTGCAATATGGCAGCGGATCCTGGAGCTACTGGCGTCGCGACAAGGCGAATGTCGATACCCGGCTCGGCGTGTTCGACACCGATTTCGCGAGCCATTTCGGCGATCGCTGGTCCAAGCCGCTGCGCATCAACAATACCACCGCCGCACCGGCAGGCGATGGCGCGAACCCGATCCGCGCGGTGATCCGCTATACCGCGCCGCGCGCGATGCAGGTCGAACTGTCCGCCTGTTTCAGCAAGGCAAATACGGGCGACGGCGTCGATTACCGCATCACCCGCAATGGCGTGACCGTCGCCTCGGGAATCGTCGTCGACACCGCCACGGTCAACGGGGTCAAGTTCGGCCTCGAAATCGGCGATAAGGTCGATCTCGTGTTCGGCCCCAACCAGACCTATGGCAGCGACTCCTTCTTCTACCGCGCCACGCTGAGCAACCGTGGCCAGGGCACGACGGTGGTCTGCCCCACGGCGTGAACCGAACCGGCCCCGGCACTGCGCCCGGTGCCGTGCGCGCTCAGGCGTTGGCGGCGCGGGTGAGGCTGAGGAACACGTCCTCGAGATCGGGTTCCTTGGTCGAGACGTCGACGATCCCGAAACCGCCCGACTGGACCGCGGCGAGCACTTCGCCGGCGTTGACGCGGTCCTTGGCATAGGTGATTTCGAGCGTGCGCGTGCCCTTGAGCGCGATTTTCTGGAAGCAGGCGTTCGCCGGGACCATGCCGACATCGCGGTCGACGGTGACGGCGACGATCTTTTCCTGCGCCTTGCCGACGAGTTCGCGGGTCGGTTCGTTGGCGATCAGGCGGCCGTTGTTGATGATCGCGATCCGGTCGCAGAGCTCTTCGGCTTCCTCAAGATAATGCGTCGTCAGGATCACCGTGACGCCGGCGGCATTGAGGCTGCGGACATAGGTCCAGAGCTGCTGGCGCAGTTCGATGTCGACGCCCGCGGTCGGCTCGTCGAGCACGAGCACGGGGGGCGAATGGACCATCGCCTTGGCCACCATCAGACGCCGCTTCATGCCGCCCGACAGCGTGCGCGCATAGGCGTGCGCCTTGTCCTCCAGATGCACCGCGCGGAGCAGCTCCATCGTCCGGCGCTTCGCCTTGGGCACGCCGTACAGCCCGGCCTGGATCTCGAGCGTCTCGAACGGCGAGAAGAATGGGTCGAACA
Source organism: Sphingomonas sp. CFBP9019 (assembly GCF_034045155.1). NCBI lineage: Bacteria > Pseudomonadati > Pseudomonadota > Alphaproteobacteria > Sphingomonadales > Sphingomonadaceae > Sphingomonas > Sphingomonas sp. CFBP9019. Next base: position 128,022 of record NZ_JAXCWK010000004.1, on the reverse strand, counting down.
GGATCTCCTGGTTGACGATGCCGATCGACGCCTTGGCGTTGCGCGGGTGGGCGTCAATGTCGAAGCCCCAGATCGCGGCGCTGCCGTCAGTCTTGTTGACGAGCCCCGCCAGGATGTTGATCAGCGTCGACTTGCCCGCACCGTTCGGACCGAGCAGCCCGAAGATCTGGCCGCGCGGGACGTCGAACGTCACCCCGTCCAGCGCGCGCTTGCCGCCCGCATAGGTTTTGCAGAGATTGGTGATGGCGATCGCGGCTTCGGTCATGGTCGCGGCATAGCGGGGCGGGAAGGGCGGGTCATCCCCTCGGGCGTTGCAAAGAAGATTTGTTCACGCGGAGGCGCGGAGGCGCGGAGATGTCGCATCCAGCCTGTCGGTCGGAAGACCCACTCCCTGTTCCGCCATTCCTGATGTGAAGGTCGCTTCGCGACAAGCGCAACACCTCCGCGCCTCCGCGCCTCCGCGTGAACAAATTCTTCCTTCCTATCACCACCGAAGAACCAATTGCCCGCCCCGCCCGCGCTTGCTATCGCGCCCGCATGCATCCGCCGCTCGAAACCACCCGCGTCACCCACGCCCGCGTCGCCTGCGACGGCGCCACCGACATTCCCGGCGGTGCAGCGCTCGGCCATCCGCGCGTGTGGCTGCAGATCGACGAGACCGGCTATGTCGATTGCGGCTATTGCGATCGGCGCTTTATCCTGGTCGGCGGGGCCGCCGATGGCGCGGACCAGTCGACATTGCGCGACCATGGGGATGGCGCAGGGCGCTAAGCCGCTTATATCTATCGGATGACGATAGCTGCAGACCCCCGCTCGTTCCTCTACCGCGACACGCTCGACCCCGAGCAGGCGCAGGCGCTGACCGCCAAGGCGCTCGCTAAGGCCGATGACGGCGAACTCTATCTCCAGTACCGCAAGGCGGAGGCGTTCGGCTTCGACGACGGCCGGCTGAAGACCGCCTCCTATGACACCAGCTCGGGCTTCGGCCTGCGCGCGGTGTCGGGCGAGATGACCGCGTTCGCGCATTCGAACGAGATGACCCCCGCCGCGATCCGCCGCGCCGCCGAAACGATGGCGCTGATCGAGCCGGGCGTTGCCGCCAAGGCCGGCCCGCCCCAGGGCACCAACCGCCACCGCTACACCGCCGCCGACCCGCTCGACCTCGTGCCGTTCGCGGACAAGGTGAACCTCTGCCAGACGATCGACGCCGCCGCGCGCGCGCGCGATCCGCGCGTGGCGCAGGTGTCGGTCAGCCTGTCGGGGACATGGTCGGTGGTCGAGATCGTCCGCGCCGACGGCTTCATCGCGACCGACGTGCGACCGCTGGTGCGGCTCAACGTGTCGATCGTCGCCGAGCAGAATGGTCGTCGCGAGACGGGCAGCTACGGCATCGGCGGCCGCTATCTCTATACCGACCTCTTCGAGCCCGAGACGTACAACCGGGCGATCGACGAGGCGCTGTCGCAGGCGCTGGTCAATCTCGAGTCGATCGCGGCGCCCGCCGGCGAGATGACCGTGCTGCTCGGCAATGGCTGGCCCGGCATCCTGCTGCACGAAGCGATCGGTCACGGGCTCGAGGGCGATTTCAACCGCAAGGGCACGTCGGCGTTTTCGGGCCGCATCGGCGAGCGCGTCGCGGCCGAGGGCGTGACCGTGGTCGACGACGGATCGCTCCAGGATCGCCGCGGCTCGCTGACGATCGACGACGAGGGTACGCCGACGCGCGAGACGGTGCTGATCGAGGACGGGATCCTCAAGGGCTATATGCAGGACCGGCTCAACGCACGGCTGATGGGCGTCGAGGCGACCGGCAATGGCCGCCGTGAAAGCTATGCCCACGCGCCGATGCCGCGGATGACCAACACCTTCATGAAGGCGGGCAACGACGATCCCGCCGAGCTGTTGAGCCGCGTCAAGAAGGGCATCTTCGCCAAGGCGTTCGGCGGCGGGCAGGTCGACATCGTGTCGGGCAAGTTCGTGTTCAGCTGCACCGAGGCGTATCTGGTCGAGGACGGCAAGCTCGGTGCGCCGATCAAGGGCGCGACGCTGATCGGCGACGGCCCCAGCTCGCTGACCAAGGTGCGCGGGATCGGCAACGACTTCGCGCTCGACGAGGGCATCGGGATGTGCGGCAAGGGCGGGCAGTCGGTGCCGGCGGGCGTCGGCCAGCCGACGCTGCTGGTCGACGGCCTGACGGTCGGCGGCACGGCGGCGCAGTAACGGGCGCCGCCGTTCAGCGGCGTCCTAGTCCTCGATCCCGAAGTTCAATCCGCGCGAGACATTGGGGTCGACGACCGCGACCACGAAATAGGCGCCGAACTGCTTCACGCGCTGCAGCCAGCCGGTCTTTGCCTTGTAGAGCGCCGGCGTGATCTCGGTCGACGCGGCGATTTCGGCGTCGACATAGCGGCGGACATGCGCGGCGAAACCGGGATCCTCGATCCGGATCATCAGCTCCATGTTGATGAACAGGCTGCGCATGTCGAAGTTGGCGGAGCCGATATGGACCGCGTCGTCGATGACATACAATTTGGTGTGCAGCTTGGTCGGCTGATATTCGAAGACGTGCACGCCCTTGCGCAACAGTCCGGCATAGGTGAACCGCGCGGCGGCGATTGTCGCGTTGTTGTCCGATTTCGCGGCGGTGACGATGCGCACGCGGTCGGTGCGACGCCCGGCACGATCGAGCCTGCGCAACATTGTCGGGCTTGGCGTGAAATAGCCGGCGATGATGTCGATCCGCGTCGCCCGGCGCATGTCGTCGCGGACCGCCCGCGCCCAAGGTGACAGCCGCCGCGTCGGTCCGCCGATCAGCCAGCGTGTCGGCCCCTGCGTCTCGCTATAGCGGCGCAGCGCATGGTTCAGTTTGCGCAGCTTGCCCTTGGGCTGGTGGATCCAGCTGCTCAACGCATCGAAATAGCCCGTCAGCCGCCCCGCGGCCGGGCCTTCGATCAGCAGGCCGAGATCGCGCCAGGCATTGTCGGCAATCGTGCCGAAATAGTCATCCTCGACGTTGAAGCCGCCGACGATGATCCGCGCGTCGTCCCGTTCGCCGTCCGCCAGCGCAAGCTTCTGGTGATTGCGCAGCAGATATCGCCGACCGAATCGTGCGGAGAACCGGCACACCGCGATTCCGGCGGCTTCGAGCGGGTCGAAGAAATCGGCGCTCGCCGCATCGTCGCTGCCAAAGCCGTCGACGATCAGCGCGACCGTCACGCCGCGTTTCGCCGCCGCGATCATCGCCGCGTTCACGCGCTGGCCGGCATCGTCGTCGGCGTAGATGTAATAGAGGATTCGCAGCGACTGCCGCGCGCCGTCGATCAGCCCGATCAGCGCCGTCAGGCGTTCGGGGCCCGCCTCGAGCAGCGTCAGCCGGTTGCCATCGACGGTGAAGACCGACTCCGCCGCCTGCGGGGCCGTGATGCGATCGAGCTCGGGGGCGGGCATGGTCATGGCCGGGGGTAGTGGACATAGCATCGGGCCGATGCAACCTTGCGGCGGGGCGACACGGGGTAGCGCGGGACGCCCACCGGCAAAATCTTGACTTTGTGGCGCAGTGTGGGTAGGCGCCTTTGTTCTCCCTATCGGTGTTTGTTGCGAAGGAAGCGTCATGGCGCGCGTTACCGTCGAAGATTGTGTCGACAAGATCCCCAACCGGTTCGACCTGGTGCTGTTCGCAGCGCAGCGTGCGCGGCAGATCTCGGGCGGCGCCGAACTGACGCTCGACCGCGATCGCGACAAGAACCCGGTGGTCGCGCTGCGCGAGATCGCCGACGAGAACGTCAAGCCAGCGCATCTCAAGGAATCGGTCATCCAGGGCCTGCAGAAGGTTCGTGTCGACGATGACGACGAGGTCGATGCCGTCGGCAGCCTCGCGGCATCGGCCGAGGCGCTGCGCCTCACCGCCGCCGCCCCGCCGCGCAACCAGAATCTGGGTGCCGATTACGAGGGTTGATCGCACGGACGTGGAGCGGCGCGAGCCGGGCCATGTTGTGATCTGACCCTGATCGGTTTCCGGCGAACGATGCTTCGGCATCGCTTGGTTGGTGTGATTGAAAGGCTCGTGGACCTGAAGGTCCGCGGGCCTTTTCTTTGCGGGTGTCGTTGGGGGTGAGGCGGGGGGTAACGGGGGCGGTTCGCATTCGCCGTCCCGATGGCCACCGGTCGCAACCCTCATACCGGTCGCCACCCCGACACCGGTCGCCATCCCACACCGTGCGTCACCGCCCGCACCGTGCGTCACCGCCCGCACCGTGCGTCACCGCCCGCACCGTTCGCCACCCCCCACACCGTTCGCCCTGAGCGTAGTCGAAGGGCATGGGACTCAAGGTGCTTCGACTACGCTCAGCACGAACGGGGTAGGCCGGGTCGATCGGTGGATCAGCCCTCCCGATCGACCGATCGCCCCTTAAACCCCTGCGCCACCACGAACCACTCGACCGACCCCTTGCGGCTCGCCGGCGGCTTGGCGTGCTTCACGCTGGTGAAGTTGCGCTTCATCTCGGCGACCAGCGCGGAATCGGCGCCGCCTGCGAACACCTTCGAGACGAAGGTCCCGCCCTTTTCCAACACGTCACAGGCGAAATCGAGTGCCGCCTCGACCAGCGCCATCGTCCTGAGCGCGTCGGTCTGCGGATGGCCGACCGTATTCGCCGCCATGTCCGACAACACCAGGTCGGGCGCGCCGCCGAGCGCGTCGATCAGCATTGCGGGCGCCGCGTCGTCCATGAAATCCATCTGGAAGATCGTCACACCGTCGATCGGATCGACCGGCAGCAGGTCGATGCCGACCACCGCCGCCTTGGGCAGGCGGCGCTTGATCACCTGTGCCCAGCCACCCGGCGCGATGCCGAGATCGATGACGCGCTTCGACCCCTTGATGACCTCGAACCGTTCGTCGAGCTCGGTCAGCTTGTACGCCGCGCGGCTGCGATAGCCCTCGGCCTTGGCGCGCTTCACATAGGGGTCGTTCAGCTGGCGCTCGAGCCAGCGCGTCGACTGCGCGGTCCGCTTGCGTGCGGTAAGGACGCGGGTGTGCCCGCCCGATCCGCCGCGACTCATGGCCTGGGGCTCCCCATCAGGCGGCGCAATATGCCCTCGCGAATGCCGCGGTCGGCGATGCCGAGCCGTTCGGCGGGCCAGATGTCCATGATCGTCTCCAATATCGCGCAGCCCGCGACCACCAGGTCGGCGCGCTCGTTTCCGATGCAGGCGAGCTTCGCCCGTTCCTCGATCGCCATGTGCGACAAGTCCGCGCTGATCCGCCGCATCGCGCTGGCGGGCACGATCAGCCCGTCGACCTCCGACCGGTCATAATGGCTGAGCCCGAGATGCACGCTGCCCAGCGTCGTCACGGTGCCGCTGGTACCGAGCAGTCGGGGGCGCTCGACGTCGAGCGGCAGCCGCGCGGCGAACGGCGCGATGCTGTCCGCGACGACCTGGCGCATCCGCGCATAGGCTGCGCGCCGGCCCGCCTCGCCCTTGCCGCCGCCCGCATGTTCGGTCAGCGACACGACGCCCCAGGGGGCGGAATGCCAGTCGAGCACGGTCGGGATCGGCGTCGACGTATCGACCAGCACAAGCTCGGTCGAACCGCCGCCGATGTCGAAGATCAGTGCGGGGTCGTTGCCGGGTTCGATCAGCGCATGGCAGCCGAGCACGGCCAGCCGCGCCTCTTCCTCCGCGGTGATGATGTCGAGATGGATACCCGTCTCGGCAAGCGCGCGGGCGATGAAGGCGGGGCCGTTGCGCGCCTGGCGACAGGCTTCGGTCGCGACCGAGCGCGCCAGCGTGACGTTGCGACGCTTCAGCTTGTCCGAACACACGCGCAGTGCGGCGATCGTGCGCTCGATCGCGGCGTCGCTCAGCTGCCCGGTGGACGCGAGCCCTTCGCCGAGCCGGACGATCCGCGAGAACGCGTCGATCACCGCGAATCCGCCGGCCTGCGGGCGCGCGATCAGCAATCTGCAATTGTTGGTGCCGAGATCCAGCGCGGCAAACGCCTGCGCATCGGCCCACCGCCCTCGACCGGGCCGGGTCGCCGCCGGACGGGCAGGACCAGCCTGCCGGGACGGCATTCGGGCGGAAACATCCCCCATCGCCGTAAAACTCACTATCTATATCTGCCGCCGCGGGAAAATACCCGCCCGGTGCTTGGCGACGAATGTAGCGCAGCGCGGCGATTACGCAAGCGACGTGGCGAATTGGCACCATCAGGGCGTTGACACGGCGCAAACCCCCGCTTAGATCGCGCCCTCGCTGATGCCCCGTCGTCTAATGGTAAGACTGCGGTTTCTGATACCGCCTATTGAGGTTCGAATCCTCACGGGGCATCCAGCGTTGGGGGTCATTACGCCCTCTTTTCAATAGGTTGCGAGGGTGTGCTGGCTAACCGTACGGTTCGGTTAGCCATAACCTTGTTCATGGCAGCGTCTGCGACTTCGGGACGTGCGTTCGATCCCGCGTAGCGCAGGTACTCTTTTTCGCTCTTATGGCCTGTGATCGCCATGCCCTCTTCATTGGTACAGCCTGCGTCCTTGCATCGCCGCGCTGCCGCTTTGCGGAGGCCGTGAGGAGAACAGTGTGGAATGCCGGCCTTGATGCAGGCCTTCTTCATCATCCCGTAAAAACCCTTCTCCGTGTACGGCTCGCCGTCTTTGGTTTCCATCAGCGTGACACGGCCTAAAGGCCCAGCGTCCAGCGACACCTGGAGAGGGGCGACGACCGGAATATCAACCGAATTGGTCGTCTTGCTTTGGTCTAGCCGGATGCGTCCGCCAGCTATGATAGCTGGCGTCATCAGGCGGACGTCCCCACTACGCTGCGCGCCGTACAGAAGGAGATCGAATGCTAGGCGTGGCTTGGTGCCAACCGGGAACTCGTTTTCGAAGGCGGCCAGTTCTTCTTCCGTCCAGGGGTGGTAACCCCCGCCTTCCGTCTTCGGCGCCTTGGTGTCCTTGATTGGGTCGAAGCCGACCGGCACGAGCTTCGAGCGCCGCGCAAGGCGTAGCAGCTGCGCCAGCAACTTGCGCAGCCGCGCAGCAGCGTGCGGCTTGTGACGCATAGCCGTCATCAGGCGCGCGATTCGATCGGCATCGAAGGCCTTGATCGAAACGTCTCCGAAAGCCTCTCTGAAGCGCTCTAGGACCCCTCGGTACACCCCTTGCGTAGAGGGTCGCAGGTCAAGGAACGCGTTGTCGCTATAGTAGCGAGCGATCACGTCACTGACGCTGCCCGGTATCGACGGACGCGATGCAACCGGCGCCTGATCTGCATTGAGGCAGGCCGCGTATTCGCGCTCAAAAGCTTTGGTCCCGTGGGGGGACTTGAATGAGTAGGGCGGATAGCCTTTCCGGCGGAAACGCCACCGGCGCTTGCCGTGCCGATCGTCGAACGCGGTCACGTAGAGGAGGCGCTTGTTTGTCATCAGCGGGCGAACTCTTCCAACTTGGCGTCGATCTCGTCGTCGAGGATCGCGGGATCCGCCATGCCCGCTGGGATGATCACGATGCTTCCGTCGCGCAGGACGCGAACTTCGCCAATCTGGACGCCAGCGGCCATCGCGCCGCTCACAACGCGCGAGACATCGGACTTGGTAGGGGACGTGAGCCGCTTGCTCATTTTGTCACGGCCGTGTCGGATGCCGTCGTTTCAACAAACTCGGCTTCCCAGTCAGGCTCGTTTGGAGCGTCTTTTCCGAGGATCGTCTCGTAACAAATCTGCCGAACACGTCTGTCGAGCATGTTGAGGAGCACAATTTTTGCGCTTCCTCGCCCGCGGAAGAAAAGGGCGTTGAAGAACGCGGAATGGGCGGTCGGGCTATGAGGATCGATAGCGACAATTTCGCAAGGCCACTGGTTAGGCGTCCGCCCAACACCGTCCGCGCCAATCACCAAGTAGGTCTTGAATGGGTGAGGGAAGAGGCCGCCTCCCTCACGTCGTGCGGGTGCGCCGTACTGGCCTTTCAGGACGCCGTGGATCATCCAATGCTCGGAGGCCACGAACGCGGCACCTGGCGTGGTACCAAGCCGGACTAATTCTGCGGTAGCTGCGAGCATCAACACACTTCGAAGCGTGAACCGGTTTGGTGCCCCCTTGGTGTGAGCCTTTGAATCCCCCTCGTTTAGCGACACATGGCCGCGCTGAAACCAAGCCCGAACAGTCGCTGGCGGAACATCCGCTGCTCTCGCGACGGTCGCCATCGTGAAAAGTGGGACGTTATCGGGAATCGTCCACGTCGTATTTGTCTCTAGATGCTCTTGCATCTGCACTAGATGCGCTTGCATCGGCTTGCGGTCAAGCGACGATTTTGGCGTTTCCGATAGCGCGGCGCGAACAGCCCCATCCTCTGCGTACGCGATGTCGAGCAACGCCGTTATCGATTCGGTCCGGCCGGGGGTGCCAAGCTCGCCAAGCAGCATGCTGGCGGGGCCTTCCTGTCCATCTCGCGGCGTCAATTCGAGCAGGAGATGGCCGTCGAGCCTCGCTCCGCAACCGAGGCGTCCCCAACGGTCAAGCCAAACAGTTGAGGACCAGACGCTCGCGGACGCGGCAAGGGTTGGTAGGGTGACGGTCGCCGCGATCGCGACCGCGCTGGCGGACGGGCCGAAGACGGCGCGGCGGGTAGGGTTGCGGGTACTCATGCTGTGGTTGCCAAAAGTCGGCGTGCATGGCGCATAAAATTGCCGCTGTGACTTTCATCCAGCTCAAAATTACCCTCATCGGTCGCTACGGACAGCATCGCCACAAATTCGGACCAGTTGGTTGGCGTTTGTCGAAGACAGTTGTCGTAAGCATCGTGCATCAACGCCTCCTCCGCTTTGTGCCGTGCGGGATCGGTCCTTTCCAAGGTGTCGGGGAGTGAATTGAAACGGCTTTCCGCGTGGTCATTGGCGCGAATGGCAGCCATGACAGCGCTCGCTGGCGCTGGAAAATCGATGGCAACGCCGGGTGTTGCGCATGCCAGCGCACTGACACCGGCGAGTCCGAGCAAGCCGCGACGGCTGGGGGTGAAAATATTCGTGATATTTACCGGTGACGTGCCGGTGCGCGCGCCGCTATGGGCGCTGGTAGCCTGTTGCATGGGTCTTCTCCGTGCGATTGGTCAGAGCCGGGCGGTCGTTGGAAGCTTCCGTTCGGCTCGTATCCCTGATATCAGGGTCATCATGGACGGTCAAACCCTGAAATCACGGAAACGAGGTCCCGCTCCGACAGGAGTGGGGACGCCTGTGCTAGTTCGCCTTCAGCCAAATCAGTTGGCAGCGTTGGACCAATGGATCGCGGCCTTCGATCCACCTCCGTCTCGGCCGGAGGCTATCCGTACGCTGCTGGCTGAACGGCTCGCCGCTGACCATCCACGTGCTTGAAAAGGCGCGGAAGCGCTGGGGCCGATTACGACGTCGCGGCCACACCAACATACTTCACACGTTTTGTGAGCTTGAAGCTGGGAGGTTGGTTGATCCTGTCGATGCTTCCGTCGTCCGCCACTTGTCGGACGATGCGCTTTACCGCTGGATCGGGAAAGCCACCAACAAGCAGAGCCTATCACTGCTGGACCAAGAACTACGGCACCGGGAGGCGTGGGCGGCGCCAGCGGGTCGGGCATACTAGATCAGCTTGGCATCGATGATCATTGCAATCGGCACGCTGATCGTCTCGATTGTGAGAATTTAGACGGTGCCGAACGCCTTCGGCGTCGCGTCCAGGAGAGAGTGCATGTCGCCGTTCATGATCCCCACGATCCCGGTGTTGATTGCCTACATGACACCGTCGGGCTGGAGGAACATGCCGGGAGACTTCCCCGCGTTGCCGTCGACCGGTGACATTTTGCAGGTCGCGGATCAGGACACAGGCCGCATCGTCGACATTCGCGTCACAGGCCGAAGGTTCGAGCGACCGGACAGCGCCAATCAACGCTCCGTCTCGATCCTGTGCGAGCTGATGTAGGTTTGAAGGAGTGTGGATTGCCGAGGCCGGCGACGCGAGCTGTCCGAGGCGATGAAAAGGAGCGTGGAAAAGCGACCATCGCATTCATCACTTTGCTGAATGCGAAAACGTGACGTTAACCGGTGGTGCGCTACGGCGTGCCACGCAACTGAATGCGATTGGTCAACACGGTTAGGCTTATGACCAACGCAAATGAGAAGCCATTTCCAACACGTTTAACGCAACCAACCTTTCAACTTGGTGTTGACACCACGGTCATCAATCATCACATAGACCGCATACGGACAAGCAAGCTAATGAAGCTCTTAGAGGTGAGAACAGCCTCCTCACACACCAGCGGCGTTGCGGCGCTTTTGGTACAGTAGTCCCGTAGGACGAAGAGATCCGGGGGTGGGCAGCCCGGCTATGAGCTTCAGAACGGACGACCCCTCGGCGCCAGTCGGGGGGTCGTTTCGTATTAGAGCAGGCTGACGCGCCGAAGGTGTCCCGTATCGCGGCGCTTGGCGACCTTGTTTTCCGATATGGGATAGAACGACGTCACGTTGTACCGCCCATCCTCGTCGAGCACGATCTCGACCGCGACGAGAAGAAAATCGCTCAGTGCGGCCGGCCGGCCGACCAGCTCGATCTTGCCATCGTTCTTGAAGTCGTCCCGAACATAGAGCGGGTTCGTTACCACACTGGCGACGTGTGGAAGGCACCGAGCGTAATCGAGGGGATGCCGCTTCTGCGCATGCTTAAGGGCATTCGTTGACATGACCGCCTGCCCCTCATCCAGCTCTAAGCCCAACGCATCGTTGATCGCGGCGATGGGGACATCGCCGAACAACAAGGGGATCATACGAGGGCGGGGCTTCTGGCTCACGTGGCTGACCTAAATGGCGCATCCTTCATCGGAAGAGGCGCGTCCCACCGGTTGAGGCAGGGCGTGCAATGCGGCCTTACCGCCGATAGACGATGATAAGGGCGGCTTCGAAGAACAAACGCGGAATCTAATAATACACAAACGCGAGATTACGCTTGCTCACGCAAAAAACATGGCGCAATATCCACTATAACGCAAGTAGCATAAGGATGCGGTTCGTGGGGCAGTGCCTAGAAAGACTGGTGGCCGCGACGCCACGCGAACTGTGGATCGATCTCCCAGCGATGGCCGACGCGGCGTTCGCCGAGGCCGTACGCATCGCTGATCGCCATGTCGAAGAACCCGAATATCGTAATACGGTGGCACAGCTGCGGCATGCACGATTGGAGGCTGGCTTCCGTCGCGATACCAGAGAGCATGGCCTCCTGGTCGCATCACCACATACGACGCCGAAGGGTGGGAGGTATAGCGTCGCTAGTTCGGACGGCATCCACCTCATTCGTGGAAACGTCCAGCCACACATCGGCCCCCCGCGGCCCAGCAAGTTCCGGCGTCAGTTCGCGGAGTTCAACGCTTGGCTCAGTGGTACGCAGTTGCGACTGTTCGAACTAGTCGAAGCCCCCCGGGACGATCGGCTTTGTGCAATGCTCGTCGTCACTGCGAACACCCGTGGCAATCCATCGCTACCTGCATGGGTCGGAGTAGGCTTCCCCCACAAGGATCTCCGGACATGGGTGGAGATCGTTCCAATTTCCGACATACTTGCCATGTACCACGATGCCGACACAAGGTCGGTCCCCACGACCAGTGCGCCGGTGGAAATCAGGGACCGTGCGATACCAAAGCTAAAAGGGCGTTCCGAGGGCTGACCGCCCTCCGCTAGGATGACGATAGAATGAGAAGTGGTGTTCCAGGTTTCCGGCCAGAGCGGCTGATCGAGGCCCGTGCGGCGCGCGGTCTGACCCAGGTCGCGCTTGCGGACCTCAGCGGGCGTAAAAGCTCGAATATTTCCCGCTGGGAATCGGGCGAGCAACTGCCAGAGCCAGAAGCTCTGCACGCGGTTGCAAAAGGGCTGAACCTGCCCGTCAGCTACTTCCTTGCCACGCCAGTGGAGCATGGTGCGGCGCCGATGTTCGCGCGATCTATGGCTGCTACCAGCAAGGCCATGCGTGCGCGCGTCGGTTCGCGGCTGCGGTGGGCGCAGGACGTGTCGTTGTATCTGCAACAGGAATTGGACCTGCCGGCACCGGATGTCCCGACGCTCGACGTCCGCGATTTCCTCGAGATACGCGATGAAGACATCGAGCGTGTGGCGATGGAATGTCGGGAGAAGTGGGGTCTCGGACTTGGCCCCATCTCCGACGTTCTTTTGGTCATGGAAAACGCCGGCATCATCGTTGTGAAGGAGCAGATCGACAGCGGCAATATGGACGGGCTGTCGAATTGGTCGATGGCCGACGGTCGGCCCTATGTATTCCTTGCTACGGACAAGCAGACCTGCGTTCGATCACGAATGGATGCAGCGCACGAGCTCGGTCATCTCGTTCTGCATCGTGGCCTGACCGAGCGCACGCTTTACGATGCAGCTGCGTTCAAGGAGATCGAGCGTCAGGCGTTCGCGTTTGCCGGAGCTTTCCTGCTGCCGGCGGAGAGCTTCAGCGCCGAGGTCTGGTCACCGTCGCTCCCCGGTTTCCAGGCGCTTAAATCACGTTGGAAAGTGTCGATCGGCGCGATGATCATGCGATGCGCCAACCTCGGCATCATCGATGACGAGGGAAAGCAGCGGCTGTTCAAGCACTACAGCGCGAAGGGTTGGCGGAAGGCTGAACCCCTCGACCGCGACATGGAACCGGAGCGTCCTCGTCTGCTCGGTCGCTCGATCAAGCTGCTCTGCGACGAAAGGATAGTGACGCGCACCCAGCTACTCGATGGGCTACGGCTTTACGCGCATGACGTCGAGAGCCTTTGCGATCTGCCGGCAGGCTTCTTCGAGAACAAAGGAACGGTCAGCGACATCCGGTTGAAGCGCAATGGGATCGACGCGGCGACGCCGATCGCTCTGGTCGATGCCGATCAGATCGCGACGGACAACGTCGTGCGTCCACAACGGTGGCGATAGCTCAGGCCAGGCCAGCGCCAGCCTGTCGCATGCGCTCGTAGACGCCGAGAACCTGCGGGCGGGTCTCGGCCACTGGAGCGCGGAGTCGAGATGACGCCATTACCAGTTCGTTCACGGCAGCACGGGCGAGGACGCCGCCAGCGTCAGGCTCCCGGCGCCGACCAGCCGGAGCCGTTCACAAAAGCGTGCCGCAGCGTGACGTCCGCGGTAGTGGGCGGAAGCACGAACCCGTATCCGCCTATCTCGCGCGGATGGCCGCCAAGGAGGCGGGCGTGGTCGCCGCGGCGTCCGCGCTGCGGTTCGATACCGCAGCCATCAGTATGGAGCGCAAGCGGCTGGGTTAAGAAGGGAAATGCTAGACGCGTGCGACACCGTCAGGCGGTGCCGCACGTCGGCTACTAAGTTGCAACTCCCGACGAGATGTCGGGGATTGGGCGCACCTAGCAATGTGTGATCGAGCGGCCTCGTCCGCGCAATGTGGACATTTGTCGCGTGCATGGCCGACCATGTTTTGATCGGGCCTGTGTTCCCGAAGGTTTTTACTGCGTAGATAACATCGTCTCGGACTTCGGACGACGAATTGTCCCATGCGCAGTGTAAGCAACCTATCGGTTTATTAACCCGGCCGCGAATTATCCGCTTGAGATCGCGATAAAAACTTGAGTGCGCCTTTGTCTGGCACACCTTTGTTTGGACTTAAGCCAGCTCGCGGGGCTTCCGCCATATACCGGACGGTGCAGTCAAATACCGTCCGGTTTTTTCGTTACGGCCGCTCACGGTCGCTTCATATCGCGTCGAAAAATGGGCGTCGGTCAACCGTTCCGCCTTCGTCGTTTTCGCATCCTTAATCCGAACCACCGCTGTATCTATGATGCAGCCGAGGGTGTTGCCGGACTTGGTGTTCAGCAGCTCGCGCGCTGCCGTTTTCGACAACGAGCGATCCCCGAACGAAAGAGACCCCATGTCAGCCTCGCTCCGCTTCGCCATCGCTATGCTCCTTGTTAAGTTGAAACCCTAGGACGGTGATTCAACGTTCGCAAGCCGGTCTAGGTACAGCACCTGTGCAAGAATATCGCCTAGGTGCTCCGCCACACTGACATTCGTTTCGCCGAAGCGGCCCAGCACATTGCTGGTCAATGTAACGACGCCTAATCGAACTTCGCCGTCAGGATGAGCGATGGTTAGAGGCACGGTAGCGAACGACCTGTAGACATCATGGTCATAGTCCCGGACGTTTGCAGGCGTCGGCCGTACTCGATTGAATGTGCTAGGGTCATTCAAATCCTCGGTAAAAAGCGTCTGCTGGCTCATAAACGCCGTTCCGCAATGCCCCTCGCCATTTTGCCATGCTCGCGGATCGCCAGTCGATGGATGCTCCGACGCTCTCTTCCACCAGACGGGTAGCAATAGGTTTTGGACCTCGTCCCATCTGTAAACTGCGACCGTCCATAGGTCGTCGTATCCCCAGCTAAATATTTTGCCTGCTTGGCCAAGAAGGGGGTCGATAACCGATGCGCACGCCTCATCCACCGTCCCGACCTTCATCTCGAAGAAAATCCCGAGGTGGGCCTGTTTTGCCGACCATGCCCGGCCGAGTTGCTCAGCTGCCACGGTGTTTTCCAAGCTGGCGGACAACTCCGTGGCATAGCCTCTCAGACGCTCGTTTAATTTTGCTAGCTCGCCATATTCGAACACTAGCTGAGGGGTGTCTTCGGATGCTTTGCGGTCAAGCATGACGTATGCGAACGTCTGTATGGCAAAAATAATGAGGATGACCGCCCAGAACGTGAGACTTCCGACAACCGCCGGCTCCGCCTTCTCAACCCAAAGCCCGAGCACCAATGGTATGAGCAGGAGAGTAAGAAAGCTGACGAAGCGGTTGTTTAGGTAAATGGACCGGCGGGCGTGGGCCAGCGCGTCCTCAATCGGTGTATTCGGCATTGCGCCCCCCAAGAATGGCTTAACCTACGGCGTCATTCGCGGGAAAGACAGATACGTGGTTCGTAATTCTGGGACGACGTTGTCCGCATCGTGATACTCATCTTCACAGCGGGACGAAGTACGCCGTCGGGTTGCTGGCCTTGGGAGAGCCGGCTTATCTGGCCAGACTTGCGCGTTGCCAATCCGGTTGCGTAGAACAGCTATTCGGTATTTCAGTAGCCGAATAGCTGTTTACACGGAGGCGATCAGAGGTCGGCTGCCAGTTCCATCACCGCCGCTTGACGGCGCATCAACGCGAGTCGGGTTTGCGCTGATCCCTGACGACTCGCGATTTCTCTTAGCGTAGCTACGCCGTCGATGGCGCCCCGCCCTAGCGCCCGACTGGCGGAGAACGTCTTGCCCGTTCCATGAACCTCCGCGACATTGGCGAACCTCATGCCGCGTCCGCGCGCGATCGCCATCGCAAAGCGCCGGTTCGAAGCATCGACACCCGATTGGATCTCCGCGCGATCGTCGTCGGACAGAGGCGCGTGGGGGTGTCCTGCGATCTTGTCCGGCGAAGACGCTATAAGCGTCGTTTTCATGCCGATCATGGTCTCGAAGCCGGACATGTCGGTGTGCCCCGACCGGACGCCGACCGAACCTACTTCTCCCGAGGTGGTGGCGTAAAATTTCGATGCCTGAGTGCAGAGCCAGTACGCAGCGGAGAAGCTGTATGGACTTGCAACTGCGACGATTGGTTTCGTGGCGCGCACCTGAAAGATGGCATCACCCGCCTCTTCGCAGCCCCAGACCGTTCCGCCGGGACTGCGGACGTCGAGAATGATCGTGCATATCCGCTTGTCGTCAGCTGCCTCGCGAACGCGTTGGGCGATCATATCGTAAGAAGTACCGCCACCATACATTCCGTGGGGCGCCAGCACACCCGTGATCGGCAGAATGAACAACCCTCCTTCTCGGACCGGGTCTGCAATTTTGGCCGCTAGATTTCCCCCCGCGAACCCGGAAGCGAGCCTGCGTAGGCCGTCAGGTAGCATGGTCTCAAAGGCATCCCGTTTTAGCAATGCGTCCAAAAAGGCGGGATGCATTGCCCACTGCGTCGCGATTCCAGATACGTCGATCATGCCGCAACCCCCGTCCATCCATCCATCCATATCGGCAGCACTGCTTGAGCGTGCGCTGGCAACCCGTACGGTACATTTGCGGCGTGCCAGCAGGCCGTCCCAGGGCACGCGCCGCGGGGACAGATGCTGATTTCGTTGAGGCGGGCACTCGATATAGCCTCGACACCAGAACCGTAAGGTTCGATACTACTACTGTCGATCGCGATCCCGACGGAGCATTGCGCGTATCGTCCATCTGCCACACCGCACACCATGCTGTAGGCGGATGATGGCGGAGTAAAGGCGAACGCCAGACCGTAGCTATCTTCCCAGATCTGCAATCCCAAAGCGTCGCCTCGTCCGAACGACTGCGCGTCGCGATGCATGAACCACATTTCCACAGATGACGCATCGAAGCTGAAGCAACCGCGTTCGAACCGCGCCGGACGGGACAGGTGAGGCGCGTGAGGACGGCTGAGCGGAGCCGTCACAACGCCCCAGCGTGCTGCATAGCCGTGGATGCCCGCCCGCCAGCTCACCGGGCATAGTCCCGTGCGCGGCTTTCGAGTTCAGCGATGTCCTTGATCCCCTGGAAAGTAGGCAGGCGGCTGTCGTACCCAGCGTTCGTCACGATCTCGCGGATCAATGCTTCGTCCCGAATCGCTTTCAGTAGCATCGCGCACGCCTCCGATATGTCGGCCACGGCAAGGGCATGCGCGGGACGTACAGCTTCAGCTACGTCGATCGAGCGATCCGATTTGATGCTGTCCATCTGATCGCGCAGCATCCGGAGAGCCTGAGAATGGGCCTTCACCTCCGATTCCAGTCTCGCCGATCGCGATTTCATTTCCTCGAAGCCTTGGAATGCCTCGACGGAGCCGTCGATGATCGACTGAGCCTGATGCTCGATCCTGTTCTTATTGAACGAGGCCATGCCGCGCGCGATCGCCGTGACGGTATCGGTCTGTTCGCGATCGAGCTTTGCCCTCCTCGTGCCGATATCTAGATGTTTTGCGGCCAACTTCGCATAGTCGTCGTGTTGGGCGAGCGGTATGATCTCGATGGCATAGCGCTCCCGCGCTTCATCTCGTGCCTGAGTATGACGACGACCGTCGCTTTCCTGCCGATGCTCGCGACGGCTGAGAGCCAGCTCATCCTGGTCTTGTCGGTCCAGCATCCGCTGTGGCGTATCCAACAGCTGTTCTTTGGTCAGGTTCAGGCTCAGCATCGCTGTCTCCATTGGTTGATGCCCTCGCATCACCATCGTGATTGATGGGTTACGCTGGCGGGGAAAAGTACCGGTTCGTTGTCAATCCGCGTGAACCCCGGCTTGATCGCGATACGCCGACAGAATGGCCCGTATCGTCCGCTCCCGCGGTATCTCCGCCGGGAGGCGAGCAAGGCGAAAGAGCTGCTCGCGGGGAGTGGCGGCATAGCTTTCCGGCATCGCATCGAGGTCAAGGTCCAGGCGCGCCGCCCTCCTCCAGTACGCCGCGGCGACGCTGGCGATATTTCTGGCTTGATCGCTGACGGACTGTCGCGAAAAATGGCAGTCGGCGATTGTGCGGATCAGCATATCGCGCTGCATCAGCCGGTCAGCCGTAAAGGCTGAGCGTTGGCCCGCACGGCCCTTCAACCCAAGCGCTTGACGGGCGTCGGCGCCGTCGAGAATCGCGTCCAGCGCCCGCGCTACGCTCTGCGCCGACATATCGCCAGCGAGCAGCAGCATGTCGCGTGCCCGGCGTAGGTCTCCGAGATTTGGTCGCGCGGCAGGTGCGTCGAGGCAGGTGACATCGCTCATTTCGCAGATGCGTCTTGAGCACCGTGATCGAAAAGCCCCGGTAAGGGCTGCTGGGGATCCGCCGCGGCGGCCTCATGTATCGCGGCAAGCCGGCGAACCGTGCGCTCGTTCCGGCCGTCGCGCCAATGCTCGCGGATGAAGGCTGCAGCTGCGTCGAGGTCAAGGACGAACGGCTTGCCGTATCGGCCGTGCTGAATCACCGGGAAGTCGCCGCGCGCCGCAATGAACCGCGCGATCGACGGGACGCTCGGCATGCCATCGATCCGACCGAGATCGACCAGCGTCCCGACGTTCATCGACGGCTCCCGACGCAGAGGAAATTAATGGTAGCAGCGAAGGGCTTCAGAGGCCCGCAGTACCCTCGATCAGCATCATGGCCGAGGTCCGCCGTAGCCGGCCGTAGGGACGCGATCCGGCTGGTGGAGGCCTGTGAAGCGTCCGAGGGGCTTGCAGCGTGTGACGCCGATCTCGCGGCATGACCGATCCTGAAAAACTGCCCGACGTAGAAAAAATCCCTGCGTGAGAACGTTAGCGGTCTAGGGGCGGACGCCCCTGTGAGGTTTAGACCCCCCCCGGGGGGGTGGCAGGCGGTTCCCGCGCCGCTCATGCCCGGAAGCCGCCAGCGGGAGCGCACGACAGCCCGATTGCCATACGGGCCACGTTGACGTGGATGAACCGAGCCAAGGGCCAACGAGCCTTCAGCGTCGCATGCTCCGTCGTCAGGACCAGCGTTCCGGATTGAGGTAGCAACGCGTCCGAGAACACGAAGTCGTCCATCACTCGGGTACAGCCATAGTACGACGCGAAACGGATGGCGTGGAACGTCTTCCCCGTTGCCACAGGTCCGTAGATGATCACGATCGGGGTCAAGCGGCGCTTGGGAAGATAGACACCGAGCTTATCGGCTATGCTCCCAGCATTCGACCCCATCTTCCCAGCTTCAAAAACAGACATATCACTATATTCCAATAGCTTAGTTATTCCTTTTGGGAGGATAGGAAGGATAGGAAGGGTAATCGTATGTTTTGTTTATGTACCTGCGCATGTGTGCATGCGCATGATGTACGGAATACGACGCGTAACCTTCCTATCCTCCCAAACCCGCAGAAAACTGCCGTTTCTGCTTCCCAAAACGTTCCCAACACCATCCCAGCGCGGGAGGATCACAGAGGCGGGGGGTCATCCCATTCCGGCGGGGGTGGAGGGGGCTGGCCGCGAGCAGCTGCAACTTCGTCCAGAACCCGGACGCGGCCGTCATCGTCGACGAAGTCGGACGCGCTGCGGATCAGGCGTAGCTTCAGCCAGTGCATCCCGTTCGACTTGTGCTTGACGTACCCCTTGTCGGTCATCGCGTTGGAGAAGCCCTTGTTGCTCCACTCACGTTCACCGGCGGCCTTGGCCCATGCGACGAAGACGCCGTGGAGGATCGATGACTGAATGTTGCTGCGATCATCGGGCGCCACGCATTCGCGCAGGAACCGGGCAAGAGGATCGCTCGCGTCCCGATATGCGAGCGTGTCGGCCGTGACCGTGGCAGGCTCCACGAATCCGTTCCTGAGATAGTCGAGCAGGCCGTCGACAAGCCGCCTGAACACGCCCGCCGCCTCCCGCCCCTTGATCTTGTCCAGAAGCTCGGGGTCCTTCTTAGGCGTCCCGTCCTCGTGGAATTCGAGGTCGATGTTCTTCAGCCAGGACACGAGCTTCATTCGCCCCCAAATGCCCTCGTCGGTATCGGGGATGGCGGGTTTGCTGTTCCCGCTCATGATCAGCTTGAAGCGTGGCAGCAGTTCAAAGAAGCCGCGATGCAACGCGCGGGTCGGGACGGGCTCGCCGCCCGTCACGAACTTGATCAGCGCGGCATTGAGCTTGGCATCCCGATCAGGTTCCGATGCACGCAGCATGCGGACACCGCCGAGGCGGGCCAGATCGGGCGAGGCCTGATCACCTCGTTTCTTGATCCCCTGGTCCAGGAACGTTTCGATCAGCGTCGTCGCGGCATAATCGCCCAGCGCGTGGCACCAAGCGTCGATCGCGGTCGACTTGCCGTTCCGGCCTCGACCGTAGTTGTACCAGAGCTTGTGCTCGCCAGTCAGACCGGTCGCACCGTAGCCGGCGACCTGATGGAGGTAGCGCCGTACAGCACCGTCCGGCTGCGCCCATTCCAGCATCGCATCGTACAGCGGTGCGGACGCGTTGGGATCGTACTCGATCGGCGCGAGCTTGGTGTTGTAGTCCGAGCGACAATGGTCCGAGAGCTCGACGCCCGCCCAGCGGGTGCCATCGGCGTTCTTCCCCCGGGTGAACCGAAGCGTGCCGTTCAGAACACCGATCGCAAGCGGATCGACATCGAAGTTCTCGATCGGCACCGTCATCCACCGACGGGCGAGCTTCGCGATGCTCTCGGGCTTCCCCGACGTCTCGGAACGACGACCGAAGGCGCGCATGGCGTCGGAGAACAGCTCGAACGACTTGCCCTTCGGGTTCCAGCGATCGAGGCCGTGCGCGTTGGCGATGTCCGGCAGGACGTTTTTGCGATCGTCGTCGAGGTCGTGCCGCACCCCGGTGCCTGCGACGGCCCGCGCTTCCGCCTGGATCAGTCGGATGGTCTCGAAGACGGAGGCGATCACTTCGGCCGGTGGCGTCTTCTCGTCCTGGTCCAGGACCTTCCACCGCCGGCCGTCCCATCCCAGCCAGCCCTTCGCGGTCGTGAACCGGTAGTCGGCGCCGTACCGGTCACGGAATCGTTCCGCGATGCCGAAGTCGGTCATGGGGTAAGTCGAGCAGGCCAGCGACAGGAGGATCGGTGCGATATCGAACCCGCGATCGTGACCCGCTGCAATCGACCGTTCAATTTCGCCCGCAGCGTCGGGAAGCGCTGCGGCGGCAGTGGTCAGCTTGTCCGACACGGACGGAAGATCGAGAAGCCCAGCAACACAACGGCGGCCAGCGCCGAAGGCGAGGGTCGTCACGGCGGCTATCGTGCCGTCCAGTTGCCCGAGCTGCCGATCGAACCATGACTCGGTGATCGCGATGACCCGCCCCCGCTCCACCGCCCCGAGGGCAGACGCAACGCTCACCTTCCCATCACGGGAGGATAGCGTGCCAGCGGTTCCACGCGGTGACGTCGGGGCCGCTGCCGCGCTCTCCTGGACTGAGTTGCCCTCGACTGGCGCGAACGGCCGGTCATGACCGATCGGCCGCATCGACGCTTGCGGTGACCGCCGGGACGACTGACCGATCGAAGAAAGATCGCGCGGCTTGGTACGCCCGTTCTCGATACCGTTTTCGATTGCGGCGGCGTGGGCCTGATAGGCTGAAGGATCGAAGCTGCTGATCACTTCGAGTAAAGACATTCTGACGATCGTCTCGGTGAGTGCGCCAGCGCCGACGAACTGCCCTAGATTGAATGCGGCGTGATACGCGCCCTGATTTCGGCCGTTGTGCTTCCCGCCGCCCTTAGGCGTCGCCTCAAGCTCGGCAATTTCGCGATCGAGCGCGTTCATCGCGTAGCGGCGATGTGCTTCATCGACGTCGACGGCGAAGGTACTGGACGTATGAGACGGCCGCGGCGGCGAGGATTTGGACGCTGCGGGTTGGGCGCGCAGCAGCGCAGTCAATGATGCCGGCAAGTCCACGATGCGTGAAGCGTCATCGTCCGACTGCCACCGATAGTCCCCGGCGGCATCGTCCTCGTTGCCCGCAAAGTGGCTCGGGGCCACTATGACGTACCCGCCCGCTCCGCGGACATCGATGTGTTTCGGCAAGCTGCCAACGTTGCCGATCGACGCGTCGGCCGGCATCTTGAACCAGTGATGCTCGCCGCCCGATCGCGTAATGCCGACGAGCGTACCCGGTAGATCCTCGCCCATCTCGACCGCCAGCGCGGCTTTCAGCCGGTCCAGTGTCCAGACGTCCTGACCGATGATCTCGCCGGTGGCGTCGTCCACGATGTCGTCGCTGCGCGGATCGAAGTCGACGACCAGGAAGCCGGCATCACCGACCGCAACCCCGATCATGGCGTTCGGCCACCTCCTCCACCATTCGCGGATCTGTTTCGGATCCGAGGACGCCTTCTTCACACCACCCGAATTCTTGATCGGTAGGCCTTCGGCGTCCTTGTCCCGAGGCAGCAACGGTCGCTTGGTGCGGGGATCGCACGGAAATACCGGCCAATCACGGGCGGCGTAGGCCAGCGCGGCGTCCAGCATGGTTGCGGTGGAGATCATGCGAGATCGTCCAAACCGAGGACGTCGCCAGCGCGCGCCAAGTCGATACCGCCCCGGCGGCTCACCAGGATGCGCTCGCCTGCCACCTGCTCGAGCCGGCGCATTGCCATACGCTGGGCGACGACGATGTGATCGCAGCCGAACGGCGGATAGCGCAGGTCAACCCGACGCTGGGGGAAGAACGTCCAGATCGTAAAACGCGGACCGCACTCTCCGGGACGTCGCCGGATCAGTTGGACCGTGCGGCACGGCGTGTACCAACCAGCACCACGCATCTTCTCCGGACCTACCGGCCAGTTCCGACTTTGGCGGTTCAACGCCCGAAATATGCGTGCCTCAAGTGCCACCGGCTCGGCACTGATCCCACGATAGTTGGCGTCAGACACCCCGGAAAGGTTAGCCACGTCATGCCGGAGCCTCCTCGGGAACTCGAGTGCCGATTTATGCCGGTTTGACACCGTAACGTATTGATTTTGCTCGCGAGAGCCAGCCCTCACGGGGCATCCAGCGCTTCACCCTTCGACGCCGAGACCGAACCTCTATGACAGAGGTATGCGACGGCGTGCCGTCGTTTGGGATCGGCCGGGTGCAGTTCTGCCGCATAGTTGCTGATGCCCCATTTGTGGGTTTGGACCATCGCTGCGGACTCAGCGGTGGTCTGGCTTTGCAGTCTTGGGGCGTTCCGTGGCGGCTTTGTCGGTGTTCGGGCGGCACAGGCGGGTCAGAGGCTGGCACGCTATGCCCGGGTTCGAGCAACGCTGCTTCCCATCGGTCGTCGTGCAAGCGCGGCATTCGCGGCGTGTATCGATGCATCCTTGCGGTGATGCGAGCAAGAGCGCCAACATGAGAACCATCGTCGTGTCCTTACGTCTCGGGAAGTGTCGGCAGATTGCAGGCGCATGCGCTGCTGCGTCAAGCGACGGATCGGAGCCGCAAGAAAGCGGACTGCGGTCTATGTCTTCGGTGGCCACGCAACGGTATCATGGTCAGGATGCTGGAGAGACACAATTCCTGCCAGATGCGCCGCCGCTCGTGGCTCATCTAGCGGGTGTTCGGGGAGATTCGCCAATGCCTGAAAGTCGGCGATGCGCTCGGACGACGCGAGCTGTTCAGTCAGATGGACCAGGCGCGGTTCGTCCATGGCACCAAGCGTGAAACTGATGCTTCCCTCACCATATTCGAAGGTGAGCGGCGTGCCACAATCCCGGCAAAACCCACGACGAGCCTTGTTCGAACTCTGAAAATGACCCGGCTGACCGCGGGTCCAGGTCACGGCAGACAAGGGCGCGCCGACATAAGGCCCGAACAGTCCGCCCGTTGCCTTCTGGCACATTCGACAATGGCAGATGGAGGCGTCTTCCAGATCGGCGTCAATCCGGAACCGCACCGCGCCACACTGACATCCCCCAGTGCTGGTCATCATCGCTCGAGAATTTCATATCGGCCGACCATTCGCAATGGGGACGACGCGGAATATTCGAGGCGGTGCGGCAAGCGGAACGGCAGCATCTGAGGGGGCGTAGCTAGTCACACCGAATGCGGCGTCCTTGCCGACGATCAAGGCACTTTGGGAAGCGCGACGAACCCAGTCAAGCTTGCGGAGCGACGATTTTGCCGGGCATGATCTGATAAGACAACGAGCAGCAATCTGGTGGAGAGATCCGATGGCAGACGCTTCCAATTGGCTCCTTGATCATACCGGCATCGGTGTCACTGACATCGTTCGATCTGCGCGGTTCTACGAAGCAGCACTTCGCCCCCTCGGGGCTAAAATCGTCATGCGGATCAACGCGACTATGGGGCTGGCCAACGATGGGGACGCCGACCTGGCAGGCGTCGCTTTCGGTACCGAATATCCCGCGTTCTGGCTCGATGTTTTCCATCCAACCGGCGCGAGGCAACACACGGCGTTCCGCGCTACATCGCGCGAAGCTGTCGAAGACTTTTACAGCCATGGGCTGGCTGCGGGAGGGGTGGATAACGGCGCACCCGGTCTGCGTTCGGATGGCTATCCCGAGGGTTACTATGCAGCCTTCATGTATGATCCCGACGGAAACAATATTGAGGCTGTGTACCGGGAGTCGAGAGGGGTGACCTGAGGCGCTTACCCCGTCCCGATCGGAAGCCCCTAACAGGACAGCGGCTTCGCCCGAGAGCCGGCAGGCTTGTACGCTTCCCGATCTGCCATCCGCGAGATGGGACATGGGCAGTCGTCAGTCTCACCGATGTGAACACGATGCCCGATCATGCATGATTGATCGATAACTATCTTGTTTATGCACGGTGTGAGGGCTAGGAACAGCGGATGCCCAATGACATCCCGTCCAGCCGTCGCGATACGATCCTTGCCCGTCTATCCCTGGGCGAACCGGTTCATGCTGGTGCGCTTGCCAAGGAGTTCGGCGTTTCCGAGGATGCGATCCGGCGGGATCTGCGGGGTCTTGCCGCGGAGGGCCTGTGTCGCCGCGTCTATGGCGGCGCCTTGCCCGTCGTCGAAGGGGCGAGGCCGATGGCCGAGCGTGTCGGCGAGGATGTGCACAGCAAGCGGGCGCTGGCTGACGCCGCCGTTCGGGTCATCGAACCGAGCAGCCTTGTTTTCATGGACAATGGCAGTTCCAATCTCGCCCTTGTCCAGACGCTGCCGTCCTATCGCAATCTGACCATCGCAACGAGTTCGGTGACGATCGCCGCGGCGCTCCAGCATCGCGACGACATCGATCTGCTGGTGGTGGGGGGCATGATCGACCGGATGGTCGGTGGTGCCGTCGATGGTACGGCGCTCGAGGCGATCGCGCGGCTCAATATCGACCTGTGTGTCCTCGGCGCGTGCGCGGTTTCCGCCAAGGGGGGCGTCAGTGCCTATGACCCGGCCGACGCCAGTTTCAAGCGTGCGCTGACCGCGCGCAGTCGCAGCACGATCGTCCTCGCGACGAACGACAAGCTCGGCCAGCACGCCCCGCACAGGGTCCTCGGCGTCGATGCCCTTACGCAGATCGTCGTCGAGCACGACGCTGATGCCCACCTTGTGCGCGATCTGACGAAAGCGGGCGCCACCATCGCGCGTGCCGACCCGCAAGACCCGCGCGGCCAGCGCTGATCCAAGGATATCCGCAGTGACGATTCAAAATTCCAGGGCGCGCCTTGCGACGCGCCTGGCCTTCCTCGTGTCCGGCTTCGGGCTCGCCTGTTGGGCGCCGCTCGTTCCACTTGCCAAGCAGAGGCTGGCGATCGGGGACGGATCGCTCGGGCTGCTGCTGCTGTGTCTCGGTCTCGGCTCGGTGGGCGCGATGCAGCTTGCGGGGCCGCTGACATCGAAGCTCGGCGCGCGACCGGCGATCCTTGTCGGCGGCATCGGGCAGGCGATCCTGCTGCCCTTCCTCGCCTTTGCGCCCACGGTGCCGACCATGGCGGTCGCGCTGCTGCTGTTCGGCGCATTCCTCGGCGTAATCGAAGTCGGCATGAACGTGCACGCGGTCGAAGTGGAGAAGCAGGCCGGCACGCCGCTGATGTCCGGGTTTCACGGGTTGTTCAGCGTCGGCGGCTTCGTCGGATCGGCGCTGCTGACCGCCGTCCTGTCGTTGAAGATCAGTCCGGTCGCCGGGGTCGTCGCAGCATCGGTCCTGATGATCGCGACGCTCGCATTGGCCGCGCCCCGGCTCATCCCGACCCCCAGGACCGAGGAGGCCCCGCTGGTCGTGATCCCGCGCGGGATCGTGGTGCTGCTCGCGGCGCTCGCGGCGATCACCTTCCTGACCGAAGGCGCGATGCTCGACTGGGGGGCGTTGCTGTTGAGCGGCAAGGGCCTGTTGCCGGTCACGCAGGCAGGGCTCGGCTACAGCGTCTTTGCGGTGGCGATGACCGCCGGCCGGCTGACCGGCGACGCGATCGTCGCCAGGCTCGGGGATCGGCGGACGATGCTGTGGGGCGGGCTGCTCTCGCTGCTCGGCTATGGCGTCATGCTGCTCGCGCCGGTCGCACCGGTCGCGCTCCTGGGGTTCCTGCTGATCGGTCTCGGTTCGTCGAACGTCGTGCCCATCCTGTTCCGCCAGGCTGGCAAGCAGACCGTCATGCCCGCGGGCCTCGCGATCGCCGCGGTCACGACGATCGGTTACGCGGGCATCCTCGCCGGTCCCGCCGTGATCGGCTTTGTCGCGCACGGCATCGGCCTGCCCGCCGCCTTCTGGCTGCTCACCGCGCTTCTGTGTCTCGTGCCGCTGTGCGCGAAGGCCGCCACCGCCAACGGGCGTCGATCATGATCCTTCCCGACACTGCCTTCCTGCATCGCCTTGCCGACCTTGCTGATGCCGAGACGATGCCCCGCTACCGTACCGACATCGCGGTCGATGCCAAGGTGAAGGAGGGGTACAGCTTCGACCCCGTGACCGAGGCGGACCGGGAGGCGGAAGTCGCGATCCGCGCCGAGATCGGTGCGCATTTCCCCGACCATGCCATCCTCGGCGAGGAATTCGGGCTGACGGGCAGCGGGCGTGTTCGATGGGTGCTCGATCCGGTCGACGGCACCCGCCCGTTCATCTGTGGCCTGCCCGTCTGGGGGACGTTGATCGGGCTGACGGTCGACGGCCGGGCCGAGCTGGGGATGATGAGCCAGCCCTTCACCCGCGAACGCTTCTGGGCGGATCGCGACGGCGCGTGGACCGAGCGGGACGGTGTGCGCCGACCGCTGGCGACGCGCGACGTCGGCAGCCTCGATCGCGCGATCCTGCACACCACCTCGCCCGAGCATTTCGGCGACGACCTCGCGCCCGGTTTCGCACGGTTGAAGGCGGCTGTGCGGATGATCCGTTATGGTGGCGAATGCTATGCGATGGCGATGATCGCGGCAGGCCGGATCGACCTCGCGATCGAGCCCTCGCTCCAGCCCTATGAAATCGTCGCGCTGATCCCGATCATCGAGCGCGCGGGCGGTGTCGTCACGCGGCTCGACGGAGGGCGGGCGGAGGAAGGCGGCGCGGTGCTGGTCGCCGCGACTCCGGCACTCCATGCCGAAGCGTTGCGGATCCTGGGATGACCGCTTCCTCGCCGCCCATGGTTTCAGGGCTTTGCCGTCATCGCGCGGATGTCGGCGTGCAGCGTCGGCCCGTCGGGGTTCCAGCCCAGCCGCTCGCGGGTCAGCGCGCTCGACGCCGACATGTCCTTCGACACGAAGGCAGCGAGCCAGCCGAAATGCGCGCCGGCTTCGTCTGCGCTTACCGACGTCACGGGTAGGCCGAAGGTTTCGCCGATCGTCTCGGCGATCGCGCGGTAGGGAATCGCTGTTCGAGGTCGGCCAGTTCGTCACCGAGCTGTGCGCGACCAGTCCCGAATTCGCGGCTTTATGGGCGGACAATGACGTGCGCTTCCACGGCGAGGGCACCAAGCGGCTGCACCACCCCGTTCTGGGCGCGATGGAGTTAGAATATTCGGGCTTTGCGGTCGATGGTCGTCCGGACCTGGGGAAGATCGTCTACAACCCGGTCGATCCCGATATGGCCGATCGCATCCGCGCGATACTCGGGCTAGTCAGCAAGCAGCCAGCAGGAGTTTTGTATCTGGCGTCGGATGTTCAGCAAGATCCCGATGGCGAGATGAGGCGCACGGACGAGATGCAGAACAAGGTACACGCGTGATACGGGGTACGCTTGCCCTGCATGCCGACGACGCGCCCGTCCAGCTTTCGCGGCAAAGCGGTGCGTCGTCGTGCGGGGCGTTCAGCGGGCTTCGGCGATCAGCTTTGCGGCGGCGGGGGTGTTCCATTCATAGCCGCCCAGCATTCGCCAGACTTCGCGCCCGTCCGAATCGTAGAGGATCGTGGTCGGCAGGTTCGCCTGATAGGCGATGCTGAGCGAGGCCTTGGAGTCGAGATAGGGTTTCAGCGTCGTGAACGCCTTTTGCGCGAAGAACGGCGTGACCTTCTCGGCACCCTGAAGGTCCTGGCTGACCGCGATGACCTGGACCTTGTCCTTCAGGCTGCCCGCGACCGCATCGAGCGTTGGCATCTCGGCGACGCAGGGCGCGCACCAGGTCGCCCACAGGTTGAGCAGCAGCGGCTTGCCCTCGAAGCTGGCGAGCGTGACGGACTTTCCATCGGGGGCGGTGAAGCTTGACGTCGGCCCCGTCTCGCCCTTGTGGCTGCGGTCGATCTTGTCGACCGGGGCGACGGGGGTGCCGGTCGCTTCGTCGGGCGAGGCCGCGACTTCGTCCGATGCGGCGCCATTGCCCATCGCGGCGCCTGCCGCGTTTGCTTGCTCCGGAGCCGGCGATTTCCTATCGCAGCCCGCAATCAGCATTGCGCTACCCAGGAGACAGACGATCGACGCCCTTGAGAGCAGAGAAGGGGAGGACATGGACGGCTCCAATGCGATGTGGGGTGGACGCTTCGCCGAGGGTCCGGCCGCGGTCATGCGGGAGATAAACGCCTCGATCCCCTTCGACAAGCGACTGTGGAAGCAGGACATCGCCGGCTCCAAGGCGCATGTCGCGATGCTCGGCGCGCAGGGTATCGTCTCGCCCGACGACGCCGCGACGATCGCCGCGGGTCTCGACCGGGTTGCGGCGCACTATGCCGCCAATGGCGTCGCCGAGGACCTCGTCCTCGAGGATATCCATATGCAGACCGAGGCGCGGCTGGCCGAGGCGATCGGTCCGGTCGCGGGGCGTCTGCACACCGCGCGGTCGCGCAACGACCAGGTCGCGACCGATTTCCGGCTCTGGGTCCGCGATGCGATCGACCAGGTGCTGGCGGCGCTCGGCGGATTCCAGGCGGCGCTGCTCGTGCGGGCCGAGGAGCATGCCGCGAGCGTCATGCCGGGGTTCACGCATCTGCAATCCGCGCAGCCGGTGACGCTCGGCCATCACCTGATGGCGTATCACGCGATGATCGCGCGCGACGTCAGCCGGTTCGCCGATGCACGCGTGCGGATGAACCGCTCGCCGCTTGGCTCGGCGGCGCTGGCGGGGACGGGGTTCCCGATCGACCGCGAAATGACCGCGCATGCGCTCGGCTTCGACGGGCCGATGACCAACTCGCTCGACGGGGTCAGCGACCGCGACTTCGCGCTCGATTACCTCGTCGCGGCCACGCAGTGCGCGTTGCATCTGTCGCGGCTGGCGGAGGAGTTCGTGCTCTGGGCGTCGCAGCCCTTCGGCTTCGTCGCGCTCAGTGACCAGTGGTCGACGGGCAGCTCGATCATGCCGCAGAAGCGCAATCCCGATGCCGCCGAGCTCGTGCGCGGGCATTCGGGGCGGATCATGGGCTGCATGACCGCGCTGATGGTGACGATGAAGGGCCTGCCGCTCGCCTATTCGAAGGACATGCAGGACGACAAGCCGCCCGTGTTCGAGGCGCATGACCTGCTCGCGCTGTCGATCGCGGCGATGACCGGGATGGTCGAGAGCGCGACGTTCCGGACCGAGCGGATGCGCGCGGTGGCCGAGGCGGGCTTTGCGACCGCGACGGACCTTGCCGACTGGCTGGTGCGCGAGGCGGGGCTGCCGTTCCGCGAGGCGCATCACGTGACCGGGCGTGCGGTGAAACGCGCGGAGGATCTGGGCATCACGCTCGACGCTTTGTCGATCGGGGATCTGAAAGCGATCGATGCGCGGATCGACGACCGGGTGTACGGCGTCTTGTCGGTCGATGCGTCGGTCGCCAGCCGGACCAGCTTCGGCGGCACCGCGCCCGACAATGTTCGCGCCGCGATCCGCGCCGCACGGGAGACGAGCGAATGACACGCCTGATCCTTCTCGCCGGGCTGACCCTGTCGGGTCTGTCGCTGACCGCCTGCGGGGCGGCTGACGGGCTCGAACCCGCGCCCGGCAAATCGCTGCCGGTCGCGCCTTACGGGGCGAAGACGACACCGACGCCGACCGCGCTGCTGACGCCGACGCCGCAGCAGCGCCCCGAACGCAGTGATGAATTGCTCACCAGCTCGCGCGAGCGGCGGAGCGACGAATTCAACCTGCCGCCTTCCAACTGATCACAGGCCAGCATGGACCATTTCCACTATCGCGACGGCGTCCTTCATGTCGAGGACGTCGCGCTTTCCGCGATCGCCGAGGCGGTCGGGACGCCCGTCTATGTCTATTCGACCGCGACGTTCCGCCGTCACGCGCAGGTGTTCCGCGACGCGCTGAAAGGCGCGGGGCGTGTGCATCTGGCCTATGCGATCAAGGCCAATCCGAACGTCGCGGTGCTGCGCGTCCTGGCCGATGAGGGCTACGGCGCGGACGTGGTGTCGGCGGGCGAGATGGCGCGCGCGCTGGCGGCGGGTATCCCCGCGTCGGACATCGTGTTTTCGGGCGTCGGCAAGACCCGCGACGAGCTCGCCCGCGCGCTTGATGCCGGGATCGGCCAGTTCAACCTCGAGCTCGAGGAGGAGGGCGAGGTGCTCGCCGCACTCGCCCGCGATCGCGGCATTCGTGCACCGGCGGTGCTGCGCGTGAACCCCGATGTCGATGCCGGCACACACGCCAAGATTTCGACCGGGCGTAAGGAGAACAAGTTCGGCGTGCCGATCGACCAGGCGCCGGCGATGTTCGACCGGTTGTCGGAGCATGAGGGGCTCGATCTGCGCGGGGTGGCGATCCATATCGGCAGCCAGCTCGCGGATCTCGCCCCGCTCGAGGCGGCCTATGCGCGGATCGGCGAACTCGTCGCCGAACTACGCGCGGCGGGGCACGTCATCAGCCGGGTCGATCTGGGCGGCGGTCTCGGCGTACCGTACAAGCCCGACGACGTGCTGCCGAGCCCGGCCGACTATGGCGCGATGGTCGCGCGTGCGACCGCGGGCTGGGACGTCGAGCTGATGTTCGAGCCGGGGCGCGTGATCGCAGGGAACGCCGGCGTTCTGCTGACCAAGGTCATCTGGGTGAAGCCCGGCGTGACCAACCCCTATGTGATCGTCGATGCGGCGATGAACGACCTCGCGCGTGTCGCGATGTACGACGCCTATCACGACTTCGTCGCGGTGGAGCCGGGCGGCGAGCGGATGACCGCGAACATCGCCGGGCCGGTCTGCGAGACCGGCGACACCTTCGCGATGGGGCGCGACATCGACGTCGTGAAGTCGGGCGATCTGGGCGTGTTCCGCACCGCAGGCGCGTACGGCGCGACGATGGCGTCGACCTATAACAGCCGCGCCCTAGTGCCCGAGGTGCTGGTCGATGGCGACCGGTTCGCGGTGGTCGCCGACCGGATCGAGCCCGAGACGATTCTGGCGGCCGAGCGCGTGCCCGAATGGCTCAAGCGGTGAGCCTGCACAGCCTGCCGCTGTTCGTGCGGCTGGCGGGCCGCCCGGTCATCCTGCTGGGCGAGGGCGAGGCGGCGGACGCGAAACGCCGGCTGCTCGACCGCGCCGGCGCTCACGTCGTCACCGATGAGGCCGCCATGGCCGCGCTGGCGATCGTCGCGATCGACGACGAGGCGGAGGCGCTCGCGGCGGTCGCGCGGCTGAAGGCGCGCGGTGTGCTCGTCAACGCGGTCGACCGGTCCGAGCATTGCGACTTCACGCTGCCCGCGATCGTCGACCGCGAGCCGGTGCTGATCGCGATCGGGACCGGCGGCGCGTCGGCCGGGCTGGCGGCGGCACTGCGGCAGCGGCTCGAGGCGCTGGTGCCGGCGGATCTGGGCGGGCTGGCAAGCGCACTGCAGCGCGCACGCGGGGCGATGCGCACGCGCTTCCCCAATAGCGGCGCCAGACGGCGTGCGCTGGCCGATGCGCTCGCGCCGGGGGGCGTGCTCGATCCGCTCGGATCGTCGCGCGACGTGGCCGGCTGGCTGGCAGGGGGATCGGTACAGGACGGGACGATCGTCCGGATGACACTCGCATCGCGTGATCCCGATGATCTGACATTGCGACAGGCGCGGGCGCTCGCCAGCGCGGACCGCGTCTATCACCGCAGCGACGTGCCGCCGGCGATCCTCGATCGCGCGCGCGCGGATGCCGCCCGGATCCCGTGCGATGCGCCGCCTGATGCGCAGGGTTCGGGGCTGGTCGTCGATGTGGCGATGCGCGCGTGAGCGGGTTCGGGTTCAAGGTCGCTGACGGAGTCGCGTCGCGGCTCGCGGTCGAGGCGGCGCCCGCCGCGAGCGGTGACCTGGTCTGGGTCCATCTGTCGACCACCGAGGACGAGGCGCAGGCCTGGCTTCGCAACGAGGCCGGGCTCGAATCCTATGTGATCGACGCACTGACCGCGACCGAGACGCGGCCGCGTTGCGAGGCGGTCGGCGAGGGGGCGTTCCTCAACCTGCGCGGGCGGACGAACGAGGAGATGGATTCGTCCGACCTGCTCGCGTCGCTGCGCATCTGGGTGGTCAAGGGACGCGTCTATTCGCTGACGCGCAAGCCGCTGGTCGCGATCCCGCTGGTTGAAAAAGAGGTTGAGGCGGGGCGGGTGCGCGATCCCGGCGACCTGATCACCGCGTTCGCGACCGCCATCACCACCGATCTCGACCCCGAGGTGGCGGCGCTGGGCGACGAGCTCGACGATTGCGAGGAGCGGCTCGACGCCAAGCATGTCTTCGCCCTGCGCCGCACCGTCAGTGAGGTCCGCGTGGCGGCGATCAGCTATCGCCGGTTTCTCAATCCGCAGCGTGCCGCGCTCGAGAAATTGGCTGCGTTGCCCGGCGACTGGCTGCGCGACGACGACCGGCTGCACCTGGCGGCGGCGGCGGACCGCGCGGCGCGGATGGCCGAGGAGCTCGAATCGATCCGCGAGCGATCCGCGCTGACGCACGAGGCGCTGACCGACCTGCGCGCGGAACAGATCGACAATCGCTCGCTGATCATCTCGGTCGCGGCGATGGTGTTCCTGCCGCTGACGTTCCTGACCGGGCTGTATGGGATGAACGTGAAGGGGCTGCCCTTTGCCGAAGAGCCCTGGGCGTTCGATGCGATCGCGGGCGGCTGCCTGGTGATCGCGCTGGGTATCGTGATCTACTTCGTCCAGCGGCACTGGTTCGAACGGTAGCGGCTCAGGCCGCGCTGGCGGTGCGCCAGGCCTGCGCGATCTCGTCGAGCGTGTCCGCGGTGGTGCGGAAGACCGAGCCGTCCTGGCCGACCGAGGCGTCGACGATCGTCCGGCGCGCGCCTGCATAGAGCCGCGCGAGCGTTTCCGACACCGCGCCGCCGCGGTCGAAATCGAGCCCCGCTTCGAGCGCGAACAGGATCGCGGTCGCGCGCGTCACGCGGTCGCTCTTGGTCGCATATTGGCGGTTGTCGGAGGCCCAGGCGGCGGCACGCAGCGCCGCGACGAGTTCCTTGTAGAGCAGCTGGACGAGGCCCGGGCCATCGGTCGTGGTGCGGCCGACCGCGTCGATCTGGCGATAGGTGGCGAACGGGTCGCGTGTGAGGGTGGTTGCGTACATCACGAGTCGCTCTTGTTCCAGGCGGCGATCTGGTTGGTGAGGAAGCTCTGGATCGACTTGTACGACGACACGCGCGAATTCATGCTCGAGAATTGCTGCGTCAGGCGGGTGGTCATCGCCGCGGATTGATCCGCGATCTTGGCCTCGGCATCGGCGATCGCGGACTGTGCCGCGGTGTAGCGCGTCTGCGAGGCGCCGAGCCCGATCGTCGTGTTGGTCGCGCTGGTCGTGATCGCGTTCAGCACCGCGCCAAGCCCGGCCTTGCCGTCCGCCGAGCCGTTCAGCATCGTCTCGATCGCGGTCGAATTGGTCAACATCGCGTTCGACAGCGCGGCGGCATCGACGCGCAACGTGCCGTCACGATTGGTCGCGACGCCGATCTGCGCGAGCGTCGTCGGGCTGCCGCCACCGGTGTCGCCCGACAGCGGCGCCAGCGTCAGCGCCTTGAGCGACGACAACAGCGTCTTCGCCGCCGGGTCCGCGCGCAGCACGCCGGTCACCGGGTCGGTCTGCTCGGTCAGCGTCGCCATGACCTGGTTATAGGTCTCGACGACGTCGGATACCGCCTGCGACAGCGCGCTGGTCGGCGTCGTGCTGCCTAGCGTGACGGGGCCGGTCGACACGGCGTTGAGCTGCAGTTTGACGCCCGTCACCAGGTTGTTGATCGTGTTGCTCGCGCGCTCGACCGCGATCCCGTCGACGGTCAGCTTGGCATTCTGTGCAGCCGCCGTGACGCTGGTGTTGGTCGCGCCGGGACCGACATTATAGGCGGCCAGCTTGCCGCTCGTATCGGTCGTCGCCGTCATCGTGAACGCCTGCGATGCGCCGGTCGCGCCCTTCATCGACAGATAGGCGCTGCCGTTCGAATCGGTCACGACCGAGGCGGTGATGCCTGCGCCCTTCGCGTTGATCGCCGCGGCGATCCCGTCGAGGCTGGCGTCGGTAACGTCGATCGTCACCGCGGTGCCACCGCCTGCGGTGAAGCCGGTCATCTTGGTGCCTGCCGCGTCATAGGTGGCGGTGCCGAAGTTGAGCGTGAAGCTGCCCGAGCCGATCACCGCGGTGCGATCGGCGACCGCGGCGGTGGTGCGGATGGTCTGCGCGGCGGCGAGCTGGTTCACAGAGATGGTCGACGACAGCCCCGAGACCTTCGCGCCCGGCAGCGCGCTGACGCCGAGCGCGGCGCTGTTGGAGCTGGTCGGCTGGCTGGTCAGCGTGCCGCCCTTCACCAGCGCGGCATAGGCGGTCGAGAAGCCCGAGATCGCGCTCTTCAGCGTTGCGAGCCCCGAGATCTGCGTGGTGATCGTCTTCGACTTGGCGGTCAGCTGCGCGGTCTTGGCCGCGAACTGCGCCTCGACCAGCGAGGGCACCAGGCTTGCGGTGTCGATCCCCGAGCCGGCATTGAGCGAGGTCAGCAGCGACTGCGCCGCGTTCTTCGTCACGCTCGCCGCGGTCGGCGTCGGCGTGGCCGCCGGGGTCGGCGTCGCGGTGCTGCTCGTCGTCGAAATTGCCATGCCGGAATCCTTGCGCGCTCGAATGGAATAACGACCGCGGCCGCCGGATCTTTAGGGAAGTTTCACGCCGTTTTCGTCGAACCGCGCATCGACCGGCACGGTGATCGCGGGCTGCGGCATCGGCGTGCCACCCGCCGCCGCGTTCAGCCCGAACACGAAGGCGAGGACGGTCGCGATCGCCATGTACAGGTCGTCGCGAACCTCCTGGTTCTCCTTGCTCGTGTAATAGACCGCACGCGCGAGCAGCGGATATTCGAGCACGGGTACGCGGGTCTCCGCGGCGAGTTCGCGGATCGCCAGCGCGGTCGCGCCGCGGCCCTTGGCGACGACGACGGGCACCTGGTCCTTGCCGCGGTCGTAGCGCAGCGCGACCGCGAAATGCGTCGGGTTGGTCAGGATGACGTGCGCCTCACCGACCGACTTGCGCATGTTGCCGCTGGCCATCGCGCGCATCTTGGCGCGCTGCTGGCCCTTGGCCTCGGCATTGCCCTCATTGTCCTTGTGCTCGTCCTTCACCTCCTGTTTCGACATGCGCATCTTGCCGAGGCGGCGGATGATCTGGATCGGCACGTCGATCCCGGCGATCGCGACGAGCCCGAACGCCATCGCGATCAGGATCGACGAGAAGGTCCCGCCAAGCGTCGTCAGCGCCTGGTTGAGATCGGCGGACGACGCGAGACCCATCGTCGTGTGCGACGCCTGCCACAGCATCCAGCCGCCGATCGTGCCGAGCAATGCGACCTTGAGCAGCGACTTGCCGAGCTCGATCCAGCCGGTCGGGCCGAAGATCCGCTTGAGACCCGAGGCGGGGTTGATGCGCGTGAACTTGGGCGCGAGCAGCTTGCCGTTGAAGCCGAGCGAACCGAGCCCCGCCTGGCTGAGCACCGCGGCGACCAGGCTGACGACGAACAGGGTGACCAGCGACGGCGCAAGCTTCCACCCCGCTTCCTGGAGCGGGCGCCAGGGCGAGAAATCCTCGACATCGGCGCGGCCAAACTGGAAGCTCGACGCCATCACCGCCTTGCACGCGGCGATCAGCGAGGGGCCGGCATAGATCAGCCAGGCGACGCCCGCGAGCATGCTGAGCGCGGTCGCGAAGTCGCGCGAGCGGAGGATGTCGCCCTTCTCGACCGCATCCTTCTTGCGCTTGTCGGTCGGGGCTTCTGTCTTTTCGCCGAATTCGTCCGCCATCAGCCGAGCACCAGGCTTTGCGTGGCTTCGAGGCCTTCGCGGATGATCACGACCATATAGTCGCCCATCGCCGGGAAGCCGACCGCGAGCGCGACGACACCGACCGCGAGGCTCGTGGGCAGGCCGACCGAGAACAGGTTGAGCGCGGGTGCGGCGCGGCTGATCATGCCGACGACGATGTTGAGGCACAGCAGCAGGAAGCCGACCGGCAGCGCGAGCAGCAGCCCGGCGAGAAACGCATAGCCGCCGAAGAACGCGATGCCGCGCAACCGGTCGACGCCGAGCCACGCGGCGCCGGGCGGCATCACGTCATAGCTTTTGACGAGCATCTCGACGAGCACGAGGTGGCCGTCCATCGACAGGAACAGCAGCGTCAGCATGATCGAGAAGAACTGGCCGAGCGCAGGGCTCGACCGGCCGTTCTGCGGATCGACCGACGAGGCGAAACCGAGGCCCATCGACCCGCCGATGATTTCGGCGGCGATCACCGGCGCGGCGAACGCGATTTGCAGCACGAAGCCGAGCGCGAGCCCGACCAGCGCCTCAGCGGCGACCGCGAGCACGGTCGCCGTCGCGAAGATCTGCGCGGGCGGCTGGACCGGGTGCGCGGCGAGCACGAGGAAGCCGATCGCGCCCGACAGCGTGACGCGGACCGTGACGGGCACCGACACGTTGCCGAACACCGGCGCGGCGATGAACGTCGCGCCGATCCGCACCATGACGAAGATCAGCGCCCAGAGCTGCGGCTCAATCGAGAGGCCGAAGCCGAGCATCCGCCTATTTCACCAGATCGGGGATGCGTTCGAAGATGCTGACGGTGAAGTCGCTCAGCAGCCCGAGGATCAGGCTGCCGAAGATCATGATCGATACCGCGACGACGAGCAGCTTCGGCACGAACGACAGCGTCTGTTCGTTGATCGACGTCGCCGCCTGGATCATGCCGAGGATCAGCCCCGCCAGCAGCGCCGGGATCAGGATCGGCGCGCTGGCGAGCGCCAGCACCCACATCGTCTGGTTGGCGATGGTCAGGAAATATTGCGCGTCCATGGCTTATAATGCTTCCGTTCGCCCTGAGCCCATCGACTGCCTGCAAGGCAGGCGTTCGGGGGGACGTCGAAGGGCCTGGGACTCATGTGCTTCGACTGCGCTCAGCACGAACGGGAGTGTGGGTGCATCCACCGGGTCAGGTCGCGAACGAGTTGGCGAGGCTGCCCATCGTCAGCGCCCAGCCGTCGACGAGCACGAACAGCAGCAGCTTGAACGGCATCGAGATGATCGTCGGTGACAGCATCGCCATGCCGAGCGACATCAGCACGGTCGCGACGACGAGATCGATGACGATGAACGGCAGGAAGATCAGGAAGCCGATCTGGAACGCGGTCTTGAGCTCGCTGGTGACGAACGCCGGGAGGAGCACCGAGAAGGGGATGTCGCGCGGTGACGCATAGGGGCCCGACTTCGCCATTTCGGCGAACATCGTGACGTCCTTGATCCGCGTCTGCTTGACCATGAACGCGTGGAGCGGGACGCCCGCGGTGGTGATCATCTGCGTGCCGGCGAGCTGGCCCGCGGCATAGGGCTGGATCGCGGTCGTGTTGATCTGGGTGATCGTCGGCGCCATGATGAAGAAGCTGAGGAACAGCGATAGGCCGAGCAGCACTTGGTTGGGCGGCGTCTGCTGCAAACCGAGCGCCTGGCGCAGGATCGCGAGCACGATGATGATCCGCGTGAAGCTGGTCATCATCAGCAGGATGCCCGGTAGGACCGTGAGCAGCCCCATGATGATGAGGACCTGCAGCGACAGCGACAGCGAGCCGCTCTGCCCGCTATTGCCCGCCGCCTGGCCGCCAAGCTGGCCGAGCGCGCGGTCGACCGCAT
Organism: Sphingomonas sp. CFBP9019; assembly: GCF_034045155.1. Classification (NCBI taxonomy): domain Bacteria; kingdom Pseudomonadati; phylum Pseudomonadota; class Alphaproteobacteria; order Sphingomonadales; family Sphingomonadaceae; genus Sphingomonas; species Sphingomonas sp. CFBP9019. The sequence continues at coordinate 90,074 of NZ_JAXCWK010000004.1, read as the reverse complement.
CGCCGACCGCGGGGCTGGCGGGGGGGGGGACGGCCTGCGCGAAGGCGGGCATGGCGAGGAACAGGGCGACCAGCAGCGCGAGGCCGACCCACAGCCACGCAGCGCCACGCGACTGCGTCCTGGCCTCTACAGCGGTAATCAGCGCCGGGCCCGACCCCTTGCGCGTAACGATCAGGCTCATGCGTCGACCTTGTCGATCAGGTGCACGCCGCCGCGACCGACCGAGACGAGCAGCCGCCGGCCCTCGAAATCGATCACCGCGAGGCGCAGGCCCGGCGAGATCATCATCGTTTCCTTGACGCCGATCAGCCGCGACGTGGGCTTGCCGGGCATGCGGCTCTCGAACTTGCGCCACAGCAGCAGACAGCCGACCATCAGCCCGCAGACGAGCGGCAGGAGGATGACGAGTTTCAGGATATAGGACCAGAGCATCGGATCAGCCGCGCGCCGCGAGCGACTTGTCGGGGCTGACCAGCTCGGTCATCCGCACCCCGAACCGCTCCCCTACGGTGACGACCTCGCCACGACCGATCAGCGTGCCGTTGACGAACACGTCGAGCAGCTCGTTGGCCTGGCGATCGAGCTCGATCACGCTGCTCTCGCTCAGCGCGAGCAGTTCGCGCAGCGTCAGGCTGGTCGAGCCGATCTCGACGGTCAGCTTGACGTCGACGTCCTGGAGCAGCCTGAAATTGGCGGCCACGGCGGCGTCGACCGGAAAAGTACCGGCCATGTCGGTCATGCTGCGAATCCTTCGTCGATACGGGTAATGGAGGTGAGCTGGATGGCGGCGAAGCCGTTGGACGTGCCGACCGTGCCGCAGCCGAGCCGGTCGTTGCCGACCATCACGGGAACGTCGCCCGAGATCGTGATCGGGATCACGTCGCCGGGTTTCAGGTCCATCAGCATCTGCAGCGACACGACGGGTTCGGCGAGCACCGAGCGGATCGGGAAGCGGATGTTCATCGCCGCGCGGGTCAGCTCGTTGCGCCAGGCCGGATCGGGCTCGGCGGTCTTGCCGAGCACCTTGGTGGTGAGCGACGGGGCGTGCGGCTTGAGCGCCGTGACCGGGTAGACGAGGTCGAGAAACACCGGCTTGCCCGCCCCCGTCGCCAGCCCGAAGCGGGTGACGATCATCGCATCCTCGCCGTCGAGCTCGGCGATCATCGCCGGGTTCACCTCGACACGGGTCGGCTGGAACTCGAACCGTGCCATCGGCTCCCACGCGGTCTTGAGCGGGGTCGCGATCAGCTGGCCGATCCGCGCGATCATCGCTTCGCCCGCGGGCGAGAATTCGGCTGGCAGCACCGGTGGCACCGCGCCCGTCCCGCCGAAGAACAGGTCGAGCAGCTCGAGGATGAACCGCCCGTCCATCACGCATAGCGCCTGCGCGGCGCCCGGCGTCATCACCATCGGCAGCCAGGCGATCAGCCCGTCGCCGCGCTCTGCCCGGTAATCGGCAAAGCGCTGGACGACGAGCGGCTCGGCCCAGCTGCGCACTTCCTGGCGCAGCATCGGCTCGAACACGCCGCGCAGCGTCCGCGCGAACCGGGCGGACAGATGCTGCAGCGTGTGGAGGTCACCGAAGGGATTGAGCTTGGCCGACCCCAGCATGCCCGAATGGGCCGCCTGGGGACGATCGCGCTCGCGCCGCTCGCGCATCGTCGTGTCTGGGGGGGCGTTAACCATGCCTCACTGAACGACGAAACTGGTAAAGTAAACGTTACCGATCCCCCCGAAACCTTCCTTCTGCTTGAGCGTAGCGTTGATGGCCTTGGCCAGTTCGCCCTGCAATTTGCGCTTGCCTTGCGCGGTAAACACCTCGTCTTCGGTCGCCTCGCCGAGCGCCATCAGGATCGCGGAGCGGACCGCGATCTCGTTGGTCTTGAGATGGTCGATGACGCTGTTGTCATAGGGCGTCGAGACGGCGACGCCGACCTGGATGAAATGCGCGCTGTCCTGGAGGTTGGCGGTAAATTCCTTCTCCAGCGCATAATAGGTCGACGCATAGCGGTCGCCGCCTTCGCCTGCAGGCGGCGCCATGCCGTGATTCTCGGGTGCGGCATCCTCGCCGCCGCCATGCCCGCCGCCTTCGCCGTCCCCTTCGGCCCCGGCGGACTTCTGCTCGCTTTTGGGGATGAGCTTGGGCTTGCCGTCATCGGCCGCGGCATGGCCGCCGCCGATCAGCCCCGCGCTCGAGGCATAGACACCGGCCCCCACGCCGCCGCCCACCAGGACGAGCAGCGCGACGCCGCCGATGATCATCTTGCCTATCTTCCCCTTCTTCTTGGGCACGGGGGCTTCGGTCTTGTCGCTCATCTACGCAGTCCTTCGGGTCAGGCGAGTCGGGTGTCGGTGGAATCGGTATCGGCAGCGGTCGCGATTCCGGCGCGGGCGCGCGAAGGCGCCGAAGGCTGGTGCGGCGTCGCAGCGCGCTGCTGCTGCTGGCCGGCGCCGGTATCGACGTTGCTCTGCGACAGCTTCAACCCGCGGGCATCGGCGAGTTCGGCGAGCCGGGGTTGCGCCTCCTGCAACAGGCTGCGCGTGGCGGCCTGTTCGGCGGCGAAATGCACATGCAGCGTATCGCCGTCCTTGCGGACCGAGACGTTGATCGTGCCGAGCGCATCGGGGATCAGGCGGATCCGCGTATCGGTCGCATTCGCCGCGTCGCGCAGGATGTCGATCCGATCGATCATCGCGCTCGGCCAGCGCTCCTGCCGCATGTCGAGCGGCGCTTGTGCGTCCGTGGTCGGGGCGAGCGCGTGAACGGTGCCGGCGGCGGTGAGCGGGGCGGGCAGCGTCGTGTCGTCCCGTAGGCGGGGCTCGTCACGGCGCCGCGCCGCCGCCTGGATCGCGGCGCCGAAGACCTGCGCGGCGGAGGCGACGGTGCCGGGTTGCGGCTGTGTGGCGGCGGCGGGCGGCTGCTGCACGACGAGGGTCACGGGTGGTGCGCCGTCGCGTGACGACCATTGCGGTGGCGGCGTGTCGGCGCTGGCGGAGTCTGCGGCAACTGCGGGCGACAGTGCCGGAGCATGAGCCGGCGTGCCCGGCGCTGGCAAGGGCATGACCGTGCCATTGAAAGCGGCGGGCAGCGGGAAGGTTTCCCCTGCTGGCAGGCTGGGGGTGTCGGGAAGCGCGACCGGGCGGGTGCCCGACAGGATCGCGGCGGCGACCTGGAAATCGGAAGCCGCGGCAAATGCCGGGCGTGCGCCGGAAGGCGGCGGCGGGGCATTGCTGCTTGGCGTCTCATCGACGGCGGGCGTATCCGCCGTCGCTGGCGTGGCGATCCCGGACTGAAAGGCAGGAGCCTTCCTTGCGGCGTCGCGCGCAAACGCAGCGGCGGGTAGCGGCTCTGGCATCGTCGAGAGAGGGGGAGCCTGTCGCGCGCCGGGCTTGTTCGACCTGGCGAACGCGTCTCCCGCCAACGTTGCCGTGCCGATACCAGCTTCGGGCAGCGTTGCCTGCGGTGCGGCGGACGGCAGGGCTTGGGGGGCATCGGTCACGACCGGCACGGCGGTCGGATCTGCCCCGGGGATCGTCGCCTGTTCTGTCGGTGTGTCGTCGGTGGCGTCGGAATCGCGCGGACGTTTCGCCGTGGTCGGACGTTCGGTGCCGCGCAGGCCGATCCGGATGACGCGCTCCGGCGGCGGCGGAAGCCGGTTTTCGACCGGTGCCGGGTCCGGGCCTTCGATCGGCACCTCGCCGCCCCCGCCGACCAGCGACGACGCAAGCGGCGATTTCACCGGCGTGAGCGCGGACGTGCCCAATGCGACGGGCGTGAGCGCGGCCGCCGCTACGGCCGCCGGTACGTCGGCTTTAATGTCCGCTGTTGCTGCGACCGGCACTTGGACAAAGGCGACACCCGGCGACCAGAACGGCAGCGTTTCGGCCGGAGCGGCGGCATCCGGCAAGGGCTTGCCGCCGATGACGGACGGTTGCCGGGTGGTGATATCGGCCGGTGCGACGTCGGCCACCAGCCCGGTGTCGAGCAGCGCAGCCAGCGTGCCGCCAAAATCACCCGCGGACTCACCGCCCGCCACGCGTGGCGCGGCCGTAAGGGCGAGGCCAGGAGGGGAGGCAAGCGCGGGCAGGATCATGCAATCTCTCGAATAGGGCGGTGTCAGCCCGTACTCAGCAAGGATCGTGCCGGATTTTCCTGAAGGCCGGTGCCTCCTCGAGCACGCGCAGCTCTCGGATGACCGCATCGGCCTGCGCGCGCGCGATGAGCTTTTCGACCGCGCTCTGGTCGCGCTGTGCGGCGCGGGTCGCGTCGGTGGCGCGCGCGACCTGATATTCCGCCGACCGGACGCGCTCGACCGCGGCGTCGGCGGACTGTTGCAGGCGTTCGCGGTAATGCGCCGACGCCCCCAGCAAGACCGCGACCGCGGTCTGGGGCACGGGCGCGACGGCGGCGGCAAGGCTGGAGATGCGCGTCGACAAGGCCTGTTCGCTCGCGGCCTTATCGTGCGCGCGGGCTTCGTCGGCGCGGGTCAGGCCGAGCTGCAAGGTCCGGACGCGGTGGATCCGTGCCAGCGTCTTGGCGCGGGCGTCAGCCACCAAAGACACCGACCAGCTCGGCAACCGAATCCGCCAGCGACACCTTCTCGTCCGAATCCTGGCGGATATACTCCATGATCGCGCCGTGGCAGGCGATCGCATTGTCGATCGCCGGGTCGGCACCCGCACGATAGGCGCCCATCAGCACGAGGTCGCGATTCTCCTCATAGGTCGCCAGATTGCGGCGCAGTACGCGCGCAGCCCTGACATGCGGCGCGTCGGCGATGTCGGTCATCACGCGGCTGACCGAGGGGCCGATGTCGATCGCCGGATAGACGCCGCGCTCGGCCAGCTGGCGGCTCAGCACGATATGCCCGTCGAGGATCGAGCGCGCCGAATCGACGACCGGGTCGTTGCCGTCATCGCCGTCCGCCAGCACGGTATAGATCGCGGTGATCGACCCGCCGGTATGGACGTCGACGCCCGCGCGCTCGATCAGGTTCGGCAGCATCGCGATGGCGGACGGCGGATAGCCCCGTGCGGAGGCGGGTTCGCCGAGCGCGAGGCCGATCTCGCGGCCGGCATGCGCGACGCGGGTCAGCGAATCCATGATCAGCAGGACCTTCTTGCCCTCGTCGCGAAACCCTTCGGCGATCGCGGTGGCGCGCAGCGCGCCGCGGATGCGGAGCACGGGCGAGTGATTGGCGGGCACCGCGACGACGACCGAGCGTGCGCGGGCGGCGCCGGCGACCTTGGTCTCAAGAAAGTCGGCGACCTCGCGGCTGCGCTCGCCGATCAGCCCGATGACGATCACGTCGGCCTGCGCGGCGCGGACGATCATGCCGAGCAGCACCGACTTGCCGACGCCCGACCCCGCCATGATGCCGACGCGCTGACCCTGGCCGATCGTCAGCAGGCCGTTGATCGCGCGCACGCCCACGTCCATCGGCTGAAGCACGCGGCCACGGTCGAGCGGCGACTGGAGCTTGCCCGCGAGCGGCCAGCGGCCGGCCCCGCGGATCGGACCGAGGCCGTCGATCGGCTTGCCCGCGCCGTCGACGACGCGACCGAGCAGCGCTGCGCCGACCTCGGCCTCGCCCGGAGGGCCGATCGGTTTGACCGGCGCGCGCGGCAGGAGCGCGGCGGGACCACCGAGATTCATCATCAGCGTACGCCCGTTACGAAAGCCGATCACCTCCGCCTCGACGCTCGCGCTGCCCTCGCCGACCTTGCACACGGTGCCGACGGGCAGGGTCAGCCCGACCGCTTCCATCAGCAGCCCGTCGAACGAGGCGAGCCGGCCCGACACCCTGGGGGCCGCGACGAAATCGGCGTTGCCGAGCGTTTCGAGATAGTCGGCGGTGAAGCGGTTCAGCACTCAGGCGGCTTTCGCGGGCACCGCGACGCGGTCGATCGCGCTGGCGAGCTGGTCGAGCCACATGGCGGGGCCGTCCTCGACGATCGTCGACGCGCTTTCGAGCACGAAGCTGCCGCGGGCGACATTGGGGTCGCCGGCGGCAAAGATCGACTTGGGCAGCGTGCCTTCGATCAGCGCGACGTCGTCGGGATGCAGGCGCAGCAACGCGGCCTCGGCGGAATCGGCGAGCAGTTCGGTCGCGGATTCGATCCGTCCGGCGAGCAGGTCTGGCGAGATGCCGATCTCGCCGACCAGCTTGCCGACCAGCAGCAGGACGGTCTGACGAAGCTGCGTCGCGACCCGGTCGCGGTCGAGCCGGTCGGTGGCGAGCGCGGCGGCGAGCGAGGCGAGCAGCGCCTGGTCGCGCGCGGCATTCCCCTGTGCCACCGCGGCTGCGGCGGCGAGGCCCTCGGCATAGCCGGCGGCATGCGCGGCGGCGAGCGGATCGAGAAAACTCTCGGTCTCGCTGGCGGGATCGAGCGGATCCCAGCCCTCGGTCGGATTGCTGTCCTTGTCGGCGGGACTGAAATGCTTCGGCCCCGGAGTCGGCGCGCTCGGGGGCGGCGTGGGGGTGGCGCCCTGCGGCGCGAACCCGGTCGCCCGGCGCGGCGCGGCGGAGACACGATCGCGGATATCGGCAGCGGCAAAGCCCATCGGCGGCGCGAAGGCGTGCGCGAGCAGCTGCGCCGCGGTGTCGTGGCGCGCGGCGAAACCCGCGACGAAACCGGATGCCCCGACAAACTTAGACATAGTCGTCCTCGCCTCCGCCCATCATGATCGTGCCATCCTTGGCGAGCCCGCGCGCGGTCGCGATCATCGCCTTCTGCGCCTCGAGCACCTCGGCGAGCCGCATCGGTCCGCGCGACTCCATCTCGTCGCGAATGCCGTCGGCGGCGCGCGCCGACATGCAGCCGAGGAAGCGGTTGCGCACCGCCTCGTCGACGCCCTTGAGCGCCTTGGTGAGGATCTCGCCATCGACGTTGCGGATCAGCGTGCCCAGATTCTTGTCGTCGAGCTCAAGCAGGTTGTCGAACACGAACATCGCCTCCTCGATCGCCTTGGCGACGTCGCGGTCGATCTTGAACAATTTGGGCATGACGCGCTGCTCGGTCGCCTTGCGCGCGCCGGACAGGATCTTGGCTGCCTCGCGCGTGCCGCCCAGCGTCACGCCCTGGCCGGTCGATCCGGCGCCGGTGCGATTGGCGAGCAACGTGCGCAGCGTGTCGACTGCCTCGGGCGTGATCGGCCCGAGCCGGGCGATGCGGTGGAGGATATCGGGCTGGACCGCATCGGGCATCAGTTCGAGCACTTGGCCGCCGACCGACGCGTCGAGATTGGCGATCAGCACCGCGGCGATCTGCGGATGCTCCTTCTCGATCATCGCGGCGATCTCGCTCGCATCGAGCCAGTCGAGCAGTTCGAGTTCGCATGCCGCCTCGGCCGGGGTGATCCGTGCGAGGACGCTCTCGGCCTTTTCGCGGCCGAGCGCGCGGTTCATCACCGCCTCGATCTTGGGACGAGGGTCGAAGCCGATCGTCGTACGCTCGCGTGCGCGGTCGACGAAATCGTCGAGCACCGTCTCGACCTCCTGCTCGGAGACATCGGCGACCTTGAACATCGCCGCGCCAAGTTGACGGACCTCCTCCGGGTCGAGCTTCTGCAGGATCGCGGCGGCTTCGTCCTCGCCCACCAGCATCATCAGCACGGCGGCACGCTCCACGCCGGTATAGGTGCGCAAGCCCTCCATCAGCGTGCGTCCGCCTTGATCATGTCGCGCACGGCGAGCGCGGCGCGGGTCGGATTGTCGCGGGTGAAGCCGCGGACCGCGCCGACCCGCTCGTCATAGCCGCGCGAACTTTCGAGCTGGTCGAGGCTGACCGGGGGGACGACGACCGGACCGGTCAGGGCCTCGGCATCCTCGCCCTCGGCACCCTCGATCGTCTGGCCGAAGGCGGGCCGCGGCGTCGCGTCCTCGCGCTTCTTCATCAGCGCCTTGGCGATCGGGCGAACACCGAGCAGCAGGACGAGCAGCGCGATGACGATCGCGGTTCCGTTGCGCGCCAGCACCGGCAGCCACGCATTGTCGTACCAGGCGGGACCGGTATCGGCGGCGGCATCGGCGCCGGCGAACTTGCGGCTGATCACCGTCACATTGTCGTTGCGCGTCTGGTCGAAGCCGACCGCGCTTTTTACGAGGTCGGTGATCTGGTTGATCTCCATCGCGGTGCGGCGCGTCTTGTCGGGATCGCGGAGCAGTACCGCGACCGACAGGCGCTTGACGCTGCCCGGGGTGGCGCGGGTCACCGACACTTCGCGGCCCAGGTCATAGGCGCGCTGATACTGGTCGGACTGCTTCATTGCGTCGGGGGCGGGGCCACCGGCGACGGGCTGCGGCATGCCGGGATTGCCGGTCGCGGGCTGCGGTGCCTGGAGCGTGCTGGCGGCGGGCGGCGTGTTGCTGAGCGCGCCGGGGATGCCGCCCGGTGTCGCCGCGCCGTCCTTCTGGTTGCCGGTCCAGTTGCCCGTCTCGGCGCGCAGAACGCCCTGCTTGTCATAGCTTTCGCGCGTCGCCTGGGTCTCGTCGAGATTGACGTCGGCCTGGACCTCGGCGGTGAAGTTGCCGGCCCCCACCAGCGGGGTCAGCAGCTGAATCAGCTGGGTGCGGTACTTGTCCTCGACGCGACGCTGGATCTCGATCCGCTTGTCGCCCGCCGCGCCGACGCCGTCGACGCCGCCCGGCTTGGTCAGCAGCGCGCCCATCTGGTCGACGATCGTCACCGAATCGGGCTTCATGCCGGGTACCGACGATGCGACGAGGTTGATGATCGAGGCGACCTGTGCGTCGCTCAAGGACCGGCCACCCTGCAGTTTCAGGATCACCGAGGCAGAGGGTGCGGCATTGTCGCGGACGAACACCGAGGCTTCGGGCGTCGCGAGATGCACGCGCGCCTCGGCTACCGCGTCGATCTCCTCGATCGACCGGGCGAGCTCGGATTCGCGCGCCTGGCGCAGGCGTTCGCCTTCCACCGCGCGGCTGACGCCCATCGGCAGCTGGTCGAGGATCGCGTAACCACCGGGTGCCGCCTTGGGCAGGCCCTGGCCGGCGAGCAGCATCCGCGCGCGCGAATAATCCTCCTCGGCAACCGTCAGCGAACCCGTCGAATCGTCGATCCGGCTCTTGATGTTCGCGGTCGTCAGCGCGGAGGTGACCGCGGCCTTGTCGGCATCGGGCAGGTTGGTGAACAGCGTCTTCTGCGTCGGCGAGGACAATGTCATCCACGCGAGCGCGGCGGCGGCGATCAGGCCGATCATCAGCACCATCGGCAGCGAGCGGCGTACCGCGGGCTGCGCGAAGGCGGACTTTATCTGTTTGAGCGGGTTGGCGAATTTCTCGGGGAGGCCATTGGCCGACGAAGCGGGGATGAGGGCAGTGCTCATATCATTACACCGGCATGCTCATGATGTCCTTGTAGGCGGACAGGAGTTTGTTGCGGACCTGCAGCGTCGCCTCGAACCCGACCGACGCCTGCTGGCGCGCGAGCATCACTTTGGCGATGTCGACGGTCTCGCCGCGCTCATAGCTTTCGCTGAGCTTGGCGGCCTGGGTCTGGCCCTCGTTCACGCTCTTCAGCGCGGTTTCCATCGTGTCGCCGAAGCTGACGGGTTTCGTCTCGGTCGGCGCGACCGTCGGGCCGGTCTGGCTGGCGCGAGCGAGCGCCTGGTTGCGCTCGAGGATCTGCGAGCGCAGCGCCATGACGCGGTCGACGCTCATCGCGCCGCCGCCGATTCCGCTGACGCCGCTCATGCCGACATCACCCGGGCGAAGTCCTCACCCTGTTCGCGTGCCTTGGCGAGGCGATAGCGCAGCGTGCGCTCCGAAATGCCCAGCCGGCGCGCGGTCTCGATCCGGCTGCCGCCGCATGCCTTCAGCGTCTCGCGGATCGCCGCGAACTCGCTCATCTGGACAATGGTGCCCAACGTATCGGTCTGCGGTTCGGCGGGCGTCGCGGCAACGGGCACGAGCGGTTCGGCGATGGGCGCGACGACCGGCGCGGGGCGCGGGGCGAAGGTCATCGTCACCGGGCGATCGAACAGGATGTGACTCGCCTCGATCGTGTCGCCGCCGCAGAACAGCAGCGCGCGCTGGATCACGTTCTCGAGCTCGCGGACATTGCCCGGCCAGTCGTGCAGCATCAGCGCCTCGATCGCCGCGCGCGACGGCCAGGGAATGACGTTGCGGTTGCCGGCATGACGCAGGATCATCGTCGCGGCGAGCGCAGGGATATCCTGCGGCCGCTCGGCGAGCGACTTGGTGGTCAGCGGGAACACCGCGAGCCGGTAATAGAGATCGGCGCGGAACCGGCCGGCGGCGACCTCGCCCTGCAGGTCGCGATTGGCGCAGGCGATGACGCGGACGTCGATCGGCTGCGGCACGGTCGCGCCGAGCGGGACGACCTCGCGCTCCTGGAGCACGCGGAGCAGCTTGGCTTGAAGCGTCAGCGGCATCTCGGCAATCTCGTCGAGCAGGATCGTGCCGCCGTTGGCGGCGCGGAAAAAGCCCTCACCGCCCGATGACGCGCCGGTGAACGCGCCCTTCTGGTGGCCGAACAGCATCGCCTCAAGCATCGATTCGGGGAGTGCTGCGCAGTTGATTGCGATGAACGGGCCGGTCTTGCGCGGCGAACCATTGTGGATCGCGCGGGCCAGCACTTCCTTGCCGGTGCCGGTCGGACCGTTGATCAGCACGGTGATGTCGGCGGCGGCGACGCGCTCGGCGAGTGCGAGCAGCGCGAGCGATTCGGGGTCGGCGGCGGTCGGCATGTCGGGCCCGCCGATCAGCGCGCGGGCAAAGCCGTTGCCGACCGCAGTATCCTCGGCGGCAAAGCCGATCCGCGCGGGCGCGCCGCTGCGCGACGGGGTGACGCTGCGGCCTTCGGAGCCGATCACGACGGTGCGCGCGGGGTAGGCGACGGGCTCGCCCTCGGCGACGAGGAACAGGTCGTTCGCGCCCGGCTGTGCGGTGTCGAGCGATCCGATCCCGAAGCCCTGTGCACGCAGGGACGAGACGAGCGCATATTTGCGCGCCGTGACGGCAGCGGATGGAAAGATCGAGCGCATGAAGTCCCCCTGTGACGATTCGGGAATGCGGCCTTGAGGGTAAAGGCGCGGTTAAATCGTGCCGCGTCGCGGCAAACTATTTCCGGGCGCGTTCGCGCGCGCGTGTACGGGAGCGCGCCACGCCGGTGCGCGAGGGGCGGATTTTTTTTCCTAAAGCCCGGAGAAGCGCGGCCGTTACCCATCCTGACGGCTCGGTCCTTCGCCACGGGGGCGGCGGGGTAGCCGGCATGAAGGAGCTTAATCATGACTGTTATCGGGACCAACATCTCGTCGCTGCGCGCAGCTAGCGCATCGACCACCGCAAACGCTGCGCTGTCGACGGCCATGGAGCGTCTGTCCACCGGCAAGCGAATCAACTCGGCCAAGGACGATGCTGCAGGCCTCGCCATCGCATCGTCGATGACGGCGCAGATCAAGGGGATGAATCAGGCTGTCCGCAACTCGAACGATGGCATTGCACTTGCGCAGACTGCTGACGGCGCCCTCGGCGAGGTCACGAACATGCTGCAGCGCATGCGTGAGCTGTCGGTTCAGTCGGCGTCGGGGACCTATGACAACACCGATCGCGCAAATCTTCAGGCTGAAGTTGCCGAGCTTTCGGCGCAGATCACCAGCATCACTGACAATACGAAGTTTAATAAGGTCGCATTGTTTGGTACCGGGGACACGGTAATCAATATCCAGACCGGAGCGGGAAGCACCGATCAAGTTGCCCTGACGATCACTGGACTTGACCTCAGCACTGCAACAGACGCAGACATTTCCACTGCCGCTGGTGCCACTGCAGCCATCGGCCTCATCGACACGGCACTCGGCGCGGTGTCGACAACCCGTGCATCGCTTGGTGCAGGCCAGAGCCGCCTCGAGTCGGTCGTCAACAACCTGACGTCAAACTCGACGAACCTGTCGGACGCCAAGAGCCGCATCGAGGATGCCGATTTTTCGGCCGAGACGCAGGCGCTCGCCAAGGCGCAGATCCTGAGCCAGGCGTCGACCGCGATGCTCGCCCAGGCGAACCAGAGCCAGCAGGGCGTGCTGAAGCTGCTTCAGTAATCCGATCCCGGCGCCGGCACCGGCCCCCGATCGGGTGCCGGCGCCAGTCGGATCGCCTCCCGGTAAACGGGGCGCAGCGAACCCCGGTGGCCTCAAGGCCGCCGGGGTTTTGTGCATTGGGATGGCAGCGGGTCGGCTGAGCGAGGGTTGCCTTGCGCTATTTTCGCAATGGCGATCGGAGAGGCGGCGCGCATCCGCGCGGCGGCGGGATGATTCGCGGGCAACACATCATCGGCAATGTTCATACGCTCTATCCTCCCCCGCCAGAGGAAGGTGGCGCCAAAGGCGACGGAGCGGGGAGGACACGCAACAGCGGTTTTCCCTTTCCGCCCCCTCCGTCAGGCTGCGCCTGCCACCTCCCCCTTGGCGGGGGAGGATGAGGGGTACGTCAGACCTTGCGGGCGAGCGCGCGTTTCAGTTTCGCGTGCGCGGATGCCTTGATCTGGCAGACGCGGGCGGCGCCGATGTCGAAGACCGCGCCGATCTCCTCGAGGTTCATCTCCTCGACATAATAAAGCTGGATCACCTGCGCCTCGCGTTCCGGCAGCGCGGTGATCGCGGCGATCAGCGCGTCCCGCAGGTCGCTGTCGGCGAGCTGTTCGAACGCGTCGGGGGTGTCGTCGGCGAACCACGGCATGTCGTCGGCATAGACCTCGTCGATCGAATCGAACCGGATCGCGTCCGCGGTCACATAGTCGCTGCGCAGCTTGTCGATGCTGACGCCGATATGCTGGGCGATCATGGCGTCTCCGGGGGCCTTGCCCGTCTGGGCGGTGAGCGTGGAAATGGCGTCGGCATATTGCCGGCGGCGGCGCATCGCACCGCGCGTCGTCGTCGCCTGGCGCCGCAGTTCGTCGATCATCGCGCCGCGCAGGCGGGTCGCGACATAGGCCTTGAACGGCGTACCACGCTCCTCGAACCCGGCCGCGGCCTCGACCAGCGCGACGAGCCCGACCTGCACCAGATCCTCGACCTCGACGATGCTGCTCATGCTGCCGTGGACGTGCCAAGCGATCCGGCGGACCATCGCGAGATGCTGTTTGACGAGCTGGTCGGGGTCGCCGCTGGGGCGTTGCTGGGGACGATAGGTGAGGGGCCCCGTCGGGATTTCGCCGGCGCGCGCGGGGCGGGCCTTGTCGAACGCCGCCATCATCGGTTCGGCGCTCATGCGGCCAGCGCCTGCTGTGGTGCGCCGATGACCGCGACGACCTCGACCGCCTTGTCCTCGGGTACTTCGAAGAACGACATGACCGGGGTGTCGGGCAGGCAGGTGCGGACCAGCTTGCGGATTGCGAGGCGGATCGCGGGCTGGACGACCAGCGCGAACGGCTTGGCCTCGGCGATCAGCGGCTGCGCGGCATTTTGCAGCGCTTCGACGATGCGGCGGCCGAGATCGGGTTCGATGACGTGGCGGCGCGACTGGTCGGCGCGCATCGCCTGGCCGAGCAGCCCTTCGAGATGCCCCTCGAGCGTCATCACGCGGAGCGGCTCCCGCATCCCGCACAGCTTCTGGATGATCAGCGCGCCGAGACGCGGGCGGATCAGTTCGATGATCTCCTCGGCATCCTGGCTGCGCTGGGCGGCGACCGCGATCGCGGCGGCGATGCTGCGGAATTCCTTCAGCGGGATGTTCTCGGCGAGCAGGCCCTTGAGGACCTGGGTCAACGTGGTGATCGGGATCGGCGCGAGCGCGGTGACGAGTTGCGCCGCGCGCTCCTTCAGCCCGTCGAGCAGCGCCTGGACCTCGTCGGGGCCGAGCAGCTCGGACGCAGTCTGGCCGAGCAGGTGATTGAGATGAGTCGCGACCACGGTGCCGGGATCGACGACGAGATAGCCCGCGCCGGTCGCCGCATCCGCGTCCGCGGTCGAGATCCAGGTCGCGTCGAGCCCGAAAGTCGGATCCTTGGTGGTCTTACCGATCAGCGAGCCGAACGCCTGGCCGGTGTCGAGCGCGAGCATGTCGTCGGGCGACACGGTGTCCTCCCCGACGACGACGCCGTTGACGATGATGCGGTAGACATAGGGGGCAAGGTTGATGTCGTCGCGGACGCGGACCTGCGGCACGACGAAGCCCAGTTCCTTCGACAGCTGGCGACGGACGCCGGTAATGCGGCCCATCAACGGCGATCCGCGGCGGTCGTCGACCAGCGGGACCAGGCCGTAGCCGATGTCGAGATTGACCTGCATGCCGTCGGTGACCTCGTCCCAGCCGATCTTCGACTGGTCGATCGCCTCGACGGGGGCGATGACGACGGGGGCGGGGCGACGCTCGATCTGGCGCAGCTTCCAGGCCGCGAACCCGGCGATCGCGGCGGCGGGCAGGATGACCATGTGCGGCATACCGGGCAGGACGCCGAGCAGCGCGAGGATGACCGCGACCGGCGTCCAGGTGCGCGGGGATCCGAACTGGCCGCCGATCTGGCCGGCGAGATCCTTGTCCGAGGTGACGCGCGTGACGATCGACGCTGCGGCGATCGACAGCATCAGCGAGGGAAGCTGTGCGACGAGCGCGTCGCCGATCGCGAGCAGGATGTAGTTGTGCGCGGCGTCGGCGATCGACATGCCGTGGCTGACGGGCCCCAGGATCAGCCCGCCGATGATGTTTGCGGCGAGGATCAGCATCGCGGCGACCGCATCGCCCTTCACGAACTTCGACGAGCCATCCATCGAGCCGTAGAAATCGGCCTCGGTGGACACCTCGATGCGGCGCGCCTTCGCCTCGTCGGGGGTGATGAGCCCGGCGTTCAGGTCGGCGTCGATCGCCATCTGCTTGCCGGGCAGCGCGTCGAGCGTGAAGCGCGCGCTGACTTCGGAGACGCGGCCCGCACCCTTGGTGACGACGATCATGTTGATGATCATCAGGATCGCGAAGACGAAGATGCCGACGACGTAGTCGCCGCCGATCAGGAACGTGCCGAACGCCTCGATGACGTGACCCGCCGCGCTCTCGCCCTCATGGCCGTGAACGAGCACGATCCGCGTCGAGGCGACGTTGAGGCCGAGGCGGAACAGCGTGGCGAACAGCAGCACGGTCGGGAAGGCGGAGAAATCGAGCGGCTTCTGCGCGTTCAGGGCGACCATCAGCACGGCAAGGCTGATCGCGATGTTCGCGACGAAGAAGATGTCGAGCATGAATGCCGGGATCGGCACGACCATGACGAGCACGAGCATCAGGATCGCGAGCGGCAGGACCGATGCACGGGCGTTGGAGAGCAGGCGGTTCATGGGTTCAGCCACCCATCTTCGCGAGCATCAGATAGGCGAGCCGCGCGGTGTCGGGCGTCGGCCGCAACAGGCTTGCCGAGGTCTGGCCCCCATTGAAACCGGCGTTCCGGGTGCCGAACCGGCCCATCGTCGACGTCGCCCAGGCGAGCGCGTCCTCGGCGCTTTCATTGTTGCCGGTGACGACCGTGCTGCCGTCCATGTCGAGCGCCTGCGCGGCGAACTGGACCGAGCCGGTCGTGGCCGAGCCGGTCGCGCCCGCGGCGGCGGCGCCGAGCTTTGTCGAGAATCGCTCGTAGATTGCCGACAGCGAGCGCGGCGTACCGTTGGACTCGTAGAAGACGCCGCGATTGGCGCGCGCGGCGGAGGGGAACAGCGCGGCACCGCTCGCGTCGGGATTGGCCTGCATCGTCGTCAGGAACTTCGACGCGCCGCCGAGCCCCAGGAAATGCGCCATATACAGATCGGTGCCGGTCGCGGTGCGGCCAAGCTTGCCCTCGAGCGCGTCCTTGTTGTCCGACGCATGTTCGGCCGCCATCATCGAGGCGGCGGCGGGATCGTTGCGCAGCGCGAGGATCGCCTGACGCGTGCCCGCATCCGCGACGCCCAGATGCCCGCCCGACGACTGGCCGATGCTGTCGGCTGCCCAGCCGAGCCCGTGCTCAGCGCCGTGCTTCTTGACGACCGCGAGCCAGCTCTGTTCGATGAACTGGTACAGACCCGACGCGCTTGACGTGCCCGCCTTGGCATTAGCGTTAAGCCCGCTTTCGAGCTTCGCCTGGCCGAGCAGATAGTCGAAATCCACGCCCGTCTTGCTGCTCGCAAGCGCGATCGCGGACTGGATCCGGCCGGTAGTGATAGGATTGACGGTCATCCCGCGAGTAATGTCCCTGTTTCAGGACACTACACAGCAAGGGGCGTGCCAGATCTTGCCCGGCCGCGCGGATCAGGCGTAGGCCGCACCCATGCGCGGGCGATAGCCGGCAATGCCGCCCTCGCCGGTCAAGGTTTGCAGGCGGCGGCGGACATTTGCCGCCATCAGGTTGGTATAGATGCGGCAGGTTTCGTTGAGGCGGTTCGCCTCGTCCGCCAGCTCGCGCAATTCGGGACCGGCAGGGCCGGTACCAAGCGTTGCGACCGCATTGATGCCGTCGAGCTTTTGCGTCGTCGCGCGTTCCAGCCCGGCCACGTCGTTGGATTTCAGCGCCGCGATCTCGGCATGCAGCGCGTCGATCACGCGCACTAGGGCGTCACGCCGGGTCATTCGGTGCCCATTCCAGTTTGAAGGCGAGGAGCCGGTCGGCGATCGTCGCGGGCAGGATCGGGAAGGTGCCGTTGGCGACCGCCTTCTTGACCGCGGCCACGCGCGCTTCGTTGATCGGGGCTGCGGCGGCCATCGTCCGCGCGAGCGCGATCGACGAGGTTGCCGAGGGTTCGGCCTCGACCGCACGGTCGGGCGTCTGCGCCAGGGGCTGGGCGACCGGCTGGGCGGGCGTCGTCGCGGCGATGCGCGCGACGCTGCGCTCGCCTCCCGTCAACGGCTTCGAGCCGATCGATTCCACCATGTCTGCACCCTCTGGTTCTTGCTGACAGAGGGAGAAACGGCCGGCGTGCGAAAAGCTTTAACAAAATTAATTCGTCCAGCCGGGCAGGGTCGCGCGGCCGCTGGCGACCGCGATCGCCTGGACCGGGGTGCGGGTGTCGTCGACCTTGACCATGAAGCGTGCGCCGGGGGCGGCATCGGCCAGCGCGACGCCCTCGCGACTGATCGAAAAGCCGTCGGTGCCAGCCTCGATCACGATCGGATCGCCGCGGCGGATGACGGGGGCGGCCTTCACGACCGGGGCATAGGCCGCACGGGTCGTGGCGGGCGTCGCGCCGGGGGCCGAGGCCGGGCGTATGACGGGGACGAAAATGCGCCAGGCGGGGCCGGCACAGGCGACGACCACCGCGTCATGCGCTTCGGTCCGCCACGACATCGCGACGGTCGGGCACGTCGCGAGCCGCAACCGCGAATCGACCGTCGTCCGCGCGCCACCCTCGGCGCCGATCGGCCGGCCGGTGAATGCCGAGACCGCGCGATCGAGCGCGGCGATATCCTGGAAGCCGGCGGACGGCGCACCGGCAGCGATCATCAACAGGGCGAGCATCATGAGGGGGTCCTTGGCGGTTCGCCGACAAAGGCTTGGGTGACGATGGCGGCGCGGCGGCCGGTGGTCGGCGACGTCGCGAGCGTCACGCGGCCGCGGGCGACATGGGCGATCGCGGCCGCGACCGCGCGCGCACGGTCCGAGGCGAGGATCGCCGCGCTGCGCGTGACAGGGTCGACATCGCCGCGCGAGCCGTCGACCGATCCGGTGACGGTGATCTGGACGCGCGGGTCCTGCACCGCGTCACGCGCCCAGGCCGCCAGCGTATCGGGTGACGTAGGCAGCACAGCCGAACCGACCGCGAAGTCGAGCATCCCGGCAGCGGCAACGGGCAAGGCCGTGGGCTTGGCCACTGCACGTGGCGCGGAAGCGGCGAGCGATCTCGACCGTGCGGTGTCGGCCGGTGCCGTCGCGGGTGAACCGAAGCCCTCGCGCAATCCGGCTGCCAGCGCCCGGGGCGCGAGGGGACGGTCGCTGGCGGTCTGCGTAGCCTGCAGGAGTACGAAGAAGCCGACGAGCAGCAAGGCGAGATCGGCGAGCGTAATCAGCCAGAGCGGACGCCCGGGCTGCGGCTCGGGATAATCACCGACCGTCATGCGACGCTCATCAACGGTGCGCGCGGGGCCTCGCGCGCGGCGAGCGCGACGAGTGGCGCCTCGATCCGGGCACGTTCGAACGCCTCGTTGCGGCCCTGTGCGCGCAGGCGGTTGGCGACCGGCATGAAGACGAGGTTGGCGAGCAGCGCGCCATAGAGCGTCGCGAGCAGCGCGATAGCCATCGCGCCGCCGATCGCGGTCGGATCGCTCATCGTCGCGAACATTTGGGCGAGCCCGATCAGCGTGCCGACCATGCCCATCGCGGGCGCGAGTTCGGCGGCGCCTGCCCAGACCTCGGCGGCGGCGACGTGGCGTTCAATCCGCGCATGGCGGCGATGCCGGATCAGCAGTGCCACGTCGCTGGCGGTCGCGCCGTCGACGATCGCCGCGATACCGGCGGCGATGTCGGGATCGGCGATGACCGTACGGTCGAGCGCCATCGCACCGTGGCGCTGGGCGATACGGCCGAGCGCGACGATCTGCTGGAGCAGTGCATCGCCGTCGAGCCGGGCGCGGCCGAGCGTCTTCAGCGCCGCGATCGCGCGGACCAGATCGCGCAGCGGTGTCCGCAAGGCGACGCCGAGGACCGTGCCGCCGCCGACGATGGCGAGCGCGGCGGGGTCGAGCAGATGGGCGAGCGTAATCATGTCCCGTAAGTCTTTGCAAGGGCCGGGCCAGTTCGCGATCCCCCGGTGAGCGGGACTCGCGCGGGCCGGCGGTTTGCACGCTGCGCGACGGGTCGGCACCACGCCTGCCGGTGCGATTGCCGCCACGTCTGCCGGGGCGGCAAGGCGTTGCCGGCCGGGTTGCCGCGCGCTTGCCGACGGGCGGCAAAGCGGCGTCATCCGGTCAGTGAGCGTCAACTGGCACGGGCATTGCTTTGGAAGGCTTGCGCAATCCAGCGCGGGAGTTCGGTCCAGTGTCAGGTGACTCGCTGTTTGGCGTTCATGGTGCGGCCCTCGAGGTGCGATCGCAGCGCATGGGGGTGCTCGCGTCGAACATCGCCAATGCCTCGACCCCCGGCTTCAAGGCGCGCGACATCGACTTCAAGTCGGCGCTCGCGTCGCTCGAGACGGATGGCGCGGGCGGGATCGACGCGGCGACCAAGTATCGCGTGCCGACGCAGACCTCGATGGACGGCAACACCGTCGAGCTGAACCAGGAGCAGACCGCGTTCGCCGAGAATGCGGTGCAGTACCAGACCACGCTGTCCTTCCTGAACGGGCGGATCAGCCAGGTCACCCGCGCGCTGAAGGGGGACTAAGCGATGGCCAATGCGCCGATGACGATTTTCCAGGTCGCTGGCCGCGCGATGTCCGCGCAGCTGTTGCGGATGAACACCACCGCGTCGAACCTCGCCAATGCGGGCGGCGTCGCCGGCTCCGCGGAGGCTGCGTACAAGACGATGAAGCCGGTGTTCCGCACCAGCTTCGACGCCGCCAGCGGGATGTCGACGGTCGATGTCGAGAAGGTCGTCACCGCCGGCGAGGCACCCGCCAAGCGCTACGATCCGAACAATCCGATGGCCGACAAGGATGGCAACATCTTCGAGGCGGCGGTCGATGAAACCCGCGAGCTGGTCGACATGATGGAGACCGCGCGCAGCTACCAGAACAATGTCGAGGTGATGCAGACTGCGAAGTCGCTGATCATCGATACCCTCAAGCTAGGCCGCTGATCATGGCAAGTTCCTTCGACTCGACGCTTTCGAACCTCGGCATCACGCGCGCGACGACCGCCGCGACGACGACCACGGCATCCAATTCGACGACGCTCAACCAGTCGGATTTCCTGAAGCTGATGACCGCGCAGATGCAGAACCAGGACCCGTTCAACCCGGTCGACAACACCCAGATGGTCGCACAGATGGCGCAGTTCTCGAGCCTCGCCGGTATTTCCGAGATGAGCACGACGATGAAGTCGATCGCCGACAAGCTGAACGTGACCAGCGCCAGCGATGCGATGGCCTATGTCGGCAAGACCGTGCTGACCGCGGGTGACACGGCCTATGGGCGGACCAGCGGCGGGCTGGCCGGCGGGATCGAGCTTGGCGCCGCGGCGAGCAACGTCAACGTCACGATCACCGATGCCAATGGCGGCGTGCTGAAGACCATGTCGCTCGGCAGCGCCGACAAGGGCACCGTGAACTACGACTGGGACGGCAAGACCGCGACCGGCGAGGATGCCGGGACGGGACCGTTCAAGGTCATCGTCAACGCCCAGAATAATGGCACGACCGTTGCATCACAGAACCTTGTCTGGGCGCCGGTCCAGTCGGTTTCGACGACGACCGGTGCCGCCATCCTCACGCTACCGGGCCTTGGTGAGGTCCCCGTCACCGCGGTTCGCCAGATCGGCTGATCGCCCGCTGATTGCCAGAATTCCAGGAGTAACCCGATGTCCTTCTATACCTCGCTTTCCGGCCTCCAGGCCTCGCAGACCGAAATGTCGACGATCTCGCACAACCTCGCGAACGTCTCGACCAACGGGTTCAAGAAGAGCCGCACCGAATTCGCCGACGTGATCGCGTCTAGCGTGTCGCTGAACCCCGCGCAGCAGATCGGCTCGGGCACCGTGGTGCAGGGCAATCGGCAGCAGTTCAGCCAGGGCAACCTCATCCAGTCGGCCAACGCGCTCGATCTCGCCGTGTCGGGCGACGGCTTCTTCGTGGTGAAGCCGAGCACGACGTCGCTCAACGTCAACTATACGCGCAATGGCGGCTTTCTGGTCGATGCCGATCGCTATGTGGTCGATTCGAACGGCAGCCATTTGCAGGTCTATCCGGTCGACGGCTCGGGCAAGGTCGTCGCATCGGGGCTCGATTCCGCGGTCAGTCTTCAGCTTCCCGCGACCAGCGGCAAGGCCGTCCCGACCGCGAACGTGTCGATGTCGCTGAACCTCAGCGCCAATGCCGCGATCCCATCGACGACGACGTTCGACCGGTTCGACCCGACCAGCTACAACCAGTCGGCGCAGACGACGATCTATGATGCGAGCGGCAATGCGCAGACGCTGACCAATTATTTCAAGCGCACGACGACGCCCGATGCCGCCAACGGCAATACGAGCAGCTGGGAAGTGTTCAGCTATGTCGGTGACAAGCCGATGACCACCAACGGTGCGGCAAGCGTCGAGCTGGACTTCGACACCACCGGCAAGCTGACCGCGCCGACGACTGCGGTCGCGTTCGACCCGTTCACCACTGCAGGCAGCAGCACGACGCAGCAGTTCGGCTTCACCTTCGGGCTCGACACCACGCAATTGGCATCGGCGTTCAACGTCGCCGCGCGCGCGCAGGACGGCAAGGCGGTCGGCCAGATCCAGGGCGTGACGATCGACGAGTCCGGCATCGTCAAGGCGAGCTTCTCGAACGGCGACACCCAGGCGCTCGGTCAGGTGATGCTCGCCAACTTCTCGAACCCCGAGGGTCTGCGCCAGCTCGGCAGCAGCTACTGGTCGGCGACCGGCATTTCGGGCGAGGCCAAGCTCGGCATCGCCGACGTCAACGGCTTCGGCAAGCTGATGTCGGGAACGATCGAGCGCTCGAACGTCGACATCACCGAAGAGCTCGTCTCGCTGATCGCGGCACAGCGCAACTTCCAGGCGAACTCGAAGGCCTTGGATACCGCGAGCCAGATCTCGCAGACCATCTTCAACATCCGCAGCTGATCCAGGGCGCGGACGGAGAACCCTGAATGGACAAGCTGGTCTACACCGCGGCGACGGGACTGCGCGCGCACATGGCGGCGCAGTCGGCGATCGCCAACAACATGGCGAACGCGTCGACCACCGGATTCCGTGCCGACCGCGTGGTGTTCGACCGGATCGACCTGAAGGGTGGCGGCCAGCAGTTCGAGGCGCGCGCGCCGACGTCGGAGGAAGTGACCGACGCCGACCGCGCGCCGGGGGCGATCCAGACCACGGGGCGGCCGCTCGACGTCGCGGTCACCGGCGCGACCGCATGGCTCGCGGTGCAGGCGTCGGACGGCTCCGAAGCCTATACGCGGCGCGGCGACCTGGAGATCGCTCCGTCGGGCGTGCTCCAGACCGGCGACGGTTTTCCGGTGATGGGATCGGGCGGTCCGATCACGATCCCGCCCTATGACACGCTCTCGATCGCGGGCGACGGGACGATTTCGATCGTGCCGCAGGGTGGCGATGCGAATGCGCCGCAGGTGATCGACAAGCTGAAGCTGGCCGACACCAAGGGGTCGGACACGGTCAAGGGGCTCGACAATCTGCTGCGCGTGCGCGGTGGCGGCGTGCTGCCCGAGGATCTCGATGCGAAGGTGCAGGGCGGGGCGATCGAGGGATCGAACGTCAACATGACGCAGGCGCTGGTCGACATGATCGAGAATCAGCGCAGCTACGAGGTCCAGGCCAACATGCTGAAGTCCGCCAAGGACATGGATGAAAGCGGTGCATCACTGATGCGCCTGCCGAGCTAAGGAAGGATTAGGCCATGAGCAGTTCCGCCATGCATATCGCGCGTACCGGGCTCGACGCCCAGGATACGCGCATGCGGGTCATTTCGAACAACCTCGCCAACGTCAACACGACGGGGTTCAAGAAGGATCGCGCCGCGTTCGAGACGCTGGCGTACCAGGTCGTGACCGCGCCGGGCGCGCAGTCGACGGCGGAGACCAAATACGCGACCGGGCTCAACCTCGGCACCGGCGTCCGGATCCAGGGCACCGCGCGGATCGATACGCAGGGGTCGATGCAGACGACGGGCAACAGCCTCGACCTCGCGCTCGACGGCGACGGCTATTTCCAGGTGCAGATGCCCGGCGGCACGCTCGGCTATACGCGCGCGGGCAATTTCTCGCGCAGCCCCGAGGGGCTGATGGTGACCAGCGAGGGTTATCAGGTGATGCCCGGCATCACCGTGCCCGAGGGAACGACCAACATCACGATCGGCCAGGACGGTACCGTCTCGGCGACGATCCCCGGCCAGTCGGAAGCGCAGCAGATCGGCCAGATCCAGGTCGCGAGCTTCGCCAATGGTGCCGGGCTCCAGGCGACGGGCGACAATTACCTGGTCGAGACCGCCGCGTCGGGCGCCGCCAATCTGGGCGTTGCCGGGCAGGATGGCCGCGGTCGCGTGCGGCAGGGGATGCTCGAAGCGTCGAACGTCAACGTCGTCGAGGAGCTGGTCGACATGATCGAGACGCAGCGTGCGTATGAGGTCAATTCAAAGATGATCTCGGCGACCGACGACATGCTGAAATACGTCAACCAGAACATCTGATCGCAGGGCGCATCATGGCATTTCCGATCCCCACGCGCGCGCCGATCGCGCTCCTCGCGATTGCCGCCGGCACGCTCGCGCCGCTGTCGGCGCAGGCCAGGCTGTTCGGCAAGAAGGCGCCGCCCGAGGACTTCACCGTCGCACGGCCGCTGCCCGTGCCGTTGGCGTCGCCCGCGACCGGATCGATCTTCCAGGCGCAGGACGGCTATGCCGCGCTGTACGAGGGCTGGCGTGCGCGGAAAGTCGGCGATCCGCTGACGATCGTGCTGGTCGAGCGCACCGCCGCGTCGAAATCCTCGGGCTCGAAGCTCGACAGCAGCGGCTCGGCCAGCATCACCCCGCCGACGACGGGCGCGCTCAACCTGTTCAACCGCGCCGATGCGACGATCAGCGGCGGGCGCAACTTCAACGGCGCGGGCGCCGCCGACCAGGCGAACTCGCTGTCGGGCGAGGTCAGCGTGACGGTCGCCGAAGTCTATCCCAACGGCACGATGCTCGTGCAGGGGCAGAAGCGCGTGACGCTCAACCGCGGCGACGAGTTCCTCAAGATCAAGGGGCTGGTGCGCACCGCCGATGTCGACCGCGACAACCGCGTGCTGTCGACGCGGGTCGCCGATGCGCAGATCTCTTACACCGGCAAGGGCGACGTCGCCCGCGCCGGCCGCCAGGGGTGGCTCAGCCGCTTCTTCTCCGTCGTCAGCCCTTTCTGAGGCCGTGACCATGCGCTTCCTGCTCACCCTCCTCGCCTCGCTCCTGATCGCAGCACCGGCGTCTGCAGACCGGATCAAGGACCTGGGCGGGTTCCAGGGGATTCGGTCGAACCAGCTGACCGGCTACGGCATCGTCGTCGGGCTGCCCGGCACGGGCGACGACAATCTGGAATATACCGTCCAGTCGCTGAAAGCCGTCGCGTCGCGCTTCGGGCTGCAGCTGCCGCCCAACGCCAATCCGGGGATGAAGAACGCCGCGGTGGTGATGATCACCGCCGAACTGCCGCCCTTCGCCAAGCCCGGCCAGCGGCTCGACATCACCGTCGCGTCGATGGGCAAGGCCAAGAGCTTGCGCGGCGGCAGCCTGATCATGACGCCGCTGCTCGGCGCGGATAACCAGATCTATGCGATGGCGCAGGGCAATCTCGCGGTCGGCGGGCTCGGCGCGGAAGGTGCGGATGGGTCGAAGATCGTCGTCAACATCCCCTCGACCGGGCGCATCCCCGAGGGCGCAACGGTCGAACGGGCGGTTGCGACCGGGTTCGACAGCGCGCCGATGCTGACCTTCAACCTTGCGCGTGCCGATTTCACGACCGCGCAGAACGTCGCGGGCGCGATCAATTCGAAGCTCGGCTTCGGCAGCGCGCAGGCGATCGACGCGGTTTCGGTCGCGGTCCGCGCGCCGGTCGGTGCGGACGTTCGTGCGACCCTGATGTCGACGATCGAGAATCTCGACGTGGTCTCCGCCGAGCCCTCGGCAAAAGTAATCGTAAATGCGCGCACCGGTACGGTCGTTATAAACTCCGCGGTGCGCGTGGGGCCTGCCGCAGTGACGCATGGGAAGCTGACGGTGCGGATCGACGAGAAGCCACAGGTGAGCCAGCCCGCGCCGTTCAGCCAGGGCCAGACCGTCGTCACGCCGAACAGCGCGGTCGCGGTCGAGGAGGAACGTCGCCCGATGTTCCTGCTGAACCCCGGCCCCAGGCTCGCCGACATCGTCAAGGCGGTGAACGCGATCGGCGCGTCGCCCGCCGATCTGGTCGCAATCCTCGAGGCGCTGAAGGAAGCCGGCGCGCTCAAGGCCGAGTTGATCGTCCTGTGAGCCCGATCGCAGCCCCCGGCCCGATCGATGCGGGCGGCATCTCGACCGATACGAGCCGGCTGAAGTCGAACGACAATCTCGACAAGGCGGGCAAGAAGTTCGAGGCGGTCTTCACCGGCATGATGCTGAAGAGCATGCGCCAGGCGAAATTGAGCGATTCGCTGTTCGAATCCAAGGCGCTCGACACCTTTACCGAGATGCAGGACGCCCGCGTCGCGCAGACCATGGCCGAGCACACGCCGCTCGGCATCGGCAAGGCGATGACCGATTTCCTCGCCAAATCGCAATCCGATCTTAACCCGGGCGCGGCAGAGCCGTCGCCATGAGCGACCTCCTGTCGATCGGCGCGTCGGGCGTGCGGGCGTACCAGACCGCGCTGAACACCGTGTCCGAGAACATCGCGAACACCGGCACCGCGGGTTATACCCGGCGTACGACGAATCTCGGCCAGGTGACCTCGATCGGCAGCGGGATCAATGCGAGCGTCGCGACGGGCAGCAACGGCGTCACCGTCACCGGCATCTCGCGCTCGGCCGACACGTTCCGTTCGCTCGCGGTCCGCAACGCCGGGTCGGATCTTGCCAGGACGGAGACCGCGGCGGCCTGGCTCGGGCGGATCGAGACGTCGCTGACCGACAACAAGCTCGGCGATCGTCTCACCAGCTTCTTTTCCGCCGCGCAGACCTTGTCGGCGGACCCGACCTCGGTGCCGGCCCGGTCGGTGATGCTCGAATCCGCGACCAGCGCGGCCGCGGCGTTCACCGCGACGGGCAAGGCGCTCGACACCGCGGCGGCCGACCTCGACACCGCGACGCGCCAGGCGACGCAGACGCTCAATTCGTTCGGTACCGCGCTCGCCAAGGTCAATGACGGCATCGCGCGTAGCCAGAAGGGGTCGACCAACGCCGCGCAGCTCGGCGACCAGCGCGACCAGTTGCTCGAGCAGATGAGCACGATCACCGATATCAGTACGGAGTTCGACGATCTCGGCCGTGCGACGGTGCGGCTGGGCGGGGCGAGCGGCCCGGTATTCGTGGCGGGCCCCGATGCGGGCAATGTCAGCTATCTGAAGAATGACGAGGGCGCGGTCGGGTTCGTCGTGCAGCGGACGGGCACGACATCGGCGGTGACGCCGTCGGGCGGCGCCCTGGCCGGCTATGCCGAGGGCGCGCAGAAGATCGTCGCGGCGCGCGACACGCTGAACGGCATCGCGACCGACTTCACCACGCAGGTCAACGCCATCCAGGCGCAGGGGCGCGATCTCGACGGCAAGGCGGGCGCGCCGTTGTTCAAGACCGGCGACACGCCGACCAGCATCACCGTCGCGCTGACCGACCCGCGCGGCATTGCCGCGGCGGGCGCGACCGGCGGCGCGCGCGATGCGTCGAACCTGACCGCACTGCTTGCGACGCGCGACCCGACGACGGGCGGCGAACAGCGGCTGACCAACATGATCACGAGCAACGCGGCGTCGCTCGAACAGCGCAGGCTGGTCGGCGATGCGCAGGGCGCGATCCGCGACGGCGCGGTGACCGCACGCGATTCGGGCAGCGGTGTCGACCTCGACAGCGAGGCGGTCGACCTGCTCCGCTTCCAGCAGGCCTATCAGGCGTCGAGCCGCGTCATCCAGACCGCGCGCGACATCCTCCAGACCATCCTCGAGATCCGGTAGGCCTTATGCAGATCGCGACCAGCCTGTTCTACGACCGCTCGGCCAAGGCGATGAATGCGCTGTCGAAGCAGGCGGACGCATTGCAGACGCAGATCTCGACCACCAAGAAATTCACCGCGCCCTCGTCCGACAGCGCCGCCTATCAGCGGCTGGCGGGGCTCGCGCGGGATGCCGTCGACGACAAGGCCTATGCCGCGAACCTGACGACCGCCGCATCGGTGCTGAAACAGTCGGATACCACGCTCAGCGCGATCACCGCGCAGTTGCAGCGCGTGTCCGAACTCACGGTGCAGGCGCGCAATGGCACGCTGAGCGGCGATGCGCGCAAGGCGATCGGCGTCGAAATTGCGGGGATCGTCGATACGATCGCGAGTCTCGCGAACGTGAAGGACCTGCGTGGCCAGCCGATCTTCGGCGGCGCGGACGGCGGGCCCGCGGCGGTGAAGCAGGCCGATGGCAGCTATGCGCTGGCCGCGACCAGCGTCTCGCCGATCCCGGTCGGCGACGGCGCAAGCGTCCAGGCGAACGAATCGGCGTCGCGCGTGCTGCGCGCCGACGGCAAGGACACGCTGGCGGTATTGAGCGCGATCGCGACCGCGCTCCAGGCCGAAAGCTACGATCCCGCCTCGCTCGATACCGCGCTCGACGATCTGTCGGCGGCGTCGGAACAGGTGTCGTCGATCCAGGCGTCGCTCGGTGCGCGCGCGTCGCGGGTCGATCTGGAAACCGCCCGGCTGAAGGACGTCGCGGTCGACCGCGAGGATACCCGCCAGTCGATCGAGGGCACCGACATCACGACGGCGATCACCGAATTGCAGAAGACGATGACGATCCTGTCGGCGACTCAGGCGAGCTTCTCGAAGCTCAGCGCGCTGTCGCTGTTCGATTATCTTCGCTGAGCGCATTTATAGGACGGATCGGGCGGGTCCGGTAACCGGATGGCTACGAAATCCGGTTAATCTTCCGGTGACAGGGCCGGCGTTCCGGGCTTTGGGGGAATTTCCAGCACCATGTTTCCGATTATCGGCATCGTCGTTTTGCTCGTCATGGTGTTCGGCGGCTTTGCGTTCACCGGCGGGGCGCTCGGCCCCGTGCTTGAGGCGATCCCGCACGAGATGCTCATCATCGGCGGTGCCGCCGCCGGCGCTCTGATCATCGGCAATTCGGGCAAGGAGCTCAAAGGTCTCGGCGGCGGGCTGATGAAGGTGTTCAAGGGCCCGAAATACAAGAAGCAGGATTATCTCGACGTCATCTTCCTCGTCAGCAAGCTGATGAAGATGTTGCGCGTCGACGGGCCGATCGCGCTCGAGCCGCATGTCGAGGATCCCAATTCCTCCGCGGTGTTCGCCGAATACCCCAAGCTGCTGAAGAACCACGCGCTGATCAACCTGATCGCCGACACGCTGCGCCTCGTCGTGGTGTCGAGCGGTACGCTCGACGTGCACGCGGTCGAGGAGGTGATGGACCAGTCGATCAAGACGCATCATCACGAGGAGGAAAGCGCGCACGGCACGCTGACCAGCCTCGCCGACGCGCTGCCCGCGCTCGGCATCGTCGCGGCGGTGCTCGGCGTGGTGAAGACGATGGGATCGATCGACAAGCCGCCGTCGGTGCTCGGCTCGATGATCGGGTCGGCGCTGGTCGGCACGTTCATGGGCGTGCTGCTGGCCTATGGCATGGTCGCGCCGCTCGCGAACCGGCTGAAGCAGGTGCTCGACGCGGACGCCTCGATCTACGGCGTGGTGAAGCAGATCATCATCGCCTCGCTCCACGGCCATCCGCAGCCGCTGGTGATCGAGGCGGCGCGCTCGGGGATCGCGCATCGCAACCAGCCGGGCTTCGCCGAAGTCTTTGACGGGCTGCGCGGGAAGTAGGATGGCACGCGCGCCGCACGGGGCGAACCAGCCGCCCAAGATCATCGTCAAGAAGGTCTATATCGAGGGCCATGGCGGCCATCATGGCGGTGCCTGGAAGGTCGCCTATGCCGATTTCGTGACCGCGATGATGGCGTTCTTCCTGCTGCTGTGGATCCTCGGCGCGACGACCGAGAAACAGCGCAAGGGCATTGCCGACTATTTCGCGCCGACGCTGATCGACACGCACACGCTGGGGATCGGCGGCGGTGCGCTGCTCGGTGGCGAATCGATCCTGTCGAAGAACAAGATCGGTCCGCAAGCGGGGCAGACCAGCCTGCCGCAGATCGCCATTCCGAATGCGGGCGCGGGCGGCGCGGACACCGGCACCGGACCCAAGGGCAACAAGAAGGGGCTCGACGCGCTGAATGCGGAGGATCGCCGCAATTTCGACGCGATGCGCCGCAAGGTGCTCCGCCAGATCGAACAGTCGAAGAACCTGTCGCGTCTCGCGAGCCACATCCGCTTCGTGCCGACGCAGGACGGGATGCGCATCGACCTGATCGACGATGCCGATTATTCGATGTTCGCGCTGGGCACGACGGCGCTCGATGCCAGGGCAGGCGATCTGATCGGGATGATCGCGGGATCGATCGCCGGGTCGGCCAACCCGATCATGATCCGCGGGCACACCGACAGCGTGCCCTATGGCGATCCGCGCGCGATGAACAACTGGATGCTCTCGTCGGGCCGCGCCGAGGCGACACGACGGCGGCTGCTCGCCGGCGGCACGCCCGAGGCGCGCTTCGAACGGATCGAGGGTGTCGCGGACCGCGAGCCGCTGATCGTCAAGAACCCGAGCGATCCGCGCAACCGGCGCGTCGCGATCACCCTGCTCTACCGTCGGGGTCGTTTCGGCAGCTAGCCCGGCGTGACGACCCGGCCGGTGTCCGCCGGGGTGGTGAGGGGCGGCAACGGCGCGTGCGCCCTGCCTAATGCGAAAAGGGGCCGGTGGCGAACCACCGGCCCCTGCAGGCGCTCAGATCGGTCGGCCTGCGTCGATTATTCGGCGACAGCCTCGACCTTGCGCTTGCGCTGCGGCGCGGCAGCCGGGGCTTCGGTCTTGCGGGCGCCGGGCTTGCGACCGAGACCGATCTTCTTGGCCATGGCACGGCGGCTTTCCGAATAGGTCTCGGCGACCATTGGATAGTCCGGCTTCAGCCCGTAGCGTTCGCGATATTCGATCGGCGTCATGCCGTGCGTCGCCAGGTGACGGCGCAGTGTCTTGTACGGCTTGCCGTCGATCATCGAGATGATGTGATCTTTCGATGCCAGCGATTTCCGGACCGAGACTGCCGGGGTGTATTCGGCGACGGGCTCGACCACGGGCTCCTCCGTCGACGTGCCCAGCAATGCAGACACGGTGTCGTGCATCTTGCCGAGGAACGACGGAACCTCTTCGGCGGACGTGCGCGTATTGGGGTTTGTCAGCCACGCGATCGTCAGTTCGGTCGCCAATTCAACAGCGTTCAGCTCAATAATGTCTTCGGACATGATATGCTCCAGTCTTTGATCGACGCCTACGCCTATAGCACCCTATAATCAACATCCGATTTGAACCTATTATGCCATTTGCTATGCATTTTCTTCCAAAAGCCGTGCCGCACGGTATCAAGACGCAATTTTCCCGGCTTGGATGCAGTCTCGAGGAAGATCGGGAAGTGGTCTGGGCAGACACTTACTATAGGGGATAATGTCCGATATCTTCATTAACTATGATGCAGATCAGGCCTGATTGATCCGTGGAATGAATATGGGACCGATACCATGGACCTGAATGCTACTGCGGAGGAAGGACGGTCGACCCGAACCCGTCACTGTCTTTGACGGTCCTTCCGAAGTCTGGGGCGGCGTGTGGCTGAGGTCGGCCGGCTGAAGCCGGACGCGTGTGCCGCAGTGCATCGAACCCGGGCAGCAGGCCTAGCGCTGGAGCGCTGATCTGACGGGGGCGGACCGGGCTTCGGTTGCCGAGGTGGTCGGTAGTGTGTGAGCTAAGATCTGATTGCTTGGGGCATTGCCGATCGGCCGCCCGACGGATCGCCTTAGGCGCTGACCGTCGTCTCACCCACCTGGTGAGAATGGTGCCCGGAAGAGGACTCGAACCTCCACGACCTTGCGATCGCCAGCACCTGAAGCTGGTGCGTCTACCAATTCCGCCATCCGGGCACGGGGTAGGAGGGCGCCTCTAGTGGAGGGTTGCGATGCTTGTCAACAACCCTCTTGCTGGGGCAAAGGGCGGGCAGGCATAAAGAATTGGACGGACGGGCGATGAACGACAGACTGGTGACGCTGATCGGGGGCGGAGGTTTCGTCGGCCGCTATGTCGCGCAGGCGCTGCTGGCGTCGGGTGCGCGGGTCCGGATCGCACAGCGCGATCCGCGGCAGGCGTTTTTTCTCAAGCCACTTGGCGGGCTCGGGCAGACGCAATTTGTCGGCGCCGACGTGACCAAGCCCGCGACGATCGCGCAGGCGGTGCAGGGTGCGGACATCGTCGTGAACCTGGTCGGGGTGCTGGCGGGTGATTTCCACGGCGTCCAGGCGCTCGGCGCGCGGACCGTGGCGGAGGCAGCCGCCAAGGCGGGGGTCGGCGCGCTGGTCCATGTCTCGGCGATCGGTGCGGACGCCGCATCGGACTCGGCCTATGGCAAGTCGAAGGGCGAGGGCGAGGCGGCGGTCCGCGCGGCCTTCCCCAACGCGACGATCCTGCGGCCGTCGATCATCTTCGGGCAGGAGGATCAGTTCGTGAACCGCTTCGCCGGAATGATCGCCAAGGCGCCGGTCGTGCCCGTGCTGCGCGCTGGAGCCAAGTTCCAGCCCGTGTTCGTCGGCAACGTCGCGGACGCGATCGTCGCCGCGGCCTCGGCTCCCGAGACGTTCGGCGGCAAGACGCTGGAGATTGGCGGGCCGGACGTCATCACCATGGGCAACCTGATCCGCTGGATCGCCGCCGCAATCGGCCGCGAACCGTCGATCGTCGAATTGCCCGATTTTGCCGGGGCACTGATCGCCAAGGCCGGGTTCCTTCCAGGCGCGCCGATCACCCAGGATCAGTGGCGGATGCTGCAGAGCGACAATATCGTCACCGGGGTCGACGGGCTGAAGGCGATGGGGATCGAGGCGACGCCGATGTCGACGGTCGCGCCGGGCTGGCTCGTCCGTTTCCGCAAGGCTGGGCGGTTCGGTCGCCGTGCCGCAACTCGGGCCGACACCCAGGTGGACACGCATTCGGCGACCCACGTGGTCTGATCCCGATGCGGGTCCAGCCGCCATCGACACTGATCGACCAGTCCTGATTCACCGCGCTGCGGGAGCTTTTGCGTGTCCGAACTTCTTACCGTCATCCTTCTCGGCATCGTCGAGGGGATCACCGAATTCCTGCCGGTCTCGTCGACAGGCCATCTCATCCTCGCGACGCGGCTGCTCGGCTATGATGCGGGGCGCTGGGAGGTGTTCAACGTCGTCATCCAGCTCGGCGCGATCCTTGCGATCGTGGTCCTGTACTGGCGGACCTTCTGGGCGGTGGGCATGGGCCTCATTCGCCGCGAGCCGAAATCCTGGCTGTTTCTGCGCAATCTGGTGGTCGCCTTCATCCCTGCCGCGGTGATCGGGCTGGCGCTGCACCATTATATCGAGGCGCTGCTCGGCAATGCCGAGGTGGTCGCGATCGCGCTGGTCGTTGGCGGCTTCGCCATTCTAGCGGTCGAGCGGTTCGCACCGCGCAGCGACATAAGCGGTGTCGCTGACATCCCGCTGCGCACCGTCGTCGGGATCGGCCTGCTCCAGTGCCTCGCGATGATCCCTGGCGTCAGCCGCTCGGGCGCAACGATCCTCGGGGCGCTGGCACTCGGCGTCGAGCGGCGCACCGCCGCCGAGTTCAGCTTCTTCCTCGCCATCCCCACGATGCTGGGGGCGAGCGGGCTCGAACTGATGAAGAACCATGCGGCGCTGACCAGCGGCGAGGGTGTCGGCCTGCTGTCGATCGCGATCGGCGCGCTCGTTTCGTTCGTCGTCGCGTTGCTGGTGGTCAAATGGTTCGTCGGAATCGTCACCAAGCACGGGTTTGTGCCGTTTGCATGGTATCGCATCGCCGCGGGCTCCGCCGCGCTGGTATGGCTCCTATCGAAATAGGTCCGAGTCGGGATATATTCCGTGAGATTTGTGAATATATCCCCCGACCTGCGAGATTTGGCGTAATATATAGGTCAGTTTAGCTGACATAATAGGCGTTTTTGCCGTGACAAACCTTCGACGACGCAATAACGCGATTGTCGGAGGCATAAATGGCGAACGATTCGATGCTCAAATTCGTCGGGCGGGAGCAATCCTATCCCGACAAGCGTAATGCGGTGGAACGCGCGGACGATTTCCGCGAGATCGCCGCGCGCTATGCAGTCGAACCCGCCGAGGAGCAGGCGGGGCGCTGTTCGCAATGCGGCGTGCCCTATTGCTCGGTCCATTGTCCGCTCCACAATCATATCCCCGACTGGCTGCGCCTGACCGCTGAGGGCCGGCTTCGCGAGGCGTATGAGCTCAGCAACGCGACCTCGACCATGCCCGAGATCTGCGGTCGCATCTGTCCGCAGGACCGGCTGTGCGAGGGTAATTGCGTCATCGAGTTCACGGGCCACGGCGCGGTCACGATCGGCTCGGTCGAGAAGTTCATCACCGACACCGCCTGGGAGAATGGCTGGGTCGAGCCGCTGGTCCCCGGCAAGTCTCGCGGCCAGTCGGTCGGCGTGATCGGGGCAGGGCCTGCCGGGCTGAGCGCCGCCGAATATCTGCGCGGCCACGGCTATGACGTGCACGTCTATGATCGTTACGACCGCGCGGGCGGCCTGCTCACTTATGGCATTCCCGGGTTCAAGCTCGAAAAGCCGATTGTCATGCGTCGGGTCGAGCGACTGAAGACCGCGGGCATCGTGTTCCACGAAGGCTTTGCGGTCGGTGACGACGCCAGCCTCGACGAGCTGAGGCAGCGCCACGACGCGATCCTGATCGCGACCGGCGTGTACAAGGCGCGCGCGATGGACCTGCCCGGTGGCGGTTCCAATGGCGTGGTGGCGGCGCTCGACTTCCTCGTCGCGTCGAACCGCAAGGGTTTCGGTGATGCGGTCCCCGCGTTTGACGACGGCAGCCTGAATGCCGAGGGCAAGGACGTCGTCGTGATCGGCGGCGGCGATACCGCGATGGACTGTGTCCGCACCGCGATCCGCCAGGGCGCCAAGTCGGTGAAATGCCTCTATCGCCGCGACCGCGCGAACATGCCCGGGTCGCAGCGCGAAGTCGCCAATGCCGAGGAGGAGGGCGTCGAATTCGTTTGGTTGTCGGGCCCGCAGAGCTTCGACGGCGGCGAGAGCGTGTCGAGCGTCAAGGTGCGCAAGATGCGTCTGGGCGCAGCCGATGCGAGCGGTCGCCGCACGCCCGAACCCGATCCTGCCGGTGACTATTCGGTCGATGCCGACCTGGTCATCAAGGCGCTGGGCTTCGATGCCGAGGACCTGCCGACCTTGTTCGCGACGCCCGAACTGGGGGTAAGCCGCTGGGGTACCGTGCTGGTCGATGGCAAGACGCTGATGACCAGCCTCGACGGCGTGTTCGCAGCGGGCGACATCGTCCGCGGCGCAAGCCTGGTCGTGTGGGCGATCCGCGACGGCCGCGACGTGGCGGCGACGATGCACAAATATCTCAAGACCAAGGCTGCGAACGCGAAGGTCGCGGCATGAGGCTCGGGTTTCTTGGGGCGGTGTTGCTGGCGGGTGCGGTAGTCCCGTCGGCGGCGCATGCGCAGGCACCGCCTGTTGCCGCCGCGGCCCCTGATCCGGCCCGACTCGCAGCAGCGCGCGAATTGATCGACGTCTTGATGCCGCCCGAATCGCGCGCGCGGATGATCGAGGGCATGATCGCGCCGATGTTGGGCAATCTCCAGCAGGGCATGGCGCAGAGCCCGATGTTCAGCAGCGCAATGGCTAAAAATCCGCAGATGCAGGCGCAGTTTGCCGCCTTCATGAACCAGCAGCAGACTCGCACGCTGACGTTGATGCGCGACGGCATGCCGGGCATGTTCGATGCGATGGCGCGTGCCTATGCGCGCCGCTTCGACGTCGCCCAGTGTCGCGACATCAAGGCGTTCTTCGCGACGCCGAGCGGACGCCTGTACATGCAGCAGTCGCTGACGATCATGGCCGATCCTGACGTCGCCGCGTGGCAGCGGTCGATGATGGAATCCTCGATGCGCCACATGCAGGCCGATGTCGCCGAATTCGCCAAGCAGGTTGCCACGCCCGAGCAAAAGAAGAAGTGACGATGACCGACTCCAGCACCGATCAGCGCCAATATCTCGCCGAGCACGGCATGTACCGTCCCGAATTCGAGGGTGATGCCTGCGGCGTGGGTCTCGTCGCCGCGACCGATGGCCGCGCGTCGCGGCGCGTCGTGCAGTCCGCGGTCGATGCGCTGAAGGCGGTGTGGCACCGCGGCGCGGTCGATGCGGACGGCAAGACCGGTGATGGCGCAGGTCTTCACATCGACCTTCCGCTCAAGTTCTTCGACGATGCGGTCGCCGCTTCGGGGCACAAGGTGCGGCCGAACCGGCTCGCGGTCGGCATGATCTTCCTGCCGCGCACCGATCTGGGGGCGCAGGAGGATTGCCGGACGATCGTCGAGAGCGCGATCATCGAGGCGGGCTATACCATCTATGGCTGGCGCCAGGTGCCCGTCGACGTGTCGGTGATCGGCCAGAAGGCGCAGGCGACGCGCCCCGAGATCGAGCAGATCATGATCGCCGGGCCGCTGCCCGAAGAACAGGACGCCGCCGAGTTCGAGAAGACGCTGTACCTGGTCCGCAGGCGTATCGAGAAGCGCGTGATCGCGGCGCAGATCCAGGGCTTCTACATCTGTTCGCTGTCGTGCCGCTCGATCATCTACAAGGGGCTCTTCCTCGCCGAATCGCTGTCGGTCTTCTATCCCGATTTGTGCGACCAGCGGTTCGAGAGCCGCGTCGCGATCTTCCATCAGCGCTATTCGACCAACACCTTCCCGCAATGGTGGCTGGCGCAACCGTTCCGGTGCCTTGCGCATAACGGCGAAATCAACACGATCCGCGGCAACAAGAACTGGATGCTCTCCCACGAGATCCGGATGGCGAGCCTCGCGTTCGGCGATAATTCGGAGGACATCAAGCCGGTGATCCCGGCAGGCGCGTCCGATACCGCCGCGCTCGATGCGGTGTTCGAGGCGATCTGCCGCTCGGGCCGCGACGCGCCGACCGCCAAGCTGATGCTGGTGCCCGAGGCCGCGAGCCCCGACATGCCGCCCGAGCACCGCGCGATGTACCAGTATCTGGCGTCGGTGATGGAGCCGTGGGACGGCCCGGCCGCGCTGGCGATGACCGATGGCCGCTGGGCCGTCGCAGGCATGGACCGCAACGCGCTCAGGCCGCTGCGCTACACGTTGACCGTCGACGGGCTGCTGATCGTTGGATCGGAAAGCGGGATGGTCGTCGTCCCCGAATCGACGATCATCGCCAAGGGGCGGCTCGGGCCGGGCGAGATGATCGCGGTCGACCTCGACGAAGGGCGGCTGCTGCAGGACCGCGCGGTCAAGGATCGCATCTCCGGCGAGGCGGACTATGCCGCGATGATCGGCGAGTTCCACACGCTGGCAGACCTGCCGTCGGTCGAGGACGCCGTGGTCCGCTATGATCGCGCCGAGTTGGCACGACGCCAGGTCGCGGCCGGGCAGACGATCGAGGACATGGAGCTGATCCTGTCGCCGATGGTCGAATCGGCCAAGGAAGCGATCGGATCGATGGGCGACGACACGCCGCTCGCGGTCATTTCGGACAAGCCGCGGCTGATCAGCCAGTTCTTCCGCCAGAATTTCAGCCAGGTGACCAACCCGCCGATCGATCCTCTGCGCGAGCGGCACGTGATGTCGCTCAAGACGCGGTTCGGCAATCTCGCCAACATCCTCGACGTGCGCGATCAGCGCGAGCGCGTGCTGGTGCTCGATTCACCGGTCCTCACCGGTGAGCATTGGGCGCGGCTGAAGGCGCATTTCGGCGGCGCGGTCGCCGAGATCGATTGCACCTTCGATGCCGGCGGCGGCCCGGAAAAGCTGCGCGCGGCGATCCAGCGGATCCGCAACGAGGCCGAGCAGGCGGTCCGCCAGGGCAAGAGCGAGCTGTTCCTGACCGACGAGGCGATCGGCGAGGACCGGGTCGGCATCGCCGGCGTGCTCGCGGTGGCTGCGGTGCACACGCATCTCGTCCGTCGCGGCCTGCGCTCCTATGCGTCGATCAACGTGCGGACGGCGGAATGCCTCGACACGCATTATTATGCGGTGCTGATCGGCGTTGGCGCGACCACCGTGAACGCCTATCTCGCCGAGGCCGCGATCGTCGATCGCCAGAGCCGCGGGCTGTTCGGTGATCTCGATCTGGCCGAATGCCTCCGCCGCCACCGTGTTGCGGTCGAGGAGGGGCTGCTCAAGATCATGTCGAAGATGGGCATCGCGGTCATCTCGTCCTACCGCGGCGGCTATAATTTCGAGGCGGTCGGCCTGTCGCGCAGCCTGGTGAACGACCTGTTCCCCGGCATGCCCGCGAAGATCAGCGGCGAGGGCTATGCCTCGCTTCACGTCAACGCGACCGATCGCCACGAGGCGGCGTTCGATCCGGCGGTCGCGACGCTGCCGATCGGCGGATTCTATCGCCAGCGCCACACCGGCGAGACGCATGCCTATTCGGCGCAGCTGATGCATCTGCTCCAGACCGCGGTCGCGACCGACAGCTATACGAGCTATCTGCAATTCTCGCGCGGGGTGTCGGACCTGCCGCCGGTGTATCTGCGCGACCTTCTCCAGTTCAACTTCCCGGCCGAAGGCGTGCCCGTCGACCAGGTCGAGGCGATCACCGAGATCCGCAAGCGGTTCGTGACGCCGGGCATGTCGCTCGGTGCGCTCTCCCCCGAGGCGCACGAGACGCTGGCGATCGCGATGAACCGGATCGGCGCGAAGGCGGTGTCGGGCGAGGGCGGCGAGGACAAGTCGCGCTTCGTGCCGTACGCGAACGGCGACAATGCGAACTCGACGATCAAACAGATCGCCTCCGGCCGGTTCGGCGTGACCGCGGAATATCTGAACGCGTGCGAGGAGATCGAGGTCAAGGTCGCGCAGGGCGCCAAGCCCGGCGAGGGCGGCCAGCTCCCCGGCTTCAAGGTGACCGAGTTCATCGCCAAGCTGCGTCATGCGACGCCCGGCGTGACGCTGATCTCGCCGCCGCCGCATCACGACATCTACTCGATCGAGGATCTGGCGCAGCTCATCTATGACCTGAAGCAGATCAATCCGCGCGCGCGCGTCTGTGTGAAGCTCGTCAGCTCGGCGGGCATCGGCACCGTGGCGGCGGGCGTCGCGAAGGCACATGCCGACGTGATCCTGATCGCGGGGCATGTCGGCGGGACCGGCGCGTCGCCGCAGACGTCGATCAAATATGCGGGCACGCCGTGGGAAATGGGGCTGTCCGAGGTCAACCAGGTGCTGACGCTCAACGGTCTGCGCGGCCGCGTGCGGCTGCGCACCGATGGCGGGCTCAAGACCGGACGCGACATCGTGATCGCCGCGATCCTCGGCGCGGAAGAGTTCGGGATCGGCACGCTGTCGCTGGTGGCGATGGGCTGCATCATGGTCCGCCAGTGCCATTCGAACACCTGCCCGGTCGGTATCTGCACGCAGAACGACGCGCTCAGGCAGAAGTTCGTCGGCACGCCCGAGAAGGTCATCAACCTGATGACGTTCATCGCCGAGGAAGTCCGCGACATCCTCGCGCGGCTGGGTGTGAAGAGCCTCGACGACGTGATCGGCCGTACCGAGCTGTTGCGGCAGGTCAGCCGCGGTGCCGAGCATCTCGACGATCTCGATCTCAACCCGATCCTTGCCAAGGTCGACGCCTCGGATGCCGAGCGGCGTTTCTCGCTCTCGACCTTCCGCAACGAAGTGCCCGACAGCCTCGACGCGCAGATCATCAAGGATGCCGCGGCGGTGTTCTCGCGCGGCGAGAAGATGCAGCTGACCTATTCGGTGCGCAACACGCACCGTGCGGTGGGGACGCGGCTGTCGAGCGAGATCACGCGCAAGTTCGGCATGTCGACGCTCGCGGACGATCACGTCACGATCCGGTTGCGGGGCTCGGCGGGCCAGTCGCTCGGCGCGTTCCTCTGCAAGGGGATCACGCTCGAGGTGTTCGGCGATTCGAACGACTATGTCGGCAAGGGACTGTCGGGGGGGACGATCATCGTCCGGCCCGCGGTGAGCTCGCCGCTCGCCAGCCAGGACAACACGATCATCGGCAACACCGTGCTCTATGGCGCGACCAGCGGCCGGCTGTTCGCGGCGGGGCAGGCGGGCGAGCGGTTCGCAGTCCGCAACTCGGGTGCGACCGTGGTCGTCGAGGGCTGTGGCGCGAATGGCTGCGAGTACATGACCAACGGAATCGCGGTCGTGCTCGGCGCGGTGGGGGCGAACTTCGGCGCGGGGATGACCGGCGGGATGGCGTTCGTCTATGATCCCGATGGCCTGTTCGCAAAGCGCGCCAACCCCGAGAACATCACCTGGGACCGGGTGAAGTCGCTCCACTGGGCGGACGTCCTGCTCGACCTGGTGCGCGACCATGCGGATACGACCGACAGCAAATGGTCGAAGGGCCTGCTCGAGGACTGGGACCGGGTGGCACCGCATTTCTGGCAGATCGTGCCGAAGGAAATGCTGACGCGCCTGCCGCATCCGCTGGACGACAGCGCGGAGCTGGTCGCGGCGGAATAGCGGTGCTTCCACCACCCCGGCGAAGGCCGGGGCCCAGTTGAAAAGGTCGCAGTAACGGAGCGCGGTGCTTCGTTACCTACGGCCCCCAATTGGGCCCCGGCCTTCGCCGGGGAGGGGGAAAGAAGGGGGTTCACGCGGAGACGCGGAGACGCGGAGCTTGAATCCCCTCGTCGCTTTTCGATCGCGAACGGTGATGAAGGAGCTTCGCTCACAGCGAGCGCAACACCTCCGCGCCTCCGCGCCTCCGCGCGAACCCAATCTTCTTACGCACCGGCAAACCCGCGCTAGTGACACACCCGCCCGATGCCGCCTAAACGGAGGCTATGTGGCAGCTTTATCAATTCCCCTTATGTCCCTTCTCGCGAAAGGTGCGCTTGCTGCTGGGCGAGAAGGGCATCGGCTACGAGCTGGTGCGCGAATCGCCCTGGGAGCGGCGTGACGAGTTCATGGACATGAACCCCGCGGGGCAGACGCCGGTGATGGTCGATGCGTCGCGCGGCGTCGCGCCGCTGATCGATTCGATGGCGATCTGCGAATTTTTCGAGGAAACCGTCGAGAAGTCGGCGATGATCAACGGCACCGCGACCAACCGCGCGGAGATCCGCCGGCTGGTGACGTGGTTCGACACGCATTTCTATCGCGACGTGACCGGCCCGCTGCTCCACGAGCGGATGGTCAAGCGCCTCGCGCACCGCGCCGCACCCGATGCCAAGGGCCTGCGCGAGGCGATGAAGGCGGCGGTGGGGCATCTGGACTACACCGATTACCTGCTCGATCACCGCAACTGGCTCGGCGGCGCGACGATGAGCCTCGTTGATCTGGCCGCCGCGGCGCAGATCTCGGTCACGGATTATCTCGGCGGGATCGACTGGAAGGGGCACGACCAGACGGCACGCTGGTATCGCGGGTTCAAGAGCCGGCCGAGCTTTCGTCCCTTGCTGAGCGAGCGCATGGAATTGATCGCGCCGCCCGCGCATTACGACAATGTGGACTTCTGACGATGGCCGAGCCCGGAATCGCGTTCGACGACTTTGCTAGGGTGGATATCCGGGTCGGGACGATCATCGCGGTCGAGCCCTTTCCCGAGGCCCGCAAGCCTGCGTTCAAGCTGACGATCGATTTCGGTGACACGATCGGGACCAAGCGATCCTCGGCCCAGATCACCGACCATTATTCGCCCGAGACGCTCGTCGGCCGCCAAGTCGCCGCGGTGGTCAATTTTCCACCGCGGCAGATCGGGCCGATGATGTCCGAGGTGCTGACGCTGGGCTTTCCCGATGCCGACGGCAAGGTCGTGCTGATCGCACCGTCCGAGCCCGTCCCGAACGGCGGCCGCCTCTTCTGACGCGGCGCCGTCCGGGCCGAATACGGCCCGGATCCTAGCCCTCGAGGCTTTTCGAGCTCTGCTCGACCATGTCGCGCGACAAGCCGGGCGTGTGCAGGATCCGCTCGAGTTCCGCGCGCATCAGCCCGGCGCGTTTGGCGTCGAACCGGCGCCAGCGACCAAGCGGCGGCAGGAGCTTTGCCGCCGTCTGCGGATTGAGCCGGTCGAGCGCGATCAGATGATCCGCGAGGAAGCGATAGCCGCTGCCGTCGATCGCATGGAAGGCGCGCTGGTTCGCCGCGAACGCGCCGATGAGCGCGCGCGCGCGGTTCGGATTGGTCAGCGTGAAGTCGGGATGGCGGGCGAGCGCCGCGACGACCGTGCCGGTATCGTCGCGCGACGACTGGGCCTGGGTCTGGAACCATTTGTCGAGCACCAGCGGATTGCTGCTGTAGCGCGCGTAGAAGCGGTCGAGCGCCGCGTCGCGCTGTGCCGCCGTCGAGCTGACGAGCGCGGTCAGCGCGCCCTGGCGGTCGGTCATGTTGTCCGCCCCCTCGAACTGCGCGAGTGCCAGTTCGGCGGCGTCGGGGGCGTCGCTCGCCATGATATAGGCGAGCGCGACCGAGCGCAGCCGGCGCAGGCCCTTGCCCTCGGGCGTATAGGCAAAGGGTGCCGAACCGGCGCGCGCATGCGCCTGGCGCCACTGGCGTTCGAGCTGCGTGCCGAGATCGCGACGCAGGCCGTCGCGCGCGCGGAAGATGGCGTCGGGATCGACGATCCGCATCTGGTCGCCGATAAAACTCTCGGAGGGGAGCATCACCGCTTCGGCGATGAAGGCGGGGTCGAGATCGGGATCCTCCAGCGTCCGGGCGACCGCGGCGATCACACCGTCATGCTCCGCGCGACCCGTGCTCGCGCTGGCCACGAGCGTCTCGAGCATCAGCTGCTGCATCGCCTCGTACCGCGCGAAGGGATCGTCGTCATGCGCGCTGAGAAAGGCGAGATCCGCGGCGCTGCGATCGCTTTCGACCACGACCGGCGCGGAAAAGCCGCGATTGATCGACAGGACCGGGCGTTCGTCGATCCCCTCGAACCGGATCGTCTCGCCCGGCCCGTCGAGCAGGACGAGCCGTTCGTCGATCAGCGCGGTGCCCGTGTCGGCGCCGAACAGCTTGATCGCGAGCGGCAGGACCATCGGCGCCTTGTCCGGCTGGCCCGGCGTGGCGGGTACATGCTGTGCCAGGGTCAGCGTCGCGCTCTGCGCCACGGGATCATGCGACAGGCTCGCCGAGAGGCGCGGGGTGCCCGCCTGCGAATACCAGAGGCGGAACTGCGTCAGATCGATCCCGCTCGCCTCTTCCATGCTGGCGACGAAATCCTCGCAGGTCGCGGCGGTGCCGTCGAAGCGGTCGAAATACAGATCGGTCCCCGCCCGGAAGTTCTTCGGCCCGAGGATCGCCGCCATCATGCGGATCAGCTCGGCGCCCTTGTTGTAGATCGTCGCGGTGTAGAAGTTGGAGATCTCCTGATAGGATTCGGGGCGGACGGGATGCGCGAGCGGCCCTGAATCCTCGGGAAACTGCGACGCACGCAGGCCGCGGACGTCCTCGATCCGCTTGACCGCACGGCTGCCCTGGTCGGCGGAGAAACCCTGGTCGCGATAGACCGTGAAGCCCTCCTTCAGCGACAGCTGGAACCAGTCGCGGCAGGTGATCCGGTTGCCTGACCAGTTGTGGAAATATTCATGCGCGACGACCGCGGCGATCGCGTCATAGTCGTAATCGGTCGCGGTATCGGGGTCGGCCAGGATGTAGCGCGAGTTGAAGATGTTGAGCCCCTTGTTCTCCATCGCGCCGAAGTTGAAGTCGTCGACCGCGACGATGTTGAACACGTCGAGATCATATTCGCGGCCATAGGTCGCCTCGTCCCAGGCCATGGAGAGCGCCAGCGCCTCGAGCGCATGATCGGTCTTGGCGAGGTCCGCCTTGCGCACCCAGATGCCGAGCGAAACCTCGCGCCCCGACATCGTCGTGAAACGGCCCGAATTGACCGCGAGATCCCCGGCGACGATCGCGAAGAGATAGGAGGGCTTGGGGAAGGGGTCGTTCCATTCCGCCCAGTGGCGGCCATCGGCGAGATCGCCCTGTGCGACGGGGTCGCCGTTCGCCAGCAGCACGGGGAAGCGCGCCTTGTCCGCCGTCATCCGCACCGAATAGCGGCTGAGCACGTCGGGGCGGTCGGGGAAATAGGTGATGCGGCGAAACCCCTCCGCCTCGCACTGCGTGCACAGATTGCCGCCCGAGGCATAGAGCCCCATCAGCTGGGTGTTGCGGTCGGGGGCGATCTCGACCTCGGTCTCGACGACATGCGCGTCGCCCGACAGGGGGATCACCAGCTGCTCGCCCTCGAAATGCCAGTCGTTGACCGCGACGCCGTCGACCATGATCGACAGCGGTCGCTGGCCTGCCCCATCGAGCTTCAGCGGATCGCGGTGGTCACCGTTGCGGGTGACGGACAGCGTCGCGATGACGCGCGTCGCGGACGGATCGAGCGTGAACTCCAGCCGTGTCGTCGGCACCAGCCAGGCCGGCGCCGTATAATCCACCCGGCGAATGGCGACCGGGGCAGCGATGTCGGGCTGGGCGAGGCTGTGTTGGATGTCGAGCATAGACGTCGAATATAGGGGCCGTCGCGGGCTCCGCCAGCCAAAGCTTGCCGGGCTGTGCTTGCGTGTCGCGGCCGGCGTGCTACCCGGCTGCAACACGTTCGTCTTGCGAGGATTTCGGCATGTATCGGTTCATCGGCGCGCTCTCGGTGCTCGCCCTCTCCACGGCGACGCTGGCGCAGACGTCGGCCCCGCAACCGAAAGCCGCCGCGCCGACACCGGCAGCCGCATCGGGGTCCACCCCGGCGGCCACCCCGGCGGCAAAGCCCGACCCGGCGATCCTCAATGCACGGCTCGCAGCGCCGCTGCCGGCGGATCAGGCGGCGATGAAGGCGCACGTCCTGTTCCTCGCCTCCGATGCGATGAAGGGGCGCGAGGCGGGCAGCCCCGAGTTCGACATCGCCGCGCAATATGTCGCGGCGCAATTCTATGCCGCCGGTCTGCGGCCAGGTGGTGACGATGCCGGCTATCTGCAGCGCGTGCCGCTGGTCAGCTACAA
Organism: Sphingomonas sp. CFBP9019; assembly: GCF_034045155.1. Lineage (NCBI taxonomy): Bacteria > Pseudomonadati > Pseudomonadota > Alphaproteobacteria > Sphingomonadales > Sphingomonadaceae > Sphingomonas > Sphingomonas sp. CFBP9019. Next base: position 46,070 of record NZ_JAXCWK010000004.1, on the reverse strand, counting down.
GGCCGCGGACAAGGGCAGCTTCACCTGGACGCCGCAGTCTGGCGCCGCGCAGCCGCTCGTGTTTGCGGCAGATTATGTCCCCGCCGCCAACGGTGCGAAGGCGGATACCGCGGTGTCGGCGCCGATCGTGTTCGTCGGTTATGGCATCGACGCCCCGCAATACGGCCAGAACGACTATGCCGGCGTCGACGTGCGCGGCAAGATCGTCGCCTATTTCGGTGGTGCGCCGGCGCGGTTCAGCGGCGAGGAACGTGCCTTTTTCGGATCCGGCGGCACCAAGGCCCGGACCGCCGAAAGCAAGGGGGCGGTCGGCGTGATCACGCTCGAAAGCCCGCGCACCGCCAAGGCCCGCCCGTTCGCGCGATCTGCACAATTTTACGACGCTGCCCGGATGACCTGGGCCAACCCCGACGGCACCGGCAAGGTCGACGCGCCCGGCGCGCCGTCGCTCGGCACGCTGAGCGTCGCAGGCGCGACCAAGTTGTTCGGCGCGTCGTGGAAGGCGATCGCCAAGCAGGCGCGGTCGGACAATGCCAAGTTCAGGTCCGCACCGCTTGCGGGCACGCTGACGGTCGCGACCAAGACGAGCTTCGCGCCGGCGGCAAGCAGCAATGTCGTCGGCGTCATTCCCGGCACCGATCCGGTGCTCGGCAAGGAGGTCGTCGTGCTGTCCGCGCATCTCGACCATATCGGCATCACCCGGCCCGCGAACGGCGCGAAGGACGGCGATGCGCTCAACAACGGCGCGCTCGACAATGCGATCGGCATCGCCAGCCTGATCGAGGAAGCCAAGCGCTTCACGACCAGCGGCAAGGGTTCGAAGCGCACGTTGATCTTCCTCGCGGTCACGGGCGAGGAAAAGGGGCTGGTCGGCAGCGATTATTTCACCAACCACCCGACCGTGCCGCTCGCCAATATCGTCGCGGACGTGAACCTCGACATGCCGATCCTGACCTACAAGTTCGAGGACATGGTGGTGTTCGGCGCGGAGCGATCGACGCTCGGTCCGATCGTCCAGACGGCGGTCGCGGCGATCGGTGTCGGCCTGTCGCCCGATCCGATGCCCGAAGAGGGAATCTTCGTCCGCTCGGATCATTTCCGCTTCGTTCAGAAGGGGATCCCGGCGGTGTTCCTGTGGCCGGGGCAGAAGGGGCCGGGCAAGGCCGCGGTCGCCTATTTCATGGCGAACAATTATCACAAGCCGTCTGACGATCTGTCGCAGCCGATCCTGTGGGATCAGGGCGTGCGGTTCGTTGATGCGAACTACCGGATCGCGCGTGAGATCGCCGATGGCGCGGAGCGGCCGGTCTGGAATGCGGGCGACTATTTCGGCACGCTCTACAAGGGCCCGATGGGTCGGGCGGCGGCCGCGAAATGAGCCGGCTGCTCGTCTTCGGCCTCGGCTATACCGCGTCGCGGATCGCACGCCGCCTGGCCGGGGACGGGTGGCATGTCGTCGGCACGTCGCGCGACGGTCGCGACGGCACGATCCGGTTCGACGACGCCGCCGCGGTCATGACGGAGATCGCCGCGGCGACGCATATCCTGTCCTCGGTCCCGCCCGAGCATGACGCCGACCCCGTTCTGGCGCGCTACGGAGCGGCGCTGCTTAGAACGCGCGCCTGGCTCGGCTATCTGTCGTCGACCGGCGTCTACGGCGATGCCGGTGGTGCCTGGGTCGACGAGACCGCGCCGATCGGCGGCGGACGCCGGAGTGCGCGCGCGGCGGCGGATGCCGACTGGCTCGCGATCGGCGCGCGGACCTTTCGCCTGCCCGGCATCTACGGCCCCGGCCGGTCGCCGCTCGACCGCGTGCGCGAGGGCAAGGCGCACCGGATAGACCAGCCGGGCCAGGTGTTCAGTCGCGCGCATGTCGACGATATCGGCGCGGGCGTGATCGCGGCGTTCGATGCGCCGGCGGGCGCCTATAATCTGGCGGATGACGTTCCGGCGTCGCAGAACGACGTCGTCGCCTTCGCCGCGGCGCTGCTCGGTCTGCCCGCGCCGCCGTTCGTGACGATCGAGCAGCTGTCGGCGATGGGCCGTGGTTTCTATGCCGAGAACCGGCGGGTCGCGAACGGCAAGGCGAAGCGCGTCCTGCGCTGGACCCCGACCTGGCCGGATTACCGGGCGGGTCTGCGGGCGCTGAGCGCGATGACGAGTCCTGCCCCTGCGAGTACCGCACCGGCCACCGCCAGCGTCGACCAGTGATAATGCTCGAAGATCGTCGATAAGATCATCGCGATGACCGGGACGATCACCCCCGAATAGGCCGCCTTGGCAGGCCCGATCGCGCGGATGACGTTGAAATAGAGCGGGAAGGCGAGCGCGGAGGCGAAGATGCCGAGATAGAGGATCCCGGCGATATAGCCCAGCCGCAGCTCGAACACCGGCGGCCCGGTGGTGATCCAGGCGAAGGTCGCGTCGAGCGTCGCGCCGATCAGCATCGCGATCGCCAGCATCGGGGCCATCGGATAGCGTTTCGCAAACGCGCTGCCCTGCATGACATTGGCGATCGACGCGGCCAGGACGCCGCCCAGCGTCAGGGCGATGCCGATGGTCGCGGACTGCGGACCATGCGGATCGACCCGCGCCTCGTTGACGAACAGCAATGCGACGCCCGCCATCGCGACGGCGCACCCGAGCATCAATTGTCGCCCGAGCTTCTGCCCCAGGAAGATGCGGCCGAACACCGCGTTGGGGACGAGCAGCAACGCGAAGACCACCGCGACCAGCCCCGACGTCACATAATGCTCGGCACGGTAGACGAAGTTGAAGTTGAACGTGAACAGCGCGGTGCCGATGATCGCGGCAAAGGCGTAGCCGCGGGCGTCGAGCAGGAGGCTTTCGCGCTTCACCCGCGCATAGATGGCCATCGCAATGCCGGCGATGAGGAAGCGGTAGCTGATCGACCAGCTCGGCGGCACCACCGCGATCTGGTCGCGGATGACGAGCCAGGTCGACCCCCAGATCAGCGTGACGATCCCGAACGGGACCAGCACCGCCGCGCGCGTCGACTGGATCGGGGGTTGCGGCGAACCGGACGGCCCGGTCATAACGACCGGATCGCGTCCGCGAGCTGGTCGACCGGACCGACCGGTGTGTCCCACGCGGTCACCAGCCGGATCTCGCCCGCTGCCCAGTCATAGAAATCGAACCCCTGCGCGCGGAGCGCGGCGGCCTCGTCGGGGGTCGCGCGGAGAAAGACCTCGTTGGCCTCGACCGGATGGACGAGGCGGTCGCCCGCGGCCGCGGCCAGTCGCGTGGCAGCCTGGTTCGCGGCCTCGCCATTGGCGAGCCAGAGGTCGTCCTCGAGCATCGCGAGGATCTGTGCGGCGAGGTATCGCCCCTTTGACAGGAGCAGGCCCGCCCTCTTGCGGCGATACTGGGTGACGGCGGCGAGCTGGGGTTTGAAGAACACCAGCGCCTCCGCGCTCATCGCGCCGTTCTTGACGAAGCCGAAACTCAGCGCGTCGACGCCTGCGCGCCACGTCATGTCGGCGGGCGAGCATCCCGCATGGACCATCGCATTTGCAAAACGTGCGCCGTCCATGTGGAAGCCGAGGCCGCGCTCACGCGCGAGCGCGCCGATCTCGGCGACTTCGTGGGGGCGGTAAACCTGGCCATATTCGGTGGCGTTGGTGATCGAGATCGCGTGCGGCTGGACGCGGTGGACGTCGTCGGGGATCGCGTCGAGAACGGTGCGGATCGTCGACGGTGTCAGCTTCGCGCCCTCCCCATCGGCGAGGAACAGCTTGGCGCCGTGGGTGTAGAATTCGGGCGCGCCGCCCTCGTCGTTCTGGATATGCGCGTCGCGGTGGCAGACGATGCCGCCATGCGGCGGGCACAGCGCGGCGAGCGCGAGGCAGTTGGCGGCCGTGCCGGTGGGCACCCACAGCACCGCGACCTCGGTCTCGAACAGCGCCGACAGGCGGCCGTCGAGCTGCTGGCTCCATTGATCGCCCGCATAGGCGGTGTCGAGCGTATCGGCGGCGGCGATCGCGGCCATGACCTGCGGATGGATCTTGGCGGCGTTGTCGGAGAAAAAGCGCATGGTGAGGACATGCTGCGATGCAGTGATGGCGTCAACGGGCGCTTCGCCTGGGTCGCCCCCTTCGACGTCGTTATCCCGGGGCCTGACTTTCGTCAGGATGACGGCGGGGGATCGAACTACTGCCCCTCGTCAAATCCCGGTTCCTCCTCGGGCGGCCGGCGATCGTCGCGTGGTGGCCCATCCTCCGGTCGATCGCGGCGTGCGGGGCCGACCGAGATCGTCCCGTCCTCGCCCATCTTCAGGTTGAAGCCGAGCCCCTCGATCTCGCCGCCGAGCGGCAGGACGCTGTTGTCCCCGTCTTCGGGGGGCAGTGCATCGGGGTCGATTTCCTCGACCGGCGGCGCGGGGGCGGCGACGGGGGCGATGCCCAGCGCGGACTGCATGAAGTCGCGCCAAATCCGCGCCGGGATGCCACCGCCAGACAGGCCGGGATTCGAACTATTGTCGTCGTTGCCGACCCATACGCCGACCACCAGGTCGCGCGCGAAGCCGACGAACAGCGCATCCTTGTTGTCCGACGTCGTCCCGGTCTTGCCGAACGCATCGACCGTCAGGTTGGCGCTCCGCCCGGTTCCGTTGCGGATCGAGGCGGCGAGCAGATCGAGCATCTCGTCATGGATCTTCGGCGGCAGGGCGGTCGAACCGCCGGTCAGCGACTGATACCAGCCCTTTTCCCGAACATCGGCCAGCCCGCGCGGCTGCACCGGATAGGTCTCGCGCGCGATCGCGGCATAGGCGGCGGTCAGTTCGAGCAGCGACACGGTCGAGGTGCCGAGGCCGATCGTCGCCTCGTTCGGAATGGGCGTGGAAATCCCCAGGTCGCGCGCGGCCTTGATCACCGCCCGGACGCCGACCTGTTGCGTCAGCCGGGCGGCGGCAACGTTGGACGATCGGGCAAATGCCTGGCGCAGCGTGATCGTCCCCTGATAGCGGCCGTCGCTGTTCTTGGGCGTCCAGTCGCCGATCGTCACCGGGCGGTCCTCGATCGTCGAATCGGGTGTCATCCCCGCGCGCATCGCGGCGAGATAGACGAACAGCTTGAACGTCGATCCGGGCTGGCGACGCGCCTGCGTCGCGCGGTTGAACGGGCTCTTGCGGTAATCCTTGCCACCGACCATCGCGACGACCCGGCCGTCGGGGCGCATCGCCACCAGCGCGACCTGCGCCTCGCGCAGTCCGGCGCGCGCGACGGTGCGTTCGGCGGCGCGTTGCAGCCGCGGATCGAGCGTGGTCCGGACGGTCGTCTCGGTCTTCACCTCGCCCGCCTGGTCGCGCGCCTCGGGCAGGATCCAGTCGGCGAAATAGGTGCCGTTGGGGAGTTGCGTCGGGCGGTTCGCCAGCACGCGTTGCGGGCGGACCGCATCGCCCTCCGCTTCGGTAAGGAAGCCTGCGGCGACCATCGCGCCGACGACGACGGCTTCACGCTTGCGCGCACCCTCGAGGTTGGAGGTCGGGGCGAGCCGCGACGGCGCCTTGACCAGGCCGGCGAGCATCGCTGCCTGGCCGACGTTCAGCGCCGCGGGTGTCCGGCCGAAATAATGCTTGGCAGCCGCGCTGATCCCATAGGTGTTGTCGCCGAAATACACGTTCGACAGATAGCGCGAGAGGATCTCGTCCTTCGACAGCCATGCCTCGAGCCAGACGGCGATCATCGCCTCGCGGATCTTGCGCGTCGCGGTGCGATCCGAATCGAGGAACGCGTTCTTCGCAAGCTGTTGCGTGATCGTGCTGCCGCCCTGACGCACCCCGCCCGACCCGAGATTCGCCCAGGCCGCGCGCGCGATCCCGCGCGGGTCGATACCCCAGTGCGAATAGAAGCGGCGGTCCTCGATCGCGAGGAACGCCTCGCGCACGTGCGGCGGCAGCGTCGCCGCGTCGACCGGTTTGCCGATGATCGCGCCGCGCCGTGCGATCGGCGTGCCGTCATCGGCGGTCAGCGTGATCGAGGGCGGGGTCGGCGGCTGCAGTGATTTCGACAGGGGCGCGGTGATCGCCAGCCAGATGATCGCGATCACCAGCAGGATGATGCCGATACCGGTGCCGCGCACGATCCACCGGCCGATCCCGCCCCGCCTGCGCCGCGGTGTTGCGGGCTGGGGGTAGCCATCGTCCTGGCGGGGATCGTAATTGCCGTCCGGATCTTCGCCCAGTCGCTCGCGCTCATATTTCTCGCGCAGGCGTTCGCGCTCGGTGATCAACCGTTCGCGTTCATAGGCATAGGGCTCGCGTTCGCCGGACATGCCGGAGCCGGATCGGGCGGGGTCGAAGGGATCGGGGCGCATCGGATCGTTCCAGCGGTCGGGCATCTGGTGTGTTATCGTTCTATGACAGTTCGGACAAGCCTATGCGCACGCTTAACGTGTACGCGCGCTGAGCGACAGCATTGGCCTGTTGTCATCACCGGGCGAAACGGGGAAGAGCATAATGATGACGTTCGAACAGGGTGACACCGTGGCAGCTACCGACTCTCTATCGCCCTCCCTGCCGCTTGTCGTCGGCATTGGCGGGACGATCGGCGGCGTGTCGTCGACCGAGCGCGCATTGCGGATCGCGCTCGATTCGGTCGAGCGACACGGATACCGGACACAGATGTTCGGCGGCGCGGACATGGCCCGGCTGCCGCTTTACGATCCCAAGGCGACCGAGCGGACCGAGGACGAGCGTGCCTTTGTCGCGGCGGTGCGCGCGGCATCGGCGGTGATCATCGCCAGCCCGGGCTATCATGGCAGCATCTCAGGCGTGGTGAAGAATGCGCTCGACCTGCTCGAGGAAACCGCACGTGATGCCGAACGGCCCTATCTGGCGGACATGCCGGTCGGGCTGATCGCGACCGCCTATGGCTGGCAGGCGACGGGCAGCACGATCGCGGCGCTGCGCTCGATCGTCCACGCACTTCGCGGCTGGCCGACGCCATTCGCAGCGGCGATCAACACACAGGTGACGAAATTCGATGCCGAGGGCGGGGCGAGCGATCCCGCGGTCCTCGAGCAGCTTCGGCTGGTCGGCCGGCAGGTCGCGCGGTTCGCACCTTTGTCCGAACCGGCAAACTGACCGCGCGTCGCACCGCCGCGTCACCCGGGCCTGGCCCGGAATGACGCGGTGGGCGGGACGGGCCGGTGTTAGCGCAGCCCGCCGCCGAGCGCGCGATAGAGCTCGACCGCATTGGTATCGCGGACCAGCCGCGTCGCCAGCAGGCTCTGCTGCGCGGTGTAGAGCGACCGCTGTGAATCGAGCGTGTTGAGGAACGGATCGATCCCCGCGCGGAAGCGCAGTTGCGACAGGTTGAACGCGCCCGCCGCATTGTCGCGCAGCGACGTCTGCGCTTCGAGCTGGCCGTTGATCGTACCGCGGCGCGCGAGCGCATCGGCGACTTCACGGAAGCCGGTCTGGACGCTCTTCTCATAGGTAGCGAGCATCGCGTCGCGCGAGGCCTTGGCGTAGTCCAGATTGCCCTTGTTGCGACCGAAGTCGAAGATCGGCTGCGTGATCGACGGCGCGACCGACCAGGATTCGCTGCCCTTGCCGAACAGGTTCGACAGGCCGAGGCTCAGCGTGCCGAGCGACGCGGTCAGCGAGATATTGGGGAAGAACGCCGCGCGGGCCGCACCGATATTGGCGTTCGCCGCAATCAGCTGATGCTCGGCGGCCGCGACGTCGGGGCGGCGCAGCAGGACTTCGGAGGACAGGTTGGCGGGCAGGTTTTCCAGCGTCGGCGTCTTCTCCGGCATCCGGGCCGGCAGCAGGTCGGCGCTCAGCGTGGTGCCTGCGAGCAGGTTGAGTGCGTTCTGGTCCTGCGCGATGAGCGTCGTCGCGTCGGCGATGTCGGAGCGCGCCTGGTCATAGGTCGTCCGCGCCTGGCGCACTTCGAGTTCGGACGCGATGCCGATGCGGAATCGATCCTGCGTCAGCTTGAGCGTTTCCCCAAAGGCCCGTTCGGTGTCCTGCGCGATCTTCAGCCGATCCTGGTCCGCCGCCATCGTCAGCCAGGCTGTCGCGGTTTCCGCGATCAGCGACACCTGCGCGGCGTTGCGGTTTTCCTCCGCGGCGAAATAGGCCTGCTGCTGCGCCTGGGTCAGATTGCGGACCCGGCCGAACAGATCGATCTCCCAGGCCGAGACGCCGAGATTGGCCGAATAGATATCGAACCGGCCGCCGCCGGCGACCGCCCCGGCACCGGTGCCGCCGCCGCCGTTGCCGCCTCCAGTACCGCCGCCCGTCGTGCCGCCCGTACCGCCACCGACGGCGCCGAAGGGGGACTTCTGATAGGTTGCGCTGCCCGTCGCACCCAGCGTCGGGAACAGGTCCGCGCGCTGGACGCGATATTGCGCCCGCGCCTGCGCGACATTGGCAACCGCGATGCGGACATCGCGGTTGTTGTCGAGCGCGGTGCGAATGACGCGGCGCAGGCGGTCGTCGGTAAAGAACGCCTCCCATGCGGTGTCCGCGGGCATGATCGCACCCGCCGCATCGGTCGCCGCATAAGCCGGTCCGGTCGGCGTTGACGGAGCCACCGGAAGCTCGGGCCGGACATATTTCGGGGCCAAGTTGCAGCCGGCGAGCGTGAGCCCGGCGGCGAACGTCAGAGCGATTTTGCGCGAGAACATCGGATCAGGCCTCCTGCGGCCGCTGGTCGTGGGTCGTGGTGTCGCCGTCACGGGTGTCATCACGGTGGCGGTCTCCGTCCTGCTGGCCGGGCTTGTCCTGCTTGAAGACGCGCTTCACGAGCAGGAAGAACAGCGGCACGAAGAATATCGCGAGCACAGTCGCGGACAGCATGCCGCCCACCACCGCCCAGCCGATTGCGTTCTGGCCGCCCGCGCCCGCACCGCTCGACAGCGCGAGCGGGAGAACGCCGAAGATGAACGCGAACGAGGTCATCAGGATCGGGCGAAGACGCAGCTTGGCGGCCTCGACCGCGGCATCCGCCGCATTCATCCCGTCACCCATCTTTTCCTCGGCGAACTCGACGATCAGGATCGCGTTCTTCGCCGCCACGCCGATCGTCGTGATCAGGCCGACCTGGAGATAGATGTCGTTGTTGAGCCCCGCGACCATCGCCGCGAGCACCGCACCGAGCACGCCGAGCGGTACGACGAGGAGCACGGCGATCGGGATCGACCAGCTCTCGTACAGTGCGGCAAGGCACAGGAACACGATCAGCAGCGACAGCGCATAGACATAGGTCGACTGCCCGCCCGAAAGCTGTTCCTCATAGCTGAGGCCGGTCCACTCATAGCCGATGCCGGGGGGCAGCTTGGCCGCCATTTCCTCCATCGCCTTGATCGCGGTGCCGCTGCTGACGCCGGGTGCGGGCGACCCCATGATCTCGAACGAGGCGACGCCGTTATAGCGTTCGAGACGTGCGGGACCGTAGGTCCAGCCGGTGGTCGAGAAGGACGACATCGGCGTCATCGCGTTGGTCGCGCCGCGGACATAGAAATTGCCGAGGTCTGCGGGCGACTTGCGGAACGGCGCATCGGCCTGGACGAACACCTTCTTCACGCGACCGCGGTCGATGAAGTCGTTGATGTACGATCCGCCGAACGCGGTGCTGACGGTGGTGTTGATGTCCGCCTGACTCAGGCCGAGCGCGCCTGCCTGGGCCTGGTCGACGTTCAGTTTGAGCTGTGGCGCATCCTCCAGGCCGTTCGGACGGACCTGCATCAGGCGCTTGTCCTGGCTGGCCATGCCGAGCAGCATGTTGCGTGCCTCGAGCAGCTTGTCGTGGCCGACGCCGGCATTGTCCTTCAGCATGAAGTCGAAGCCGTTGGCGTTGCCCAGTTCCTGCACGGCGGGCGGCACGAAGCCGATCACCATGCCGGCGCGGATCCCGGCGAGGGCCTGGTTCGCGCGCTGGGCGACCGCGGCGACGGTATTCGCGTCGCCTTCGCGATCCTCCCACGGCTTGAGCTGGATGAAGGCGAGACCGACATTCTGACCCTGGCCGACAAAGCCGAAGCCACTGATCGTGAAGATGCCCGCAATGTTGGCCTTTTCGTCGACCAGGAAGTGATCGCGCAGCTTGTCCATCGTCCGCGCAGTCTCTTCCATCGTCGTGCCCGTGGGCATCGACACCTGCGCGAACATCAGGCCCTGATCCTCTTCGGGAAGGAAGCCCGAGGGCAGTCGCAGGAAGACGAACAGCATCGCGCCGACGATGACCGCATAGACGATCATCGTCCGTACCCAGCCCTTTTCGACGCGGCGCAGGCCCTTGCCATATCTGTCGACGCCGCGATCGAAGGTCCGGTTGAACCAGCCGAAAAAGCCCTTCTTGTCGCCGTGATCCTGCTTGGACGGCTTCAGGATGGTGGCGCAGAGTGCGGGCGTCAGGATCAGCGCGACCAGCACCGAAAGCACCATCGACGAGACGATGGTGATCGAGAACTGGCGGAAGATCACGCCGGTCGAGCCGCTGAAGAACGCCATCGGCAGGAACACCGCGGACAGCACGAGGCCGATGCCGACCAGCGCGCCGCTGATCTCGTCCATCGATTTCTTGGCGGCCTCCTTGGGGCTCAGCCCCTCTTCCTGGATCAGGCGTTCGACATTCTCGACGACGACGATCGCGTCATCGACGAGCAGGCCGATCGCCAGCACCATGCCGAACAGCGTCAGCGTGTTGATCGTGAAGCCCGCGACCTGAAGCACGGCGAGCGAGCCGAGCAGCACGACCGGCACCGCGATCGTCGGGATGAGCGTGGCGCGGAAGTTCTGGAGGAAGAGGAACATCACGAGGAAGACGAGGATGATCGCCTCGATCAGCGTGTGGACCACCTGTTCGACCGACAGCCGGACGAACGTCGAATTGTCGACCGGATAGGCGATCTTGACGTCGGCCGGGAACTGCTTGGCGATCTTCTCGACCTCGGCCTTCACCAGCGTGACGGTGTCGAGCGCGTTGGCGCCCGGCGCCAGCTTCACGCCGAAGCCTGCTGCCTGCTTGCCGTTGTAGCGCGCCTGGAAGCTGTAGTTTTCCGAGCCCATTTCGACCCGGGCGACATCGGCAAGGCGCACGGTGGCGCCGCCGGTGGCCGAGCGAATGATGATCTGGCGGAACTGTTCCGGAGTCTGCAGACGCGACTGCGCGGTGACGGTCGCGTTGAGCGCCTGGCCCTTGACCGCGGGAAGGCTGCCGACCTGACCGGCGGAAACCTGTGCGTTCTGCGCGGTGATTGCCGAGGTGATGTCGGTGACGGTGACGCCGAGGTTCGACATCTTGAACGGATCGACCCAGATCCGCATCGAATATTGCGCGCCGAACACCTGCGTGTCGCCGACGCCCTTGATCCGGCTGAGCGGATCCTGGAGCTTGGAGGCGATCAGATCGCCGAGATCGACCTGGTCATGGCTGCCGTCCTGCGAATAGGCGGCGATCACGAGCAGGAAGTTGGCGGTCGCCTTGGTCACGCGAAGCCCGGCCTGCTGCACTTCCTGCGGCAGGAGCGGGGTCGCCTGTTGCAGCTTGTTCTGCACCTGGACCTGCGCGATGTCCGCGTCGGTGCCCTGTTCGAAGGTCAGCGTGATCGCGAGATTGCCCGCGCCATCGCTGGTCGATGCAAAGTAGCGAAGGTTGTCGATCCCCTTCATCTGCTGCTCGATGATCTGCGTCGTCGTGTTCTCGAGCGTCTGCGCGTCGGCGCCCGGATAGGACGTTGCGACCGTCACCTTGGGCGCGGCGATCTCGGGGAACTGCGCGATCGGCAGCGACCGGATCGCCAGGACGCCGGCCAGCATCAGGATGATCGCGATGACCCATGCGAAGATGGGTCTATCGATGAAATAGCGTGACATGAGGCGTTACTTCCCGGCCTGCGTGGAGGCGGCGCCGCCAGCTGCGGCATTCCCGGCAGCGTCCTTGCCACCGGCCTTGCCGACCTGCTGCGGAGCGGCGGGCTTGACGGTCGTGCCGGGGCGCAGGTTGAGCAGCCCCTCGACGATCAGCTTGTCGCCGGGCTTCAGCCCGCTGGTGACGATCCACTTGTCGCCGATCACGCGGTCGGTGACGACATTGCGCTGCTCGACCTTGTTCTGCGCGGTGACGACCATCGCGGTCGCCTTGCCGCGCGGATCGCGCGTGATGCCTTCCTGCGGGGCCATGATCGCCTGGCTGCGGATACCCTCGACCAGCTTGGCGCGGACATACATGCCCGGCAGCAACAGCCCGTTGGGATTGGGGAAGCTGGCGCGCAGCGTGACCGCGCCCGTCGCGGGGTCGACGGTCACTTCCGCGAATTGCAGGCGACCCTCGATCGGATAGGTCTGGCCGTTGGGCAGGATCAGCTGGACGCGTGCGGTACCGTCGCCGCGCGTCACGCCGCCCGACGCCATCGCCGCCTTCAGGTCGAGCAGCTGCGCCGCCGACTGGGTGACGTCGACATAGACGGTGTCGGTCCGCTGGATCGTCGCGAGCGCGTCGGTCTGCCCGGTCTGGACGAGCGCGCCGGCGGTGAAGATCGAACGGCCGATACGACCCGAGATCGGCGCCTTGATGCGGGTGAAATTGAGGTTCACGCGCGCGGATTCGACCGCTGCACGCTGCGCTGCAACATTGGCACGCGCCTGTTGTGCGGACGCGGTGGCGTTGTCCGCCTCCTGCTTGCTGACCGCGTTCAGCGCGACGAGCTGGCCGTAACGCTGCGCCTGGAGTCGGGTCGCATTGATCTGCGACTGCGCGGCGCCAAGCTGGCCCTGCGCAGTGCCGAGCGCGGCGCGATAGGGGGCGTCCTCGATCTCGTAGAGGACCTGGCCCGAACGGACCATCGCGCCCTCGGTGAACAGGCGACGGCGGATGACGCCCGACACCTGCGGCCGCACTTCGGACGTCTCCACCGCGGCAATCCGCCCCGGCAACTCGGTGGTGAGCGTCACCGCCTCCTGCGCGACCGTCACGACGCCGACCGTGGGCGTCGGCGGGGGCGGGGGGGCCTCTTCCTTGCTGCACGCCGCCATCAGCGCCAGCGCGGCCAGGGCCACCGATCCCTTGAGATTCAATCGCTGCATGTTGAGCATCCCGACGTCCGTGCAGAAGAGTTCACCGGAATGAACGTTCATTCCGCTTGCGCCGCCGCTATGGACGTGCGAACGCCGGGTCAAGTTAAAACGTCGTCCGGAGTGGAATTTTGAGTGCAGTGCAACATGAGAAGTCGGCGCGTTCGCACATCGTTGATGCGGCCCGGCATCTTTATGCGACGCAGGGATTCCATCAGACGTCGATGGCCGAACTGGCTGCCGCTGCGGACGTCAGCGTCGGCCAGATCTACCGCCTGTTTACCGGCAAGAACGCGCTGATCCAGGCGCTGATCCTCGAGGATGCCGAGGCCAAACTCTCAGACCTGCGCAAGCTGACCGACGACGTGTCGACGGGGCGGCTGTCGATCGAGCGCGGATTTGTCGAGCTCGCGCGGCGGTCGCTCGCCAAGGGGGATGAGGCGTTGTCGTTTGATATTATGGCGGAAGCGCATCGCAACGGCGAGGTCGCGGACACGATCGGTTCGCTGTGCGCGGGGTTTCGCGCGGTGGTGCGCGATCTCGCCTGCGTCGCCAATCCCGCGTTGTCGGCGGATGCGCTCGACGGCGCGGAGGAGCTGGTGCTGGCGTGCATGTTCGGGCTGGGGCATCGGACACTGTCCTGTCCGCGGCTGTCCGAGACCGAGACCGCAGAAGTCACCGGGCGCATGATCCTCGCGGCGCTCCACGCGCTCTGAGACACGACACGGTGTCCTGACGACGGGGCAGGCGGCCCCGTTTGGCGGGCGGGCGGCGGTGCGGGGCATTACCGATTGTTGCACTGCGGCGCGCGAAGTCGGATAAGCGGTCCATGACCGAAACGACACGACGCGACATCATGATGGCCCTTGCGGCCACGGGCCTGTGGCCGGCGGCGGCACTGGCACAGACGGGGGCGGGCACCCCCCGCAAGCGCGGCGCCGCGGCGTCGTCCGCCCCCGCGCTGGGCAAGCCCGAGTCGTTTTCCTGGGAGGCTCTGCAGCAGCGCGCCGCGGCGCTGGCGCGCGCGCCCTACCGCGCACCGGCCAAGGTCGCGGCGGCGGAGGCGATCGATTATGATGCGGTAGGGTCGATCAGCTACAAGCCCGAACGGACGCTGGCGGGCGGCATCCGCTTGTTCCCGCTCGGCCGTTATGCGCCGACCCCTGTCGCGATCCATGTCGTCGAACGCGGGCAGGCGCGCGCGGTCGACTTCGCCGCGGATCTCTTCAAGACCGAATCCGGGCATCACGCCGCCCTCGGCATCGCCGGCTTCCGCGCGGTGTCGAGCGACGGCAAGAGCGACTGGATGGCGTTCATCGGCGCCTCTTACTTCCGCACCGCCGGTTCTCAGGATCAATATGGCCTGTCCGCGCGCGGTATCGCGATCGACACGGGGATCGACGGCAAGGAGGAATTTCCCGCCTTCACCGCCTTCTGGATCGAGGCGACGGGCGCGCAGAGCTATACCGTCTATGCCCTTCTCGACGGGCCCAGCGTGACCGGTGCGTACCGCTTCGTGTGCCGGTACACCGACGGGACCGATGGCGGCGTCGTCCAGGATGTCTCGTCGACGATCACGCTGCGCAAGGACGTCGCGCGGCTCGGCATCGCGCCGGCGACGAGCATGTTCTGGTATGGCGAGGGCAATCGCGCCGCGGCGATCGACTGGCGCCCCGAAATCCATGATTCGGACGGGCTGGCGATGGCGACCGGTGCCGGCGAGCGGATCTGGCGTCCGCTCGCCAATCCCGCGACCCCCACGCTCGACAGCTTCCAGGATGACAATCCGCGCGGTTTCGGCCTGATCCAGCGTGACCGGGCGTTCGATCATTACCAGGACGACGGCGCCTTCTACGATCGCCGCGCGAACCTGTGGATCGAGCCGAAGGGCGATTGGGGCAAGGGCGCGGTGACGCTGTACGCCTTCCCGACCGCGAGCGAGACGGTCGACAATATCGCCGCCTTCTGGGTGCCCGCCGCGCCGGCGACCGCTGGCAAGACGATGCAGTTCGACTATCGCCTGACCTGGTCGTCGCGCGATCCGTCGGTCGCGCAGGCCGCGCATGCGGTCGAGAACTGGCGTGGCTCGGCCGGCCGGCCGGGCGCCGAGCCGACGCCGGGCGCGCGGAAGGTCGTCGTCGATTTCGTCGGTGCGACGCTCGCCGGTCTCGACCGGTCGAGCGGGGTGACGGTGCAGGCCGATGTCAGCCGTGGCCGGGTCCTCGCTAGCGCCGCCTATCCGGTCGTCGGCCAGCCGAACCGCTGGCGCGTCACGCTCGATGTCGCCCCCGAACGCGGCGTCCTGGCCGATGTCCGGCTGTTCCTGAAGCGCGGCGGGCAGTCGCTCAGCGAAACCGTGCTGACGCAGGTGGGTTGAGCCATGACCGTGGACAGCCCGGGCCGCCCCGGTCATCCCGCACTTCCGGCACGATTGCCCGCCGACGTCCCGATCGACATGCCGCTGCAGAATTTCCGGGCGCGCGGCACCGGCGGCGGGCCGACGCCCGACCCGCTGGCCGGACCGTCGAACGGCTCGGACACGCTGACCTCGCCCGAGGGCATGTCGTCGCGGCGACTGCTCCTGTTCCTGCTGACGATGCTGCTCGCCACCACCGCCTCCGCGGCGGTCCAGGATTCGCTGCTCGGCGACGGCATCGATCTGTGGGACGTCGCGCTGCTCGTGCTGTTCTTCCCGCTCTTCGCGTGGATCGCGTTCGGGTTTCTCAACGCGCTGATCGGGTTCGTCCTGCTGATGACGCGGATGCATCCCGGCTTCGTGCCGGTGCCGCAGAACCGCCAGCCGCTGACCGGGCAGACCGCGGTGCTGATCCCGGTCCATAACGAGGATGTCGACGCGGTATTTGGCCGGATCGCGCGGATGATACACGCGATCGAGGCTGCGGGCGAGGCGGGGAGCTTCGCCTTCTTCGTGCTGAGCGATTCGGGCGAAGAGTCGGGCGCACAGGAGGTCGCGGCCTGGGAGGTGCTCGCACCTGGATCGCGCGTCCCGCTCTATTATCGCCGCCGGACCGACAATGTCGCGCGCAAGCCGGGCAATGTCGCCGACTGGGTCCGGCGCTTCGGCGGCGGCTATGATCACATGCTGGTGCTCGACGCGGACAGCCTGATGAGCGGCGACGCGATGATCGGCATGGCGCAGGTGATGGAGCGCCGCCCCTCGGTCGGCCTGTTGCAGACGGTGCCGACGATCCGCGGCGCGACCACGCTGTTCCAGCGCTGGATGCAGTTCAACAGCCGGCTCTACGGCCCGATCTCGACCGCCGGTCTGGTCTGGTGGTCGGGGTCGGAGGCGAGCTTCTGGGGGCATAATGCGATCATCCGCACCCGGGCCTTTGCCGAAAGCTGCGGCCTGCCCGTGCTGCCTGGCGGCCCGCCGTTCGGCGGCGCGATCATGAGCCACGACATGGTCGAGGCCGCCTTGCTGCGGCGGCGCGGCTGGGCGGTCCACCTGATCATGATCGACGACAGCTATGAGGAGTTTCCCCCGACGCTGATCGACATGGCGGTGCGCGACCGGCGCTGGGCGCAGGGCAATATCCAGCATCTGAAGCTGCTCGGGTCGGACGGGTTCCATCCGGTCAACCGGCTGCAGCTCGCGATCGGGGCGTCGGCGTACATGACGTCGCCCGCCTGGCTGGTCCTGATCCTGACGACCATCGCGCAGGCCTTTGCCGGCGAAAGCAAGCTGGTCGAGGCGACGACCTCGGCGCGCGTGCTGGCGCTGACGGTCATCCTGCTGTTCGGCCCCAAATTGCTCGGGATCATCTGGGCGGTGTCCGACCGGAGCCGGCGCGCGGCGTTCGGGGGGGCGCGGGCGATCATCGCGTCAGCCATTGCCGAGATCCCGCTGTCGATGCTGTCCGCGCCGGTCATCATGCTGACGCAGACGATGGACCTGATCAGCATCTTCCGCGGCCAGCCCTCGGGCTGGAGCCCGCAGAACAGGGATCGCGACGGGCTGTCGATCGCGGATGTCGTGCCGCGCTATCGCTGGCATCTGGCGGCGGGGGTCGCCCTGCTCCTGATCTCGCCCGCCGTTCCGATCACCGCGCTGTGGCTGGCGCCAGTGACGCTGGGGCTGTTGCTGTCGCCGTGGCTCGCCAAATGGAGCGCGAGCAACGCGGCGGGGAGCCGCGCTGACGCGCGCGGCCTGTTCCAGGTGCCCGCCAGCGGCATCGACCAGCTGCCCGCGACCGAGGCGTCGGCGCTCCACGCGATCGCGCACTGACGCGCGACGCGCGGCGCCGCCGACGCTACCGCACGGCTTCGGCGGAGGCCGAAACGGCTGGGGCGGATGCGGCGGCGATCAGCGTCGGGGCATCCGCGACGAACCGGTCGAGCACGCCGTCGGCGACCCGGATCGCACCGTCGAACCGCGTCGCACCGGGGATGGTCTGGACGGCCGCAGCCTGTGCGGCGAGACGGCGCGCTTCGGTGAAATAGCCGGGGGCGGCCGTGCCGTCGTGGTTCGCGGCGTCAAGTCCGGCGGCGGTCATCTGCAACGCGCGACCCCAGATCTGCATCGCATCGAGCCAGGGCCGAGCCTGGTCCGCAAAGCCCGGATCGATCGTGCCCGAGCGGATCGTGTCGGGCGCCGCCGCGAGGGCGTCGGCCGCCCTGGCCAGATCCGCGAGCGCGAGACCGCGGGCGGCCGCATCGCCCTCCGCCAGCGCGAGGCGCACGGCGTCGAGCTGGGCCTTGAGCCTGGGCGCCTGGGGCTGCCAGGGCTGGCTGCCGAAGGTCGGGGCCAGATGCTGCGTGTCGAAGAAGCTCAGCAGCGCCGCGGTCGCGCGCGCATCGCCGCCCGCCAGCTCGCGGGCGGCGAACTGCCACGTGCGGTCCGCGTCATAGTCCTTGTCGTTCCAGCCGAACGCAGCAACGCCGGTCACCGCGACGCGGCTTGGCGCCTCCTGGTTCATCGGGTTCGACAGGATCCCCGTCAGTTCGCCCGCCAGCCCCGCCTCGCGCCGCGCATAGGGCGCGAGCAGCAGCCGCCCGGTGGTCTGCGCATAGTCGTTGACCGGATAATTGTCCCACAGCAGCGTCTTGCGCCCGAAGGCCTTGGTCGCGGTCTTCGCATCGGCGATCGAGATCGCGGGGGGGACGACATCGGTGCCGGTCCACTGCACCACGACGCGGGGATCGAGATATTTGCGCAGCGCCGCCTTGTACGGGGTTTCCTTCGCGTCGTAATATTCGGTCGGGACCATGATCAGCGGGCGCGACGACGGATCCTTCGCGAGCAGATCCGCCTGAACCGCGTTCAGCAGGCGCGATTGCGCGATGCCGGCGGCTTCGGCGCCTGATGGTCCGAAACTGGCCTTGTCCCGCTCGCAGTTCCATTTGGTATATTCGATGTCGTCGAGCGCGACGTAGAAGCTGTGGACGCCGATCGATCGCAGCGCGGCGAACTTGCGTTCGAGCGCCTGAGCATCGGCGGGGTCGGAGAAGCACACAGATGGGCCCGGCGAGACCGCATAGACGAAATCGACATGATTGCGCCGTGCGGTCGCGACCAGCGTGCCGAGCGCGGACAAAGTCGCCGCGGGATAGGCCTCGCGCCAGCGATCGCGCGCATAGGGATCGTCCTTGGGGCTGTAGACATAGGTGTTCGCCTTGACGGTGGCGAGGAAGTCGAGATGCTTCGTCCGGTCCGCCATCGTCCAGGGCTTGCCGTAAAAGCCCTCGATCGTGCCGCGCATCGGCATCGCGGGATGATCGTGGATCACCAGCGCGGGAAGGACCGCGCGTGCCGCGAGCTGTCGGAACGTCTGGACGGCATGGAATAGTCCGTCCGCGTCGTGGCCCGCCAGCGTGATGATGCCGCTGTTGCCCGCCGCGAGCGTGGCGATCGTATAGCCTTCGGGATGCGTGTCGCGGACGGTACCGGCGCGGGCCAGCGCGTCGCGGACGATCGCGGTATCGCCGGTGCCGAGCAGGATGTGCGGGCGATCGGGGGCGGCGGGCAGCCGCCGTGCGGTCGTGATCGTCGTGACTCCGGCGGCGCGCAGGATCTCGCGGACCAGCGCGACGCTGTCACCGTCGGTGCCGGCGGGGGCGACGAGCACCACCGATCGGCCGAGCGTTATCGTGCCGGCCTGAAGCGCGACCGACGTCGGCGCGGGGAAAATGGCGGGCATCGTCACCGGCTGCGCGGCACCCTGCGCGGAGACCGTGGTCGCCAAGCCCGTCGCGATCAGGGCCGCGTACGTCCCCGTCATGGCCATGCATCGCGTCATAACAGCTCTCCGGTATTTCATTGGTATTATGAGAGCGGTTTAGGCACAGGACGGCGTCACGGCAAGGCGTCGCTGCCATGGCGGCCATTGCCGACAGACTTTGGTCAGGATGGGGTGACCGACCTTGGGCCCCTATCGCAGGGCCGGCGGGACGTCGGGTCCACGCGGCGGTCGGATGAAAAAAGCTGGTGCTGCCGGTGAGGATTGAACTCACGACCTCAGCCTTACCAAGGATGCGCTCTACCACTGAGCTACGGCAGCACTCGTCGACATCGCTGTCGGCGGAGTGGGGCTAAGAGACGAGGGCGGGACGATTGTCAAGGCGTCGCGCGACGATGTAGAGCGTTATTATGCAATCGAACGATGAAAAGGCGGCGGAAAAAGCGGCCCGCATGGCCGCCGCGCTGCGCGAGAATCTGCGCCGTCGCAAGGCGCAGGCGCGTGCCGCGGCGGCCGAGCCCGCCGCGGCTCCCCCTACGGATGAGCCGCCTGTGGACTGAGGCGGTCAGCCGATCGGCGCGCATTTTGCCTGAAGCCAGGCGAGGTCGTCGCCGGTCATTTCGGGCGAGAGCGTGTCCAGCACCTGCGCGTGATAGGCGTTCAGCCACGCGAGTTCGGGGTGGGTGAGCAGCGACGGCTCGATCAGCGTGCGCTCGATCGGGCAGAAGGTCAGCGTCTCGAAACCGAGCATCGCGCGGTCCGCGCCGGGAATCGTGCGCGGTTCGATCAGCAGCAGATTCTCGATCCGGATGCCGTATTCGCCCGCCTTGTAATAGCCGGGCTCGTTCGAGAGCATCATGCCGGCACGCAGCGGCTCCATCGCCGCGCCGCCGGGGTAGTTGGGCGAGGCGATCCGCTGTGGCCCCTCGTGCACCGCCAGATAGGCGCCGATACCGTGACCGGTGCCGTGCGCGAAATCGAGCCCCGCCTCCCAGAGCGGACGGCGGGCGAACGCGTCGATCTGGCCGCCGAGCGTGCCGTCGGGGAAGACCGCGGTCGCGATCGCGATATGGCCCTTGAGCACGCGGGTGAAGCGGTCGCGGAGCTCCTTGCCCTGTTCGGGTGCCAGCGCGCCGATCGGCATGACGCGCGTCACGTCGGTGGTGCCGTCGGCATATTGCCCGCCCGAATCGACCAGATAGAGCTGGCCGGGCTCGAGGGGGACGTTCGACTCTTCGGTGCAGTGGTAGTGCGGGCTGGCGCCGTGCGCGCCGGTCGCGGAGATCGTGTCGAACGACGTGTCCTTCAGCAGCCCGGTCGCCTCGCGGAAGGCGAGCAGCTTCGCGGTGGCGGACAATTCGGTCTCGCTGCCGTCGGCGCAGTCGGTCTCGACCCAGCGCAGGAAGCGCGCGAGCGCGGCGCCGTCGCGGACCGAGGCGGCGCGGTGGCCGGCGATCTCGACCGGGTTCTTGAGCGCCTTGGCGAGCACGACGGGATCGCGCAGCGCGAGCACCTTGGCCCCGCCCGCGATCAGTGCGTCGGAAATCGCGGCGACGGCGCGTTCGGGGTCGGCGGCGACGCGCTTGCCCGCATAGTTGCGCAGCGCGGGCTGGAACGCGGTGCGGTCATGGACGCGGACCGCGTTGCCGAGATGCTGGCGGACGGTGTCGTCGAGCTTTTCGGGTGCGACGAACAGGTCGGTGGTGCCGTCGGCGCCGACGATCGCATAGCTGAGCGCGACGGGGGTGTGGCTGACGTCGTCGCCGCGGATGTTGAGCGTCCAGGCGATCGAATCGAGCGCGGAGAGCACGACCGCGTCGGCGCGCTGTTCGGCGAGCCAGTCGGCGATCCGCGCGCGCTTTTCGGCGGACGAGGCGCCGGCGAACGCGTCTGGCTGGATGGTGATCTTCGCAGGCGAGGGCGCGGGGCGGTCGGTCCAGATCGCGTCGATCGGGTTGGCGTCGACCGCGACGAGCTCAGCCCCGCGATCGGCGAGCACTGCGCTGGCTTCGGCGACCCAGGCGCTGGTGTGCAGCCACGCGTCATAGCCGATCCGCGCGCCCTCGGCGACGTGGGTGCCGAGCCAGGCGGCGACACTGGTCTGCGGCACGGGGGCGTATTCCCAGTGATCGCCATCGACCTGTTCGCGGACCTGGAGCGTGTAGCGGCCATCGGTGAAGATCGCGGCGCGGTCGGCAAGGACCGCGGCGCTGCCCGCCGAGCCCTGGAACCCGGTCAGCCAGCCGAGCCGCTGCGCATAGCCGCCGACATATTCGCTCATATGCTCGTCGGTCAGCGGCACGACGAAGCCGTCGAGGCCGGCGGCGGCGAGATGGGCGCGCAGGGCGGTGAGTCGGGTCGGGCTGGATCGGGTCATCGGGGCTTTCGTCGATCTGAATGTTGTGAATGTTGAGACGCTGGCAGCAAAAAATGCGGCGTTGTCAGGTCCAGCGTGCCGGTCGGGTGCCGCGCGGGCGGGGCGTGTGCGGGCAATTGGGGCCGGGACAGGGCATGGCGCGTGTTGTGACAGAAACGCGGCGTGTAGGACAGCGGGGTTTGCTTGCGGGGGTGTCGGGCCGTCACCCCGCCACCCCCCCCGTTCGTCATCCTGACGAAAGTCAGGACCCAAGGTTATTGGCCTCGGCGCTTGTGGCTCTGGGTCCTGACTTTCGTCAGGATGACGGGGGGAAGGATAACCGGGGCGCGGGCGTGGTGCGTTGGCTTCCGGTCGTGGGGGCGGTAACAGGGGGGATGACCATGAATTCCCCTGCCATCTCTTCGCCCGAGACCCCATCCGTGCCGCCGCGTGCCGAGCAGCGGCCGCACAGCTTCACCGCGCATGGCGTGACGATCGAGGATCCCTATGCGTGGCTGAAGGATCCCAACTATCCCGAGGTCGATGACGCGGACGTGCTGGCGTATCTCGCCGCCGAGAACGCCTATTTCGAGGCGCAGATGGCGCCGCACAAGGCGCTGACCGACACTTTGTACGAAGAGATGAAGGCACGCATCAAGGAGGACGAATCCTCGGTCCCGCAAAAGGACGGCGACTGGCTTTACTGGACCGCCTACGAGACCGGCGGCCAGTACAAGAAATGGTGGCGCAAGCCCGTCGCGGGCGGTGACGACGAGCTGCTGCTTGACGAGCCCGCGCTGGCCGAGGGGCATGAATATTTCCGGCTCGGCGCGTTCTCGGTCAGCAATGACGGGCGCTATCTCGCCTATGCGATCGACGACAATGGCAGCGAGCGGTTCGAGGTCCGGGTCAAGGACCTGAACACCGGCGAGCATCTGCCCGACGTGATTCCGGGCATGCTGAGCGAGATCGTGTGGACCGCGGACGATGCAGGCTTCCTCTACGGTCTGGCGAACGAGCAGTGGCGGACCGACAACGCGCGGTTCCACCGGCTGGGGACGCCGATCGCGGACGACGTCGTGCTGTTCCACGAGGAGGACGAGGGCTTCCGCGTCGGCGTCGGCGAGACGAGTTCGCGCAAGTGGATCGTGATCGCGACGAGCGACCATGTGACGAGCGAGATCTACCTGCTGCCCGCGCACGAGCCGCTGGCGGTACCGATCCTTGTGTCCGCGCGGAAGGTTGGCCGCGAATATGACGTCGACGAGCATGACGGGACGCTGTTCATCCACACCAACGACGTCGATCCCAACTTCCGCCTGTGCACCGCGCTGGTCGAGGAGCCGGGCGCGTGGACCGAGCTGATCCCGGCCAGCCCGACCTTCTACATGACCGGGGTGGAGTGCTATCAGGACTTCTTCGTGGTCGACGGGCGCGAGGACGGGCTCGATCAGATCGCGATCCACCGGTACGAGACGCCGACCGAGGGGAAGCGGATCGAGTTTCCCGAGGCGAGCTATGTCGCCGGGCTCGGCGATAATCCCGAATATGACATGACCGTGCTGCGGCTCGGCTATGAGTCGATGGTCACGCCCGGGACGGTGTATGATTATGACGTCGATACCGGTGAGCGGACGATGCTCAAGGTGCAGGAGATTCCGAGCGGTTACGACGCGGCGAAATACGCGACCGAGCGGCTGAAGATCACCGCACGCGACGGCACCGAGATCCCGGTGTCGATCGTCTATCCGGCCGGGTTCGTGCGCGACGGGTCGGCGCCTGTGTTCCTCTATGCCTATGGCGCTTACGGCTATGCGATCCCGCCGGGCTTCTCGACCGGGCGGATGAGTCTGCTCGATCGCGGCTTCGCCTATGCGATCGCGCATATCCGCGGCGGCGATGACCTTGGCCAGCAATGGTATCTCGACGGCAAGCTGGAGAAGCGCGAGAACACGTTCAACGATTTCGTCGATGTGGCCAAGGCGCTGGTCGACGCGAAGTGGACGTCGGCGGGGCGGATCGCGATCGCGGGGCGGTCGGCGGGTGGCGAGCTGATGGGGGCGGTGGTCAATTCCGACCCCGAGCTCTGGGGCCCGGTGATCGCCGACGTGCCGTTCGTCGACGTGCTCAATACGATGCTCGATGCCGAGCTGCCGCTGACGCCGGGGGAATGGCCCGAATGGGGCAATCCGATCGAGGATCCGGCGGCGTTCGCGCTGATCCGCTCCTATTCGCCGTACGACAACGTCAAGGCGCAGGCCTATCCGCCGATGTTCATCAGCGGAGGGCTGAACGATCCGCGCGTGACCTATTGGGAGCCGGCGAAATGGGCGGCCAAGCTGCGGCTGATGAAGACCGACGACAATGTGCTGTTGCTCAAGACCAACATGGGCGCGGGGCATGGCGGCAAGTCGGGCCGGTTCGAGTCGCTGCGCGAGGCGGCGGAGGAGCATGCGTTCGTGCTGTGGCAGTTGGGCGTCGCGGGATGATTCTTGGTTCGCGCGAAGGCGCGAAGGCGCGAAGATTTAGAGTTTTCGCGCGGAGACGCGGAGGACGCAGAGAGAAGATGCACACCATTCTCAGCGTCCTCTGCGCCTCTGCGCGAACCACCTATCTTTGCGCCTTCGCGCCTTCGCGTGAACAAGGACTGCCTGCCGCGTGACGATCGAGGCGTTGGTGGCGCGCTATGGCGTCGTGGCGATCTTTCTGGGCGCGGGGGTCGAGGGGGAGGCGGCGGTCGTGACGGGCGGGGTGCTCGCGCATCAGGGGCTGGTGTCGCTGGCGGGTGCGATGGCGGCGGCGGTGGTCGGGTCGTTCGTTGCGGACCAGCTGTTCTTTGCGGGCGGGCGGTATTTCCGCGAATCGCGCCCCGTTGCGGCGATCCGGCGGCGCTCGGCCTATGCGCGCGCGATTGACCTGCTCGAACGCTATCCGCGGCGGTTCATCTTCGCCTATCGCTTCGTCTACGGGATCCGCACCGTCAGCCCGATCGCGATCGGGACGAGCCGGATTTCGCAGCGCCTGTTCCTGGCGGCGAACCTCGCCGCGGCGATCGTGTGGGGCTGTGCGTTCAGCGCGATCGGCTATGCGTTCGGCCACGTCATCGAGGAGATGCTGGGGCGGATCGGCACCGGGCGGCTGATCCTGTTCGGCGCGGCGGCGCTGTTGGCGGTCGGCGGCGGCTGGTTCGCGTGGCGGAAATGGCGGGAGCGCAGCGCATGACCTTCACGATGACGATCACCGCGGCCGAGGCGGATATCGACGAGCTGGGGCACGTCAACAATGCGGTCTGGGTCCAGTGGATTCAGCGGATCGCGACCGCGCATTGGGAGGCGGTCGCGCCCGCCGAGCACAAGGCCGCCTATGTCTGGGTCGTGACGCGGCACGAGATCGACTATCGCGGTAGCGTGGTCGCGGGCGAGACCGTGACCGGCGAGACCTGGGTCGAGGGCGGGCCGAAGGGCGCGCGGTTCGACCGGCATGTGCGGTTCGTCGGCGATGACGGGCGCGTGAAGCTGGAGGCGGTGACGACCTGGGCGCTGCTCGACCGGGCGAGCGGGCGGTTGCTGCGCGTGCGGCCGGAGATTGCGGCGCCGTTTTTTGGTGCGGCGGGCTGAGGGTTCTGGGTGGGGGGTTTGGGGTGAGGGTCTTGGCCTCACTGGCCCTCACCCTTCCCGCGGCAAGGGCCGCGGGCCCCTTCCCTCTCCCCCGAGGGGAGAGGGAGGTTAGCCTGAGTTCCTCAGACCCGTCGCGATCGCGTTGATCGAGAGGAGGATGCCTTCGCCGATGCGCGCATCCTCTTCGCCGGCACGGCGGCGTTTGATGAGTTCGATCTGGAGCAGGTTGAGCGGCTCGATATAGGGCAGGCGGAGGCGGATCGACGCCTCGAGCGCGGGGTGTTTTTCGAGCAGGCGCGACTGGCCGGTCGCGTCGAGCAGCCCGTCATGTGTCTGCTGCCAGCCGTCGCGGATCCGGCCGAAGACGGTGTCGCGCAGCGCCGGATCCTCGACCAGCCCCGCATAGCGTGCGGCGATCGCCATGTCCGACTTAGCCAGCACCATCTCCAGATTGGCGAGCGCGGAGGCAAACAGCGGCCAGCCCTGCGCCATGTCGCGCAGCAGCGCCTTGTCCTCGAACCCGGCGAGCGCCTGGCCGACGCCGTACCAGCCGGGAAGCATGACGCGCGCCTGCGCCCAGCTGAACACCCAAGGGATGGCGCGCAGATCCTCGATCCGGTCGGACTTGGTGCGGCTGGCGGGACGGCTGCCGATCTTGAGCCCGGCGATCTCGGCGATCGGCGTCATCTGGCGGAAAAACGTCCGGAAGCCGCGCTCGTCGCCGCCGACCGTGCCGTAGACGAGGTCACGATAGCTGTGGAACGCGGTGTCGCTGAGCCAGTCCATCGCGGCACAGAAGCGTGTGGTGTCGGCGTTCGACAGGCGTTCGGGTTCGAGGCTGGCGAGCAACGTGGCCGAGGCGATCGCCTCGAGATTGGTCATCGCGGCGTCGCGCGTGCCGTATTTGGCGGCGATCACCTCGCCCTGTTCGGTGATGCGGATGCGGCCCTGCACGGTGCCGCCGGGCTGTGCGCGGATCGCCGCAAAGGCCGAGCCGCCGCCGCGCCCGACCGCGCCGCCGCGGCCGTGGAACAGCTGCATGCCGACGCCCGCCTGCTCGAACACGGGCCTGAGCGCGGTCGACGCCTTCGACAATTGCCAGGTGGAGGTGAGGTAGCCGCCATCCTTGTTGCTGTCCGAATAGCCGATCATCACCTCCTGATGACCGCGCGCCTTGGCGATCGTCGCGATCTCGGGCAACGCGAACCAGGCGGTCATGACCGCGGGCGCGGCCTCGAGATCGCCGATCGTCTCGAACAGCGGCACCGCCATGATCGCGGCGCTGGGCGTGTCGCCGGGGCGGTAGAGCCCGACCTCCTTCAGCAGCAGATTCACCTCGAGCAGGTCGCTGACCGACTGCGCCATCGAGACGATGTAGTTGGTGATGCAGGCGGGGCCGTAGGCGGCATGCGCGTCGGCGGCGGCCTGGAGAATCGCGAGCTCGCCCGCGGTCTCGTCGCTATAGGCGGCAAAGCGGGTGGTGAGCGGGCGCGCATTGGCAAGTTCGCGGCGGAGCAGCGCGACGCGCGCGTCCTCGTCGAGCGCGAGATAGTCCGCCTCGACGCCCGACACCTTGAGCAGTTCGGCGACGACGCGTTCGTGGACCGCGCTGTTCTGGCGCAGGTCGAGCGTGGCGAGGTGGAAGCCGAACGTCTCGACCGCGCGGATCAGCCGGCCAAGCGCGCCGCCGGTCTTGAGCGCGGTGCCGAGCCCGTGCGCGAGCGTGACGAGATCGGCGCGCAGATCGGCGGGGCTGGCATAGGGCGCGCCGGTGAGGCGGCCGGGGCGCGGCGCGGTCTTGCCGGTCAGTTTCTGCTGCGTCGCGGCGAGGCGTGCATAGATCCCCGACAAGGCGCGGCGATAGGGTTCGTCGGCGCGGCTGGTGGCGTCGTCGCCGCTTGCCGCAGCCAGCGCCTCGACCGCGGGGTCGGCGACGGCGTGCTCGGTCGAGATCGAGAGTTCGGCGCCGAGCGCGTGGACCGCCTGGCAATAATAGCCGAGCACCGCCTCGCTCGCGCGGGCGAGCGCGGTCTTGAGCGAATCGGCGGTGACATAGGGGTTGCCGTCGCGGTCGCCACCGATCCAGCTGCCGGGCTTGAGGAAGCTCGGCGTGCGTTCGCCGAGCGCGCGGTCCCAGCGCTGATAGAGCGCGGGCAAGGCGGGGAGGAAGACGTCACGCAGATAGCTGAGCGCGGTATCGACCTCGTCGGTGACGTAGAGCCGGTCGCGGCGCAGCACGCGCGTCTGCCACAGCAATGCGATCTGGCGCAGGATCGCGTCGTCGACCCGGTCGCCATCGGGGGTGGTGTCGCGACCCGCATCGCGCAGCGCGAGCAGCTCGGCGATGCGGTTGCGGTGGTCGATCATGCTCTTGCGCCGCACCTCGGTCGGGTGCGCGGTGAGCACGGGGACGATCAGCGCATGGTCGAGCAGCGCGCGGACCTGCGTCCGGTCGATCCCCTCGGCTTCGAGCTGCGCGATCGCGGAGGCGAGGTCGGCGCCGTGTTCGGCCGCGATCCCCTGCCGGTCCTCGGCCAGATTGGCGAGCATCGAGAACAGCATGAAGCCGCGGACGAAATCGAGCGTCTCGTCGAGGCTGAGCTTTTCGAGGCTGAGATCGACCGCGGCATGATCGTCGGTCCGGCCCTCGGCGAGGCCGCGGTGACGCTCGACCGAGGCCTTGCGGATCGTCTCGGTCGCCTCGAACAGACGCGGCCCGCCATAGCTGCGGATGACGTCGCCGAGCAGCGTGCCGAGGAAACGGATGTCGGAATTGTTCGCGATTGCGGGAAGACTGGCCATGCGCCTTGCTGCGCTGCGACAGGGATCAGGTCAACCGCCGAACCCGCAATCGGCGATGAAATCCGCGTCTGAAGCTGTGCGATCAGGACATAAAGTTACAGGCGATCACCGCCCCTCGCGCTTGCGGGCTTCGGCGCGCTCTTCGGAGGTGACGGTGCCGTCGTGGTTCAGGTCCATCCGGTCGAACCATCGCAGCGTGCCTTCGCTCCACTCGACTTCGGTGATCACGCCGTCCTTGTTGCGGTCGAACGCCTTGATCCGTGCATTGGGGGAGGGCAGCTCGTCCTTGGTGATGCGATCATCGGCGTTGCGGTCGAGCGTGCGGAAGCGGCGTTCCATGCTCGCGCCAAAATCGAGCCGCGAGGTGACCGAGGGGGGGACGAAGCCGACCGCGCCGGCATCCGCCTCTGCGCGCTGCGCGTCATTGTCGCCGCACCCCGCGACGATCAGTCCCGCCGCGATCACACCCATCATCACCCGCATCGACCCGTCTCCCGCACAATGCTGCGCGGCCGGACGGTCACGCTTCGAGTTCAATGTCCCAGTAGAGCCAATCATGCCAGGTTTCGTGCAAATAATTCGGCGGGAAGCTGCGGCCATGTTCGTGCAGATGCCAGTTGGTCGGGCGGATCGGCTCGAGATGGAGCGGCATCGCGGCCTGGCGCGGGGTGCGCCCGCCCTTTTTGAGGTTGCACGGCGCACAGGCGGTGACGACATTTTCCCAGGTGGTCCGCCCGCCTTGCGCGCGGGGAATGACATGGTCGAAGGTGAGATCGCGCAGCTTGCCGCAATATTGGCAGGTGAACTTGTCGCGCAGGAACAGGTTGAAACGGGTGAAGGCGGGAAATTGCGACGGTTTGACAAATTGCTTGAGCGCGATCACCGAGGGGAGCTTCAGCGCGAAGCTGGCGCTGCGCACCTCGCGTTCGTAATTGGCGACGATATCGACGCGATCGAGGAAGACGGCCTTCACGGCGGTCTGCCAGGGCCAGACGCTGAGCGGATAATAGGAGAGCGGCGTATAATCGGCGTTGAGCACGAGCGCCGGACATCCATCCGGGTGGCGTATCAGGTCGGGGTGAAACACGGCTCCTCCCACAAAAGTCCCGGACGCGCTTTCGCGCACCGGCATGACAGGGTCATGACAGCACGGCGCGGGACATGGGGTCAAGTCCAGTGAACAGCGCGGAATTCGTCACGACGCGGTTCGCGCCCAGTCCGACCGGGCGGCTGCACCTTGGCCATGCGCTGTCGGCGATCCGCGCGCATGATTTCGCACGCGCGCGCGGCGGGCGGTTCCTGCTGCGGATCGAGGATATCGACATGGGCCGCAGCCGGCCCGAGCATGTCGCGGGAATCGTGGAGGATCTGCGCTGGCTGGGGCTGGACTGGGACGATCTGTCGTACCAGTCGGCGCGGCTCGCATCCTATCAGGCGGCGCTCGACGGATTGAACGCGCGCGGGCTGCTCTATCCGTGTTTCTGCACGCGCGCGGAGATCGCGGCGAGCCTGTCGGCGCCGCATGCCGGAGACGCCGCGGTCTATCCGGGGACGTGCCGGCGGCTGGCGCCCGCGGAGGTCGCGGCGCGGATGGGGGAGGCGCATTGCTGGCGGCTCGACATGGTAGCGGCGCTCAGCGTGACGGGACCGCTCGAATGGGTGGATGCGCGGGCGGGGAGGGTGCGGGCCGATCCGGCGGCGCAGGCTGACGTGGTGCTCGCGCGCAAGGATGCGCCCGCCAGCTATCATATCGCGGTGACGCTCGACGATGCGGCGCAGGGCGTCACCGACGTGGTGCGCGGCGACGACCTGTTCGCGGCGACCGACGTGCACCGGCTGTTGCAGGCGCTGCTGGGGTTGCCGACGCCGCGTTATCATCATCATCCGCTGATGCTGGGGGCGGATGGCGCGCGGCTCGCCAAGCGCACCGGCGCGCCCTCGCTCGCGGCCATGCGCGAACGGGGGGAGGATGGGCTCGCGGTCGCGGCTGGGGTGCGCGGGATGCTGGCGGGGGATGCTCCCCACCTGCCGTCATCCTGACGAGCGTCAGGACCCAGGGTTACGACGTTCGGCGTGTTTGGCTCTGGGCCCTGACTTTCGTCAGGGTGACGGGGTGGGTGGGTGAGCGCGGAGGACGGGGTGAGCGGGATTGACGGGGTGGGTGGGGTGACCCGGCCCCGTCGCGCCGGGCGGATCAATAGAGGCCGGGGACTTCGCGTTGCGGGGTGGTGGGGTGGTCGGGGATCAGCAGCGCGCGCGTGGGGAGGTCGGTCGTCGGCGCGGGCGTGCTGGTGCGGGCGGACGCGGTGGCCGCGGTCGCGGTGACCGGCAGGCAGCTGCGGCCGGCGAGGAAGTCGATCGCCTGGCGCGTCGAGGCTTCGCGCGGGTCGCCGAGCGGATAGCGGATGTCGTCCTCGGCCCGGCAGCTCGCCTCGACGGTGCCGGCAAGCCCGTCATAATAGGCGCCCTGGCGTGCGGCGTTCTGCGTCGACAGCGCGACCACGCGCAGACGGTCGTCGCAGGCGGCGCGGTCGAGCCCGATCTGGCCGACGGGCTTGCCATAGGTGTTGGTGCCGATCAGCCCGGCAGCGCTGTGCAGATAGGGGATCATCGCGTTGATCACGAGTTCGCTCGCCGAGGCGGTCCCGCCCGTGCCGATGAACGCGACGCGCGTCGGCGCGATCGATTCGGGCTGCGGCGCGAAGAAGCGCGTCGTGTTGTTGGCGGATTTTTCGGTGCGGAAGGTCGTGTAGCTCGACACTTCGGAGGTCGCGCGGTTGCGGCCGAGCAGGTCGGTCATCAGCTCTGCGATCGAGATCAGCCCGCCGCCATTATAGCGCAGGTCGATGACGATATCGGTGACGTTCTGTGCGCGGAAGCTGGCAAAGGCGGCGCGCAGCGCGGGGTCGGCGGTCGAGATGAACGTCCGGAGGTTGATATACCCATAGTTGCGCCCGCCATCGGCGATGACCTTCGCGCCGTAGCGGCTCGAGACCGGGAGCAGCGCGAAATCGGTCTTGGTCAGCGTGATGTCGCGCGTACCCTGCGCGTCGCGGATCTGCAGTACGCGGCTGGTACCGACCGTGTCCGGGCCGAGCGCGGTCGAGACGCCCGCGCTGCCCTCTGCGGCGAAGATCGCGCTGACGGTCCGCAGCGTGTTGGCGTTGGTCCCGATCGCGACGATTTCCGCACCGCGATCGACCTGCGCCGCCAGCGCGGCGCCGCCTTCGAAGGATTCGATGACATAGGCGCGCCGCCCGCTGCCATCGATGCCGAGACGGAAGCCGAAGCCGGCATTGGACCCCGCCTCATAATAGGCGTCCTCCTCCTTGATCGACGTCAGATAGGTGAAATAGCGGTCACGGCGCTGGCTTCGCGCGGTCGCGGTGAGCGCGTCGATATAGGCGTCGACGGTCGTATAGGGTGTCGGGTCGAGGCTGGCGGGCAGCGTCTCGGGGAACAGATACCATTCGCGCAGCTGGCCTGCGACCCAGTCCTGCCGCTCGCGCAGGCTGCACCCGGCGACGGTCGTCGGGGTGGTCGTGCCGGTGGTCGGGGTGGACACCCCGGGCGTACCGCCGGTCGATCCCGACACCGCGCCGGAGTCTCCGCCGCACGCACTCAACATAGCCAGCATCGCCAGGCTGGCGCCGATCCGTCCGTTACGCATACTCATTCCCCCATTTGTCACGATGCTAGCCGGGAAGATCGGGGCTGTCAGCGTAGAATTCCGCCCGTTTCGAGGCTTGTCCGGCGACCGGCGGAACGGCCATTGCGGGGCGGCGCGCGCATGCCTAGATTGTCGTCATGAACACCTTCCTCGTCATCCTCCTGATCGCGGCGATGATCGCGACGCTCGTTGCTCTGGTGCGCGGGGTGGTGACGTTCCTGCAGGACCAGTCGGCGCAGGTGAAGGACGGGGGGCCGAGCGCCGCGTCGCTGAAATCGAACCGGATGATGCAGCAGCGCATCTTCTTCCAGGCGATCGCGATCCTGATCGTCGTGCTGATCCTGTTCGCCGCGGGCCGGACCTGAGCCCGAAGGGCCTAACGTCATGGTAAAGCTGAACAAGATCTACACGCGGACCGGCGACGCGGGGACCACGGGGCTGGTCGACGGATCGCGCGTGTCCAAGGCGTGCCCGCGGATGCAGGCGATCGGCGATGTCGACGAGGCGAACAGCGCGATCGGCGTCGCCGCGGTGGCGCTGGGCGATCATCCGCTTGGCCGAGCGCTCGAGCGGATCCAGAACGACCTGTTCGATCTCGGTGCGGACATCGCGACGCCGGGCGAGGATTTCGCGCCGTCGGAGATGACGCTGCGGATCGTCGGTTCGCAGGTCGAGCGGCTCGAAGGCGAGATCGACGCGATGACCGCACAGATGGCGCCGCTGACCAGCTTCATCCTGCCGGGCGGATCGCCGGGCGCCGCGGCGCTGCATCTAGCGCGCGCGATCACGCGGCGCGCCGAACGCGCGGTGGTCGCGGTCGACGACCCGATCAATCCATTGGCATTAGCGTATGTTAACCGCTTGTCGGATTTCCTGTTCGTCGCCGCGCGTGCGGTGAACCAAAACGGGGCGAGCGACGTTCTTTGGCGACCGGGGGCAACGCGCGGATAGCGCTCCGTATCGCTGCATCCTTTTATAAGGGGCCGTGCCGCGTGCATCGCCCGCACGAGGACAGTCGATGCCGAACCCCGTCCCCACCCATGATCCTGCAACCCTGCCTGACACGGACGCGCTCGGTGCCCGCTTTGCAGCCGTGCGCGACCTGTCGATCGCGCTGGCCGCGCCGCTGTCGGATGCGGATGCGACGGTGCAGTCGATGCCCGACGCGTCGCCGACCAAATGGCATCTGGCGCATACCAGCTGGTTCTTCGAGACGTTCGTGCTGCGCGATCATGTCGCGGGGTACCGGCTGCACGACGAGCGCTTTCCGTTCCTGTTCAACAGCTATTACGAGGCGGAAGGCCGGCGGCATGCGCGCGACCGGCGCGGGATGATCACGCGGCCGACGCTCGACGAGGTGCGGGCGTACCGCGCGCATGTCGATGCGGCGCTGATCGCGGCGCTGCCCGACCTGCCCGAGGCGGCGCGCGAGCTGGTGGCGCTGGGCTGTCATCACGAGGAGCAGCACCAGGAATTGCTGGTGACCGACATCCTCCATTTGTTTTCGGAAAATCCGCTCGAGCCCGCGGTCTGGGCCGCGCCGCGCAAGGTGCCGGTCGAGATGCCGGGCGCGATCGGCTGGATCGAACGCGACGCCGGGATCGCGCGGATGGGGCATGACGGCGACGGCTTCGCGTTCGATTGCGAGACGCCGCGGCACGACACGCTGCTCGCGCGTCACGCGATCGCCGACCGGACGGTGACCAATGGCGAATGGGCGGCGTTCATTGCCGATGGCGGCTATAGCGAGCCGCGCCACTGGCTCGCCGATGGCTGGGCCTGGGTGAAGGCGGAAGGCATCGTCGCGCCGATGTACTGGGAAGAGCGCGACGGGGGCTGGACGCGGTTCGGGCTCGACGGGCGGCGCGCGATCGATCCGGCGGCGCCGGTGACGCATGTCAGCTTCTACGAGGCGGACGCCTATGCCAGCTGGGCGGGCGCGCGGCTGCCGACCGAGGCCGAGTGGGAGGCCGTCGCGGCGGACTATGCCGGTGATGGCGGCAATCAGATGGATGCGGCGGGCCCGGTCGAGCCGCGGCCGGCACGCGCCGGCGACCCCGCCTTTTTCGGCGACGTCTGGGAATGGACGGGCAGCGCCTATCGCCCCTATCCCGGCTTCCGCGCGGTCGAGGGTGCGGTCGGCGAGTATAACGGCAAGTTCATGAGCGGCCAGTTCGTGCTGCGCGGCGGGAGTTGCGCGACGCCGCGCGGCCATGCGCGCGCGAGCTACCGCAATTTCTTCTACCCGCACCAGCGCTGGCAGTTCACCGGCGTCCGGCTCGCCAAGGATATCTGATGTTGAAGCGTGAAATCGAAGACGGCGAGCAGAGCCTGGCCGACCCCGCCTTCCGGGCGGATGTGCTCGCCGGGCTGGAACGGCGGCCGCGTGCGATTCCGGCGCGCTGGTTCTACGACCGGCGCGGGTCGGAGCTGTTCGAGGCGATCACCGACCTGCCCGAATATTATCCGACGCGGACCGAGCGCTCGATCCTCGAGACCGCCTGCCCCGAGGTCGCCGAGATTGCCGGTGCGGGACGTGCGGTGGTCGAATTCGGGTCGGGGTCGTCGACCAAGACGCCGATCCTGCTGAGCGCGGTGGCACCGTCGGTCTATGTGCCGATCGATATCTCGGGCGATTTCCTGCGCGAATCGTCGCGCGTGCTCGCGGCGCAGTTCCCCGAGCTGCTGGTCCTGCCGTTCGAGGCGGATTTCATGCGGCCGCTCGCATTGCCGAAGACAATCGCCGACACCCCCAAGCTCGGCTTCTTTCCGGGGTCGACGATCGGCAACATGATCCCGCTGATGGCGGTCGACCTGTTGAAGGCGATGCGCGCGTCGCTCGGGATCGGCGCGATGCTGCTGATCGGGATGGACCGGATCAAGGATCCGGCGGTGCTGGTCCCCGCCTATGACGATGCGCAGGGCGTGACCGCGGCGTTCAACATGAACCTGCTCGAGCGGATCAACCGCGAGCTCGACGCCGATGTGCCAATCGAGGCGTTCCGGCACAAGGCGGTGTGGAACGACGATCGGGCGCGGATCGAGATGCATCTCGAGGCGCAGCGCGACGCCGCGTTCACGATCGAGGGGCGGCCGTTCGATATCGCCGCGGGCGAGACGATCCACACCGAGAACAGCCACAAATACGGGTCGCGCGATGCGCGGATCCTGTTGCGGTCGGGCGGGTGGACGCCGATCCGCGAATGGACCGATCCGGCGGGGTTGTTCTCGCTGTACCTGGCGGAGGCACAGGCGGAGCGGCCGGCGCCGTAAGGGCGGGGCAGGTGCTTCGACTTCGCTCAGCACGAACGGGGGGGCGTAGTTCGCGGCCCCGTTCGCCCCGAGCGCAGTCGAAGGGCGCGCCGGGTGCGCGCCGCTTCGACTTCGGTCTTTTGTAATCAGCGGCCTGCGGCGCCGTCCGCGTTCATCGGCTCGTCGCCCTGCTTCTTGGCCTCTTCGTAGCGCTCGATCGCCTCGATCGTGATGCGCTTGGCTTCCTCGGCATCGCCCCACTTGCCGACGCGGACCCACTTCTTCTTCTCGAGGTCCTTATAGTGGGTGAAGAAATGCTCGATCTGCTCGAACACGATCTCGGGCACGTCGGCACGGCCGCCGACGTTCGAATAATAGGGGAACACGTCGTTGACGGGGACGCAGACGAGCTTCTCGTCGCCGCCGGCCTCGTCCTCGAGGTTGAGCACCGCGATCGGGCGCGCGCGGACGACGCAGCCGGGGATGAACGGCGAGCGCGCGATCACGAGCGCATCGAGCGGGTCGCCATCGGGGCTGAGCGTGTGCGGCACGAAGCCGTAGTTCGCGGGGTAGCGCATCGGCGTGTGCAGGATGCGGTCGACGAACAGCGCGCCCGATGCCTTGTCGAACTCGTACTTCACGGGCTCGCCGCCGGTCGGGACTTCGATGATGACGTTCAGGTCTTCGGGCGGATTCTTGCCCGTCGGGATGAGGTCGATACGCATGGCGGTCCTTTCAGAAATGGCGGTGCCGGCCGCTTCCCCTTGGGGAGGCGGCCGGCACCGGAAAAATATCGGAACTGTCAGCGCGGCATCAGCAACTTGTCCAGTCCGCCGTCACCTGTACCGACCTTCTCGAGCCGCGGATAGCGCGGGCCGTCATGGTAATCGAGCGAGACGTCGCGGAATCGCTCGTTGTTTTTTACAGTCAGACGGATCGGCAGCTTGGTGCCCTGGGCCGCCAGAATTGCCGCTTTCATGCGGTCCGACGAGTAGGATTCGCCGTTGACCGCCTCGATTTCGGTACCGACGTCGATCCCGGCGCGGAACGCGGGGCTGTCCCAGATCGAGGCAGTCACGACGCCGTCCTTGTTCATCACCAGCCCCAGCGAATAGCTGACATCGGTGCCGCGGCTCTTCTCCGCCTGCTTCAGATACGGGCTCTGCACGGGGCCATAGACCAGCTTGTAGCCGTTCATCGCAAAGCCGTTGATCGGCGCGGGCTTGCCCGTCTCGGTCAGCCGCGTGGTGAGGAAGCCGGCCCAGTCATAGGGCAGGATGCCGTTCAGCGTCTTGGCGACGTCGTCGAACGTGTAGGTGACCTCGCCATAATCGCCGTTGCGGATGCCGAAGAAGGCTCGCGCGAAGTCGTCGATCGACTTGGTGCCGCCCGACTTCTGGCGGAGCATCGCGTCGACCTCCATCCAGACCATCAGCCCTTCGTTGTAGTAATCCTCCGACCGCTGCCAGCTGGTCCAGCCCTTGGGACGGCGCGACGAGATGACCGGATCGTTGGTGGTGTCGATCAGCGGGCGCCACTGGCGACCCTGCGCGGTGTCGTAGGTGCCCAGAATCGAGGCATAGCCGTCGAGCGTGTCCTGCTTGCTG
The DNA here is from genome assembly GCF_034045155.1 of Sphingomonas sp. CFBP9019. Classification (NCBI taxonomy): domain Bacteria; kingdom Pseudomonadati; phylum Pseudomonadota; class Alphaproteobacteria; order Sphingomonadales; family Sphingomonadaceae; genus Sphingomonas; species Sphingomonas sp. CFBP9019. The sequence continues at coordinate 9,521 of NZ_JAXCWK010000004.1, read as the reverse complement.
ACCAGACCCGAGCGCGCCTGGAGCACATAGCCCCAGAACTGCGTCTGGCCCTCATAGACCCAGAGCAGCGAGTTGCGCATCGGCGTGCGGAAATCGGGTGTCCACAGGTCGGCGCCGCGGCGGAACTTGCCGTCCCAGCTGTGCGTGAATTCGTGCGGCAACAGGTTGCGCGCCGACGCGCCCGTCTCCCATTCGGTGAAATAGCCGGGGCGGACGCCGTTTTCCGAGCTGCGATGATGTTCGAGGCCGATTCCGCCGAGCTGGTCGGTGATCGAGAGCAGGAACTCGTAATGATCATAATGCTCGGCGCCGAAGGTGCGCGCGGCCTGATCGACGAGCCGCTTGTGCGCGTCGATCTGCTCTGGCTTGGCGGCGAGCTGGTCGGGGGTGTCGGCGAAGACGTTGAGGTCGACCTTCGGGCTCAACGGCCAGACCTTGCCGTATTTGCCCGCGAGGATCGGCGAATCGACGAGGATCTCGTAATTGGTCCGGTCATAGGCATAGGTCGCGCCCGAGACCTTGGCGGGGACCGCACCCGCGGCGGTCCAGCCGGTCGGATAGGTGACGGTCATCTTCACCGGGATCTGACGCGTATAATAACCGGCGGGGTAGAGGCTGACCGAGTTCGGCTGGAGGCTGATCATCGTCGGGGTCATGACGACACGGCCCTGATCCGCCTTGGTCGCGGAGATGAACTGGAAGGTCGCGTCGAGCTGTTTGGTGCCCGCGGGAACGTCGATGTGGAAGGCGTAGACGTCGACCGGATCGCGCGTCCAGGGCAGGATCCGGCCGTTCGCGCGGATCACCAGCCCGGCGAGCTTCTCGATCTCGCCGCGTGGCGCATGGTTGCCGGGCAGCCATTTCGGGAAGAGCAGCGCCATCTTGCCCGATTTGGCGACGGGGATCGTCTCCTTCACGCGGAAGATGCCGCGCTCGGTATCGGTCGCGTCGATGTCGAGCAGGATCGTGCCGGGATAGGGCGTGTCCTGTGCGGCGGGGATCGTGTCGACGAACGGCACCGGCTGTGGTGCGGTGTTGCCGGCGGGGACTTGCGCGACCGCGGGAAGTGCAGACGCGAGCAGGGATGCGACGAGAAGCTTGCGGATCAAGGAAAAGGCCTTCCGGCAGAGAGACGATGGTCAAGGTGTAAGCGGCAGAAAGGGCAGTCGTCCAGCCCTTTGCCGGGGTGTATAGTCTCGCGTCACAGGCGTTTGGTGCGTCGCGCTTTGCCACATGCGCCGTCATCCTGACGAACGTCAGGATCCAGGGTTACGGGCGGTGGTGTTTATGGCTCTGGATCCTGACTTTCGTCAGGATGACGGAAGAGGGATGACGGGAGGAGCGGCCTCAGCTGCTGCCGAGCACGTTGATGGTGAAGGCGAGCACGCCGATGTTGAAGACGAACGCCGCCATGCACTGGCCCAGCGCGACCTTGCGCACCCGCCGCGACGTGATCTCGACGTCGGAGGTCTGGAAGGTCATGCCGAGCGTGAAGGCGAAATAGGCGAAGTCCCAGTAATCGGGCTCGGCACAGGACGGGAAGTCCAGCCCGCCCGCGTCGCTGCCATCCGCGGCGTCGCTGTAGAACAGATGCGCATAATGCAGCGTGTAGACCATGTTGGAGAACAGCCAGGCGAGCACGAGCGTCGCGACCGAGATCAGGACCGCGACGAGATCGGTCTTGCCCTGCAATTCCTTCGCCACCGCGACGAGCACGACGATCAGGATCGTCCCGCTGAACGCCAGCAGCACCGCGCGGTTGGCGTCGTTCTCGTCCGCATAGCGCCGCATCCGCTCCGCGGTGGCGTTGCCGAACAAGGTCGCGACGGTGGCGAGGAACAGGACCGCGGCGATATCGAACGCCGCCATCGTGCCGCGGCCCAGCCCCAGTCGGGGGATCAGCGCGACGAGGCCGATCGCGAAGACGAGTGCAAACAGCACGAAGCGCGGCGGGGCGATGCGCCGGCCGAGCCCCCAATAACGGACGTCGTTGCTCATGTGACGGCGCTAGCGCTTCGCGGGCACGTCGCCTAGATACGCGCGCATCATGGCCAGAACAGAAACCCCGCGTCGCATCCGCGGCACTCAGGACATCTTCGGCGACGAGCAGCGCCGTTTCGCGCATGTTCTCAGCACCTTCGAACGCGTGCGTGCGTTGTATTGCTTTCAGCGGATCGACATCCCGGTGTTCGAATCCACCGCGGTGTTCGCGCGCTCGCTTGGCGAGACGACCGACGTCGTGTCGAAGGAGATGTACACATTCGAGGACCGCGGCGGGGATTCGCTGACGCTGCGGCCCGAATTCACCGCCGGGATCGCGCGCGCCTATCTGACCGAGGGGTGGCAGCAGTTCGCGCCGCTCAAGATCACGACGAGCGGTCCGGTGTTCCGCTACGAGCGCCCGCAAAAGGGCCGGTTCCGGCAGTTCCACCAGATCGATGCCGAGGTAATCGGCGCGGCCGAGCCCGCGGCGGACGTCGAACTGCTGGTGCTGGCGGACCAGCTGCTGCGCGAGCTCGGCATTGCGGACGGGGTGACGCTGCAGCTGAACACTTTGGGCGATGCCGAGACGCGTGAAGCCTGGCGCGCGGCGCTGGTCGCGCATTTCGAGGCGCATCGCGGTGAGCTGTCCGAGGACAGCCTGACGCGGCTCGAGAAGAACCCGATGCGGATCCTCGATTCGAAGGATCCGAAGGACCGGCCGATCGCGGACAGCGCCCCCGATATCGACGCGTATCTGACGCCCGAGGCGCGCGCGTTCTTCGATGCGGTGACCGCCGGGCTCGATGCCGCGGGCGTCGCGTGGGAGCGCAATGCGCGGCTGGTGCGCGGGCTCGATTATTACCGCCACACCGCGTTCGAGTTCGTGACCGACCGGTTGGGGTCGCAGGGGACGGTGCTGGCCGGTGGGCGCTATGACGGGTTGATCGGGTCGCTCGGCGGGCCCGAGACGGCGGGTGTCGGCTGGGCCGCGGGGGTCGAGCGGCTGGCGATGTTGCTCGACGAGCCGGCGGCGGCCGGGATCGACGCGGTGGTCGTGCCGATGGGTGCCGCGGCCGAAGCGCGCGCGACCGGCATCGTCGCGGACCTGCGGCGTGCGGGCGTCGCGGTCGAGATGGCGTACAAGGGCAAGATGAAGGCGCGGATGGCGAAGGCGGATGCGCTCGGCGCGCGGTTTGCGATCATCCTTGGCGATGACGAACTCGCCAAGGGCGTGGGCGCGGTGAAAGCGCTCGCGACCGGCACGCAGACCGAGGTCGCGTTCGCCGATCTGGCGGAGGCGCTGCGTTGAGCCTCCCCGTCATCCCGGCGCAGGCCGGGATCCAGCGCCATGAAGGCTGCGCCCGGTCACCCTGGATCCCAGCTTTCGCTGGGATGACGCAAGAGGGAGCGTCCGCATGACCCAGATCTCCCCGGACCGCATCCGCGCGATCGAGGCGCGGCGGGACGAGTTGCAGGCGCTGATGTCGACCGGCGACCTGCCGTCGGATCGCTTCGTCGCGGTGTCGAAGGAATATGCCGAGCTCGAACCCGTCGCGCAGGCCGCGACCGAGGTGCGGCGGTTGCGGCAGGAGGCCGAGAGCCTCGCCTTCATGGCCGAGGATGCCGATGACGAGCTGCGCGCGATGGCGTCGGAGGAATTGCACGAGAATCGCACGCTGCTCGAGACCGCGGACCGCAAGCTCGCGCTCGCGTTGCTGCCGCGCGATTCCGCGGATGAGCGCTCGGCGATGCTCGAGGTGCGCGCGGGTACGGGCGGGGACGAGGCGGCGCTGTTCGCGGGCGATCTGTTCCGGATGTACCAGCGTTATGCCGAATCGCAGGGCTGGCGGGTCGAGCTGATCTCCGGATCGTCGTCCGACGCGGGCGGCTTCAAGGAAGTCGTCGCCAGCGTCACGGGGCAGGGCGTGTTCGCGAAACTCAAGTTCGAGAGCGGCGTCCACCGCGTCCAGCGCGTGCCCGCGACCGAGGCGGGCGGCCGGATCCACACCTCGGCGGCGACCGTCGCGGTGCTGCCCGAGGCGGAGGAGGTCGACGTCAAGATCGACGACAAGGACCTGCGCATCGACGTCTATCGCTCGTCCGGGCCGGGCGGTCAGTCGGTCAACACGACCGACTCTGCCGTGCGGATCGTGCACATCCCGACCGGGCTGACGGTGATCCAGCAGGACGAGAAGTCGCAGCACAAGAACAAGGCCAAGGCTTTGCGCGTGCTGCGGACGCGGCTCTACGAGGCGGAGCGCGACCGGCTGCATGCCGAGCGCGCGGGCGCGCGCAAATCGATGGTCGGGTCGGGCGATCGATCGGAGCGGATCCGGACGTATAATTTCCCGCAAGGCCGCGTGACCGATCACCGGATCAACCTGACGCTGCACCGGCTGCCGGAAATCGTCGCGGGCGATATGGGCGAGCTGATCGGCGCGCTGGTGTCGCAGGACGAGGCGGACCGGCTTGCGCAGCTGGATGGGTGAGGTTGCCTTCTTCCCCCCCTCCCGCAAGCGGGCGGGGGGGTACGTCAGGCCCTCGCCACCGCGGCCGCGCGCTTCGCCTTCTCCGCCACCCCCCGCCTCGATGCCGAACTGCTGATGGCGCATGCGCTGGGCGTCGAGCGGAACGCGATCCTGCTCGATCCCGACCGCTACGCCGTTCCCGCCGGTTTCGCGGCGCTGGTCGAGCGCCGTCTGCGGCATGAGCCGATCGCCTATATCACCGGCACGCGCGGCTTCTGGTCGATCGATCTCGCGGTCGGGCCGGGGGCGCTGGTGCCCCGCGCCGACAGCGAGACGCTGCTGATCGCCGCGCAGGCGCATTTTGCCGGCGGTGCGCCCGCGACCATCCTCGATCTCGGCACCGGCCCCGGTACGCTGCTGCTCGCCGCGCTCGACGAATGGCCCGCGCGCGGTCTCGGCATCGACTTTTCGGCGGACGCGCTCGGCTATGCGCGCGCCAATGCGGCGGCGCTGGGGATGGCGGACCGTGCGCAGTTTTTGCGCGGCAGCTGGGCGGACGCGATCGAGGGGCGGTTCGACCTGATCCTCGCCAACCCGCCCTATATCGGTACCGCCGAGACGCTGCCGCCCGAGGTCCGCGATCACGAACCGCATGCGGCGCTGTTCGCAGGCGCGGACGGGCTCGACGATTACCGGATCCTCGCGACGCAGCTCCCCTCGCTGATCGCACCCGGCGGCGCGGCGGTGATCGAGATCGGCGCGACGCAGGCGGGACCGGTCTCGGCGCTGCTCGAGGCGGCGGGGCTGCACGTTGCGCTACATCATGATTATGGCGGAAACCCGCGCGTCCTGCTTGCGCGATGACCGGCGCGACTTGACGATTATGGCCTGCCGCCGCATATTTCGCTTGTGGGAGGCCCTTCCGGGCCGCTATCACGTGGGCAGGGGCACGCAATCTCGACAACTTGGTCGTTTTTGAGCGTTGACCCGCATCCTTCGCCTTAAAGTCGCTGCAGTCCGGCGGCCCTGGCAAGTCCGACGCATCGTCATCGGTGCGCGGCGGGGGGTTTGCACCGCATTTCGGAGCACGACCAGATTTTGGTTCGACGACTGAGGACACAAGCTTGATCAACAACCGGCAAGCCGGCCGCCGTCGCGGTCGTGGCAACAATAATAATGGCGGCGGTGGCGGCGGTGGCGGTCAACGCCAGGGCGGCGGCGGTGGTGGTGGCCAGGGTGGCCGCGACACCGGCAACCGCATCGACAGCCGCGCGCGCGGCAACGCGAGCCAATTGTACGAGAAGTACAAGAACTTGGCGCGCGACGCGCAGATGCAGGGCGACCGCGTCAACATCGAATATTATCTCCAGTTCGCGGATCATTATTTCCGCGTGCTGAGCGAAACCCGCGCGCGCTTCGAAGAGAGCCAGCCCCAGGCGCAGCAGCAGCCGCGTCGCCAGCAGCCGTTCGATCTCGACGGCGACGATGATTATGGCGACGAGGGCGAACCGATCCGCTCGGGTGAGCAGCAGGGCAGCCAGCATAACGGGCAGCAAAACGGGCAGCAGAACGGCCAGCAGGGATCCGGCGACCAGACGGCGATGGCGAATGGCGGCCAGTCCAATGGCCAGTATTCGAACGCCCGCGCGCCCCGTGAGAACCAGGGCCGCGAAAACCAGGGCCGTGATGGCCAGGGTCGCGACGACCGCTCGCAGCGCGACGATCGCCCACGCTATGACGCGAACCGCAACGAGGGCCAGCGTAACGACGGCCAGCGTGGCGAGGCCCGCGGCCCGCGGATGACGCAGTCGCGCGACGAACAGCCCGGTGACGAGCAGGCCCAGCAGCGCGAGACCCAGCCCCGCGAAAACCAGGGCCGCGACGACTATCGCGAGGCCCCGCGCCGCGACACCATCCGTCGCACGCCACGCGCCGCGCGTCCGGTCCAGGCCGAGTCCGAGCAGCAGGGCGAGCGCGCGGACGAGGTCGCTGCCCCCAGCGTAACGCCGGCCACGCCCGACGCAGCCACGTCCGATGACCGGTCGTCCGCGCCCCAGTCCACGGGCGAACCGGTCGACGTCACGAGCGTCCCGGCGCCCGCGTCGGACGGTTCGGGCGAGGAGCAGCCCCGCCGTCGTGGTCGCCCGCGTCGCGACCGCAGTCTCGACGCGCCGGTCGCTACGGACGATGCCGCACCCGCGGCGTTCGACGCAGACCGCCTGCCGCCATCGCTCGGCATCTCGGCCTCGGCACCGGCACCCGCTGCCGACGCTTCGGCGGACGGCGCAGCTGCGGAAAAGCCGCGTCGCCGTCGCGTCCGCGTCGCCACCGACGAGGTCGAGGCGGGCTGACCGTCGCGCCAGACGGCAGGATCGAAAAAGGCCGGTACCGCGACGCTGCGGTACCGGCCTTTTTTCGTTTCATCCCTCGGCCGCGCGCATCGCCCGGACGCCTAGTCGATCCGAGTCACGTCCTCGTCATGGCCGCTGCCCGAACTCAGGAAGACGAGCCCCATCAACAACCCGGCCATGATCACCGACCCGCCGACCCCGCCGAGAATCGCGAGCATCGTCACGAGGTGCAGCGCCCCCTGAAGATGCGCCATCGCGACGATGACGCCCGCGGCGCAGATCGCCGCCGCCAGTATCATCCACGCCATGATCGTCCGGAACCGGCCCCAGGCGAACGCGGCATAGTGTGGATCGTCGAGTCCGGTCGGTGTCTCGGCAGAAGGATCGGTCATCGCTTTTCATTGCCGCGCAAACATGGTTTTCTCAAGCCACGCGCATGGAGACGCGACAAGGAGAGGCGGAGATGACGATCGCGACGATCCTCGAGACGAAGCGGCGGACCGGTGACGGCACGCGCGCGGACATGGTGCTGTCGTTGCACCCCGATGCGAGCGTCGCGGACGCGGTGGCGATGCTCGCGGAACAGCGGATCGGCGCGGCGCCGGTGCTCGACGACGGCCGCGTCGTCGGGATCTTTTCCGAACGCGACGTGATCCATTGCCTGCAGGCCAAGGGCGCGGGGGCGCTGACGCAGCGGATCGGCGACGTGATGACGCGCGCGGTCAAATCGGTCGCGCCGACCGAATCGGTGATCGGCGCGCTGTCGCTGATGACCCAGCGGCGGATCCGGCATCTGCCCGTGATCGACCATGATCAGCTCGTCGGCTTCGTCTCGATCGGCGATCTCGTCAAATTCCGGATCGACCGGATCGAGGCGGATGCCGCGGCGATGCGCGCCTATATCCAGTCCGCCTGACCCGCGGACCCGGTTAGGGCGTAACGGGGCGTTTGCGCAGCACTGCGACGAGCTCGCCCAGCGCCGCGCGCGCGAAGGCGAGCATCCCGCCCGCATAGACTACGCCGCCGACCGCGAGCAGCACCGCGAGTCGCCAGACCGGATCGAGCACTGGCAGGCGCTGATCGACCAGCCAGACCGCGAGCGCCATCGCGATCGCGGCCAGCGCGGGCGACGCGACCGCGCGGGCGACCGCACGTGCGGGGACGCCGATCACCGGCAGGCTCCGCCACGCACTGATCGCGAAATAGAGGGGATAGGCCGCGATCCAGGCGAGGCCGAGCCCGGTCGGCCCCCACTCAACCCCGATCAGGAACGCGGTGCCGAGGATCGCCGCGCCGGTCGCGCCGTTGCGCACGCCGATACCCGGTCGCCCGCGCGCATCGGAGGCGGGGGTCAGCAGCACCTGGAGCGTCATGAACGGCATCGCCAGCGCGAGCAGCCGGACGATCGGTGCGGTCTCGACCCATTTCTCGCCGAGCACGGTCAGCACCAGCGGCTCGGCGGTGACCGCGAGCCCGAGATAGAAGGGCATGGCGACGATCATCACCAGCCGCACGCCCTTGACGAACGCCCGTCCGATCGCGTCGGGATCCGCCTGCATCCGCGCATAGGCGGAAAAGGCGACTTCGTTGAGCGGCGGCACGAACTTGCTGACGAAGATCTGCGTGAGGAACAGGCTGGTCGTGTAGATGCCGAGCATGTGCGGCGAGAACCGGCGCCCGGCGATGAACACATCGGCCTGGCTCTGCAGGAACCAGAAGAGCTGGCTCGCCGCCATCACCCCGCCATAGCGCGCGATCCGGCCCGCGCCGCGAAAGTCGAAGCTCGGCCAGACCAGCGACCGCGCGCTCCACGTCATCATCGTACCGCGGACCGCGAACAGCACGAGCGGGGCGATGACGAGCGTCCATACTCCCAGTCCGTAGAGCGCGCCGCCGAGCGCGGTGCTCGCCGAGGCGATCGAGGCGGTGATGTTCGCCTTGGCCTGATGGCGAAAATCCATCGCGCGTGACAGCAGCGCATAGGGCAGGGCGATGAACGGCGTGGTGAGATAGAGCAGCGCCTGGACGCGCAGCATGTCGGCGACGACCGGCTGGCGGTAATAGGCCGCGGCGAGCGGCGCGAGCACCAGCTGCGCTGTGGCCAGCGTCGCGTTGAGCAGGATCAGCATGCCGAAGAGCTGGCGCACCTCGTGGCGGCTGATCGTCGCCTGCTGGATCAGCCCGCTCGCCAGGCCATAGCCGTTGAGCATCGCCATGAAGGTCAGGATCACCTGGCACATCGCGAACAGCCCGTAATCGGCGGGCGCAAGGATGCGGATCACCAGGAAGGTGGCGCTCCACTGGACGAGTTGCGCGACGATCTGGCTTCCCGACCGCCAGATCAGCGCGCTGCGGACCTGTCCGGCGAGCGGCGCCGGGGCGGCCAAGCCGTCGATCGGCCCGTCGGGCGGCCGGGCCGCCAGCGGGTCTGCCGCCGGCGGGGCGCTGGGAATCGGCGTGGTCATCGGACCGGCCCTATAATCGCCTGCGCTTCACAAGCACTTAAGAAAGCTGCGCGAGGATGCCGCGTCGCGTCCCTTGCTGGCACGCAGGGGCGTCGTCGTCGTGCCCTGCACGGCCCACACACGCTGCCTGGGGGCGTAAGTCGGTCGAAATGAAGAAAATTGCCATAAAAGTGAAATTTGCGTTTGACGGGATTGGGGAGTGGGCCTAGAGGGGTGTCACCGCAGCGAACGGCCACACGGTCTGGTTGCTGCGG
>NZ_JAXCWK010000003.1:0-764903 GCF_034045155.1 Sphingomonas sp. CFBP9019 | reverse complement strand
TTGGCGTTGCATAGAGCCATAAGTCGCCAGCATCAGCAGTACAGACCCGTGTGCCGCATTTGCTTACCACTTGCTCGATGACATCGACAGGAACGCGCCCTTCGGCATGCGAACCGGGCGCAATTAGAAGCGGGGCATTGGTCGCGGGAACATCGTCAAGGTGGGCTCGCAGAGTGACCATGCGCGTGAGTAAATCAAAGGGCGGCGCGACGTGCTGCATGCCGCCCTTGATGGTCCAAGGGCCAAAGCCATCCATATCAATCCGCCGCTGCACGCAAATGGTACGGTCTTGATGCCAAGCCAGTGACCAGTTCGTCTCGGCAGTTTTGTCGAAGAAGATTGCTCTCACCGGGCGGCATCTTTGGCCCAGCACATTCGCTGCGATCGAGTCGATTGCTCCACCGCAGGCGAGAAACGGACGGAGGGCTTCAATGCCGCGGATGCGAATACCGGCTTGCTCCGACGGCAGGTGTGCAAGCGCCGCTCGTAAATCGGCCAAGCTGCCGGCTAAAGCGCCCGCAAATAGCTCCGCGCCGTGATCAAAGAACGTAAGGCGGGACTGATCGTGCATCATCACGGCGTCAGCTAAGCCTAAGCGGTGGGCCTTCGCAATGTCTGCTGTTGGGCGGAAGCTGCCGATCATGCCGAGGTCGGCACCGCAAGGAAAACGAGCGGTTTTCTTGCGAACGACAAACTTCTCACCGCGCCGGGTTTTGCTGCCAGAAAACCCGATACCGAAATCAGTGCGCGCTTGGTCCCCGCTGACCAACTTTTGTCGAGGTTTCAGGCATCGTGCGTGAACGGATCAATATTGTGCGTCCGTCGCACCGAGCGTGGCTTGCGTCTCAGCGATCGTGCGTCTGCCGCATCGATCCGTCTCAGGCAATGTGAGCCGGAAACTGCCCTTTATTGCAGTTTCGGGCGATTATCATTGCGAGCCGCTACACGTAGAGGCAGTCGTCCAGCGGTAGCAACGTGTGACGCCGGAATGCGACGACCGCGGCCTCCTCGGCTTGGCTCAAGGTCGTGGAGTGAGGGGCCTTCGGCCCGGTCTTTAGATCCTCGACCGTCGCCGGCTTGCGCCACTTCGCCACCGTCTTCGGGTTGATCCCAAGCTCCCGGCTCAGCGCCGTGAGCGAAGCTTGCGATCGCTGTATTGCCGCTCTGACGGCGTGCGTGGTCGTGGCGCTCCCGTGACGTACCTGTCCCATACCGCTTCTTTCCATTCCAACGAAGGGATCGCACCATCAAACCGTGGGATCAAACACCTAGGGCTCGCACCAAATCTGCGCTTGCATCAAAAGAGACCTAAAAAGCCTGCGGCCGAGGCGGGGGTTCTTGCGCTGTATTCGGGGTCGTGAAACTGGATGGCTTCCCGATGCTACCCGTCAGAAGTGTCGGCGGAGCCAGTCCGTGATGATGTCGAGCGTCGCGGGATTCCATATCGGCGGAACTCAAGGTGTCCTGCCACTCTTTCGTCGATAACAAACTCGTAAGACGTTCTCGATGATCGAGTCACAATCATAAAGAGCGAGCGTACTTTTTTACGAATGTAGAGTCATAAAAACAACGTCTATCAGCGATAGATACTCAGCAATTATTTTGATTTATAATATATTATACCTTTGCAATTGAATGTTTGATTATTTTTATCAATTATGTTTTCTATAATAGTACTATTTTATAGTTGTTTTACCTATTAATTAGATATTTGCCCTGAAGACAAAGATATTTGTCTTTTTATGGCGGAGAACTGTTCTGTTACATCAATTAGATTGCCCAAGTTAGTACTATATATACGATCAGCCGCCAAAATCGTCTCAAGTCGGTGTGCAATGATAACCCGTGTAATACCCATGCGTGCGACCGCCGTGTTGACCATCTGCTCCTTAGCAGCGTCAAGGGCGGACGTACCCTCATCCATCACTAGCAGCTTGGGCTGTCGATAGAGCGCACGTGCAAGCAGTAGGCGCTGCTTCTGCCCGCCCGATAGTGTTGACCCCATGTCGCCGACTAGTGTCTCGTAGCCCATCGGCATAACCGCGATATCGTCATGGATTGCAGCGGCGGCAGCGCTCTCTATGATGCGCGGCACATCGGGAGTTTCGTCAAATAGCGCAATATTGTCCGCGAGGCTGCCGGCAAAGATATTGTCGTCTTGCAGGACAGCCCCAACCTGCTCATGAAAGTTTTTATGGCCAAAATGGGTAAGGGCAACGCCATCGACCAGCACCTCTCCTGATTCAGGTTCGACTAGTCCAAGAAGAATCTTAACAAGCGTTGACTTGCCACCGCCTGACGTCCCCGTAATTGCGATGTGGTCGCCGGATTCGATGACAAGGTTGATCTTGTTTAGTACGAGGGGATCTGTGGCGCTGTAGCGGAAAGATACCTCACGCAGCTCTATGCGACCGGTAAAATCCGCGGCGGGGCCATCGCGCGCGGCGGTAAAACTAACGTCTTGATCGGCAAGTGCTATGTCCGAAAGGCGCTCGAGGTGAAGGCTCAGCATCCGGAACGTTACTGCCTGATCAATCAGCGACGCCGCCTTTTGCAAAAACTGCGTTTTGTAGGCAATGTACGCGAATACCATACCAACACTAAACCCGCCATTAATTACCATGCGAATTGCGAGCCAGGTAGTGACAACTGTCTCCAATCCAAAGATGAGCGTGTTAGCGACTGTCTGCCAGGCAGTTATACGTGCCATGCCAACGCTGGCGTTCATCGATTCCGCAAGGCGGGTCTGCCACAAAGCGTGGCGCTGCGCCTCGCGATTGAAGAGGCGCAACGTAACAATGCCGCGCAGAGATTCGATCATCGTGGATTGCTCACGCCCCCCGCTCATGATCGCGTCCTCCTGCGCGTCGCGCTGCGCGGAGAAGGTAACGAAACGGACGATTCCATAGAGTGCGAAAGCAACTAGCGCGACTATTGCAAGGATGGCGCTGTAGAAAAACATAACTGCGAATGTGAAGATTGCGAGTGTACCGTCGAGCACTGTCGCAACCGCCCCCTCGGTCATGAACTGGCGGATAGGCGCAATCGATTGAAACCGCGAAAGCACGTCCCCGACGTGACGTTTCTCGAACCATGCCACGGGCAACCGGAATAGCCGACGCGCAATGTTGGTAGCTACGCCATAACCCACTGATGTCCCCGCCGAGAGAAGCACAAAGGATCGCAGAAGCATCGCGGCGGCGTTTATAAGCGTAAAAAGCCCGAATCCTAACGCCAAGACAGTCAATAAATCACGGTCGAGCGAAGGCAGTGCGGAGTCTATAGCCACCTGCATGTAATACGGCGAGGCGAGCACGAAGGCCTGCATCACAATACTAAGCACCAGCGTCTGGAACAGCGCACGCTTGAGCCCCGTGATCCGCCGCCAAAGCTGTGGTAAGCGCAGACGCTCACGCTGGCTCGAGAGTTCAAAATCGTCTGCAGGTCGTAACTCGAGCGCGACGCCCGTAAAGTGGTTTGATACTTCCCCGAGGGCAATCCACCGCGAACTGCCTTCGGGGTTGTGGATCAGCAGCTTGTCGCCTCGAACCGCCTCGAGCACCACATAGTGGTTCATGTCCCAATGGAGGATTGCAGGCAAATGTAGGTTGCGGAGCTGATCGAGTGGTAGTTTAACGGCGCGGGGGGTCAACGCCATGCGATCCGCCATTGCGATCAGCGACTTGAGTGCTGCACCACGAAGCGAGGGCTGAAAGCGACGGCGGAGCGTGCCAAGATCGACATCCATGCCGTGAAAGTTCGCGACCATAGCAAGTGAAGCGAGGCCGCATTCTGCGAGTTCGGTTTGCCGGATCAGGCGAACGCGTTGCCGATGAAGCAAGCCAAGTTGTAGATCGCCGCTCATCGATTGCGCACAGCGAAAATCGGTTCGAACAGCCACTCAAGTAAACTACGTTCCTCAGTTACAATTCTTGCGGAAAGCGTCATGCCCGGTACCAGTCGCTGATTACGACCAAAGGCACGAACCCAAGGCTGTGGAATCTCAACGACAGCAAGATAGAATGGGACAGGACCGTTCGGTCCCTGTCGGACCATGGCCGCCCCCGAAATCTGCGCGACGCTACCCACCACTGTTCCGAACCGCTGATACGGAAAGGCATCGATCGCCAATCTGACATCCTGTCCAGGAGCCATGAACCCTGCGGCGGCCGTTGGTACGTATAGTTCTATGCGTGGCCGTGCCCTTCTTGGTACAATCATCAGCAAGGGCTGATCGGCGGCGACGGTCTGTCCAAGTCTAGCCGTTAGACCAGTAACAACACCATCAAGAGGAGCAGTCAGCGTGTATCCACGCGCGAGCTCCACTTCGGTGATCTTCTGGGTAAGCGCCGCACGGCTGGACTGCATTCCAGCGATTTGTGCTTCCACTCCAGCCGCCGACTCTGCCGTCGAACGATGTGCCTCGGCCATTGCTGTGCGCTTGGCTGTACGCATTTGCTCAAGTTGCGCGAGTTGCTGGCGGCGAGAAAGCAGCGTTGCCTCGCGCGACTCTAGATCTCGCCGACTGATGAAGCCATTGGCCGCAACTTGACGGACTGCTGCAAAGTCGGCGACCGCAACCTCAACAAGGCGGCGCTGGTCTTTAATTTGCGCCCCTATGCTGTTAAGTTCGGCCTTGATCCCAGCGATTGTCTCAGAAAAGCGGCCCTGCTCCGCGCTGGCAGCGCGCATCAACAAGGTGCCTTGTGAGGCAAGGCGCACGTCTTGCTCACGTAAAGCGTTCCGCATGCGACCGGGTGCTGTATCGCCGCCGATCATGTCCTCTTCAGCGCGGATGCGCATCAACACGCTTCCGGAGCGGACGTGCTGACCTTCATGCACCATCAGTTCGGCAACTCGCCCCGGTCTGGAGGGCACAAGGTTCGCAACTCCTTTGTCGAGCGTCACTGTACCCGAAACGGTCTCGACCCTAGAATACGACGCGTTACTGAGAAAGATGATAGCAAGTATAAGCGCAACGATGAGCAAAAGGCTGATGGCCTGCCATGCCATTGGCGTTATGATGCTAACACTACCTTGTAGGCGATCACGCCGGTACGCTGCAACTTCCGGCCTAAATATATTTGGCTTGTTAGTCATAGATATAACATCCTACCATTGATGTTTGTCCGCTAGAACTAGTCAATGCCAAGGTGTATTATAGGCTAAAGCTTATCATTTTAGATTATTACCATATAATATAACTGTATAGCAACCATCGGGTCTATAGAGTTAGTGGTAAAGATTATAAAAAATAAATAAGGGCGCAAGTAGATATACTCACGCCCTTACTTATTAGTAATATATATTAAAAGATATCTCCGCCGATTTCGTAGCCTAGCGCTACACCGGCAAGATACAGTCCAACGTAAGCCACCGCCATTGCCGGAACAATGCCGCCGGAGATTTCTTCAATTTCACTGACTGAAAGCTCAGTCATTCCAATCTGGTTTTGCATTGTGATGCCCTTATGAAAAGATGTCTTTGCCCACATTCCAGCCTATCCAGACTGAGACAAGGTACAACGACACGTATAATATAGCTGACCATTGCTTGGCTTCGCTAACGGAGTTAGCGAATAACTTGCCATCAAACATTTCGATTAAGATGCAAAATAGGCGATTGCGAGTCCAGTAAGGATACCCGCAGCCGCAACACCGCCAGCAATGATAAGCGGGGCGATGCCGCCAGATATTTCATCAATTTCACTGATATCCAAGTCTTGGATTAGTAATGTGGGATTTTGATTACTGACAGTAGAATACAGCATTTTCATCCTCATCAATGATATACCTAGCGAATCCAGGTACGTGAAGGAAACATGAAATTTTTTTCATGTCAATAATTATTATTTTTTTACAAAAATAGCTTTCTACGCCGGATGGACCTCGCCGTTCGCTCGTGGATCATCGTTGTCGCTCCCTCATCAGGTGGAAGAGAACGAAGCGGGTAAAGAGGCTTAATATGAAAAGGGGTCGTTTCCGCTATCAGCGGGTGGCAGCCCAGACTGCGGTGCGGACGAACGGTACCACAATAGCGCCAACAAGCTCTGATCGGCACTTTAATGGCGATGACGTGCTCCCCGTTTTCATGCGGCTGATAAATTAACTACGACGCCGATATTCCTTGGAACTCCCTTTCGCGCCATTCGAAAGCGTCCAATCTCGCCGGTCAAGCCGGCGGTGAGCAATTCCATTCCCTGAACGAGTTCTGAGACGCACTAAGTACCGCTGCCCCCATGCAATGTTACAGCTGACGTGGGACGTGACATAAATACAACGGTTTATGACAAATCCGTAACTTAAGGTGAGAACGAGCTTGCGATAAGAGGCGACATGTACTGATTTCTCAAAATCGGGTTCAGAATACAGGGGAAATCAATGACATTGCCATACCTACTCAGCGGAACCGCGATTGTTGGGTCGTTGTTTATCATGACGCCGGCTTGGGCGATTGAGGCTCAGCCTGATACCTTGGTTCAGACCGCCAATGCTCCGCGTGCCCAGTCGCCTGTTTCCACGACAGCGCCGGTTCCTGACGATGCTCTTCCTGCATCGGAGCAGGCCGAAGCGGCCGACCAAGCAAATGACATCGTTGTTACGGGATCGCGTATCCCCGTTCGCAACACCATTGATGCAGCGATCCCGATCACCAGTCTATCTGCGGCTGAGGTCATTGGTGTACGAGGCGATGTCTCGCTTGGCGATGCACTGAACCAACTGCCCCAACTGCGCGCCACTTCGAGCCAAGCCAATTCGACAGGCTTCATTGGCACTGCTGGCGTCAGTTTGCTAGATTTGCGTGGTTTGGGTGCGGCGCGAACGCTGGTTCTTGTAAACGGTCGTCGAGTCGTGTCCGCGGTTCCTGGCGCCTACACGCCAGATGTCAGCACTATTCCGTTCGATCTTGTGGAACGCGTAGATACAGTCACCGGAGGTCAGTCAGCGATCTACGGTTCCGATGCGATTGCAGGCGTCGTCAACTTAGTTCTCAAGCGGGATTTTGAGGGTACGCGACTTCGTGCTCAAGGTGGCGCTACGGGCTATGGCGATCGCGGAACCTATCTAGTCAGCGGCATCACTGGCGCAAACTTTCTTGATGACAAAGTCAATCTGACGGTGTCGGCCGAGTATAGCCATGCGGAATCGGTTCTCTTCGCTGACCGTAGCTACTTAGGGGCGTATGATGGCACACCGGCATTTATAACCACTCAGATCACAACCGCGCCCAATCGCAACTTTGACGGTATTCCGAATACGACCTTCGTCCCTCGAGGCAGCAAGTTTGCCAATCGTTCGATTGGCGGTACCGTCATCACCAGTTGCCCAATTGGCGCTACACCAGCCAATGCTGCACAACGTGGGCTGGTCTGCACCGGGCAAAGCGATCCCCAAGGTAACCCACTGTCGTATTTTTATAATTTTCAACCAGACGGATCGCTGTTGCGGGATTCACCGTCAACCACCGGTTTGACGGACAACCGTGCCATCGGTGGCGGTATATTGTTTGGGGGGAATGCTACGGGTGTTGAAGGCGCACAGCTACTGCCTTCGCAAAATCGCTTTATTGCTAACATGCTACTGTCGGGTAACTTTTCGTCAGCTTTCAAACCATTCGCAGAGTTTCAGTTCGCACAGGTGAAGGTGGAGCAGCAGAGCGTCCAGCCCTCCTTCACCGGCGGCACATTGTCTGCTTCGTTCAGCCGTACAAATCCGTTCCTTAGCCCAGCTGCGACCGCTACGCTGAACCAGATCTTGCCAGCCAGCCAGACTAATTTCACGCTTAACCGGTTCAATAACGACCTTGGTACCCGGGCCGAGTTTCATACACGGAAGACGTATCGGGGCGTCATCGGCGTCGGCGGTGAAATCTTTTCTGAAGGAAACATTCGCTACGAGATTGCAGGGAACTACGGACGCACAGAGAACTTCTACCGTACAGGCGGCAATGTGCTTGTGGCAGAGTTTAATCGCGCAGCTAACGCCGCCTTGGCACCTACAGGCTTCGCTGGATCAAACTTCGTGCTGAACTCGCAGGGGCAACGAGTTGTATGTGGCGTGAACGCTAACGTCGCCACGGGCAATGCCGACCCTAACTGTATCCCGCTTAACCTATTTGGGCAGGGCCAATTTGATCAGCGCGCACTCAACTACGTGCTACACGAGTCAACGCGTAATCAGTGGGCGGAACAGATAAACGCAACGGCCTTCGTAGCTGGTGATCTCCGTGGGTTATTTAGTCTTCCGGCCGGGCCGATCGGCTTCTCCGTTGGTGGGGAGTATCGACGCGAAGACGCGCAGTCGCGTCAGGATGCGATCACTCAGTCTGGCCGCACCTTTCTAAACCCGGCAGCAACGTTCGATCCACCTGCCGTCGAGATTAAGGAGGTTTTCGGAGAACTCCGGGTACCTCTTGTCGGTGGCGACTTCACGCTACCTTTAATCAACGAGCTGACGTTCGAGGCGGCAGGCCGTATCTCGGATTATGGAGGCAATACTGGATCTGTAAACGCGTGGAACCTAGGTGGTGTTTGGGCACCTATTCGTGATTTGCGATTCCGCGCAAGTTACTCGCGATCGGTTCGTGCTCCCAATTTGAGCAATCTGTTCGCGACAGCTTCCCAGACGTTTCAGAATGGTTTGACCGACCCCTGCGACCAGCCGGGCGGAACCAATTCGTCAAATAACATCACCAGCAATCCCAATCGGGCGCAAAACTGTGCAGCAGCAGGCATCCCGACAACCATCACGTTCACAGACCCTGCTTCCGGGGTTAGCCTGACCCGACCTTGGACAAATCAGCCTGCAGGAGGCGTTGCAGGCATAAACCAAGGCAATCCAAATCTGCTCCCGGAAGTCGGCAACAGCTTTACGGTTGGAGGAACTTTCGCTCCGCTTGCCGTTCGAGGCCTGGCAATCTCGGTTGACTATTACAATATTCGGGTGAAAAACGTGATCTCCGGCCTAACGGGTCAGGCAATTATCGACCGCTGCTACGACGATCCTACCGGACTGGACAACCCATTCTGTGAGGCAGTTTTTCGCCGCACCAGCACTGATCAAATCCAAAACCTAACCTTCAATGGCCAAACCAACCGAACGCTGGGTGTGACGCAGTTCCCGTTCGCCGTATCGGGCAACGGAACAGGTTTTTTAAACCAGCCATTTAACTTTGCGCAGCTTCGGACGCGTGGCATCGATTTCGATGTCGCCTACACCAAGAGACTTCGCGACGATCTACGTTTGAACGCTCGTGTCCTGATTAGTCACATTATGAATCGCCAAGAATATAGTTACATAACCCAGCCCGATCGTTTTGACCGTATCGACGGTCGTCTCGGCGATCCGCGTTGGCAGGGTCAGGTGACGCTTGGCGGCCAATTCGGCATTTTGGATCTCAGCTATAATGCGCGTTATGTTGGCAAGCAGATCGTGTCCGGCTTGTCATATGAAACTTTCTTTCCATCGCAAGGTAGACCAGCCCTCAACCCGGACGCACGACCATTTGTAAACTATGATCCAATCGTGTACCACAATATGAGAGTTGGTTTAAACGTCACTGAAAAGTATCGCTTCTATTTCGGTGTAGATAACATAAGCAATGAGCTTCCTCCGTACGAGCTCGCGGGAAATGAGAACTTCACTAGTGGTGCCACATCGTCTATCTATCCGAATGTCGGAAGATTCTTTTACGCCGGCGCTGAATTCAAGTTCTAACTCGCAGTCATGATAATGAAGCCGCTTGCTGAAGCGGCTTCATTATCATCTCGCGCATTCGAACGATCAAGAACGGGCTTTTTGCCCGATATACTGTAAATATAATCTTAGATGATAATATCCTTATTTTCGTATAAATACTTTTGCTGATAAACGGCGAGATGAATGCGACCTATGACAGATGATAGTCTTCAATGCATAAGGCAGAGATGATATCTTACCGAATTGATATCAATGACAAACCAAAGGTTGTTGTTGCGGGTGATCCTAGGTTGGCTGCTGATGTCCGTAAATGGATGCCAGACGCGCTATGCGATCTGTCTTTGGTAGAAACTGGAGCGTCTTTAATTGATTCTTTGCTTGCATCGAATACTGATCTTGCGATTATCAACTCAAACCTTCCCGATATTGATGCTATATCTATCGTCCAGTCTGTCTCTTCACTTAAAAGACCACCTTACCTTATTATTAGGTCTGACACAGACGAGGAAATTGATCGGGTTATATTATTAGAAATTGGTGCAGATGACTGCATCGCACTATCGTGTGGACCTCGCGAAATTAAGGCGCGGGTGCGCGCTGTTTTTCGCCGCCGTTTTGGCCAGGCGAATCACCTTAACGTTTTCGTGAAAAACCCAGACAACCATTTACCAGAAGCGACTTTTTTGGGCTGGACCTTGGATAGGAATAGACGTCAGTTATACTCTGCATCCGGTGAGGTTACATCGCTAACCCATTCAGAGTATTTGATACTAAATGCGTTATTTTCCGAACCTGGGGTTATCAAAGATCGATCCAGCCTGATGGGGCTAATGGCTGACATAAACCAAGTCTTCGAAGAACGATCTCTTGACGTTTTTATAAGCCGCCTTCGCAAAAAGATTTTAACTCGCGGTCGCAATGACTTAATAGAAACGGTTCGAGGAAAGGGATACAGATTAAGAGTCTCGACTTCAGACCAACTACCCAGTTCAACGCGGTAGTGTTATCCTATCGTAAATACATTAGACTATCTATATAAGTATGCACTTTTGCATATATATATGACCTATAGCATTACAGCACATCAGCCGCGATGTAAAGTTGACAGTAGTTAGTAATAAGTCAGACGACTGCTTGACGGGACTACCAAGTCTAAAGAATTGCAGCGCAAATGCCACGGTCGTCTTATACGTTGCCATCAGCATATAGGACCTGCCGGAAGCGCGGCGCACGCCCGACTGTATTTTAAACTACGCGCGTGCTCGGGGCCGCCCCCACTTTTTCAACACAATCGGGCGGGAGCGGACATAAGCTCGTCGCATAAGTTCTGAGTTTCGGACGTCTCGAAAGTCGCTGGTTTTGCGACAGTAAGTGGCCAAAGGCAGCGTCCGTCGCGTCGTAAAAGGGGTCCTTTTTGAAACGTCGAGAACGCCATTTTCCGACATTCCGATCTAATCTATCATCTCTCGTATGGTACGAACTCAAAGATGCGTCACCGCAATTACAACGGCTTGGTTGATTCTATCAAGCGTGGCCTTGGACGCCCGACTTCCAAGTTTTGACCAAAGGTCAGTGCCACCCGCGCCCCCGGCTGAATACGACCCTATATCCGGTCCGTTTTGGGCTAGAGTGAGCGAGAAGGGCGAACTCGACGATCCGGGGGTGATTGCTAATGCTACCGCGTCGTGGGCCGGACCGAATTTGTCTGCCTTTATATTATGCTTTCAACCGGGAGCCGATCGTGACGGCTGGCAGATTGCGGCTAATGCCCTTCACAACGTTTCGGTTAAACTCAAAGCACAGGGCGCGGTGACAGTTGTTATAGACGGAAAGCGCATCTGTAGCGCCGCTCCTTCGCCCTCAATGGGAAGCAGGCCGCACGTTGAAATCAATGGCGTAATTCGCAGTTAGCGCCGTGGGTTTATGTCCGTTTACCTCTCCAAAACCGGTCATTCCTGATGCAAAAATCAAAAGTTTTGCATCAGGCTAGCACGTTTGCCGGTAACTATGACTGTCTGCCAAACCGCACGATCATCTATAATTTTAGTTCAATTATGGAGAACTCTGGGCTTCCCCAATCATAGCTAAATTGGTCATAGCGATATCCTGTAAAAGACGCTGCTAGATCAATCGGAACGTCAATTAAGTGATCGACGTCGCTATGTACGCCACCGCTTGCGTTTTGCGCGTCTACCTTGGAATTTTCTATTTGTCGCAATTGGTTTGGGACAGGACCGGTTGAGGAAACATCGTATGTTCCCTCCTGTGCATCATGGCTGACATTCCATGTGACGATGCCGTTTTGTGCTGCAAAACACGAGCTGAACATCACATGCTCTTCGACCTGGCATCCGATGATCTCGGTATCGGAGGAGCCAACAATAGTACTCGGACTGACCGCATATTCGAATTCATTAGACCAAATAATTGTCCACCCGGTTGGGAGGGAGGCGGCAGAAAATGGCGCCTCGTTAGCCTCGTCCGCCACTCCAGTGTCCGTAAAACCCATTATCTCGAGCGCGCGATCCTTTGGTAGTCGAAGCGCCACCCATGATATCGAAAAGCCCATAAACCCTCCGTGTTTTTACGCCTCATACCGTATCGGTTATGGCTGTTTCTACAAATGGCGCTTGGATTGGCGTGATGCGAAACTCACAAGATTTGCATCAGGCTCGAAGCTGCGAAAATCATGGCATCGCTTGATGCAGAAATCTGATGCTTGTCGGCCGTAAATGTCCGGGTTTGATGGACAGCGGATGTTCAACCGTAGTCAGGATACCTTCGTCGCCGGCGGAAGTAGCTTCGCTTCGGTGCCCTTGAGGTCCGTATAGGCGCCGCCGTCACCGTCGGCTGTGAAGCGCACCGTGACTTCGATAGTGCGGCCGCACAGCTCAATCGGCCAGACCTCGCTCCACGAACCGGCGTAACGAACCCCATAGACGTCGGCGCCGAGACTAGGCTCTTCTTTGGCGACGCGGGTGACGCCCAGGCTTGCGCCATTCAAGTCACACGCAAACGCGTTCCGCTTGGCGGTCGCGGTCGCCTGGAGGACGGCGAGCGGCCAAGTGTCACCGATCAGCGACTCATTAGCGAGCGATAGCCCCCGATTGGTACGGATTGTAGTAAGCGCGCCCGCGCTGTCCTCGGAGATGGTGTAGCGTACGGGAGTTGCGTCGCAGTTCGGGTGGTGGGCGGTAACGGTCCAACCATTCTTCAGCTGCCCAGCGACGATGCCTTGGAACACGAACTTAACGCTAGTCGCCGGCACAACGCTATCGACGACCGTGCTGGTCGGAGCGCAGCCGCCCGAGCGCTTCTGCGCCACCATTGCGGCTTCCATAACCTGTTGCCGAATAGTCGACGGGGCGGGTTGCGGCGCCGCCGCATTCCATGCCGTCAGCCGTTGGAGAATTAGCGGATGCTGCCCGTAGCCTGCAGTCGTGAAACTGGCTGCAAGGGCCGCAAGAAGCAGGAAGCGAAAACGTGCGAACATGGCGTTGTATCTCGCATTGTGAGCTGAGGTCCGCAATGGATAGACCGTCCGCTAATGGGCGCTTTATGCCGTCTTGATTGTCGCGAAAGGGTTTCTTTTACAACCACCAGCAAGTGTCATCGTCGTCCGATCACCTGCCCAATACCACGTGCGCCATCACTGCTACGCGATAACGTAAAGACGAAGCCAATTTCCAAACCTTGTGGACCGAAAAGCTTTCCGCTGAACGTCCCGGTTTGGCTTCCATCCACACTCGTGATGGTGCCCGATATCTCGTTCGTGATGCTGTTCAGAGTGCCTGTAAACGTCAGCGTTCCCCTCTCAGGGGGGACGGACGCATCGTTGCCGGTTTCCTCGAACGGTAAGGTCGCCGAGACGGTCCGGGCGACATAATCTACCCTCATCGTCGCAACCGACCCCTGCGCTAACAGCCTCAATCGAGTTGGGGTCTGAAGGAAGCTTCTCATAACAGGCGAGAACGTAACTGCTCCAGTGGTAGGTATATCGGTTGCAAAGGTCGGCGATCCAACGAGTGCGATACGGCGCACATCTAGAACTGCACTTGGCGCAGAACTTGTAGAGCTTCCATCATCCGTCGAGTTGAAGCCTCCAAAGATAACGTACTTATTTTGCAAATCTACACGACTCAAAACCACAGTTTCTGCACGCGTGGTTGCAGTACGCCCCTGTAACCATGCAATTTCACCATCATTACGGATGGCAGGCGTCCTAGGTACCGTGGATTGCTCGCCCTCGTAGCGAAACGCGATCATTTGAGTTGCAGCAGCGTATGATATTAAAATTGTCGAGTCGTTCGGTTGAAGCGAGTTCTGAATTTGCAAGGTGCTAGAGCCTGAAGGAGTAGTGGTCTGCAGCCTCGCGCCAATCGCGCGGAAAGATCGATCACGGGTAAAATCAAAAACTTGGTCGTAACTTACTACCGGTGTCGGGGTAGCGGTCGGCGTGGGCGTCGAACTCGGCGTCGGCGTCGGACCGGGAACGATCACCGGGGCATCGTTCCCTGAGTTACCGCCACCGCAACCCTGGACCAAGGCGGCGCCGGTTAGAATGACCATCCAAATTGTCGCCGGCCGATTTGCCCGATTTACCACAGTCTAACCCCTCATGATTTTATACAACCCCCGTTTACTTGGGGCATCGTCTCGCAAAATTATCGACAAGAATGGCTTAACCTCAGCACCTTTCCTTTCAACCCTGCCGCTGCGACAACCGTAATATCGTCGCTTGATCAACTCCGAGGAGGGCCACCGATCTCGCGTGTAAGGTGGGCAAATAGCGACAGGCGCTACCCTCCTTTAATGACCATTTTCCGCGTTCCAGATGCAAAAGTCGCGAGTTCGGCATCAGACCGAGGGTGGCCCAATCCGTGCCCTTCCTTGATGTAGAGATCCGATGCTTCCCAAGCAGTACGTATGTTGCGAAAGGGCTGAGTTTCGGATGTCTCGTATGTCCCGCCTTTTGCGACGGAACTAGGTGTGTTTGAGGACAGAAGCTGGATCAACAGCAGCTGCCCGTAAAGCTGGGTAAATTGTGCTGGTCACAACGCCGAACGCAACCAGCGCTACGATCCAGGCGATCTCGGTGGGAGAGATTACCAAGGGAAGGGAAAGCAGGACGTTGAGCTCGATAGGCGGGTGATCCATCATCGCACTGATTCCGGCGGTGATCGGATCTTTGGCGGCTTTCAGACCGAACCCGAGTACCAAACCAGCCAGCTCGCCGACGAGACCGATTGCCACGCCAACGACAATGAACACCTTCGCCGTGGAGTATCGCGACATGCCCATCGTCCGAAGAATAGCAATTTCGCGCACCTTATAGCGAACCAGCATCACCATCGATGACAGCACGTTCGACAAAGCGATGAGCGTTACCAACGATATGATCAACGTCATGGCCAGCCGTTCCTGCGCCAGCGCCGTGAACAGAGTTGCGTTCATGCTCTGCCAGGTAGCAACCGTATAGCCCGGCCCCAGTCGTTCCTTGATAGCCGCTACGACCGCATCTTGGTGTTCAGGATCGCTGAGTCGTACATTGATTTTGCTGGCGACACTGTCCGTTCTCAGGATCGCTCGAAGGTCGGCGATCGGCATTATGACGCGGCGACTGTCGAACGACTGTACTTGCGTGCTTACGACGCCGGAGACGGCGAGATCGTGGTTATCGACAGCAAGTCCATCACGATCGAAGCGGACCATTGTTATCGCTGCGTGATCGCCAGGAGCAATCCCAAGCCTGTCCGCGAGATCGCTCCCCAAGGCCATGGTTCCTGAGCTCGTGGGAGCAGCGCCTGCAATGCTGTGTGCTGAGCCGTTAAACAGGGGGCTGACGCTTATCTGCGACGGCTGCACACCTTGCAGGTTAGCCGCAAACGACCTTCCGCCAGCGGTAATCAGACCGGAAGCGTCTAGCGATGCGGTTGCCGCCTGCACCCCGCGAATGGATTCAAGCGTCCGTTGCACCTCGCCCGGGCGAGCAATTCGAAGCCTCGGACCACTGACGAACAGGTGGCCGTCCGCCGACGCGATCTGCCCTGCAAGTCGGACCTCGGCGCCATTCATGAAGCTCACGACTAAAACCAACGACGCGACGCCGATCATGATGCCGGCGCACCCGATCGCCGCAATTAGCAGTGCTAAGCGCCCACCTGCGCCAGGGACCAGGAAGCGCGAGGCAAGAAGCTTCTCGAAAGTCGTGAGCAAGGACATCCTTCCAGCAACGCCTGCATCCTAAAAACAGGAGCGTGACCTTATGGTACGATCCTGTTGGTAGGCGCCAGGATGAATGACCACTAGTGCGTGCTAAAAGCGGCACTCGTCGTCCAAGTAGGGCCACCACCGCTCAGTGTCGCGAATTTGCTAAGTTTTGCAACAGAGCCCTCAGCGCTCGTGTTCTCTTGTGTGCTAATGTCGCAAAAGTCTGTTGCAAAATACTTTTATTCTGATACAATTTTGCGACATGCTAATCGGCTATGCCCGTGTGTCCACCGATGACCAAGATCTCCGGCTGCAACGCGCCGCGTTGAAGGAGGCCGGATGCACGCGAACGTTTGAGGAAAAGATCTCGGGCGCAAAGCATGATCGGCCCCAGCTGACCAAGATGATCGAGCAGCTGCGTGATGATGACACGGTGGTGGTGACCAGGCTCGACCGACTGGCACGTTCCACCCGCGATTTACTCGACATTGCCGAGAAGCTGAAAGAAGCCGGCGCCGGCCTGCGCTCACTGGCTGAGCCTTGGGCGGATACGACCTCGCCAGCGGGGCGCATGGTACTGACCGTGTTCGCCGGCATCGCCGAATTCGAGCGCGAGCTGATTCACCAACGCACCAGCACCGGGCGGGTAGCGGCCAAAGCGAGGGGAGGACGCTTCGGGCGCCCGCCCAAGCTCACCCCCGATCAAATCGCGCTAGGCGAGCGGCTGGTAAGCGAGGGTACGTCCGTGCGTGAAGCTGCCAAGCTGCTTAAATGCCATCATGCGACGCTCTACCGTGCGCTGGCAGCCGCGACGTCGGGAATGGACGTCTGATGCCGATCCGTCCCGAACATGTGTTCCTATATCCGATCGATTGGCCGCAGCTGTCGCAGCTCGTGCGCTTTGTCAGAGCGAAGGGACGATGCGAGCATTGCGCGCGTCCCCATGGGCAAAGGGTTTTTCACTTGGGGGATGGACGGTGGTGGGACAGGAATCGTCGATGCTGGCGCGATGGCAGGGGACGGCGCGTGCGACGACCGATGGAGAACATCCTGATCCAAGGCAGGTGGACACCGGTGGTGCTGGCCTGCGCTCACCTCAACCATGATCCTAGCGATAGCGCGCTTCACCAGCTGGCCGCACTCTGCCAGCGCTGCCACATGATTTACGACGGCCCCGAACATCGTCGTCGGCGCTGGATGAACGCGCATTACCGGCGCGCGCTCGGTGACTTGTTCCACGGACCATACCCAATGCATGGTGCCGACTGGATCACGCCCACCCCGATCAGCATGCTCGACGACAGCCGTTCGTTGTACGCTCAGATTCGATAGAGCCAGATCTTACCCCCGTACCCGGATTACGCCTTGGCCAGCGCACACTCCTGAACCAACACCTTCTCCGGCACGCGCCAGGCCCCGGGGATCTTGCGGATCATGGGAAGGGTGAGGGCACGGTGACGCGCCAGTATTTCGGTTGCCCGTGACTGGCCAATCAGCGCCGCCAGTTCCGCGCGCGTGTAACCGTTCATCTCCATTGCTGCCTCGATTGCGCGCACCGGATCTAGCGGCGCGATAGGCCAGCGACGGCTTTCATACGTTTCGACCAACGTGGCGAGCACGTCGAGCCGATCGCCGGCATCCGTACCTTCGTCTGCCCCCCATAGCGCCTCGATCGCCGCGATCGATCATATGCCCATGTCCATGTCGCGTGCCCGCGTTATGCCTGAGAGATCGATCTCGAGCTGGCGCTCAGGAATCTGCCTGTCCAGTGCGCGTTCGAGTGCTGGCTGCTCGTCCATGCGCTCGATCAGCCGCTCCAGCTTGCGTTCGGCCCGCCAGGTCGCGTCCTCGCCGGTCGCCGCGGCGCGCTCTCCCGACGCAGCACGCCAGTCGGCGACGAACCGGTCGGCATAGTCAGGTCCGCTGCTGGCGCGCGCACGGCCCTCGTCGGCCCAGGCCCGCCATGCCTGATCCACCCTGCCGGCCGCGATCTCGCGCGCCAGCTCGGGCGTGCGGTCTAGCACGGTCCTGAGATCCTCGGCCCCGCTTGGCTGTAGCTGGTCGAGCCTGTCGGCGCCGGCATGCATGGCGCGAACATCGTCGCGCTCCGGCCACTCGCGCTGCCGGCTCGCATCCTCCACCGCCGCGAATGCCCGAGCGTAGCGACCGATCGCATCAGCCTCGACTGGCGGCGAACCAGGCAAGCGGATCTGAGGGGTATCCGGGCTCCGGGGTGGTAGAGCCCCCTGCCCTGCGACCTCGTTCGCCGCTGTCTTCTCACCGCTTTGCCGTTCCGCCACCTTCTCCAGCCGCCTACCATCATCGACGACGAGCGTGACGCCTTCACGCACGCGTGTCGCCAGCACCCGCAGCAGGCTGGTGGTGATGAGCTTGCCCTCGCGGCTGTCGGCCGCGACGATGCCGTGATCGCTGGTCGCACCTTGCGCCGCATGCGTGCTGGTCGCGTAGGCGAGATCGAGCCGCTTGAGCATCGGGTCGCCGCGCTCGAGCCGCAGCGCGCGACCATCGGCGGTGGTAACGGTAAGCGCATCGGCGGCGATGTGCGTGAGCTGCGCGCGGTCGGCGTTGATCAGACTGCGCTCATGGTCGGTGCCGGTCCAGCGCAGAGCGTCGCCGACATGGAGCGTCAGGTTCTGCCGTTCGTAAACGCGCACAAAATCGTCGACGCGGTTGGCGGCTAGCCTGGCCGGGCGGAACCGCTCCTGCACGCCGCCCTGCCGGCGTAAGGTAACAACGCCGTCCTGCACGCCCACCACTTCCGCGAAGCCCGAACGGACCCCTTGCGTCGGCACACCGCGGCTGAACTCGACGATGCGGTTGCGGGTGTAATGCTCAGGGAGACGTTGCTCCTCGCGGGTCAGGTGGACCGGCGACAGTACGGTCATGTTCGCCGGCGCTCGGCCAAGTTCACCCGCCGCCATGCGCCGCTGCTGCACCGCCTCGTTGATTTCGCCGCGCAGCTGGCGGCCCGACGCGTAGATGCCGGTGCGGGAACGGTCCTGCGACGAAAGCGCCATCCAGCGATCGGCTACCACTGCTGCGGCAGTACCGGGGGCTTCGATGGTGTCGGCCTTGAGCAGCCGCATCAGCTCGGGCACATCGCCCTTCTGCGCCGCAGCATGGACGTCGCGCATTTGCGGCGTGGTCGCGCGAACATTCTCGTCCATGACCGCGGTGCGGCTACCGGCGCGCAGGATGACGTCGAACGGCTTGCCCGCCTCGACCGCGCCCAGCTGACGGCGATCGCCGACCAGCACCAGCCGGTCGACGCCGTGCGCGCTGGCGACATCGACCAGCCGCTCCATCGTGCGGTTGTCGATCATCGAAGCCTCGTCAACGACGAGCATCGCACCGCGTAGCGACGTGCCCGGGCGGTACTCATGCTCGTTAAGGAAAGACGCGATCGTGCGCGCCTCGACGCCGGTGTCGGCACCGAGCCGGCGCACAACGCTGTTCTGGATAGCGAGGCCGATGACCTGCCGCCCTTCGCCTTGCGCGATGCGAACAACGGGCTTGAGCATCGACGACTTGCCGGCACCCGCCACGCCCTGGACGACAACGACGCGGTCGCGCGTGGTGAGGATCGTGGTGGCGGCTGCCAGCTGGCCCTTGTTAAGTTTGCGGCCCATCGCCTCCACCGCCATCTGCTGGACACGCGTCTCGGCATCACCGGGGGCGACGATGGCGGGCACGGCGTCGCGACCAGCTAAAACGCTCGCGACGATGCGCTGCTCGATCTCGAGCGCCTGGGTGGTGGTCATCATCACGCCATCGGCGCCGGCGATCAGCAGTCCGCGCTCGGCGAGCATGGCGATGCGCTGCTCGACCGCCGCCACATTCACGGGAGCGCCCATGTCGAGCGCGGTCTTGAGCACGTCGCGCGCCGGAAACGCTGCTTCGCGTTCGGCGAGGTGGCGGACGGCGGAAGCAACTGCGTGCGCGGCGACGAAGGCGTCGGGACGCAGCCGCCCAGTGCGTTCCGGCACCAGCGGATCCGGCCTGGGACCGATTTGGAGCCCGAGCTTATCCGCGAGCGCCGCGCCTTGCGCGGCGATGCCGCTGATCCCCTTCACCAGCCGCCGCCATGCCGTTGGCTGACTGACCGCTTTCTCCTGCGCGATTGCCACCATCGTGGGTAGATCGACCCCCGCCCCTCGCGCCTTCTCACCCCATTCCGCGCGCAGCACGTCGCGGTCGATCTCGGCCGGCTTGGCGGCGCGCGTGCTCAGCGTTACCGCCGAGCGCGCTTCGGGGGTACGATGCTTCATCGCCGCCATGCCGGCATCGATCTCGGCCGAGCGCGTCGAGAACAATTCAATCACGTCACGGGGCACGCCGGCGATCTCGAACTGGCCGTGCTTGGCAACACGCTCGGTCGTGTAACCGAGCTGCTCAACCGCAGCCCTAAGCGTCGCGTTGTATACGGAGGCAGCCGCGGTGTAGCCCTCCCATAGCTTGTCGTTGTGGAGCGCACGCCAACTGCCGTCAGGCGCCTTGGTTGCGTTGGCGATGATCGCGTGAATATGCGCCTGCGGGTCGAGCGCGCGGCTGGTGTCGTGCTGGAACAGGGCCACGACGAGGTTGCCACTCTTCACCGGCTCCTGCCTGCCGTGACGAGTGACCCGCGCCTCGGCGAGGTTGGCCTCGATCCACCCAATCGTCGTTTTGACCGCCGCCATGTGCGCCGTCAGCAGGCGAGCATCGCCGCCAACATAGGCGAGCAGCGACAGCGACTTTGGCGCGGAGAAGGTGAAGTCGAGCCCGGCGCGGTGCTTGCCACCCGGACCGGTCGGGATGGTGTCGCCATTCGGCAGCGAGCCCGCCAGCACCGCCTCGAAGGCGTCGTGGCTGACCGGACCGTTAAGCCCAAGCGCCTTGGCCCCCTGCCCCACCCACAGGCTTGCCTCGGTCGCCTGCCCATCGGTGTAGTAGTTGTCAGCAGCATAGTAGCTGGCGGCACCGGACGCAGACCGCACGACCGCCGGAGTCAGCATGGCACTTGGGCCATTGGCATCAGTCGACGATGCCCTGTCCGACCTCGATCGCGCGCCTGCGGCTGGAGACATGGATCTCGCATGGCGCAAGCCGGCGATAGTCGCTGAACCGGTCGGCGCGGTCCGCGCACGCCTTCACCCGCGCCTGGTTATCGGCGAGCCGCGTGGTTGCCTCCCAGTGGCGCAGCGGCCCTGCCCGGTGGCTGTAGTGTTCGAACAGCCGGTTGGACGCGGCGATACCATCGCCCGGCTCGCCGAGTACTGTCTGGCTGACCGCCGCGGCAACCATGCCGTTGCCGGGGACGACCATCAGCGCCAGCGCTGCTGATAGCACGCCGACCGCCGACCAGCGGGCCTTGTCTGATCCGACAGGTGCCTCACCAACAGGTGTCGGCGTCCACCGGGACTTCTGCCGCCGTTCAAAAAAGGAAATGGGAGCGTCCGTGGGAGTAGGCTTGATCACGGTCCGTGGCGCGGGGACCGGCGCAGGAGCAGACGCGATGACGCTCGTGGCCGCAGCTTGAACGGGCACGATGCCCGTGGAGGTGGGCACGGTCGCAGTTGCAGCGGGGTCAGCCGTCAGCAGCCCCACGGGCTCATCACGTGAGACTGCCTTGATAAGCGTTACCTTGCCGCTCTCGGCAGCAGCTTCGGCCTGCGTCTGATGTTCGAGGCCGAGCTTCGCCAGACGGATCATCATTACGTTGAGAGGCTCGTCGGTACGCGCGGCTTCCGCACGAAAAAGGTCATTCTCGTCTTCGGTCATCGATACCGAAATTGTTGGACGCCTGGCTTTCATATGGCTGCTCCCGGTGGCGACGCCCGTCCCCCATTGGACTGCGCGGACGCAATGCAGAGCTGTAACAAGACCCAAGGCGGCACGGAGTGCAAGGTCGTTTTTGCGTCACACGGCCATCATATCTCGTGTGACGTCATGCAAACAGAGCTTACAGCCGTATGACGCTATCATATCCTATGAATATCAATGCTTTATACCTGCTGTACACAGCGTGATGTGTGCCTCCTGAACCCCTGAAATCCCAGGTTTTGCTACACTGGTCTGTCCAGATTCGTCGGTTCATTTCGGGACGTCCAGGGGGGCATCCGAGCCCTTGGGCGATTGAACCTAATCACCCCTGTTGGCCAGAGATCCATCGCAAGTTGTCCCGGCGACTTTTCAACTTTGGTCCGCTTGCCCGGTGACGAAGCGGATGCATTTTCAGAGCGTCGGGTGCTACTCTCACCGGTGCTGTGCTAACGCGATCGCGCCGCTGCGATGAGCTCTCTTTGCTCCTCGTCGGTCATATATCGGTCGGATTTGATGCCGATAATGTCATCCGCTGTACCGTGTCCGGCCGTCACGAGTGCCGCCCGGATGATGTTGCCAATTTTCGGGGATTGCGCTTCCGCCTCAAGGCTGGCGAGCATCGCATAAGGTAGATCGACGATGACCGGAATCATCCATTCTCCCGAGGTCGTGCGCGTCGGATAACCTGGCTTCGATCCATTCCACTCGCTGCCGATCATCCATAGGCGATAATCAGTCGTGGGGTCGGCTGATGGGTAAGATGGCTGATCGGACGGGGCAGTTGTAATCGGCTTACTGGGGTCTAGAGGCAACGACACAAGCGTCTCCTTTGGATGACGGGGATGACACGATATCGGGAGATAAAATTAAAGACCGTAGGTACAGGGGGCTATCCCGGGTAGCGCCAGAATATCGCGCTTTGACCAGAAGGTTGACTGGCCATTGGGTGGCAGCCGGACCGGCGGCACGGCGATCTCGACCATCGGTCCGCGGATCTGGATCACGATGCCACAGTTGGTTTCCGTGCCGACGACAAGGTCGTGGCGGAACGCTTCTTGGGTCCGCTGCTCAGCAACATTATCGGCACGCCGGGCGGCCTGCTGCGCTTGGAACGACGCGGCCGACCGAATGCGGTCTGGTCGATAGGCATAGACGGCGGTGCGGGTGGGCATGAGCGAGATCCGGCTGAACAACCGTGCACCGATATAGCCCTTGGTCCCCAGCTCGGTATTGTCGAAGGTGATGGCAACAAAGCCGCCCATGACCTCGGAGGGGCTGCGGACACACACTGCCGACACTCCGGACCAGAAATGCTTGAAACTTCCCCGTGGCGGCAGTCTGCGGCCCAGCACGCGGTCACGGAAGCTGCGGGCGACCTCGCCGTCTTCCGGCTCGATGCGGCCGCCCTTGGCGGCGCATTCTAGCGCGAAAACTCCCCGGACCCGTTCTGCAGTGGCGGAGCCGTTGGCCGTAAGCTTCTCGGCAAAGAAACGATAGCCAATAATCTCGCTCTCATCGCGCACCAACGGATAGATCTGCGGGAGCGGATTGGATGACATCGACCCGCTGGTCTTCATTGCGGTGTCCCCGCCTATGCTGGTCAGGAAGTTGGCGATTGCAGGCGCCGACGTCACATCGCCAGGCGACGCAACCAGCAAAGCTGTGACGATCATAGTGACCGTGGCTACAGAAATTAACATCATATCCACCTCCTCCTGTCGTCTGGAGGCGGTTCCCGGCCCGTGGAGCCGGGTGTTAGGAACCCTGCATTGCACAAGGCGCCGCCACCTTTAGGCGAGCCTTGGACATGCGTGACGGCCACCCGGCCGACATCTGTTGTCGACCGGCTGCAATGACCTGAGGTTCCTACGCCTCACCCCCCGGGACTGACCAGACGGCAAAGCCCGATTAACACGGCCGATCACCTGTGAGAATGGCAGTTCCTGAAATCCTGATGCTGACGGGTGAGTTTCGGACCATCCCCTCACCTGAGGGGGCTCGGGTGGGTCTGATCAGCTACCAGTGGGGCTTCGCGCTACGGTCGGACGATTCCTGCTTCGCCAACTCCAACCTGTCTCTAGGTCCGATCCATTCCCGATCGTCAGGCTGCGGGGGTTGCCTGAGCCTATCAACGGGGCACGAACGGCGTCGACGCATTCACGAACAGCTGGATTGCGGGTAGTGGCTACACGGAGAGTTACCCGACCTTAGGCGCTGACTGGATCACGCCCATGCCGATAAGCATGCTCGATGGTAATCCCCTCCTCATACGTCGTGGCGGTAGAAAGCGGCGATCGCAACTGCCGGACACGGCCACCTCAAAGCAGCAGCGAATTATTGAAATGTACGCCACTAAGGCGTACATAGGACCAAGAGCTAGAGGAGGTGTGCCATGCTAGGCTTCCAGGATCAGGTCGGCGCCGTTGACGAGCGCAGCAGCGAACGGATGAACTTCCGCACCAAGCCGCGCATCAAGCAGGCCATTCAGCAGGCTGCCGCGCTCTCGGGCGTGGACGACTCCGTCTTCACCATGAACGCGGCCTATCGTTCGGCAATGGAGACGATCGCGGCGCATGAACGCACCAGCTTGCAGCCGATCGACCATGCCGGCTTCTTCGCCGCGCTCGACATACCGCCGGCCCCCACCGAGCGACTGCTAACCGCCTTTGCGCGCCATCGCGAGATGATCATCAGTCGGTGACCGCAACCGAGACTGCAAAACGCATTGTTATCGAGCCGCTCGATCCTGCCAGGCATGATCGAGCGGCTTTCTCGTGTGGTATCGACCAGGTCGACAACTTCTTCCGTCGTACCGCCAACAAACTCACCAAGGCGGGCAACATCCGCACCTTTGTAATGACGGGCCCCGAGAACGAGCTGATTGGCTTCTACGCCACCAATGCCCACGCCATCGACTATACCAAATTGCCCAAGCGGTTCGCCCGCACCCGCCCTGCCCATGGCAGCATTCCGGCAGCCTATATCTCGATGATCGGCGTCGACAGCCGGTTCCAGGGACAGGGTTATGGCGGCGATCTGTTGGTCGATTGCCTCAAGCGACTGGTCGTGGCGGCTGATGTGCTGGGTATCGCCGTCGTCATGCTCGACGTGCTGGACTGTGGCGACCCCGACACGGTGGCGAAGCGCGTGGCGCTCTATACCGGGTATGGTTTTGAGCCACTGGCGTCCAATGGCTTGCGACTCTTCCTTCCGATCGCGACGGTTCGAACGCTTACGCAGTCATGAGCATGAGGGGTCGACAGGCGGTGCAGGGGGCGTTGTTTATGGGTTTCGGCTCGACGACCATGTGCCTGCTGATCATCTGTTGCGTTTTTGGCGAGCAGCCGAAGCCTGATTTGCGTTCGCGGACCAGGGCTGGAAGCGCAGGCGCCTTCCCCTGAAACGCTTGCAGTTGGGGCGAGTAACTGCCTCCCCGAAATCCGCCTCCTATTAAGCTGGCATCTTCTGCCTCTTTGACGATGCCATTTGAAATCGTTCTGTGATGAACGTGATGCCAAGAAATCTGATCACAACACATGCTGCTCCGTGACGCACGCTGGTTGCGGGGGGCAAACTCGAAATAAGTCTTTTAGTGAACGCGCTCTTTCGTTTGAAGCTTTTTACCTATAAAGACCTTATCAAAAGATTCAAATTAGCGATTGGACCGGTTCATGAATGCCATCGTCAATCATATCGGCGAACTTGCGGACGCAGGCGAACGAATGATCGAACGCCTACGGCGTAAGGCGTTCCTGCCCGAAAGCCGGAAGGGACTTAACGTCCGCTTTGGAATCGCAGAGGCAGCGCAATTGCTCCACTGTTCGACCAACCGGATCCGTATGGCCGAGGACGACGGTCGCCTCCCCCCCGCCCCGGCGGGTGAAAACGGGCGCAGACTCGGCTATTCGGTGGAGAACTTGCTGCAGATGCGCGAGGTACTTGGCGCCTCTCCTGCCCGCGCGCCGCTTGATATTCCCGCAATCATCGCGGTGCAGAATTTTAAGGGCGGAGTCGGCAAGTCGACCGTAACCTGCCACCTCGCACATTATTTTGCGGTGCAGGGCTATCGTGTGCTGGTAGTCGATTGCGACAGCCAAGCGACAACGACGACGCTGTTCGGGTTCAATCCCCATTTCAATATTACACGAGAAGAGACGCTATACCCGTATCTGTCGATCGATCCGACCCAGGCCGATTTGCTTTATGCAGTCAAATCAACGCCGTGGCCCAACGTTGACCTGATCCCGTCGAACCTCGAGTTATTCGACGTTGAGTATGAGCTCGCCGCGGCGGGATCGGATGGGCAGTCGGTACTCGCCGCACGCTTCCGCAAACTTAAGCAGGGGCTGGCCGACCTCGCGCGCAATTATGATGTGGTACTGCTGGATCCTCCCCCCGCGCTCGGGACGATCAGCCTTGCCGTGATGCAGGCGGCGAATGCGCTGCTCGTCCCGCTGGCCGCAACAACGCCGGATTTCTGTTCGACAGTGCAGTTCCTGTCGATGATGGACCAGGTGCTGCAGCAGCTCGCGCATGCCGGTATCGAGGTGGAATACGGCTTCCTACGGTTGATATGTTCAAAGTTCGACTCCAACGACCCGAGCCACGCAATGGTCCGCACGATCATGGAACAGAGCTTCGGCCCTGCCCTGCTTCCAGTACCCATCCTAGAATCCGCCGAGATCAGCCACGCCGCGATGCGTATGATGACGATCTATGAACTCGAACGCCCGATCGGCACGCCCAAGACGCACAAGCGTTGCCGCGCCAACCTCGATGAGGCGATGGGACAGATTGAGCAGCTCGTCCGCCAAGGCTGGGGCCGAGTGGAGCCCGCACGTGAAGAAGATCTACTCCATGTCGCGTGAACCAGAATTGTCGCTGTCCGACACATCAGCGTTCCAAATATGTCTAATGCGGGAGGTGCCGCATGGCGCGTAAGCAATCCGATTATCTCGCGGCCTTGCTAGCGGATGAGCCAGCCGAAACCGACGCGGGCGCCCCCCCTGCCCCGCCCATACCCGAACGGTCGCGCGGCACCACGCTGCTCAACCGAGAGACCGCGCTCGCGCGCGTGACGAGCGGCGAAGTGCGGCAAGTGACGCAGCTGCTGCTGGATCCCACGCGCGTGCGGATCTGGCCCGGCAATGCACGCAGCTACAAGCATTTGACTGAAGATGGCTGCCGCGAGCTGATCGATTCCATCATCGCCGAAGGCGGACAGAAAGTCCCAGCGGTGGTACGCCGTGTTGACGGCGATCCGGCTCATGACTTCGAAGTGATCGCGGGCACGCGACGCCACTGGTCGATCAGCTGGCTGCGTGCGCATTCCTATCCCGAAATGCAGTTTGTGGCGCAAGTTGCCAGCCTCGACGACGAAGCAGCGTTCCGGCTCGCGGACCTCGAGAACCGGGCACGCAAGGACGTGTCCGATCTCGAACGCGCGCGCAATTATGCCGACGCGCTCAAGACGCATTACGGCAACCATCTGACGCGGATGGCGGAACGGCTCAAGGTGTCGAAGGGCTGGCTGTCGAAGATGGTCAAGGTTGCACAGATCCCCGATGCGGTGATCGCAGCCTTCGCTTCCCCGGCCGATGTCCAGCTCAAGCCCGCTTATGCACTGGCGCAGGCGCTCGACGACAAGGCTGCAACCAAGGCGATCCAGGGCGCGGCGCGCGAGCTCGCGCGCGAACAGGCCGCGCGGCGCGATCGGGGTGCGGCCCCCTACCCTGCCGCGGACGTATTTCGGCGGTTGCTCGACGCGCCGAACGATCCCGTCGACAGCGCTCCCCCGTTTACTTGGACCACGCCGCACGGCCGCCCCGGGCTCAGCGTCCAGTCGAGCAACCGCCAAGGCGTCACGATCCGGCTCCACGCCGGGTCGGGTGCGGAGACCGACGAGCTGGTCGACGCGCTGCGCCAAGCGCTCGCGCATCTGGAGGCCGAAGGCCGCGGGCTGAAACGGTGAACATGTTTCCCCGGGGAAACAGGCCGCGCTGCACCCCGGTGCCGACGGTTGCCCGCACCGGCCCGACGGTGTTTCCCCGGGGAAACACCCGGAGTCTGACCGCATGACCCGTGCCGATCGCCAGAACGTGTCCGAGCAGTTCGACCTGTTCCTCCCCTATCTCGCCGACATGCCGCTGCGCGACCAGCGCGAGATGATGGAACGCCCGTTCTTCAGCCTCGCCAAGTCGAAGCGCGTCAAGCCGATCGATTACAAGAGCCCGGACGGCAAGCTGTGGGTGCATGTCTCGGGCAATCCCGATTACGGCATGGCGACAATCTGGGATGCCGATATCCTGATCTATTGCGCGAGCGTGCTCGCCGACATGGCCCGGCGCGGCGTCAACGACGTGCCGCGCAAGCTCCATCTGATGCCCTACGACCTGCTCCGCGCGATCGGGCGACCGACGACGGGGCGCGCCTATGAGCTACTTGGGCAGGCACTCGACCGGTTGGTGTCGACCACGATCAAGACGAACATTCGCGCCGAGAACCGCCGCGAGGCGACCTTCAGCTGGCTCGACGGCTGGACCCAGCTGGTCGACGAAAGGACCGAGCGATCGCGCGGCATGACGATCGAGTTATCGAACTGGTTCTGGGAAGGCGTGATGATGCAGGGCGGGGTGCTGTCGATCGACCGCGCCTATTTCGACCTGACCGGCGGGCGCGAGCGCTGGCTGTACCGCGTAGCGCGCAAGCACGCTGGCGGGGCAGGAGAGGTCGGCTTCGCGATCGCCATGCCAACACTGTTCGAGAAATCGGGCGCAGAAGGGCAGTATCGTCGTTTCAAATTTGAGATCGCCAAGATCGTGGAGCGCGACGAGCTTCCTGGCTATGCGCTCGCCTTGGAGACGCCGGCTGGCAAGCGCGAACCATCGCTGCGGATGCAACGTCGCAGTGATGCCGAGCGCCCGGTGAAAACCGTGGCGGCGCACAAGGTGCACGGCGCTAAACCTGCACCAAGGCCAGCGTCAACCAATCCCGCTGCCACGGCTGACGATGCGACTGAAACGATTGACGTGACAGCGTTGCTGCGACGGTCGCGCACCAGTCTGGCGACACGCGCGACCGCCGGCGAAATCACAGATGCGACGATGGCAACGTTGCGCGCAGAGTGCCCAGGCTGGGATTATCAGACGTTGCACCATGAGTTTCGCACGTGGGTTGAGGCGGACAACGCTCGCACGCCGGTGAGTTATCAGGCGGCGTTCATCGGCTTTGTCCGCCGCTATCATGAAAAGCACCGCCACGAACTAGGGCGCTAGAAGCTTTTTCGTCTTACGAACGGCCTTTGCCTCAGGAGGGCAGGGGACCCACACGTAAATCGAAACCGCTAAACTGGCGCCACCGTTCCCGAAGTGTCGTGCTCACAGATGTCTTTCCCGCTCAACGCTTGGGTATCTATCCCAATTGAACGTCCCTTCAGACAAACCCCGGCGAACTGATTCAATTGCTCTCAAAAAACTATCCGATCGGCCGGGGCTTCGACACTCCAGGAACAGCGTTCGGTCCTTCAGGAACGCAAGGTCGATCCTTCAGGAACTTAGTCGTCGACACTCCAGGAACGGATCGACGACACATCCGGAACGGCGGTGCCGATCTAACTCACGGAGAACAAGGCGTTTAAGCCCGGTAAAGAGCCGCCTAACTCTTTAACATCAGTTATAAACCCTCTAACCAAGGAGTTTCTATATTTTTGAGAAATGGATTGGGTCGTGCGTGTGTCCGCGCATGCACCATGCGACGTAGGTCACTCTCAGACCTGCTTCTGGATCAATAGCGAATGGTGTGAACTCGTCGTCGACAGCAAGAATCGTCCGATTGCAGCGTACGCAATTTCTAGCGGATGGAAGGCACCCGCGATTCAGCAGGTGATGCCCAACCGGCGAGGACATACCCGCCCCGTGAGCCATTTATGGCCGTCACGCATGCATCGTGCGGCGATAGTCGCAACCGCGTTTCACATTAGGGCAGCACGGTCGGTTTCGGGCTGTTCGCAACTATCGTAATGATCGTCCCGCCCTAGGTTGGTAGCCGCTCTTTCTGCATCCGGTGCATTCTTGAGCGTCTACCCTAATCGTGTCGCATGGCGCGCCACCCTTGGGCCTTAAGGTATTCGAGATTCCCATCGATAGAGTTGCAGGCGAGTTCCGTTCCCGTCATTTGCGGAGCTCTCCGCCAATAGGGACAAGCGTCACCGAGTTCGCGAACAGCGATAAACTGGCGGGCATGAGAAGCACGGCCCCAGCGATCGACCCGCTGAGCGCGATCCAGCCTCCACGGCGCCGTAAATATCATCGCGCCAGACATCTAACAGCATCAGCAGTACACTGGCGTCGCATCCTAAAAGAGCCTTCAGGCCGGCATAGAACGCTCTTTCAGGCTTGATCGCCCCTGCATCGAACGAGAATATCAGACGGCCATTAGAATGCCGAACAAAGCCCTCAGCGGGGTTGTATAGGGCAGGGCAAGGTTGGATGCGACAGCGATCATCACACCCTCTTCGCCGAACCGGCGCAGCGTACCTAGGGTGTCAGAATAGGGCGCGATCGTCTCTAATTCTCGTTGAGCATCGTCGGCTCGGCGTTTAGGTACGGCAGCCCAACCGGCGTCATAGTCTGCGAAGTCGATCGGCTGGATCATCGGTGAGGGCAGGGGCTATGCCTAGTTCCGTGCTTGTCGGATCAGCCGCTCGAACGGATGCCGCTTGCAGCCGGTATGCACCAGCGCCCCGAACGCATCGAATGCGATTGCGCGGGTAATCGGAGGGGGAGCGTAGAAGAGATCGGTAGCAGGGAGCAGCCGGGCGTACGGTGCGTCGCTGACGCTGCGCGCATTATAGCATCGGCAGAATGCTGGAAACGGTCAGCCGTCCAGGGCGCTCCGGTGAAGATGTCGGCGCGGGCCTCGGGGATATCATGTCTCTCTACGTCCCTGATGCAGATGCGGCAATCATGAGGCGCCGCTATAACCTGTCCGGCGTCGTGACGTTTGTCACTTGGTCTACACGGATGGGCCGCGCAGTCACGTTGCTGCTCCTTGCAAGCGCAGTCAGCTTACGCGTGCGGGACAGCCCCGATAATCGAGCTCCAGAAGCCGCATGATCCTGTAGGGAGCATTCGCGCCGACAACGTCGGCGCGTCCAGGGTTTTCCGCGTGTTATTCGTTTGTAAGTACCAGCTGGTTGCTCATGGTGGCTTGATGCGGTCCTTAGGCAAAGCGCGTTTTATAGTTATCCATATTAATAGAATCCGTTAGCGGTTCTGAACCATTTTGAGCTTCACGCTCCGTACGATCGATCGCTTCACCCAGCTTAGCAAGAATTTTACCCAGCTGGCCATCGACGGTAATCTCCGCAAGCTCCCGACAGGACAGCGTGTTCAGCATTGCAGCGGTTTGCACCGCATGATCGGCGTGATGCTGGACAACGTCATCCGGCAACGGCGCAGGACGCATCCAGCGGGGGAGATAGGATCGGACGCTACCAGGCAGCAGAGGCCGATAGGCATTGGATGTCTGAACGTATCGCGGCCCCGGTCCCTCGGTCTTCACGCGATTGAAACGCCGCTGACGCACCAGAAAGCCGATCGCTTCGAGGATCACGAGCGCGCGGCCAACGGTTGCACGACCAAGCCCCGTCGCCTCGGCAAGATAATCGTAGGAAGGATATACACGGCCGCGGTTCAACCGCGCGAGCGTGAGAATTTCCTCAAAGACCCGGACGGCGCTGCCGGTCAGCTTGGCAATGCCCCGCTCGACCGCCGTCAACGTCCGCTCCCCCGATCGCGCATTACGGCGCAAACGTCGTGCAGCATCAAGGGTCTTACGCGCGACATGCAACAAACGGTCGGTTTCCCCCTTGGCCGGCAC
Organism: Sphingomonas sp. CFBP9019; assembly: GCF_034045155.1. Taxonomy (NCBI): domain Bacteria; kingdom Pseudomonadati; phylum Pseudomonadota; class Alphaproteobacteria; order Sphingomonadales; family Sphingomonadaceae; genus Sphingomonas; species Sphingomonas sp. CFBP9019. The sequence continues at coordinate 733,293 of NZ_JAXCWK010000003.1, read as the reverse complement.
CGTCCAGAAAGCCTCCTCGAAGCTGCCCGCCTCCAGGCTGTCGCGCAGCACAGGCGCGCCCGTCCGGTGCGGCGCACCCGATCGTCCCGCCGATTGCCCTGGCGACCGCTCATGCGTCAGCCGGCCGAACGCCTTAAGCGCAGCATCACCTATAGTTATAGTCCCCATCGTCCGTTCCCTTTTTAGGGTGGCGGAAACAGGCAAAAGTCAGCCGTGGCACGAAACGCGCATCCTTGAATTTAATCTGAAAAGCGCATATTTAGGGATCGTTGTGTAGACGATCGTTTGTGCTTGCCGGCACGAACCTAGTATGTGCTTTCGGGATGCCCGGCCTTCGTGCCGGGTTTCCTTTTATCCGCTCACAGCCATTCCTTTGTTATCAATGCCATGGTCAAGATAGGGCAGGGTGCCGATCTGAGCGATGTGTGCATCCTGCACCAGCGTAGACACTGCGCGCGATACGACTCAAAAACGTCGGCACTTGTCCTCCCTTGCCGATGATCGTTACGACCACGTCCTCACTCATCGGATCCGGAAAAAACCGGATTGGACAAACCATGACCGCCGTTGGGCCATTCTTGCGGTTTATGGGGGCAGGGCAAAGCGCCAAGGTTCGTGCTTTCACACGGAAAACTCGGAAAATGTTCGTGCTATTACACGGAAAACTCTCGCCGGCGTCGGGTAGCTTAGCCGGGCAGGCCGACAGGTATCGAGTTTGCGTTCGTGCTATTACACGGAAAACCTCGTCCTAGCCTGCAAACGGATTACGCGTCCGTGTCGTCGTCTAGGATTTCGAGCTCTCTTTTGGGTCGAAAGCCGATGGTCGTGTGCAACCGTGGCCGACCACCACGTCCAGACGGAATTTTCGTTTCGGCCACATCGAGAGTATACTCGGGTAGACTATCCCGTTCGGACACGTCGCGAAGCTGCTTCTTGAAATATTCGAGGCCACGTCGGTCCGAAGCGCAGCCTACGCGCGCCGCGAGCTCGCCAATATTAAGTGTGAATCCGTCGTCCTTGCAGTTGAACTTGGCGAGTTCGTATAGACGCCGCTCGATGGGACCAAGCTTGAAGAAGTCATGATGGTACGCAGCGATTCGCTGATCCGTCAGGATCGCACGATACAGCCAATCGCACACCATAACTTCGACCCATTTTACCCGGCGCTCGCCCGTCAATGTCTTGATGTACTTGATGTCAGCCTTGAGCAGCCAGGAAAAGGAGCTGTCCGATCCTTCGCCGCCGGTTTCGATATTGGTGATAATCTGCGTCCCTTGCAGCCTATTCAGTGAGGCCTTGAGCGACGTATAGGACCGTGCCGACGCGTTCGTACCGGTGACGCGGAAGAGATCATTGGCGGTAAACGTCATGATCCGGTCGGCTTTTTCGCCTTTTTCGGCCCGCTCCGCCATCAGACTGGCGATATAGAGCAGGATTTCCTTGTCATAGATCGTTGCGACGCCGGTCTTGCTCGGATTGATCTCGATCCGGGCTTCGCCCGATTCAAAGACCATCGGCGTCATATGGGCCTTTTTCGACAGGGCGAAGAACGGAAATTCAGCCACGGTCCGCTCGCCCTGCACATCCCCGTACAGCGGGCTATGCACCGAAAACAGATCGCCCTGAAAAACCGCAACGTCGCTCATGATCCCAAACTCGCCTTTATCAGCGATCAACCTGTGTCGGTGCCTCACGCTTGTCCAACGGAAAGGGGGTTTTCCGTGTGATAGCACGAACATTGGCTGGGTTGGATCGTGGCACTAGACATATGGACAGCCCGCCTCCGGGAACACGCTCCGATTTCAGGAATATGGTACCGCGATTGGTTTCGCCGTTCGTTATTTTACGAGGAAAACGCCGAGCAACGGCAAACACCATACGGTGTGAAGATACGGCTTCGTGCTATCACACGGAAAACCCGAAACCCGCCCTATCACGCCACCGTTTTGCGAGCAGGCGACAAGCGTGTTTAAGATGTCTGCCACGGTTCAATTCGCGATAATTGATCCCTCGGCCAATGTACCGGCATATCGAGCCCTACAAATCCACCTGCTTCGATATCTATTGTTATCAGATTTTTAGAGGAATCGCTGACCTGCATGATCCTTGAAAAGATCTGCATTCCGTACATAATCAGCAAGAATCTGCACCGATTTATGTCGGCTGACTTCCTGAAGTTTGAAGATCGTCGCGCCTTGCGATGCACCCTCGGTAAGAAATCCCGCGCGTAGGGAATGCCCCGCAAATTGTTTCGGATCATAGCCCGCAGCGGCAGCATGATGCTGGACCAGGCGGGCAATCGCACGATCCGACATGGCGGCAGGGGTAAGCGCATCGAGCCTCGACAAGCGTCGAAAAAGCGGTCCCTCAATATGGCCGGCCGCAGCCATCCAAGCAAGGAGGAGCGCTTTTGGTCGAATACGCGAGCCTTCAGGAATGGCGATAACGATGCCTTGCCGGGTCTGATCGGTCTTCGAATGGGCAATAGTTAGTCTGAGCCCCTCGGGTACGACCCCGACATTTTCGACCTGAAGTGCAACAATTTCGGACCGCCGCAACGCTGCGGCCATCCCGATCGCCAGGATCGCGCGATCGCGCAGGGCCCGCAGACCTTCACCGTCGATCGCGGCCAGCATATTGCGCAGCGCAGCCGCGTCTGCGGGACGCTTCTGTCGTTTGGCACTGCCGTGTTCCGCGCGAATGCCGGCGAGTACTTCAGCCAGGCGACCCGCGGTCGGCATCGCGGTCGGTGCCGGATACCCGCCAGCGCGATGATGATGTCCGATGGCTGCCACCCGCCGGTTGATCGTCGACGGGTTGAGCCCAGCGGTCGCCTGGTCACTGGCAAAGACCGCAACGATGTCCGGTGTGGCCGGCAGCGATGGCAGACCATGCTGCGTGCACCAGGCGGTGAAGATCGTCCAATCGGAATCATAAGCGCGTCGCGTCGCACCGGCGCGGGCCGCTTTCGCATACGCGGCCGCGCGCTCGATCTTTTCATGCAGGATCGCGGGCAGCATCGGTTCATCCGAGTCTACGGTAACGAACGGTGTTCGCGACGATGTGAGGTCCGGATCGGACGGCATCGGTCCAAGAGTGCGGGAAGCGACCATACAAGAGCGTGTGCCACGCTCGATTGCGCCACGCCACCCTTATGTCCGAGAATTAAACTTATCGGACATCCGGCGGCAATGCGTAGTTTGCCGTCCCGATCGTCCGAACGATTTAGGAAACGCTGCCGCTCATCGGCTGCGACCGTCCGGGTTGATGCGTGAGCGGTCGTTCGCCGTATCGAATGATGATGCAGCATCGCCCTGCGGATTATAAAATCGATCGATGCGGTTTCGAATGCGAAGCTCAACGCGGTTGCGGATGCGATTACTAATCCTATCCATAGGTTTTGCGTTAGTTGCGGACTGACTGCGCGACTGACGTTGCCCAACTTCGCCAACCGCTGAATCTGCAACTCGGCCCGTTCCCTGTTGCGCCATTGCAGGCATTGCGGACGCCACTATGATGAGCGGAGCGAAGAAGATGCGCATGCGAATTGACTTTATCCGATCCGGTCAGCGTAGCGGTTCTAAGCGAACCCAGTCAATTTGTCCTGCCAAGCCAACGACATTGTCGGTTGGTCGAGCAACCAACATCAGCGACTGCACAGGGCAGTCGGCTGGTACGGTAAAGCGGCCTTCGAACATACCTTTAGCCTGGATCGAATTAGGTATATTAACACGGCCGAGTTCGCGCCCATCACTACAGTTTAATAGCCAATAGGGACGAACAGCCACGTCTTGATCAATACCTATACTATGTCCTGCCAGACGATATTCGCCTGTCGGCAGGACCTGCATCTGTCGAAGCAGCGCTCCACCAACACTTGGCGGAGCGGCAAAGTCAAATATGCCCGCATTTCCATTGCGCTGAATCGAGGCCGACATTCCGTCATCATTAATAGCCACCCAGTCGAATGGAGTCGGCAATTTGACGTCCGCATTGAATCTAGCGTCCCGCGATATCCGGGGGTCAGCATTAGTGCGGAACGTCGTATAGTATGCCCACGCAGACCTTGCACGGCCCTGTCCGATCATCGCAGAGACAACCCGCGCACGCGGTTCATCGGTGACGGCAAGCCCAGCGCGAGTCATACTTTGGAACAATCGGATTGCCGCGTCCGATTCCGCGTTAGCAGAAGCATAGTTGACGAAACTAGGTCCCCAAACGGGCCCGTTCATTAGGGTTTTCAACAATGCACTGCGAATGTCGGAGTCCGAGATTGCCGATGCTAGAATTGGGAACAGCACATCAGGCGCACTCCGTGAGGTGCGCAAAGCAACATCGTAATGATGCAGCACGCCTGGCACGTCACCGCGACCTACAGCATCTTCGATGGCCCATATTTCTGTTTGAAATTCGCGCCGTGACAGCTTTTCGGCATATGAGAACAGTCGTCGAGCGCTTTTCGTATCACCCGCAAGTTGGGCATTGAGACCAAGCGTAGAGGCGGCCACCACCGCCGTAGGGTCCTGCAATAGAGCAGCACGCGCCAGTCTGTTCGCCAGATGTCGATCGGCAGCGCGCGCATCAATTTTGGCAAGCCGCTGTGCCATCAAAGCCGTGATACGTCCATCGGCCGGCGCCAGCCTATGGCCCCGTTCGGTGGCACTCGTGCGAAGACTATAGCCCAAGGTGTATGCAACGCTTACATAGCCTAGAGCGGCAGCGGTCAGTGCGAGCATCCCGCGCACCGACCACTCCGCTCTAGACCGACGCGTCTTAGATAATCGCCGTGGCATCAGCCGCCTGATGCCTTCCCTTGCTCGGACCGTCCATAACCATAACCATATTCGTAGCCATAGCCATAATGCGCCTTACGTGCTTCGAATTTCGTCAACACGCCACCCAAAATACGTGCATTAGTGCTCACAAGCCGCATGAGCGCTGTCTTCACCATGCTGGAGCGGATGCCGTGCGATTCAATAGCAAAGATCACCCCTTCAACATGGCTGGCAATCAGCGGAGCATCCGCTAGCCCCATGACCGGGGGAGAATCGACAATGACATGGTCGTAGGTTTCAAGCAGTCGGTCGATCAGCACTCCGAAACGATTGCTCATCAATAGTTCAGCAGCATTAGGTGGTATTGGCCCGGCTGACATGGCCGTGAAGCCGAGATCAGTCATCGGGAAAGTAAGCATCTCGATGTCGTCGCGGCCGGTTAGGAAGTTGCTGAGGCCGAGGTTGTGATCGACACCGCCCAAATGATGAACGGAAGGCGAGCGCATGTCACCATCGATCAGAATCACCTTGCGTTGGCCACGTGCTAGTGTCGAGGCCAGCGCCAACGCCGTCGTCGACTTACCTTCTGCCGGGCGCGTCGAGGTGACGGCAAACGAACGCGGCACGCCATGCTCAGTTGTAAACGCAAGATTTGTCTGAACCGCAAGATAGGCGTCGACCAAGTCTGACTTGCGATCGAGCAACGCTTCCTTTGGCGTTGCATTGTCAACCTTCGGTACTGACCCCAGTAATGGTAGGCCAAGCCGACGTTCAACCTCTGCGGGATCAGCGATCGCTTCGTCAATCTGCTCGAGCGCATAGGCCGTGACCGCCGCCAACGCGACGCCTGCAAATAGGGCAATAACGAGGTTCAGCAGAATGCGTGGGCTCGACGGCTTCTGCGGCATATCTGCAGCATCAACGATCGAAACGTTATTAATCCCTACGCCGCCAGCTACGCCGATTTCCTTAAAGCGCTGAAGAAGGCCATCGTAGAGCGCCTTGTTCGTGTCCACCTCCTGCTGATAAATATTATACTGGATGCTTCGGCGTCGCAGATCGAGGTAGTTCGTCTTAAGCTGGTTAACCCGTGCCTGAAGTGCATTCTCGCGCTCTTCCGCTTCGCGAAAATCCGCACGGAGCGAATTAGATACGCGGGACTCCTCGCGGCCAATTGAGCGGTCCAGCTGATCAATCTGAGACTGAATGGCCTTGGCGGCAGGGTAGCCAGGCTCGAACTGCGTCATCAGGCGCTGATAATCCGCAGCAAGTTCGGCTCGCTTCTGTCGCAGGTTATTAATGGCGACATTACGCAGCGCCTCTGTAGACGCCCCCGCCCGCCCCGCCTGCTCATATCGGGCCTGAACTTGAATACGGTCGGCCGTTGCCTGCGATAAAACTGTGTTTAACGCAGCAAGGTCGTCAGCAACGATTGACCGCTCGGACGTTGTCTTCCCGTCACCGCCAGAAAGCGATGGCAGGTTGATGATCCGCTGCGCAGAGGCATAGGCGACCAGCTGGTGCTGCGACTGGTCGAGCCGCTCTTTCAGCTGGCCAAGCTGTCGCTGTAGCATATTGCGCCCATAGGACGTTGCCTGAATTTTACGCTCTAGGTTTGTTTGAATGAAGTTCTCAGCCCACGCATTCGCGACCTTCGTCGAAAAGGCTGCATCGGGACTAGTAAAGCGGATGTCGACCAAACGCGACAAGCGCGTCGGAGAAACGTTGACGTTCTTCAAAAGAATTTCGCCCGCGATCCGCTGGCGATCGACACGGCCAGCTGCCGAATATTGGCCGTTAACCATCTCAAGCGCGGTTTCGCCGCCATTTTTGCCAAACAGTTCAAAAAATTTTGGATCGTCAACAAGCCTTAGCTGTAATGCGACCCGTTCCGAAAGCGAACGTGATTTGAGAAGTCCGTATTGCGTCTGGTAGAACTCTTGATCAGCGACGCTGACCTCCTGTTCGACGCCTTGGATGCCGGTAACCTTGTCCGATTCACGTGAAATCTCGACAGTCGTCAGCGCGGTATACTTTGGCGTCATCAACAAAGTTGTTACCAACCCAAGGATGATGCAGGTAGCGATGATGCCAAGGATGACATACCGCCACCGGACGGCAATCCGCATGTATTGCCGAATGAGCGGCATCCGGTCCGCTTCCACGCCACGCGCGTCGGTCGGCATCGCCCCCTTGGGTGTACCGGTATACAAATTTGTAGATACAACGTTCATGACGGTACGGCCTTACTGCAGGACAGCGATGAGCGGCCCCGCGAGAAGCGGAGATAAGGAAACGAAATCACGGAACAGGCGTCGCTGCGGGGAGTCCCCAACGACGATCATGTCGTTCGCATAGATGGCCGGATCGTCGTATTCTCCACGCCGAATTGCCTCCACGTTGTAGAGGCCCGCCATCTTGCGTCCGTTAACGGTGCGCAGGATCACTACTTCTTCCTGACGCGCAAATTCGGACAGACCCTTCGCCGATGCAATTGCGCGCATCAGGGTCATTTGATTGGTGACCGGATACAGACCTGGTTCCACGACCTGACCATCGATCGTCACGACCTGGCTGACCGAGCTCTTGATGTTAATCGTCACTTCCGGATTGCGGACGTACCGACCGCGCAAGGCTCCCTCAATAGCCCCCTCGAGCTCGGCGGCGGTCTTGCCGCGGGCATCAACCGTACCGACCAGCGGCATAGAGATTCGACCACTCGCATCGACCTGAATCTCGCGACTGAGATCCGGCACGTTAAAGACGTCAATCTGTATCGTATCGAGCGGGCCGATCAGAGCGGGGCGATCCGCTGCCGTCAGATCTCCACGGTTCGGCGCGGGTAAGCCAGCACTGTCTGGGACAACGGTGAGGCGCGGCGTCGACACGAGCGGCTCCCTGCCTCCACAGGCCGATAGGGCAGTCGCAAACAGCAGGGCGATGATCATCTTACGCATACGCTCAGGAAGCTTCCGACTGATTGAGGAGCCAGAGGGCTATAGGTACTGCCCACCGCGTGGTAAAGACGAGCCATGCGGCTTTGGACGGGTATCGCCAAGCCACAAGCCTGAAATTACCATCATGGCCATGATCGTCGGAGTCCGCGCCGGATAATCCACTGTGCTAGCAAGAAGGATAAGAAGTAGCATCACGGAGCCGACTTTGGGCAATATATTGTCAAAGCCCGATCCTGATCGCCAAGCCTTAACACTTGCCAAAAGCCACCACGCCAGGCCAGCCAAAAGCAAGATCAAGGCCGGAAAACCTCCGTCTAAGACGATCTCTAGAAAATCATTATGTGCATGATTAAAGTATGTAAACTTCAAGATTTCGAACGGCTCGTGAATTCGGAACATCGGATCAAAACCTCCGAAGCCGGATCCCCACGGTAAGTAGAACCGCACCATTTCTAGCACGGTTGGCATGCCGCGGCTGCGCATATCATCGACTGCCTCGACTGCAATAATACGGTTGATTGATTCCGCTCGACCGGCGACTACGCTGATGAGCACGAAAATTACGATTACTCCCACGATCGCGGCAATCAGAGCGGAAAATACCCATCGCGGCGCAGATCGCAGTTCGCGCTTTACGCCGTGGCGGGCAAGAAACAAACCAAACGCCATCCCTAACATGCCTACAATCATTCCCGCGCGTGATCCGCTGGCGAGAATCGTCAACGCTAAGAGAAGAACAAGTCCGAGCGCTATCGGACCGCGCCAGCCTGACCGGCGCCCGCCCAAAAAAGGCCATACCGGGGCGATTAAGCACCCCATTGCCAAGAACAACGCGAAGTGATTGCGGTTCGCAAAGGTGCCGCTCACTTGGCCCGGCGTGTCGTTAACGAACGGATTGTTGAAGCCCGCGCCTGCAAATTGCAACAAACCGACGAGCATTGATATCGCGATCAACACCAGTAGAAGACCCGGAAGCCATGATCGCTCCCGCTTGGCCAGCCCCATGACGAGGACGAGAATGGTGATTGGCACAATTAACGATGCAGCTGCATTGAGCGCGGCACCAGGTACAATCGCCAATGGCCGCCATGGCTGGGCTTGACCGCTGACCGCGGCAGCTTCGGCAAACATGGCACGACCTGAAAGCCCCTGCCAGACGGCTGGGGGCAGCGGAACCAGTTGGGCCAGTACCAGCAAGGTAGCGGCGAGCAGGAGGATCGCAACCGGCCTAGCGTCGAGATGCACGGGTCGAGGCGCCATCAGTAACGCGACGATGAGTGCAATCCAAGCCGCCACGCGAATAACAACCTGCCCTAGCGCATCGGCACGCGATGCTCCGCCTACGAGCCACGCCGTGCATAGCAAAAGCGTAAGCAGGATGAACGGCAGGCTGGGCTTGGCCGGTAGAGGGGATCGCTGAGACGTCGACATGGTCGCATGCGCTTAATCCCATCCGCCCGGAAACGAAACCCATTCGCACTGCCATATCGGGATTCGAGGAACTTGTGGACAACGGGCGCGGCAAATCATCCTCGCGTTCGCATGCTGAATGGACTAGGCGCTACGTGATGCATCGACCCCGCCAGCATTTCGCATGCGCTGAACGCGCATACTGTGGCCGGACAAACGGACCGAGCGCACAATGAACGGTTCAAACACTCAGGATGCCGGCGACGTAGAAATTACGCGACGCCATCTGTTCAAGACTGTCCCGGTAATCGGGGTCGCCGCAACTGTGCCTACTGCCGGGGCCGTCACGCCAGCCAAGCGGACGGTGAACGTTCGTGATTTCGGCGCCAAAGGGGACGGCATAACCGACGACACCGCTGCCTTCAAAACAGCGTTGGCAGCGGCGCAAATTGTTGACGTTCCACTTGGTACGTACTGTATAGAGGCAGCGCTCAAGCTTTCCGATGGGCATCTCGTCCGCGGTGCCGGTCGCTCAGGATGGGACCCCTATACCGGGACCGGGCCGCCACGCTCAGCATCACGCACTGAGATTGTCATTGATGCGCGCGTGGGATTCGACGCTCGTGATACGAACAATGCCGCGGTCAGTGGTCTCGCCATCCGAGCCCGGAAGACCACGCAGTCTCGCTGGGGAGCGCCTCCGGGCGTTCAAGTGGGCTCGATCGGTATCGATATTGCGGGATCGCTTCAGTTCGATGCGCGCGATATGTCGTTTCACGGCCTCGACGTCGCGGTATCCAGCGTCGCCGATCATGGTACCACGACGCAAATGCCCCACATCGGCAACTGGGTGGCGCATGATTGCGCCACCGTGTTCCGGTTTGTATCGACCAACAAGAAGTTCAATGCCGTTCGGGATGCGCGGATCGAGGGGTGTCTAGCGGCACTTCATTGCAATCGCATTGTCGAGGCTCGCAACTGCGACGGTTTACGCATTGAGAATGCACGCTTCTTTCAATGCACGCTCAATTCTATCCTGATCGAGGACACCCCGTTTGTTGCCATCATCGGCGTGACGCTGTTCGAGACTGGTGAGGAGACTGTCATATTACGGGCGTGCCGATACGTGACCATGAGTGGCATCATGCTCGCTCGCGCCGGCTTTTACCGCGGCGGCCCCCTAGTGCAGCATGCAGCGATGCTTTGGGATAACTGTATCGATATGTCTTTCGAAGGCGTCATCGAACAGCCAGTTGGGCGGGCTATTACTATCTTGGACTGCACTAATATATCAGTTAACGCGACGATTGGCACACCTTATTGGTCGACAGGCAATCTTGCTAGCGCGGACGGGGCCATCCGTATCGAGCGATCAAACTCAATCTCGCTCACTGCCTCGTTTAGCGGATCAAGCTATTGGATCGCGGTTTGGGCCGATGCCGCCAGCGCACCAAACGTTAGCGGCCGGATCGTCACCGAAGGATCAGCAGGCGTGGTCCGCTGCGTGCACCTTCAGTCCGCGCCCTGGGGGCAGGTCGTTCGAAAATCCTCCGCATCGCGTGTCGCGCCTACCACCTCGGTGTTGCTCGAAGAACTCCGTGTTCTGGTTCCGCCCGGAAAATCGCTGGTATCGCGATGCGTCGAATGGACGGTATCGGCCATCGTGCCGGAGGTGACGGGATCCTACTGGCAGGCGATGGAGAAAGCCGAGCCGGGCGGTGGCGCGATCTCGATCGAACGCAAGGTACTCTATCGCAATGCCAATACGGTGGCGCACTATGCATCGATACCGATCAGCATCCATAACCCCTCTGGGCAACCCGTTACCCTGCCCGCCGGACTGGAAGTTCGGCTGTCGCTGGCATTCGAATAGCATAAATGTTATCGGCTTTCGTCGGATCCAAAGGGCACTCCACTCGACCGAGCATCCGAAACGCCCTAGAGGCGCCTAGATCCTTTGGAACAAGGCGATCGCTCAAACTCTTATGTGATCTGGAACGTTCACCATGCTGATGACAAGACAGGCTGTCGCTAGCCCGTCCCGTAGTGTCGCGATTGTCGGCCGCTACCGCTTCCAACTCACGGCATTATGGCTGCTGGCCGTCGTCCTTCCGGGTCTGTACGTGTATGCGGGCTTCATCACGGCGGAGTCAAATCGCGCCATCCTGAATAGCGCCGTTGCAGCCGCCCTCGCGTCGTTTGTCGCGCTAGTGATGCTGCGCCGGATCAACGATTTCCCGGGTATCCGGTCCTACGCCTTCATCTTGCCGTCTCTTGCCGCCGCCTATGGAGCAACCCTAGTCCTGATCTTCGGATTACGCCTGGCATATAGCCGATCGGTGCTGACCGGTAGCTTCGTTCTTGCCGTCATAACTGTTTTCGTCTTGGTCTACATGACGGAACGGATCATCAAGCTGCTATTCTTCGTAGTTCCGGGCGGCGACGTGGACTCGCTAGAGGCTATCGAAGCCGCTGAGTGGGTTCGGCTGAAGGAGCCGACAGCTCCAACCAACCCGCGCGCTATGCTAGTTGCAGACTTTCGCTACGATCACGATGACGACTGGGAGCGATTACTGGCTCGCGCTGCGGTTGGCGGTCAGCTCGTCTACCATTCCAAGCTTTTGCGCGAGTCTTTGACGGGAAAGGTAACGATCGAGCATCTTTCCGAAAACAGCTTTGGATCACTTCTACCCAATCTGGCATATCATAAATTCAAGCGGATGGCGGATCTCCTTGTCTGCTTGGCGCTTGCCCCCTTGCTGCTGGTACCGATGATCGCAATCGCGCTATTGATCAAGCTGGACTCGCCGGGGCCTGTCATCTTCCGCCAGCGGCGCGTCGGATACCGCAGCGAGGTTTTTGAGATGTTCAAATTTCGCTCAATGCGCCCACGCGAGGCCGTGCTCGACCAGCAGGCTGCGCGTCAAGATGCGATGACACAGAGTGACGATGACCGGATAACTCGAATCGGGAGATTCCTGCGCCAGACCCGGCTCGACGAATTGCCACAAATACTTAACATTGTGCGAGGTGAGATGAGCTGGATCGGTCCTCGCCCGGAAGCAGTTCCGCTATCTCAATGGTACGAAAACGAAATTCCGTTCTACAGCTACAGGCATATTATCCGTCCGGGAATAAGCGGTTGGGCGCAAGTGCAACAAGGTCATGTGACAGATTTGAGCGCGGTCAGTGAAAAACTTGCCTATGACTTCTACTATGTAAAATACTTCTCCGCATGGCTCGACATGGTGATTGCATTTCGAACAATTCCAACGATGATTGGTGGCTTTGGCGCGCGCTGAATCTATTAATATCTACTTGCTTTCTTGAATTTGTGACAGGTCTCCCGCGTGAATCACGGCATTACGAAAGACACGCGAAATAAGTTCGACAAGGATGTTGCGTGGAGTGCATTTGCAATGCTGGTGCCGATCGCAATCGGATTACTGGCTTTGCCGCTGATTTTTCGCAATGTCGGTCAGCAGGTATTTACGTTGTTCCTCCTGTCCTATGGTGCGATCAATTTCGCTCCAAGCCTTGACCTAGGCGTCGCTCGGACAATGCAGAGACGTGTGGCCTATGCCGCCCCCTTCCACGTCGAAACCTTGGGCGCGCTCGTCGCTCATTCGCTTCGCCGCGCCACGATCGTCGCAATGGCGATAGCCGTTTTCGCCACGATCGGTGCCGCTATCCTGTTTCCACCCCAGCATGACGGCGTTTCCAGGATTGGCCTACCACTCGTAACTGGACTCGGCGTGTCGCTGGCAATCTATGCCAATTGCCAGCGCGGAATCTTGGAAGGATTGGGCGCCTTTTCGCGTTCAGCACTCAATCGCGCTGCGGTCGGCATCATGTTAGTCGGCGCCCCCGTTGCCACGTCCTTCTTCGTTCGCGATGCAACCGCACTGAGCCTCGCCGCCCTAGTCGTGCGGATCCCATTCATTTGGGAACAGCAGCGTGCGATCCGTTCGACCGTAGCAGGCCGCGTCGTCGGCGAGGACGCCGAGCGCGAAGACGTCATCAGTGGCTTTATGCGCGAAAGCGGATGGTTTGCACTTCTTTCCATTCTGGCCGTCGCCATGTCTGGGTTCGACCGCTACATCATGATCGGTTGGGGCGGCTTGGCAGGCCAGACGTTGACGACGTTCCTCGCAACTCAAGATCTAGCACTGCGAGCCATCGCGGTTCCGGCGGCATTGCTTCCCGCTCTTGCCGTTCGACTCGCTGCAAGTAACGGTACCGCGGCAGCCCGCCCCCTTGCCCGCCGCCTGTTTCTCGCCATTGTACCGGGAGTGATGCTGGGATGCATCGGCGGGGCGTTGATCAGCCCCTATATTGTCCATCTTCTCTATCCACTACTTCCGGTCGGCGAAGCTAGCGCAGCGTTGCGCATCTTGTTCTTGGGTATCGCCGCTAGCGCGGTGGCGCAGTTCCCTATGGCACGCTTGGTTGCGGCGGGGCGCGCGCGAGATGCGGCACTGATGCATATGGGCGAATTAGTTATCTATTTGGCCTGCGTACCGCTCGCTATCGGGCATCTAGGGGCAGTAGGTGCGGCAGGGTTATGGTCTGGTCGGATCCTCCTTGATGCGGCATTGCTGACGCTATGGAGCGGTTATGTACAAAAGGAACGGTTATCGATGCTGCAGGAAGGAAGCGCCATTATCGTGGGCGTAGCCGTCATTTTGGCGATCGGATTGCTGGCGTGACGCGAGCGTGAGCGCACCCCTCACCCACGCGAATACGGTGCTCGAGGAGAACGACGCCGGGGATCCAATACGGGTCGGAACGACCGTGCCCTGGCGCATTCTAGCCTTCCCGCTGCTGACGAACCTCTGGCCCATCCTTCTGTTTGTGTCACAGAAGGCGTTCGTAATTCCCGCGCTCGTCCTGACCGGAGCAGGCGACACGGGGTATCGCCGTGACTTGCTGATCGCAGCTGCAATGTCGTGCGTCGGCCTAATCGTCTACGCTTTACAGTATGGCAATTCCTATGACCAAGCGCATTTAATCGGCTTTCTCCTCTTTGTCGTTTCAATGCCAACAATAAACTACGCCATCCGCCTTGACGCCGAAAAGCTACGCCGCTTTCTGACCTATTTAACTTTGTTCAATACAGCGATGGGCTTCTTTCTCTTATTCTCGAACATTGACCTATACGGCCTGCGTGGCTTGAATCGCGTTGTCGGCACCGACGGCATTACGGCCCGTATTTATTTTGAGTCGTCGAGCCTAGCCGCCGTTATCCTTCTAACAACTTTCAAGCGGCGATGGCTGCAGATTTTCACGATAGTTTCAGTATTTGCCTTCACATTACTTATTGCGAAAAGCGTAGTTATTGTAATGCTGCTCGGACTGAACTTGGTATTACCGTACCTTCTTAGAAGCTCGCTTGGCATCAAGGTTTTTGTTACAGTCGTGGCAATTATCGCCTTTACAGTGCTTTATATTTATTTGCCCATTATTCGACCAGATGTATATTTAAGCTTGAAGGTAAAGCAATTTCAGCTTGATATCATTACCGGGTCCCTTGGCGACCTTTGGTCGGGATGGGGGTGGGGCACCTTTTATCCTCAGCTCGCTAGCGATCCGGATCAACCTTACCAAGTTGAGATGCAGCTGCCGATGCTGCTACTACAATTGGGTCCTATTGCGCTATTATCAATAGTAACACTCATGCTGATGATGTTCCTGTCCTCTACACATAACAGGATTATGGGATTTGCCAGGTTTGCCGTTTATTTACTAATTGGATTTAACAATCCTTGGCTGTTTGTTCCATCATGGTTTTTGACCTGCCAGCTATTGTTCAGGTATGATAATGCACGCTAGTGACATACGTTTCCACGTGGTTCTATGCAGCCACAACGGCGCGGCGTTTATTGAAGACCAGATTGCATCTATTCTTCGCCAAGGCGATAGGATTGCTGTCTTGCACATTCACGATTTTGCATCGGGCGATAATTCGCGCGAGCTGCTCGACCGACTGAAGGCACAGGTCGGAAGCCGGATCCAGCTTCATTATCACCCTGACGCCCCCGGGGCTGCTGCATCTTTCGTCCGCGCCTTACAGCATACGGCCCCATTGCTTACAGAGCAGTCGCTTGTGTTCCTGGCGGACCAGGACGACATATGGCTTCCGGAAAAGCTATCTACTATTAACACCGAACTTGAACGCCGGCGCTTGTCCCCTGCCGAGCCGTTCATTCTCTTCCACGACGTTCATGTCGTCGACGATACGCTACAAATGATAAGGCCGACCTATTATACGGGCAATCCTTTCTACGTACCGCGCGACCTAGATCGCACCCGATTGCTAATGGCCAATCCCGCGATCGGGCATACTATGCTTATGTCGCCTGCCCTGATCAACTTGATGACGGCATGGCCCGACACAGACTGCTACATGATGCACGACTGGCTTGCGATGCTAATTGCCAGCCGCGTCGGGCGGATCGAGCAAATTCCTATGGCGCTCAGTCTTTATCGCCAGCATGAAAATAATGTTCTTGGTGCCTATCGCACCCGGGGCGGGATTGCATCGGTGTCGCGACTGCTGCGCTTCACTGATCGAATGGTCGTACAGGCGGTCGGCTTCGCACGGGCGGCGCACGATCTTTCAACAAAGCGAGCGATTGCGTCTTCTGGGCTGGAAGCATGGTGCCGATGCGGATATCGACCCGCTGCATTGGCATTATCAATGGGGGCCGTGATGCGTGGGCCGACTTGGCAGAGGAAGGCGATTGGCCTTCTATTGCTGGCCCGGGCAGTCATTGGACCGGCAAACGGAAAAACGGGACAGGGGCGTTCGTGAAGTTAGCAATAATCGGCACGGACGGTCTGCCCGCCCGGTATGGCGGGTTCGAAACGTTCGCTATGGAAGTTTCGCCCCGGATTGCAGGATTAGGCCACGAGGTCCTCGTGGTCGGCTCGTCGCGTGGACGGCCCGCTGGCGAAACGTTGCCCGAGGGCGTCACAGTACGGAATCTCCCACTGAGCGCCAACGGCATAGCCTCCATCCCCTATGATATAGTGAGTTTCGCCACCGTTTGCCATTGGGCCGACGCGGTGCTGCTACTAGGTGTGTCTGCCGGCCCCTTTGTCCCGATCATGCGGCGGCTGACACGCGGCGGCAATTTGATTGTCAACGTTGATGGTCTCGAATCTCGCCGTGCAAAATGGTCTCGACTAGGCAAACGTTATTTGGCAACAGCCGAAACGCTCGCAATTCGCGGTGCGCGACATATTGTTGCCGACAATCGTGGTATTGCGGATATTATCGCCCAGACCCATGGTCACACCTCTACTATCATTGCCTATGGCAATGATCATGTGTTGCAGATCGCCGATAGCGAATGCCGCCGAGTTCTTAAGTCTCAATTTGACCTGACACCGGATGGCTACTTTTTAACTGTCGCGCGGATCGAGCCCGAAAATAATATTGAAATGATGATCCGTTCGATCCCTCGCGATCACGGGGTCCCATATGTAATACTCGGCAACTTCACATCGTCCCCTTACGGCCTTGAACTTATTAAACGCTACCGTGACGATCCTTTGATACGCCTTATTCCTGCTACTTATGATCCGATGGCACTTGCGGCGTTGCGCTCGGGTTGTCAGGCATATCTTCATGGCCATAGCGTCGGAGGCACCAATCCGTCGTTGGTAGAGATCCTCCCCTATGGCCGTCCGACGCTGTGTTTCGATTGCTCCTTTAATCGATATACACTCGATAACAGCGGCGCATTCTTCGCCTCGACAGCCGATTTGAGCGCGTTGATCGAAGCTGGGTCTCTCGAACGTTATACTCCCCCACCTGCGCTCCAGACCGATCCACGCTATCAATGGCAGGCGATCGCCGAACGTTATGTCGCTCTGGCCTTTGAGGAATAAATCATGCTCGAAACCATTTTGCGCTGCCCTATGTGTAGCAGCGAAGCGCAACATAGTCGCTTTGATGCGGTTCCCGATTTCGTATTTCACGCCACAGACGAGCATTGGTCGGTCAATCAATGCGAGACCTGCGAAAGTCTATTCCTAGTCAATCGTCCAGGCGTTGATGAGATTGGACGCTATTATGAGCGCTATTACACCCATGAGAACGAGACCGGTACGCCATCGATCTCCGGCATCTCAGTTCAATCAGGCATAGCGAAAAAGCTCGCCAATAGCTGGCGCAACCACAAATATGGCAGCAAGCGCCCTTCACTTAATGGTTTAGGCGTGGCCGCCGCGTTGGCGATCCCGCCGCTGCGGGGCTGGATCGACGCCGAGTGCCGTCACCTTCCTACAAAGACGCCGTCTGGAAAACCGCTCCGCGTGCTTGACGTGGGGCATGGAGACGGACGCTTTTTGAAATTCGTGAAGGAAATTGGATACGAAGCGTCTGGGCTAGAGATTGACCCGAAGGCCGTTGAGCAGGCGCGCGCCGAACAGCTCGATGTTCATCAGGGTGATATCGACGCCGCCACATCGATTTGGGGCGACGGGTATTTCGACTATATCACGTTAAGCCATGTTATCGAACACGTGCATGACCCCCGGCACGTCATTGGCACGGCCAGCCGACTGCTCAAACCTGGCGGTAAATTGTGGATCGAATGCCCCAATCCGAACGCACAGGGGCTGGCCTATTATGGCGCACGATGGCGCGATCTCGACCCGCCACGCCATCTCTGCATACCCAGCTTTAAGGCACTCCGCATGGTAGCCAAGGAACACGGCCTCAATTTCGATGAGCAACATCGTCGGCCGTTCGTGCCGTTTGAAGTCTATCCCTTTTCAGCAACCGCAAGCGGGCATTCGGCGAAGAGCGGATATGCCAAAGCTGCTTGGGCAGAGCTTATAGGTCCGATTCGTCCACGACGTCGTGAATGGCTTACACTTACCTTTATCAAGCCTATCAGATGATTATTATACATCAATATTAATCCATGGTTTATATAGATGGATCAATTTAACTGTCTATATTGCAATAAATTATGACTCTATTAGGCGAAGTCTTAACATGACCGGCTCTTCTCCCGTGAAATTGATTCGACCCAACAGGTTTGGCGACACTAGAGGCTGGTTTACTGAAGTTTACTCGGTTCCTGCCTTTACCGCTTTGGGGATCGACTGTACCTTTCTTCAGGACAATCACTCCCTGTCGGTACCAGCGTTCACGCTGCGAGGGCTGCATTTCCAGACCCCGCCTCGTGGTCAGGACAAACTAGTGCGGTGCGTCCGTGGTGCAATCTTCGATGTCGCGGTGGATATTCGGAAAGGCTCGCCTACCTATGGCAAATGGATTGGCGCCGAATTGTCGGCAGAAAACGGCCATCAGCTGTTTATTCCGATTGGCTTCGCGCACGGCTTTGTGACGCTCGAGGACAATTGCGAAGTCACGTATAAATGCTCGGACACCTACGCACCTGAGAGCGATGGTGGCATCCGCTGGGATGATTCCGCGATCGGAATCGAGTGGCCGATGCCCGCTGGTACCATCCCCGAGCTGTCGGCGAAGGATGCGGCGCAGCCGCTGCTGGCCGATTTCGACAGCCCCTTTCCCTATGACGGCCGCCCGCTCGCGCCGCTCGCCTGAAGGACACACCCATGCGCATTTTCGTCACCGGCGGGGCCGGTTTCATCGGTTCGGCGCTTGTCCGTCATCTGATCGAAAACACCGACCATGAAGTACTCAACTTCGACAAGCTGACCTATGCGGGCACGCTGACGACGGTCGAGCGCGTCGCGGATTCGAACCGTTACCGCTTCGTCCAGGGCGACATCTGCGATGCGGACGCAGTCCGCGCGGCGATCGCCGGGTTCAAGCCCGACGTGATCACGCATCTCGCGGCCGAGAGCCATGTCGACCGCTCGATCGACGGCCCCGGCGCGTTCGTCCAGACCAACGTCGTCGGCACCTTCACGATGCTGAGCGAGGCGCGCGCCTATTGGCTGTCGCTCGGCGACACAGCGAAGGCGGCGTTCCGCTTCCACCATATCTCGACCGACGAGGTGTACGGCTCGCTCGGCGAGACCGGGCTGTTCACCGAAGAGACCCCCTACGACCCGCGTTCGCCCTATTCGGCGTCGAAGGCGGGGTCGGATCACCTCGTCAGCGCCTGGGGCCACACCTTCGGCCTGCCGGTGCTGATCACCAACTGCTCGAACAATTACGGGCCGTATCACTTCCCCGAAAAGCTGATCCCGCTGATGATCGTCAAGGCGCTCGCGGGCGCCGACCTGCCCGTCTACGGCAAGGGCGATCAGGTCCGCGACTGGCTCTATGTCGAGGATCATGTCCGCGCGCTCCACGCGGTGTTCGAAAAGGGCGAGCCCGGCCGGACCTACAATGTCGGCGGAAACAACGAGAAGCAGAATCTCGAGGTCGTGAAGACTGTCTGCACGATCCTCGATCGCCTCCGCCCGCGCGCCGATGGCCAACCTTATGCGACGCAGATCACCTATGTCGCCGACCGCCCCGGCCACGACAAGCGCTATGCGATCGACGCGACCCGGATCAAGGACGAGCTCGGCTGGGAGCCCGCCGAGACGTTCGAGACGGGCATCGAGAAGACCGTCGCCTGGTATCTCGACAACCAGGACTGGTGGCAGGCGATCGTCGCCGAGCACAAGGCCGACCAGCGCCGCGGGCTTTCCGTATGAAGCACGTCCTCGTCACCGGCGGCAACGGCCAGCTCGGCACCGAGCTCAAGCGCTATCCCTGGCCCCAGGGCTGGGCGGTCACCGCGATCGACATCGACGAGCTCGACCTGCGCGATACCACGGCGATCGCCGCGATGGTCGCGGGCGGCCATGACGGTGCGCCCTGGGCCGCGGTGATCTCGGCGGGGGCCTATACCGCGGTCGACAAGGCCGAGAGCGACATCGTCACCGCCTGGGCGGTCAACGCGATGGCGCCCGCGGCGTTTGCCGAGGCATGCGCAAAGGCGGCGATCCCGATTGTCCAGGTCTCGACCGATTACGTCTTCGACGGCGCGCGCGACGGCGCCTGGGAGGTGACCGATCCGGTCGCCCCGCTCGGCGTCTATGGCGCGTCCAAGCTTGGCGGCGAGCTCGCGGTCCGCACCTCGGGCGCGCGCCACGCGATCGTCCGGACCGCCTGGGTGGTCAGCGCGCACGGCAATAACTTTGTCAAGACGATGCTGCGCGTCGGCGCGACCAACCCGCGCCTGCGCGTGGTCGACGACCAGCATGGCAGCCCGACGTCAGCGACCGATCTCGCCGCGGCGCTCGCAACGATCGCGACGCGGCTCGTCGAGGATCCCGCCGCCCCCACCGGCGTCTATCACTTCAGCAACGCCGGCGCGGTCACCTGGGCCGGCTTCGCGCGCGAAATCTTCGCACAGAGCGCCGCGCGCGGCGGGGCGAGCGCCGAGGTCGATGGCATTCCGACCAGCGAATACCCGACGCCTGCGACGCGCCCGGCAAACTCGCTGCTCAGCCATGACGCGATCACGCGCGACTATGGCATCCATCCGCCGGCGTGGCAGACCGCGCTCGGCAATATCCTCGACGAACTGCTCGGGGCCCCCAAGAAGGACATTTCCCAATGAAGGGCATCATTCTCGCCGGCGGTTCGGGCACGCGGCTTCATCCGGCGACGCTCGCCGTGAACAAGCAGCTGCTGCCGGTCTATGACAAGCCGATGATCTATTATCCGCTGTCGGTGCTGATGCTCGCGGGCATCCGCGACATCCTGATCATCTCGAGCCCCGAATATATCGACAATTACCGTCGCCTGTTCGAGGACGGGTCCGCGTTCGGTCTCGCCATCTCCTATGCCGAACAGCCCCGGCCCGAGGGCCTCGCCCAGGCGTTCACGATCGGCGCGGACTTCATCGGCGACGACGATGTCGCACTCGTGCTCGGCGACAACATCTTCTTCGGCGCGCATCTGACCGATCTGCTGGCGAGCGCGGTCGCGCGCAAGGGCGGCGCGACGGTCTTCTCCTACCGCGTCGAGGATCCCGAGCGCTACGGCGTCGTCGAGTTCGGCGAAGGCGGCAAGGCGGTCAGCCTCGAGGAAAAGCCCGCAAAGCCCAAGTCGCACCATGCGGTTACCGGCCTGTATTTCTACGACAACCGCGTCGTCCAGTTCGCGCGCGACCTGAAGCCCTCCGCCCGCGGTGAGCTCGAGATCACCGATCTCAACCGCATCTACATGGAAGCGGGCGACCTGTTTGTTGAACAGATGGGCCGCGGTTACGCCTGGCTCGACACCGGCACGCATGACTCGCTCCTCGAGGCGAGCGAGTTCGTTCGCACGATTCAGCACCGCCAGGGCATCCAGATTGCTTGCCTAGAAGAGATTGCGTTTGAGAAGGGCTTTATAACGGTTGATCAAGCAAGGTATCGCGGTGAGCTATTTAAAAAGACTAGCTATGGTAAGGCAATATTGAATGCTATTAACCATTCTTGAGTTGTAATTCTTTAATATAATTATATTCATTATGCGATAATGAACGCGCTTTATGCTTTATACCTCTAGTTATCTATAACATAAAATAATTTTTATCTTCATTACATTAACCTATCCTGACTCTGCTTGCTCTTATTTTGAGTTTGGTAGTCGATGGAATGAAGTGGATGAGTATGCGAGATTCTTTAAGTCGGCGGCGTTTTTTGGAGACCACTGTCTGCTACGCAGGCTTGTCGGCCATATTGCAGGGCTGCGGTTCCGGTGAGACGACGGGAAATGGTCCGCCTATTGTTGTAGTACCAACGCCAACGCCAACGCCAACGCCAACGCCAACGCCACCTTCAACTCCGACGCCCCCCAGCGGTGAAGTTATAACCATTGCTTTTGCAGGATCTAGTAGCACAGAACAGTATCTATCTCTCTATTCTGGATCTTTAAGTAATCCGTCCGTAACGGTATCATCCGATGGAATTAACTTCACATCTTTAAATATGGGTGCTTTTGGAAAGTCATCCGGTGATAAAATTGCTAAAGAAACTGGAAGGCACGTTCGTTTTGTACGCGGGGGTATTGGCGGCACAACTTTAGACCAGTGGGCATCTGACACGTCTTTACAACGCGCTGCACTTGTTCAGAAAATTCGCGCGGCGGGTGGGGTCAGTATTATTTTGATTCAAATTGGCCGAAATGACGCTGCCACCCTGTTAATTACAAACCAAGAATCTCAAGAAAATAAGCTTACTAGGCTGATATCTCTTATCCGTACAGAGTCTGGCAGTCCTGAGGCTTTTGTTTTTATTGGTGGTAGCCAAGATATACTTAATAGCAGCCCTATGCAAAGGGTACAGCTTGGCTGGCAGCGCCTTGCGGAAGTTAATATTGTAAGCAAGGTATTTAACACAAGATACGCTTATTCGACTTATGACTTAAAGACTTTTGATCAAGTCCATCAAACGGAAGAATCCCAAATATTGAGCGGCATGCGGTTTGCCAACCAAGTTATATCACTATATCAGACCACGCCCGAACAGCGTGGCCCAAGAATAATTCGCACTACCTCGGTAAGCCAGAATTATACTGATATTGAGATAAGCCACGTAGGGGGTACCGACATATTTCCCGCCCGTAATATTAACGGTTTTCGGATTTCTTTAGAGAACGAAATTGACGAAATTTCTATATTATCAGCAGAGCGAAGGGGACCGACGACCGTCAGAGTTGGCCATGAGGCACGTGGCAACAGAAGGGTACGGTTATCGTACGCAATAACCAACGATGTTAGTGATGAGAATTGCCTTCGTGACAACTCGGACGCGCGTTTACCTGCTGAACCATATGCATCCGCATTGTTTTAGGTTTTTTCTTTAAAAGAATTACTTGCTAATAGCTGTACTTTTTGAGGTATTAGCCAGAATTATTTGTTCATTGCTAGAATACGACGGTGACAGCGAGGTAAACGGCGAAGGACAAGACTGTTGGGCAGATGTTTTAGCCGGTGGCGACGCCGCGCTAGTCCTTCAGGCGCCCGAACATGATCTCGTTGCGGCTGCGACATCTGTAGCGGCGCTTTTCGTATCTAACGAGTTCGAGCCGCGATTTCCAGCTTGGGATACATAGTTTCGATACGCTTATGTTGTAGAGCGCCTCTAATCCAATCGGCGTCATAACCACGATCGCCAAGCAGCCATTGCGCCTCTGGCAGGTCGTTCAGCAGCGCGGCTGCACCGGTATATTCGGTGATCTGTCCGGCGGTCATGAAGAAGATATGCGGTCGCTCGTTCGCATGGGTGACCGCGTGCGGCTAGGTATTCATGCCGCCTTTTGTGCGCCAATCAGGTGCCCGAGATCCCGATTTCAAACTCGCAAACTGGATGCCGTGCAGTATGCGTTCAAGTAGGTCGCATCGATCATGATGGCCTTGGGTTGGGCGTCCACAACAGCCAGGCCCTCCATCATGCCCGGACACAGGCCCCTCCCTTCTACCGATTGTACAGCGTCTTGTGGGGTTCATAAGGGCGGGGCGCGTCCCGCCATCGCAGCCCATTGCGATTGACGAAAACGATGCCGCTCAACGCCCGCCAACCATCAACCCGGGGCTTGCCGTGGCTTTTTGGAAAGTACGACTCCAAGCGCGCCGTCTGCTCATCGCTCGGTAAGAACAGATCGCTCACCCTAGGTCTCCTTGCTGAGCCTGATTCAGATCGAACGTTTCATATCGATGAGTCCTGACTCTAGACATTCTATTAATATCTCAAGTTTATATAGTTTCTATGGTTTAAGCATTACGGACTTAATAATGCGGAAAGTTAATAGAAGAAACATAGGCCTTGATAACTGGAGAGCTATTCTAGTTATAGTTGGAGTATGTCATCACGCTGCTATTAACTCCGATGGTTGGTGGCAACTTGTAGGAGTCGCTAGTCACAAGTTTAGAATGGAAGCATTTTTTGCTATTTCTGGTATTACGGCAGCTTATACAATAAGGAATAGGGATGTTGAAACTTGGCTAACTAAACGTCTTTTTTCTTTACTTATACCAACAATATTTGCTGGAATATTTTTAAATATTCCCACAGGGATAATAAACACGTTTTCTTCACAAGCCCGCATTGGGCAAGATATCTCTTTTCCAGATCATATTAGTTTTCCTATCTTACACCTTTGGTTTATGCCGGTTATAGTATTTTGTAGTGCAGTGTTGGCTTTTTTATTAAAGTTTCCAAACACATTATTGCTTATAGAAAATAGTACTTCTACTCTTTTTGCTGAGGCCAGCTCACTTAAAAGATACTTCTCACTACTTTTTGCGGTTTGGATGTTTGGATTTCTAGCTTTACTTATTGATATGCTCCTTGCTCATATTTGTTTTTTACTTTCCGACGCAAATAGATCAGTAAAAGTCTTGGCATATCTATTTTCCGCAACTGCTGGAAGAACCCCTTACTATCTAATATTTTACATGCTTGGGTGGTCAGCGTTGCGATATCCCGCAATGTACAAAGCTATATCTAGTCATAATAAATTTTCTGCATTTATAGTTTCTTCTGGTATATTTATTTTGATTCTGTCGTATATGCAATTTGGCGATATAATTTACCCATACAGAATTGATAATTTTTCTAACTTTTACGTTTTATACAATAATGCAGTTAAATTGTTTATGGCACCATGCTGCGTTTTCTTGATTATATTTAGTGTAAATCATATGAAAGACACGATAGTATATTCAAAAAATATCAGTGATGCATCTTATTCAATTTATATTGTTCATATATTGATTATTTCACTAATAGATTTATCATTTGGATCGTTTGGAATTGGCACATCTTACCGATATGCTTCAACTTCAGTTATTTCAATACTATCCAGCTACTTGATACACGTTCGTATAGTGAAGAAATACCCTGCAATGAGTTATCTTATCAACGGAAAAGGTGAATTTTCAAAAATATTCATGAAATTACCGAATAATGCCGTGCAGATATAGACACGTAATTAAACGGTGTTTACCATTGCCTATATAAATGGGGGAATGCATGAAGGTCGAAGAAACGACGTCGCGGAAGCGGCGCGTGCGTATGTGTGCGTTACAGACAAGCGCGATCGTAGCGACGTTTTTGGTGGCAGGCCCAGCATTCGCACAATGTGCGCCCGATCCTACGGCAGCCAACAGCACCACGACCTGCGCGGGCACCGACACAGACGGACTTTCGGTAACGACCTTCAATACGCGAGTCATCGTGCCAAGCGGGGCGATCTTACAGCCGGGCAGTGCAACGGCCGCAATCACGAGCAACTCGAGCAGCGCCGTCTTTCAGGTCGACGGGCTGATCGATGGCGGGGCCGGGAAAGCGGGGTTGTTCGTTACCACTGCAGCGCCGTTCACCACTGTATGTGTCGACCCGTATGCGGGCGCTTCGGTCAACTATTGCACGCCTGGTTCCACCTACACGACCTATCCATCTTCCAGCGCGAATGTCTCGATCGCACAAGGCGGCAGGATTACCGGTGCGCAGGGTATCCTACTGCGACGTGATCCCAGCAACACCAGCGGATATGTCTCCGCATCGATCGACAATGCAGGTACAATTACCGGCACGGCAGGTCCTGCCATACTCATGGACCCGTCGGCGGGCATCGGGTCAATGTCGATCACCAACCGTGCAACCGGACTGATCGGCGGGATCAGCGGCGCCGTCTCTTACATCACCAACGCCGGGACGATCGATGGGGGCAATATTGCCGCCCTCGCATCGAGCGTACAGGGGACGAATGTTATCAACACTGGCCGGATCGTCTCGAACGGCCAAGCCACGACCCTGAGCAGCATCGGTTTTCTATACGTCAACAACGCCGCGGATGCGGTGATCGGAGGCAGTACAACCGCGATCAACACTAGCGGTGCGCTGTCACTGGTCAACGTCGGCACGATCAACGGATCGGTCATCTCGACGGCAGGATCCGGATTTGGCAGCACGATCGACACGCGCCTGGGCATCATCAATGGTAATCTGACCCTTGGCGCAGGCAACGACACGCTGCGCGCGCGCTATGACGCCGCGACCGGCCGGATCGCCTCGATTACCGGAACGGTCGACGGCGGAGCGGGGAGCGATACGCTGGCGTTCGGCGTCGATGCCGATGCGGTGTTCACCCGTGCGGTGCTGCCGACCAATTTCGAGCTGCTGGGCTTCGACCTGAGCAACAATGCGGTGGCGACGCTGGCCGCGGGCTTCACGTCCGGCACCGGTATATCGGTCAGCGGCACGGGCGCGCTCGTCAACCAGGCCGCGCTGGTGACCAACGGGCAGGCCGTGATCGCGGCATTCTCGTCCTATGGTCTCGACTTCACCAACCAGGGGTCGATCACTGCATCGCTAGGCGGCACTGGCCTGTTTGCCGTGGGCACGCCGGCGACGGTGACCAACTCGGGCACGATCACCGCCAATGGCGGCTCGGGCGTGCAGGCCTATACGACGCTGACCAACAGCGGCGTGATAACGGCAGCGGGGACCGGCGCTGCGGTCGTCTATGGCACGCTGGCCAATAGCGGGACGATTCGTTCGGCCGCGGGCATCGGCGCGACGATTTCCGGCGGGGGTTTCAGCGGATCGACCAACGACGGGACGATCATCGGCGCGACCACCGGCGTGTCGCTGTCGAGCGGACGACTGGTCAACACGGGCACGATAACAGGCGGCACCACGGGCGTTTTGCTGGGATATGGCACGACGCTGATCAACGCCGCGTCAGGCACGATCACGGGCGGGACCGCGGCGGTGAGCGGCACCGGATCGTCCGTCGCAATCGTCAACGCCGGCCAGATCGCCGGTACGGTGAACCTCGTTTCGCCCTACAGCTTCGATTCGAGCAACGATGTGTTCGTCGATGCGGGCGGCACCGTGACCGGCGCGATCCGGCTGGGTGGCGGTGACGATATGCTCGTCGCCGACCTGGCGAGCACAGGCACGCGACCGCTGGCAGGGGCGATCGGCGGGGTCGATGCGGGCGCCGGCTACGATACGCTGCGCTACCGGGTCAATGCCGATGCCAGCGCGGCGCTGGCACTGACCGGCGGGTTCGAGGGGCTCGCCTATGAGCTGACCGACGCCGCGGCGCTGACGCTGACCGCCGCGACGCCGTTTGCCACCACGATCGGGCTGACCGGCAACGGATCGGTGACGCTGAACGGGACGATCTCGGCGACCGATCGCACGCTGATCGATACCGGGATCCTGACGGTCGACCAGCTGACCATGGGCACCGCCGGACCGGCACAGGCGCTGACGATCACCAACGCCGGCACGCTGGCGCTGACCACGACCACGCAGACCAACTTCTATTCGACGCTGGCGGCGATCGCCGCAGGCACCGCCGACGTCACCAACAGCGGCACGATCACCGTCGCCAATGCGGCCGGCCGCTATTATCCGGCAGTCGCGATCCGCGGCGGGAACAGTGTTACCAACAGCGGCACGATCACCCTGAGCGGAGGCGGCACGGCGATCAGCGGTGCGCGCGACATCGTCAATTCGGGCACGATCACGGATATTTCCGGCACGGATATTTCCGGCACCGGTGCGGGCGCAATCGGCGTGACGGCCTTCACCACACTGGCCAACAGCGGCACGATCCGGGTCGACGGTACCGCCGTGCAGGGCAGCTATTATTATAGCCCCGTGCAGATCACCAACAGCGGCACGATCGAGAGCCGCAAGGCGACCGCCGTCACGCTGGGCTATGGCAGCGTACTGACCAACGAGACGACCGGGACGATCAGCGGGCTGACCGCGATCGACCTCTCGAGCGGCGGGACGATCGTCAACCGCGGCACGATCATCGGCGATGTCGCGGCGACGTCGCCCTACGCCTATTCGAGCGCCGTCTACGTCGCGGATGGCGGCATGGTCACCGGCAACGTGACCTTCGGGTCGAGCACCGACATGTTTCTTCAGACCGGCGCTACGACCGGGGTGAGCGGGACGATCGATGGCGGCGCCGGCTTCGACATCTTCGGCTGGTCGCGCAACGCCAGCGACAGCATCGCGCTCGACCAGCGGACGGGGATCAATTTCGAAGCCGATTACGTCGAGGCGCTCGGCACCGACACCCGCGTGACGTTGACCGCGGCGAACCCTGTCACAAATGACCTGTACCTCCGGGGCGACGGCACGATCGTCAACGAGGCGACCATCGATGGCGCCGCGTGGACCTATCTTCCGATCAGCACGGCCGGGCTGGCCCAGACCAACGGGCTGGCCGCGTTCGTCAACCGGGGCACGATCTCGGGTGGCGTGAGCGGCGCGGTCTACGCCTTCACCAATAGCGGCACGGTCGGCGCAGAATCGCTTGTGTCGAACGCAGTCTACCAGGGCGTTTCGTCGGGAACATTGTCCTTCGACAACAGCGGCGCGATCGCCTCGTCGGGCGACTATTACACCGCAAGCCTGGAAGGCTATGGCCTCGACGGCCTCACCGCAACCAACAGCGGCACGATCACGGGCGGACTCGCGATATCGGCCACCACGGTTCTCGACCAGACCGCCCCCGTCACAATCGCGGTCGCCAATAGCGGCACGATCACGTCCGCCACTGGCACCGCGCTAGTGATCTCGACCGGCAGCGATTACTATTTCGGCGGCCCGAGCGCGGTCACGCTGACCAATGACGGTACCGTCACCGCCAGCGGAGAAGGCGGCGTTGCCGCGCGGCTGTACATGCAGGGCAGGTTCGGCTCGACGGTGAGCTCGACCTACGCGATCGCCAATACCGGAACGATCGAGGCGACCGGCAACGGCCTGACCCAGACCTATCAGGATTGGGACGGCACGCGCTACACCTATACCATTCCGGCGGCCGGCCTGCTGTTGGATACCGGGACCAATGTGACCGGGACGATCACCAACAGCGGGACGATCCAGGCGACCGGCACGTCCGCAGTCGCGCTGCTAGTATCGGGCACCGCGCTCGACCTGACCAACAGCGGCACGATCCGGGGCGGCACCGGCAGCGTGCTGGCGAACGGCTACCCGCTTGACGGCACCAGCCTGGCCGGTGCGATCCAGAGCTGGGCCGGCGCCGACGACCGGATCGTCAACACCGGTGCGATCTTCGGGTCGGTCGATCTCGGCGACGGCAACGACAGCATCGAGAACCGCGGCCGGATTGAGGGCAACGTCGCGCTCGGCGCGGGCGACGACAGCTTCCTCCAGCGCGCGGATGCGGTGCTGGTCGGCGCCGTCGATGCGGGCGAGGGGAATGACGGCCTGATCGTCGATGCGACCGTGGGTGGCGCGGTCAATGGCGACCAGTTCGTCAATTTCGAGCGCTTCACACAGGTGGGCAGCGGCAATGTCGCCTATTCGGGGACTTTCCGCTTCGACACGATCGGCGTGTCGGGCGGCGATGTGACGGTCGCGGCCGGACAGGTCCTCACCAGCGCAGGCACGGTGACGATCACCGGCGGAGAGGCGGCCGAAGGCGTGACCAATGCGGGCACGATCGCCGGCAGCGTCGACCTGGGCGCGGGCGACGACCGCGTCGTCAACACCGGCACGATCCAGGGCGCCGTCCTGCTGGGCGCCGGCAATGACCGCTTCGTCGAAGGCACCGGCAGCAGCGTCGCGGGCGGCGTTGATGGCGGCGCGGGCGACGACCTGTATGGTGTCACGCTTGCCGGCAACCGCAGCGGCATCGGCCAGCGCAACAACTTCGAGCGCCTGAGCGTCGAGGGCAATGGTACGTTGGGCCTGACACTCGATCAGGGCTTCCAGTCGATCGCACTCGCCGGCACCGGCCTCAACCTCGCGCTGGGTGGCTTCGTCGTCGGCACCGTGACGGGCTCAGACGCGGCCGAGGCGCTGGCGGTCGACGGCGATGTCGCCATGGTCTCGCTTGGCGCCGGCAACGACGAACTGGCGCTCGGCGCGATGCGTGCAGGCGGGCTTTACATGGGCGGGGCAGGCTCCGACCTGTTGCGCTTCACCGCGAACGCACCGGTCACCCTGGCGGGCACGGCAACCGGCTTCGAGCGCATCGCGCTTGCAGGTGGCGCGCTGACCGTGACGGGAACGCTCGGGACCGCCGGCACTGCGCTGACGTTCGGCGACGATGCGCAGAGCGTCACCGTCGCACCGGGGGGCACGCTGGCCGGAACGATCGATCTCGGTGCGGGCAATGACGGCTTCCGCCTGACGGCAGGCGGTACGCTGCTCGGCACCGTCTCGGGTGGAGCCGGGACCGACACGGCGACGCTCGAACTGGCGGGCGACCGCACGCTCGGCGCCGACATGCTGCGCGACTTCGAGATCCTGAACGGCGAAGGCAGTGGCACGCTGACGCTGACGGGCGCTCAGACCTATGAGCGCGTCAATGCTGCGACCAACCTGACGATCGGCTCGGGGGCGTCGCTCACGGCTCCGGTCGTGTTCGGGGCAGCCGATAACCGCTTCACGGTCGCGGGCAGGTTCGCAGGCTCGGTCGATGGCGGGGCTGGTACGGACGCGATCCTGGTATCGGGCGGCAGCGCCGCGGCACCGGTCGCATTCGGCTCGATCGCGAATGTCGAGGCGTTCGGGATGACCGCAGGCTATGCGACGATCGCCGGCGATGCCTCGCTGAATAGTGTCGACATGGCGGGTGGTCGACTTGTCGGCCTGGCCGGATCGACGATCCGCGCGGCGCAGATCGCGGTACGCTCGGGCGCGACCTTCGGGTCGGCCGGGTCGGTGATCGGCAATATCGCGGTCGCCGGCACGCTCAGCCCTGGGGCTTCGCCGGGTACGATGACGGTGACGGGCAACGTCTTGCTTGCGAGCGGATCGGTGTCGCTGTTCGAGATCACGCCGACCGTGGCCGACACGCTCGTGATCAACGGTGGGCTTTCGATCGCGTCGGGGTCGACGCTCCGCATCGTCGCGGAAGGTGCGATCCGGCCGGGCACGTCCTACGACCTGATCGTCGCAAGCGGCGGGATCAACGGTAGCTATACGACGATCGACAAGTCGGCGTCGTTGTTCGGCTTCGTCGTGCAGCGTGCCGACCGGATCCAGCTGCTCGGCCAGTTCCTCGGCGATCCCGCGTTCAACCCGCAGGTCGCGCGCAGCATCGACTATGCCAATGCCGCGATCCAGGTGCAGCCGGCGACCAGTACGCTGTTTGCCGCCTTGCCCGCACTGCTGACGGCGAGCGGCGCATCGAACAGCCAGGCGTTCGCGCAATTGACGCCCGAAGCCTATGCCTCGGCGACGCAGATGGGCGTCGACCAGACGCTAAGCCTGACCGACGTCGCACGCGGACCGGGCTTTGCGACCACCGACCGCGAGGACGTCGGCCTCTTCACCTTCGCGCAAGGGATTGCGCAGTGGCACACGCTCGGCGCCGATCGCGACGCGGGTACCGCGAAGGCCCGCAGCAGCGGTTACGGCTTCCTCGGCGGGATCGGCATCGGCAACCGTGACTGGTCGGTCGGCGCATTTGCGGGCTATCTCGACAGCCGCCAGCGGATCACTGACCTTGGCGCCGCGACCAGCACCGATGGTGTCGTCGCAGGCGTCCACGGCCGCTACACGGCAGGCAATATCCGGATCGGCGCGTCGATCCTGTATGATGGCGGCGATGCCCGTACCACGCGCGCACTGCCGGGGGCGAGCAGCGCAACCGGGCGCTATGGTCTACACAGCTGGGCGACCGACCTGTCGGTCGGCTATGCGCTGGCCATGGCGAATGACTGGACGCTGACCCCCAAGGTCGGCGTGACCTATCTGCGCACTACCCGAGACCGGGTGAGCGAGGCCGGCGGGCCGTTCGCCTTGACCGTGGCGCGCGACCGCCATGTCACGGGCTTTGCCGATGCCGGCGTGACGTTCGCGCGCAGCGAAGCGTCCGACGCCGCGTTCCGTCCCTATGTCGGGTTCGGCGCCCGCACCCGGATCGAAGGGAAGCGGGCCGATGCGGTCGCAGGCTATGCCGGTGCACCGCTGACGCTGACCGCGCTGGGCGCCCCGCGCGCACGGGTGACCGGTACGGCATCGGCCGGCGTCGCATACCGCCTGCCGAGCGGCGTCGAGCTGTTCTCGACGGTTGAAGCGCAGACTGGCCAGGACGACCACCGCGAGAGCATCGCAACGGGCGTGCGGCTGCGGTTCTGAAATAGAGGATGGCTACATGTCGATGTGTCGACATGTAGCCATTTACTTTCTGCCTACCGGGATCGAGCTTCAACTGCATAGCAGGGCCTCGCCACCGGCTGGGGCAGCAAGGAATGCGCATAGGCTCTTTGCAGGAGTCGCCTGACTGACCCCAACCAGGGCGGCGACGGTGTGCTGCGTATCGCCATCTGCGAGCCGCTGTAGCGCCTCGGCCTGCTGATGATGGGTAAGGGCCGCGCGATGACCGAACTTGACGGCCCCAGCCTTAGCTTGGAGCCCTGCCGCGCTCAGCGATACGATGGCGCTGCCAGCCAGCCGCGATCCCCGGCACGGCATTGATAACTTCGGCAACCTGCGAAGTGGTGTCGACCATCGGCTCGGTGACCGATCGAAAGCCCGCACCGACTTTTTCACCGCATACAGAATGTTTAGAAGATCGCGGGTGTTGCGGGCCAAGCGATCAGTCGACGTCACCATCAGCACGTTGCCGGCGTCGAGCGCGCCGAGCGCGCTTGAGCTGGGGCCACTCGACAGCCGTGCCGCTACCTTCTCGCGATAGATCTTGGTGCAACTGGCTGCATCGAGCTGGGCAAGCTGCTGGGCCAGATCCTGCCGTTGGATGACACAGGTGCGTAGTCGTAAATCATGCACTGATTGTGCATTAATTTATGCATGTGGAAGCGCTTGTAATTCGGCCATTTTGCGTATGATGCAAAACTTCTAAGTTTCGGACGTTGCGTATGTCCCACCTTTTGCGACGCTAAGCGCCCTCTCGCCGCGATCGTGTAAACGCTCACGCTTTCTGGCGGCGTTTCGTGGGCGTCAGCGGTCATTCGATGCGACCGGCCCCGGAACGTCCGAACTTGGTGCTCAGCTGCCGTCCATGACGTCGCTGGCCCGAAGCCATGGAAACTCGGTTGCGGCCTCCCGCTCCGCAGTAGTCGGCAAAACCCCGAGTGTTCTACACTGAGCGATATGACCGCGGGCGCGAAGATTAGAACGGAGCAGGCGGCTTATTCGTCATTGATACGCGTTGAATATCACCATCAATCCCTAGCACTACCTCTATTTCCCAGTAGCGTTTTCCAAGCCCGTCAGGTGCGTAGGCGAGCCGATATGGCTGCCATAGCTCGTTGTCGCTGCGCACCCTTTCGACACTCCACACGCTCTTGAACGGCACCTTCAAAAAGACGTCGAGCGGTGAAACCTTGGCCTCATCATAGGAGGCAATCGATCCCGCGAGTAATTCAAAAGACTCAAACTTACCGGCTTCTAAGTTACGTTGAGCCTCCTCCAACTTGGCAATAAGACTAACTGCATCTTGAGGGCTGAGTCCCGTTAATTGCCTCGTGCTTGGAGCTGGCGCAGCCTGCCTCGCCTGTGCCCCACCAATAGCGGATTGCCCCGCCAGCCCTATAATAAGAGCAATGTGCCAGATTCGCATGGTTTGTCCTTGGGCGATCGGAGTTGCCCCGGTAACCGCATGGAGCCCGCTCAAATGCTATACCCCGAAGGGCTTGATGCGAAACCTGCGATTTTATCACGGATATCCGGCATGGTGGATTGCCGACGTTACCTTACGAGCGGCCTATTCCGCAGGCTGACGGTATTCGAGCGGAATAGGTTTGAAGATAGCAGCTGACGCGCATCCTAAAACCAAGCCAGTCAGGACTAACGGGCTGAAGGCAGCGCTGCCTCGGATCATCTCGATCGCACCGGTCACGGCAAGCCAAGTGACACCTAGCAGAAACAGCCTCGCGAAGAACATTCGGAGTCGTGGATGCATCCGATTTTTCAGCCGCGTGGTCCAACTCGACATCAACAGCTCCCGTTCTTGCAAGAACATGTCATACGCCGGCCACGTCCGCAATTAGGCGTAAGCGGAATAACCGGGATTGGTGGACAGCGGACGGGCGGCTTTTCAGACGCCCTCTAGCAAATGCCGCCGTCGCGAGCGGCACGGTTGTGTTCTACTTCGTGACGTTCACCGTGACTGTATCCGATACTAATTGGGCATAGCGGACTGGCTTGGACGGGAAGTTGAAGAGGAATACCCGGGCTCTCACTTTGTATCGGCCTGCTCCAGGGAAAGTCGTTCTTGCGCTTTCGTGAGTAAAGATGCGGTAAGGCGATGTTACTGATATGGCGATCAGCTCCTCTATCTTAAGAGGAGGCGGGGGCGGTGAGCCTGCCATTGGTTCGGCAGGCGCGACTGGTTGCCCGTCTTCCGAGATGACTTCAAACGCAATGCCCCGTGTGGGTTGCAGAAACGGCGATACGGCAAAGTTATTGTCCTTTGCGATAAGGTCGACTTCGATGGGCGCATCGCCGCGCATGGACAAGGTAGCCGCATGCAAGCGGACCTCGATAGGGGGCTTTTCTCCTGCCCATGCTGCCTGAGCGGGAGGCCTCCAGGTTGCCGCAGCCTGGAGGCCTATAAGCCAGAGCAGTGGCACACTGAAATTCCTCTATCCGTCAGCACTATCATAGCGCCTATGAACGAATGACCGGTCTTGGGTATGCTGCACGACCCGTCAAGCGGCGACAACTGTGAAGGAAATCGGGCACCGGCAGGTGTACGATATCCTCCAAAGCAGGAAGCCGCGGGCCTCGGGTGCTGACCTATGGGTTTTTCGGTTTTCGCGTCGGTTTGAGGCGCATCCAACGGCCGAATGGGTGTGTACTGTTGGGCCGAAACGACGTCGTCAGGCGCGGGTTCCCGCTTGAATTTGGGTTGGGACAGGGGCGTGAGATGTTGGTCAGCACGCGGAGCGGCATCTTCGGCGTGAGCGTCACCATCGCCGGAAGCGCACAGGCCGCGCGGCGGAATGCAGGTGAGCCATGCCGGGTCATGACGCTGTGGTCCCGGTTGGGTTGGTGTCATACGGCGGTGCGCGGGGCTGGCGCCATCGTTCGAAGGTTTCGATGACGACCATGCGTCCCCCGCAGCATGGGCATGGAGGGCGGGCATCCTCGGGTTCGGCGGGCGCGGCAGCGGTTACGGGCGGGGCGACACCGAGCAGTTGGCGGGCGTGTTCGAGGTGAGCCTTGCGGGTGGCGCCAGCGAGCAGGCCGTAATGGCGGATGCGGTGGAAGCCCTTCGGGAGAACGTGGATCAGGAGGCGCCGGATGAACTCGTCAGCGGCCAGCGTCATCAGCTGCTGCCGGTCGGCGACATCGTTGCGGTAATTCTTGTAGCGTAATGTCACCCCGGTCTCGTCGAAGCGGACGAGGCGGCTTTTCGAGATGGCGACCCGGTGGGTGTAGCGCGACAGATAGGCGAGCACCGCCTGCGGTCCCGCGAACGGCGGTTTGGCATAGACGACACAGGTCTTTTTGCGGACCGGGGACAGGTGTCGCAGGAAGGCGCGGCGGTCGGCGAGTGCGCAAGACTGCCGAAGAAGCCGAGCCGTCCCGCCTCGTACAGCGCCATCAGCCGGGTCAGGAACAGGCGGCGGAACAGCTTGCCGAGCACACGCACCGGCAGCAGGAACGCGGGGCGTGACGACACCCAGCGGTTGCCGTCCGGGGACAGCCCGCCGCCGGGTACGATCATGTGGATGTGCGGGTGGTGGGTCATCGCCGACCCCCAGGTATGAAGGACCGCGGTGATGCCGATGCGGGCGCCGAGATGCTTAGGGTCAGCGGCGATGGTCGTCATCGTGTCGGACGCCGCCTGGAACAGCAGGCCGTAGAGCGCAGCTTTGTTCTGGTACGCGATGTCGGCGACCTGGGCCGGCAGCGTGAACACGACGTGGAAATAACCGACCGGCAGCAGGTCGGCCTCGCGCTCGGCAAGCCATGCGCGCGCGGCCGCCCCCTGGCACCGGGGACAATGCCGGTTGCGACAGGAGTTGTAGGCGACCCGCCAGTGTCCGCAGTCGGTGCATGCCTCGGTGTGGCCGCCGAGCGCAGCGGTGCGGCGATGTTCGATGGCCGACATGACCTTGAGCTGGTCGACGCTCAGATGCCCGGCGTGGGCAGTCCGGTACGCAGGACCGGCAGCACGAAAGATGTCGGCGACCTCGAGCGAGGTGCGCATCGCGCGCTCACCCGGCGGGTGGCTTGCCCTCCATCAGCGCCATCAACCGGTCGAGTGGCCCCGTCACCGCATGGATCGTGCGGGTGGCGACCTTGGTATAGAGCGCGGTCGTTTCGAGCTTACTGTGCCCGAGCAGCACCTGGATGACGCGGATGTCGACGTCCTGCTCGAGCAGGTGGGTGGCAAAACTGTGCCGCAGGGTGTGCGGGCTGACACGCTTGCGGATCCCGGCTGCGTCAGCAGCCTCATGAACGGCGCGGTGGAGTTGCCGGGTCGAGATCGGATCGGTGTAGCTGCGCCCCGGAAACAGCCAGCCGTGCGGCAACAGGACGCTGCGCCGCTTGCCCTCGCGCCACCAGAGCCGGAGCAGTTCGAGAAGTTGCGGCGACAGCATCGCATTACGGTCCTTGCGGCCCTTGCCCTCCTCGATGCGGATCAGCATGCGCTTGCTGTCGATGTCGTCGGCTCTGAGGTGTGCGACCTCCGACACCCGCAATCCGGCGCCGTACGCGACGCCCAGCGCGGCGCGGTACTTGATGCCCGGTGCCGCCTCGAGCAGCCGCCCTACCTCCTCGACGCTCAGCACGTCGGGCAGCTTGCGGGGACGAGGCGCGAGGACCAGCCTGCGCGACAGGTCGGGCCGGTCGAGCGTCACGCCAAACAGGAACCGCAGCGCCGATACCGTGGCGCCGATGACGGCCTCTCCGACACCGTGCTCGCGCTGGTGAAGCTGGAAGCGCCGTACGTCCTCGGCAGTCGCGGTCTCCGGCGAGCGTCGCAGGAACGCCGCGAAGGCGCGAACGTGGCGGACATAGTCGTGCTGGGTACGCGACCGCATTGAGCGCATCGCCATGTCGTCGAGCATCCGCTGGCGCAGCGGCGTAACGGACTGTTCGGTGGGTAGAGTCGCCATGGGGAGTTCCTCTCGTTGAAGGAACTCCATCGTCTCCCGCCGCTGCCGCAGAACCAAACCTCAGCGCCGCTGCGCTACCTCAACCGCCACCACCACTGCCGCGCAGCGGCTTCGTGCTTTGGTGGAATGCGGACGTTTCCTGTAGATCTGCGATATGGTCACTAGCTTCATGAGATTACCTCTGATCCTGCGCCTCACCGGTGGCTGGATCCTTGCGTGGATTACCAATGCGCTTCTGGCACCTGTGGCGGCGAACTTTCTCGAGATGCTTGGCCTCTTGATATCAGTAATGGTTGGCTGCGTGCTGCTGTTAGCGGCGGTCGGCATTGTGTTCGAAGGTGTGGTTCGATCCTGGCAGATGCGAAGTGGTAAGGCGCTGGTTGCGCAAGCACTCGTTCCGGCGATCGTTATCGCCCTAGGCGTTCTCTTTCTTACCCATCCGGCGGCGGAGCTTTCGTGGCAAAGGCTGCATGGCGCGAGGGATGTCCCAATCTGGAGGTGGCCCTACCAACCTTAGGGTTCGCTTAGGGGCGTGAGCGGGCGTCAAACGCCAAGCCATTCAAGGCCACCAGGAAGTTCGTCAGCAGAAAAATCGATTTGGAGGACGCGCCGATGCGCCGGACGGCTCGCGGCTTCGGAAGCGTGGAGGATTGGCGTTGCATAGAGCCATAAGTCGCCAGCATCAGCAGTACAGACCCGTGTGCCGCATTTGCTTACCACTTGCTCGATGACATCGACAGGAACACGCCCTTCGGCATGCGAACCGGGCGCAATTAGAAGCGGGGCATTGGTCGCGGGAACATCGTCAAGGTGGGCTCGCAAAGTGACCATGCGCGTGAGTAAATCAAAGGGCGGCGCGACGTGCTGCATGCCGCCCTTGATGGTCCAAGGACCAAAGCCATCCATATCAATCCGCCGCTGCACGCAAATGGTACGGTCTTGATGCCAAGCCAGTGACCAGTTCGTCTCGGCAGTTTTGTCGAAGAAGATTGCTCTCACCGGGCGGCATCTTTGCCCCAGCACATTCGCTGCGATCGAGCCGATTGCTCCACCGCAGGCGAGAAACGGACGGAGGGCTTCAATGCCGCGGATGCGAATACCGGCTTGCTCCGACGGCAGGTGTGCAAGCGCCGCTCGTAAATCGGTCAAGCTGCCGGCTAAAGCGCCCGCAAATAGCTCCGCGCCGTGATCAGAGAATGTAAGGCGGGACTGATCGTGCATCATCACGGCGTCAGCTAAGCCTAAGCGGTGGGCCTTCGCAATGTCTGCTGTTGGGCGTTAGTGGAATGGCCGGTTCGAGAGGGAAGCGGCCATTCGCCAATAGATTCTGAAAGCCTCTTGCCAAATCGGATCAAAACTTTTTAG
Source organism: Sphingomonas sp. CFBP9019 (assembly GCF_034045155.1). NCBI lineage: Bacteria > Pseudomonadati > Pseudomonadota > Alphaproteobacteria > Sphingomonadales > Sphingomonadaceae > Sphingomonas > Sphingomonas sp. CFBP9019. The sequence goes on along the minus strand of NZ_JAXCWK010000003.1, from coordinate 694,752 downwards.
GTTAATGAGGCGGCTATATCGCTAATGGTGAAGGCTTGGGGCGTGAACGTAAGTTTTGACGGGAATGCTATCAAAGCTGCAAATTCGTCCTAAAATCATTAATAAATAATAAGGATTGAGATGCAGGATCCGTTGGCTCTGCTTGGCGCAGTCTTGATTGCAATTTTGACTTTTTGGGGAACTATCCGAGAGCGCAAGAAATCGGTAAGCATTGCTGTGGCAGCAGAAATTAGAAGCATCATGGCGATGTCCCGGATTAATGGGCTTGAAGAACATCTAAAGCATCTAGGCGATGTCTCATTAAGTGTTGAAAACAGCAAATTTCCCCGCCCATCCACGTCAACAGATCAATCTTATTTTACAGTATATGAAGAAAATGCTGTTGATATTGGCCGTTTGGAGCCTCAAAAAGTTATTAAAATTGTAATGTTTTATCAGAGGGCGCGAAATTGTCTGGACGCAATAAATCACCTCTCTGATTATGACTTTTCCTCATCAACGCCCGAAGAAGTGTCGTACCAGTACCATTTTCTGGCAGACACAGTAAAGACGTTGTTCTTATTCGGTGAAGCACTAATCGACGAACTGGTTGCCAGTTCCATGGCAGCACAAATTCGAAAGAGCTCCGACTCTTTAAGCGCCTTCTGAGTAGACAGCCTCCAATGGCATTCATTCCTAATTGTCATCTAATTTATTAATCAGGGGCGGGTCAGTTTGCTGTTGAGGTGGAAAAACGCCCAGTGCTGCGAACAGGATGCAGGTCATTTGCCTTTTGCGGACACCTAAGCATAACCAGGAATGTCGACAATTGGGCGAAAGCGGTTATTCGATGCGATCGGCTCCGGAACGTCCAGAACTGGTGGAAAGCGGACGGACCGCTATTGGGAAGGCAGATGGCGTTAGCGGACGTCGGCTGACACTGTTGCCTTTCCCAAAAAGGATGCCGTAATGGGAATGTCCGCTTCGGTGGAAAACGGACATTCGCGGGATCGCATGATCGAGTTCCGCTAAGGTCAGAAGGGGGCTCGCGCCGAACGGATCAGGCTGGAAAATGAATTCCGCACAGTTTGTTACCGTCGGGATCACGAAAATAGGCCAGCTCGATGGTGCCCATGGAGGCAGTTTCGCGCGGTCCGGGCGGCGCTTCGATCGAGGTTCCGCCAGCGGCAACGGCGGTGTCGTGAAGCTGCTTCACTTGTTCGGGCGAGTTGCAGGAAAAGGCGACGGTGCTGCCGTTGGCAATGCTTGCCGGTTCGTCGTTGATCGGCTGGCTTACGATGAAGTTGGTCCCGTTGCCATTATTATAGATCAGACGTGTATGGCCGCTATCGGCGGTGTTCCGCGTCCCTTCCCCTGCACCCAAGGTGCCGAGCACCGTGTCGTAGAAGCGCTTGGACCGTTCAATGTCGTTCGATCCGACCATGGTGTGAAAAAGCATGCATACTCTCCTGCAGGCTGACCGACTTCCGATCGCCATTAGCGATCTCACCTACCCGGCATGTGACCCGCAGTCACGCCAGCCTTTAAAATGCTCGTGACCGCGCGAAGTCGACATTGGCGTGTCGCGAATATGCTGAGTTTCGGACGTATCGTATGTCTCGGCTTTTGCGGCACTAAACGCGTTTGGAGACTTGTGTAAGAGACGACGCTGTCTCGAAGACGAACGTCGGGCGGAAACCTCCCGCCTCGATCGCGCTGACGAACGCCTAGGGGTTTCGCTTGCCCAAAATCTGTTCCCGATTGCTCTTTCCCGAAATGGCCAATCGGAGACGGAGAAACGGGAAAGATCGCGCTTAACGAATGGCCGTTACTGGGCGCCCGGATCGCCAGCCTGAAGGTCCGGGTTTGGGCGTTAGCGGTCATTCGGCGCGATAGGCTCGAACGTTCGGGATGAGTAAGGGAGCGGACCGGCCGCCTTTAGCGAGAAGTGGCTTATACCTGCTGTGTCCTTTTCTACGGTTCCAGCTACATCGGACTTTGAACATTCGCCGGGGACGCGTTCATGCAAATTGCGGTTTTGACATTCGAAGGGTTCAACGAGCTCGACTCCTTTATCGCAGCAGGAATACTGAATCGGATGAGGGCACATGGCTGGACCGCGCACATCACGTCGCCGACTGATTCCGTTACGTCCATGAACGGCGTCACGGTCAAGCGTCAGAAACCGTTGGAGTTCGCTGCCGAAGCGGATGCCGTGATAATTGGAAGCGGGATCAGGAGCCGCGAAATCGCGACTGATAATGACCTGCTGTCCCGGATCAACCTTGATCCGTCCCGCCAGCTGATCGGCGCGCAGTGTTCGGGCACCCTCTTGCTCGCAAAGCTGGGCTTGATTGGCGATCTTCCTGCCTGCACCGACCTGACAACCAAGCGCTGGGTGATCGAGGCGGGCGTCGAGGTGATCGATGCTCCCTTTGTCGCACACGGCAACGTCGCGACGGCCGGAGGCTGTATGGCCTCACAATACCTGGCGGCGTGGATAATCGCCCGTGGCGCTTCGCTGCGCGATGCCGAGGAAGCGATGCACTACGTCGCACCGGTAGGCGAAAAGACGCTTTACGTTGAACAGGCCATGAGAGTTGTTGCGCCTTTTATCTCGCCGGCAGCCTCTATCGCCGCTTGAAAACGACGCGGTAACCGGCACCTTCTCGGTGCCGTTCACCGCGTCGGAATGGCAATTTATGGTCGGAAGCGGCGGGGCAGTGCAAACACCGCCCCGCAACGTTCAGACTAAGGCATTGCTCGACACGATTAGCTCGCCCGCGCGCTGCGCGGCGCCGGCCCCGACCGTATACGTCGTCTCGGCCGTCGCGACATGAAACCGCGCGAACGTCGCCCGCGCCCCGGGCGTGTCGTTGATCGACAGGATGAAGCGCCCCTTGATCCCAGCCAGCTGGTCAGCGAGCTGGTCGAAGTCGGCACGGCCGAACACGTCCTGGCCATAATCGGTCTCGCACCCCCAATAGGGCGGATCGAGGTAGAACAGCATGCCGGCGCGGTCATAGCGGCGGATGAAGTCGGCATAGCCGAGCTGCTCGATCACGACGCCGGCGAGGCGCTCGTGGATGTCCGCCAGCAGCGGCTCCAGCTTGGTCACGTTGAACCGCGCGCCCTGCGTCTTGTCGACGCCGAAGTGCCGGCCGTTGACCTTGCCGCCGAACGCCAGGCGCTGGAGGTAGAGGAAGCGGCAGGCGCGTTCGAGGTCGGTCAGCGTTTCGGGCGGCGTCGCTTTCAGTCGTTCGAACTCGGCGCGCGACGCGACGCGGAAGCGCAGCATGTCGATCATGTAGGGATAGTGCCGCTGCAGCACGCGGAAGAAGGTTGCGACGTCGCCCGACACGTCGTTGATGACCTCGACCTTCGGCCGCGATCGGCGCCGCAGGAAAATGCCGCCCATGCCGACGAACGGCTCAGCATAGCCGTCATGGTCGACGCGCTCGATCATCGCGACCAGGCGCGACGCCAGATTGCGCTTGCCGCCGATATAGCCTGCGGCAGGTGCGACGGGCTGAACGGAATTAAGGGTGTACATGTTGGATTTCCTCACCTTGTAGAGATCCCGCCCGCGCCGATCGCGCGGGTGCGGGACGGCCGATGGCCGTTGGTCGTGGCGAGAAGTTCCTCGTCGGTGTGCCGGGCTGGACCCCGGCATCCCCCGCCCGGCTATGCCGGACGTAGGATTATGGCGCGGCCGCGTGCGCCTGACGCGGCGCGAAGGCGACCGCCTCGACGCCGATCTGCGCGTTCATGTCGAGCAGCCGTGCCTGGATCGGCTCGATCTCCAGCTCGAAGAACATGTCGACCGCCTCGCTCGGCTTGCCAAGGCTGGAGCCTTGCGCGGGCACGATGCCGAGCAGGGCAGGCGGCACGCGGTGCGCGGCGAGCACGTCGTCGCGCGTCGCGTTCTTGATCCCGGTAAACTCGTCATTGGCGCCGACCTGCGCGATCGGCAGGATCTTGATCCCGCCATCCTTGCCGCCCGGCTGGTGGACGAACAGGTTCTTGAAATTGCCCGGCCCCTTCGACTGCTTCAACGCGGTGCGGATCGCCTGCACGTCGCCATCGGAGAATTCTCCGGTCGCGTGCAGGATGAAGCCCGCATGGCTGCCGTTGAGGTAATATTTGCGGCGGAACAGCGTTGCCGCCTCGTTCAGCAGCGCGGATTGCAGCGCCGAGAGATATTCCGGCACCCCGTACAGCTCCTGGTTGATGTCGGGCTGCATGATCTGGATGACGCTGTTCGGCCGGAACTCGGTCTCGATCGCGCCGCCTGGTGCGAAGAAATAGCGGCCTTCCTCGACGCCGCGGCGCGTGAACTTGGCGAGCGCATGATCGAGCCGGAGCAGATCGCCCAGCACACTGCGCCGCTGTTCGACGAAGCCGAAGCCGAAGATCAGATAATCCTGCACCAGCTTTTCGAACGTCGCGCGCGACAACCAGGCGGTCGGCATGAACGACCGCACCAGCAGGTTGCGTTTGAGCAAGATCGCCGAACTGTGATGCGGGCTCGCGCGGAACGACCGCGCCAGCCCCTCGACGCTGATCGGCGGTTCGTACCAGCGGCCGTTATGCCAGCACTGGAGCAGGTCGAGCACCTCGCGCCGGCTGTTGACCGGTTCGGGATCGCCGAAGGTGAAGGCCTCGACCGCGGTCGACGGCGCATGCGCCATGTCAATCGCACCAGTTCGGCCCATGCGGCGCGCGCGTCCCTTGCCCATTACAGGATCTCCATGGTGGCCTTCGGCTTTTCCTTGCCGTCGAGCGGTTCGTTGTTGAGCAGCTGCATCGTCGCCCAAGCGAGATCGGCATGACCCTCGTCACCGCCGCGCCCCGCCTTGAAGGTAACGTTGCGGCCCGAGGTGGTCAGCGTCTTCTTGATCGAGACGAAGGACGACACGACGTCGAGCCAGCCGGCATCGAACAGCATGCGGCCGCGCGCGATGACGTGCTGCGCCTTCATGATCATCTGCGCCTTCACCTCGAGCGAATATTCGACCTTGGTGACGCCGCGCAACCCGGCCTCGGGTTTGGCGAGCAGCTGATAGACGCCGGCGCCGACGCCGGTCGCGTCGATCGCGAGGAAGGTGCAATTATAGCGCGACAGCACGCTCTTGATGAAGGTCGCCTGTTCCTCGAAATCGAGCCCGCGCAGTTGGTGCTTCTCGAGCAACCGGAACGGCGCGCCCTGTTCGGCTGGCGGCGCGGCGATCACCAGCGCGGCATTGTCGCCGTCGACGCTGTTCTGCGGATCATAGCTCGCCCAGACGATGCCGGTGCCGAACGGGCGCTCGGCGTCCGGGTTATAATCGGTCCATTCCTCGACGGTATCGACGCCGCATTTGACTAGGTCGTTGAACCGGAACGCCGACAGGCTGTCGTCGACGAAATTGCACAGGAACAGGTTGGCGAACTCGTCGGGCGCATATTCGTCCTCCAGCTCCTCGATATCGAACAGGTCACAGCCGGCCGCCTCAGCGTCGCGGATGTTGACGATATGCCGCCACACGCGGTCGAGCCCTTGGGCACCGTCCTTCAGCGCGGCGTGGCTGACGTCGATCTCGACTCGGTTTTCCTTGCGACGCCGCTTGTTGCGGCGCTCGCCGGTCCAATAGGGATAGGCCGGATGCGCGATGGTCGACGGCGTCGAGAAATAGGTCTTCCGCCATTTCCTGTGCGTCGCCATGCCCGAGGCGACCTTGTTCAGCTCCTCGAAGCTGTGGACCCAGAAGAACTCATCGAAATAGAAATTGCCGTGGCGTCCCTGCGCGGTGCGGAAATTGGTCCCGAGGAAATGCAGCTCGGCCGCGGCCTCTTCGGCCGGGCGCAGCTCGCTGGTGATCAGCATCGGATCGCCGGCCAGGCTGACGCCGACCAGCTTGGCGAAGCTGACGATGTAGCTACGGAACTGGTGTGCCTGCGCCTTGGACGCCGACAGGAAGATCTGGTTGCGGCCGGTCTCGATCGCGTCGATCAGCGCTTCGAACGCGAAATAATAGGTCGCGCCGATCTGCCGTGATTTGAGAATCATCCGCGTGCGGAACGTCAGCGCCGCGAACCATGCCTCTTGATAGCCATAGAGCTGGTCGAGGAAGATCGCCTTCAGCTCGGCCGCCTGATCGGCGGTGAAGTGGTTCTTCTTCGCCTTCTTCTTCTCGCCGGCGTTTCGGTTGGCGACCTTGTCGTTCAGATCGCCCGAATGCCCGCCGGGCGCCTCGTAGCGGCGCACCTTCGCCAGGCTCTCCACCTGACGGCGCAGCGCATCCAGCTCGGTATAATCGGCGCCGGTCTTCCTCTCCTTGCAGATCAGCACCATCAGCCGCGTCTCAAGGCAGTCCTCCAGCTTGCGGATCGACGGCGCCTCATCCCAGCCGTGACGTCGCGCCCAGCTTTTTACCGTATCGTATTTGACCGCCAGCTCGTCGGCGATCTGCGCGAGGCTCCAGCCGCGCCAGTACAGGCTGCGCGCCGGGCGCACCCGTTCTTCGACGGGAAGGGTAAGCGGGTCGGCAAGGATCAACATGGTCGGCGAGCCTAGCCATGCCCCCGTATCGGCCGCCCCCTATAGTTCTTGTAGAATGCCATTCTACAAGATCACTGAATTGAGGACATCGCCTAAGCATCTTCGAAAGCGCCCAAACGGTCATTCCATTTTTGTCTCGGATGCGGCACAGCTTATATAACTTGAAGCGGTCGTAGATTCAGAAGCCGCGCCGCGGCCAAAACCCGGCTGTTATCCGCCTAATATCTTCAGATTTGTTGGCGCCGACGCGAGCGCTCCGTGCTGCTTGCAAGTTTCAGCTGCCTAAGCACGCTCGCCAGATACTCGACGATCCATCACGAATTGTCGTGACGAGATCGAACCAAATGCTAGGTCATAGTTTATGGACGAGGATGCCTTGATCGATGCGCTGCTTGGCCACGGCTATTTGCCTAAGGAACTGCCGCCGCCATTCACCAGCGCAAGCCTTGCCCGTAATATCGGCCCCCTTTCCGCTGCCTGGCGGGGCTATGCTGACGGATTACCCGCTAAAGAAAAACGGAACTATCCATTTCCGTCGCACTTTGGTCGCTTCGACATGGCGCGCAAAGGGCATTCCAGGCGGATGCTGGCGATTCCGAACCCCGTAAATCAATATCATCTAGTTCAGACCCTTGCTAATAATTGGGACACCGTCAGAGCCCAAATGACCACGTCTGCAATCAGCATGACGCCAGCGCTGGTTACACCGGACGATAGCCGTGCAGTACCGATGCCTAAGCTCGCCTTGCTGGCCGAACGGCGAATTAAAGCTTACGCGACTAGCCGGGCAACGCTCCAGACCGATGTGCTCAGCTTCTACCATGCGATCTACACTCATTCGATTCCCTGGGCACTGCATGGTAAGCGAGACGCCAAGCGGAATCGTCGCGATACGGGACTTCTCGGGAACCGTCTCGATTTCTTAATGCGCGGATGCCAAGATGGGCAGACAATTGGCATCCCGGTTGGACCTGATAGCTCTCGAATTATTTCCGAATTGATACTCTGTGCGGTTGAGCGCGATATCGATCCGGCTATCTCAGCTCTTCTTCTCGATGGCTATAGGTACGTTGATGACTTCTTTCTTGCCTTCAACTCAAACGTTGATGCTGAACGCTATCTTTCTGCATTGCGCGGCGCTATTCTAAATTACGATCTACAACTGAACGCGTCGAAGACAGCGATTGCAGCGGCGCTAGAGTTTAATGAAGCCAGTTGGCCTGGAACGATCGCCAGCCTCTCGCTTGCATCATCGCCGCGCGATCAGCGGCGCGATATAATGCGCTTCTTTACAGAGGCGATTGATTTATCAAAGTCGTATCCCGATGAAAGTATCGCATCCTATTCAGTGCGAACAACATCGCGCATATTGATCCAGCGCGAAAACTGGGATCTATATGAGTCATTCTTACTGCGTGTCGTGCGCGAGAACTCAAGTTGCTTAGATGCTGTTGTAAAGATAATCTGCACGTATGCGGCCGCCGGCTATCCTATTGGCGCAACTGTAAATCAGTTTGTAGAGCGCATGATCGAGGATCATGCGCCTTACAACCATCATTATGAAGTGGCTTGGGTGCTTTGGCTCTGCCGCAGTCTGGAAATCAAACTAAGTGAGCGCGCGACAGCTCTCGTTGGAAGGGTCGAAAACAGTATCTGTGCGTGCCTTACCTTGATGTTGCGTTCGCGTCGCCTATTGACCGGGCGTGGTGCCGTTTCTGACTGGATGGGCGCAGCGAACGACGAAAGCCTCCGCAGCGAATATTGGATGCTAGTCTATGAGGCAGGTATACGTAAGACTTGGCTGGTACCGGGAGCACGCGAGGCCGTTCAGGCTGACCCGCATTTTCGGGCAATGCGGGACATAGGCATTTCCTTTTTTGACAATAGCACAACCAACTTACCGCTGAACCTGCCCGCCATTGGTCCTAAATTGCAGGCAAACCTTAACGGGCGTCGTTCAGCAATTCTTCCCGGTGCAATCGAGATCATTTCCAGCGTACCGCTACGATCTAGGCGCTACGAAACTTTGGGCGAGGATTATGGATCCAGCTCCACAATCCATGACTGGCGTGGCTGGGCAGGTATTGATCCACTCGACGATGACGATGAACCTGACGACGAAGTGCCATTCTGAATATAACTTTTTATACCTATACAGAACTTATACGTCACCATAATCAATATCACTGAGGTTAAACGTTTATCCTAGTCATCTGGTGTGGGGAAAGCGGAAGAGACGTAGTGCGTCTTTCGTAACTTATGCTACAGCGTCTTTCGGCGGAAACAATATCCACTTTTCCACAACGGCGGGTCCGTTTTCCTCCTATTTCAGACAATCGTGGTGCATAACTGAAAACGGCTGCATTCCGCGTCTTGTAGAATAGCATTCTACAAGACCCGCCGCTTGAGACTTCGCCCGTCTTCGTCCCTGTTCGATCCAACAAACGGCGCCCGGCGCGCCGCAATCGAACCGAGGACCAGCCGCCATGGGCACCAAGAGCAAGCCGTTCCGCGCCTTCGTCGAAGGCGAGACCATCAGCGATGGCCGCAAGGTCACGCCCGAGATGATCGACGAATGCGTCGCGACCTTCGCGCCCGCGACCTATTCCCCGCGGATCAACCTCGAACACGTCTCCGGCTACAGCCCGGAGCCGCCCTTCAACGGCTATGGCGACGTCGTCTCGCTCGAAGCCAAGACCGACGACATCGTCATCGCCGGCAAGAGCGAGAAGCGCCGCGCGCTCTACGCGATCGTCGAGGGCAACGACCAGCTGGTTGCGCTCGCCAAGGCCGACCAGAAGCCGTTCCCCTCGGTCGAGCTCACCCCCAATTATGCCGGTAGCGGCAAGTTCGGCATCATCGGTTTGGCCTTCACCGATACGCCCGCATCGATCGGCACCGAGCGCCTGCAATTCTCGCACCGTGCGCCCGGCACGGTGTTCGCCTCGGGATCCGACGCCGTCGCGATCGAATTCGAAGCGAAGCAGGCCGAACAGGAGAAGGTCGACAGCATCGTCGATCGCCTGTTCTCGGCCGTCGCCGCCAAATTCAAACCCGCCGAGCCCGTCACGCCGCCGCCCGCCAACGACAATTTCGATCCGGCGACCTTCGCCACCGACATGCGGACCGCATTCAGCGGCTCGCTGACCGCGGCGCTGAAGCCGGTCACGGATGCGCATGCCTCGCTGCAACGGGAGCTCGCGACGCTGAAGACGCAGCTGGCCGCCACCGAGCAGTCCGGCTTCTCGCGCGCACCGGCATCGGGGGCAGGGGACGACGCCGTCACCGACTGCTGATCCGCCGCGCCCGACACCGACCGCCCCGTCAGACCGCCTCCACAGGAACCGCCCCGATGCTCAACGCCACCCGCACCAAGTACGACGCCTATACCCAGCAGATCGGCAAGCTCAACAATGTCGCCGACCCCAGCCGCGCCTTCGAGGTGCTGCCGGCGATCGCGCAGACGCTGCGCGCCAAGCTCAAGGGATCGAGCGACTTCCTGTCGAAGATCAACATCATCCCGGTGGTGGCGCAGGAGGGCGACAAGGTCGGTGTCGGCGTGAAGGGCACGATCGCCAGCCGCACCGACACGCGCACCAAGGACCGCAGCCCGCGCTATCCCGGCGATCTCGACGAGACGCGCTACCGCTGCGAGAAGACCGACTTCGACACGCTGATCCGGTACGAGACGCTCGACGCCTGGGCGCATCAGCCCAATTTCCAGACGCTGCTGCGCGACGCGATCGTCAGCGCCAAGGCGGTCGACATCATCACCATCGGCTTCAATGGCCTTTTCGTCGCGAAGGACACCGACCCGGTCGCCTATCCGCTGCTTCAGGACGTCAACAAGGGCTGGCTCCAGCACATCCGCGAGGACGCGCCCGAGCGCCATGCCGCGGGCGGCGAGCTGAAGGCGGAGACGCGCGACGCGGACGGTGTCGTGACCGCAGCCGGCGCGATCTATGTCGGCGCAGGCGAGGTCGGCACCGAGGTCGATTACGTCAACATCGACGCGCTGGTGTTCGCCGGCATCGAGCTACTGCACGAGAATTACCGCGAGGATACCGATCTCGTCGCGATCGTCGGGCGCGAGCTGGTCAACGACAAGTATTTCTCGATCGTCAACGCATCGGGCGACCGCGCGACCGAACAGCTCGCGCGCGACGTGCTGCTTTCCGACAAGAAGATCGGTGGGCTCAGCGCAGTGCGCGTGCCGAAATTCCCGAAGAACGCCATCCTCATCACCACGCTCGCCAACCTGTCGGTCTACGAACAGATCGGCACCGAGCGGCGCAAGATCGAGGACAACGCCAAGCGCGACCAGATCGAGAACTACGAGAGCGTGAACCACGCCTATGTCGTCGAGGACATGGGCAAGGCCGCGCTGATCGAGAACATCATCATGGGCAAGTCGCCCGCCGCGCGCGCGCCGGCCGGCGACTAACCCTTTCCCCCCGTTCCCGCCCCCACAGGACACGCCATGAGCTTCGCTCGACGCCAGGAACAAATCCTAGCCATGAAAGCGGCGTCTGCTCCTGCCTCCGGGGGCGGGCACATCCGTACCGCCGCGGTCGCCAAACCGACCGCGGCGGACCAACCGCTCATGCCCGCTGGCAACACGCCGGCCGCGCGCGCCGCGGCCACGATATCCATGCGGCTGCGCCATGACATGCAGAGGCTGAAACAGATCAAGTCGATCGACCGCAAGGTCGCCGCCAAGCGCGAGATGCTGCCCGACTACCGCGCATGGTGCGATGGGCTGCTCGATGCCGGGCGCGGTGCCGACACCAGCACGCTGGAGCCGACCGGCGCCGACGACGTGCTGCCGACCATCATGGTCTGGTGCATGGACGTCGGTGACTGGTCGCGCGCCTTGGCGCTCGCCCGCTTCGTGCTGCGCTTCTCGATCCCCATGCCCAAGCGATACGAGCGCGACGCCGCCACGCTGGTGCTGGAGGAGATCGCCGACGCCGCGCTGAAGACGCAGGTTCGCGGCGATGCCTTCCCGCTCGACGTGCTCGAGGCCGTCGAACTGCTGACCGACGGCCTCGACATGCACGACCAGCCGCGCGCCAAGCTCTTCAAGGCGATCGGCGCCGAGCTGATCCGCGCGGCGGGCATGTCCACCGGCGACGCCATCATCCCGACGATCGACCGCGCCACGGCCATGCTGACGCGCGCGCAGGATCTGCACGACCGGGTCGGCGTGAAGGCCATGCTGCGCGGTCTCGAAAAGGCGAAGATCGCCGCCACGAAATCCGAGGCCGGCGACACCGCCGGCTGAACCAAGCTCGCCCCCGGCGCTCGGGGACGGATCACGCGAGACGGGAGGCCTTCGGGCCACAGGGCCGTCGCTCGACCTGATCCCCACCCCCGTGAAATCAAGGACCGTCCCCATGACCATCATCGCGACCGTCCTGCCCGACGAAGATACGCCAGCCCCGGCGCTGATCGCGAATGATGGCTTCCTGCCCGACATCGACCCCGCCATGTTCCGCGAGCAGCACCGCATCCGCGACGCGGTCACGCCCGCGCGGGCGCGCGAGGCGCTGATCGCGGGCATCCTGACGGTCGGGCGCGATCTCGCCGCCTGGGCCGCAGGGCATCGCGCGGCGGGGATCCTCCGCCTGGAGAGCGTGCCCGCCTCGACGATCGACGGCATCAGCACGCTGGTGCTGCTCTACCGCCGCGCCGTCTTCACCGCCGCCAAGGCCGAAGTCGTCGAGCGCTACCGCGACGTCGATCTGACCGGCGCCGGGCAACGCAAGGCGGAAGATCTCGACCCCAGCGTCGCCGAGCTGCGTCGCGATTCGCTGCACGCGATCCGCGACGTGCTCGCGGTCACGCGCACCTGTGTCGAGCTGATCTGATGACGACGCCCGACACGGTCCGCGCCCGCGACGGCGATACGCTCGATGCGCTGATCTGGCGCGAGCGCGGGCTCGGTCCCGCCGATCTGCCGGCGGTGCTCGCCGCCAATCCCGGCATCGCCGCGCGCGGCCCGATCCTGCCCAAGGGGCTGCCCGTAAACCTTCCCGCCATCGCCGCGCCGGCCGTCGCCGTGCGCACCGATGTCGTCAACCTGTGGGACTGACGATGCACAAGCTCCTCCATGACCTGGCCGAAGGGCTGCTCGCCTTTCTCGGCTCGCTCGTTCCGCCCGCGCTCGGGTCGATCGTCAGCATGCTGTACGATCCGGACCTCACCTGGGGGCAGCGCGCGACACAGCTCTGGGTCGGCGTTGTCGTCAGCTATTTCGTGCAGCGGGCGGCCGGCGCGGTCTACCCGTTCCATCCCTTCGTCCTCCAGGCGCTCGGGTTCATGCTCGGGATGGTCGCCTTCAAGACCGCGCCCGGTTTCATCACCGGCTGCGCGACCGCGGCCGGTGAGCTGCCCGGCATCATCCGCGACCGCTTGGTCGCCTTCCTCCCCGCCAAGAAGGAGAAAAAGTGATGCCGAACCCCGGCACCACCACGCCTGCGCGTGCGCGCGCCAAGACGCTGATCGGCGTCGTCGGTCTCGCCACCGCCGTTATTGTCACCCCGTTCGTGTCCGCATGGGAGTCGGGCGGCAGGCCGCGGCTCGAAGCCTACCGCGACATCGTCGGCGTCTGGACGATCTGCGGGGGTGAGACGCTCGGCGTGACGCCCGGCATGCGCGAGACGGTTGCGGGGTGCGAAGCCCGCGACGAGGCCGCGCTGATCCGGCACGCCGAACCGGTCCTCGCCTGCACGCCATCGCTTCGCGGCCATCCCAACCAGCTAGCCGCAGCCATCAGCCTTGCCTACAATATCGGCACCGGTGCCTATTGCGGCTCGACGGTCGACCGCCGCTTCGACGCGGGCCAGTGGCGCGCGGCGTGCGACGCCTTCCTTTTGTGGAACAAGGCGGGCGGCAAGGTCGTGAACGGTCTCGTCCGTCGACGCCAGGCGGAGCGCGACCTTTGCCTCAAAGGTCTGCCGCGATGATCCGCGCGATCCTGTCGAAGCTGCGCGGCGAGGCTGCGTTTCTCGTCCTGCTCGCGGTCGCGGGGGCGGGGGCTTGGCTCTATGTCCTTTTCCAGCAGGTCCGCGCCGATCGCGACGATGCCGTGCACCGCGCCGAGATCGTCTGCGCGCGCTCGGGTGTCGAATGGGGCGCAACCGACACCGCAGCGCGCGGCGTGCTCTGCGCGCGCCATATTGCCGGCCTCGTCGCGTTCCGCGCCGACGCCGACCAGCAGACCGCGCGGCTGTTCGCCAAGGCGATGGCCGACGCCAGCGCCCGCACCGTCAAAGACAACCAGGCCGCGCGCCTTGCGGCCGAAGCCGCCAGCGCCGCGGCCATCCGCATGGAGACCGCAGATGCCGAAGCCGAACGCCGCAACCTTGTCGATCGTGAGTGGCTTGCTGCTGTCAACGGCGTTGCCGGCCTGCGCCCACCGACCCGCTGATCCGCCGGTTGCGGTACCGGTCGCCGTTGCGATCGAACGGCCGCTGCCACCTGCCGACCTGATGATGTGTGCAGAGCGCCCCGCCGGCCTGCCCGAAGATGCGTCGCTGATCGCGCAGATCCCGACGGCCATCCGCGCCGGCATCATCCGCATGGCCCGCGCCTTCCGCACGAACGCCGATGGCAAAGACCGGCTGGTCAACTGGCTGGCGGCAGACAGCTGCCCAGTCCCGGGAAAGCCGATCCAATGAAAAAGCTCGTGACCTTACGCGCGCACCTGATCGCATCTGTTCCCACAATCAGGAACAGCCCGGAGAAGATGGAGATTTTTGTCGATAAGGGGGACGTCGCGGTGCGCGCCGGCTCGCTGTCGTTCGAATATTCCTACACGGCTTCGATCTGGGTGCAAGACCATGCCGGGAGTGTCGACACTTTGTTGGTGCCGATCCTGGCATGGATCGCTGCCAACCAGCCCGACCTGTTCGAGAAAGGCGAGCGTAAGCCGTTTACCTTCGAAAGTGAGCTGCTCGATGCCGAGACGTGCGACATTACGATCACGCTCGAGCTGACCGAGCTGGTGCGCGTCGAACAGCATGCGAGGGGCCTGAAGGTCTCGCATCTGCCCGAGCCCGTTCTGCTCGATCAGTTTGCCGGCGTTCCGACCGGTACCGCCCTGTGGGCCGGGCTGATCGATGACGCAGCCGGCAGTATCGAGATTGTCACGCGATGACCGACTTCGAACCGATCGAACAGTTCTGCCGCGATCTGCTACTGCGCACCGCCGCACCCGAGCGCGCGCGGCTTATGCGCGCAATCGGCCGCGAGATCCGCAAGAGCCAGTCCGATCGCATCGCCGCCCAGCGCGATCCGGAAGGGGCGGCGTTCGCCCCGCGACGTCCCAAGCCCGATCGGGGGAGGAAGAAGGGGAAGCTGCGCCAGCAGAAGATGTTCCGCAAACTGCGTATGGCCAAAAGCCTGAAGGCTGGCGGCAACGGCGATGAGATATGGGTCGGCTTCGGCGGGCGCGCGTCGCAGATCGCCAGCATCCACCAAGCCGGCCTATCGGACGCCCCGGCGCCTGGTCAGCCGAAGGTGCGCTACGCCCGGCGCGTGCTGCTAGGCCTCACGGAACCAGAACGACAGCGGATCCTCGACCTGATTCTCGCGCAGGCGGCGCCACGCTGATCTTGTAGAATGCTTTTCTACAAGAGCGGGCCGTAGCCATGGCGTCGCGCGCACGACGACATGGCCCGACCATGGCCGCCACTTCTAACTCCACGACCGTCGACCTGTCGCGCTTGCCCGCACCCGTCATCGTCGAACAAAAGACGTTCGAGACGATCGTTGCAGAAATGGTTGCCCAGGTGCAGGCGTTGCTGCCGAACTTCGACGCGACCGTCGACAGCGACCCGGCGGTCAAGGTGCTGCAAACCGCCGCTTACCGCGAGCTGTTGATCCGGCAGGCGTTTCAGGACGGCGGAAAACAGCTCATGGTCGCGTTCGCTACGGACGCCCGGCTGGATCACCTCGGCGCGCTCGTCGGTGTCGCCCGCCTGGTCGTCACGCCGGGCGATGCCGCGACGGGTGCCGAGGCGATCTACGAGGACGACGATACCTATCGGCAGCGCATCGTGCTTGCGCCGGAAGGCTTCTCGGTCGCCGGCCCCGAACTCGCCTATGTAAAGCACGCAAAGGACGCGAGCGCCGATGTCCTCGACGCCAGTGCCACGTCGCCGGCGCCTGGCGAGGTCCTCGTATCGGTCCTGTCGGCGACCGGTAACGGCACCGCGCCGGCTGCGCTGCTTGCATCGGTCGCCGAGATAGTAACCGATCCCGCCATTCGCCCGCTCGGCGATCTTGTCACCGTCGCATCCGCCACGATCATCGGCTTTGCGATTACCGCCAGCCTGATCACGTTCGACGGCCCCGACATCAACTTGGTCCTCGCAGCCGCACGTACGAGACTGGACGCCTATCTCGCGTTCAACCGCAAGCTCGGCCGCACGATCACCACGTCGGGGATTACCGCCGCCCTGACAGTCGAGGGCGTCCACAAGGTCAACCTGCCGGCTCCGATCGCGGACATCGACTGCGATCTGACCGAAGCCGCAAATTGCACCGGCATCGCGATCACGCATGGCGGCTATGCCTCCTAGCCTGCTGCCCCCGAACGCGATGCCGCTCGAACGCGCGCTCGAGGCTGGAACCGCGCGCTTGGCAGACATCGACGCGCCGATCGCCGCGCTATGGGATCCGGCCACCATGCCGCTTGGCGATTTGCCGTTCCTAGCTTGGGCGCTGTCGGTGGATTCGTGGGATCCCGAATGGTCCGAGGCGACCAAGCGCGATGCGGTCGCGCGCTCGATCGCGCTGCACCGGATCAAGGGCACGCGGATGTCGGTCGAGGCCGTGCTTGCCCGGTTCGACGAACTGGCCAGCATCGTCGAATGGCATGAGGCGTCCCCGCGCGCGCCGGCCAACACTTTCGAAGTGCATTTGCCGATCATCGGCACGGATGGTGCGGCGTCGGGTACGCGCGTGACCGCGGTCTTTGCCGAGCGGATCGTTCGCGAGGTCGGGCGCGCCAAGCCACTGCGTGAACATTTCACGTTGGTGCAGCGGCTGCCGCTGGAGGCTGCGATCGGAACGCTGGTCACCGCGCGCGTCGCAGCACTCCTGCGGATCGAACCAACACTGGTCATCGACACCTCGCCGGAATGGGACGGCTATCTTCAGACCGAAGACGGCGAGCCGCTGCAAGATCCCGCGACCGGCGCCTTTCTGGATACCACCCCATGACCGCGGCACTCACCATCACGATGACCAACGCCGGGCGCGAGCGGTTCACCGCGGCGCAGGTCGGCGAGGGTATCGAGTTGCAGATCTCCAGCGTCGGTCTGACCGATGCGAAGTTCGTCATTGCGCCGACGCTCGATGCCCTGCCGGGTGAGTTCCGGCGCATCCAGACGATCTCCGGCGAGGCGGTCGGCAACAATATCGTCCACATGGTAATCCGCGATACCGATGCCGTCGGATACAGCGTGCGCGGCATCGGCCTCTTCCTTGCCGATGGCACGTTGTTCGCGGTCTACGGCCAGCCCGATCCGATCTTCGAAAAATCGACGCTGACGACGCTTCACCTGGCGCTCGATATCGCGTTCACCACACCGGATATCGACGCGTTGACGTTTGGCGACACCAACTTCCTGATCCCGCCAGCGACCGAAGTGACACGCGGGGTCGTCGAACTTGCAACGATCGAGGAGGCGGAGACCGGGGACGCGACGCGCGTGACGACGGGGTGGGTCGTCGCGGCCATGCTCAAGAGTCTTCAGAACGCGGTATCCGACGTCCTGGCGTCAATCATGTCGCGGAGGATCGACGGAGCGGGGCTCGTGAAAGGCGGCGGTGATCTCACTGCCAGTCGGACGCTCACCGTCGATGCCGCCAACGCCGAACAGCTGCGCTTCGGTGCCGCACCGGATTACGTTGCCACCGCGGCCGGCTTGAAACAGGCCGGTTTCATCTTCCTGGTCGAGCAGCAGACGGATGGCGTGAACCGCTACCGCCGCTATTCGGATGGCCTGATCGAGATGAGCGGCGTTTCCGGACTACCGGGAACCGAGTCCACCTTCACGCTGAACTTTCCGTGGCCGTTCCTCAACGAGTGCGAAGGCCTCTGGGCAACCGTCATCAACACCGCGCAGACCAATGATGGTCAGTCAACGGTGCAGGAGGTCGCGCTCTCGATCGACCACGCCACGCTTTACGCTCAGAACCACAAAACGCCGACCGTCGATGCCGCAGGCGGCTTCCGCTGGTTTGCGCGAGGACGATAATGGCAAAGATCACCGCACTCCCGATCGCCGATGAACTCGACGGCGAGGAACTCCTCACCGTCGTCCAGGGCGCCCGAACGAAGCGCGTAGCGATGGCCTCGTTCCGCAATCTCATCACGCCCTACCTGCAATACTGGTACAAGGGGGACCGTGGCGCCACAGGCGAGGCCGCGAACACGTTCACGTCGCTGGCGGCGTTGAAGGCGATCGACCCGGCGCTGTTCCCGTCGACGATCCTGATCAACGGCAGCGCGCCGCCCGTCACCTATGGCTTCGTCGAGGACGATTTCACCGGTCAGGCGGATGACGATCGGGTCGTCGCGCTCGATACCGTGCCGTTGGCATCCGGTGCGCTGGTCCGCCAGACCTCGCGCTCGATCTCGTTCGGCCGTCGCTCGATCGAGGACAAGCTTAACGAGAATATCAGCCCCTACGATAAGGGCGCGGTGGGCGATGGCCTGTCAAACGACCTCGCGGCGCTTCAGGCGTGCATCGACGCCGGCGGGAATCTCCCGACAGGCCGATTTTATATCGGCAGTGGTCGGCTTCGTCCTCGCAGTGGTCAGACGATCCTCGGCAGCGGCAAATCGGCGTGGGAGCCGTATCTCGGCGCACCTGGAGGTGTCGGGTCGCCTTTCCCGACGATCGAGCGGACGGTCATCGTCATCGACAAGGGAACGACAGCCTGGGATCTGAGCGGACTCAATTCCGTCACGATCGTCGGCGTCACCGTCAGGGCAAAGCTCGGCAAGCAATCGGGCTATGGCATGGACCAGGGCTCCGTCGACGATACGATCGGGTTCGACATCACCGCCTCGTCGCAGATCGAACTGATCGACATCGGTCTACTCGGACTTGCCAAGGGGATTTCGGCAAATCCGGCGCCGGGGCAGGCCGTTGCTCAGATGCCGCATTTGTCGCGCATCATGGCGTCGGACTGTGAGCGCGTCCTGGCGTTCGGCACCGCAGCGTCGTCCAGCTATACTGTCCGCGACGCGCGGATCGACGGCATCGTCATCGCGCTCCACTGCAAATACATCCTCGACGCGCACTGGTGCGATGGCCTGCGCTACGAGATGAACCGCCTGTACCAGGCCAAGTCCAACTCGATCTATATACGAAAGTGCAATCTCGTCTCGATCATCGGCGTCACCGTCTTCGAATCCACGCTCGACGGCGTCGTGCTCGAGGATTGCGAGATGGTCGTCATGAGCGGCATGACCATAGCGCGCAGCGGTTCCTATGCCGCGACGATGCCGTGGGCACAGCGGATTGGCCTGCGTCTCACACGCTGCAACGGCGTGTCATTCGAGGGGCTGCTCGAAAAGACGACCGGCGCACCGATCCTCATCGAAGACTGCGTCGGTATCCGGATCGACGCCACGATCGATACGCCGTTCTGGACGACGGGCAATGCGACCAATGCCAGCGGTGCGATCAACGTGTGGAACAGCGTCGCCGTTCGGATCAACGGCACGATCACCGGCAACACGGCGTGCTGGATCGCGGTATGGGCCGACGCGAAAAGCGCGCGGACACTCACCGGCAATGTGGCTGCCGATCCTCACATGGGGTTCACCCGCGCTCTCGGCCTCCAAGGCTATGGTGGCCACATTATCCGGCTCAGCGCTGCCAAGGAACTCGGCAAGGGTGGGGGCGTCGCGATCGATCCGATCAGGGTATTGCTGCCGGCGGGCAAGCGATTGGTCACGCGCTCCGTCGAGATGACGTCCGGCACCGTTATCCTGCGCCTGGGGACCGCCTTCTGGACGAACTATGCCACCGAACCGGGTGGCGGCAGTCTGGCGATCGACGACAAGGTACTGGCGGAAAATTCGACCATTGAGGATCGGTGGGTAACGATCCAGCCAAGCCTCCATAATCCGAGCGAGGCGTCCGTCACGATACCGGTTGGTCACGAAACGCGGATCTCGACAGCCATCGTCGCCATGTAGTCGCGGGCGGCGCTCTTGTAGAATGCGTTTCTACAAGAGCGCGGCCTCGCCTCCGCGCACGCGCCGCGCATGGTCGCCGTTATGGCCGATCCCGCCGACATTCAGCGCCTCATTGGCGATCTCGCGCGCGAAGGCACCGTTGCGTCGGTAGATCTCGCCGCCGGCACTGCCCGCGTCCAGTTCGCCGACGATCTGACGACGGGCGATATTCCGTGGCTTGCGAGCCGCGCCGGATCCACGCGCACCTGGTCGCCGCCCGCGATCGGTGAACAGGTCGTTGTCCTGGCACCCGAGGCGGACACTGCACGCGGCATCATCATCGGCAGCCTGTCGAGCGACGCGCATCCGCACCCCGCGAACGACGACTCCTCCCTGACCGAATATCAGGACCGTGCGCGGATCGGTTACGATCCCATGACCCACACCCTGACGGCCATCCTGCCGGCCGGCGCGACCGTTCGGATCGATGCGGACGGTGGCCTGTCGTTCAAGGGCGACCTCGCGGTCGATGGCGACATTCACGCGACCGGCACCGTGACCGGCGACGCGAATGTCGTCGGTGGTGGCAAGAGCCTCAAGGGCCACGTCCACACGAAGGTGCAGGCGGGGGCCGCGATCTCGGGGCCGCCGCAATGATCGGCATGGATCGCAACACCGGTGCGCCCCTAGCTGGTGCAGATCACCTCGCGCAGTCGATCGGCGACATCCTCGGCACGCCACTCGGCACCCGGATTGGGCGGCGTGAATATGGCTCGCTCGTTCCTCAGTTGCTCGATCAGCCGAACAACGAACTCGGCCGCATGCGGATATTCGCCGCCGCAGCGCTCGCCCTTCTTCGACAAGAAGGCCGCGCGCGGATCTCGCGCGTCGTGCTTTCGCCCGGACAACTCCCGCATGAGGCCGTCATCACGGTCACCGGCCGGCGCACCGACACGACGGCCGCCCCCGCCTTTTCCATCTCGTCCACCATCCGCGCCATGTCGGCGCTCGCCTGAAAGGTCCGCCCATGAGTTTCCTCCACGGGATCAACGTCACCGAGGTCAAGACATCGACCCGCGGCATCGCAACCGTCGCCACCGCCGTCATTGGGCTGGTCGCGACCGCACCCGATGCGGTTGCCGGCGCGTTCCCGCTCGACACCGCGGTCAAGGTGACGAACCTCGACGACGCGATCAAGAAGGCCGGCGCGGGCGGCACGCTGCGCGCCGCGCTGGTCGCCATCGCAGGACAGGTCGCCGCGCCCGTCGTTGTTGTACGCGTCGCGCCTGGTGCTACGCCGGCTGACACCGCGACCGCGGTCATCGGCACCGATGTGGCCGGCGTGAAGACCGGCATGCAGGCACTGCTGACCGCCTCGGCCCAGTTGAACCTCCATCCTCGGATCATCGGCGCGCCCGGCCTCGAGGGCGAGCTGGTGACGAAGGCGATGGTCGCCGTCGCCAAGCGCCTGCGCGCCCGTGTCTATGCGTACGCGATCGGCAACGACCGCGGCGAGGTCATCGCCCACCGCGCGCTGTTCCCTGATGCGCGCGAGCTGACGTTGCTCTGGCCCAGCGTGACCGCGCCATATGGCGTCGGCGGTGCCAGCATCGGCGTGCCGGTCGCGGCCGTCGCAATGGGCGCGCGCGCCGCGATCGACCAGGAACAGGGCTGGCACAAGACGCTGTCCAACGTCGCACTGCCCGAGATCGATGGCCTGGCGGCAGATGTCACCTTCGACATTCAGGACGCGGACTGCGACGCCAACGTGCTCAACGCGTCGCAGCTGGTGACGGTGGTCCGCATCGCGGGCGAACTGCGCTTCTGGGGCAACCGCACCTGCGCCGCGCCCGACAGCGACTTCGTGTTCGAAAGCGCCTGCCGCACCGCGCAAATCCTCGCCGACACCGTCGCGCTCGGCCTCGTCTGGGCGATGGACAAGCCGCTGCTGCCCAGCCTCGCCAAAGACATCGTCGAGCAGATCAACGAGAAATTCCGGACCGAGACGCGCGCCGGCCGCATCCTCGGCGCCGTGGCCGTTTTCGACGGGGCGAGAAACCCGGTCGAGCAGCTGAAGGCCGGCAAGCTGCTGATCGGCTACCGCTACACCTTCGTGCCCCCGCTGGAAGCGCTCGGACTCGAGCAGGAGATCTCGGACGAGTTCTTCGCCGACTTCACCAGCTTGGTCGCCGGCAACTAACCCCACCTCCCGCACGAAAGGCCGACGCGATGGCGTTCCCCAGCAAGCTCAAACAGACGATGATGTTTAACGATGGCGAGGCCTTTATCGGCGAAACCGTCTCGATCACGCCGCCCAAACTCGTCCGCAAGTTCGAGGATTATCGCGCGGGCGGCATGAGCCGCGCGGTCAAGGTCGACATGGGCGGCGAGGCGCTGGAGATGGAGGCGACCTATGGCGGCCCCATGCGCCAGATCCTGCGCCAGCACGGCATGCTCAATATCTCGGGCGTGCAGCAGCGCTTCGTCGGCTCGTTCCAGAACGATGACACCGGCGCCGTCGACGCCGTCGAGATCGTCACGCGCGGCCGGCACGAAGAGATCGACATGGGCGAATGGAAGCCCGGCGAAGACACCGAGTTCAAGGTCAAAAGCCAGCTCAGCTATTTCAAGCTGACGTGGAACGACGTCGTCGAGGTCGAGATCGATGTGCTCGGCATGATCGAGGTCGTTGGCGGCGTCGACCAGATGGCCGCGCACCGCGGGGCGCTGGGGCTTTAGCCCCCGCGCCACCTCCTCCGCCCCGCCGAGAAACAAATCCGAGGATCGATAAGATGAACGACCAGAACGTCACGCAAAACTCCGCACCCACCGCACAAGGCGACGTCACGCTCGAATACGACATCGTCGTCGCCGACAAGGTCGTGATGCCGGCGGGTACGCTGATTCATGTCCGAAAGCCGATGGGCGGCGCGCTGCGCGGTGCGAATCTCGGCGGGCTGGTGCGGATGGATTACAATCAGGTCGCGCTCGTCGCGCCCCGCGTGACGCAGCCCGTCCTCCATCCGCACCTCATCGACGCGATGGATCCTGCGGACGTGACGCAGATCGCAGGGGTGCTCGTCGATTTTTTGCTGCCGACTGCGACGAAGGCGGCACTCTCCCAGAGCATGTAGAAGATCCGATGGCGGACATCGCCTTCGTCTTCCACTGGTCGCCCGATGCCCTGGACGCACTCTCGATCCACGACCTGATGCAGTGGCGCGGGCGCGCCGCGCGCCGCCACAATCCCGAAGGACAGACCCGTGGATCGTAACCTGCGCATCCGCATGCTGCTGGAAGCCGGCGACCGCGTCACCGGTCCGCTGCGCGCCATCGCCGGCGGATCGACCAAGGCCGCGCAGGCGCTCAAGCTGACGCGCGACGGCTTGCGCGCGATCGAGCGCGCGCAGGGCGATATCGCGGGCTTCCGCAAACTGAAGACCGGCCTTTTCGATACCGGCACAGCGCTCGGGACGGCGCGCACGCGCATGGCCGGTTTGCGACAGGAGATCGCCGCGACCGACAAGCCGACCGCGGCACTGACGCGCGCGCTCGCCAAGGCGGAACGCGAAGTGACGACGCTCGGGGCGACCGAGCGCAAGCAGTCGCAGTCGCTGCAGGAAATGTCGCTGCGCCTCCACACCGCCGGCATCGATACGAACGACCTGGCGCGTCACCAGCGCCGGCTACGCACCGAGGCAGTCCAGACCAACCGCACGATCGTCGAGCAGACGGCCGAGGTCGGGCGGCTCGCGGACCGCGAGCGCCGTATGGCGGCCGGCCGCGCGCGCTTCGCGCGGACGCAGGGCATGGCCACCGGGCTGGCGGCCGGCGGTGCCGCGGCGATCGGCACCGGCGTGGCCATGGCCGCCCCGCTGATCGGCAGCATCAAGGCCGCGCAGGACTTTCAGTCGGTGATGACCGACATCGGGCAAAAGGCCGACCTGTCGCGCGCGGCGTCGGACCAGCTCGGCCGCAACCTGCTCGCGTCCGCGCGCGCTGCCAACCAGATGCCGGCCGATCTGCAAGCCGGTGTCGATGCGCTAGCCGGGCTCGGCGCGAAGGTGCCCGACGCAGTCGCGATGATGAAGCCGATCGGCCGCGCCGCGACAGCATACAAGGCCGAGATCGCGGACCTGTCCGCTGCCGCGTTCGCCGCCACCGACAATCTCAAGGTGCCGGTCGCGCAGACCGGCAAGATCATCGACGTCATGGCCAGTGCCGGCAAAGCGGGCGCGTTCGAGATCAAGGACATGGCGCAGTATTTCCCGGCGCTCACCGCCGCGTATCAAGGGCTTGGCCAAACGGGCGTCGGCGCCGTCGCGGATCTCGCCGCCGGTTTGCAGATCGCGCGCAAGGGGGCAGGGGATGCCGCCAGCGCCGGCAGCAACCTCGCCAACATCCTCCAGAAGATCACATCGCCTGCTACCAACAAGGCGTTCGAGAAGATGGGCGTCGATCTGCCCGCCGCGCTGAAGAAGGCCTATGCGGAAGGAAAAACGCCGCTCGAAGCCATTGCCGAGCTGACCAACAAGACGCTGAAGGGCGACCTGTCGAAGCTCGGCTATCTGTTCGAGGATGCCCAGGTGCAGCAGGGACTGCGCCCGCTGATTCAGAACATGGAGGAATTCCGCAAGATCCGCGCCGAGGCGGGCAAGGCCGGGGGCACGACGGACAGCGACTTCGCCGACCGCATGAAGGACTCGGCCGAGCAGTCGAAACAGCTGAAAGTCAACGCGACGACGCTGGCCATCACGCTCGGCTCGCAGCTGCTGCCGACCATCAATGCGATCGTCACGCGCGCCAACGCGTTCGCGACGTGGATCGGCGACGTCGCCAACCGCTATCCCAATGCGACCAAGGCCGTCGCGATCGGTGCCGCGGCGTTCGCTGGGCTGTTCTTCGTGCTGGGGGGCGGCGCGATCGTCATCGCCGGCCTGGTCGCGCCTTTCTCGGCGCTGGCGTTCGCGGCCGGCGCGCTTGGGATCGGTATGCTGCCGGTAATCGGCATCGCGCTCGCGGTCGTCGCCGGGATCGTCGCGATCGGCGCCGCGGCCTATCTCATCTATGCCAATTGGGGCGCGATCGGCGGATGGTTTGCCTGGCTATGGCAGGGGATCAAGGGGACGTTCGCGGGCGCGGTCGACTGGTTCGCGTCGCTGCCGACCCGTTTCGTACAGATCGGTCGCGACATGATCTCCGGCCTGATCCGCGGCATCGTTGGCATGTTCGGTTCGCTGAAAAACACGATCGTCGGCGTCGCCTCGTCCGCGGCGGGCTGGTTCAAGGCAAAGCTCGGCATCCATTCGCCCAGCCGCGTCTTTGCCGGCTTCGGTGGCAATATCGTCGACGGGCTGACCAACGGCATCGCCGCACAGGAGGGCGAGCCGGTCGAGCGCATGGATCGCCTCTCCAGCCGCCTGACGTCCGCGATCGTCACCGGCAGCGCGATCCCGGCGCTGGCAAAGGGCGGTGCCGCCGGCGCCGCCTCCGCACCGGCTGGCGCGGCGAGCACCGCACCCCGCAGCTACACCATCTACATCAACCAGCAGCCGGGTCAGGACGCGCAAGCCCTCGCTCGCGCCGTCGCCGACGAGCTGGACCGCCGCGACCGCGAGACGGCTGCGCGGCGCCGGTCGTCCTTCGCCGACACCCCCGATTACGAGACCGTCTGATGCTGCTCGCGCTTGGCCTGTTTCCCTTCTCGATCCAGACGCTCGCCTTTGACGAGCTGGCGCGCCGTGCGAGCTGGCGCCACGCCACCGCGGCGCGGATCGGTGCGCGCGACGCGACCCAATATACCGGCCCCGGCGAAGAGACGATCACGCTGCCCGGCACCGTCTATGCCGAGATTGCCGACGGCCGCGTGTCGATCGACGAGCTGCGCCGCATGGCGGACAGCGGCGATGCCTGGTCGCTCGTCGACGGGCTCGGCTATGTCTATGGCGCGTTCGTCATCACCGGCATCGACGATCGCGCAAAGGCGTTCTTCCCTGACGGTACGCCGCGCCAGATCGACTTCGCGATCGATCTCCTTCGCGTCGACAGCGACGTCGCATGATCGCCAACATCGCCGCCGTCCGCGTCGTCGTCGACGGCACCGATATCACGCCGCTGCTCGAAGGCCGCGTCGCGCAAGCCGATGGTCGCCCGCCGCGCCGCCGCCTCGTCTCGCTCGGCATCACCGAAAAACGCGGCGAGGAGGCCGATCAGCTCGATCTCGTCATCGACGACACCGATGGCGCCGTCGCGCTTCCGCCGACGGGCGCAAAGATCCACGTCTGGCTCGGCTGGAAGCAGGGCAGCGACGTCACGCCCGGCCTGGTCGACAAGGGATGGTTCATCGTCGACGAGGTCGCGCATGGCGGCCCGCCCGACCTGATCACGATCCGCGCGCGCTCGGCCGACTTCACCAGCGACCTGAAGACCAGGCGGGAGAGGAGCTGGCACGGCACGACGCTCGGCGCGATCGTGACCGAGATCGCCGAGTGGCACCAGCTGACGCCGCGCTGCGCGGCCAGCCTCGCCGACATCGCGGTTACGGCAAAGGCACAGAACCGCGAAAGCGACCTCGCCTTCCTCCGCCGCCTCGGCCGGGAGCGCGGCGCGGTGGCAAAGATCGCACGCGGCGTGCTGATCTTCTCGCCGCTCGCCGCCGGCACGACACCGTCCGGCAGACCCATCGCGACCGTCACCATCGCGCGACGCGACGGCGACGCCCACCAGTTCAGCCGCCAAAAGCGCGACGACGTGCCGGGGGTGAAGGCGACGTGGCACGACCGAAGGTCCGGCAAACGCGAGCAGTGCGTGGCCGGGAAGGTGGAGGGGGCAAAGACGCTGTCCCGCGTCTACGCCAACGAGGCGGACGCACAGGTCGCTGCCAATTCGGCGAATGGTCGCGCGGGGCGGGAGCCGGCTTCGCTTAGCCTTACGCTGTCGCTTGGTCGACCGGAAGTCCACGTTGGAATGAAGTCGAGCGTTAGCGGATACAAGCTACCTATAGACGGTGTCGCTTGGCTGGTTATCGAAGTGACGCACACATTCAGCGATCGGGGTTATTCGACCGGGCTAAATCTTGAAGCCATATGATGCCGATGATCGCGCGAACTACTAGGAACGCTTTCGCTTAGCAGCCAATGATCTGACGACTAACTAATACTATTGAAGCGTCGCGTGCGCTCGTTCAATAATAGCGAGCCATATGACTGCGGTCATCTTCAAACGAGTAATTTAATAATTCGTGCGGTGTAGCTCTCGCTGAGCACAGCGCAGGTCTGGTAGTTAATAAAAAACTACAGTGTAAACAGGAGATATAAACTATATTTGGTACAAAACATGAAACTGTTATTATAACAGTATTTTTAATACTTGTTAAATACTACCATTATGCAAATGTGATGGAGATCCATCTATTAAGTAATTTTCGATAAGGAATTGTTTGACTTCATTACTGACTGGTGAGCGTCCGGCAAATTGGCGAATCTCATTTTCGACATTTTGCAATGCCTTCATTGCCATTCGCTCTGACATTTCCAAACTCATTAGCTTGGCGTCCAAATCATACTCGCCAAATTCGTTATCTCTTAGCAAACTCTTTGCTTCTCTTATATCCGAACGAATAGATTTAAGTTTATCTATGTAATCTTTCGCATGGCGCTGTAAATACTGAAACTCTTTCCGTTCCTTGACGGACATTTCGTTTGGCTCGGATAAGACTCGTGTGCGCACGACTTCGAACGCCATGCGTTTTTGCTCTTCTAATTTTTGAACCTGATGAACGACATCCTCATTGGCCTTAAACACGCTGAGCATTCCCGACAATGGCAGCAAGTGAAGGGATTTACCATCTGAAGCGCGGCGGTACTCCTCGATCAACTCGGGGCGGGGCTGGAAAGTGCCATGTCGCTTCACCCACCAGTCGGGTTTCTCCTCCTCTGTGACAAAGATGCAATGAACCTTGCGCCTCTCACCTTCCTGCAAGATCGTCTGCCAGACGAGATAGTCACCGATCCCGCCATCCTCCTTCTGCTGATCCTTGTAACCGGGCGCGATCTTAAGACGGGCTCGACGCGCAACCTCTTTGCTCACAGCCTCACGATCCGCAGGTTTAACTACGAAGTCAGAGACGCATCCTCCAAGTATGTTGCGGTAGAGTAAGGAGACGCGATCGGCCCCAATCTCGTCTTTTAAACGCTCGTTTACCTTCTCCAGTTTTTCAGCGACTTCTTTTCCCTTATTAATCATATCCTTTCCAAGTTCGCGAGCAGCAAGATAATCGGCGTCATCTTCCAAAAGAGGAATACTTTTATCAAATATTTGCTTCTTAGCTTTTGTGATAGCTGCATCGATAGCATCGGCTATCGCCGTGATCTTGTTACTTCGATTCTTATAAAATTCGCGCGCAGCCTGACCTGGAACAACCATTCGTCCAGCGGCACAAAGCTCCGTATATACTCGTTCTACCTCACCAACGGAGGCCGATGTAAACTCGAAGGGAAGTAGCAAAACGTTAGCGTCAAGGACGACAACGGAATCGTTACTCGCAGCCTCTAAGCTGACTTGATCGTGCTCGAACAAGGCTTTTGCGTCGGGATACAAATCAGTGAGCCAGAAGGCATCGCTGTCCTTAAGAGGCACAATCGGTTCGGGGCCACCCCGTTTGCTACTGTCAGTCATAGATATTGGTTAGACCCCAAATCAGTAGCATGAAAGCGATGCGAAAAAACGTACGTGCTCCTCAGCTAAACGTCCAGACGTCGAAACAAAAACGTGCCAAAATGGAGTTTTGCCTTACTGTCACTGCTGCCATTATGACTGTCGGACTGAACTGACTTTAGCCGGCCGCGATGGCGCGACTAATTCCGAGCTGCCTGATGACCGCCTATTTGAGCGCCGGCCGCGGCTCAGATCGGTCAGGCCGGTCCTTGCGGCAATCGACACCCGCCGCCTTAAGTAGTTCAATGTTGAGTAAATGGCAGTTTTAGCAGGCCCCCCTATTTTTGTTGGATTTCGTGCCGTACGGGCTGGAACATAATGAGAACGATATGAGTCGGCGATATGGTGTCAGTGTTCCAGTCTCAGCCTCGATGTGAGCGCGGATGCGCTCGGTGCGAAACCACCTGCGCTATGCTCGCCGTCGTGCGGGACGATCGTCATGACCACCTTGAGTTTCGCCTGGCGGAGCACCGCCATCGTCCGAGTCTTCGAACACTAACGGCCCTTGCAGAAGCCCGAGCCCTTTGGGCAGCATCCGTGCAAGCTCATCAGAAAGAGCAACCTGAGACATCCCCTCAGACGCCTTCAAGATGCCAAGAAACATTCGGGCCAAGGCCCGCTGATCAGGCAGCAATACCTGCATGGTGGCGACCTGCACGGTCGGCCTAGGGCGCGGGGGAGCGGCGCCTTTAAGGGGATCATCGACGTCACCTGTGAGATAGGCGGGCGACGTCGCCAGTTCTCGCGCGATAGCCGCAATATGCGTCGAGCCACGAGACTGCCCGACGACCAGCTTATGGATGGTCTGCTGGCTGATGCCCACGCGTCGCGCCAATTCGGACTGCGACAGTCCATTGGCTTTTAGCCGCTCAGCTAATCGTTCACCGTCAATCATATCAGCACGCTACAATCAATGGTGTAGTTGCATATGGACGAATATGTGTTGACTAGACTACAACCATATGTGTAGTCAAAGGGTATGGATATCGCATCCCCTTCTGCATCGCTGAAAACCGCGGTTCTCAAATCAGGTTCGCAATCTGCATTCGCACGGCTGTGTGGCGTTTCGCAGACCGCCGTCTGGAAATGGCTGCAATCCGCGAAGCGGCTGCCCGCTGAGCATGTGCTCAAGGTTGAGCGGGCGACCGGCGTTTCCAAGCATCTTCTTCGTCCCGACATCTACCCTGAGACTGACGAAGTAATCGCGGAGGCAGCCGCCGTCGATTGTAATCAATCCGCAGTATTCCAGCGGAGGGCTTCGCTGTGACCAAGCCCCGCATCCCCGACACCTTTCCCGACGCGATGATCAAGGTTCTCGCGCAGATCAAAGGGGAAGGCGCCGCTGCCGCAGTCGGCAAAGCAGTAAGCACCGTTTACGCGTGGTCCAACCCGAACAGCGACACGCTGCCTTCGCTTCTCGAAGCCCTTGCGCTCGACACCGCGCACCGGCTTGCCGGCGGCGAGGGTGCGCCGTTCCGCGACGCGTTTAGCCACCAACTTGGAATCAAGGTCGAGCAGGAGGATGCGTGCCGCCGCCAGCTGGTCTCGGACTCGATCGACTTCGTCCGCGAGGCAGGTGAACTGACCTCCGCCCTTTTCAGCGTCTCCCAACCCGGCGCCTCCCCGCTCGATCATCATCGCGCGCTGGTCGAGGCACAGCAGGTTGACGGCGTTCTGCGTCGCATTCGTCGGCGCCTGCCAAATTTCCTTCGTCCCGCCATGTCGACGGGGCCGGGGAATGCCGGGGGGACCCATCAGTGACGAAGAAGAGAAACTACACGCCCCGCGTTCCCGCGACGGTGTGCCCGCACTGCCTGACGCGCTCGATCGCCTATGACTCGGTCGAGATCGACCGGCTGACGCGCGAGATCCGCTATGTCTGCCAGAATCCTGATTGCGGCCACACGTTCGTGGCGCAGCTCGGCATTTTCCGCACGGTACGGCCGAGCATGATACCGAACCCGGCGATCCGCCTGCCGCACGGCCAGTGGCGCTCGAAGCCCGCGAACGACGACAACCGCGTGCCCGCCAATGACGACGACCAGCCCGACGCGGCGGAGGTTTCGCCAGCCCCTGGCTGATCCCCTGATCTGACCTCCGCGGCCGATCCGCCGCCAGGCTCCTGAACCATCCCCCCGTCACTCCGGAAGATCCCACTTCCGGCGCCGTCACCCCTTTGTCTGGAAGGATTGCCCCATGATCCATGTCGCGATGCCCACCGAACGACGCCGCCCGGCGCCCTCGGTTCTCCTGCCGCTGACGCCTGCGCACTATCTGCGTCTGCGCCGTATTGCCGCTGGCCTGTCGGTCGACGCGGTCGCACGCAGCATCAGCGCGAACAACCAGGCCGAAGCGCGGGCGCTCGTCATGCTGCTCGAAACCGAGGGATCGACGGCGCGCTATCGCGAGACCGTCGAGGCGTTTGCGGATGCCTTCCCGATCGATATCGACGTGTACTTTCAGCTGCGCGACACGCCGGCCGAAGATCATCCCCGGATCTGCCGCGGCTGCGGGTGCAGCGAGAGCGATCCGTGCGTCGCGGGCGACGGCTCGCACACGTGCGGCTGGCGCGGGCCGGCGACGTGCTCGCGTTGCGTTACCGCTCCTGCCGCCCCGGTGCTCCAGTGATCGCTGCCGCTGCAACCAGCCGCTCGCGCATCGAGCGCCGCATGCGTCACCGCCGCGTGGCGAAGGTCGTCGTCGCGATCGTGCTCGCAGTGATCTGGGTGCCGGTCGCGATCATCATGCTTGCCGCCGGTATGGCGGATCGGCGCGGTTGATGGCCCAGCACATCCTCCACGGCTTCGGCATCGGCTTGCTTATGGGCGGTGGCGCTGCGGCGCTCGGCGTCATCGTCGGGTCGATCGCACCGCAATGGCAGCGCATCTGCCGCCTCGCTCTCGGTAACGTCGAGCCGACCATCAACCCGGCTGTAGAGGAGGCCATCCAATGAACGGCGTCGAACAGCAGCGCTTGCCCATAGGCTATCGGGTCCTCGCGGTCGGCACGGCGTCGCTGCTCTGCTGGATGCCGATCGCCGCATGGTGGGCTTTGTGACGAAGCAGCAGTCGCCGCCTGCCACGGCCGACATGCCACGCGGCGTCCCTGCTGGCTCGGCCCATCGCTTCTGCTCGGACCCGTTCGCCGGTCTTGGCGAAACGCTTTCTACAAGAACGCCCACTGGCGCGTCCTCTGGCCTCCCAAGCATCTGCAGGAATTCCATGGTGATCAGCACCGCTCCCCCCGAAGCACGCGAAATCGAAACGTCCGCAGCCCTTGAGAGGCGTTCCCCAAAGCGGGAACAGCGCGGCCTCCCGATCGAGATATCGCGGATGATGGGGCTCCAAACCGCATACGAGATCCTCGGCGGCAAAAAGGCGCTGGCTGATGCGCTCGGGGTCGGCGTCCGAAGCCTGAACCACAAACTCAACGCCGATCGCGGTGTGTCGAACCTCGACCTGTTCGTCACCGCCAGGACGCTTGAGACGCGCGCTGCGAAGATGATGCAGCATGCTGCAAAGCTGCGCGCGGTCCTCGCCGATACCCAACGCGAATTGATCCAGTCATGAGTGCGCGTGCCCTTGTTCGCCAAGCTGACCTCGCGCGTGTATTCCGTGCGGCCGCGAAAGTCGGCATCCCCGTGCGCGTCGAGATCGAACCCGGCCGGATCATCGTCACGACCGGGGCAGGGGTCGTACCCGCCGGCGCGAACAGCTTGGACGAGATGTTCGCGTGAAGCGGCGCTGGCTTCCGAAGCACGTCAGCACGTTCCGCGACCGGCATGGCAAGGCCCATTACCGGTATCGCCGGACGGGCTTCGTCACCTATTATTTTAAGAACGAGCCGGGGACCGACGCGTTTCTGGCCGAGCTGCGCGCGTGCAACGAAGGCGTCAGCGCGCCAGCGATCGAAGCCGGCGCCAATCGCGCCGCGGTCGGTACGTTCGACGATCTGCTGTCCCGCTACTACCGCTCGCCTGACTTTCTTGATCCGGGCGAGCGAACGCGCGTCGTCTACCGTGGAACGCTCGAGCGCTGGCGCTCGCGGACCCGCAAGGGGCGGCGGTATGGCGAGATCATGGTGCGCGAGCTGCAGCCGCGGCACGTCGAAGCAATGCTCGCCGAGCTGCTGCCGCACCGGACGTCGGCGAACATGCTCCGCAAGCGGCTCTCTGCCCTGATCAAGTTCGCCATGCGTATCGGCATGGCCGGCTCGAACCCGGTCATCGTCACGCGGCCCTTCAAGGTCAGCGGGGGCGGGTTCCACAGCTGGAGCGAGGAAGAGATCGCCGCGTACGAACGGCGCCACGCGATCGGCACGGTCGCCCGGCTGGCGTTCGATCTGATGATCTGGACAGGCCAGCGCGGCGGTGATGCCCGTAAGATGGGCCCCGCTAGCGTTCGCGACACCCGGCTTGAACTGACGCAGGAAAAGACGAAGGTCTTCGTGTCGCTGCCGATCATGCCCGGCCTGGCGGAATCGATCCTCGCGACGCCGACGGTCGGTGCTTTCTTCGTCGTTACCGAGTTCGGCAAGCAGTTCTCGGTGAAGGGCTTCGGCAACAAGTTCCGCCAATGGTGCGACGAGGCTGGCCTGCCGAATTGCTCGGCACACGGGCTGCGCAAGGCCGCCGCGCGGCGCTTCGCCGAGGCCGGATGTTCGAATCAGGAGATCAAGGCGTGGACCGGTCACACGACCGACAGCGAGGTCGCGCGGTACACCGCCGCGGCCGATCAGCGCACGCTTTCAGACACCGCCGCGGACAAGCTTTTGGCTAACCTTGCGGAAAGGTTAGCCAAAGATGCCGCTAAGGCATTGAAATCAGGGGAAAATAAATGAAGTTTGGTGCACCCGACTGGATTCGAACCAGTGGCCTCTGCCTTCGGAGGGCAGCGCTCTATCCAGCTGAGCTACGGGTGCCTGAGGCGTGCGCGTAGCAAAGCCTAGTCGGGTGCGCCAGCCATTTTCTTGGCCGCGCCGATCTTGGCGGCGACCTTGGGCGGCGGGGTCTTGGGCTTGAACGCGCACAGGTCCGCGACGAGGCAGCGCCAGCATTCGGGGGTGCGCGCTTTGCAGACATAGCGGCCGTGCAGGATCAGCCAGTGATGCGCGTGGAGGCGGAAGGGCTGGGGGGTGGCCGCGTCGAGCTTCAGCTCGACCGCGAGCGGGGTCTTGCCGCGCGCGAGGCCGGTGCGGTTGCCGACGCGGAAGATGTGCGTGTCGACCGCGAAGGTCTCCGCGCCGAACGCGACGTTGAGCACGACATTGGCGGTCTTGCGGCCGACGCCGGGCAGGCGTTCGAGCGCGGCGCGGTCGTTCGGGACGACGCCGTCATGCTCGTCGACGAGCATCTGCGACAGCGCGATGACGTTCTTGGCCTTGGTGTTGTACAGGCCGATCGTCTTGATGTGCTCCTTCAGCGCGTCGAGCCCGAGCGCGAGCATCGCCTGCGGCGTGTCGGCGATGCGGAACAGCGCGCGCGTCGCCTTGTTGACGCCGATGTCGGTCGCCTGTGCGGACAAGGCGACCGCGACGACGAGCGTGTAGGGATTGAC
The DNA here is from genome assembly GCF_034045155.1 of Sphingomonas sp. CFBP9019. Classification (NCBI taxonomy): domain Bacteria; kingdom Pseudomonadati; phylum Pseudomonadota; class Alphaproteobacteria; order Sphingomonadales; family Sphingomonadaceae; genus Sphingomonas; species Sphingomonas sp. CFBP9019. The sequence continues at coordinate 660,758 of NZ_JAXCWK010000003.1, read as the reverse complement.
GAATTCGAGCTCGGTCTCGGGATGCGGATCGGCCTCGGCGAGCCGCGCATAGAAGTCGACGACGTCGGCCTTCTTCACTGGCTCACAGCCCCAGCACGTCGCCCATCCGGTAGCGGCCGGCGGGCTGGTCGGCGAGCCAGAGCGCCGCGCGCACCGCACCGCGTGCGAAGATGCTGCGATCGTCGCCGCGGTGGTTGAGCTCGATCCGCTCGCCTTCGCCCGCGAAGATCACGCTGTGGTCGCCGATCACCGACCCGCCGCGCAGCGACGCGAAACCGATCGTCCCCTCGCTGCGTGCGCCGACCAGCCCGGCGCGGCTGTCGACGCGCAGTTCTGCAAGCGTCGAATCGCGCCCGCGCGCGGCGGCCTCGCCGAGCAGCAGCGCGGTGCCCGACGGCGCGTCGACCTTGTGCCGGTGATGCATCTCGACGATCTCGACGTCCCAGTCGGGGCCGAGCCGCGCCGCGGCCTCGCGTACCAGGATGCCGAGCAGCGTGACGCCGAGCGAGGTGTTGCCGGTCTGGAGGATCGCGATGTCGGCAGCCGCCGCGTCGATCAGCGACTGGTGCTGCGGGGTCAGGCCGGTCGTGCCGATGACGAGCGCGGTGCCCGCCGCGCGCGCGGCGGCGAGATGCGCCTCGATCGCCGAGGGGGTCGAGAAGTCGACCAGCACGTCGGCGGCGGCCGCGAGCGGGCTGGGGTCGTCGCCCGCATCGACGCCGCCCGCGAGCGTCGCGCCCGCGGTCTCGATCGCGTCGGTGATCGCGCGGCCCATCCGGCCGGCGCTGCCATAAATGCCGATCGCGGTCATGCGGGCCCGGGGGGCGGACGGAGGCGAGGTCGGTGCAATCATGCGCGCGCTTTCGCACGAAGCGGGGGGTCGCGAATAGACCCCAAATCCGCGCGATAGCGTTATCGCGGGACGGGCGGGACGGGCGGGAGCGACCGGACGAGGTCGAGATCGGCGGGCTTGTCGACATCGACCGCGGCCAGCCCGTACGGCGTCGCGACCGCTGCCGCGACCAGCCCCGCCTTGCGCCCGAGATGCGCGATCGCATCGCCGAGCGTCAGCCGGCCCAGCGCATAGCGCAGCAACAGCCCCGGGCCGAGCCGGCGGACGATCCGCCACGGCCGCTTGCGATCCGCCTCGACCTGCCGCCACAGATCGATCGCGGCGATCGACCTGGGGGTAGCGAAGCGGAACAGGTTGCACCCCGACCAGCCGCCATCGGCGAAGCGGAGATAGGTGCGTCGCGTCCCCGGCGCCGCCGCCTCGACCACATCGCGTCGCGCGAGCAGCACCGCGACATCGGCGTCGGCGGGGATGTCGGACTGGAACCGCGTGATCCATTCGGGCCGGAGCAGCGCATGATCCGCGGTGGTCACGAGCAGCGGGGTGCCAAGCGCGGCGATCCCGTCGCCGACGCTCAGACTCGGGCCGCTCGCGGCGTCGAGCACCCGCAGCCCCAGCGCGACCGCATGATCGCGCACCGCGGCGTCCGATACCGATACCGCGATCACGCCCGCGCCCGCCTGTCGCAGTGCGTCCGCGACCCGCGCGAGCAAGGTCCGTCCCTCGAGCAGGATCAGCGCCTTGTGCGCGACGCCCGCATAGGCCGCGAGCGGATCGACGCCACCGCGCGACCCGGCGAGGATCAGCGCGTTGAACGGGGTAGGCACGGCGTCCGTCATGCCGCCTGCCGCGCGCGCCAGACGCGCCACAGCACGCCGGGCGCGGCAAGGATCGGATGCCGCTCGGCCCAGGGCGACAGCGGCACGGCGATCCCGGTATGCCGCTCGATCTTCCACGCGCCGTAACGGGCGGCGCCGTCGAAGGTGAAGGCGGCGCGCATCAGCCGGGCGATGTTGATCGGCTTGCCCGCGCGCCGTCGCAGCCGCCACGCGCGCAGCACCGCGGCGCGGCGTGCGGGCGGCAGGGCAGGGCGCAGCGCCTCGCCCTCGGCCGTCACGGCGATCCCGTCCGCCGCCCAGGCGAGCGGGAGCAGCCGGTCATAGCGGTCGGGGTCGAAGCCGATGATCTGATCCTCGCGCCCGCCCTTTTCGACGCGGAATTCGGCGGCATAGGTCTGGCGGAACAGCGCCCGCCAATAGTCGCGCGGGGTGCCCGTCTCGGGGCCGAGCGCGGCGGCGAACCGGGCGGCGGAACGTGCGGCGGCGGCGATCGCCTCAGCGATCCGCGCGGTCGTCGCCTCGTCGCGCGACCACACCAGCGCACAGGGCTGCACGAACCGCGTCCAGATCGTGGTGTCGAGCGTCCCCGCGTCCGCCGCCTTGGCGAAGGTCGACAGCCGCATCGTCGCGATCTTCGCGCGCAGCGTCTCGCCCGCCTCGTCGAACTCGCGGTAGCTGACGGTCGGCCAGATGCCGCGTTCGGGCGGACCCGCAGTGAGCACGTAGAAGTCGAGCACGCCCTCGGTCGCCCCGGTCCGCAGGTTCGAGCCGTAGAACAGGATGCCGATCGCGCCGGGCGTCGCCGCGAGCGCCTCGGCGACACGCCGCACCGCAGGGATCACCGGGGCGGCGAGCTGGTCGCGGACGAGCGCGCCGAGCGTCGCGCTCACGGGACGACGAAGCTGATCGGCGCCGCTTGGCGGATCGTCAGCGCGCCGCCCGGATAGACTTCGCCGTCGAGGATGAAGCCCGCCTCCATCGTCACGTCGAGCGCGGGCGTGTCGATCCGGTGATAGCCCGCCCGGTCGAGCCATTTGGCCGGCGAGCCCGCGACGATCAGCGGTGCGGCGGCGGCGAGCCAGCGCGGCGGCGCATCGACCAGCAGCGTCTTCAGCCCGTCGCGCGCGGCGCCGAACGGCTGGACGCCCAGCGGCATCCGCGTCAGCGTCGAGGCGAGCAGGATGTAGCGATGCGTGTCGGTGTCCGCGACCCGGCCGGCATCGGCGGCGGCATCGTAGCGGACGTGCATCCGGTTGCCCGCGCGCCACATCCCCGATGCGCGCCCGAACAGCGTCTGGACGATCGCCCAGCTCAGCGCGACGCCGACCGCGAAGCCCTTGAACGCGCCCGCGCGGTGCGCGCGCTGCGCCAGCCCGGTCGCCTCGACGAACGCGCCCGCGCCGAACAGGAATCCGCGGAGTTTCTGGCCGGTGCCGGCGCGTTCGACCTCGACCGGGCGACGGACGATGCTCGCGCCGTCGCGCGCCGCGGCGAGCGCCTGGTCGAGCGTCCAGTGATCGGGGATGCCGAGATCGAGCGCGAGCGCGTTGGTCTTGCCCGACGGCACGATCGCGACCCGCGGCATCGCGCCCGTCCACACCGTCGCCGCCGCGGTCAGCACGTCGCGGATCGTGCCGTCGCCGCCGTCGATCACCAGCAGCTCGATCCCGTGCTGCGCGAAATCGGTCAGCACCTCGGCCAGTTCGGCCTGGGTCCGCGGCGTGACCGCGAGCACCGTGCCCGACACGAACGGCCGCGTCGCCTCGACGCTGCTGCGGTTACGGTGGCTCTTGGGGTTGCAGATGATCCCGGTGCGGATCTGCGACGCAGCACTGCGCGCGGTCACGTCCGGTGCCGCGCCGCGTCTGGCCGCTGGAAACGGCACGCCATCAAAGGCCTGGAAATTGGAAACGGCGTCGCTCACACTCTTGGCTACCTGTCGCAGGCTAGTATCGCTACATTTTTATGGCACGTCTGCCCTTGATCGACGCTAGCGCCGATACCGCATCTTCATCCGCACGACCGTCCCCCCGGCCGGCAGCGCCACCCGCGCCGACGCGAAGGATGGCAGGCCGACCGATGTGGGGGCGTCGTTCGAAAATCCAAACCCCTCCTTGGGCAGGAACAGCGTGCGGTTGAAATCATGGTCGCTGTTCTCGTCATGATATTGCGCGATCGCGTAATAACCGGGCTTCAGCCAGAAACAGGCGTGCGGCTGCGCGGCGGGCACGCGCGCGCGCGCCAGCTTGCCGCCCTTGGACAGGAACCGGCCCTTGTCGTCGGGATAGACGGTGAACGCGACCTCGCCGACCGCATTGTGCAGCGTGGTCGCCTCGAGCACGAGCTTGGCCGCGCCGTTCCCCGGCGTGCCGACGCACGTCTCCGCGGCAGCCGCGGACGTCGAGGCGAGCGTTGCACCCGCGGCGAGCGCGAGCAGGAGAGGCAGATTCGTCATGGGGGACCCTTGCAATCGCATAACGGCAATTTGGAGGCCAATGACGTCGGCTCTGTGAACCCGCGCTTTATCGACCGCGGCGGGGCGTGCCGCTCTCAGGGACGGCTGCGCGTCAGATTCGCCGCAGCAAAGCCGAGCAGGATCGCGACCGCGACCGAGCCGATCGCGACGCCCATCGCCACCCCGGACGAACCATAGAGCGGCATCAAGGCGAACGCGCCGATGAACAGCAGGATGACGCCGACGACGCGGATCGCGAACACCGTGCCCGCGCGGTTGACCGCGGTCAGCACGGTGTCGAGGCTGACCGTCGCCAGGTCGAAGCACCCCGCCGCCGCGAGCCACAAAAGCACCGGATAGGCGCTGCCGAACGACTTGCCGCCGACCAGTTTGAGCATCGGTTCGCCGATCAGCGCAACGACCGCGAGGATCGCGAGCGCCGCTGCGCTGCTCGCCAGCATCGTCCGCACCAGGATGTAGCGGAGCCGCTCGGGCGCCGCGGTCCGCACCGCGCGGACGATTTCGGGGAAGGCGGCGCGCGAGAGGAGCTGCGACAATTTGGCGAGCGCCTGCGCGACCTGTGCCGCGAGCCGGAACGCACCCGCCGCGGCCGGGCCGATCGACGCGCCGACGAGCAGCAGCGGGATCTGCTTGCTCGACAGGCCGAGCGTCGCGCTGGCATTGGTGCTCAGCGCGAACTTCACCACGCCCGGATTTTCCGCGACCAGCGCGCGCCAGCCGCTGCGCCCGCCCAGCAGCAGCGCGAAGTCGCCGCTGCGCCACACCATGATCCAGTAGGTCGCCGCGGTGACCAGCTCGGCCGCGGCCCAGGCGATCATGAAGCCGCGGATCGTCGGGTCGAACAGCATCGCCGCGCCCGCGCCGACGAAGCGGATCACCGGCGTCATGCTGTCGGCGAGTGCGGAGAGCGAGAATTTGTCGCGCAGCCGCAGGATGCCGAGCGGGGTCGATCGGATCGTCAGCAGCTGGATCACCGCGAAGACCAGCGTGTAGTGCATCAGGTCGCGCGGAATGCCGAACGCGTTCGCCCAGATCTGGAGGATGCCGATCGTCAGCAGCGCGCCAAGGATCGCGCTCGACAGGTCGAGCCGCGCCGCCAGCCGGAAGAGCCGCGCGAGCCGCGGGCTGTCACCGTCGTGGAGCGGCTGGACGCCGTACTGGACGATGATCTGCCACGTCTGGAAGCCGACGAACGTCGTCAGCGCCTGGACCGCGCCGGTGATCAGCGCGAACCGGCCGAAATCGACGACCCCCAATGTGCGCGTCGCAAAGCCGAGATAGAAGAGCGACAGGATCGCCAGCACGCTGCGGCTCGCGAGCAGCCAGCCCAGGTTGCGCGCCGCCGAACGCAGCACGCCACCGAAATCCTTGGTCGTGGGGGAAGGGGCGGGGGCCTGGGTCATGCGCCCTGCGGCCCCTAAAGCGCGCGGTGCGGTGCGGCAAGTCGCGGCCGCAAGACCGCCCGCCGAACCGCCCGATCCGACGCGATCAGGCGAGCCAGCTCGTGATCGCGCCGCCCTTCGCGCGCCGTGCCATCGCCTGGAACAGTCGGACGAGATGGACGACCAGCGAGATCGCGGTCCACGCCGCTACGCCGATGATCCCCCAGTCGGGCCGCGTCACGACCAGCCCCGCGAACAGGATCACCATGTTCGGGTTGCGCCGCGCGGTGATCAGCCGGAACCAGCTGTCGAAGCGTTCCCAGACATGGATGTGCATCCCGAACCGGACGATGAACGCGCCCTCGATCAGCCGCTGCGCGACATAGCCGAACAGCATCGTGCCGATCACCGCCCAGAAGGTCGCATCGTCGAGCGGCCGGCCATAGGGCGCGCAGCCCGCCGCCCAGGCCCACCACCAGAAGGGCGGATGGACCAAGTCGACGCCGTGATCCCACGCATTGCCGAGCTTCGACGCGGTGATCGTGCAGCGCGCGAGCTTTCCGTCGACGGTGTCGAGCACCATGAAGACGAGGCCGGTGGCAAGCCCCGTCCAGAACCAGCCATACCAGAAGGCGATCGTCGCGACGATGCACAGCACCGATCCCATCGCGGTGACCTGGTTCGGCGTGATCCCCGCGCGCGCGCAGACCCGGGTGACCGCCAGCGCCCATTCGGGCCAGAGATATTTGGTCAGCAGGTCGGTGACGCCCTTGTACGCGCCGACATAGCTCGCCCGCTCGATCGCGGGGACCGCGGCGGGGACGAGCCGCTCGGCAAACGGCTTCTCGCGTTTGCGCAGCGCCTCGTTGAGGATCCCCTCGTCCGATTCGGCGGCGATGAGCGTCAGCCCGCTGGCGGCGTCGAGGGTTGCGTCCGCCTGCATCGCCGCGGCGACCCGCGCGCGCTCCTCCGCGGTCCGGACATGCGCCAGCACGGGAACGCCCGCGCGCGTCATCACGGTGCCGGGGCGCGTTTTCAGATGCGCGGTCCAGACCGGGTCGAACGCGAACGCCATGTTGGCGAGGATCGCGGGGCCGTCCGCCGCGTCGCTTCCGGCAAAGCCCTGCGCCACGCCGATCCGACGCAGCCGCTCGTCATTGCGCATCCCCCAGAGCGGGGTCGGATTGTCGCCCAGGGGCACGAGTGCTGGCATGTCTTGCATCCGCTGCCCGATAGCCGATTGCGCGCGGATTGCGAGCCCGGGCTGGATCAGCGCAGCGCGGCGAGCACCGCCTGCGCCGCGCGCGCGGGTGCGCCGCCCGACACGTCGCCGAGCGCGGTCTCGACGAACCGCGTCTGGAAATCCCGATATCCGGAATGCAGCGTCGGTGCGGCGTCGATCGCGGGCATGAGTGCGTCGAGGCCGTCGACCACCGCGCCTGCGCCCCACATCGCATAAGAGGGATCGTCCACCCAGTCGGCGCCCAGCGCGTTCAGGAACACGCAGGGCCGCGGGCGCATCATATATTCGACCACCTGGCTCGACGTATCGCCGAGATACAGGTCGGCGGCGGCGGTGTAGCTGCCATCGACCATCGCGAAGCTGTCGAGATCGGCATGCACGCCCGCGCGGCCGGCGAGCCCGGCGACGAAGCCGCGCAGCTCGGGCGCGCGCTCGACCAGCCGCTGGTGCGGCGCGAAGATCAGATTGTAGCGGCCGTCGGCGAGGATCCGTTCGACCACCTCGGGCCCCCAGCGCCACCAGGACGAGCGGTGCGCCTGCCAGTGCGGGGTGTAGAGGATCACCGGCCGCGGATCGGCAAACAGCCGCGCGGCGGGGGTGCGCTGGCGGAACGCGGCCTTCACATAGCCGGTGGTGACGATCCGCTCGGGCGCGTCGCCGCCGTCGATCAGCGCCTGCCGGTCGCGCTCGGCCGCGACCAAGGTGCGCCAGCCCGCGCGCCGCCGCCAGTGGCCGCGCGCCATCATCGACCCCGCACCGTGGAACGTATCGATGAACCGCGTCCGCAGCGGCAGCGTCGCGGGCAGCCACAGGCTGGTCTGTTCGGCGCACACCACCACCGGCGTGCCCCGCAGATGCGGCAGGAGGCGGAACAGCGTCGGCAGCTTGGGCGGCAGCGGCGGATTGTCGCCCTCGACATGGCCGGGCAGCGCGCGAAACCCCGGCGCGCGCCGGATAGTGACCTGCCCAAGCCCCGTGCTCCAGCGTGCAAGCAGCGTCTCGTGGACCGAGGTGCTGACCCACAATTCGATCGGCAGCGTCGGCTCGGCAGCGGCGAGCGCCTCGACGATCGGATAGAGATGCGGGATCAGCAACGTCTCGCCGAGGAACAGGAACGCGACCTTGCGGGTCATGACGCCTGCCAATGCGCAATGTCCTCGGGCCGGTCGATCTCCTGCCAGCGCGCACCGGCGGGGATCCGCAGCGCGCGGACGCCGGCGCCCTCGGCGACGCGGCGCACGACCGCGTGGTGATAGGCGTGGATCCCCTCGTCCTCGCCTATCACCGCGCGCAGCGCGTCGGCATAGGCGGTGCCGCCGCCCGACAGGATCAGCCCGAGCGAGCGGTCGGTCGCCTGATGCCCGACCAGATGCTTGCCGACCGCGATCACCCGCTCGCCCTCCGCCTCGACCAGCATGTCGTCGAGGCCGGGTTCGTGGAGCGGCTCGACCACCAGGGTCACGCCGGGCGCGGGCTCGGCACGCGCCGCCTGCAGGATCGCGGCGTCGAACAGCGTGTCGCCGTTCATCAGCGCGAACGCGGCGCCCAGATGCGCGCGCGCCGCCCAGACGCTGCCGATGCTGTTGGCGACCGACCAGAAGGGGTTGAAGAGCAGCGTCGTCGGCGGATCGCCGCGCCGCCCGGCCAGATGCGCGGCGATCTGGTCGATGCGATACCCGCCGACGATCACCGCACCATCGAACCCCGCCGCGGCGACCGCGTCGAGCTGCGAATCGAGGATTGCCCGCCCGCCGACCTGCACGAGGCATTTCGGCGTGCTGAGCGTCAGCGGCAGGAGCCGCGATCCGTGGCCCGCGGCAAGGATGATGGCCTTCATGGCACCCGCTTATGCATCAACTGTGGCAGGAAAATGCAGCGCTTCGTCCGTGGATGCGGGGGGCAAAGTCGCGCCTGCCGTCCTGCTTTGATTCTGGACCCCCGCCTGCGCGGGGGAACGGTGGCGGATCCGGTGTGGCAAAAACTGTTCTCCCGCGAAGGCGGGAGCCCAGGGTTACGGGCGATGTCCTGCGTAACCCTGGGGGCACGCCCCTCAGCGCCGCACGATCGCCGCATCGTCGCGCGACCAGCCGCCGCCCATCGCCTGATAGAGCGTCACATAGGCCGTCAGCCGGTCCGCGCGTGCCTGGACCAGCGACAGCTCCGCGGTCAGCAGCCCGCGCTGCGCATCGAGCTGGTCGATATAGGCCGAATAGCCCGCGCGGTAGCGGTTCGACGCGTTGCGCAGCGCGCCCGCGAGCGCATCGCGCTGTGCGGCGAACGCATTGGCCTGTTCGCCCGAGCGGCGGACGCCCGCAAGGCTGTCGTCGACCTCGCGGAACGCCTGGAGCGCGGTGCGGCGATAGGCGAACGCCGCCTGGTCGCGGCGTGCGGTCGCGGCATCGGCCTGCGCGCCCAGCCGCCCGCCGTCGAAGATCGGGCTGAGCACGCTCGCGCCGATCGAGAACACCGCGATCGGGTCAGCAAGCGCGCTGGACAGCACGACACCCGCCGAGCCGGTGAGCGCGAGATTGGGCAGCATCGCCGCACGCGCGCTGTCGAGCGAGCGGTCGGTCGCGACCAGCGTCTGCTCCGCCTGATACAGGTCGGGCCGGCGGCGGAGCAGGTCGGCGGGCAGCCCGTCGGGGATCGCGGGCGCGGCGAGCCGGTCGAGCGGCAGCCCCCGCGGGATCGGCCCGGGGACATCGCCGAGCAACAGGCTGAGCGCGTTTTCCTGGCGGCTGATCGACAGTTCGGCGGCGGGGACGAGCTGTTCGGTCGCGTGATATTCCGCCTCGGCCTGACGCAGTTCGAGGTTCGAGGTGTAGCCGGTCTCGGCACGGCGGCGGGCGATGCGCAGCCCCTCGGCGCGCGCGTCGAGCGTCTGGCGCGCGACCGCGAGCCGCTGGTCGAGCGCGCGCAGCGTGATGTAGCCGGTCGCGACGCTGCTCGCGATCGCGAGGCGGACGGTGTCGCGCGACGCTTCGCTCGCGAGCAGTTGCGCCTGCGCCGCGCGGCTCGCCTGGCGCAGGCGGCCGAACAGGTCGAGATCATAGCTGATGCTGACCGCAGGCTGCGCGCCGATCGCATCGATCGGCGTGCCGAGCGCGCTGACGGTCTGGCCGGTGGTGCCGGGCGCCGACCCGTTGACGAGCGGCGTCTGTTGCGCGCGCGCGAGCCGCGCGGCGGCCCGCGCCTCGTCGATCCGCGCCGCCGCCGCCCCCAGATCGGGGCTGTTGGCAAGCGCCTGCGCGACGAGGCTCGTCAGCGCGGGATCACCAAACGCACTCCACCAGTCCGCCCGGATCGGCGTACCCGGCCCCAGCGCGGTCCGCCACGCCGGCGGCGGCGCGACCGCGGTCGCAGCGGGCGCCTCGGGGCGGGGGCCGATACACGCGGTGGCGAGCAGCGCGAGGGGGAGGGCGGCGGCGGTCCGCCATGCGTGTTTGCGCCGCCACGTCCGCACGCCGCCCCACGCTCGCACCCCCTGCCACCACCCCGGCGAAGGCCGGGGCCCAGTTGGGAAGGTCGCAGTAACGGCGGACAGCGCTCCGTCATCGCCGTCCCCCAACTGGGCCCCGGCCTTCGCCGGGGTGGACGTTCTCGCCAGGGTAGCGGTTTTGATTGCGGCGGCGGCGTGGGTCGACGCAGCGCCCTCCCCCAAAATGTCTCCCCGCGAAGGCGGGGACCCAGGCTGGGCTCCCGCCTCCGCGGGAGAACAGGCCGCGCACGAAACGTCGGGTATCGCCCGCATCCCCTGCAACCACCCCGGCGAAGGCCGGGGCCCAGTTGGGAAGGCCACAGTAACGGCGGACAGCGCTTCGTCATCGCCGTCCCCCAACTGGGCCCCGGCCTCCGCCGGGGAGGGGATTCTCGCCGGGGTAGCGGTTTTGATTGCGGCGGCGGCGTGGGTCGGCTCAGCCACCTCCCTCAAAATGTCTCCCCGCGAAGGCGGCGATCCAGGCTGGGCTGGAGAACAGGGACCGAGGGGGGTTCGCGACATCACCGCGGCCCCGGCCCGCCGGCGGTATCGACCCGCGCCTGCACCGACATCCCCGGCCGCAACCGCGCGCTCAGCGGCTGGCCCGGATCGACGCGGATGCGGACCGCGATCCGCTGCGGCACCTTGGTGAAGTTGCCGGTCGCATTGTCCGCCTTCAGCACCGCGAATTCGGACCCCGCCGCGGGCGAGATTCGTTCGACGCGCCCGGTCAGCCGCTCGTTCGCGAGCCCGTCGACGGTGAACGACGCGGGCTGGCCGACCGCCATCCGCGCGGTCTGCGCTTCCTTGAAGTTCGCGATCACCCAGGTTTCGGGCGGCACCAGGAACATCAGCTGCGACCCCGCGGTCACATATTGGCCGAGCCGGACACCGACCTCGCTCAGCCGCCCCGTCTCGGGTGCGCGGATCACCGTGTTGGCAAGGTCGATCCGCGCGAGCTGGCGCGCGGCCTCCGCGCCCGAGACGCCCGCCTCCTGGCCGCCGCGTCCGACCTCGACGGTGCGGATATCCTGGCGGGCGATCTCGCGCGCGGCCTTGGCCTGCTGGACCTGTGCTTCCGCCTGGCGGAGCGCGGCGAGCGTCTGGTCGCGTTCGCGCAGACTGACCGAGCCGTCGGTGACGAGGTCGTTGACGCGCGCCATGTCCGCCTGCGCGCGCATCAGCTGCGCGGCGGCATTGGCGACCGCGGCGTCCTGCGCGGCGAGGCTCGCCTGGCGGCTGCGCGCGGTCTGGAGGCTGTTCGACAGCGTCGCCGCCTGCGCGTCGACCTGCGCCTGCGCCTGGTCGATCCGCTGGCGATAGATGCGGTCGTCGATCTTCACCAGCGGATCGCCCGCCTTCACATCCGCGAAGTCGCGCACGAGCACCTGCGTCACATAGCCGCTGACCTGCGGGCTGATCACCGTGGTGCGGCCGCGGACATAGGCATTGTCGGTCGACTGGTAGCTGGTCGCGAACGGCGGCAGCCGCCACGCCGCGAGCACCGCGCAGACGCCCGCGATCACGAGCAGGACGATGACGCCGATGACCCGCGGGCTCGGCGGCTGCGGTCGCCAGCCCGAGCCGACCGGGGTGGCGGGCGTCGCGGCGGGCGCAGGCGCGGCGGTCGGCGCGGCGGCCGTCTCCGCCTGTTTCTCCTCCGTCGCGGGGCCTTCTGCCACCGGGCTGCGGGCGTCGGTCATGTCGTCCTCTCAAGTCGCGCACGGCGTTCGCGTCGTTGGCGTCGCACCATCAGGAAGACGAGATACCCGAACGTCCCTCCGGCGAGAATCGCGACCAAGCGGAAGACGTCGGCATAGGCAAGCACGTTTGCTTCGCGCGTCGTGGTCTGCGACAAAATCGCCGCACCTTCCGCGCTGCGCAGCGTCGGGTCGACGATCACCCGGCCGACCGCGGCGCCGCCCGCGGCGATGCGCTGCGCGACGATCGGGTCGGTCGGCGAGATCTGCTGGACCAGCGCGGCGCTGTTCGCCTTCTCGCGGACCACCTGATAGCTGCCGAGCAGCGCGGTGCCGCCGAGCCCGCCGAGTGAGTTGATGATCCCGAACAGCGCGATGAAGCTGATGATGTGCCCCGCACCCTCCTTCAGCGCGCGCGTCATCCCGAACAGCAGCGCCGGGCCCAGGAAGAAGGTCGCGGAGAAACCGATGATCGCCTGGGTCACGTACATCTGCGGCGCGCGCGTCAGGCTGGTCGCATAGGAGTCGAACCACGCCGCCACCGCGACCAGCCCGATCGCAAGCATGATCGGGTGGCCGAGCCGCTCGACGTCGAGGGTCATCGCGCTCGCGATCACGCCCGCGACCGAGGCGACGAAGATGATCAGGAAGAACGGGATGAGCTGGTCGTTGTTCTGCCCCAGCACGGTCAGCAGGCCGACCGCGGCATAGGTCTGTTCGGACAGCACGATCCGCGCCATCACGATGACGACCGTGAAGCGCAATATGTCCGCGCTGCCGAGCCAGCGGGTGTTGAGCAGCGGGTTGACGCGGTGATGCTCGACGACGATCGCGGCGGCGAACATCGGGATCGCGACGATCAGCGCCCAGCCGATCCACGGCGCATTGGTCCACCACAGGATCCGCCCGAGCCCGAGCACCGCGGCGAACAGCGCGGTCGACCCCGCGAACAGCACGAAGGTGAGGAAGTCGAGCGGCTCGAACGCCTTGCTCCGCGTCGTCGGCGGCAGCCGCAGCGCCGCGACCGCGGCGAGCGACAGCAAAGCGAGGCCGAGCTCGAACAAATACAGCGTGCGCCACTGCGACATGGCGAGCAGGTCGGGCGAGAACAGCCGTGCGAGCGGCGTCGCGCATTGCGGGATGCCGATGCCGAGCACCACCGCCTTCAGCCGCCATTTCGCGGGCAGCGACTGCATCACGTAATAGAGGCACAGGCTGCTCAGCGCGGCGCCCGCCATCCCGCTGATCGCCCGCACCGCGATCGCGGTGGCGAACCCGTGCACGAACAGATGCGCGAGCGTCACCAGCACGTAGAGCGTGAGGAAGATCAGCGCGAACGGCCTGAGCCCGAACTGCGCGCGAAACTTGATCATCAGCAGGTTGATGCTGACGTTGGTCATCACATAGACCGTCGGCAGCCACGCGATCTCTGCCGGATCGAGCCCGAGCGCACCCTGCAACGTGTAGGTGTTCGCACTGATAAGCGCATTGCCAAAGCCGACCGTCAGTCCGAGCAGGATGCCGATCAGCGCATAGGCGATCTGGCGGTGCCGCGGATGCGCGGGCGAGCCCGGCGAGCCGGGGAGGACGGGCAGTTCGTGCGGCGCGAACGTCCAGTCTTCCTCGCTCAGGAAGCGTCTGATTCTCCGGGCGATCATGGTCGCTGTCTTGTGGCATGATCATGGAGGCGCGTCATCCGGGAACGCAGGTGTTTGCGAGCGACCCGCGTCAGAAAAGCACACCACCCCGGCGAAGGCCGGGGCCCAGTTGGGGGACGGCGGCAACTGCGGGCCGCCCTCCATTACTGCGACCTTTCCAACTGGGCCCCGGCCTCCGCCGGGGAGGTGCGCATATCCAACGCGCGCGCCCCCATGCTGCACCGCAGCGGAACATCCCCGCACCCGCACCGTTGCGCTGTCATGCGCATATTCAGATCGCTCCACATACCACCCGAATGGGTCTGGCTGGAAAGCGTCGCCGTGGTCTCGGCGGCGGTGCTCTTCGCGCTGGTCGCGCACTGGCTGACGATGCGGATCGCCGGCCATGCGCAGCGGCGCTCGACCGCCAAGACCGACGGGCTTGTCCTCGCGCGCGTCCGCCGGCCGCTGCGCGCAGTGTTCGTCGCGGTCAGCGTCGCGTTTGTCGCGCGGATCCTGCCGATGGACGACGATATCGAGGAATTGTGGAAGCAGCTGCTCGGCTTCCTCGTCCCCGCCTTGCTCGGCTGGCTCGCAGTCGCCGCCCTGCGCGCGTTCCAGGACGTGATCGAGATCCGCTCGGACATCACCGTCGAGGACAATCTGCGCGCGCGGCGCAAGCGCACCCGTGCGGCGATCCTCGGCCGGATCGGCACCTTCTTCATCATCTTCATCAGCGTCTGCCTGATGCTGCTCAGCGTCCCCGGCATCCGCTCGATCGGCGTCACGCTGATGGCGTCGGCGGGCATCGCCGGCCTCGTCGTCGGTGCGGCCGCCCAGCCTGCGCTCAAGAACCTGATCGCCGGCGTGCAGATGGCGTTCACCGAACCGATCCGGCTCGACGACGTGCTGATCGTCGACGGCGAATGGGGACGGGTCGAGCAGATCAACCTGACCTTCGTCGTCATCAAGATCTGGGACGAACGCCGCCTCGTGGTGCCGGTGTCGAAGTTCCTCGAACAGAGCTTCCAGAACTGGACGCGCGAGACCAGCCAGCTGATGGGCTCGGTCTTCTGGTATGTCGATCCGTCGACCGACGTGCCCCGACTGCGCGAGAAGCTGGGCGAGGTCGTGAAGGCCAATCCGCGCTGGGACGGCCGGTTCTTCAACCTCCAGGTCACCGACATGAAGGCGGACGCGGTCGAACTCCGCGCGCTGATGACCGCCAAGAACGCCTCGGTCGCGTTCGACCTGCGCTGCGACGTCCGCGAGGCGATGCTGGCGTATATCACGGCGGAAATGCCCGAGGCGATGCCCCGCGGCCGCCTGCTGATGGCGCCGGACCCGGTGCGGGGTGTCGCGTCGTAACGCTGGCGCGGCGCGGACACCCGTTTCGTCAGGATGACGGGTTTTGAGAAGAACCCGTCACCGCTCGGCATCATCCCAGCTCAAGCCGTCATCCCCGCTCAAGCCGTCATCCCCGCGTAGGCGGGGATCCATATTGGCTGGCCGTGGAGGAGACTCGCAGGGGTAGCCAGTCTGGATCCCCGCCTGCGCGGGGATGACGACGTTGGTTACGCCTCGACATGCTCCGGCGCATCTTCAAGCGCGGTGATGAACAGTTCGCACCACCACATCACGTCCTCCTTGCGGACGTTGTCGATCAGCTTCTCCCAGCGCGCCTTGCGCTCCGCCAGCGGCATCTTGAGCGCGCGGGCGATCGCGTCGGACATTTCCTCCGGGCTGTACGGGTTGACCAGCACCGCATCCGACAGCTGCGCTGCCGCGCCCGCGAACTGCGACAGGATCAGCACGCCCGGATCCTCGGGATCCTGCGCCGCGACATATTCCTTCGCGACCAGGTTCATCCCGTCGCGAAGCGGCGTCACCAGCCCGACCCGCGCCGCGCGATAGATCCCCGCGAGCACGTCGCGCGGGAAGCCCTGGTTGACGTAGCGGATCGGCGTCCAGTCGATGTCCGAGAATTCGCCGTTGATCCGCCCCGACATCGAATCGAGGTTCGCGCGGATCTCCTGATAGGTGTCGACCTTCTCGCGGGAAGGCGGCGCGATCTGGAGCATGTAGACCAGCCCGCGGTGATCGGGGTGCGACGCCAGGAACCGCTCATAGCCCGAGAAGCGCTCGGCCAGGCCCTTCGAATAATCGAGCCGGTCGACCCCGACGATCAGGCTGCGCCCGGTCGCCGACATGTACATCCGTTCCTTGGCATGGCGCGCGGTGTCGCTGCTCGCGGACCTCTCGAAATCCGCGGTCTCGATCCCGATCGGCGTGGTGATCGCCTTGATCGTGCGATCGCCGACCGTCACCCAGCCATCCTCGCCGACCACGCCGTCGAGCTGGCTGGTGACGTAATGCAGGAAGCTGTCGAGCCAGTCCTGCGTCTGGAACCCGACCACGTCGTACGCGAACATCGATTCGACCAGCGCGCGGTGGCTCGGCAGCGACAGCAGCATGGCCATCGGCGGCCAGGGGATATGGAGGAAGAAGCCGATCTTGTTCTCGACCCCCAGCTTGCGCAGCTCGCGGCCCAGCGGGACGTGATGATAATCATGCACCCAGACGAGATCGTCGGGCTCGATCAGCGGCAGCACCGTCTCGGCAAAGCGCTTGTTCACCCGCGCATAGCCGCTGCTGAAATCGCGTTCGAACTCGGTCAGGTCGATCCGGTAATGGAACAGCGGCCACAGCGTGCGGTTCGCATAGCCGTTATAATATTCGTCGAAATCCTGTTCCTCCAGGTCGATCGTCGCGGTGGTGACGCCCTTGCCCTGCTGGAAATTGATATGGCCGGTAAAGGTCTCGGTGGTCGCGCCCGACCAGCCGAACCAGACCCCGCCCTTTTCGCGCAACGCCGCGAGCAGCGCGACCGCGAGGCCGCCCTGGTTGCCCGACGGCGCGTCGACCGATTGCACGCGATTCGAAATGACGACCAGGCGACTCATCGTACGGCGCTCCAGGGTTTGCTGAGGAGGACGGCGCAGTTGATCAGCCCCACCAGCGAATAGGTTTGCGGATAATTGCCCCACAGCTCGCCGGTATTGGGGTCGATATCCTCGGACAGCAGCCCCGCGGGCGTGCGCCGCGCGACCATTTCGGCGAACAGCGCGCACGCATCGGCGGCGCGGCCGGTCGCGTGCAGCGCCTCGATCAGCCAGAAGGTGCAGACGTTGAACGCGGTATGCGGCAGGCCGAAATCATCCTCGGTCGCATAGCGCAGCATGTGGCTGCCGCGGCGGAGACCCTCTTCGACCGCCTTCAGCGTCGACTGGAAACGCGGATCGTCGGGCGCGAAGAAACGCAGGTCGAGCAGCTGGATCAGGCTCGCGTCGAGATCGTCGCCGCCGAACGTCGCGGAGATGCGCTGAGTCTCCTCGCGCCACGCCGAGGTCTCGATCGTCTTGCGGATCGTGTCCGCGCGCGCGTTCCAGAACGTCCGGCGATCCTCGAGCTCGAGCACGCCCGCCGCATTGGCGAGCCGGTCGCACGCCGCCCAGCACATCGCCGCGGAATAGGTGTGGACATGCGCCTTGGTGCGCAGCTCCCACAGCCCCGCATCGGGCTTGTCATAGGTCTCCCAGGCGCGGTCGCCGACGAGTTCGAGGCTCTTGAAATCCTCATGGCTCGACATGCGGAACAGCCGCTGGTCGAAGAACGCCTGGACGTCGGACAGGATGATCTGGCCGTACGCGTCGTGCTGGATCTGCTCGTATGCCTGGTTGCCGACGCGGACCGGACCCATGCCGCGATAGCCCGGCAGCGCGGGCGCGACGCGCTCGACCAGGGTCGCCTCGCCGCCGACGCCGTAGAGCGGCTGGACATGCCCGCCCTTCGACGCGTCGACGATGTTGCGCAGATATTCGAGATACCCCTCGAGCACGTCGAGCGCGCCGAGCCGGTTGAGCGCCTGCACCGTGTAATAGGCGTCGCGGATCCAGCAATAGCGGTAATCCCAGTTGCGCTCGGACCCCGCATGTTCGGGGATCGAGGTGGTGAGCGCGGCGACGATCGCGCCGGTCTCCTCGTGCTGGCACAATTTCAGCGTGATCGCCGCGCGGATGACGACGTCCTGCCATTCGACCGGGGTCGCCAGCCCGCGCACCCAGTGGCGCCATTCGTCCTTGGTCCGCGTCAGCATCGCCTCGGCCGCCTCGTGCAGCACGCCGGCAAAACTCTCGTCGGGCCCCAGGAACAGGTGCATCGGCCGTTCGAGCCGGAACCAGCGCTCGCCGACGATATGCCCGACCGGCGCATCGGTGGTGAGCCGCAGCGTCTGGTCGTCCATCAGGAACCGGATATGGTTCGACCCCTGCGTATGCGTGGTCGGCTGGCCCCAGTTGGTCGCGACGCGCAGGCGGATCCGGATCCGCGGGCTGCCCGCGACCGGCTTGACGATCCGCACGAAGCTGGTCGGGCGATAGGTCCGCCCCTCGCGCACGAAGCGCGGGCAGAAATCGGTGACCTCGACCGCGTTGCCCGCCTCGTCCTCGTGCCGGGTGACCAGGATCGGGGTGTTGCGGATATAGGCCTGCGTGGTCTTCGCGCTGCCCTCGAGCTCGATCGCCCACAGGCCCGTCTCGGGGGCGTCACCACCGAGCAGCGCGCAGAAGGCAGGGTCGCCGTCGACGCGGGGCACGCAGCCCCAAACGAACGTGCCGGTGCGGTCGATCAGCGCGGACACCTGGCAATTGCCGATCGGCCACAGGTTCATGTCGGGGGTCGGGCCGGACGGGGTCAGGCTGCTGGCGGACTGGGTAGCGGTCATCATGATTCCAATATGGCGGCAATCCAGCCGCGAAGGGCCGCGACATCGTCGAGGCGGTAGGTGGCGGCGGTAGGGCGTTCGGGGCCGATCAGGATGCCCGCACCGCCCAGCGCATGCGCGGCGGCGAAACCATCCTCGTCGGTGACGTCGTCGCCGAAGAAGAACGGGCGGCTGCCGACCAGCGCCGGCGCGGCGATCAGGTCGCGCAGCGCCGCGCCCTTGTCGCCGGGGGTGCGCAGCTCGACCATCATCTTGCCGCGCTGAAGCGTCAGGCCGTGCGTGCGCGCGAGATCCTCGGCGAGGCTTACCGCATCCGCCTCAAACGCCGGCGCCATCCGGTAATGCAGCCCGGCGCCGAGCGACTTGGCCTCATAGACCAGCGCGTTCGCCTCGGCATAGGCGCGCAGCGCCTCCGCGGCGGTTTCGAGCGAGGCGGGGCGTTCGGCGGCGACATGGCCGTCCTCGGGCGTGCGGCGTTCGGCGCCATGGCTGCCCGCGACCGCGAACCGCCGCGCATGCTGGCCGAGCATGGCGTCGAGCTGCGCGATCGACCGCCCGCTGATGATCGCGACGCGCGCCGGAAAGCGCAGGGCAAGCCGGTCGAGCTGGTCGAGCAGGCCGGCATCGACGACCACCGCATCGGGGGTCGGGGCCAGATCGACCAGGGTGCCGTCGAAATCGAAGAACAGGCTGGCGTCGTCGCGGACGTGCGGCGGGGGTGCGAGGACTTCAGTAGCAGGCTGGCGTTCGGCAAGCATGGTCGTCTAACCCCCGGCTGTGACGCTCCGTTCCGCTGCAGTGCAAAATTGGAACGGGTGCGGTTCGATTGCCGTCATAGCAGGGCTTGGGGTTCGGGGCGATGCTTCGGGGCCGTCACCAACCCCAACCCCCACCGTCATCCTGACGAAAGTCAGGATCCAGAGCCCCGAGCGTCACCCTGTGTTACCCTGGATCCTGACTTTCGTCAGGATGACGGCGGAGAGGGATGGCCGCACGGCCGCACGCACCCACCCACAGCTCGCCCCGGTTGCGACAGGTTGCGACACGAAACCACTGGACGAGGGAAGGGGCATTGCGTCATGCCTGCCGCCCATGTCCCGCGTCCGAGCTTTCCTCCTCATGCCCGTCCTGCTCGCCGGCTGCTCGGTCGGGCCGGATTATCGTCCGAAGGCGGCGGCCGAGCTGGGGGTGCCCGACGCCTATTCCGTCACCCCCGCGACCAGTCCCGAGGATCTGACGCGCTGGTGGCAGCGGTTCGACGACCCCGTGCTCGGCCAACTCGTCGAGCAGGCGGCGGCGACCAATCTCGACATCGCGCAGAGCGTCGCCCGCCTCCGCCAGGCGCGCGAGAGCCTGGTCCAGAACCGCGCCTCGCTGCTCCCCACGCTCAGCGGCTCGGGCGGCTATCAGCGCAACGAGAATCTGCGCGGCGGCGGGCGGTCGTTCACGCTGCCCGACGGCACCGTCGTCGACACCGGCGGCGGCGGCACCAACAGCTTCACGCTGGGGGCCAGCGCCAGCTACCAGGTCGGCGTGTTCGGCGAGATCCGCCGCACGATCGAGGCGAGCCGCGCGGAGTACGCAGCGTCGGGCTACGACTATGCGACCGTCCTCATCTCGATCGAGAGCGAGGTCGCGCGCAACTATGTGCTCGCCCGGCTGTATCAGCAGCAACTCGCCAATGCGCGCGCCTCGCTGACGATCCAGGACGACAATCTCGAGATCGCCGGGTTCCGCGTCCAGGCGGGGCTCGTCTCCAGCCTCGACCAGGAACAGGCGCGCGCGCAGCGGGCCCAGACCGCCGCGACGATCCCGAGCCTCGACCAGCAATATGCCGCAGCGGTCGCGCGGATCGGCGTGCTGACCGGACAGGCGCCGGGCGCGCTCCGGCCGCTGCTCGCGCCGGTCAAGCCTATCCCGGTCGGGCCGAAGGCGGTCGGCGTCGGCATTCCCGGCGACACACTGCGCCAGCGTCCCGACATCCGCTCGGCGGAGCGCGCGCTGGCCGCCGCCACCGCGCGGATCGGCGTGGCCAAGGCCCAGCTCTATCCCGCGCTCGCGATCACCGGCAACATCAACACCAACGCGACCTCGATCGGCAATATCGGCGATGCGATCACCGGCGGGTTGTTCGCGGGGCTGACCCAGGCGATCTTCAACGGCGGCCGGCTGCGCAGCCAGGTGCGGACCAGCGAGGCCGCCGCCGACGGCGCGCTCGCCTTCTACAAGTCGACCGTGCTGACCGCGCTCGAGGATGTCGAGAATGCGGTCGTCGCGCTCCAGACCGCGCAGGAACGCGAGCGCCAGTTCGCCATCGCGCTCGATGCCGCGAACAATTCGGCGATCCTCAGCCGCAGCCAGTATCGCACCGGGCTGACCGACTTCACCACGCTCAACCAGCAGGAGGTCGCGCTGCTGTCCGCGCGCAACGGCGCGACCCAGGCGCGCGCCGACGCCGCGACCGCGCTGGTCGCGCTCTATGCCGCGCTTGGCGGCGGCTGGGACGCGACCGTGATCCCGCAAGCGCCCATCTCCAATCCAGAGGCACGCTGATGGCCGACGCATCGATCGACGACTTTCTGGGCGTGAGGCCGCAGGCCCCCTGGAAACGCTACATCAAATGGGTCGCGATCGCGGTCGGCGTCGTGCTGCTCTGCCTGCTGCTCGCCAAATGCTTCGGCGCGAAGGAGCAGACGCAATATTCGACCCAGGCGGCTGAGCGCGGCAACCTGACCGTGACGGTGTCCGCGACGGGCAAGCTCGCGCCGACCAACCAGGTGACGGTCGGGTCGCAGCTGTCGGGGCTGGTCACCAAGGTGGTCGCCGACGTCAACGACCGCGTCGTCGCGGGCCAGCCGCTCGCGCTGATCGATCCCGAACAGCTCGACGACCAGATCCGCCAGGGCAATGCACAGCTCGCCGCCAACCAGGCGCAGGTGAACCAGGCGCAGGCGACCGTCGCCGAATCGCGCGCACAGCTCAACCGGCTCGAGGAAGTCGCGCGGCTGTCGGGCGGGCGCGTGCCGTCCAAGACCGAGCTTCAGGCCGGCCGCGCCGACTATCAGCGCGCGCTCGCCGCGCAGAAGGTCGCCGAGGCCAATGTCGTCGCCAGCCGCGCCGCGCTCGCGCAGAGCCAGACGCAGCGCGCGCGCGCGATCATTCGCTCGCCGGTAACCGGCGTCGTGCTCGCGCGCCAGATCGATCCCGGCCAGACCGTCGCGTCGTCGTTCAACACGCCGACGCTGTTCGTGATCGCCGAGGACCTGACCAAGATGAAGCTCGAGGTCGCGATCGACGAAGCGGACGTCGGCGAGGTCAAGATCGGCCAGCGCGCCAACTTCACCGTCGACGCCTTTCCCGGCAAGACCTTCCCCGCGACGATCACGCGTGTCGATCTCGGCTCGAACCTGACGGTCAGCTCGGCGACCTCGTCGAGTTCGAGCACCAGCACGACGACCACCACCGGCCAGGTCGTGTCCTATGCCGCCGACCTGACCGTGGCCAATCCGTCGCTGACGCTGCGCCCGGGGATGACCGCGACCGCGGACATCGTGACGTCGGACAAGCAGCGCGTGCTGCTCGTCCCCAACGCCGCATTGCGGTTCAAGCCGACCGCCGCGTCGGGCGATGCGGGCGGCGGCATTGCCGGCTCGCTGACCTTCCGGCCGCGGCGCGGCGGCGGGGCGGAACGGACCGCGACGCTCGGCCGCGGCGCGCAGCAGACCATCTATGTGAAGGGCGCCGACGGCACGCCGCAGCCGGTGCAGATCACCACCGGCGACACCAACGGGACGATGACCGAGGTTCTGTCGGGCAATCTCCAGCCCGGCGCGCAGGTCATTACCGGCCAGCTCGCCAGCGGCTCGGACGAGACCAAGCGCGGCGGCGGTGGTCGGCGCGGCGGTGGCGCGAGCAAGGGCGGGGGCGGTGGCCAGTAATCCGCCCCTGATCTCGCTGCGCGGCGTCACCAAGACGTACGGCGCGGGCGCGACGATGTTCCAGGCGCTGAAAGGTGTCGACCTCGACATTGCCGGCGGCGATTTCGTCGCGGTGATGGGGCCGTCGGGGTCGGGCAAGTCGACGACGATGAACATCCTCGGCTGTCTCGACGTGCCGAGCGCGGGGACGTTCCTGTTCCGCGGCCATCATGTCGAGACGCTCGACCGCGACCAGCGCGCGCTGCTCCGCCGCAAATATCTCGGCTTCGTGTTCCAGGGGTTCAACCTCCTCTCGCGCACCTCCGCGCTCGAGAATGTCGAGCTGCCGCTCCTGTACCGCGGCGACGAGAAGCGTGCGCGGCGTGCGGCGGCGATGGCGAGCCTCGACACGGTCGGACTGGCGGACTGGTGGGACCACACCCCCGCCGAGCTGTCCGGCGGCCAGCAACAGCGCGTCGCGATCGCGCGCGCGCTGGTGACGAACCCCGACGTGCTGCTCGCGGACGAACCGACCGGCAACCTCGACAGCGAACGCTCGGTCGAGATCATGCAGCTGCTGACCCGGCTCAACGCGGAACAGAACATCACCGTGCTGATGGTCACCCACGAACCCGACATGGCCGCCTTCGCGCGCACCGTCGTCCACTTCAAGGACGGCCTCGTCGAACGCATCGAAAGCCGCCACGAGCAAGGCGAAAGGGTCGAGTCGTGATGGCCCGGACACCATACACTCACGCCCCCACCCGACACCGTCATTCCCGCGCAGGCGGGAATCCAGACTGGCAACCGTCGCGACAAGCCCGCCAGCCTTCGAGCATCTGGATCCCCGCCTGCGCGGGGATGACGGGTCTCTTCTGTCAGTCTTTGAGCCAGGTTCGACGGGACCACGCTGGCGGGATGACCCGGTAATGTTCGGCACCACCCTCTCGCTCGCGCTGCGCTCGATCCGCCGCCATATCCTGCGGTCGTTCCTGACCATTCTCGGCATCGTCATCGGCGTCGGGGCGGTCGTGACGATGGTCACGCTCGGCAAGGCGACGACCGCGGCGGTGCAGCAGTCGATCTCCGCGCTCGGCACCAACATCCTCCAGATCCGGCCGGGTCAGGGCTTCGGTCGTGGCGGCGGCGGACCGCGGCCGCCCGATTTCAAGCCCGAGGACGTCACCGCGGTCGCCAACCAGATCGCCGGCGTCACCGCGGTCGCCCCCCAGGCGCAGGCGACCGCCACCGCGATCTATGAAGGCGCGAACTGGTCGACGACGATCAACGGCACCACCAGCGCCTATTTTCAGGTCCAGCCCTGGCCGCTGGCGACCGGGCGGATCTTCACGCCGGTCGAGGAGGCGTCGGGCAAGGCGGTGTGCATCATCGGCAATACCGTTCGCACCAACCTGTTCCGCGGCGGCGACGCGGTGGGCCTCCGGATGCGGATCGGCGCGATCAGCTGCGACGTGATCGGCGTGCTGTCGACGCGCGGGCAGGCGGGGTTCGGCGGCGATCAGGACGACGTGGTCATCATGCCGATCAAGGCGGTGCAGCGTCGCTTCACGGGCAATCGCGACATCCGGCTGATGCTGGTGGGCGTCGACCAGAAATTCTCGACCGCGACCGTGCAGGCGTCGATCACCGATCTGCTGCGCGAACGCCGGACGATCACCGCGGGCAAGGAGGATGACTTCAACATCTTCGACACCAAGCAGATTTCCGACACGCTGACCGGCACGACGACGTTGCTGACCGGCATCGTCGCGGCGGTCGCGGGGATCAGCCTGGTCGTCGGCGGGATCGGCATCATGAACATCATGCTGGTGTCGGTGACCGAACGCACGCGCGAGATCGGCATCCGGCTCGCGATCGGCGCGGTCGCGCGCGAGGTGCTGTTGCAGTTCCTCGTCGAGGCGATCGTGCTGTCGTGCCTGGGCGGGCTGATCGGGCTGGTGATCGCACAACTGGCGATCGCGATTATCGCGCCGCTGATCAAGGTCCAGTGGCTGTTCGTGCCCGAGATCAATCTTTTCGCGTTCGGCATCTCCGCGGTGATCGGCGTCGTCTTCGGCTATTTCCCCGCGCGCCGCGCCGCCGCGATGAACCCTATCGACGCGTTAAGGCACGAGTGATCGCCGCGCGCGGGTCGTGGACCAGCGCCTGCAGTCGCTCCAGATCCTCGGGCGTGTCGATGTCGATCAGCTCGGCCGGCGCGGTCACCACGTGCCGCCCCGCGCGCACCAGGTCGCGCGCGCCCGCATCGCCGTCGAGCGACAGCAGGAAGTCGAACCGGTCGCGCCCGAACAGGGCAGGGGGCGACGGCTTCACCCCGTCGCTCGACGCGACCACCGCATCCGCGCTGTCGGCGGCATCGAGCATCCGGTAGACATGCGCCGCGGTCACGCGCGGCATGTCGGCGAGCGCGATCAGCACCGCCTGCGCGCCGTCGTCCTTGGCGCGCTGCACGCCCAGCTTGACCGACTGCGCCATCCCCGCCGCGGGATCGTCGTTATGCACCACCGCATAGCCGTGGCTCGCGAAATCGAGCGTGCAGCCATCGGTGACGACCAGCCGGTCGCGGAACGGGATCGCCTCGAACGCGGTGACGACGTGGAGCCCGACCGGCTTGTTGAGGAACGGCACCTCGAGCTTGTTCGGGATGCCGAACCGCTGCGAGCGGCCCGCGGCGAGCAGGATGAGGACGACGTCTTCAGCGGCGATCATGGAAGGCTCCGATCATCGCGGCGGCAACCGACAGCGCAATCTCCGACGGCCCGATCGCGCCGATGTCGATCCCGACGGGCGCGTCGATCCGGTCGATATTCTCAGGGGTCACCCCCGCCGCGGCGAGCCGTTCGCGCCGCGCCGCATGGCTCTTGCGGCTGCCGAGCGCCCCGACATAGGCGGCGTCGCTCGCCAGCGCGGCGATCAGCGCGGGGTCGTCGATCTTGATGTCGTGGCTCAGCGTCACGACCGCGGTCGACGGACCGGGGCGCAGCGCGGCGATCGCCTCGTCGGGCCAGCGATCGTCGAGCGTGACGCCGGGAAAGCGCTCGTCGGTCAGGAAGCGTGCGCGCGGGTCGATCACGACCGTCGCGATCCCCAGCTCACGCGCGAGGCCCGCCAGCGCCTGCGCGATCTGCACCGCGCCGACGATCAGCAGGCGGCGCGGCGGATCATAGCGGTTGACGAACACCTCGCCCGTCTCCGCCGGCCGCGCGTCGCTGTGCCCGGTGGCGAGGTCGGTGGTGACGGTCAGCGCATCGCCCTGATCGCGCGCCTCGGCGATCCGGTCGAACAATTCGGGGTCGAACCCCTCGGCCGAGACCGGCTGGACCATCACCGCGATCTCGCCGCCGCAGGGCAGGCCGACTTCCCACGCCGCGGCATCCGCGACACCGTAGTTCCGCAGCTGGAACGGCGCGCCCGCGATCACGTCGGCGGCGGTCGCGAGGATGTCGCTCTCGACGCAGCCGCCCGACACGGAGCCTTCGAACCGGCCGTCCTCATGGACGAGCATGTGGCTCCCCTTGGGGCGCGGCGCGGAGCCCCAGGTCGAGACGACGGTGGCGATCGCCATCCTCTGGCCCTTCCAGGTCTTCGCCGCGGCAATCACGCTATCGTTTTCGGCCATGTCTTCTCTCTCTTCTCGTTCCTCCGCATCGGCGTGGGAACAGACGTTACAGCGCGGGCAAGCCCTCGAGCAGCTTGTCGAGCGTCACCGGGAAATCGCGCACCCGCACACCCGTCGCATTGTAGATCGCGTTGGCGACCGCCGCGCCCGCACCCGAAATGCCGAGCTCGCCGACCCCCTTGGCGCCCGCAGGGTTCGCCGAATCGTCGATCTCCTCGATGAAATAGGCCTCGAGCTGCGGAATGTCGGCGTTCACCGCGACGTGATATTCGCCGAAATCGGGGTTCACGAACGCGCCGGTGCGCGTGTCGACGACGCCCTCCTCGGTCAGCGCATAGGCGATGCCCCAGGCCATGCCGCCGATGATCTGGCTGGTCGCGGTCTTGCGGTTGAGCACGCGGCCGACGTCGAACACGCCGAGCATCCGCCGCACCCGCACCTCGCCGCTGACCGCGTTGACCGCGACCTCGACGAAATGCGCGCCGTGGCTCGCCTGGCTGGTGCGCTTGCTCTCCTTGCCGGGGCCGGTCTTGCCCATCGCGACGATCGGCGCACCGCGCAGCAGGTCGGCGAGCTTCACCTGCCGCCCGCCCGCGCTGACGCATCCGTCCTTGAGGCTCAGCTCCTCCGGCGCCGCGTTCATCCGCAGCGCGAGCTCGGCGAGGATGTCCTCGCACGCCAGCACCACCGCGGACACCGCGCTCCCTGCACCGAACGACCCGCCCGACCCCGCGGTCGGCGGGAAGTCGGTGTCGCCCAGCCGGACATCGAAGTCGGCGACCGGCAGCCCGAGCATCTCGCCCGCGGCCTGTGCCAGGATCGTGTAGGTGCCGGTGCCGATATCGGTCATGTCGCATTCGACCGCCGCACGGCCGTCCGCCTCGAGCCGCACGCGCGCCTGCGCCTGGACGGTGAAATTGCCGCGCAGGCTGGCCGCCATGCCGATCCCGATCAGCCATTCGCCCTCGCGCACCGATGCGGGCGCGGGGACGGCGGCGGGCCAGCCGAACCGCTCGGCCCCTTGCGTGTAGCAGTCGAGCATGCGCCGCGTGGAGAAGGGCTTGCCGCTGCCCGGATCGCAGTCGGGCTCGTTGCGGCGGCGCAGCTCGATCGGGTCGATTCCGAGCTGGACCGCGAGCTCGTCCATCGCGCATTCGACGCCGAACGTGCCGACCGCCTCGCCCGGCGCGCGGACCGCGCCGCTCGCGGGCAGGTCGACGCGGACGAGGTCGGTCCTGAACCGCCGCGACTCCCCGCGATAGAGCGGGATCGTCCCGAACGGCACGGGTTCGAGGAACGGCGCGTCGTCATTCTGCGCGGCGACGCTCTCATGCCCCATGCCCTGGATCACGCCGCGTTCGTCCGCGGCGATGCGGATGCGCTGCGTCGTATGCGAGCGGTGGTGGACGACATAGGCGGTCTGGCGCCGCGGCAGCGCGATCTTGACCGGGCGTCCGACCGCCTCCGCGGCGATCGCGGCGAGGATCGCCTCGGGGCCGACCCCGGTCTTGCCGCCAAAGCCGCCACCGACATAGGGCGCGAGCACGCGGACCTTGTCGCCGTCGATCTTGAGCACCTTGGCGATCGTCTTGCGCGCGGCGCCGATCACCTGGTTGCTCGATCGCACCGTCAGCCGGTCGCCGTCCCACCAGGCGGTGGTCGCGTGTGGTTCGAGCGCGGCGGGGAAATGCACCGGCGTCGTATAGGTCGCATCGAGCGTCACGGGTGCGTCGCGCATCGCCGCGTCGAGGTCGCCCATGTCGACCGGCGGCACGAAGCCGATCGCGGGATCGGTATCGACCGGCTGTGCCTCGACGTCGAACCGGTTCTCGCCCGCTGCGGTCTCGACGCGGACCAGGGCTGCGGCGTCGCGCGCGATCGCCTGGTCCTCGGCGACGACCACCGCGACGGGCTGGCCGAGATGGAGGATGGTGTCGGTATCGAACAGCGGCAGCGCGCTCGAATTGGATTCGCCCGCGGGCATGCGCGGATCGCCGTGGAGCACCGCGATCACGCCGGGCATCGCCTCGGCCGCACGCGCGTCGATGCGCAGGATGCGGCCGCTGCCGACCGGCGTACCGACGATCGCGGCATAGGCGACCCGCTCGGGCGTGCCCTCATAGGCATAATCGGCGACGCCGGTGACCTTCGCCGGCCCCTCGACCCGATCGATCCCGCGCCCGAGAACCCCCTGCGTCGCCCGGTCGAGCCCGGCCGGTCGAAACGCGGCGTCCATTACATGGTCGGTCATAGGCTCGTCCTCGGGTGTGGAGGGTCTGAGATAGGAGGGGCGGGGATGTTTGACGAGGGTGGCGGCGTGGCCTCAACGCCACCCCGACGCAGGATGGCGCAGCGCCAGCCCGCGACCCAAGCGAGGGCTGGTGCCGCCCCCTCAACCACCACCCCGGCGAAGGCCGGGGCCCAGTTGGGAAGGCCGTCGTGACGAAGGACGATCCCCTGTCAGGAAAGTCCCCCAACTGGGCCCCGGCCTTCGCCGGGGTTGTAGTAAGGAGGGTGGCGCCCACCCCCACCTGTTTCCCCGCGAAGGCGGGGATCCAGCTTTACTAAGGGTGCGCGTTGTGGCTCCTTGACCCCCGCCTCCGCGGGGGCACAGAAGATCAGACCGCCGGCAACTGATCCAGCAGCTTGTCCAACGTAATCGGGAACTCCCGCACCCGGATCCCCGTCGCATTATACACAGCGTTCGCAACCGCCGCGCCCGCGCCCGAAATCCCCAGCTCGCCGATCCCCTTGGCGTGGATCGGGTTCGCATGGATGTCGCGCTCGTCGACGAAGTGGACGTCCATCTGCGGCACGTCCGCATTGGCCGGCACGTGATATTCGCCGAGATCGTGGTTCACCAGCTTGCCGGTGCGCGTGTCGTGGATCAGGTCCTCGGTCAGCGCGGTGCCGATGCCGAAGGTCATGCCACCCAGGCACTGCGACCGCGCGGTCTTCGCGTTGAGCACGCGCCCTGCCGCGAACGACCCGAGCATCCGCCGCACACGCGTCTCGCCGGTGATGACGTTGACCGCGACCTCGGCGAAATGCGCACCGAAGCCTGCCTGCGACGTCTCCTTCTCCTGCTTGCCCGGCTTGATATGCCCGGTCGCCTCGAGGCCCTTGCCGACCAGCTCGCCGATCGGGGTCGAGCGGTTGTCGCCGATCGCCTTGCCGTCCTTCAGCGTCAGGCCGTCCTCGTCGACGCCCATCGCCTTGGCGATCTTGCCGCGCAGCATCTCGCAGGCGAGATAGACCGCAGTCCCCGACGAGGCCGCGCCCCAGGACCCGCCCGAACCCGCCGCGGGGGGATCATTGGTGTCGCCCAGCGACATGGTGATGTTCTCGACCGGGATGCCCAGGATCTCCGACGCGATCTGCGCGAGGATCGTGTAGCTGCCCGTGCCGATATCGGTCATCGCCGACGATACGGTCGCGGTGCCGTCGGGATGGATCTCGACCTTGGCGGACGATTCCATCATCATGTTGCCGCGCACCGCCGAGGCAACGCCCATGCCGATCAGCCACTCGCCCTCGCGGCGCGTGCCGGCCTTCTGGCGCTTGTCCCAACCGAAGCGAACCGCACCCTCGTCGAGCGCGCGCGTCAGGTTGCGCGACGAATAGGGGACGTCCTTCTCCGGATCGATCCGCGGATCGTTGCGCTTGCGCAGCTCGATCGGATCCATGTCGAGCTTTTCGGCGAGCTCGTCCATCGCACCCTCGAGCGCGAGCATCCCGACCGCTTCGCCCGGCGCGCGCATCGATCCCGACAGGACGAGGTTCACGTCGACCAGCTCATGCGTGATCAGCCGGTTCTCGCCGCCGTAGAGCAGGTGCGTGCCGATGCCCGCGGGCTCGAAATAATCCTCGGTCGACTGGTTCGACGCCAGCGTCTCGTGCCCGATCGCGGTCAGCTTGCCCTCGGCGTTGGCCGCGAGCCGGACGCGCTGCTCGGTGTTCGAGCGACGCACGGTCGCCTCGAAGACCTGCGGGCGCGACATGACCGCCTTGACCGGACGACCGAGCTGCTTGGCGGCGATCGCCGCCGCGACGCTCTCGGGTGCGATGCCGAGCTTCGACCCGAACCCGCCGCCGATATAGCGCGCGACGATCCGGACCTTCTTCTCGGACAGGCCGAGCGACTTGGCGAGCTGCTGCGCGTCCGACGTCGGCATCTGATAGGCGCCGTACAG
Source organism: Sphingomonas sp. CFBP9019 (assembly GCF_034045155.1). Taxonomy (NCBI): domain Bacteria; kingdom Pseudomonadati; phylum Pseudomonadota; class Alphaproteobacteria; order Sphingomonadales; family Sphingomonadaceae; genus Sphingomonas; species Sphingomonas sp. CFBP9019. The sequence continues at coordinate 630,617 of NZ_JAXCWK010000003.1, read as the reverse complement.
CGTCAGCGAGCCGTCCTCTTCCCACACCGCGGTCGAGGCGTGCGGCTCCATCGCCGCCGAATTCTGGCTCGGCGTGACATAGGTCGAATCGACCGTCACCGCCGCATCGGCCATCGCCGTGTCGACATCGCCCTGCTTGAAATGCGCCGGCGCGGCATCGTCGGGGGGCGTCCGCGTCTCGTCGCGGTGCGCGGCGAAGTCATACTGGCCGTCCGCCTCGTCATAGACGATCGGCAGGCGGGCCGCGGCGTCGCGCGCGACCTCGAAGCTCTCGGCGAGCACGATCGCGACGATCTGGCCGAAGAACGCGATGTCCTTGACGCCCTGCGTCGGTGCATCGGTGGCGCCGCCCTGTGCGGACACGCGGATGAACTGGTCGAAATCGGTGACGACGTCGAGCACGCCCGGGATGCTCTTCACTGCGTCGACGTCGATCGACACGACCTTGCCCGCGGAGATCTTGGTGCCGACGAGCACGCCGTACGCCATGTCGTCGAACTGATATTCCGCCGCATAGGTCGCGGTGCCGCTGACCTTCAGCGGACCGTCGATCCGGTCGAGCGGCTTGCCGATGACGCCCTGAACGCCGCTGTCCAGAAGACTGTCCGGATGCGGCTTGTCCATCGTCAGGCTGTTGGTGGTTCCAAATCCGAACATGATTATGCTCCCGTTACGGTGCGCAGCGTCGCGATAAGCGTGCGACGCGCGAGGGGGATCTTGAAGTCGTTCGAGCCATAGCCCTTGGCATCGGCGAGCAGCGCGGTCGCCGCGGCCTCGAAGGCCTCGTCCGACGGCGCCTTGCCGACCAGCGCGGCCTCGACCGCCGGATTGCGCCACGGCATCGGCCCGAGCCCGCCGAACGCGAGCGAGGCGGACGCGATCACGCCGTCCTGCACGTCGACCACGGCCGCGACCGAGACGAGCGCGAAGGCGTAGGACGCACGATCACGGACCTTGCGATAGGCCTGCTTGCCCTTGGGGGGTGCGGGCAGTTCGATATGCGTGATCAGCTCACCCGTCTCGAGCACGGTCTCGATCTCGGGCGTGGCGCCCGGCAGGCGGTAGAACTCGTGCACCGAGATGCGCCGGCGATCGCCGTCCGCCTTCAGCGTCACGATCGTCGCGTCGAGCGCGCGCATCGCCACCGCCATGTCGCTCGGATGCGTCGCGATGCACTGCTCGCTCGTGCCGAGCACCGCGAGGATGCGGTTGAAGCCGCCGATCGCCGAACAGCCGCTGCCGGGTTCGCGCTTGTTGCACGCCGCCGCCGTGTCGTAGAAATAATAGCAGCGCGTCCGCTGGAGCATGTTGCCCCCGGTCGACGCCTTGTTGCGCAGCTGGCCCGATGCGCCCGCGAGCAGGGCGCGGCTCAGCACCTCGTACTTGGCGACGACGCGGCGGTCGGCGGCGAGGTCGCTGTTCGGCACCAGCGCACCGATCGTCAGCCCGCCATCCTCGCGCTCCTCGATCTTCGCGAGATCGAGGCGGCTGATGTCGACGAGCGTGTCGGGCGTCTCGACCTGCAGCTTCATCAGGTCGAGCAGGTTGGTCCCGCCCGCGATGAACCGCGCGCCGGTCGTCCCGGCATCCCTGACCGCGGCCTCGGGGGTCGCGGGTTTTTCGTAAGTGAAGGTCTTCATGCCACCATCTCCCCGCGCGCATCGGCGTCCATCGCCGCGTCCTTTTCGTCCGCGGACCGGCCCTTGGGCGCGGTGTCGCCGACTTCGCGGATCGCATCGACGATGTTCGGATAGGCGGCGCAACGGCACAGATTGCCGCTCATCCGCTCCGAAATCTCGGCATCGTCGAACTTGGGATCGGTCAGGTCGCCCGATGCGTGGCTGGCCCAGCCCTTCTTGACCTCGTCGAGCATGCCGACCGCCGAGCAGATCTGCCCCGGCGTGCAATAGCCGCACTGGTAACCGTCATGCCGCACGAACGCATCCTGCAGCGCGTGAAGGTTGCCCGGCTGGCCGAGACCCTCGATCGTCGTGATCTCGTCATCCTGGTGCATGACCGCGAGCGTCAGGCAGGAATTGACCCGGCGGCCGTTGATCAGGACGGTGCACGCCCCGCACTGACCGTGGTCGCAGCCCTTTTTCGAGCCGGTGAGGCCGAGATGCTCGCGGCACAGGTCGAGCACCGAGGTGCGGATATCGGGCTCGGCGTCATATGATTGACCATTGATCGTGAAATGCATGGGGTCGCCCCTTCTGGATCCGGGAAATATGAGGACTGAACGCCGATGCGTCGAATGGTTTCCTATTGCGATTGGCTCTCACGAATCGCCGCGCTGGTACTTGGCGTCGCCGGCGGGCAATCTGTTGCGATGACACCGAAAAATCCTCCCTCGACACCCCCGATCGTGATCGCGCACCGCGGTGCGAGCGGGCTCCGGCCCGAACATACGCTCGCCGCCTACGACCTCGCGATCGACCAGGGCGCGGACTTCATCGAGCCCGATCTGGTACCGACGAAGGACGACGTGCTCGTCGCGCGGCACGAAAACGCGATCGCCGACACGACCGACGTCGCCGACCATCCCGAATTCGCCAGCCGCCGCACGACCAAGACGATCGACGGGCAGAGTCTCACCGGCTGGTTCGTCGAGGATTTCACGCTCGCCGAACTGAAGACGCTGCGCGCGAAGGAGCGGCTGCCGAAACTCCGCCCCGCCAACACCGCCTATGACGGCCGGTTCGAGATCCCGACGCTCGCCGAGATCATCGCGCTCGCCAAGCGGCGCTCCGCCGAGACGGGCCGCACGATCGGCATCTATCCCGAGACCAAGCATCCGACCTATTTCGCCGGCATCGGCCATCCGACCGACCTGCTGCTGGTCGCGCAGCTCAAGGCGGCAGGGTGGGATTCGGCGACGGCACCGGTGTTCATCCAGTCGTTCGAGGTGAAGAACCTCCAGCGCCTCCACGCGGTGACGCGGGTGCGCCTGATCCAGCTGATCGACGGTGAGGGCGGTCCCGCGGACGGTGCGCAGCCTAGCTATGCCGCGATGATCACGCCCGCGGGCCTGAAGGCGGTGGCGGGCTATGCGTACGGCATCGGCCCGAACAAGGGCATGCTGTGGGCGGGCACGACGCCGTCGCCGCTCGTCGCCGACGCGCATGCGGCGGGGCTGCGCGTCCATCCCTGGACCTACCGCGCGGAGAACATGTTCGTCCCCGACCGCTTCCGTCGCGGCACCGACCCCGCCGCGCACGCCGACATCGACGCGGAGATCGACGCCGGGCTCGCGCAAGGTATCGACGGATTCTTCACCGATTTTCCGCTATACGGGGCGCAGGCGCGCGATCGGCTGCGCGCGGGAGTGAAGTAGATGCGTAAGGTTCTTCCCGTTCTGGCGATCCTGCCCCTGATGACCGCAGGCTGCATCAGCACCGCGACGTCGATCGTGAAGGCGCCGTTCCAGGTCGCGGGCAAGGCGGTCGACTGGACCACCACCAGCCAGGAGGAATCGGACCGCAACTACGGCCGCAAGATGCGCAAGCAGGAGGCCGAGGAGGGCAAGCAGCGCAAGGAACTCGCCAAACGCTGCAGGAAGGACCCCCGGCGCGGCGAATGCGGGCAATATCAGGGGTATCGCGCGGGGGAGTGATAGCCCCAAAAAAAACACCACCCCGGCGAAGGCCGGGGCCCAGTTGGGAAACGGAGGTAACCTAGCGCTGCCCTCAGTCAGCAACGTCCCCCAACTGGGCCCCGGCCTCCGCCGGGGTGGGTAGGCAGGAAATCGCTGGAATCTCAGCTCAAAACCACCACATCACCGTAGCCGGAAACGGCGTCCACCACCCGACCCGCACGCCTGCAAACCGCAGCGCATCCCCCGTCCACGCGTTGCACGTCGCCACCCCGCTATAATGCCCCCGCGCGTCGTAGAACGCGTCATAACCGGCATAGCCCGGATAGGACCGCCCCCCCGGCCGGATCGTCGCCGCGATATACCCCGCCAGCCGCCGATACTCGCGCTCGCTCAGCATCACCGCGCGCACATCGCCACCCGGCACCGGCGCGGCGAGATGCTCGACATGCAGCAGCACCGCGTCGCTGCCGGTCGCCGACGCCAGCACGGTCCGCAGCTTCACGTCCGCCCAGGTCGGCGTCTCGAGGAAGAACGCCTTCTCCCCCCAGCCGATCGCCAGGTGATCGGACGCGGCATAACGCGGGTCGCGCAGGTCGCCGGGCCGGGCAAACCCGCGCCAGTCCACCCCGGCCGCGACCTTCGGCACGATGATCCCGCTATGCACCCCGTTGCTCTCGACGAAGATGCGTATGCCGCGCGGGGGAGGGCGCCAGTCGCGGTTGGTCGGGATCGCCCCGCCGACCAGTCCCGCCACCGCATAGCTCGCAGCCAGTGCGAGGACGACCGCAAGGATCCTTAACGACCAATGAATCCAGCGCGTTTCCGTTGTCATTCGGTCATGCTAGACGATGGCCATGCTAGAAGAAACGCACGTGCTCAGCACGCCGCCCGAAGGGGCACCCGACTGGACGATCCCGCAGAACTGGTCGAGCTATACCGCCGAGGATCACGCGACCTGGGACACGCTGTTCGCGCGCCAGTCGAAACTGCTCCCCGGCCGCGCCTCGAACGCGTGGTTGCGCGGGCTCGATGTGCTCAAACTCTCGAAGCCCGGCATTCCCGATTTCGAGGAACTGTCCGAACGGCTGATGAAGCTCACCGGCTGGTCGGTCGTCGCGGTGCCCGGCCTCGTCCCCGACGACGTGTTCTTCGATCACATGGCCAATCGCCGCTTCGTCGCGGGCAACTTCATCCGCCGTCCCGACCAGCTCGATTATCTCCAGGAGCCCGACGTCTTCCACGACGTGTTCGGCCACGTGCCGATGCTCGCCGACCCGGTCTTCGCGGATTATCTGGCGGCTTATGGCCGCGGCGGCCAGCGCGCGCTCGGGCTCGACGCGCTCAAATATCTCGGCCGGCTCTACTGGTACACGGTCGAATTCGGCCTGATCGCCGAGCCCGAGGGGCTTCGCATCTACGGCTCGGGCATCGTCTCGAGCTTCGCCGAAACCCGCTTCGCACTCGACGACCCCAGCCCCAACCGCATCGCGCTCGACCTCGCGCGCGTGATGCGGACGGAATACCGGATCGACGATTTCCAGCAGAACTATTTCGTCATCCCGAGCTTCGACGAACTGCTCCGCCTGACGGTGGAGACCGATTTCGCACCGCTGTACGAGGAGCTGAAGGCCCAGCCCGACATCCCCGTCGCCCGGATCGAACCCGGCGACGCCGTACTGACCCAAGGCACGCAGGACTATGCGAACGCCAAATCCACACGCGCCGCATAAAGCCACCACCCCGGCGAAGGCCGGGGCCCAGTTGGGAAGGCTGTGCGATTCATGCGCGAAGGTTCACCCAACTGGGTCCCGGCCTCCGCCGGGGTGGTGCCGGGTGTGAGGCGAGGCGCAGGCCACGCCCCGATGTTCCCCCGCGAAGGCGGGGGCCCAGTCTGGACCCCCGCCTTCGCGGGGGAACAGGCGTCCTGGGGAGGCGCTCCAAGATATCCAACGCCCGGCCGTATCACCTCGTCGAACCGAACGCAGCCTCACCCACAAACCACCCCGGCGAAGGCCGGGGCCCAATCGGGATAGCGGTGCGATTCGTGCGCGAAGGTTCACCCTATTGGGCCCCGGCCTCCGCCGGGGTGGCGCGCGGGGGAACAGGGCGACCGCAGGATCAGATATCCAGCGCCCACCCGTCGCGCCCCTTGGGATCGAACGGCCCGTCCGCCACGAACCGCGTCGCCCCCGCGCGCAGCCGCAGCACGCTCCAGTCCCCGCGCCGGTCGACCGCCTCCAGCGAGCACCCGCACGCTTCATACGCCGCAACCACGCCCGCGCGCTGCGTCTCGAGCAGCCCCGCCAGCACGATCGTCGCCCCCGCATCGGCGATCGACGCGATCTCGGGCGCCATCGACACGAGCGGCCCCGCCAGGATGTTCGCGATCACCAGGTCATAGGGTGCGCGCGCGACGATCGCGTCGTCGAGCGTCCCGTCGGCCACCACCAGGTCGATCCCCGCGACGCCGTTCAGGTCCGCATTCTCCTGCGTCACCTCGATCGAGACCGGATCGATATCCGTCCCCATCACCGCCGCCTCGGGCCACAGATGCGCCGCGGCAAAGGCGAGCAGCCCGGTCCCCGTGCCGATATCGATGACGTTGGCGAAAGCCGCATCCGTCAGCCCGTCGAGCATCGCCAGGCACCCGCTGGTCGTCTCGTGATGCCCCGTCCCGAACGCGCGGCTCGCCTCGATCAGGAAGGCGCGCTTGCCCGCGGGCACCGCGTCGGCATGCGCGCGGGTGTGGACGAAGAACCGCCCGACCGACAGCGGCTCGAGCCCCGCCTGGCTCATCGTCACCCAGTCCGCCGCGGCCAGCCGCTCGACCGCGATTCTGGCCCCCGTCGCGCTCGGCACCAGCGCGCGCACCGCCGCGACCGTGTCGGCGCCCGGCTCATGCTCGAAATACGCATCGAGCCGCCAGGACTCGACGTCGTCCTCGATCTCCTCGGTGGTCATCAGCACCGCGTCGCCCGGGATCGCGTCGCCCAGATCGCCGCTCGCATCGATCGCCTCCGCCTCTGCGCGCGTGCAGGGGAGGGTGAGTTTCCAGCTCTCAGCGGACATGGCTGGCGCCGTTCACGTCGATCACCGCGCCGGTCATCGAGGCCGGCGCCTCGAGCGCGCAATAGCGTGCGACCGAGGCGACTTCGGCGGGGTCCGCCACCTTGCCGAGCGGAATGTCGGCGAGCAGCGCATCACCGCCGCGGCTCGACAGATACTCCTCCGCCATCCCGGTCATCGTGAAGCCGGGGCAGATCGCAAAGGCGAGGATCCCCTCGCGGGCATAGCCGCGCGCGATCGTCTTGGTCATCGCCACCATTCCCGCCTTCGACGCGGCATAATGCCAGTGCGCGGGCGAATCGCCGCGATAGGCGGCGCGGCTGGCGATGTTGACGATCCGGCCCGCAAACCCGCGCGCCTGCCAGTGCAGCGCCGCGAGCCGGCACAGTTCGGCGGACGCGGTCAGGTTGATCCGCATCGTCCGCTCCCACTGAGCGGTCCAGTCCGCATCCTCAAGCGGGCTCGCCTCGAACACCCCGGCATTGTTGATCAGCACGTCGATCGTGCCGCCCGCCTGTTCCAGCGCGGCGGTCCACAGCGCGGTCGGCCCGGCGGGATCGGCAAAGTCGGCGGGGAGCCCGCTCGCGCTGCCCCCGTTGCTGCTCTTGTGCCCGATGACGGTGGCGCCTGCGTCGGTCAGCGCCTGGTGAATGGCCGCGCCGATGCCCCGGCTCGACCCTGTGAGTAGGATGGTCATGCCCGGGGCCTTAGCGCGCCCGGTAAGGGTCCGTCACCTGCCCGATTGCACAGCGGTGAGGTCGCTCACGCGACGCTGGACGAAAACCCGTCGGCGGCACCGCGCAGCACGCTCAGCTTGTCGTCGATCAGCCCGAAATCCTGGCCGAGCAGCGTGATCTCGTTGGCGACCGCCTCCGCATCGCCGCGGATCATGTCGATCGTCGCGGACATCGTGTCGGCGGCCAGCGCGGTCTCGTCGACCGCGGCGGTGATCGACGCGACGGTCCGCGCCTGCGCGTCCATCGCCTGGCGGATCCGCAGCGCGCTGTCCTGGACCTCGCCGACGGTCGTGCGGATGCCGACGCTGGTCGTCACCGAACTGTGCGTCGCGGCCTGGATCGCGGCGATCTTGGTCGCGATGTCGTCGGTCGCGCGTGCGGTCTGGCTGGCGAGGCTCTTCACCTCCTGCGCCACCACCGCAAAGCCGCGCCCGGCATCGCCCGCGCGCGCCGCCTCGATCGTCGCGTTGAGCGCGAGCAGGTTGGTCTGCCCCGCGATCGTGCGGATCAGACCCAGGATCGATTCGATCGACTGGGCATGCGCGCTCAACGTCTCGGACATCCCGACCGCGTCGGTCGCCTGTGCCGACGCGCGGTTGGCGATCTCGGCGGCCGCCTCGACCTCGATCCGCGCGCCCTCGATCGCACAGATCAGTCCCGAGGCGGTGTGCGCGGCCTCACGCATCGCCAGCGCGGACTGTTCGGCGGCGGCGGCGACCTCGCTCGTCTTGCCCAGCACGCTGCGGGTCGAGGTCGACGCGCCCATCGCCTGGACGCGGATCCGCGCGCCCAGCTCGGCGGTGTCCTCGATCGACGTCGCGATGCTCTCACGGAACGCCGCCGCCCGCGCGCTGCGGGCGATCCGCGCCGCCTCGGCATCGGACGCGCTCAGATGCGACGCCATGATGTCCGCCTCGATCAGCGCGAGCCGCTGGATCACGTCGCCCAGCATCCGCATCGACGCGGTGTCGGTCCCGACCCGCTCGGCGATCAGCCCGAGCGTGACGCTGTGCGCGAACGCCAGCGCGGCGAGCAAGGCGGGCAGCGGGATGTTCGCCTTGCGCGACTGGACCGCATGGTCGATCGCGATGTCCCGCCACGCCAGGTCATAGGGGGAGAGATATTTCAGCCGGACATAGTCCGCGCTCGCGACGATGCTGCGCTCGAGTCGCTCGGGGGTGAAGGCAGGCCGGACATGAAGCGCGCTCTCGAGCGAGAGGTAATGCCGCCAGAACGTCTCCGCGATCAGCCGGTGGTCGGCGGCATCCAGCATCGCAGTCAGCGTCGCGCAGCTCGGCCCGATCGCGCCGTCCCAGTCATAGTCGCGCACGCGTTCGTACAGCGGCCGGCCATCATTGCCCCAGTCCAGCGTGCCGTGTGGCACGCCATTGCTCATGCGGTCGATCGGCGCGGTCATGCTCCCCCCTTGTGCCCTCCGTTATGCAGCCACCTTCGCGATGAATACGCCCGCGCTGGTCTTCAGATTGCTCAGCCGGCTGTCGAGCATGTCGAAGCCCCGGCCGACGCCGTCGATCTCGGTCGCCACCATTTCGGTATCCGCCCTGATCGCCGCGATCGTCGTCGACATCGAATCGGCGGCGAGCGCGGTCTCGTCGACCGCGGCGGTGATCGCGGTGACGGTCTGCGCCTGCGCCTCCATCGCGTGACGGATCCGGTCGGCGCTGTCCTGCACCTCCGCGACGGTCGCCTTGATGCTCGCATTGGTCGCGACCGTGCCGCGCGTCGCCGACTGGATCGCGGCGATCTTGGCGGCGATGTCGTCGGTCGCGCGCGCGGTCTGGCTGGCGAGGCTCTTCACCTCCTGCGCCACCACCGCGAAGCCGCGCCCGGCATCGCCCGCGCGCGCCGCCTCGATCGTCGCGTTGAGCGCGAGCAGGTTGGTCTGGCCGGCAATGTCTCGGATCAGCCCCAGGATCGACTCGATCGACTTGGCGTGATCGCTCAGCGCCTCGGACATGCCGACCGCGTCGGTCGCCTGTGCGGATGCGCGATTGGCGATCTCGGCCGCGGCCTCGACCTCGCTGCGTGCATCCTCGATCGCGCGGATCAGCCCTGCGGCGGTCTGCGCGGCCTCGCGCATCGCCACCGCGGACTGTTCGGCGGCGGCGGCCACCTCGCTCGCCTTGCCCAGCACCGCGCGGGTCGAGGCCGAGCTGCGCACCGCCTGTTCGCGCAGGACATGCCCCTCGTCGGTCGCGGTCTCGACCATCGTCGCGATTCCGTCGCGGAATTCGACCGCCAGCGTGTCGCGCGCGCCCTGCGCCGAGAAGTTGCGATATTTGGTATAGATCGCCACGGTGATCTCACCTTCCAGCGCCGACAGCCTCATCAGCGTGTCGATATACAAGGAAAGTCGGTCATTGTCGCGCGCCACGCTCTGCATCAGCACGCCGAGCGCGGCACGGTCGCTCGCGCTGATCATCGACAGCAGCGCCATCGGCGACACGTCGGCGGCATAGGCCGCGGCGACCGACCGCTCGACCGATTCGACCCAGCCGCGCGCATTGGTGTTGAGGAAGCGGTCGCGCAGGAAATTGCAGCCGACCTCGATCATCGCGTCGGCCTCGTGCGGCGACCAGATCCGCTCGTTGCTGAAACAGCGCTGCCACTGTTCCCAATAGGCCTGGGAGATCGTGACGACATGCGGTTCGATCAGCGCCCAGAGCTCGCGGCTGGCCGCCGCGAGCGAGCCGTCAAAGTCGAACGCGCGCAGCCGTGCGGCCAGGTCGATCTGGATGGCGATCGACCCGGGGGCCGGCATGTCGAGTGAGGTCAAAGGGTAAACTCCGGATCGCGTTGCCCGGCAAGCGCTAACGGTGATTCCTTAAGGCCAGGTTAGGGATCGATGCCGCGGGGCAGGGGGCGCCCGCCGCCCCGCCCGACCAACCGTCCGGCGGCCCCTGTGCATTGCCCTGGGTTATCAAGCCGGGCGGCGATGGGTTGCATCGCAGCACATGGCGTCTAATAGACCGGCAAACCGTTCGTTACTCGCCCTTCGTACTCGAGGACACAGCCCTTGGCATCGCGCAACCCGGCACGCCCGCTTTCTCCCCATCTGCAGGTCTATAAATGGGGCCCGCACATGCTGGTCTCGATCCTGCACCGCGCGACCGGCAGCGGCATGGCGACCGTCGGCAGCCTGCTGCTCGTCTGGTGGCTCGCCGCGATCGCGTCGGGGGATCAGGCCTATGCGACCTTTGTCGACGTGTTCACGACCGATACGGGCGGGCTCAACATTCTGGGCTATGTCATCGGCATCGGCCTGACCTGGTCGCTGCTCCAGCACATGATGACGGGCATCCGCCATCTGGTGATGGACACCGGCGCCGGTTTCGAACTCAAGCGCAACCGTATGGGTGCGCGCGCGACGATCCTGGCCAGCACGCTGCTGACGGTCGCCTTCTGGCTCTACATGGGGATGAAGTAATGGGTTCGGGTACGCCAGTCGGCCGCGTCCGCGGTCTGGGCAGCGCCAAGCACGGCACGCAGCATTGGTGGCAGCAGCGGCTGACCGCCGGCGCCAACATCTTCCTGATGGCCTGGCTGATGGTCGCGGTCGCGCGGATGCCCGCCTATGACTATGCCTCGGTGCATCTGTGGCTCCAGTCGTCCTGGGCGGCGATCCCGATGGCGTTGCTGATCCTGTCGGTCTTCTACCACTTCCGTCTCGGTCTTCAGGTCGTGATCGAGGATTACATGCACGGCGAAAGCCGCGTCGTGACGATGATCCTGCTCAACCTGTTCACCTTCACGCTGGGCGGCATCGCCCTGTTCGCGATCCTGAAGGTCGCCTTCTCCGGAGCTCCTGCGTAATGTCAGCTGCCTACAAGATCATCGATCATACCTATGATGCGGTCGTCGTCGGGGCCGGCGGCTCGGGCCTGCGCGCCACGATGGGCATCGCCGAGAGCGGGCTGAAGACCGCGTGCATCACCAAGGTCTTCCCGACCCGGTCGCACACCGTCGCCGCCCAGGGCGGCATCGCCGCGTCGCTCGGCAACAACTCGCCGGATCACTGGACCTGGCACATGTTCGATACCGTCAAGGGTTCCGACTGGCTCGGCGACCAGGACGCGATCGAATATCTGTGCCGCGAGGCGCCGCAGGCGGTGTACGAGCTCGAACATGCCGGCATGCCGTTCAGCCGTAACGAGAACGGGACGATCTATCAGCGTCCGTTCGGCGGCCACATGCAGAACATGGGCGAGGGCCCCCCGGTCCAGCGCACCGCCGCTGCCGCCGATCGCACCGGCCACGCGATGCTCCATGCGCTCTACCAGCAGAGCCTGAAGTACAATACGGACTTCTTCGTCGAGTATTTCGCGCTCGACCTGATCATGGAGAACGGCGTCTGCCGCGGCGTGATCGCTTTGTGCATGGAAGACGGTTCGATCCACCGCTTCCGGAGCCACCAGACCGTGCTCGCCACCGGCGGTTACGGCCGCGTCTATTTCTCGGCGACCTCGGCGCACACCTGCACCGGTGACGGCAATGCGATGGTGCTCCGCGCCGGGCTGCCGCTCCAGGACATGGAGTTCGTCCAGTTCCACCCGACCGGCATCTACGGCGCGGGCGTTCTCATCACCGAGGGCGCGCGCGGTGAGGGCGGCTACCTGACCAACTCCGAGGGCGAGCGCTTCATGGAGCGCTATGCCCCGTCGGCGAAGGACCTCGCCTCGCGCGACGTCGTCAGCCGCTCGATGGCGCTCGAAATGCGCGAAGGCCGCGGCGTCGGCAAGAACGGCGACCACATCTTCCTGCACCTCGATCACATCGATCCGAAGGTTCTGGCAGAGCGCCTGCCCGGCATCACCGAGACCGGCAAGGTCTTCGCGGGCGTCGATCTCACGCGCCAGCCTTTGCCCGTCACGCCAACCGTGCATTACAACATGGGCGGCATCCCGACCAACTTCCACGGCGAGGTCGTCAACCTCGTCGGCGGCAACCCCGACGCGGTCGTCCCCGGCCTGTTCGCGGTCGGTGAGGCCGCCTGCGTCTCGGTTCACGGCGCCAACCGTCTCGGCTCGAACAGCCTGATCGATCTCGTGGTGTTCGGCCGTGCGACCGGCCTGCGGATCCGCGACACGCTCAAGCCCGGCACCGCGCACGCGCCGCTGCCCAAGGAGTCGGAAGATCTCGCGCTCACGCGTCTCGACACGTTCCGCAACGCGAGCGGCGGGTCGCCGACCGCGCAGATCCGTCTCGACATGCAGCAGACGATGCAGAAGCATTGCGCCGTGTTCCGCGACACCGAACTGCTCAACCAGGGCGTCGAGAAGATGGCGGGCATCTACAACCGGATGACCGACGTCGCCGTGAAGGATCGCAGCATGATCTGGAACACCGATCTGGTCGAGACGATGGAGCTCGACAATCTGATCGGCCAGGCCGTCGTCACGATGAACTCGGCCGCCAACCGCACCGAGTCGCGCGGCGCGCACATGCACGAGGATTTCCCCGAGCGTGACGATGCCAACTGGATGAAGCACACCATCACCACCTTCGACGGCTGGGGCGGCAAGGGCGGTCAGACCAAGATCGATTTCCGCCCGGTGCACGACTACACGCTCACCGACGACGTCGACTACATCAAGCCCAAGAAGCGGGTCTATTGATGATCTGGGCCATCATCGCGATCGGGTTCCTTGTGCCCGTCGCGGTGGGGCTGCTGACGCGGTTCCCGCCGATGATCGCCGGCTTTCTCTGGCCGGCGATCGTCGCGATCGGCACCGCGATCTATATCTACGGCATCGAAACGCGCGCCCCCGGCGAAGACCCGCAGAAGATCGCCATCACCTTCTTCGCGCTCTTCTCGCTCGCCGGCGGCGTCCCCGGCGGCCTGGTCGGCTGGATCCTCCAGCACAAGCGACAGGCCGATCCGGCACTCGACCGGGACGTCTGACCTCAGGGGGCGGCGGGCGCATTCGCTGCCGCTTCCAGACGATCTGCCAGCCACATCTTGATGAGCGCCTGACGCGTGACGCCACGCTTGCGGGCTTGCACGTCGAGACTCTCTACCATCCACGTGGGGAAATCGACGTTCACGCGCTTGGCCTCCAGCGCAGGCTTGCGTGGGCTGGACCAGTCGAAATACGCGCTGACATCCTCGCCCTCGTCAAACCGCCGGTCGAGTTCGTCGGCTGAGATAGCCTTGTGCAGCACGGATTTAGCCGGTGCGGGCGCGTTCATAAGCCAGTTCCTCATAATCTCTCGCGCGGCGAACCGAGATGATCCGGGTCGCCGTACCGCGATCGGTGACGATCGCCGTCCACAGGCGATCGCCGATCCGGCCGATCACCAGTTGCCGGTCTTCGCCCACATGGCGCTGGGCCGATCCGACGACGATCCGCTCGTCATCGCCCCACAGCGCCTGAGCTTCGACGAAATCAATCCCGTGCTTGACCGCGTTGGCCGCGCTCTTGTCCGGGTCGAATTCGAACATGGCCAACTCTACCGCAATTTCGGTATAGAATCTATACTCCCGGTCTTTTGCGGACGACATCGGAACCGCGCGATACCGCGGTAAGTTTGCCCGCGCATGACCGACACCTCCCCCGCTTCGAACGCGCGCAACTATCCGTTGCTCGCCGTCCCCCATGTCCAGCTGCACGGCCCCGTCGACGACGCGATGTACGACAGCTTCAAGGCGCAGGTCGCGGCCGCGCCGACCGAGGGGCCGCTCGTCGTCTCGATCACCACGCTCGGCGGCGACCCCGAAATGGCGCGCGCGATGGGCGACCATATCCGCCTGCTGCGCGAATATACCGATCGCGAGACGCTGTTCCTCGGCAAGGTCGCGGTCTATTCGGCGGGCGCCACCTTCATGTCGGCCTTTCCCGCCGACAGCCGCTTCCTCACGCGCAACAGCCGCCTGATGATCCATGAGCGCCAGATGACGAGCACGATCCAGCTCAACGGCCCGCTCAACGCGCTGTCCTATACGCTGAAGGCCAAGCTCCACGAGATCGAGGATTCGATCAACATCCAGGAAGAGGGCTTTCGGGATCTCGTCCGCGGTACCAAGGTCGATATCGAGGAGCTGAAGGCCAAGGCGCCGTCCAACTGGTATATCGAGGCGGAGGAAGCGCGCGATCTCGGGCTGATCCTCGACATCATCTGACGGTTGCGGCGGTCCGTGCCCCGCCCCACATATGACTCATGTTGCACCCGCGAAGCTAAGGATTTGCGGGCAGGGCCCCTGTCATGTATCGGCTCTGACAACCTTGTCATCACACCACGGACGGACCGCTCGCAATGGCCGAATTCTCGCTCCCGAAAAACAGCGTCGTTAAGAAGGGCGTCAAGCACGCCTCGACCAGCGGGGGCAAGCGGCTGAAATCGTTCAAGGTGTATCGCTACGATCCCGATAGCGGCGAAAATCCCCGTTACGATACGTTCGAGCTCGACCTCGACGAGACCGGCCCGATGGTGCTCGACGCGCTGATCAAGATGAAGGGCGAGCAGGACAGCTCGCTGACCTTCCGCCGTTCGTGCCGCGAGGGGATCTGCGGTTCCTGCTCGATGAACATCGACGGCAAGAACGGTCTCGCCTGCACCACCGCGATCGAGGATTGCAAGGGCGAGGTCCAGATTACCCCGCTGCCGCACATGGACGTGATCAAGGATCTCGTCCCCGACTTCACGCATTTCTACGCGCAATATTCGTCGATCAAGCCCTGGCTCCAGACCGTCACCCCGCCGCCCTCGGGCAAGGAGCGTCTCCAGTCGCCCGAGGATCGCTCGAAGCTCGACGGCCTGTACGAGTGCATCCTGTGCGCCTGCTGCTCGACCTCGTGCCCGAGCTATTGGTGGAACGCCGACAAGTTCCTCGGCCCGGCGATCCTGCTCCAGGCCTATCGCTGGCTCGCCGACAGCCGCGACGAGATGACCGGTGAGCGGCTCGACGAGCTCGAGGATCCGTTCCGCCTCTATCGCTGCCACACGATCATGAACTGCGCCAACGCCTGCCCCAAGGGCCTCAACCCCGCCAAGGCGATCGCCGAGATCAAGAAGATGGAAGCCGAACGGATCGTCTGATCTGAGGGGGTGGAGGGCGGTCCCCTCGCTCTCGCCCCGCCTCGCTCCACCCTCCGTTCGTGCTGAGCGAAGTCGAAGCACAGGCCCGGGGCAGGGCGCGGCGCTCCCCCACCCCCGTTCGTGCTGAGCGAAGTCGAAGCACAAGCCCGGGGCAGGTGGTGGCGCTCCCCCAACCCCGTTCGTGCTGAGCGAAGTCGAAGCACAGGCCCCGGGGCAGGGGGTGGCGCTCCCAAAGTCCTTCGACTTCGCTCAGGACGAACGGAACTCATGACCGATACCCCCCATTTCCTCGACGCCGAAGACCCCGCAAACCCCGGCTGGCGCAGCTGGACCCTGTCCGACCCGACCCGGTTCAACACGCTGCTCGGCCCCATGCTCTACCGCGTCGACGGCCACCGCGTCCGCGTCCGCATCACGCCCGAGCGTCGCCATTCGAACCTGCAGGATAATGTGCACGGCGGCGCGCTGCTTGGCTTCATCGACGTCGCGCTGTTCGCCGCCGCGCGTGGCTTCGGGCTGATCACCGCCGGCACGGCCGTGACGCTCGACCTCAACACCCAGTTCATCGGTGGCGGCCGGATCGGCGCCCCGATCGAGGCGCAGGTCGAGGTGCTCAAGGAAACCGGCCGCCTCTTGTTCCTGCGGGGCCTCGTGGTGCAAGGCGACGACGAGGCAAAGATCGCGGCCTTCTCCGCGACGATCCGCAAGCCGTCGCCTAAGCCGCCGAAGGGCTGACCCCGACCGCTATCACCACCCCGGCGAAGGCCGGGGCCCAGTTGGGACACGATCATTGTTCAAGCGTAGCGATCCATCACGGCAACCTTTCCCCCTGGGCCCCGGCCTCCGCCGGGGTGGTAAAGACCAATGACCGTCCTCGCCGCCTACGAAGCGCTTGTCGCCTCGGGTGAACTCCGCCCCGACCCCGAACAGGCCGCCGCCGCCGCGCGCCTGAACACGCTCGCCACCGAACTCGCCGCACCCGTCGCGACCGGCTTCTTCGCGCGCTTTGCGAAAAAACCGGCGCCGCGCGGCGTCTATCTCTGGGGCGGGGTCGGCCGCGGCAAGTCGATGCTGATGGACCTGTTCTTCGCCGAGGTCGCGGTCGAGAAGAAGCGGCGCGTCCATTTCGGCGAGTTCATGCTCGAGGTCCATGCGCGCATCGCCGCCGAGCGTCGCAAGGAGGTCGGCGACCCGATCGTCCCCGTCGCCACCGCGATCGCCGAGGAGACCCGGCTGCTCGCGTTCGACGAGATGATGGTCACCAACAGCCCCGACGCGATGATCCTGTCGCGGCTCGTCACCTCGCTGCTTGATTCCGGCGTGACGATCGTCACCACCTCGAACCGCCCGCCCGCCGATCTCTACAAGAACGGCCTCAACCGCGAGCATTTCCTCCCCTTCATCGCGACGATCGAACAGCGGCTCGACGTCCTCCCGCTCAACGGCCCCGTCGATTACCGCCGCGACCGGCTCGGCAGCCAGGACACCTGGCTCGTCCCCAACGGCCCCGAGGCCACCGCGCAGCTCTCCGCCGCGTTCTTTCGCCTCACCGACTTCTCGCCCGACGACAGCGAGCATGTCCCGTCCGAGGAGCTGATCGTCCAGGGCCGGGCCCTGCGCGTGCCCAAGTCGCTGAAAGGCGTCGCGGTGTTCAGCTTCAGGAAGCTGTGCGGCGAGGCGCGGGGGGTGGCCGACTATCTCGCCATCGCCCGCAAATTTCACGCGATCATCCTCGTCGGCATCCCCAAGCTCGGGCCCGAAAACCGCAACGAGGCCGCGCGCTTCGTCGGGCTGATCGACGCGCTCTACGAGCACAAGGTCAAGCTGCTCGCCGCCGCCGACGCGCAGCCGGGCGATCTCTACACGAGCGGCGACGGCCGGTTCGAATTCGACCGCACGATCAGCCGTCTGGAAGAGATGCGCTCCGAGGAGTATCTGGCGGAAGGGCATATCTGACGCACCCCAAACATCACCCCGGCGAAGGCCGGGGCCCAGTTGGAAAGGCCGTCGTAACGAAGACCTGCGCATAGTTTGCACCGTCCCCCAACTGGGCCCCGGCCTTCGCCGGGGTGGTTCAGCGCACGTCGGCAAGCTTATTGCTCCTGCGAACGACTTGCAATAACGCGACCACTTTTCCGCTTTAACGGTTGCCGTAGCGCCATAATGCGCGTAACCGGCGTCACCAATCACCCCGCACATCAGACGGAGACGGATTGGAATGGCTCGCAAGAAGATCGCGCTGATCGGCGCCGGTAACATCGGCGGCACGCTCGCGCACCTCGCAGCACTCAAGGGTCTGGGCGACATCGTCCTGTTCGACGTGGCCGAGGGCATCCCCCAGGGCAAGGCGCTCGACCTGTCGCAGTGCGGCCCGGTCGAAGGCTTCGACTCGACGATCACCGGCTCGAACGACTATGCCGACATCGCCGGTGCGGACGTCATCATCGTCACCGCCGGTGTCGCACGCAAGCCCGGCATGAGCCGCGACGACCTGCTCGGCATCAACCTGAAGGTCATGAAGGCCGTGGGCGAGGGCATCAAGGCCAACGCACCGAACGCGTTCGTCATCTGCATCACCAACCCGCTCGACGCGATGGTCTGGGCGCTGCGCGAATTCTCGGGTCTGCCGCACCACATGGTCGTCGGCATGGCCGGCGTGCTCGACTCGTCGCGCTTCAGCCACTTCCTCGCCGACGAGTTCAAGGTCTCGGTCAAGGACGTCACCAGCTTCGTGCTCGGCGGCCACGGCGACACGATGGTCCCGGTCATCAGCTACTCGACCGTCTCGGGCATCCCCGTCCCCGATCTCATCGCGATGGGCATGTCGAGCCAGGAAAAGATCGACGCGATCGTCAAGCGCACGCGCGGCGGCGGCGGCGAGATCGTCGCGCTGCTCAAGACCGGCTCGGCCTATTACGCGCCCGCCACCAGCGGCATCGCGATGGCGGAGGCCTATCTCTACGACCAGAAGCGCGTCCTGCCGGCTGCGGCCTACGTCTCGGGTGAATACGGCCTCGACGACCTGTATGTCGGCGTGCCCGTGGTGATCGGCGCCGGCGGCGTCGAAAAGATCGTCGAGATCAAGCTCGACGACGAAGCCAAGGGCAACCTCCAGGTCTCGGTCGACGCGGTCAAGGAACTGATCGTGGCGTGCAAGGGTATCGACGGTAGCCTGAACTGATTTGAGGACATGAGCCGATCTGCTGTTCCCCGGCGAAGGCCGGGGTCCAGTTGGGAGAAGTCCCGTGATGGATACCGCCTTCTGCGTCTACATCATGGCCAGCAGGCGTAACGGCACGATCTATCTCGGCGTCACCAGCAATCTTCCCAAGCGTGCTTGGGAGCATCGCAACGGGGTCGTCGCAGGATTTACGAAGAAATACGGTTGTCATCTACTCGTCTGGTACGAAGTCTATGATGATCTGGACGCCGCCCGGCAGCGTGAGCTGCAGATGAAGGAATGGAAACGGGCCTGGAAGGTGAAAGCGATCGAAGGGATGAACCCGAACTGGGATGATCTGTTTGATACGCTGACGCCAGACTGACCTGCCTTCCCAACTGGGCCCCGGCCTCCGCCGGGGAACGAGAGAGAGAAAACTAGATGAGCATCCTCGTCGACAAGAACACCAAGGTCATCACGCAGGGCATGACCGGCGAAACCGGCAGCTTCCACACCAAGATGGCGCTGGAATACGGCACGCAGATGGTCGGTGGCGTCACCCCCGGCAAGGGCGGTACGACTCACCTCGACCTCCCCGTCTACAACACCGTCGCCGAGGCGAAGTCGGTCACCGGCGCGACCGCGTCGGTCATCTACGTGCCGCCTCCCTTCGCCGCCGACTCGATCCTCGAGGCGATCGACGCACAGATCGAGCTGATCGTCGCGATCACCGAGGGCATTCCCGTGCTCGACATGGTCAAGGTCAAGCGCGCGCTCGCGGGCTCCAAGTCGCGCCTCATCGGCCCGAACTGCCCCGGCGTGCTGACCCCCGGCGAGTGCAAGATCGGCATCATGCCCGGTTCGATCTTCAAGAAGGGCTCGGTCGGCGTTGTCAGCCGTTCAGGCACGCTCACCTATGAGGCGGTCTTCCAGACCTCGAACGCAGGCCTTGGTCAGACGACCGCGGTCGGCATCGGTGGCGATCCGGTCAACGGCACGAACTTCATCGACGTGCTCGAGCTGTTCCTCGCGGACGACGAGACCAAGTCGATCATCATGATCGGCGAAATCGGCGGCGACGCCGAGGAGCAGGCCGCACAGTTCCTGATCGACGAGGCCAAGCGTGGCCGCAAGAAGCCGATGGCCGGCTTCATTGCGGGCCGCACCGCACCTCCGGGTCGTCGCATGGGCCATGCCGGTGCGATCGTCTCGGGCGGCAAGGGCGATGCCGAGAGCAAGATCGCGGCGATGGAAGCTGCCGGGATCAAGGTCTCGGAAAGCCCCAGCCTGCTCGGCGAGACGCTGCTGAGCGTGCTGAAGGGTTAAGTCAAAGAAGGCTGTTCCCCCGCGAAGGCGGGGGCCCAGTCTGGGCTCCCGCCTTCGCGGGAGAACACGGAAGGCGAGTGACATGGGCTACGAAGGCCAGGATTTCAGCGATATCGCAGCCGGCGTCAGCCCGGCGTTCGTAGAGACGCTCTACGCCAAGTTCACCGCCGATCCGGCCTCGGTCGAATCCGGCTGGCGGACGTTCTTCGAGGGGCTCGAAGGCTCCGCGCAGGGCCCGAGCTGGGAAAGCGCGCGCTGGCCGCTGACCACCACGGACGATCTGACCGCGGCGCTCGACCCGACCCAGATGGAGCCCGCGCCCAAGCCCGCAAAGGGTGGCGGCAAGCCTGCTCCCGCCGCCGCCGCGCCCGCGCCCGTCTCGAAGGACGAGATCGCCAAGGCCGCGGCCGACGCGATCCGCGCGCAGCTGCTGATCCGCACCTACCGCGTCCGCGGTCACCTCGCCGCCAATCTCGATCCGCTCGGCCTGTCGAAGCGCGAGATGCCCGAGGATCTGAAGACCGAATATCACGGCTTCTCCGACGCCGACATCGACCGCAAGGTCTATCTCGGCGGCACGATGGGCTTCGAATGGGCGACCATCCGCGAGCTCGTCGACACGCTGCGCAAGAATTATTGCGGCAATGTCGGCCTCGAATACATGCACATCGCCGATGTCGAGGAGCGTCGCTTCCTCCAGGAGCGCATGGAAGGCCAGGATAAGGCGATCGAGTTCTCCGTCGACGGCAAGAAGGCGATCCTCAACAAGGTCATCGAAGCCGAGCAGTGGGAGAAGTTCCTCGGCAAGAAGTATGTCGGCACGAAGCGCTTCGGGCTCGACGGCGGCGAATCGATGATCCCCGCGCTCGAATCGGTCATCAAGTATGGCGGCCAGATGGGCGTGCGCGAGATCGTCATCGGCATGGCGCATCGCGGTCGTCTGAACGTGCTCGCCAACGTGATGGCAAAGCCGCTCCGCGTCATCTTCCACGAATTCGCCGGCGGATCGGCCAACCCCGATGACATCGGCGGCTCGGGCGACGTGAAGTATCACCTCGGCACCAGCACCGACCGCGAGTTCGACGGCCACAAGGTTCATATGAGCCTCGTCGCCAACCCGTCGCATCTCGAGGCTGCCGATCCGGTCGTGCTCGGCAAGACGCGCGCGATCCAGACGCTCAACAACGATCTGAAGGACCATGTCGCCTCGCTCCCCGTGCTGATCCACGGCGACGCGGCGTTCGCGGGGCAGGGGATCGTCTGGGAGTGCCTCGGCTTCTCAGGGATCCGCGGCTACAACACCGGCGGCTGCGTCCACTTCATCATCAACAATCAGGTTGGCTTCACGACCAGCCCGCAGTTCGCGCGCTCGTCGCCCTACCCGTCGGACGTCGCCAAGGGCGTCCAGGCGCCGGTCTTCCACGTCAATGGCGACGATCCCGAAGCGGTGACCTTCGCCACCAAGATGGCGATGGAATTCCGTCAGAAGTTCCACCGCGACATCGTCATCGACATGTGGTGCTATCGCCGCTTCGGTCATAACGAGGGCGACGAGCCCTCCTTCACCCAGCCGCTGATGTACGACATCATCCGCAAGCATCCCGGCGTCAGCTCGGTCTATGGCAACCGCCTGATCAAGGAAGGCGTGATCGACCAGCCCTGGATCGACGAGAATGTGAAGCAGCTCACATTGCGGCTCGAGGGCGAGTTCGAGGCGGGTGCGTCGTACAAGCCGAACAAGGCCGACTGGTTCGGCGGTCGCTGGACCGGCCTCAGCGCGCCGACCGACGGTGCGTCCGCGCGCCGCAACGTCGAGACCGGCCTCAGCCAGAAGCTGTTCGACTCGCTCGGCCGCACGCTGACGACCGTTCCCGAGAGCGTGAAGATCCACAAGACGCTCGCGCGCGTGCTCGACGCCAAGCGCGAGATGTTCAAGTCGGGCAAGGGCTTTGACTGGGCGACCGGCGAGGCGCTCGCGTTCGGCGGCCTGCTCTCCGAAGGATACGGCGTCCGTCTGTCCGGCCAGGATTCGGGCCGCGGCACCTTCTCGCAGCGTCACGCGGTGTGGGTCGACCAGACCGACGAGCACAAGTACGTGCCGCTGCAGGAGATCGAGCACGGCAATTTCGAGGTGCTCGACAGCCCGCTGTCCGAGTACGGCGTGCTCGGCTTCGAATATGGCTATGCGCTCGCCGACCCGAAGACACTCGTCCTCTGGGAAGCGCAGTTCGGCGATTTCGTCAACGGCGCGCAGATCATGATCGATCAGTTCATCACGTCCGGCGAGTCGAAGTGGCTTCGCGCCAACGGCCTCGTGATGCTGCTCCCGCACGGCTATGAAGGGCAGGGGCCAGAACACAGCTCGGCCCGTCCCGAACGCTTCCTCCAGTCCTGCGCGGACGACAATATCCAGGTCGCGAACTGCACCAGCCCGGCGAATTATTTCCACCTGCTCCGCCGGCAGATGCACCGCAACTTCCGCAAGCCGCTGATCGTGATGACCCCCAAGTCGTTGCTCCGTCACAAGCTCGCGGTGTCGAACGCCGAGGACTTCCAGGGTGACAGCCACTTCCGTCGCCTCCTGTCCGACACCAACGGTGCGGCCGACGTCGATACCAAGCGTCTCGTCCTGTGCACCGGCAAGGTCGCCTATGACCTGATCGAGGCGCGCGATGCGGCGGGCGACACCGACACGCAGATCGTCCGCGTCGAACAGCTCTATCCCTTCCCCGGCAACCCGATCGCCGAGCGCGTCGCGAAGATGCCGAACCTGGAAGAGATCGTCTGGGCGCAGGAAGAGCCGAAGAACAACGGCTATTGGTTCTTTGTCGAGCCGCTGATCGAGGAGGCGCTGGCCAGCGTGAATTCGCCGGTCAAGCGTGCGCGCTACGCCGGGCGCAGCGCCTCGGCCTCGCCCGCGACCGGCCTGATGAAGCGTCACCAGGCCGAGCAGGGCGCGCTCGTCGCCGACGCGCTCGGCCACAGCGTCCGCGACGAAATCCGCCGCACCCGCGCGAACTAAACTGTCTTCTACCACCCCGGCGAAGGCCGGGGCCCAGTTGGGATGGTAGATATAATTGAGCGAAACGCCGGCCAATCAGCGTTTCGTAACTGGACCCCGGCCTACGCCGGGGTGGAGGAACCGAGAAAATGGCAACCGAAGTCACCGTCCCCGTCCTGGGTGAATCGATCACCGAAGCCACCCTCGGCGAGTGGCTGAAGCAGCCCGGCGATCCCGTCGCCGTCGACGAGCCCATCGCCAGCCTCGAGACCGACAAGGTCTCGGTCGAGGTGCCCTCGCCGGTCGCCGGCGTCATGGGCCAGCACGCGGTCGCAGTCGGCGACACGGTCCAGGTCGGCGCGATGCTCGCCACGATCGACTCGGGCGACGGCGCCGCCGCTGCGCCTGCCAAGGCCCCCGAGCCCGCCGCGACCGCAACGCCCGCGGCACCCGCCAAGGACGAGTCCGGCGCAGGCTATGGCGACCAGCCCGGCGCCGGCACCAGCGACTCGCCCGCAGCCCTCTCGCCGTCGGTCCGCCGCGCGGTGCTCGAGCACGGCGTCGACCCCGGCACCGTCAAGGGCACCGGCCGTGACGGTCGCATCACCAAGGAAGACGTGACCGCCGCCGCCTCGAGCAAGCCCGCTCCGGCCGCAGCACCTGCGCCCGCACCGGCCGCAGCGCCCGCAGCCTCGGGCCGCGGTGAAGAGCGCGTCCGCATGACGCGCCTGCGCCAGACGATCGCCAAGCGCCTCAAGGAAGCGCAGAACACCGCCGCGATGCTGACGACGTTCAACGACGTCGACATGACCGCGGTGATCGAGGCGCGCGCCAAGTACAAGGATCTGTTCGAGAAGAAGCACGGCGTCCGCCTCGGCTTCATGGGCTTCTTCGTGAAGGCCGCGACCATGGCGCTGCGCGACATCCCGTCGGTCAACGCATCGATCGACGGCGACGACATCGTCTATCACGATTACGCCGACATCTCGGTCGCGGTCTCGTCGCCGGGCGGCCTCGTCGTCCCCGTGATCCGCGATGCCGACCAGATGTCGGTCGCGACGATCGAGAAGACGATCGGCGACTTCGGCAAGCGCGCCAAGGACGGCGCGCTCAAGATGGACGAGATGAAGGGCGGCACCTTCACCATCTCGAACGGCGGCGTGTTCGGTTCGCTGATGTCGACCCCGATCATCAACCCGCCCCAGTCCGCGGTCCTCGGCCTCCACCGCATCGAGGAGCGCCCGGTCGTCGTGAACGGCCAGATCGTCATCCGCCCGATGATGTATCTCGCGCTCAGCTACGATCACCGCCTGATCGACGGCCGCGAAGCCGTGACGTTCCTCGTCGCGCTCAAGAACGCGATCGAAGACCCGACGCGCATCCTGATCGACCTGTAAATATCTAACCACCCCGGCGCAGGCCGGGGCCCAGTGGGGAAGGCCGCGGTGACGAAGCGCCTCGCCCTCCCCATATATCTCCCAACTGGGCCCCGGCCTGCGCCGGGGAAGTAAGAGAGAAGCGACAATGGCTGACTATGACTATGACGTCCTCGTAATCGGCGCAGGCCCCGGCGGCTACGTCGCCGCGATCCGCGCCGCACAGCTCGGGCTGCGCACCGCCTGCGCCGAGAGCCGCGATACGCTCGGCGGCACCTGCCTCAACGTCGGCTGCATCCCGTCCAAGGCGCTGCTGCATGCCTCCGAGCTGTACGAGGAGGCCAAGGCCGGTCACATGACCAAGTTCGGCGTCGAGTTCACCGGCGTCACGCTCAACCTCGACCAGATGCACGCCGAAAAGGCCAAGGCCGTCAAGGAACTGACCGGCGGCGTCGAATTCCTGTTCAAGAAGAACAAGGTGACCTGGCTGAAGGGCAAGGCCGCGTTCCAGGACGCGCACACCGTCGACGTCGCGGGCCAGACGGTCACCGCCAAGAACATCGTCATCGCCACCGGCTCGAGCGTGATGCCGCTCCCCGGCGTCGAGGTCGACCAGACCACGGTCGTCGACTCGACCGGCGCGCTCGCGCTCCCCAAGGTGCCCGAGCACATGGTCGTCATCGGCGGCGGCGTGATCGGTCTCGAACTGGGCAGCGTCTGGCGTCGCCTCGGCGCGAAGGTCACGGTCGTCGAATTCGTCGACCAGATCCTCCCCGGCTTCGACGGCGAAGTCCGCCGCGAGAGCGCCAAGCTCTTCAAGAAGCAGGGCATGGAGCTGAAGCTCTCGACCAAGGTCACCGGTGTGACCGTCGACAACGGTGTCGCGACCGTCACCGTCGAGCCCGCTGCCGGCGGCGCGTCCGAGACGATGACCGCCGACGCAGTGCTCGTCTCGATCGGCCGCAAGGCGAACGTCGACGGCCTCAATCTCGAAGCCATCGGCCTCGAGCTCAACAAGCGCGGTCAGATCGAGACCGACCACAGCTTCAAGACCAAGGTCGACGGCGTGTGGGCGATCGGCGACTGCGTCCCCGGCCTGATGCTCGCGCACAAGGCCGAGGACGAGGGCGTCGCGGTGGCCGAGAACATCGCCGGCCAGACCGGCATCGTCAACGAGGACGTCATCCCGTCCGTCGTCTACACGATGCCCGAAATCGCCGGCGTCGGCCTCACCGAGGAAGCCGCGAAGGACATGACCGCCGAATCGGGTGGCATCAAGGTCGGCAAGTTCCCCTTCGCCGCCAACAGCCGCGCCAAGACCAACCGCGACACCGACGGCTTCGTCAAGGTCATCGCCGACGCGAAGACCGACCGCGTGCTGGGCGTCTGGATCGTCTCGAGCCTCGCCGGCACGCTGATCGCCGAAGCCGCCATCGCGATGGAATTCGGCGCGACCAGCGAAGACATCGCCTACACCTGCCACGCGCATCCGACGCATGCCGAGGCGCTGAAGGAAGCGGCGATGGCCGTACAGGGCAAGCCGATCCACATCTGAGTCCGACCGCGCGAGGGCCGTAGCGCAAGCTACGGCCGAGCACCCGGCGGTCGGACCGGCCGGCGGCGCTCCAGCGCCGTCCGACGACAGGGGCTTAGCCCCTGTCCGGCCAAGCCCGCTCCAAGCTGCGTTTCGGAAGGGCGTCGGTGGAAACCCCACCGGCGCCCTCTCCACGTCTCCCGATCGCGCGCGAAACATACCCGCTCTCAAGCCCAAACCCCATGAGCGACCGCACCCCCCTCCGTCATCCCGGCGAAAGCCGGCACCCACGGTCACGGCGAACCCGGCGATACGGCGTCGTCATAACCCGGCCCGCGACCATGGGTCCCGGCGTCCGCCGGGATGACGGGAAGGGGAGGCGCCACAAAATCGCTCCCGCACCCGCCACAACCCGCCCCCCCCCGTCATCCTGGCGAAAGCCAGGATCCAGAGCTGCAAGCGTAACCCCCTGCGGCTCTGGATCCTGGGTCGAGCCCGGGATGACGGCACCGGGTGGGCGCAACATGTCTCTCGCCATCGATCGCCGGGCCGTAGCGGCAGGCAAACCCGCAACGACCCGCACCCCATCCGTCATCCCGGCGAACGCCGGGACCCATGGTTACGGCGGACCCGGCGATCCCGTGCTGCCATAACCCTGTCCGCGGCCATGGGTCCCGGCGTCCGCCGGGATGACGGGAAGGGGAGGCGCCACAAAATCGCTCCCGCCCCCGCGACGACCCACACCCCTCCCGTCATCCCGGCGAAAGCCGGGACCCAGAGCCCCAAGCGCAGGCACCCGCGGCGCTGAGTCCCGGTTCGGGCCGAAATGACGACAGGCAGGGGGTTGCCTCGTACCCTGCCAACCTCCACCAACCGCTCACCCGCACCTCACCGCATCCAGCCCTCACCTCGGGTCGAAACTGAGCCAGATTAGTGCAGTTGTTAGCAATCCGTTTACCAGCCCGGCATAGCCACTCGTCTCCACGCCGCGGCGACGCCATCGTCGCGACCGGCCGTGCAAGGAGCCTGCCCGTGCGTGCGTTGATGATCCTGGCGGTAGGAACGGCCTGTCTCGCCGGCTGCGCGACGCAGCCCCGGGGCGGTAGCGCGGGCAAGGCCCCGGCCGTTGCGGCGGACCCCGCACCGGCCGCCCCAAACTGGACGACGATCGCGACGCCCGACGACCGCGCCCGGCTCGCGGCGCTCGGCGACAACTGGACGCGCGCGCGCGCCGCGGTGCCCAGACGGCTGGCGGGGCGGATCGCGGCCGAGGGTGCGCTGCTCGATCCCGCAGGCGCACTCGACCTTCCCGCGCTGTCGCCCGGCTCCTATCGCTGCCGGCTGGTCCGGCTCGGCGGGCGGGCGGGCTATGCGAGCTTCGCGCCCGATTTCTGCTATGTCGACGGCGACGGCGCGGGGCTCTCCTTCACCAAGCAGACCGGCACGACGCTGCCCGGTGGCTGGCTGCACCCCGACACCGACCGGCGGCAGGTGTTCCTCGGCACCGTCCGCACCACGCCCGCGCAGGTCGCGCCGCCCTATGGCACCAACCCGGCACGCGACGTCGCGGGCGTCGTCGAACGCGTCGGCCCGCTGCGCTGGCGCCTCGTGATGACGCGCGCGGGGCAGGGCGCGATCCTCGATCTCTACGAACTGGTCCCGGTGCCGCCTGCGACGCCCGCGACGCCGCGCTGAGCACAGAATCCTCCCCCTTGCGGGGGAGGATCGTGGGAAGTCAGCCCTTTGGCGGCTTGGCGAAGTTCGCCGCGAAGCGTTCCAGGCCTGATGCGAACGAGTCGATCACCTTCGCGAATTCGGGCGGCAGCGCAGCAGCGTCGCTCTTGGGCGGTTCCGGCGTCTCGCCCGCGAACGGCCCGCTGCCCGCCGTCGACGCGCCCGGAGCCTCCGGCGAAGCCTCGGCCGAGGATTCGGGCGGCTTGGGCGGCTTAGGCGGCTCGGGCGATGCAGGTGGCGGCGTCGCACCGCGCATATCCTTCGCCGTGATCGCGATCGCCGCCATCATCAGCCCGGCCGCGATCACCTGGCGTCCCGCGGGCGTGCCCATCTGCCGCGTCAGCGCCGCCGCGATCCCCGCGAACGGTGCCGCGCCGCCATGCTTGCCCGCCTTGGCGGAACAGCGCGCCTCGAAACCCTCGCCTTTCGTCGCGCCCGTCTCGGCCTCGCGCTCGCGCGCCTCGCGTTCGCGACGCTCCTTCTTCTTGCCCATCTCGGTCTCCAGCACTGTATTGTACTAACAATACACTATGTAACTATCGTCGGCACCTTGGACAATGGTTCGGCGTTACCCATCTTTGCGAGCACCCGCCCGGCGCCCTCCCGGGCTTGTCGCGTCCGAACAAATGTGGAACAGACTTTCCTATGCTGACCAAGATTTCCGTACGCGGCGCGCGTGAACACAATCTCAAGGACGTCGACATCGACATCCCCCGCGACACGCTGACGGTGATCACCGGGCTGTCCGGCTCGGGCAAGTCGAGCCTCGCGTTCGACACCATCTATGCCGAGGGTCAGCGCCGCTACGTCGAGAGCCTGTCCGCCTATGCCCGCCAGTTCCTCGAACTGATGCAGAAGCCCGATGTCGACCATATTGAAGGGCTCAGCCCCGCGATCTCGATCGAGCAGAAGACGACGAGCCGCAACCCGCGCTCGACCGTCGCGACCGTCACCGAGATCTACGACTATATGCGCCTCCTCTGGGCGCGCGTCGGCATCCCGTACTCGCCCGCGACCGGTGAGCCGATCGCCGCGCAGACCGTCAGCCAGATGGTCGACCGCGTCATGGCGCTCCCCGAGGGCACGCGGCTGTACCTGCTCGCCCCCGTCGTCCGCGGCCGCAAGGGCGAGTATCGCAAGGAACTCGCCGAGTGGCAGAAGGCGGGCTTCACCCGCGTCCGCATCGACGGCACGATCCACGACATCGACGAGGCGCCCGCGCTCGACAAGAAGTACAAGCACGACATCGAGGTCGTCGTCGACCGCCTCGTCGTCGGCGGCGAGATCGCCACGCGCCTCGCGGAATCGTTCGAAACCGCGCTGAAGCTCGCCGAGGGCCTCGCCTATGTCGACCCCGCCGACCCGGTCGAGCCGCACACGCCCAAGTCCGAAATCCTCGGCAGCAACGCCCCCGACGGCCGCATCGTCTTCAGCGAGAAGTTCGCCTGCCCGGTCAGCGGCTTCACCATCTCCGAGATCGAGCCGCGCCTCTTCTCGTTCAATGCCCCGCAAGGCGCGTGCCCGGCCTGTGACGGCCTCGGCGAGAAGCTGCTGTTCGACGAGGACCTCGTCGTCCCCAACCACATGCTCAGCATCAAGAAGGGCGCGGTCGTCCCCTGGGCGAAATCCAACCCGCCCTCGCCCTATTACATGCAGGTCCTCGGCAGCCTCGCGCGCGAATACAAGTTCGACATCGAGACCCCCTGGGGCGAGCTCCCCGAGGAGGTCCAGCGCGTCATCCTGCACGGCTCGAAGGGCAAGCCCGTCACGCTCACCTTCATCGACGGCAAGAAGAAATACGACGTCTCCAAGCCGTTCGAGGGTGTCATCGGCAACCTCAACCGCCGCCTGCTCCAGACCGAGAGCGCGTGGATGCGCGAGGAGCTGAACAAATACCAGTCTGCCGCCCCGTGCGAGGTCTGCGCCGGCGCGCGCCTGAAACCCGAGGCGCTCGCGGTCAAGATCGCGATGGAGGACATCAGCTACGCGACGCACCTCTCGGTCGTCGATGCGCTCCAGTTCTTCACCGACATGCCGCAGCACTTGGGCGACCAGCAGAACGCGATCGCCGAGCGCATCCTGAAAGAAATCGTCGAGCGCCTCGGCTTCCTCAACAATGTCGGCCTCGACTATCTCAACCTCGACCGCACCTCGGGAACCCTGAGCGGCGGCGAGAGCCAGCGCATCCGCCTCGCGTCGCAGATCGGCAGCGGGCTGTCGGGCGTGCTCTACGTCCTCGACGAGCCCAGCATCGGCCTGCACCAGCGCGACAACGACATGCTCCTCAAGACGCTGCGCCGTCTGCGCGATCTCGGCAACACCGTGCTCGTCGTCGAGCATGACGAGGACGCGATCCGCACCGCCGATTACATCATCGACATGGGCCCCGGCGCGGGCGTCCGCGGCGGCCAGGTCGTCGCGCAGGGCACGCTGAAACAGATCCTGAAGTCGAAGGGCAGCATCACCGCCGACTATCTCAACGGCACACGCGAAGTGCCGGTGCCCGCCACGCGGCGCAAGGGCAACGGCAAGAAGCTCACCGTCCACAACGCCACCGCGAACAACCTGACGGGCGTCACCGCGAGCATCCCGCTCGGCACCTTCACCTGCGTCACCGGCGTCTCGGGGTCGGGCAAGTCGAGCTTCACGATCGACACGCTCTACGCCGCCGCCGCGCGCGAGCTCAACGGCGCGCGCATCGTCCAGGGCAAGCACGACAAGATCACCGGCCTGCAATATCTCGACAAGGTCATCGACATCGATCAGTCGCCGATCGGCCGCACCCCGCGCAGCAACCCCGCCACCTATACCGGCAGCTTCACGCAGATCCGCGACTGGTTCGCGGGCCTCCCCGAAGCCCAGGCGCGCGGCTACAAGCCCGGCCGGTTCAGCTTCAACGTCAAGGGCGGCCGCTGCGAGGCGTGCCAGGGCGACGGCGTGCTCAAGATCGAGATGCACTTCCTCCCCGACGTCTATGTGCAGTGCGATGTCTGCCACGGCGCGCGCTACAATCGCGAGACGCTCGAGGTGAAGTTCAAGGGCCACAGCATCGCCGACGTGCTCGACATGACCGTCGAGGACGCCGCCGAGTTCTTCAAGGCGGTCCCCCCGATCCGCGACAAGATGGCGATGCTGGTCGAGGTCGGTCTCGGCTACGTCAAGGTCGGCCAGCAGGCGACGACGCTCTCGGGCGGCGAGGCGCAGCGCGTCAAGCTCGCCAAGGAACTCTCGCGCCGCGCGACCGGCAACACGCTCTACATCCTCGACGAGCCCACCACCGGCCTGCATTTCGAGGACGTCCGCAAACTCCTCGAAGTCCTCCACGCGCTCGTCGAGCAGGGCAACACCGTCGTCGTGATCGAGCATAATCTCGACGTCATCAAGACCGCCGACTGGGTCCTCGACCTGGGGCCGGAGGGAGGCGTCAAGGGCGGCGAGATCGTCGCCGAAGGCACGCCGGAAAAGGTTGCCAAGGCCAAGGGCAGCTTCACGGGCAAGTATCTGGCGCCGTTGCTGGAGAAGAAGGTGATCGAACCCGCTAGGTAAAGCGAAGCTTCTAATACAGCCAGAGTGTGGCAGACCGCACGAGTGCGAAGAGTACCGCCACGTGGAGGCGGGGGCTATTCAGCGTCATGACTAGGCCGGCAGCAGGTACTTCTTCGTTCGCTTTGCCGTTTAGGACTTCTTTGTTGGATCATAAGATAAAATTGACTCTATTTCCTCTTTAAGCATTTTCGGGCGACCTTTCATAATATATGTGCACCGCAGCCTTTCGGCCTCGGCAGCAATTTCTGGGTCCCGATGAACTGTATAGACAACGACTTGTCTATTTCTATATCCCGAATTACGAGCCCTCCAGGCAGCGTAGAGCCCCGGATACTTACTGTATAAATCCCCCTTTGATGCGACGTCTGCTGACAGCGGTGGAAAAACGGGTATATTTAGATCGATAATGCTTATCCGATGAGAGTTATTTTGTAGCTCATCTACACCTTGATTTACGTCTGTCTTCATCGTGACGGTAAATCCACCATCTTCAAGGTAGTCGGAAAGCCAAAGAATGTTGTGTGGCTCGTCGTCGATAATAAGTGCCGTCAGACTTGTATCTTCGTCGGTCATGGCCTCATCCTTTGTGATTCAGGAAATGCGTTTGGAAGTCTAATAAGGAACTCAATACGTTCGTCACCTATGAGTTGAACCTCCAGCTTTCCGCCGTGGACCTCTTCAACAATCTTTTTGCAAATGTACATCCCAATGCCCGTGCCCGAGGCAACCACTTGTCGCGCATTGATACCCCTGTATCCCAACTCAAATATTCTTGGTAGTTCGGCTCGATTTAAGGGCCTTTTCATAGTACTTTTAATGGATACAAGTAGATTTCCCGAATCTCTTTGTATCCATTGATTAACGTTTACAGTGGTATTAACTTGACTATACTTTACGCAATTATCAAATATGTTGATATAAACCTGATTTAATAGCTCAAGATGGCCTCGAACCCTGTTTGCAATAAATCTCTCTTCCAAGGATATTCTTATACCCTTTAGCTCGGCATCTTCTTGAAAAAACATAGCAGATCGGATTATCTGTTCAGGAACAAGAATATCTCTTTGTTCATAGGATGTTAGTCTTTGAAAACCTTGAGCAAAATATGCCAAATTTCTGATTAGGGAAATGCATTGTTCAAGCTGTGCTCGAGCTGCCCGTAGGCGCTGATCCTTTCTTTTTTCGTCTTTAATCTTGTTCTCAACAATGTTGTCTAATGTTCCTGCTACGCCATTAAGCGGGTTAACAATCTGATGAACAAAGTTTGAAAGAAGAACAAGATCCAACGATGACTCTTCGAGATCTTGTGAGGTTTCTCTACTCATTGTGGATCCCTTGACCTAATCATCACTGATGATGGAGACGTTATAACCTGTTCGATTTCCGACCAAAGGGCAATTTCGGTCAAGGTCGAAGCAGCGCTACCAGAAATTGGTAATCTGGAGTTCTGAGCGTCTACATGTACCCAACCATCATATTCCGATAGCGAAAGCGCGGCGGCGGCAGTTACATGTCGCAAAGTTCCTATGTATGCCTCAATGCCTGCTGCATCAAACGGCATCAGTATCTTGCTTCGAGGAACTACCCAATCCGGTATTGAATGCCAGGGAGTTAAAATGAATGCCGCCCTCTGATAGCGTTCAATATCTTGCGTTCGTTGGAAGACTAGATTGGCGATCGCCGATGCGGCATGAAGCGCAGTTTCCGCTGGATGTTGCGCTATATAACTCGCCTCCGCTGCTTGTGAAAACTTTAACCCATGAAGACTTATCGACTGAAGACTAACTGCCGCACTGGGGGACTCGCTAAGTCCATATCGTGTAGCCACGTTGACGTGAGTTCTCAAACGCGATGCTAGCTGGTATCCTCTCCAAAATCGGATCTGCAAGTGATTATCAGAATTCCATCTAGAAATTTCTGTCTCACACACGGGGGATGGGTTAGATGTGCTGATCATCAGAAGATAATCAGCTTTATGGTTGTTTGCATAAGCAAGCTTTTGAAAGACGGTTGGCCAGTCAATCGACGACGAGTAGCGCTTGCACTCAGCGTACCACCGTTGATTAGTCTCGGCACCACTGGCATCTGTGAGTGTGTAGGAAGCCTCTATATCTCGACCTCCATCTGCACCAGGAGTTCGCCACACCATCGACGAAAATCCAGATACCTGCATTAGGTCATAGGCTAAGTTCTCAAACTCTGCCGGGGAAAGTTCAATTAGCGTCCTGAGTGTCATGTAAAGATGCTAGCAGACCAGCGCACGGGATCAACCGCGTAGCATTCTCATATCAGCAGCGTGGTCACCGCCGCCCGACCGCCGAATTGCACGAAACTCCTTCCTAAAGGTACGGAATGACCGCCCCGGGGGGCTGTCCTACTACCCCCGTTTCAGCATATCTGATCGGTCCTCTCCCCTCGGGATAGGATCAAAACGTGAACAAACGTTCCGACACGCCGCCCCGCGCACCGGTCTTCGCGACGGTCCCCGGCACCGACTATGCCGCGCTCTACGCGCCCGAGCCCATAAAGCCGCGGATCACCTCGACCGCCGACACCCCCAGATGGGGCGGCACGCCTGCGCGGCTGCGCGTGCAGCCCGGCCCCGCCGTCCCGGGCGCCGGTCTGGCGGTCCCCCGCGCGATCGTGTCCGGAGACGGCGCCCCCGCGAGCTATCCCCGCACGGACGATCGCTACACGGCCGTGACGGCCTCGCCGCCCACCACCTTCGTCACCGGCGGCGCGGAGGACGACGACGACGCCCCCCTCGACACGCCCGCCGCCGCGGCGCCGCTCCGCGCACCCGGCGACCCGGACACGCCCGGCGACGCCCCCGACCCGCACCAGCCCGCGCGCGACGCTCTCGACCTCATGCCACCGGGCGCCGCCTGCGGCTCGCGCCGCCAGGACGGCTGGTCCGCCGCCAATCAGCGCCGCTTTCTCGAGGCGCTCGCCGAGGGGCACGGGGTCGATGTCGCCGCGCGCCGCGTCGGCCTGTCCGCCACCTCGGCCTATGCGTTCCGCCGCACCGCCAAGGGCGCGGTGTTCGCGCTCGGCTGGCGCGCCGCCGCGCTCGTCGCGCGCGATTCGATCGCCGAGACGCTGCTCGTCCGCGCGCTCGAGGGAACGGTCGACACGATCGTCCGCGGCGAGACGGTCATCACCCGGCACAAATATGACAACCGGCTCGGCCTCGCGCTGCTCGCCCGGCTCGATCGCCAGGCGGAGAGCGCGCCCGATGCCGATGCCAAGGCCGCGCGGCTCGTCGCGCAGGAATTCGACGCCTATCTCGATCTCGTCGGGCGCGATCAGGGCGCGGCGCGCGCGGGGCTGTTCCTCGCGCGGCGGACGGGCGGGGCCGGGGCCGGGGCATGGGCCGGGGCAGGGGGCGCCGATGATGCCGCGGGCGGCGATGCGCATGATCTCGGGCCGATCTACGCGCTCGCCGCCGCCGACCGGCTCGTCCGCACCGGCGTCGCGACCGCGGCCGAGGTCGATATCGCCGATCTCGATCCCGCCGCGCGCGCCGGCTGGAGCGGCGAGCAATGGGCGCGCGCCGAGGCCGCCGGGATGGTCGCGCTCGCCCCGCCGCCCCCCGCGCCCCCTCCCGCCGGGGACGACGAAACCGCTTCATCGTCTCAACATTCGCAACATTCGGCCGCGGAGGAAGAGGACGACGACGATTATGACGAGGACGATGACTATGCGGAGGCGGGGGACGTCGGGGGCGCGCTGCCCGGTTTCGACCCGCCCGTCTGGCGCTGCGCGGCGACCGGCGCATGGCGCACCCGCTTCCCGCCGCCTGCGGGGTTCGCGGGTGCGGTGGTCGGCGACTATGGCGACGACGACTATGCCCGTGCGCTCACGCCCGCCGAGGCGGAACTGATGGACGCGGCGCAGGATCTGTCGCGCGCGTCGCTCGCGGCGTCGGAGCGGCAGGATCGCGACCGCTGGTTCGCGCGCGTCACGACGCGGATCGCCGCCCTGACGGTTCAGCTCGCCGCGTCGGCGGATCCCGGCGACGGTTCCGGTGCCGAACCCGGCCTCGATCCGGGAACAGGGTTGCACGCAAGCCGTTGAGGCTGCGCAACAACCAGGACATTCGTCATGCCAACCCCCGTGCGTCACCCGCACCGCAAGCCCAAGACCTTCGGTCGCACTGCGATCGCCGCGGGGGTCGCCGCGCTCGGCCTGGGCGGCGCGCTGCTCGCGGCCTGGCTACGCCGCGCGCCCGCCAATCCGGCCGAGCATGCCGCCCCCGATCTCGCCCCCGCCCGCCCGCATCCCGGCCCCGCCGACCGCGCGCCGGAGGCCTTCCGCCCCGATCCCACCGCGGTCCCGACCAAGGCGGAATATGACTCGCTGCGTCCCGCGACGCTGCCGGTCACCTGATTTCAGTTTTTCCACGGAGAGTTTCATGAGCATTTTCAGCAAGATCAAATCCGCCATCTTCGGCGAAAAGGGCCCGCTCGGCAGCGGCCATTTCGGCACCCCCAAGCCCGCCGCCCCGGCACCCGCGCCGGCCCCCGCCGCCATCGCCCCGAAGCCCGCCCCCGCGGCGCCGGCAGCGCCCACTCCGCAGACCGCCCCCGCCGCCACCCAGCCGGTCGATGTCGAGGCGGTGCTCTCGGGCATGGCGTCGCGCAAGAATTCGGACCTCAACTGGCGCAGCTCGATCGTCGACCTGATGAAGCTGCTCGACCTCGACTCCAGCCTCGACAACCGCAAGGAACTGGCCACCGAGCTCGGCTATACCGGTGCCAAGGACGGCAGCGCGGAAATGAACATCTGGCTGCACAAGGCCGTGATGCGCGAACTGGCCAAGAATGGCGGCACCGTTCCCGCGGGTCTGCAGGACTGAGTGCGCCGGCGCCGGCAACCAAGGCCGGCGCCGAGCATTGAGGTGATACCGACAAACCCCTGAAAGGACACGAAATGCGCGCTATGACGCTGGGCCTTATGGCCGCCTCCACCCTGATCGCCGGCTGCGTCGGCGGTGGCGGCGACCGCTACGGCGTCGACCCGCGCTATCGGTCCTATGACTATAACCGGCCCGACCCCGCCTATGGCAGCTACGACGCCGGCCGCTACTACCGCGACGACCGCCGCTACCGCGAACGCCGCCTGTCGAACAACGACCGCATCTATCGCGGCAATGACGGCCGCTATTATTGCCGCCGCAACGACGGGACGACCGGTCTGATCGTCGGCGGCGTGGCCGGCGGCGTGCTCGGCAACGTGATCGCGCCCGGCGGTTCGGGACTTCTCGGCACCGTGCTCGGCGCCGCCGGCGGCGCGCTCGCCGGACGCGCGGTCGATCGCGGCAACACCCCGGCACGCTGCCGCTAATGACCGGGGCCGGCGGCGATATGTTACGCCGCCGGTCTTGGTGCTGCGGGAGGACTTTCTGATGGTAATGGTCGTCTAAAAACACCGCCAGATTTGCAATTTCGGGTCGTCTGGCCCATATGGAGATTTGCTACAGTCGCATATCGACGGTTCTTGGCGCTTTGCGGCACCTTTCTCCTTCTTTCCCTGCTCCGCGGCATCGGGCGGTCCGAACCTCGGATTGCCCCATAACAAAGAAGGAGCCATCGCATGGCTATCACTGGCACCGTAAAGTTCTTCAACGCCGACAAGGGCTATGGCTTCATCGCTCCCGATGGCGGTGGCAACGACGCATTTGTGCACATCACCGCGGTTGAGCGCGCCGGCATGCCGACGCTGAACCAGAACCAGCGCGTCACCTACGAGCTCGAGCCCGACAAGCGCGGCAAGCAGTCGGCTGTGAACCTCCAGCCGGCCGACTGAGGCTGTCGGCGGACTTGTCCGCCGATGACTGATTTCGGTCGCGGCGCGGCGGCTCTTATGGCCGCCGCGCCTACTTCCTCTAGTTCCTCAGGAGCGCAGCAGCATGGCCGATAATCCAGAATTCTACCGGGCCCGCGCTGAAGAAGAGCGTCGCAACGGCGATGCCGCCTCGCTCGACAATGTCCGCGACCGCTGCCGCCGTGCCGAAAAGGCCTGGGATGACATGGCCAACCGTGCCGAGCGCACGCAGACGTTGCGCGCCGCCCGCGAAGCTGCCCCTCCCGGTGGCGAGCGCATGGCAAATACCCCGATGATCCCCGCCGAATAAGATCGGCTTAGAACGGCCGCCGCCATCGGCGGCCGTTTCCATATTTAGCGTTTGAGCGTGGCTACACGCCGCACCGTCAGCGCACTCCACCTGTATCCTTCCATTTGTCGAGGATTTCCGGCGCGGGCGGTAATCGATCCGCTTCGATTGGCGTCGACGCACGAGCGACCGCACTTGTTGGAACCGTCGCCGACATGGTGTCAGCCGGACCTGAATCGCCTCTGGTGCCACCCGCGCTATCAGGCAGCGCTGTGGTCGAGAGTACTGCAAATGCCGCCCCGGTGGCCCCGCCTGGCACGGGCTCGTGACCGAGATAGTGCTGGTTAAAGGCAGCAACGGTGCCCCAATAGTCTCGCCACCGGTGGAAGAAATGTGCACCGACGACCGCCGTCATCACCAGACTACGGCTCCAGGGCGGCGTGACGGCATAGGTATGATAATGCGTTGCCAGTCCGACCGGAGTGTAGACATAGCCCGCCAAAGCCATCGCCGCATTCCGCTCAGCCCGGACCCAGGCAAACCTGGCCGGCGCGTGCGCGGTGGCACCGTCACAGGCAAAGCTAAACTGACATGCAGTCGGTGCCCCGCCCGAATGCGGCCCCTGATAGACCACGCCGCAGACGCTTGCCGGGAAGGCGGGATGGCGGACACGATTGAGAATGACCTGCGCGACCGCGCGTTGCCCGGCATCAGGCTCGGACGCGGCCTCGTAATAGATTGCCATCGTCAGGCAGAACAACGCCCGCGCCCTGTCCGCGGCACTCGTCCCCGTCATCGAAAAGGGACGTCCTGACATGACGCCGGTATCCCTCGTAGGAACATTAACGGATCTGGGCACCTTGGGGAGGGCGGTCGTTCCCGTCACTCCGGGGACGGGAGCCCCAAAGTCCCTGGGAATGCTCTCAAGAGCATTGCTATGGCGCCCCTCGCCATTGCCGCCACGCAAAGGTGTCCCGGCATCCCTTGGCGCGTCACGGAACGCTGCGTGCGCAAACAGCGCGGTCGACGCGATCACGCCGGATATGGCCACCGGCAACCATCGCCGTCTCGATGACCGGGAGGCCCAGCGCGTCGTGTTCAAAATCCCGCTATCCTTGCGCCACCGTCATCAAAGACGGCCAGCCATATTGCAGGAAACCCTATCGTTCCGCTACCGAATGCCCGCGTGTGTCCCGACGAGAGTCATTTAAGTGCGGCGGTATCGAGCTTTAACGCAGCCTCGGGGATCAGCTCGGTCTGCGGGTAGGCTTGACGGAGCGAGGGGGCGAACTGCCTGGCATCGCCGACAACCACAATACTGGCCTTTTTGGGATCGAGCAGCGCCGCGGCTGCGGTTTGGACCGACGCGGAATCAACTGCGCCAACCTTTGCCGTAAACTGCTGCAGTTCATCGACGCTGACGCCGTTCTGGACATAAGATCCCAAAATTCCCGCAACGCCGGACGTCGTCTCGATCCCGCGCCCGAAATTCCCAACAAGTACCGCCTTGCGCGTTTCCAGTTCACCCGGGGATACGGGCGCCTTGCCCATGCCCGCCAGTTCAGTTGCGATCAGCGAGACCACTTCCGTTGCGGTAGGGTTCTTGGTCTGTGTCCGCGCGGCAATCGTTCCCTGTGTCTTCCCCGCGTCCAGCGTGCTGCCGGCGCCATAGGCCAGACCGCGCTTGATCCGGATTTCCTGGTTCAGCCGTGAAGAAAAGCCTCCGCCAAGTACGGTGTTCGCTACCGCCAGCGAATAATAGCGGGGGTCGGTGCGCGCGATCGCCGGCCGGGCGACGACGACGCCAGCCTGGCCCGCATCGGGCATGTCGACGACGATCACGCGAGGCGCCGGGTAATCGATCGGCATGCCGGGTGTCGTCGCCGCGCCGGTCTTCTTCCAAGGGCCGAATTGGGCGTCGGCCAGCGTCTTCGCCTGCGCCGCGGTGACGTCGCCGACCATGATGAGCGTAGCCTGATCGGGGCTGAAGCTGCGCGCATAGGCCGCGGTGATGTCGGCCCGGGTGATCGCCTTCAACGAGATCGGCGTTCCGCCGACCGGCGCGCCATAGGCAGACGTGCCTAGAACCGCCCGATCGGCGACCAGTGCGGCCAGCTGCGCCGGATTCTTGAGCGCGAGTGATACTGCGTCGACCTGCTGCGTCCGTGCCCGTTCGATTTCGTCGGGCGCGAATGCAGGGTGCATCGCCACGTCGGCGAGGATCGACAGCGCGGGGGCAAGCTGATCAGCCTTCACCGTGACGTCGACGGAGGCACCGTCGCTGCCTGCATCGCTGCCGATCGATCCGCCAAGGCCTTCGATCTCCCGTGCTATCTGCGTGGCCGTTCGCGTGCGCGTGCCTTTGGTCAGCAACTCGGCCGCCAAGCTGCTGACGCCTGCTTGATTGGCAGGATCGGTTGCCGCGCCGCCACCGGTAACGAGATAGGCGGTGACGATCGGCAGATCGTGCCGCTCTACGGTGATAAGCCGCATGCCATTGGCGAGCTGCGTCGAGATCGGCTGGGGCAGGGTCGGCGAAATCGGTGTACCGGGGGCGGGGGCAAGGACGCGCTGTCCTTCGGCGGCGGGGGTAACGATCTCGACGTTGGCGGGCGCCTTAAGATCGGCGACGTGGACGCTGGGAGCCACATCGATCGTCGCGACCCGCGTCGCGGCCGGCTTGGCATCGAGCGGAAGATACCGGATCGTCGCGGATTGCGCGTCAGCCAGATAGGTCCGTGCGACGCGCTGGATATCTGCGGCCGTGACCTGCGCAATGGCCGCGAGCTGGCGGTCTGCGGCGCGCGGATCACCATCCACGATCACCGATGACGCAAGGGTGCTCGCCTTTCCTTCGGCGGTTTCCCGGGCGATGATCGACGCTGTCAGAATTTCGTTCTTCGCCTCGGCCAGTTCGGCAGGCGTGACGGGGGCATCGCGCAGCCGTGCGATTTCTCGCTTGAGCGCGGCTTCACCCGCGTCGACGCTCTTGCCCCCGGCCATGATGGCGTAGACGACCAGATTGCCGGTCGACTGCTTGCTGTCGATCATGGCGTCGGCGGACTGCGCAAGTTGGTCGCGGTAGACGACGCTTTCGTAGAGCCGCGAGCTTTCGCCCTCCGACAATATCGCTTTCAGGAGACTGAGCGCAGGGATGTCGGCAGCGCGGTCCGCCGGGATATGATAGCTGATCAGCACCGCGGGGAGCGGCGTGTTGGGCTCGTAGACGGTACGCGTCACGGCTTGGGTACGGGCCGGCTCGGCGACCGTTACCCGAGGAATTTCCCCGCTCGGCTTCTTGATGGGGGCGAAGTAGGTGTCGATCCAGCGATCGAGCTGTGCCGGCTCGAAGTTGCCCGAGACGACCAGAACCGCATTGTCGGGTCGGTAATAGGTTGCATGAAAGGCGCGGACGTCGTCGATGCCGGCGGCTTCGAGATTTTCCAGGCTGCCGATCGTACCACGTGCATAGGGATGTCGTGCATAGGCAAGCGCGGGATAATAGAGCGAGAACAGCTTGCCATAGGGCCGGGCAAGGGTGCTCTGGCGAAGCTCCTCCTTCACGACGTCGCGTTCAGACGCGAAGCTTTTAGGTTCGACCACAAGGCTCGCCATCCGGTCGGCCTCTGCAAACAGCAGACGCTGCAGGTGATTGGCCGGAACCACCTCGTAATAATTCGTATAGTCGTCGTTGGTCGAGGCATTGTTATACCCGCCAACATCTTCGGTCAGCCGGTCCATCTGTTCAGACACCAGATTGCGGGTCGATTTGAACATCAGATGTTCAAACATATGGGCAAAGCCGGACCGGCCCTTGGGATCGTCCTTGGACCCGACGTCATACCAGACCTGGACCGAAACGTTGGGTGTCGCCGTGTCCCGGATGGCGTAGACACGCAAACCGTTGGCCAGCACGCGTTCGGTGAAGGCGAGCGGTTTTACCGACACGTTCGATGTAGATTTGGGGGGGGCGGACTGCGCCACCACCGCTGCAGGACAACAGGCTGCACCAAGCAGCAAGGCGTAGCGGAGGAGGCGCATCTGTGTCCTTACTTCTGGGTACGCGAGCGGTTAAAAAGCACCGCGCCGGCGATGGCGGCAGATCCTATGCCGACGCCAAGCCCGATCTTTGCAAGCGGCCAGGTCTTCGCCTTCTCGACGGTCGCCTTTGCTGCGGCTTCGGCGTGAAGCTTTGCTTCCTTGGCTGCGGCGAGGATTTCGTTGGGGGTATCGTCGTCGGCAGCCGTTGTGATGGGGTCGGTCACGTCACTCTCCTAACTCGATTTCCGACCATACTCCGCTCGGAAATCATTTGCGAACTTCGTCAATGTACCGGCGGCGATCGCAGCGCGCAGATCTGCCATCAGCGTTTCGTAGAACCAGATATTGTGTTCGGTCATCAACATCGCGCCCAGCATCTCGCCCGCGCGGACGA
The DNA here is from genome assembly GCF_034045155.1 of Sphingomonas sp. CFBP9019. Taxonomy (NCBI): domain Bacteria; kingdom Pseudomonadati; phylum Pseudomonadota; class Alphaproteobacteria; order Sphingomonadales; family Sphingomonadaceae; genus Sphingomonas; species Sphingomonas sp. CFBP9019. The sequence goes on along the minus strand of NZ_JAXCWK010000003.1, from coordinate 588,934 downwards.
GATGATGCAGATAGGCCCGGCTCCAGGTGGCGCAGACCGGGCAGGCACAGTCGGCCGCCAGCGGCGACTGGTCCTCGGCAAACCGGGCGTTGCGGATGTTGATCGGCCCCTTGCGCGTGAACGCCTGGCCGGTTCGCCCTGACCGGGTCGGCATGACGCAATCGAACATGTCGATTCCGCGCTCGACAGCGCCCACGATATCGTCAGGCTTGCCGACGCCCATCAGATAGCGGGGTTTGTCGGCGGGCAATTGTCCGGGGGCGAAATCCAGGCATCCGAACATCGCCTCCTGTCCTTCGCCGACCGCCAATCCGCCGACCGCATAGCCATCGAAGCCGATATCGATCAGCGCGTCCGCCGACGATTTGCGGAACGACTCATTCAGCGCGCCTTGCTGGATTCCGAAGATCGCGTTGTTCTCCGCATGGGCACCGCCTGCATCGAAGGCGTCGCGCGATCGCTTCGCCCAGCGCATCGATCGTTCCATGGCCGCGGCCTGAACTTCACGCGTCGAGGTCGTCGGGACAAGCTCGTCGAACGCCATGACGATGTTCGACCCCAATAATCGTTGGATCTCGATCGACCGTTCGGGGCTGAGCAGGTGGCGGGTGCCATCGAGATGCGATTTGAACGACACCCCTTCCTCGGACCGCTTGGTAAGATCCGCGAGGCTCATCACCTGATACCCACCCGAGTCGGTCAGGATCGGCTTCGACCAGCCCATGAAGCCGTGAAGCCCGCCCAGTCGCGCGACACGTTCCGCTCCGGGACGCAGCATGAGATGATAGGTGTTGCCGAGGATGATGTCGGCCCCCGCGGCCGCCACGTCGTCGGGCTTCATCGCCTTGACCGTCGCGGCGGTGCCGACCGGCATGAAGGCGGGGGTACGGATCACGCCGCGCTGCATCGCGATCTGGCCCGTGCGTGCTGCGCCATCGGTGGCAGAAATGGTGAAGTCGAAACGAAGGGACACGGGATGATCCATTAACGGCGCTTGCCGCGCGGTGGGGCGTTGGGGGCGAAGCTTCTGATCGTGAGCAGCTCCTCGCGCACGAGCACACCGTCCCGGTTGCGGTCGAAGCGGAGAAAGAACTGCGCAAATCGGGCCTGAAGCTCGGCAAGGGTGATCGCGTTATCGCCGTCGCGATCGACTTCGAAGGGACTGGGCAGGGCGTTGCGATCGCCAAGCCATTTCAGCGACCAGTCGGCATAGGCGATATAGCCGATCTTGCCCGTCGTGCTGCCCTCGGCGCCCGCAAAGCTCCGCGCGAGGCAAGTGTCGAGTTCGGGCCTGGTCACGCGCGCGTCGCGATCCCCATCGCAGGCGGCGACCAGCATTGCGGCCGGTTCGGCAAAGATCGTTGCGGGCGGTTGCGCGACCCCAGCGGAAGGCACGACCTGCAAAGCCAGGATCAACGGGATCAACATGGGCCGGTCATGGCAGCAGCAGGCTGGCATCGCCATAGCTGTAGAAGCGATACTTGGCCGCAATTGCATGCGCATAGCCGGCCTGCATCCGCTCGCGTCCCATCAGCGCCGATACCAGCATGAACAACGTCGATCGCGGAAGGTGGAAATTGGTCATCAGGCCATCGATCCCCTTGAAGCGGTAGCCCGGCGTGATGAAGATCGCCGTGTCGCCCTCAAACGGGCGGATGATGCCGTCGTCACCGGTCGCGCTCTCGATCAGTCGCAGCGATGTCGTGCCGACCGCGATCACCCGGCCGCCGGCGGCGCGCACCGCATTCAGCTGGTCCGCCGTGGTGGCATCGATCCGGCCCCATTCGGCATGCATCTGGTGATCGTCGGTATCGTCCACCTTCATCGGCAGGAACGTGCCCGCACCGACGTGCAGCGTCAGCGTTGCCTTCCCGATGCCCGCAGCCTCGAGCGCCGCCATCACCGATGGGGTGAAGTGCAGCGCCGCGGTCGGCGCCGCGACCGCGCCGGGCTCGGCGGCGAACATTGTCTGGTAATCCTCGGCGTCGCGCGCGTCCGTCGGGCGCTTCGCCGCGATATAGGGAGGCAAGGGCATTCGCCCCGCGCGATCGAGCAGCAGTTCGATCGGTTCGTCGCCTGCGAATTCGAGCGCGTAGCTGCCGTCTTCTGCCCGGTCGACCGCCCGGGCGACGACGCCGTTGCCAAAATCGATCGGATCCCCATCGCGCAGACGGCGCGCATTTCGAATGAAGGCGCGCCAGCGCCGCGGCCCCTCGCGCTTGTGCAGCGTCGCCCCGATCTTCGCCCCGGACGAGAGCTGCCCGTCCTGCTCGATCCCAGCACGACGCCCTTCGAGCTGCGCCGGAATGACCCGCGTGTCGTTGAACACCAGCAGGTCGCCGCGACGCAGCTGTCCAGCCAGATCCGTGACGCGCAGGTCGCGTGTTGCATCCCCGTCTAAGACCAACAGCCGTGCGGCATCGCGCGGCGTTTCGGGCCGGAGTGCGATACGGTCGGTCGGCAGGTCGAAGTCGAAAAGGTCGACGTTCAACGGATTCTCACTTCTTCGCGGGGGCCTTCTTGGCAAGCTTGGGCTTTGCAACGACCGCCGGTGCTGGCCTCGACTTGCTGCTGCCGGTCCCCGGCAGGGTTACAGGCACGCCCAGTGCCGGTGGCGGGGTAACGGGCGCGGCGACATAGGCCGGTGGGCTGTCCGCAGCGATATAGGCGTGCAGGATACGCGAGGGGTTTGCCGGCGGCTCGCCGCGCTCAATGGCGTCGACATATTGCATGCCGTCGATCACCCGGCCGAACACGGTATATTTCTTGTCGAGGCTGAGGCGCGGCTGAAAGACGATGAAGAACTGGCTGTTCGCGCTGTCTTCCTTTTCCGAACGCGCCGCGGACACCGCGCCGCGAACGTGCGGCAGATAATTGAACTCGGCCTTCACGTCGGGCAGGGGTGAGCCACCGGTACCGTCACCCTTTGGATCGCCGCCCTGTGCCATGAACCCGTCGATCACCCGGTGAAACGCCAGGCCGTCGTAGAAATGCTGCCGGGTCAGGGTTTTGATGCGCTCGACCATCAAAGGGGCGACGTCGGGACGAAGCCAGATCGTGACCCGGCCCCCCGTCGACAGGTCAAGCAGCAGCAGGTTCTGCGTGTCCGTCGTCAACGGCGGGGTAGCGCGTCCGGCAACGGCGGGATCGATGATCTGGGCGGACGCAGGCGCCGCGACGAGGCACCCGAGGATCGCAAACATACCGGCGAAAAAGCGCATCAAATCCCTACTCGCATTGGCCATGAGGCCGGGGCCGACCTTGAAGCCCGCCGCTTAGAACAAATCCGTGCTTGCGCCAAACTGAACATCGTCTGCCGACTGGCGTCCCGCGCGCGTCAACTTCCCTTGCGGCCGATCTGATTGACGCGGGCAATGACCTCTTCACTGACGGCAGGCGGCACGAATTTGGCTATGTCCCCGCCGAAGAGCGCGATTTCCTTGACCAGCTTGCTCGCAATCGGCTGCAGCGCGACATCCGCCATCAGGAACACCGTCTCGACCCGCGGATTGATCTGCTGGTTCATCCCCGCCATCTGATATTCATATTCGAAGTCGGCGACGGCACGCAGACCGCGGACGATGACCTTTGCCCCTTCGCGCTCGGCAAAATCCATCAACAATGAGTCGAACGCGACCACGTGGATCTCGCCGGCCACGCCGTCTACCTCACGCCTCACCATCGCCATGCGTTCCTCGATCGTGAACATCGGCGATTTGGAGGCGTTCGTCGTGACGCCGACGACCAGCCGGTCGACGAGCTTCGCGCCACGCCGGATGATGTCCATATGGCCTAGCGTGATCGGGTCGAACGTACCCGGGTAAACACCGACCCTTACGGTCTCTTGGCTTGCCGTCATGGTCGGTGTCTCCGGAAGAGGTCAGCGGTCGCGATCAAGCACGAAGCGTGCGATCTCGCGGAGCAGATCGGCCTCGCGGCCATAGCTGTGCAGATGCGCGATCGCCTGCTCGACAAGCATGCGGGCCTGTTCACGCGCGCGCTCCGCGCCGAGCAGCGACAGGAATGTCTCCTTGCCCGCACCGGCATCCTTGCGGAGACGTTTGCCCGCCGCCGTCTCATCGCCTTCGGCATCGAGCAGATCGTCAGCAATTTGAAAGGCAAGTCCCAGGTCGTGCGCATAGCCGCGCAGGCCAACCCGGCCCTCGGGCGCAATCCTGCCAAGAATGGCGCCTGCTTCGACGGACGCCAAAATCAGCGCACCGGTCTTCATCTGCTGAAGCCGGGTGACAGTGTTGAGATCAAACCGGGCATTCTCCGCCTCGAGATCCATCATCTGGCCGCCGGCCATGCCAGTCGGGCCGGACGCCTTGGCAAGGTCGAGCACCAGATCGGCGCGCACGAACGGATCGGGGTGCGTTGACGGGTCGGCGAGGATCTCGAACGCCAGCGCGTGAAGGCAGTCACCTGCGAGGATCGCGCATGCTTCGCTGAACATCTTGTGGACGGTCGGCTTGCCACGACGCATGTCGTCGTCGTCCATGGCCGGGAGATCGTCATGGATCAGCGAATAGACATGGATCGCCTCGATGGCCGTGGCCACCCGCGCCGCACAAGCACGGTCGACCCCAAACAGACTGGCGGTCGCGAAAACGAGCAACGGGCGTAGCCGCTTGCCGCCGCCGATCGCGGCATGACGCATCGCGCGATACAGGTCCGCACGCGGATCTTTGGGGATCGCCAGAAGGACGTCGAACTGCGCGTCGATCTCTGCGGAAACCTCCGCGAGCGCTTCTGCCAGCGATTGCGGCAAGGTCGTCATGCGCGGCTCAACCTGCCGCAAAGGGGCGAACCCCAGCCGGCTTACCCTCGGCATCGAGCCGGATCGCTTCGATCCGCGCCTGCGCAGCGTCGAGCCGATCGGCACAACGCTGGCGCAGCTTGTTGCCGCGTTCGTAAAGCTCGATCGCCTGCTGCAGCGGCGTATCGCCACGCTCGAGCTGCCCCACGATCGTCTCCAGCTCTTTCAATGCCTCTTCGAATGAGAGGTCTTCGGTCGGCGTTTCCATGCGTGCTGCTATGGAGCAGGCGCGCGACGGGGGTCAAGGACGCGTCGACGGCGGAGGCTATGCCGTGACCGGCACGCGCCGAGTTTGCCGCGAATTCTAGCGCAACCGGTCGACGGTCCAGGTGTAAAGCACCGATATGCCGATCAGCCCCAGGTCGACGGCAGCCTGCATCCTGTGCGGCGCGGGGTCGGACGGGTCATGCGTGATGAGGCGGATATCCGCCGTCGGTCGCGGCATTACTGCGAGCGTCAGCACCAGCGCTGCGACAGCGAGGCCAGCCTTACGATTACGCATCGTCATTCCCCCGGCGGAAGCTGCATCCTGACGTCGTCAATCCGCTTTGACAAGCCGCGGCACCAGGCACCGCATTCAGGCGGCCGAGACGAGGCTGACCGCGCTTCGCGATCGATCGCGCCCCGCCGCTTTGGCCTCGAACAAGGCGCGGTCGGCGTCGCGGTAGAGCGTCTTCCAGTCGGCGTCGTGCAACAGGGGGCCGGTGCATGTACCGATGCTGGCGGTGACGGTGATATCGTACGGCATCGACTGGCCGCGGACACGGTCGCGGATTGCGCAGGGCGAAACCGATGTCGAGGCATCGACGAGGATAGCAAACTCCTCGCCACCAATTCGCGCGATGAGCGTATCGGTTGGCAGTGCGCTGCGGAGCGCACGGGCGAAGGCCCGCAACACCTCGTCGCCGCCATCATGACCGATCGTCTCGTTGACCCGCTTGAAATGGTCGATGTCGGCGATCAGCAGCGTCTGCTCGCCGGGGCGGCCAATCGCGCGTGCCAGGAAGGCGCGACGATTAAGCAGGCCGGTCAGCGGGTCAGTATCGGCGAGCAGGCGCGCCGCGATCTCCTGTTCCCGCGCAGCGTCGCGTTCGCGGCTCAGCAACAGGATGCGATAGGCAATCGCCGTGCTCGACAGAAGCGCCTCGATCGCCATCGCGATGACCGTCGAATTGTCGACCAGCAGGCTCGGCTCGACCATCCCGAAGCTGCTGGCGATGCGAAGCCCGGACATGACGATCGGTGCACCCCACGCAAGCGCAAACAACCACAGATAATTGCTGCGGACGCGCCACGCGCGCCACAGGATGATCGCCACAACCCCGATGAACCCCAGATATGCGATCGACATGCCGGTATCGAGGACATGGATCGCGCGGGGGGCGAGCATAACCCAGAGCCCCGCCATGCCGACCAGCCCGACCATCACCGCACTGCTGAGCGGCCGTACCCAACCCGAAAACACGGCGCGTTCGAAAAAGCTGCGGGCGAAAAGGAGTGCTGTGCTGGCGGATGCGGCCAGGAACAGTATGTTGAGCCGCTGGCGGTCGTTATTGTCGAGGCCCGTAAAGACTTGGCCCGCAGCACCTGATGACGTCGATACATAGGCCAGAAGGCACAGGACGAGCAGGCAGTAAATTGGCTGGAAGGACTGGCGAAGCGCTCCCCAGAGCGCCAGATTGTAGACGATCAGCGCGATCGCCATGCCGGCAAACGCGCCGTAAAGTGCGCCGCGCACGATCTCGGTCGTCGCCGCCTCGCCATGATCCGCCAGTGCCGGCTGCAGGATGACGCCGCGAAGGTTCGTGGCGCCTTCGACATGCCACAGGAGACGTACCGGTGGCGCGTCATGGCGCGGCAGCGGTTGCGAGAGGACGGCGCCGAGGTTCAGGATCTCATGGGCGGTTTTTGGCGTGACGCCGACATGGCGAATCGCACCATCGGCATAGCGGACATAGAGCGTGATGCGCGTCATCCAGATACTGCCGATACGCACGCTGGTGCCGCGTAGCTGAGCGGCGGGAAGCGGCTGTGACAGGACCCAGAAATCACCCGGGCCGAATCGGCGCTGTGGGGTGGTGCAGTCGAATCGTTCCGGCGTCTTGAACAGGGACGGCGCCGTCATGCCGGGTGCTGCGCGGACGAGACAGGTCGCCAGAGGGAAGGCGGTCGCGGCGGCGGGCGGTGCAGTCACCAGGCTGAGCGTCCACAGCAGCAAGACCATGACCCACCGCATATATGCCCGTATCCCCATGACATGCCTCGTAAAGCGCGTTCGGCAAAGAACGGTAAACGTGGCTGGCTATGGCACAAAAAAACCCGGCGGCAAGCGCTGCCGCCGGGTCTTATAAACACGGCTTGACGCCGTCTCGCTGCTACTTCGCAGAGACGGGTTCAGCCTTCCCCTTCTTCTTGGGCTTTTTCGGCGCTGCACTTTCAATCGCGAACGATAGCGCACCATCCTTCATCTTCACCGTCACCTCGCCGCCATGGACCAGTTTCCCGAACAGCAGCTCCTCGGCAAGTGGCTGCTTGATCTTTTCCTGGATCAAACGGCCCATCGGACGCGCTCCGTAGAGCTTGTCATAGCCCTTCTCGGTGAGCCACGCCTTCGACTCGTCATCGAGCTGGATATGGACGCCGCGGTCCGCCAGCTGAAGCTCGAGCTGAAGAATGAACTTGTCCACGACCCGGGCGACCACAGTCGTCGGCAGATAGCCGAACGGCACGATCGCATCGAGGCGATTGCGGAACTCCGGCGTGAACATCTTCTGCACCGCCTGTTCGTCCTCGCCTTCACGCGTAAGGTTACCGAAGCCCACCGTCTCGCGCGCCATGTCGCTGGCCCCCGCATTGGTCGTCATGATCAGGATGACGTTGCGGAAATCGACCGACTTGCCGTGCTGGTCGGTAAGGCGCCCGTTGTCCATTACCTGCAACAGGATGTTGAACAGGTCTGGATGCGCCTTCTCGATCTCGTCGAGCAGCAGCACGCAATGCGGATTTTGGTCGACCGCATCGGTCAGCAGACCACCCTGATCGAACCCGACATAGCCCGGGGGCGCACCGATCAGACGGCTGACCGAGTGCCGCTCCATATATTCGGACATGTCGAACCGCTGGAGCGGGATGCCCAGGATCGAAGACAGCTGCTTGGCCACCTCCGTCTTGCCGACGCCGGTGGGGCCGGTGAACAGATAGTTGCCGATCGGCTTCTCTGGCTCGCGTAGACCCGCTCGCGCCAGCTTGATCGCCGAACTGAGCTTCTCGATCGCCGCATTCTGCCCGAACACCACGCGCTTTAGATCTGTTTCGAGCGTGGCGAGCGCGAGCTTGTCGTCGGTCGAAACCGATTTCGGCGGGATGCGCGCCATGGTCGCGATGACCTGTTCGATCTCCTTGGGGGTGATCGTCTTCTTGCGCTTGTTCGGCGGCACCAGCATCTGCATCGCACCCACCTCGTCGATCACGTCGATCGCCTTGTCGGGCAGTTTGCGGTCGTTGATGTAGCGCGCGCTGAGCTCCACCGCCGACTTGATCGCGTCGGGGGTGTATTTGACGTTGTGGTGATCCTCGAACGCCGAGCGCAGGCCCGCCAGAATCTTGATCGTGTCCTCGATCGTCGGCTCGTTCACATCAATCTTCTGGAAGCGCCGCAGTAGGGCGCGATCCTTCTCGAAATGATTGCGGAATTCCTTGTACGTCGTTGAGCCGATGCAGCGGATCGTGCCGCCCGAGAGCGCCGGCTTGAGCAGATTTGACGCATCCATCGCACCGCCGCTCGTCGCGCCTGCACCGATGACTGTGTGGATCTCGTCGATGAACAACACCGCGTCCGGCATCTTCTCCAACTCGTTGACGACTGCCTTCAGGCGTTCCTCGAAATCACCACGATACCGGGTGCCTGCCAGCAATGCGCCCATGTCGAGCGAATAGATTACCGCCGGCTTGAGCACGTCGGGGACCTCGCCCTCGACGATCTTGCGCGCGAGGCCTTCCGCAATCGCGGTTTTTCCGACGCCGGGATCGCCGACATAAAGCGGGTTGTTCTTCGACCGGCGGCACAGGATCTGGATCGTGCGATCCACCTCCGGCCCGCGCCCAATCAGGGGATCGACCTTCCCGTTCTTGGCTTTCTCATTCAGGTCGACCGTGAATTGTTTGAGCGCGCTTTCCGTCTTGCCCTTCTCCTGTCCCTTGGTCGGCTTCTCGTCGTCGGCACCCTTGGGCGTCGAAGCTTCGGTCGGCTGCTGTCCGCCCTTGCCGACGCCGTGGCTGATGAAGCTGACCGCATCGAGGCGGCTCATGTCCTGCTGTTGCAGGAAATAGACGGCATAGCTTTCCCGCTCGCTAAACAAGGCAACGAGCACATTGGCACCCGTCACTTCGTCGCGGCCCGAAGACTGGACATGAAGGATGGCGCGCTGGACGACGCGCTGGAAGCCGCTCGTCGGCGAAGGATCGGTCGCGGCATCGACCTTGAGCGCATCGAGCTCGGTGTCGAGATAATGCGCGACCGTGGTTTTCAGTTCGCCCAGATCGACGTTGCAGGCGCCCATGACCTTCGATCCGTGCTCGTCGTCGATCAACGCCAGCAAGAGATGCTCGAGCGTCGCATATTCGTGGCGTCGGGACGATGCAGCCTCGAGTGCCTTGTGCAGGGTGGTCTCGAGGGCGGGTGCAAATGACGGCATTTACATTACTCCTGTCGGGCCACGCAGACGCAGGCCCTTTGGCACTATGTCGGAACGGTAATCGATCGCATCAAGCACTTGACCCCGCCGGCCTGCGTTCCTGCACCGTCCAAATGCGGACCGCCGAGACGAGGTCGAGGACATCACCGTCTAAATAGGTCGTCGGCGCTGGCGCGGTGGCTGATCGCTCGATCTTTTTTCAACTGGCAGCGCGCAATCTCGCCTTGCAGCACGGTGATCCGCGCATCGAGCTCGGCGACCGAGAGCGAGTCGATGTCCTGACGCACGAGCGCATCGAGGAAATCGTCGGGACGAGAGGGGGCGTCATCCGGATCCATTGCGCCTGTAACGTTGACCCGCACCGGAGTGATGTCAATAAGGCACGGGAATCCAATGGGGCGTCTCGATCACATGACTGCAAAAACCGTGACTCCGCGTTACATCGTCCCTGACGTCATGAAGGCAATCGATCCCGAAGCCCCGGGAGGCCCTGAAGTGCTCGTCCTTGTGGAGCGCGCCGTGCCGCATCCCGGAGCCGGCGAGGTCCTCGTCAAGGTTGCGGCGGCGGGCGTCAATCGTCCCGAGGTGATGCAACGGCAGGGTAAATATCCGCCGCCGCCCGGTGCCCCGTCGATCTTGGGCATGGAGATTGCCGGGACGATCGTCGCGGTCGGCGACGGGGTCGGCGAGGAACAGATCGGGCAGCGGGTCTGTGCGTTGATCACGGGCGGTGCCTATGCCGAATATGCGGTTGCGCCGTTCGGCCAGTGCCTCTCCGTGCCCGAAGCGCTGACGATGGTCGAAGCCGCGGCGATGCCCGAGACGTTGTTCACGGTGTGGACCAACCTGTTCGAGCGTGCCTATGCGACCGAAGGCGATACGGTACTCGTCCATGGCGGCACGAGCGGGATCGGCACGATGGCGATCGGCTTGTGTGCCATCTTCGGGATCGACATCATCGTCACCGCGGGCTCGAAGGCGAAATGCCAAGCCGCGCTCAGCCTCGGCGCGACGCACGCGATCGACTACAAGACCGAGGACTTCGTCGAACGGGTCAAGCAGATCACCGGCGGCAAGGGTGTTGCGGCCGTACTCGATATGGTGGGTGGCGACTATGTCGCGCGTAATCTGCAATGTCTGGCCGAAGACGGGCGGCACGTATCGATCGCGGTTCAGGGTGGGGCGAATGCGACAGTGCCGCTGTTCGAGATCATGCGCCGTCGTCTGACCTTGACGGGATCGACGCTGCGCCCGCGTGATACCGCGTTCAAGTCGCTCGTGGCCGATGAACTGGCACGGACGGTCTGGCCGCATGTCGAGGCCGGCAAGCTCAAGCCAGTGATCGATCGCGTCTTTGCCTTTGCCGACGCCCCGGCGGCGCATGCGCGGATGGAGGCGGGCGATCACGTCGGGAAGATCGTGCTGTCCATGACGTGACGCGGACATGCCTGACCAGGCTGTCCCCGAGCCGCCTCTGTATTCGTGACGGAGGCTGTGCGTCGTCCGATGACTTAGAATAGTCACCGGACTGCGACTGCCATGTCATATTGCGCCGCTAGACAGGACCGCAACGAACAGATTTGCGGGGCAGGCCGATGGACATCGTCACGTTTCCAACCGACGCGTTGCCGATAGCCGATGTGGCGGACATCGCGGACTTCATCCATTCGCGACCCGTTGTGCCCGAACGCGTGGTCGACCGGCGGCAATATCGCACGATCTGGATTTCCGACGTCCATCTCGGCACGCGTGGCTGCAACGCGGCGATGCTCAACGACTTTCTCGACCATGTCGACAGCGAGACGATGTTCCTGGTCGGCGACATGATCGATGGCTGGCGATTGAAGAAGAAATTCTACTGGCCGGCGGCGCATAACGACGTGCTGTGGCGGCTGCTCAAGCGCGCGAAGCGCGGTACGCGGGTCGTCTATATTCCGGGCAACCATGACGAGGTGTTCCGGCAATATTCGGGGCTCGACTTCGGTGGGATCTCGATCCGGCGCAAGGCGATCCACGAGACCGCCGACGGCCGCCGCCTGCTGGTTCTGCACGGTGACGAGTTCGACGCTATCACGCTGGCGCATCGCTGGGTCGCGCATATTGGGGATGCGGCGTACACATTGCTCATGGGGCTCAACCGGTGGGTGAATGGCGCGCGCCGACGCCTCGGCATGCCCTATTGGTCGCTCTCGAAACACGCCAAGGCCAAGGTCAAGAACGCGGTCGCCTTCATATCGCATTTCGAAGAAGTCGTCGCGCACGCGGCCGGCGTGCGGGGGGTCGACGGCGTCGTGTGTGGACACATCCATACCGCGGAAATGCGCGATATTGCCGGCGTTGCCTATTATAACGACGGCGACTGGGTCGAAGGCTGCACGGCACTTGTCGAGCATTTCGACGGGCGAATGGAACTGCTTCACTGGGCAGACGAGATCGCCGCACGCGAAATCGACAACGTCGTCACGCTGGCCGCCTGACCCACGTCAATTCGGCTCATGCCGCGATTACCCAAGGAGACCCCGATGCGTATCGCGATCGTCACCGATGCCTGGAGCCCGCAAGTCAACGGCGTGGTTCGCACCCTGCAGTCCGTCCGACGGGAACTCGAAGCGGTGGGTCATCAAGTGCTGATCATATCCCCCGCGCAGTTCGCCTCGATGCCGTGTCCGACCTATCCCGAGATTCGGCTGGCCTTTGCACGGTCGGGCGCGGTCGGACGATTGCTCGAAAGCTTTGGCGCCGATGCGATACACCTCGCGACGGAAGGTCCGGTCTGCCTCGCTGCACGAGCCTGGTGCCTGGCCCGAGATCTGCCGTTCACGACCGCCTATCATACCCAGTTTCCCGATTACATCGCGGCACGGACGGGCGCGAACCCCGCCTGGATATGGCGCTATATTCGCTGGTTCCATCGTCCCGCCGAGTCGATCCTGGTCTCCACGCCGTCCGTCGCGGCAACACTTACCGCACAGGGGCTGCATCAGGTTCGCGAATGGGGGCGAGGCGTCGATTTTGCACAATTCGGGCTGGACGGCGCCCGCGATCCGGAGATGGCGGCGCTGCCCGGCCCGATCCTGCTCTATGTCGGGCGCGTCGCCGTCGAGAAGAATGTCGAGGCCTTCCTGTCGTCCGCGCATCGGGGAACGAAGGTCGTCGTCGGCGACGGACCCGGGCGCGCCACGCTTGCACGTCGCTTCCCCGATGCCGTGTTTCTTGGCCAGCGTGACGGACAAGGGCTGGCGGCGGCCTATCGTACCGCGGACGTCCTCGTCTTTCCCAGCCGGACCGACACCTTCGGGCTGGTCATGATCGAGGCGCTCGCGTGCGGGACTCCCGTTGCAGCCTATCCCGTCGCAGGCCCGATCGACGTACTCGACCCGCGCGTTGGCGTGATGCATGAGGATCTCGACGAAGCGATCGCGGCGGCACTGACCCGCGATCCTGTCGCCTGCGCCGCCTATGCTGCCCGGTACAGCTGGCCCGCAAGTGCGCGCCAGTTTCTGCGTGCCCTTGTTCCGCTTGCCCGTCCACTCGATCGACCGCGCATGGCGGCATGATGCGACGCGACGATCGCGCGCTTGCCTGTTAGTCATGGGCGCACTAAGTCGTGTGTCATGTCAGGCCGCTCCGAAAGGGGCGGCCCTTTCTATTTTTACGGAGTTTCCGCCGTGGCCCAGCCGCTCATGCCCCATGCGACCGCCGCCTGGATGGTCGACAATACTGCGCTCAGTTTCGAACAGATCGCAGACTTTTGCGGTCTGCACATTCTCGAGATCCAGGCGATCGCCGACGACACCACGTCGACCAAGCTGACGGGGCGCGATCCCGTCCGCGCGCATGAGGTCACGCAGGACGAGATCGACAAGGGCGCGGCCGATCCCGATTATCAGCTCAAGATGATCAAGGGTCCCGAGCAGGTCCGCCGGACCAAGGGCCCGCGTTACACGCCGGTGTCCAAGCGCCAGGACAAGCCCGATGGCATTGCCTGGATTATCCGTAATCATCCCGAGATCACCGATGGCGCGATCTCGCTGCTGATCGGCACGACGCGCACGACGATCGCTGCGATCCGTGACCGTAGCCACTGGAACATCGCCAACATCACGCCAAAGGATCCGGTCACGCTCGGCCTGACGTCGCAGCGCGAACTCGACGCCGCGGTTGCCAAGGCCGCCAAGGCGGCAGGTATGGAAGCACCGACCGACACGCGTCTCGAAGGTGATCGTGAGGCGCTGCTCGAGCAGCTTCGTAACGAGCGTACGCAGGCAGCGGCGGACGCGCAGTTCGTCGCAGAGGGCGGTGTCCTGCCGGTCAAGCCGCTGTTCGACGACCCCTTCAAGCGCTGAACGTTCCCGGTCCCCGCGTGGCGCGGTGCGGGGGCGGTACGGGCTATCGGATAGGTTTGCGGTCCTGACGGCGCGGGGATGGCCGGCGGCACAGGGCGTTGAGGGCATGCGGCATGGCTGATGCGCGTGTCGGCCCGGGGACTATCTCTGGCGCCTGGTGGTTGCTACCTGCGGCACATGACGTCGCCGCCGGCTCCACAGGATGAACCGCTAACACACAAGGGGCTGGTCTACCCCTTAGGCCACCGCGAGCCCGAACCCGGTAACGTATTTCGCATCGCTCCCGGCGTTGACTGGGTACGCCTCAAAATTCCCGGTCCGCTGCGCCACGTGAACTGCTGGATGCTCGCCGACGGCGACGGCGACGCGCTCGTTGATACGGGCATGAATACGCCGGAAGCTCGCGACGCGTGGACCGCAATCCTGGCAGGGCCGAAGTCGGGCGTCCGCATCACCCGCGTGATCGGCACGCATTTTCATCCTGATCATATCGGCCTTGCTGGTTGGCTGTGCGAGGCGCACGACGCGGCCCTCGTCATGACCCGGGGCGAATGGTTGACCGCACGAATGCTGTCCGCTGATGCCCGGGATGCCGTTCCTGCCGAAATGCTGGCATTCTGGCGCGGTGCGGGCTGGGACAATACGCAGATCGCGCATGCCAGTGCGAAGGGGTGGGCGGGATTCCGCAAGATCATCACGCCGCTTCCCTTGGGTTACACGCGGATCACCGACGGTGACGTGTTGACGGTAGGCCGCGATGACTGGCAGGTCGTGATCGGGTCGGGCCACAGCCCAGAGCATGCATGCCTTCTCAACGAAGCATCGGGCATCCTGATTGCCGGGGATCAGGTTCTGCCCCGTATCAGCCCGAATATCTCTTTGGGCATCACCGAGCCGCATGCGGATCCGCTGGGCGAATGGTTTGCCGCGATCGCCCGGCTCAAGACATTGCCCGCAGATTTGCTGGTCCTGCCGGGGCATGGCGATCCGTTTACTGGTCTTCATACCAGGCTTGGCGCGATGGATCGTGAGCACCGCGAACGGCTCGACGAACTCGCTGCCTTTCTCGCCGAGCCGCGTCGTGCGGTTGAGTGTTTCGGACGGCTGTTCCGGCGCGCAATCGGCCCCGATCTGCTCGGCATGGCGACGGGTGAAGCGCTCGCGCATCTGCGTCGGCTCGAGGTCGAGGGTCGCGCCGTTCGGGACAGTGTCGATGGCGTGTGGTGGTGGCGCGCAACGTGAGCTAGCATCGGATCAAAGCCGGCAGGAGAGGCCCCATGTGCGACGAGCATACCGCAGACGATAACGAACACTATCTCGCCGCCATGTCGCGGCGCCAGTTCGGCGTGATGACCGGGGCCGCAGGTCTTGCGATGCTGTTGCCCGTGCCGGCCGATGCGAAGCCGATCAGCGGACGCGACGTGTCGATCAAGACGCCCGATGGTCAGGCTGACGCCTATTTCGTCGCGCCGGCCACCGGGGCTTATCCGGGCGTGCTTGTCTGGCCAGACATCATGGGCCTGCGTCCGGCGTTCCGTCAGATGGCCGATCGGCTCGCGCAGTCGGGTTATGCCGTCCTGGTCGTCAATCAATTCTATCGGTCGACCAAGGCACCGTTCCTTAGCCCCGGTGAATCCTACGACCAGCCGGCCGTCCGCGCGCGAATTGCACCCTTTCGTGACGCGCTTACGCCCGAGGCTACGGTCCGTGACGCCAAGTCCTTCACCGCCTTCCTGGATGCGCAACCGCAGGTGGATCACAAGCGTGGTCTGGCGACCACCGGCTATTGCATGGGTGGGCCGATGGTGATCCGCACTGCGGCTGCGGTCTCGGGGCGCATTCGTGCGGGGGCGACGTTTCACGGCGGTGGGTTCGTGACCGACACACCCGATAGCCCGCACCGCCTGATCCCCGCATTAAAAGGCGGCTATCTGATCGCAATAGCGGCGAACGACGATGCGCGCGCGCCGACCGAGAAGGATGTGCTGCGGGCAGCCTTCGCGGCAGCAATGCGTCCGGCGGAAATCGAGGTCTATCCGGAAACGATGCACGGATGGTGCCCGCCCGACAGCAAGGTCTATAATCCGGTGCAGGCGGACCGTGCGTGGGGCCGTATGCTCGCGCTGTTCGCCACGGCGCTGGCGTAGGACACATCGCCGCTTCGTTCGACGGCACAACCCGCTGGGTGCGATCCGCGATCGCATCTTGACGGGACGGCATCGCCATGAGACCATCGTTCACTCTATGTTCTTGAGGGGCGGGCCATGACGTTGACGCTGTATTCGAATCCGATGTCGCGGGGGCGTATTGCTCGCTGGATGCTCGAGGAGACCGGGGTCGCTTACGATACGGTAATGCTCGATTATGCGACGACGATGAAGGCGGCGCCGTATCTTTCGGTCAATCCGATGGGCAAGGTGCCGGCTATCGTCCATGACGGCCACGTCGTTACCGAATGCGGCGCGATCTGCGCCTATCTGGCCGACGCCGTGCCCGAGGCGCAATTGGCGCCGACGGCCGACGAGCGGGCCGACTATTATCGATGGCTATTTTACGCGGCCGGGCCTCTGGAGGCCGCGATTACCAACCGATCGCTCGGCGTGGTCCCGACCGAGACGCAGCAGCGGATGGTCGGTTATGGAAGTTTCGAGGCCGCGATCGCGGGACTTGAGCATGCCGTTGCGGCGCATCCCTGTATCGCGGGCGAACGCTTCACGGCAGCCGATGTCTATGTGGGTGCCCAGGTCATATGGGGATTACAGTTCGGCACGATGCCGAAGCTTGCAGCATTCGAGGCCTATGCCGCCCGCCTGACCGGACGCGCGGCCTATCGGCGGGCAGCAGCGCTGGATGATGACGCTATGGCCAAGATGGCGTCATGAGGTTGCGCTATGAGGTCGAATGCCCGATCAGGTGGCCCAGACGCAACCCCCGGCAGCGCCTGTGACCCCATAGCGCGGGCATTCGTCGACTCGGCCACGTACCTCCGCACTCCCAAGGCGATCGCTCCGTGGATCAACGATCAAAACGGCAAGCGCGCTTGTGTCGCTATCGCTCCTATAGTGGGCAAGCCTGAAGCTAAGCTCTCGGCATCACTCGTATCCGCCAATCACGGCATTCAGGAAGCTGGGGAAGGGGCCGTTCCACCCGTCAACCGGCGCGTCGGGCACGGTACTGCGGCGGGTGGCCCGCACGGGATCGACCTTTGGCTCGCGTGCCTGCTCGGGCATGGCGGTCGACGGTGCTGGCGGCACTGTCGGCACCGGGGCCGCGGCAGGACGTTCCGCGACCGGCGCGATGGGCATTGCCGGAGCAACACGTGGAAGCGCAGGCTGTGCGGCTGGGACCGGTTCGTCAATCGGCGTCCGAGCCCAGCGCGATGGTTTCGGCGTGGCAGCGGCCATGGGCGCTGCGATTTCGGCAGCTGCCATCACTTCGTCCTCGACGGCATGGGCAACGACATCGGCACGCGGCACCCGCCGCGTCCGCGACCGCTCGCGCCGCGGTGGCAGCTCTTCATTGCTATCGGACGGCGCGGTAGCCGCCGGAGCCAGCGCTCTCGGCTCGGACAGCTTGAGCCGCTCGATCGTCTGGCCCGTCAGCTTTTCGATATTCTGGATATTCTCGGAATCGTCGGGTGCGACGAAGGTATAAGCGGTGCCCGTCGCGCCCGCACGGCCCGTGCGGCCGATCCGGTGGACATAATCGTCGGGATGCCAAGGCGCGTCATAGTTGAAGACGGTCGACACGCCCTTGATGTCCAGACCACGCGCAGCGACGTCCGAGGCGACGAGGATCGTCACCGCACCGTTCTTGAACAGGTCCAGTTCGGCGAGGCGCTGGGGCTGCTCCATGTCGCCATGGATTTCGCCTGATTTGTAACCCGCCTGCTTCAACACCTTGTTGAGGTCGCGCACGGTCGTCTTGCGATTGCAGAAGATGATCGCGTTGGTGACCTCGTCCTGCGCCAGGATCCGGCGCAGTGTCTCGCGTTTCGCGGTCTGGCTGGCGACCGGGACCAGATACTGCTTGATGTTGAGGTTGGTCGATGCAGGGCGCGAGACCTCGATCGTCTTGGGGTTCGAGAGAAACTTGTCCGCCAACTTCTTGATCGGCGGCGGCATCGTTGCCGAGAATAGCAGCGTCTGGCGCGACTTGGGCAGCTTGGTGCAGATTTCCTCGATGTCGGGGATGAACCCCATGTCGAGCATCCGGTCCGCCTCGTCGATGACCAGCAGCGAACAGCCGTTGAGCATGATCTTGCCGCGGCCGAACAGGTCCATCAGCCGGCCCGGCGTCGCGATCAGGACGTCGACGCCCTTTTCGAGCGCGGCGAGCTGGTCGCCCATCGACACGCCGCCGATGAGCAGCGCCATCGAGAGATGCGAATTGACGCCGTATTTCTCGAAGTTTTCGGCAACTTGCGCGGCCAGTTCGCGGGTCGGCTCAAGGATCAGCGAGCGCGGCATCCTGGCGCGGCTTCGGCCATGGGCAAGAATGTCGATCATCGGCAGCACGAACGACGCGGTCTTGCCGGTGCCCGTCTGGGCGATGCCGATGATGTCGCGCATCATCAGAACCGAAGGGATCGCGCCGGCCTGGATCGGCGTCGGCTCGGTATAGCCGGCGTCAGTGACCGCCTTCAGGAGTTCTTCGGAAAGGCCGAGATCGGCAAAGCTCATTTATATGTCCGGGAAAAGGAGGGCGCGCATTATTCCCTCAAGCGCCCCGCCGCTCGCGGATTTCCAACAAAATGTCAAGGAAAGCGGGTGGCGACACGACGAAAGTCGCACATCACCCCTGCCGTCTTGTCTATTGCTTGAGCTTCAGCGTCTTGAAGTCATCGATTTCGCAGCGCGCGCCGGACCGCATGCGAATCGCGTCGCGGTCGCGACATATCAGACCGTCACCGCTCGGTCGCAGGTAGAATCCCGGATAATAGTCGAGCGGTTTGCAGTCGCCATCAAGCTTCGCGCGCAACCGCGTGCCGTCCTGCATGACGAGATCGACCGAGCCCGGCTGGCCGAGAAAGGCGCCCGCTATCTCCGCGACGGCGACGCATTTGGGTCCCTTGCGCTCTTTCCACTCGCGCGGCTTCGACAAGGGCGCGCTACCGACGGGTTGGGCCGATCGCCTGAACATGCGGGGGACGCGGATGATGATCCGCTCGTGGATCGAGACCTGCGTGATCTCGACGCGCGCGCGCGTCGGCGCGGCGGGGTTCGCCACGGCCGCGAGGGGGGCGGTGAGGGCGAGGAGGGAGGCGGGAAGCGCAGGGTGAATCATGATGTCGCTAAGCAGCGTTAACCGCGATCGTTGAACGGGAGGTGAATTGCGCTTAGCGGCGCAGTCATGACGCCCGAACAGACACAGATGCTCGATGCGCTTGCCCCGCAGCTCGAGCGCAAGTCCATCGTCACCGATGCCGCCGATATCGCCCCCTGGCTGAACGACTGGCGCGGCCGGTTCCATGGTGCAGCCCCGCTGATGCTCGCTCCGTCGTCGGTTGCCGAGGTATCGGCGATCGCCCAGGCCGCGCTGGCGTTCCGCGTCCCGCTGGTACCGCAGGGCGGCAACACGTCGATGGTCGGCGGGGCGACGCCGCCCGCCGATGGCCGTGCCGCCCTGCTGTCCCTGCGCCGTCTCAACCGCATCCGGTCGATCGATGCCGAGGCAGGCCTCGCGGTGGTGGAGGCAGGCGCTATTCTCGCCGATCTCGACGACGCCGCACAGGCGGCCGGCCAGCGCTTCCCGCTGACGCTCGGCGCACGCGGCAGCGCGACGATCGGCGGCCTGGTCTCGACCAATGCCGGCGGCACGCAGGTGCTGCGGTTCGGGACGATGCGCGGGCTGGTCGCAGGGGTCGAGGCGGTGCTGCTCGACGGCAGCGTCCATGACGGCCTGTCTGCGCTGAAGAAGGACAATCGCGGCTACGACATCGATCAGCTGCTCGTCGGATCCGAGGGAACGCTGGCGATCGTCACCGCAGCCACATTGCGGCTGGTGCCAGCCGTGGCCGCACGCGCGGTCGCCTGGGTCGGGGTCTCCGGACCCGACAGCGCGCTCCGGCTGCTCCGCCGCTTGCAGGCGGCGACCGACCGTGTCGAAAGCTTCGAGATCCTGCCGCGTGAAACGCTAGCGGCAGCGGTCGCGCATCTCCCCGGAACGCGTGCGCCGCTCGACGGCGACCATGCCTGGCATGTCCTGATCGAGGCAACCGCACCGTCCATGGACGGCGAAACCCCCGCGGCGCTGCTCGAACGGCTGCTGGGCGCCGCGCTGGAGGCAGGGCAGGCTGAGGATGCCGTGATCGCCGCCAGCGAGGCGCAGGCCGCGGCATTCTGGCGGATCCGTGATTCCCTGTCCGCGGCCGAACGTGCGCTCGGCCCCGCCACCCAGCATGACATCTCGGTCCCGGTCGAGACGATGCCGCGCTTCATGATCGATGCCGCTCGGGCCTGCGAGGCGCGGTTTCCCGGTACGCATGCCAGCGGGTTCGGCCATCTGGGCGACGGCAATGTCCATTTTCACGTCCGCGCCCCGCAGGGCACCGATCCCGCGCGCTGGTATGCCGAGGATGCGCCGGTCGTGACGCGCTTCGTCGACGATCTGGTCGTCGCGGCCGGAGGATCGATCTCCGCGGAGCACGGGATCGGCCAGATGAAGATCGGCGAGCTGGAGCGGTTGTCGTCGCCGGCACGGCTGACGATCCTGCGCGCGGTGAAGACCGCATTCGATCCGCACGGGCTGCTGAACCCCGGCAAGCTCGTCACGCTTGCACGGGCAGGCGTCACGCCATAGAGCCTCGCGCCAATCGCCGGCGTCCTGCCGCCCAGATCCTCTGACGAAACACTGGAGATACATGATGGCCAGCGCACCGCAGCTTCCGCTCTTCTACAACGGCCTAGAGCCGCTTTCGAGCGACACGCACGCCGATTACAAGGTCCGCCCGCAGGCGAGCGCGCCGTTCCTCGTCGGCCAGCATGCGATCCCGATCACCGTCGACGAATTCCCGCTGGTGCAGCGTCACATGCCGATCGTCTTCTCGGTCGGCGACGATGCGATCCCGCTGGCGCTGATGGGCCTCAACGAGGGCGTCAACGTCTTCATCGGCGACGACGGCAAGCTGACCGAGAACACCTTCTACGTTCCCGCCTATATCCGCCGCTATCCGTACATGCTCGCGCGGCTGCATCCCGATGCGCAGGAGCTGTCGCTCTGCTTCGATCCGACGTCGGATGCGCTCGGTGCGTTCGACGAGGGCGACGCGCTGTTCGCGGATGGCGCGCCGACCGAGGTTACCAAGTCGATCCTGGCGTTCAACGAATCGTTCGAACAGGCCGGCGCGCGCACGCAGAACTTCATGAAGGAGCTGCGCGAACTCGGCTTGCTGATGGACGGCGAAGTCTCGATCCAGCCCGACGGTGCCGAGCAGCCCTTCGTCTATCGCGGATTCCAGATGGTCAACGAGGAAAAGCTGATCGACCTGCGCGGCGATGCGCTGCGCAAGATCAGCAAATCGGGCATGCTGCCGCTGCTGTACGCCCACCTGTTCTCGCTCGCGCTGATGCGCGACATCTTCGCGCGCCAGGTTCAGCTCGGCAAGACGCCGCTGCCGCAGCTCGGCGGCTGATCCGCCCGCGCCGACCGATCGCAGTGCGGTCGGTCGGCGCAGCGGATACGGCTCGCTCGCGCGGGAATCCCGGGCTGCGATCGTTGCGGCGCAGAATTTTTCGCGTCGGGGTTGAACCAAAATCCCGCTCGCCCATTTTAGACCTGTACGGCACCGTGTCCCCCCCTTTCGCGGCGTCGTACGGCACGCTTCCAGCGTGCCTCCTCCCTGAACCTTGGCCACCTCGTGCTTCGTGCACGGGGTGGTTTTTTTATGTGCCAGGCTGGGGTCCTGCTGCGGGGAATTGGTGTCGTTAACGCTGGCCCTTATTCGGCCGCTGCGGCCCGGGTGGTGGCCGATGCGCCCATGGCCCGCGCCTCGTTCGTCAAGGTCGTGAGAAGGGCCTTGAGCAGCCGCACCGTCGCATCCACGCCGGTGCCCAGCCCGTCAAACTGGCGATCCAGATAGAGCGATCGATCAAATTCGAGCTGGATCGCGTGGATCCCCGCAGCGGGACGTGCGTGCCGTTCGAGGATATGCCCTCCGGCATAGGGCGCGTTGCGGGCGCAGGGCAGGCCGGTGTCCGCGATCTCGGTCTCGAGCCGGGTGAGAAAGCGAGGATCGGCGCTGCGGCCGAAACGGTCCCCCAGGACGATCCGGGGCGGGCTGCCGCCCGGTACGCCCGCCGCCGACAGCGGCGGCATCGAATGGACGTCGAGGAGGATCGCGATCCCGAACCGCGCCTGCGCTGCGGCCAACGCGTCGTGCACCGCGTCATGATAGGGGCGGTGGTCGTTGGCGATCCGGCTGGAGATGTCCGCGTCGGTAAACCGGCGCCGCCAGAGGTCTGGCGCGGCGGCCGCCCGACGCGGGACCAGGCCGAGGCCGCTTCGCAGCTTGGCGGAGGGTTGAGGCTGCGCCATCGGGTTCGCCCCCTCGTCCACGCGCGGATCACGTTCGGCCTCGCTGCGGTTCAGGTCGATCCAGGCGCGCGCCCGGGTCTGCACGATCATCGTCTCGACCGTCCGTGCCCGGGTGGCAACGATGTCGATATGACGGTCCTCGAGCGCCACGACGGTGTCGAACGGGACGCGTAACGCCTCGCGCAAGGCGGGCGGATAGTCGCGCCCGGCATGCGGTACCGACATCACCACCGGGCTGGCAGGCGGCAGGTCGCCGAAGCGCGTGAACGAAGGAGACTGCATGCGGAAAAGCGTAGGGCGCATTGCATGAACGGGCAAACGATCTGGAAATCTTAACTGCTTATGGAGTAACGGACCGCTAAATCACGGGAATATATCGATGTTGCGAATCCTGCTGGCCGAGGATGATCAGGTCATGCGCGAATATCTTACCCGCGCCTTGCAGCGATCGGGGTATGCAGTGACCGCGGTCGACCGTGGCACCGCGGCGATTCCGCTGCTCGAGACCGAGACGTTCGACCTGCTGCTGACCGATATCGTGATGCCCGAGATGGACGGCATCGAGCTGGCACAGCGTGCCGGCGAGCTCTGCAAGAATCTTCGCGTCATGTTCATCACCGGCTTTGCGGCGGTCACGCTGAAGGCGGGCAAGACGATGCCGCAGGCGCGCGTGCTGTCCAAACCCTTCCATCTCCGCGACCTGGTGGCCGAGGTCGATCGGCTGTTCGAGATGGATAATGCAACAAGCTTCAATTGAGCGCTTGCGCCCCGCGATAAGCGCGGCTAGTGGAGCGCTCCGGCGGGCGTGTAGCTCAGTGGTAGAGCACTGTGTTGACATCGCAGGGGTCGCAAGTTCAATCCTTGCCACGCCCACCATGGAATTGACCCTACCCGGTCTTTCTCGTCTTTGCAGACAGAAAGCCGGGTAGGGATAATTCGAAGCAGAGGATGTCCTCAGGGACTTCCGGGCTTCCCAAACCCCATCATGTCATTTCTGAATCTTCGTGAGCACGGCCCTTCAAGGGGGCCGGACTCGGGAGCGCGGATCAGTGCGCTCCCGCGGGATCAGAAGCCCAGCCGCGCGCGGGCGACGATCCGGTCGCCGCTGTGTCGCGCATCCGCAAACGGGCCGGTCGCATCGGCGCGTGCGATGTCGGTGCCGATATAATCGACCCCGAGCGTCAGCGGCCCCTGCTGGCGTTCGACGCCAAACCGCCAATCGGTATAGCTGCCACCGGGACGCAGCCGCTGTATGCGCAGCGGATCCGTCGTGGTGCCCGAGGAGTGCCCGATACCTGCCAGCAGCGTGTAGGGCGTCCCGGGGATCCCGGCATCGGCATTCGCATAAAGATAGACGTTGCTGCCCCCCAGCGCATCCTGCGACGGGGCGAATTCGATCCCGCCGACCAGACGGGCCGGACCATAGCTGTACCGCGCGGACGCGCCGATCTCGGCATAGTCCATCCCGGTGCGCGCGCCGGCGAACAGATGCCCGGTCGCGGACGTCCGGAGCGTGACTGCGCCCAGATCCCACCCGGTTGCCAGCATGACGTCGACGACCGCGTCGGCGCCCGCGTGGCGGTCGGCGTTGCGGAGCGTCGTCACGCGCGCTGTCGCGTCGATCCTGCCGAGCGAGGCCGCCGCATCCGCGGACAGTACCGCGCGGCCCTCGCTCCAACTGAGCCCGCGGCGTGCCTCGTCGGTGGCGACCTCGATCCCGCCGGAGGGCGCGACCTGTGCCCGCACGGACGTTGGGAGAAAGGCTGCCGTGCTGCACAGGGTCAGCGCGAGTGTATGCGTGAAGGGGCGCGTCATCCTGCGGCCAACGCTCCGTGGATCTGATCGAGTTCGGCGCGGAGTACGTCATGGTCTTCCTGTGCCATCGCGGTCACGTCCTGATGCAGGTCGCGCGTCTTCGCGGCGACCTCGCGCGCGATCGCGGCGCGGCTGCTGCTGCACCATCCCGGCTGGTGGCCCGCCGCGACGCCATCGCGCGCGAAGTTGCGCGTCATCAACGTGCCAGAAGACGCCTTGGCGTGCCGGTCGACGATCATGTTGGCGGTCCAGGCACAACGCAGCGTCGAGGATTGCCCCGCGGGTGCGACCGCGCCGATCTGGCGGTGTTCGATGACGACCGCGCCGCGATAACGGACCTCCACGGGGCCGCTGTGATGATCGACTCGCGTCGTGTGTTCGATGGTCGGTGCGGCCATGGCGGCGGCGGTCGCGAGCGCGAGGCCGGCGAGCAACATATGGGTCATGTTCGTCTCCTTTCGGGTCCCGGCTTATGCTGGCCGGTGACGCTTCCAAGTCTGGGCACGGTCGATTGACCATGCCCTTTGAACGCGCGCGTCTGGCGGTTCGTTGCGCCGGTACCGCGTCGGGCCGGGGGTGCGACGTCCTGCGTGCGGCAATTCGGGGCAGCGCGCCACGGCGGCGCGGTGGTGTTGACACACCATTTACCGCGGGTATGGCAGGGCGCTCAGAGCGTCGGTTGCAGCGACTTTGGATGATCCGGTATGGTCCGCGCCCGTGCGCGGCGACGCCGGCCCCGGTCCACTGGCGCACGCCGCATGCCGTTTACAGGAACGATCACCATGACCGACGATCCGATCATCATCGCCAGCTATGCCCGCACCCCGATGGGTGGATTCCAGGGGGCCCTGTCAGGGGTTACCGCGACCGAACTCGGCGCGACCGCGGTCAAGGCGGCGGTCGAGCGCGCACGGGTCGACCCGGCGGTGATCGACCGTATCTATATGGGCTGCGTCCTGCCTGCCGGGCTGGGCCAGGCGCCTGCACGCCAGGCGGCGCTCGGCGCGGGGCTGCCCAATTCGGTCGAGGCCACGACGATCAACAAGATGTGCGGATCCGGAATGCAGGCCGCGATCATGGGGTTCGAGGCGCTTGCCGCCGGGACCGTCGACGTGGTCGTTGCGGGCGGAATGGAAAGCATGACGAATGCGCCCTTCCTGCTCGCCAAGCATCGCGGCGGCGCGCGGATCGGCCATGACGTCGTATCTGATTCGATGATGCTGGACGGTCTCGAGGATGCCTATGAGAAGGGCAAGCCGATGGGCGCCTTCGCCGAGGACACGGCCGGCGCCTATCAGTTCACACGGGCGGACCAGGACGCGTTCGCGCTTGAAAGCCTGGCGCGGGCGAGCGCAGCGGTCACCGGGGGGCATTTCCGCGACGAGGTCGTGCCGGTGACGGTCAAGACGCGCGGCGGTGACGTCGCGGTCGTCGAGGACGAGCAACCGGGCAAGGCAAAGCCCGAGAAGATCCCGGGCCTGCGCCCCGCCTTTGCCAAGGACGGGACGATCACCGCGGCGACCTCGGCGTCCATCTCGGACGGTGCTGCGGCACTGGTCCTGACGCGTGCGAGCGTCGCCGCGCGGCTGGGGCTGGCGCAGGAGGCGCGGATCGTCGCGACCGCCGCGCATGCGCACGCCCCCGCGCAGTTCACGACCGCACCCGTCTCGGCGATCCGCAAGGTGCTCGACCGCGCGGGCTGGTCGGTCGGGGACGTCGATCTGTTCGAGGTGAACGAGGCGTTCGCGACGGTGGCGATGATCGCGATGCGCGACCTCGCAATCCCGCGCGACCGGTTGAACGTCAATGGCGGCGCCACCGCGCTCGGCCATCCGATCGGTGCAAGCGGCGCGCGGATCATCGCCACGCTGGTCGCCGCACTCAAGGCGCGGGGTCTGCGCAAGGGCGTGGCGGCGTTGTGCATCGGTGGCGGCGAGGCGACGGCGGTCGCGGTCGAACTGGTCTGACGCAGCCCGGCGGGGGCGGGGCAGTGCATGCGTGCCCCCGCCTTTGCCTTGGTGTCAGGTCTTTGGCGAAAGAGGCTTTTCGCCGGCGGTGCAATGCTGGCATGAGCCCGCGATGACCATTATCGCGCGATCGCGTTGCCTGTCCGCCGCCCTTCTCCTTCCGCTCGCGCTCCCGACGCCGGGCATCGCGCAGAACGTCGCCCCATCGCCCGTCATTGAGACGCCGCCGGTGATCGTCGTCACCGGGCGCGGCCTGGCGGATGCACCCGGCGACCGGGTCTATGACATCGTCACGATCGAGCGCGACCGTATCCAGTCGAGCGCCAGCAATCGGCTGGAAACCGTGCTCGCCGATGTCGCGGGCCTGCAGCAGTTCCGCCGCTCGGATTCGCGCAGCGCCAATCCGACCAGCCAGGGCATTTCGCTGCGCGGCATCGGCGGCAATGCGTCAAGCCGCGCGCTGCTGCTGTTCGACGGCGTCCCGCAGGCCGACCCGTTCGGCGGCTGGGTCGCGTTTCCCGCCTATGCGACGGGCCGGCTGGGCCGGATCCGCGTCACGCGTGGTGGCGGCAGCGGCTATCAGGGGCCGGGCGCGCTGGCGGGCACCGTCGAGCTCGAAAGCGCCAGGCCCGACCAGCTGACCCCGTTCCAGGCGGGCATCGCCTATGGCAGCCGCGATTCGGTCGACGCGCAGGCCTCCGCGGCGCTGGTCCGCGACAGCGGTTTCGCAGTCGTATCGGGGGCCTATGCGCGCGGCGACGGCTTCACGCCGACGGTCGCGGGGTCGCGCGGCGCGGTCGATCGCCCGGCGCCGTATGAACAGGCGTCGGGCGCCGTGCGCACGGTGATCGCCGTCGACGCGACCACCGAGCTGCAGCTGAACGCGAGCGCCTTCACCGACACGCGCGACCGCGGCAGCGATTTCACCGCCAATCGCAGCGAGGGCGCGGATGCCAGCCTGCGACTGGTCGGGCGGGGACGCTGGGGCTATTCGCTGCTCGGTTATCTTCAGACCCGCGCCTTTGCCTCGAGCTTCGGCAGCATCAACGCGGCACGCAGCACGACCACCCAGTCGCTCGACCAGTATAATACGCCCGCGACGGGGCTCGGTGCGCGGTTCGAACTCCTGCCGCCGCTTGGTGAGGCGATCACGCTGCGGCTTGGTGCGGACATTCGCGACGTGAGCGGCAAGACGCAGGAGCTGTTCTTTTTTGCCGGCGGCAATCCGACCCGGCGACGCGAGGCGGGCGGCAGCTCGACCACGTCGGGGCTGTTCGCGGACGGCAGCCTCGTCGCGGGCGATGTGACGTTCAGCCTTGGCGGGCGGATCGACCGCTGGACGATCGACCAGGGGTATCTGTCGGAACGACCGCTTGCCGGGGGGCTGCCGGTCACCGACCTGCGCTATGCCGATCGGGAGGGCACCGAAACGACGGGCCGCGCGGGGATCGCCTATCGTCCCGTCGACGCGGTTACGTTCCGCGTCGCGGGCTATCGCGGTTGGCGGCTGCCGACGCTCAACGAACTCTATCGCCCGTTCCGCGTCGGCAACGACACGACCGCGGCCAATGCGCTGCTGTCGCCAGAGCGGCTGACCGGGGTCGAGGGTGGGGTCACGCTGGCGCCCGCGCCGGGGGGCAGCATCGCCGCGACCTATTTCTACAACAGGCTGAAGGACGCGATCGCCAACGTCACGCTGTCGTCGACCGCCACCAGCGCGTCGCGCGTCCGCCGCAACCTCGACGCGATCCGCGCGCATGGGTTCGAGATCGATGCCGCGTATCGCCCCGGCCCGGTCGGCGTCCAGGCCTCGTGGTCGCACGTCAATTCGACCGTGGACGCCTCGGCCGCCGCGATCGCGCTCGACGGGCTGCGTCCGGCCCAGACGCCGCGCGACCAGGTATCGGCGACGATCGACTGGCGACGCGATGCCGCCGCCGCATCGCTGACGGTGCGCCATGTCGCGCGCCAGTTCGACGACGATCAGAACAGCCGCAGCCTCGATCCCGCGACCACGCTCGACGCCTATGCGGCCTATCCGATTACCCGCGCGCTGGTCGTCGAGGCGCGCGCGGAAAACCTGTTCGATGAAACGGTCGAGGCGGGGATCAGCAGCGGTACGATTGTCGAGCGTGCAACGCCGCGCACGCTCTGGATCGGGCTGCGCTACGCCATGCGGTAACGGACGGATCGGGGCCGGGCGAGGGCGGGGAGACGGGAAGGTCATCGACGATGCCGCGCGAGCGCTCTATCCCGCGCGGGTGATCGATATTCCCGCCCCGCTCCGCCTGCGCCTCGACGGCGACGCTCTTGTCCGCAACTGGCAGACGCTCGACCGCATGAGTGGCCGCGCCGCGTGTGGGGCGGCGGTCAAGGCGAACGGCTATGGTCTGGGCGCGGTCGAGGTCGCGCAGCGTCTCGCGGGGGCGGGGTGTCGCGACTTCTTCGTCTCCAACTGGCGCGAGGCGGTCGAGCTGGCACCGCTCGGCCTCGCGGTGTCCGTCCTGCACGGCGTCCGTGACGAAGACATGGCGGCTGCCCGCGCCGGGGTCGGGCGTCCGGTGCTGAACACGCCCGCACAGGTCGCGCGCTGGAAGGCCGGGGGCGGGGGCGCGTGCGACGTCATGGTCGACACGGGGATGAACCGCCTCGGCGTGTCCGCGCAGGATATCGCCGACGGACTGCTCGACGGACTGACGATCGAGACGCTGATGAGCCATCTCGCCTGCGCCGATGAGGACGCGGCGATGAACGCGCTGCAGCGCGATCGGTTCGCGGCGTTGCAGGGCATGACGGGCGCGCGGCGGATGAGTCTCGCCAATTCCGCAGGGATCGCGCTGGGGCACGATTATGCGTTTGATCTGACACGGCCGGGATTGGCGGTGTATGGCGGGGTGCCGCGAGGGGAACTGGGCGAAGTGATCACGCCGGTGGTTTATCCCGAGGCGGAGATCCTGCAGGTCCGGCGGGTGCGCGCAGGCGACGCGGTCGGGTATAATGCGACATGGACCGCGAAGGCCGACACCGATGTCGCGGTTGTCAATCTTGGATATGCCGACGGGTATTTCCGGGGATTTTCCAATTGCGGCACCGCATGGCATGGCCAGGACCGGCTCGCAGTGATCGGCCGGGTCTCGATGGATCTCGTCGCGATCGACGTGACCTCGGCGACTGCTAGCGAGGGGGACTGGATCGCCTTTGACCCAGCCTTGCCGGATGCGGCCGTCGTGTCGGGAATGTCGCAATATGAACTGCTGACCGCGATGGGCACCAGGTTCCAGCGCGTTTGGGACGCGCCGCGTATATCTGCGTGACGCCCCGCGCGGGCAAGGCGCGGCACTAGGTCACGGCAAGCACCGCATAGGTGTCCGCGGACCGGCGGGTTACAAAAAAAGGGGCGGTGGAAATCACCGCCCCCCAAGGGATAGCGTTTGTCGCGAAAATCGCGATCAGGTCAGAACTTCGCCTGGAACCCGGCGTAGAATTTGCGGCCCAGCGGCTCGAAGATCGCGGTGCCGGCGCCGATGCCCGTCGAGCCCAGTGGCGGGAGGCGGTCGGTCAGGTTGTCGATGCCGAAGTAGAAGTTCGTTTCGCGCGTGACGTTCACGCCGAACTTCACGTCCATGTAGAACACGTCGGGGTAGTAGGGGATGTCGAAATCGTCGAGGTTCTGCGGGACGCGGCCTTGGAACGACTGACGGTTCTCGGCGGCCCCGACCGACTGCTTCGTGATGTAACGCATCTGCAGGTTGCCGAAGACCGAGCCGAAATCAGCGCCAAGGTTCCAGTTGACCTGATCCTTGGGCGTTCCAACTTCGCCGACCGTCGTGTCAGCAAAGCCCGGCTGCGTCGGGTCGGTGAACGAGCTGTTGGTCAGCACGTGCGTGTAGATGATGTGGCTGTTCAGGCGAACATCGCCAAAGGTGTGCGTGTAGTTCAGGTCGACGTCGATACCGCGAACCTGCAGCTTTGCATAGTTGAGCAAGGTCTGCTGAAGGCTGCCCTCGACGATGCGATACTGCTCTTCACCGACAGCACCGGTCTGACCCGCGGGAACGCGAGTGAAGAGCGAGCAGAACTGGTTGCCGGTCGTTGGCGAATCGTAGCAGCTGTTGATGATGCCCTGCGCCGATGGCGCGGTGATCACATTGTTGACCTTGATGTTGTAGTAATCGACCGACAGCGTCAGGCCCGGGATAAACCTGGGCTGGAGCAGCACGCCATAGGTGTAGGAATCCGACTTTTCGACGTCGAGTTGCGGATTGCCGCCGCTGACAATCTCCAGCGTCTGTGCGTAGACATAGTCGTAGGTGGTCGGAATGCCCGCCGCGGCGCAATTGCCGGCCCGGAACTGCGTGCCCCCCGCGACGTTTCGCGCCGAGCACGGATCTGTGACGGTGGCGAAGTTCTGCGATTGCGGCGAGTAGAGATCGGACAGGTTGGGCGCACGGACC
Organism: Sphingomonas sp. CFBP9019; assembly: GCF_034045155.1. Classification (NCBI taxonomy): domain Bacteria; kingdom Pseudomonadati; phylum Pseudomonadota; class Alphaproteobacteria; order Sphingomonadales; family Sphingomonadaceae; genus Sphingomonas; species Sphingomonas sp. CFBP9019. The sequence goes on along the minus strand of NZ_JAXCWK010000003.1, from coordinate 558,304 downwards.
GAGCGAGAATAGTTTCCGCGGAAACGGATCCCATCGATCGGCGTATAGGTCGCGTTGCCGCTATATGCGTAAACCGTGCCCGCCGAGCCTTTGTAATCCGACACGCGGCCCGAACCGCTCAGTGTCAGCTCGCGGATGAGCGTGATGTCCTTCAACAGCGGTATGCGGATTTCGCCATACGCTTCCTTGACCTCGAACGAGGTCGGGTCGAACTTTCCGATCGCGTTGTAAAAGGTATAGCCTGACGAGACCAAGGGATCCTGCTCGTAGAAGGCCGTCTCGCGCCGGTATTCGCCGCCGACCGAGAAGCCGATGTCGCCGCCGGGCAGGCTGAACAGCTGGCTCAGATCGCCGGAGACGAAGCCGTTGATGTCAAGCTGCGTGATCTTGCCACTCGAGACCGTGTCCTGAAGGACGTAGTTCTTGGCCGCCTGCGAGATATTCCCGGTGCCGAACGGATTGAGCGGCTGGCAGGCGGCGATATCCGCCGCCTGGACGGCTGCGTTTCCGGCGATGTCGCCGCCGAAGGACGCATCGGCGCGCGCCTGACCCGTACCCGGCAGCTGCGATCCGCAGATGATCTGGCCGTTTGCCGGATTGGTGACGGCGTCGAGGGCAAGCACCATGCGCTGCTGGTTCAGATTGCCCATGACCTTCGTCTTTTCGCGGAACTCGCCATAGTTCCCCGCAAGCTCATAGTGCCAGTCGTCGTTGAACGTGCCCCGGACACCGCCGACAAGACGGTAGGTTTCGCGCCGCGCGGCTTCGGTGCGGACGCCCAGATCGGTGAGGTTCTTGCGCAGGATGAAGCGGAAGGACCCGTTGTTGATCGCGGTGATGTTCGCGGCCGTGAGCGGTGCGTTGGTGGTCGGATTGATACCGCTTGCGAGGATCTGCGCAGCGATGGTGTTGCGCGCATCGGCCGAAAGATAGGGGTTATCAAGTCGCGGCCGCTCGTAGAGAAGGTCCAGCGTTTGGCCGGTGAAGAAGGCCGGTCCCGAGCTCCCCTGTCCGACCGAATCGGTGCGCGAATACTTGGCCTCGATGAACGGGACGAAGGCGTCCGATACCTCGAAATGGCCGATGAGATTGGCCGAGTACCGGTTAAGTTCTGGCAGGATCTGAATCAGCTGCCCTTCACGGCGCGTGTCGCCATTGCCACCAATATAGGATCCCGCCGGAACCGCGCTGGCGCGGAAGGGGTTGGTCGCGCTGCCCGTGCCGGCCGTCGCGGCAAGACCGACGCGCGACCCCGTCTCCTGCGCGAGGGCGCCGGACGACTGGAACAGGAAGTTGCACGAGAAGGGGCGTCCGGCATTGTTGAACGTCGCCGTCGGCGTGTTGTCGCGCCCGCAAGCGCCGGTCGGGCTTGCAAAGGCGACCAGGCCGCCGGCCGAGATCGTTGCCGACCGGATATCGCGGAAGAACACCGAATCCGGAATGCCGTCAGAGTTCAGGCTCGTCTGACCGTTAGCGACACCAGCGGCGTCCGAATCGGTGGCGATGAAGCCGTTGGCCTGGCGCAGATAGTCGCGCTGCGACGCGTAGAGCGCATTCTGCCGCGAATATTCCAGATTGACCGCGAGGTTGCCGCGACCGTCGGCGAAATTCTTGCCCGCCAGGACGCTGCCGAAATAGGACCCGGCATCGCCACGCTCGCTGATCGCACCCTGGCCGCGGACCTGCAGACCCTCGTAATTGTCCTTCAGGATGAAGTTGACGACGCCGGCCAGCGCGTCCGATCCGTAGACGCCCGAATTGCCGCCCGTCACAAGATCGACGGACTGGATCAGGTCAGTCGGGATCGTGTTGGTGTCGACCGATACGGCGTTGTTGAGGATGTCGGACCCGACATGCCGGCGACCGTTGACGAGCACGAGCGTGCGCTGCGTTCCAAGGCCGCGCAGATCGAGCAGGTTGAGGCCGGCCGTGCCGAGGAAGCGGGTCGAGTTCGCCTGGCTATAGGTGCTCTGGAGCTGCGGCAGATCGTTCAGGACGTCGCCGATCGACGTCTTGGCGGTCGTCGTCAGTTCGACCGCACTGATCGTGCTCACGGGAACCGCGGATTCGCCGTTCGGGCTGGCGATGCGCGACCCGGTGACGAGGATTTCGTCGTTCGCAGGCTGTGACGCTTCGCGCTGGGGTGCTTCCGCAACAGGTGCGACCTGATCCGGTGCGGTTTGTGCCAGCGCAGTGCCGGGCAGTGCCGCAAGCGCGCCGACGATCGCCGTCGCGCCCAGAAAGCGAGAAAATTTCATAAAACCCCTTTGCGTTGGCATTTATGCCCTATTCGATGGCGAGAGGGTGACGCCATGCGATTGGCCGCGCAATTGGTTTATTGCTGCAGCATGAACGGAAGTCCGAGTTTTCACAAAACTGTAGCGTTCACGCAACAATTCGACACATCCCCTTCCATATTCCATGTTGTGAACTCGAAGAGGCGAGGTGGCGTTATCACCGCAGCGAGGCGATAGCGGCCGTGTCGTTGTCAACGAGGCTCACAGCTTCCGCCGTGCGATCGCAAACCACAGGGTTTAAACCAAAATACACCCAAGCGGCTTTGCGGAGGTTTTTAACAACAAACATAGATCATCAAGCGACATATTGTGACAAATATGTTGCATTCTTACAACGCGTGCGGCGCCAAATGACAATTTCGTCATGTAACGGTCGATCTTCGTCCGATGTCTCCCTAGAAAATCACGTGTTCACAGGGGGATATAACTAATGCGATGCAATCTGCTCGTTCGCGTATCCGCGCTTGCCGTCTTGGCCGCGGGATTTTCCGGCACCGCCTATTCACAAACCTCGACCACCCCTGAATGCACGCCCGGCCAGGAGCGTCTCGCCGATGGGTCGCTGTGCGCGCCGGTCGCGGGCGAGCCGGCGGTGGGCGCCGATGGCGCAACGCGGCGCGAGTCCGCCCCCGAAGAGATCACCGTCACCGGATCGCGTATCCGGCTTCCGAACGTCGAAGGCACCGTGCCGATCACGGTGATCAACAATCAGTATCTGTCCAATCGCGGCCTGACCAATGCTGCCGATGCGCTGAACGAGACGCCGGGCATTCGCGGCAGCATCACCCCCGCAGGCGCGCAGGGTTCGTTTGGCCAAGGCGTCAATTTCATCAACGGACTTGGGCTGGGTTCGAACCGGACGCTGACGCTGATCAACGGCCGCCGCTCGGTATCGTCCAACGTGACGACGATCTTCAACCAGGGCGGCGCAGGGACGCAGGTCGACGTCAACGTCATTCCGACGCTGTTGCTCGACCGTATCGAACAGATCTCGACGGTCGGGGCGACCACCTATGGTTCAGACGCGATTGCCTCAACGGTCAATTTTATTCTCGACACCCGCCTAAAGGGCGTTCGCTACACCGCATTGAGTGGTATCACCGAAGAAGGGGACGCATTCCGTTACAACCTAGCGCTGGCGGGCGGCTTCGACTTTGACGATGGCCGCGGTAACATCACGCTGGCCTATACGCGCGACTATCAAAAGGGCTTGCTGTACAATTCGCGTGGTTTCCTTCGCGACAATATCGGATCGGCCGACAATCCCTCGACAGCGCAGTCCGCACAGCTCGGCCGCCCTGCTGGTACGACCACCGCAAATGACGGCCGGGTGAATACAGGAATCGGTTTCAATGATTCCGGAACTGACGGATTTCCCGGATCGATCCTGGTACGCGACCGGACGTTGCCGTTGCTGACCGGTGGAGGTCTGATCACGTCGGCCTTCGCCAACGCGAACGGGACCGGCTCAGTCGCGGCGGCAGTGCAGAATTATCAGTTCGACCGCAGCGGCAATCTCGTGCCCTTCAACCGGGGTATCCGGTTCGTGAGCGTCCAGCAGGGCAGCGGCGGCGACGGGTTCCGCTTCAACGATTATTCGCAGATCACCAGCGATCTGCGGCGCAACGTGTTTAATGGCTTTGCCGGTTACGACTTTTCCGATGCGTTCAAGGTCTTCATCGAGGCAACCTATTTCCAGTCGCGCGGTGACGAACTGGTTCAGCAGCCGACCTTCAACAGCAGCCTGTTCGGCGGTCTCAGCGGCGCGCTGACGTTCACGAGCGCAAGCCCGTTCCTGACGGATCAGGCGCGCGCGCAGCTAACGGCGCTCGGCGTCCAGCGGTTCCAGGTCTCGCGTGCGTCGCTCGATCTGGCCGACCTGACGGGCTTCTCGACCAACAAGCAATATCGTGCCGTCGCCGGCGTCCGCGGCAATTTCAATGTTGGTGGTCGTCGTTTTAATTATGAAGCCAGCAGCAACATCGGTCGGGTCGATATTCGCGATACCCGACAGGACATCAACGCCCAGCGGTTCATCAATGCGGTGAACGTCACGCGGAACGCTGCGGGGCAGATCGTGTGCACGGCAACCCCGTTGGTGCAGGCCGCACCTGGCGGTACGCCAGTCGCAGACGCCGCCTGCGTGCCGCTCAACCTGTTGGGTGAAGGTCTTTCGAGCCCGGAGGCACGGTCGTACATCGTATCCGAGAACATCACGAGGAGCCGGCTCGAACAGATCGTTTACAACGTCAATGTCGGCGGCAGCCCGTTCGACCTGTTCGGCAACGAGACCGGCTTGAACCTGGGCTATGAGCATCGCGAGGAGCGCGGCAGCTTCACCCCCAGCACCTTCGAGCAACTGGGGCAGGGGCGTGCTGTCGCCATTCTTCCGGTCGCGGGACGATACAATGTTGACGAGGTGTTCGGCGAAGTCATCCTTCCGATCGTCACGGCGCAGAACGGGTTGTCGTTCCTGCATTCGCTTCAGCTGAATGCCAGCGGCCGTCACGTCAACAACACCGTCAATGGCGGTTTCACGGCCTATGCAGGCGGCGTGTCGTTCGCGCCGATCCGGGATATCGCGCTGCGCGGCAATTATACGAAGTCGTTCCGCGCACCTGCCATCACCGAGCTGTTCTCCCCCGTTGCGAACGTGTTCACCACGGTTCCCGACCTGTGTTCGCCTGCCAACATCAATGCCGGTGCCGCGCCCGAAAACCGTGCCCGCAACTGCGCGGCCTTCCTGTCGGCATTCCCGAATGCCACGCCACTGGATGCCGCAGCCGCCACCGTCCCGGGACGCAACGGGGGCAATGTCGGGCTTGCGAATGAAGTGGCGAAGAGCTTCACCTATGGTGTCGTTCTGCAGCCGCGTTTCATTCCCAACCTGACGCTGACGGTCGATTATGTGAACATCAAGATCTCGGATCCAATTGCCAGCCTGACGGTCGCGCAGATCGCATCGGCGTGTTTCGACAATTCGACGTTCAACGCCGCCGATCCGGCGAACGGCAATGCGTTCTGCTCACAAATCCGACGCTATGCACAGGGACAAGGCGGCGCATCGGCGAACGGTGGCAACAATGGCGGCCAGGTGGTCAACGACCCCCTAAACCCGGGTGTCGGAAGTGGTTTCGTCAATGGAAACAAGATCAAGTTCGAAGGGATCCAGTCCGAACTCACTTATAATCGTTCGTTGTCGGGGCTGGGCATTCCTGGCTCGGTCGGGATGCGGGGAAATCTGTTCGTCTCGCTGAAGCGCATCAACGACATCACCGGCGTTGCCCCCGTGCGGACCGACGGAACGCTGGGCGATCCGACGTTTCAGGGCCAGTACAACCTTTCCTATTTTCATGACGACTTCGGCATCTCGACTTCGTTCAACTATACCGGCGAAGCGCTTTTCTCTCGTGTCAGCCGTGGTGCCGATCTTCGCGAAATCGACAAGCTCAAGGATTTCGTGACGGTCAATCCGAGCGTCTACATAAACGCAAGTGATCGTTTCCGGGTTACCTTTGCCGTGACCAATCTGTTCAACAGGGTCGGCGAAAAGTACAACGGGATCATCATCCCGGCGAGCTATAGTGACCTGATCGGTCGCCGGTTCGCGGTGAGCGTTGCCGGTAAGTTCTGACCGGGCGATAATATGAAAAAGGGGGCCGCTCGTCTTACCGAGCGGCCCCCTTTATTCGTTTGAGGCTTATAAGTGCGGCAACGGCAGTCTCACCGTTCGAGGCACATGGCGATTCCCATGCCGCCGCCGATGCACAGCGTCGCCAGCCCCTTGCGGGCGTCGCGCTTCTCCATCTCGTAGATCAGCGTCGTCAGCACACGCGCGCCGCTGGCGCCGATGGGGTGGCCGATCGCGATCGCGCCGCCATTGACGTTGACCTTGTCGGCATCCCAGCCGAGCTCCTTGCCGACCGACAACGCCTGGGCGGCAAACGCCTCGTTTGCCTCGATCAGGTCGAGATCGGCGATCGTCCAGCCGGCCTTTTCCAGCGCACGGCGGGTGGCGGGGACGGGGCCGATGCCCATGATCGACGGATCGACGCCCGCCGAAGCCCAGCTGCGGATCGTCGCGAGCACCGGACTGCCGCGGCGCTCGGCCTCGTCGCGGCGCATCAGCACCAGCGCGGCCGCGCCGTCGTTGAGGCCGCTCGCATTCGCCGCGGTGACGGTGCCGTCCTTCTTGAACGCCGGCCGCACGCCCGACACGCTCTCGATGGTCGCGCCCGCGCGGATATATTCGTCGTCGCTGACGATCGTGTCACCCTTGCGGCCCGCAATCGTCACCGGCGCGATCTCGTCCTTGAACCGGCCCGATCCGCGGGCCGCCTCCGCCTTGTTCTGCGAGCTGACCGAGAAGGCGTCCTGTTCGCCGCGCGTCACCTGATATTGCTCGGCGAGATTTTCGGCGGTGATGCCCATGTGATAGCCGTTGAACACGTCGGTCAGACCGTCGCTGACCATCGTGTCGACAAGGCTGAGATTGCCCATCTTCTGCCCGCCGCGGATCGACTGGGCGTGCGCGGACAGCGACATGGATTCCTGCCCACCAGCGACGACGATCGTCGCATCGCCGGTCTGGATCGCCTGACACGCCAGCGCGACCGCGCGCAGCCCCGAGCCGCAGACCTGGTTGACGCCCCAGGCGGGGACTTCCTTGGGAACGCCCGCCGCCATCGACGCCTGACGTGCAGGATTCTGCCCCTGCGCCGCGGTCAGCACCTGGCCGAGGATCACTTCGGAGACATCGGCGCCGTCGACACCCGCCTGCGCGAGCGCCGCCTCGATCGCGGTCCGGCCGAGCTCATGCGCGGGGACGGTGGCGAAGGCGCCGAGGAAGCTGCCGACCGGCGTGCGCTTGGCGGCGGTGATGACGATGTCGCTTGGGTGGGTGGCGGTCATGACGGGTCCTCTCGTTTTGCGGATCCAATACGCTAGCCGAGCGAATCTATCCAGTTCGCGAGCGGCTCCCAGAGCTGGTCGCGGGCACGGCTGCCGACGATCATGCCGACATGGCCGGCATCGACGTCGCGCCGGTCCGCCAGTCCGATCGCAGTCGCGGCTGGCACGATCCGGTCGTTGCGCGCGACGAACTCGACCGCGGGGCAGGACAGCGCCCGCGGGGCGATCGAGCGACCGGCAATCCGCCACAGACCGCGTCCGGGGAGGTCCCGGGCGATCATGTCCCCGAACAGTCCGGCGGCGGCGGCGGCGGGGAGCGGCGCACCCGCATTCGCCCAGTCCTCCAGCCTGACGAACGCGCGCGCGGCGGGGCTGGTCGGATCGCGGTCGGCGAACGTCTCGTATTTCGCGATCGTCTGCGCGGGCGCGAGCTGCCAGAACCCGCTTTGCAGCACTTCCATCGGCAACAGCCCCGTCTGGCGCGCAAACGGCGCACCGGCGCGCCAAAGTCGCGCCATCTCGGCACGCGCGGTCTCGCCATAGCCGGCGAAATGCCAAGGCGCCGCGATCGTCGCCAGCCCCGCGACCCGCGTCAAGGCGGCAGCGGCGACGGCGAGGGTGCCGCCCAGGCAATAGCCCACCAGGATCGGCGGGGTGGCAAACCCTTGCAGCAGGGGCAGGAGGATGCGCGCGACATGCGCGTCGAGGTCGAGGTCCCGATCCTCGGGCCCCGGCGTTCCCCAGTCGAGCAGGTGCGCATGATAGCCCCGCGTGGCCAGCCACTGCATCAGCGACGTGTCCGCGGAAAGATCGAGGATCGCCGCCGGGTTGATCAGCGAGGGTATAACGATGACCGCCGGCTTGCCCGTAGTGCCACCGCCATAGTCGCGCAGGACCGCCCGGCCGGCCGACGCGCGGATCGGGCGGGGCGGCAAAGGCAGATCCCGGGGCGCGGCCTGATAGCGGTCGAGCCCGGCCAGCGCCCGCGCGCGGCGGTCGGGCGATGCTGCGGTTTCGTTGCGCAACATGGCGAGGAACAGCGGCAATGGCCGTGGACCATGTTGCGGCGCAATGTCAAAGCGCGTAGCGTTTGCCCCGGTCACGTGGAGGGGCTGCATATGAAGAAGCAAAGCACGGTCGACGGGCTTGTCATCATCAAGAAGTACGCCAACAGGCGGCTTTATAATACCGAAACATCATCCTACATCACGCTCGATCATCTCGCGACGATGACTCGCGAGGGCCGTGACTTCAAGGTCGTCGATGCGAAGACCGAAGAGGATATCACGCACAACGTCCTCACCCAGATCATCATGGAGGAGGAAAGCCGCGGCGAGACGATGCTGCCGGTCAATTTCCTGCGCCAGCTGATCTCGATGTATGGCGATTCGATGCAGAAGATGGTGCCCGGCTATCTCGAGGCATCGATGGATAGCTTCCGCCGCAATCAGGAACAGTTCAAGACCGCGGTCGAAGGGGCGTTTGCCCATTCGCCTTTCGCCGACATTGCCAAGCGTAATCTGGCGATGTTCGACGTTGCAGCGCAGGCCTTTGCCCCCGGCAATGCTGCGGCTGCAGCATCCCCCGCACCAGCAGCCGCCAGGCCGGCGGCAACGAAGGACGAGGAGATCGCTGCCCTGCGCACCGAACTCGCCAGTCTTCAGGACAAGGTGGAAAAGCTCGGGAGCTGACATGGCACCGTTGCTGTGGACGGTGAGCGGCGGCTTTGCGGCGCTCGCGATCGCATCGGGTCTGGGCGCCCGCCGTCGCCATCGGCGGCGCGATCCCGACGCGGTCGGCTGGGTCGACTGGCCGACCGTCCAGATGCTTTCGCTCATCGGGCTGGCGGTAACGATCGGGCTGGCGTTCAAGACCTAGCTGGCGGGGCGGCGGCCGAGCCGCGGCCTCGACGTTCGGGCGTGCGCCGGTTACTATTCGCGCCAACCGTCAGGAGGGCAGGTCATGGACACGCTGGTGAGCACCGAATGGTTGGCGAACGCGCTCGAGACCAGCGTCCCGGGCGCTGGCGATCTCAGGGTCGTCGACGCAACCTATGCCGAGGGTCGCGACGCTGCGGCGGACTATGCGGCGGCGCATATTCCCGGCGCGGTGTTCTTGAACCTCGCCGAGCTTCGCGACACCGACAGCGACCTGCCCAACATGCTGCCGTCGCCCGCCAAGTTCGCCAGCCGGATGCAGTCGCTCGGGCTCGGCGACGGCAGCCGCATCGTGCTGTACGACAGCTCGCCTTGGCGCACGGCGGCGCGCGCCTGGTGGATGCTGCGAACCTTTGGTGCGCACAATGTCGCGATCCTCGACGGCGGTCTGGCGAAATGGCAGGCCGAAGGGCGCGAGACGGAGTCGGGCAAGCAGGCGGTGCGGCATCGCCACTTCACCATCTGGGCCGACGACAAGGCTGTTCGCACGAAGGACCAGATGACCGCGAACCTGTCGAGCGGCGCCGAGCAGGTCGTCGATGCACGCTCCGCCGCCCGGTTCACCGGTGCCGAGGCGGACCCGCGACCTGGCACCGCATCGGGGCATATCCCCGGATCCAAATCACTGCCCTATGCCACGCTGTTCAACGCGGACGGCACGTGGAAGACGGGCGACGCGCTGCGATCGGCATTCGAGGGCGCGGGCATCGATCTGGCAAGGCCGATCGTGACGACCTGTGGATCGGGAATCACCGCGGCGGTGCTGGCGTTCGGCGCGCACCTCCTTGGCAACGAAGCCGCGCTGTACGACGGCAGCTGGTCGGAATGGGGCGGCGATCCGTCGACGCCGAAGGCAATGGGCACGAAGGCGACAGGAACGCAATGACCGAAACGACAAGGCCGGTCGGCGACGCCACCAAGGTGGTGCTCGCCGGACGTCGCGCGGAATGGACTCGTGGTGTCGGGGAAGGGGCGATCGTCAGTCCGCCGGTCTGGCGGGCGTCGACGATCCTGTATGATTCCGTTGGCCATCTTCGCGACAGCGCGACCCGCGATACGCATCATCGGTTGTTCTACGGTCGCAAGGGCACGCCGACGCAGTGGAGCCTTGCGGATGCGCTGACCACGCTCGAGCCCGGGGCGGAGGGCACGTTCCTTTATGGATCGGGCGTCGCGGCGATCGCCGCGGCTTTGCTATCGGTGCTGTCGCCGGGCGACGAGCTGCTGCTGGTCGACAGCGCCTATGACCCGACGCGCGGGATGGCGAACGGTCTGCTCAAGCGGTTCGGCATCACGACCCGCTTCTACGACCCGCTGATCGGTGCGGGGATCGCCGACCTGATCGGCGAGAAGACCCGCGCGATCTTCATGGAAAGTCCCGGCTCGCTCAGTTTCGAGGTGCAGGACATCCCCGCCATTGTCGCGGCCGCGCGCGCGCGCGGTGTGACGACCCTGCTCGACAATACCTGGGCCACGCCGCTGTTCTTTCCAGCGATCGGCCACGGGGTCGACCTGACGATTTTGGCGTGCACCAAATATGTCGTCGGCCATTCGGACGCGATGCTCGGATCGGTGACGGCAGGGCCCGGCCATTTCAAGGCGCTGCGCGAGACGAGCTTCCAGCTGGGGCAGATCGCCAGTCCCGACGATTGCTGGCTCGGCAGTCGCGGGCTGCGGACGATGGCGGTCCGGCTCGCCCAGCACCAGTCGAGCGCGCTGGCGATCGCGCAGTGGCTGGAGGCGCGTCCGGAGGTGGCGCAGGTGCTGCATCCGGCCCTGCCTGGCTGCCCGGGGCACGATCTGTTCGTGCGCGATTTCAAGGGATCGAGCGGGCTGTTCTCGTTCGTGCTGGACGGCGGTGACGAGGCGTCGCGGGCCGCGCTGATCGACACGCTCGAGCTGTTCGGGATCGGCTATAGCTGGGGCGGGTTCGAAAGCCTGGCGCTGCCGGTCGATCCGCATCGCTATCGCAGCGTCACCCGCCGCGAGGTCGCCGGGCCTATGGTCCGTCTGCAGATCGGGCTCGAGGATCCGGCGGACCTGATCGCCGATCTCGACGCCGGGCTTGCGGCGTTTCGGGCGGTGCGCGGCTAGCGACCTTGCTCGCCGGACGTGAGCGGGTACAGCGTGGTGATCATGCATACAGAACCGCCCGACGCTGAAGGCCCGGTCTTCGATACGGCGTTTCAGGCCAGGCTCGATCTGCTGTTCCGCTGGCGCCGTGACGTCCGCCGATTCCGGCGCGACGCGCTGCCCGCGGGCGCAGTCGACGCGCTGCTCGCGATCGCCGACGCCGCGCCGTCGGTTGGGCTCAGCCAGCCCTGGCGGTTCGTCACGATCGACGACCCCGCGCGACGCGACGCGATCCGCGCGGACTTTGCCGCCTGCAACGCCGCCGCGCTGGCCGGGCAAGACGAGACGCGTGCCGCGCTCTACGCCCGGTTGAAGCTCGCCGGGCTCGAGCAGGCGCCCGTTCACATCGCGGTGTTCGTCGAACCCGATCCTAGTCAGGGTCATGGTCTGGGGCGTCAGACCATGCCGGAAAGCGTCGCCTATTCCGCCGTGATCGCGATACACACACTGTGGCTGGCGGCGCGCGCGCAGGGGATCGGGCTCGGCTGGGTCTCGATCCTCGACCCCGCACGGATCGCGCACATTGCGGGCGTGCCGGAGGGATGGCGGTTCGTCGGCTATCTCTGCCTCGGTTATCCCGAAAGAGACGCGGACATGCCCGAGTTGGCGCGTGAGGGGTGGGAAGCGCCGCGGCGCACGCCGATCCTGCGTCGATAGGCCCGCGCGCACCCGAGCGTTGCGACCGAGACGGTGTGTCCGGTGCGCAACATCCATGGCGTCAACACCGCGCCTGGCGCAATAATCGCTTGTGCAGTGCATCAACGACTGTCATTCATTTGTCACCGCAGGAAAGACCGCGCTCGGAGGCCATGCCTCGATAGATGCGGCGTCCGCGGGTGCAGGCGGGGACATCGAATTTCCAGTTTCGAAAGGGAAACGATGCGCTTCTCCACTATCCTCTTCGGCGGCCTCGCGCTGGCTGCCGCACCCCCTGCGTTCGCGCAGGATACGGCGCCACCCAAGGACGTCACGGTCAGCGGATCGGTCGGACTTGTCAGCGACTATCGCTTTCGCGGCGTGTCGCAGTCGGACGAAAATCTCGCGGTCCAGGGCGGCATCACGATCGCGCACAAGAGCGGCGTCTATATCGGCACCTGGGGGTCGAACCTCGCCGGCTGGGGCACGTTCGGCGGCGCCAACATGGAGCTCGACCTGATCGCCGGGTACAAGCTTCCCGTCGGTGGCGGCACGCTCGACGTCGGCGCGACGTGGTACATGTACCCGTCGGGCTTCGACAATACCGACTTCATCGAGCCCTATGCCAAGCTCTCGGGCACTGCCGGCCCGGTCGCGCTGACCGCGGGCGTCGCCTATGCGCCCAAGCAGCAGGCGCTGGGGCCTTGGTATTCGAACGGCACCTCGGCCGCCAACGGGGTCTATGACCGCGTCAACGCCAAGGATTCGAACCTGTATTTGTGGGGCGATGTCAGCAGCGGCATTCCCGATACCGGGCTGACCGTAAAGGCGCATGTCGGCTATTCGAACGGCAACAAGGGGCTCGGGCCATTCGCCACCAGCGTGTCGCCGACCGGCGAATATTTCGACTGGCTGGTGGGTGCCGATTACGTGATTCCGGGCACGCCGCTGACCTTGGGCGTCGCCTATGTCGATACCGACATCAGCAAGGCGGAGTCGGCGTATCTCCAGCCGAGCTTCAGCCGTGGGCAGGACGGCGTCGGTTCGATCGCCAACGGGAAGGTGCTGGCGTCGCTGACCGCCGCGTTCTGACGTAGCGCGGGTGCTGTCGTCGTCTTGGCGCTTGGCTGGGATGGCGGGAGCGCGCGGTTGCGGCATTTTGCACGGCCGCTTCCTGCCTCCCTCTCGTCACCCCAGCGGAAGCTGGGGTATCCTACGGAGCAGGGGCGGGCGGGGTGGCCATCGACCGAACACGAAAAAGGGCGGCCCCCCTGCGGGAGCCGCCCTTTTTCGCGTCTTGCGGCAGCCGCTCAGTTGGCGGTTGCGCGCGCATCCTGGCCGTCGCCTTCGGGGGCGGCAACGATGTCGCGCGTGGTCGAACCCTTGTCGATCACGGTCGTGCCGGGATCGCCCGCGCTCGACCGGATGCCGGGATCGGCGGCGCTGGGGCCCGCTTCGCTCAGCACGCCGGCTTCGGCAGGGCTGCGCGCAGCGGTGCCGCCGAACAGCGCGTCGAGCGTCTGGGCGTTCGCGGCGGTATCCTGCGGCCGTGCGGCACCCGGCTGCGGCGGGACCAGCGCGAAATCGGGGGGGATCACCAGCGGAGCCTGGCGGGCGACGGCGAACTCGTCCGGCCGCGCACGATCGAGGCTCTTGCCGGCGCCACAGCCGGACAGCAACGCGACGCTCGCCAGACCGGCAGCCAGGGGCACAAACTTACGCATGGGAATTCTCCACAGGGGGCTTCTCGCGCACGAGCAGCGCCCGGACAAGCAGGACGAGCACGCCGACAGTAATCGCTGCATCCGCGACATTGAAGACCAAAAACGGGCGCCACTCGCCGATATGCAGGTCGGCGAAATCGACGACATAGCCGAGCCGGATCCGGTCGAGGATATTGCCGACCGCACCGCCGAGCACGAAGCCCAGCGCGATCTGATCCGCCCTGTTCTTCTCGCGCGTCATCCAGATTGCGACCCCGACCGAGATCGCCCCCGTCAGCAGCACCAGCGCCCAGCGCGTCAGATGGCCATCGGCGGGCAACAACCCGAGAGAAATGCCGATATTGGGCACGAAGCGCAGGTCGAAGAACGACGTGATCGTTTGCGCATCGCCGAGCGAATCGATCCCGAGCGGGCGCGTTACGGCCCATTTGCTGAGCTGGTCGGCGAGGAACAGCGCGATCGCCGCCCCGAAGCCGGCCTTTGGCAGGTTACGCATGCGCCACCACCTCTTCGCACCGGTCGCAGAGCTCGCCGTCGGTCGTCACCTCGGGGAGGTGGCGCCAGCAGCGACCGCATTTGTGGAAGTCGGTGCGCGTCACGGTGACCGCATCGCCCGGCGTGACCTTGGCGACGATGAACGCCTCGGCCAGAGCGTCGGCGTCGAGCAGCATCGATGGGACGGTGATCTCGGCCTCGAGGCTGGACCGCACGGTCTTCTCGCGGCGCAACGGCTCGATCGCCTCGGTGACGGCGACGCGCAGCGCGCGGATCTCATGCCACTTGGCGCCGACCACGTCGTCCGCGTCGAGCGACGGGAGCGACGGCCATTCGAGATAGTGGACCGAGCTGTCGTCGCTCGGGAAGCGCGACTGCCAGACTTCCTCCGCGGTGAAGCACAGCACCGGCGCGGCGTAGCGGACCAGCGCGTGGAACAGCACGTCGAGGACGGTGCGGTACGCGCGACGCTTCACGTCTCCAGGCGCGTCGCAGTAGAGCGAGTCCTTGCGGATATCGAAGAAGAACGCGGACAGGTCCTCGTTCGCGAAGTCGGTCAGCAGCCGCGTGTAGCGGTTGAACTCATAGCCTTCCGCCGCCTGGCGCAGCTCGGTGTCGATCATGCCGAGACGGTGGAGCACGTAGCGCTCGAGTTCGGGCATGTCGGACACGGCGACACGCTCGGACTCGTCGAAACCCTCGAGCGCGCCGAGCATGTAGCGGAACGTGTTGCGCAGCTTGCGGTAGGAATCCGACGCGGTGGCGAGCACCTCCTTGCCGATCTTCACGTCGTCGAAATAATCGGTCGAGGCGACCCACATGCGCAGGATGTCCGCGCCGCTCTCACCGATGATCTTGAGAGGATCGACGACGTTGCCGAGGCTCTTCGACATCTTGCGGCCCTGGCCGTCGAGCGCGAAGCCGTGGGTGAGGACCGCGTCATAGGGTGCGCGACCGCGCGTGCCGCAGCTTTCGAGCAAGCTCGACTGGAACCAGCCGCGATGCTGGTCCGACCCTTCGAGGTACAGGTTGGCGCGTGTGCCTTCGCCGTAGCGCGCTTCGACCGTGAAGACGTGCGTGCAGCCCGAATCGAACCAGACGTCGAGGATGTCCTTCACGACCTCATAGTCGGCGAGGTCGTAATCGGGGCCGAGCAGCGCCTGGTGGCCGTCGGCGTACCACGCATCCGCGCCGTTCTGGCGGAAGGCTTCGACGATGCGCGCGTTGACGGCGGGGTCGTTGAGGTACTGGCCGGTGGCGCGGTTGACGAACAGCGCGATGGGCACGCCCCAGGCGCGCTGGCGCGAGATGACCCAGTCGGGGCGGCCCTGCACCATCGAGGTGATCCGGTTTTCCGAGCGCGCGGGGATCCAGCTGGTCGCGGCGATCGCGTCGAGTGCGATTTCGCGGAGGGTTGCGCCGTTGCTCGACCCAGGCCCTTCGACTTCGCTCAGGGCGAACGGCGGGGCGGCCGCATTCCCAACCCCGTTCGTGCTGAGCGAAGTCGAAGCACCTTGGGTGCCGACCGACGTCGCCGCATCCATCGGGATGAACCATTGCGGCGTAGCGCGGAAGATCACCTTGGCCTTGGAACGCCACGAATGCGGGTAGCTGTGCTTGAAGTCGTCGCTCGCCGCGAGCAGCGCACCGGTCGCGCGCAGATCGGTGCAGATCGGGCCGTCGGCGGCCACGAACTTCTTGTTGATGACAGACCCTTGCCCGCCGAGCCAGGCCCAGTCGGCGCGGTACATCCCCGCACCGTCGACCGCGAAGACCGGGTCGATGCCGTATTGCTTGCAGAGCTCGAAATCGTCCTCGCCGTGGTCCGGCGACATGTGGACGAGGCCGGTGCCCGCGTCGGTGGTGACGAAGTCGCCGGGGAGGAACGGGCGGGGCTTGGCGAAGAACCCGCCGAGTGCGTGCATCGGGTGGCGTGCGGTGGCGCCTTCGAGTTGCGAACCGAGGATCTGTCGATCTGTGATCTCTTGCAAATCTCCTGAGTCTAACAGGATGCCGGTGCGACGCTCAAACTCGTTCTTAAGGTCGAAGGCGATGAGGAACCGGCGACCATCAGCTGCGTGAAAGGCCTGATAGTGCATGCCAGGCCCATAGCTGAGCGCCTGGTTCACCGGGATCGTCCACGGTGTCGTCGTCCAGATCACCGCATGCGCGCCGACCAGTTCGGGCGCGTTCGGCGCGTCGACGATCTCGAACGCGACGTCGATCTGCGTCGAGACGATGTCCTCATATTCGACCTCGGCCTCGGCGAGCGCGGTCTTTTCGACCGGCGACCACATCACCGGCTTCGCACCGCGGTACAGCTGGCCGCTCTCGGCGAACTTGAGCAGCTCGCCGACGATCGTCGCCTCGGCATCGTACTTCATCGTGAGGTACGGATCGGCCCAGTCGCCCATCACGCCGAGCCGCTCGAACTCGCCCTTCTGCACCTCGACCCATTTTTCGGCATAGGCGCGGCATTCGGCGCGGAACTGGTCGACGGGGACGTCGTCCTTGTTCAGCTTCTTCGCGCGATACGCTTCCTCGACCTTCCACTCGATCGGCAGGCCGTGACAGTCCCAGCCCGGGACGTAGGGCGCGTCCTTGCCCATCAGCGATTGCGATCGGACGATGATGTCCTTCAGGACCTTGTTCATCGCATGGCCCATGTGGATGTCGCCGTTCGCGTACGGGGGGCCGTCGTGCAGGATGAACCGCTCGCGCCCGAGCCGCTGTTCGCGCAGCCGGTCGTAGATGCCGAGCTTTGCCCAGCGCTCTAGAATCGCCGGCTCCTTGGCGGCGAGACCGGCCTTCATCGGGAAGTCGGTCTTCGGCAGGAAGACGGTGTCGCGGTAATCGCGGGCGGGCGCAGGAGTATCGGTCATAAGTGGGCCGGGCTGTAGCCGAGCGGAGGGCGCGTTGCCATCCCCCCTCCCGCACGCACCAGCAGTGGCGCAGTCAGGCGAGGATGGTGCGTGCGCGGTCGCAGTCGATGTCCATCTGCGCGATCAGCGCGTCGAGGCTGTCGAACTTCGCCTCGGGGCGCAGATAGTCGATCAGCGCGACCTCGATCGTCTGCCCGTACAGGTTTTCGGTGAAATCGAAGAAATGCGGTTCGAGCAGTTCCTTCGGCGGATCGAAGCTCGGGCGGATGCCGAGGTTCGCCGCGCCTTTCAGCACGCGCCCGTCCTCCAGCCGGCCGGTCACCGCGTAGATCCCGTAGGCGGGACGCAGATAGTTGCCCATGTCGAGATTGGCGGTCGGATAGCCGATCGTGCGGCCGAGCTTGTCGCCATGCTGCACCACGCCCTCGATCGCGAACGGACGCGTCAGCAGCCGGGTCGCGGTCGCCATGTCGCCGGCACGCAGCGCCTCGCGGATCCGGGTCGAGGACACCGTCTCGCCATCCAGCGCGACCGCGCCGACGGTTTCCGCGCGAAAGCCGTGGACCGGGCCGCGCGCGGCGAGCGTGTGGACCGTGCCGCTCTTGGCATGGCCGAAGGTGAAGTCCTCGCCCGTCACCACGCCGCCGATCCGCAGATTGCGTTGGAGCCGGTCGGCGACGAACTGCTCGGCGGTCAGCGCGGCGAGATCGCCGTCGAAGTGGAACACCACCATCGCATCGGCGCCAGCGTCTGCGAACAGCCGCTCGCGCTGGTCGAGCGTCGTGAGGCGGAAGGGGGGCGTATCGGGGCGGAAATGGCGGACCGGATGCGGATCGAACGTCGCCACCAGCGCAGGGCGCCCCTCCGCCTTGGCCCACGCGATCGCGCGCGCGACCACCGCCTGGTGACCGAGATGGAATCCGTCGAAATTACCCAGCGCCACGATCCCGTCCGCCAGATGCGAAGGGATGGATGCGCCACCGTCGAGCCGTTGCATGCACGGGTCAGTACCCAGACGCCGCGGATGACGATAGTCCTTCCGTGTCGTTGTCTCCCGCGCCTCCTTGTTCTCCCGCGAAGGTGGGAGTCGAGTCCGAGCTCCCGCCTTTGCGGGGGGAACGGTCTTTACCGGCGGGTGAGCGTGACGAAGCTGTAGGGTGGACGCTGCTTTTCGCCCGGGTGGTCTTCGCGGGCAATCTCGTGCCAGCCGTCAAACGCGGGGACGATGGCGTCGCCTTCGGGTTCGTCATGGACTTCGGTGAGCTCGATCCGGTCCGCATGGGGGAGCAGCTGCGCATAGATCTGCGCGCCGCCGATTACCGCGACGTCGTCCCCGGCCATCGCGAGCGCCTCGTCGATCGAATGCGCCACTTCCGCGCCGTCGGCGTGCCAGTGACCGCGGGTAAGGACGATGTGGCGGCGGCCGGGGAGGGGGCTCGGGAAGCTCTCGAACGTTTTTCGGCCCATCACCATCGGCTTGCCCATCGTAAGCGCCTTGAAGCGCTTGAGATCGGCAGGGAGGCGCCAGGGGAGCTGGCCGTCGCGGCCGATGACGCCGTTGCTGGCGCGGGCGAGGTAGAAGGTGATCATGCGGGTATCATGGCGGATATGGGGGCGGGGGGCTATGCTTGTATCACCACCCCGGCGAAGGCCGGGGCCCAGTTGGGGGACGTCGGTGGTGAAAGACGGCGCTCCGTTACGACCACCTTTCCACCTGGACCCCGGCCTTCGCCGGGGTGGTATAAAGCGGGTCAATCAGTTCGGGGCGTGTTCCTTGACGTACGCCTCGGGATCCTTCTCGACGACCTTCACGCCGTTCAGGTGGTTCGCCTCGAACGCCGCGAACCGGACGCCCAGCTCGTGCCGCTCTTCCAGCGTCGCATGCTTGCGGAAGTCGGTCAGGCCCTGGCGCTCTTCCTCGGCGAGGTGATCGCTGTTCGCCTTGTTGCATTCGCCGACCGCCTCGAACCACGCGTCCGAGCCGACCGGATGCTTGTCGACCGCTTCGCCGGTTTCGCGGATGTCGTTGTGATCCTCGATCGCGTCCTCGGTCTCCTCGGCGGCCGAGTCGGCGTCGTTGCCGCCGGTGCCGATCTTCATCAGCCGCGGGTAGAAGAAGCGCTCCTCCGCCTCGGCATGCGCGTCGAGCAGGTTCTTGAGGCGGGTCCACAGTGCCGACAGCGCCTCGGTGTCCTTGGCGTCGATGCTGTCGATCTGTGCGAACAGCGCACGCTGCTGCGCGTGTTCGTCGAGGATGAGCTGGGTGATGTCCATGATAGGCCTTCCGAATGGGTTCGGACGGTCAACCGCGCGGACGGCACCCAGTTCCTATTGCGATTCGCTCTCTGTTCAGACCGCGACGGGTGCCTTGATGTGCGGCTGCGCGACGTAGTCGTGGAGCACGAAATCCTCATGCTCATATGCGTCGATCGAGTCCGGCTTGCGCACGATCTCGAGCCGCGGGAGCGGGCCGGGGGTGCGGCCGAGTTGCAGTCGTGCCTGCTCGAGATGGTTCGAATAGAGGTGGCAGTCGCCGCCGGTCCAGATGAACTCACCGACCTCGAGTCCGCATTGCTGCGCGAGCATATGCGTCAGCAGTGCGTAGCTGGCGATGTTGAACGGCACGCCGAGGAAGATGTCGCCCGAGCGCTGGTAGAGCTGGAGCGAGAGCTTGCCGTTGGCGACATGCGTCTGGAAAAGGCAGTGGCAGGGGGCCAGCGCCATGGCGTGCAGATCGCCCGGGTTCCACGCGCAGACGATCTGGCGGCGCGAGGCAGGGTTGGTCTTGATCTGGTCGACCAGCTCGGCGATCTGGTCGATATGGCGACCGTCGCCGGCCACCCAGTCGCGCCATTGCTTGCCATAGACCGGGCCGAGATCGCCGCTCTCGTCCGCCCATTCGTCCCAGATCGCGACCTTGCGCTCCTGCAGCCAGCGGACATTGGTGTCGCCGCGCAGGAACCACAGGAGTTCGACGATGATCGAGCGAAGATGAAGCTTCTTCGTCGTCAGCACGGGGAAGCCCTGCGCGAGATCGAAGCGCATCTGCGCGCCGAAGACGCTGAGCGTGCCCGTGCCGGTGCGGTCCATCGTCTCGACTCCGGTCGAGAGCACGCGGTCCATGAGGTCTAGATATTGGCGCATCGCGACGGCCTAGCGGTGCGGGGCGGATCGCTCAAGCGGATGCAGTTGTGGATGCGACAGGGGCAGCAATGCGGCAGTCGAGGTGGTGCCCGCGTCGCCCGCCTCCGCTCCGATCATTGCCGACCTTGCAGCGGCATGCGCGCTGTTCGCAAGACTCGGGCATGCAACGACTGAGGCGGTGGCGGTCGCCTATCTTGATCCGAATCGGAGGCTTTTGGGCATGCGGCATGTGGCGGGCGGGCGCGATCAGGTGCAGATCGCGGTGCGCATCATCGCTGCCGATGCGCTGGCGTTCGCGGCGCAGGGGGTGGTGATCGCGCACAATCATCCGAGCGGGGACGTGACCCCGAGTACGCGCGACGTGGCGTTTACCCGTGCGCTGGCGGCCGGGTTGCGGACCGTGGAGGTCGTGCTGTTCGATCACGTGGTGATCGCTGGCGACCGGGTGGCGAGCCTGCGCGCGATGGGGATGGTCTGACGGTCCGGAACAATACTTGCTCCACCCGGTGGCGCTATTTCGTCCGGCAGGCGCGGATTGCCTCGGGCGCGGGGCGCGGGCCGGTCGCGCGGAACATGGCCATATAGCCGCCCGCCGACGGCATCTCGTCTCTGTCGACCTGCGTATAGCCGACCGCCGCGAACTCGCATTTCAGCAGTGCGGGCGGCGTGCCGTGGTTGCGCGTCTCGCGATCGGCATCGACGACGACGACGAGTCCGTCGGGTTTCAGCGAAGGGCGAAGCCGCCACAGGAACTCGTAGGGCTGCTCAATCTCATGGTACATGTGCACCATCAGTACGCGGTCGAAACTCGCCGGGGGCAGCTTCGGATCATTGGCTTCGCCGAGTCGCACGCTGACATTGGCGAGATCTTCGCGCGCGACGCGCTCCGCCAGCTGGTCGCGGACGCTCGCGACGATGTCCTCTGCGAGAACGCGACCGTCCTTGCCGACCCGCGCGGCGGCGCGGATCGTGTAATAGCCCTCGCCTGCGCCGATATCGGCGACCGTCATGCCCTTGCGGAGATCCGCCTTGGTCATGACCTCGCCCGCTTCGTTCAACCGGTCGCGCGCCTCCTCATTCGACCAGCGCGCGGAGACGATCGACGCGACCGGCCGGTCGGCGGCGGGGAAGGGGCCCGCATCCTTGGGTTCACGCTGGATCAGCGGTTTGCTGCCATCGCATGCCGCTAGCAGCCAGATCGGGGACAGCAGCAGGGCCAGGACGCGCGTCATCTTCAATCGACGTCCTCCACCTCGACCGCCTCGCCGGTCACACGCTGCGACAGCGCGGCGGCCATAAACGCCTCGAGATCGCCGTCGAGCACGTCCGACGGACTGGTCGAGACCACGCCGGTCCGCAGATCCTTCACCATCTGGTACGGCTGCAGCACATAGGACCGAATCTGGTGGCCCCAGCCGATATCGGTCTTCGACGCATTCTCCGCATTGGCCGCCTGCTCGCGGATCGCGAGCTCGCGTTCATAGAGCCGCGCGCGGAGCTGGTTATAGGCCTCGGCCTTGTTCTTGTGCTGCGATCGCTGGTTCTGACACTGCACGACGATGCCGGTCGGGACATGCGTGATGCGCACGGCCGAATCGGTCGTGTTGATATGCTGGCCGCCTGCGCCGGAGGCGCGATAGGTGTCGATACGCAGGTCGCTCTCGTTATACTCGACCTCGATATTGTCATCGACGACCGGATAGACCCAGACGCTAGCGAACGACGTGTGACGACGCGCCGCGGAATCATACGGGCTGATCCGCACCAGCCGGTGAACGCCGCTCTCGGTCTTGGCATAGCCATAGGCGTTCTCGCCCTTCAGCAGCAGCGTCGCGGACTTGATCCCCGCCTGCTCGCCCGAATGCTGGTCGACCAGTTCGACCTTCAGCCCGTGGCGTTCGCCCCAGCGCGAATACATGCGGCTGAGCATGCCCGCCCAGTCCTGGCTTTCGGTCCCGCCGGCGCCGGCATTGACCTCGATATAGGTGTCGTTGGCATCAGCCTCGCCCGCGAGCAGCGCCTTGATCTTGTCCTTGTCCGCGCGGGCGGCGAGTTCGGCGAGCGCGGCGACGCCGTCCGCTTCCATCGCGGTGTCGCCCTCGGCCTCGGCCATTTCGATCAGCTCGGACGTGTCGCTGAGCTCGCTCTCGATCGCGCGCGTCGCGCTGATCGCCTCGTCGAGACGACGACGCTCGCGCATCACCTCCTGCGCAGCCTTGGGGTCCGACCAGAGCGCCTGATCCTCGACGCGCGCGTTCAGCTCGTCGAGACGACGCAGTGCGCGGTCCCAGTCGAGAAAACGGCGCAATAGCGCCAGCGCGTCCTTGATGGTGTCAACGTGAGCCTGCGCTTCGGCGCGCATGGGTATTCTCCAGTGTTGGGACCGGCATGAACAGCCAGCCCCGGAATATGGGGACGGCTAGTAGATTCCGCCCTGTCTTTGCAAGAAATCGCTGTCGCGCGGAGCCTCTGCCTTGGGGGCGGCGGTCGGCGCGGTGGTGGTGGTGGGAGCGGGGCCCGCACGGCGCGCGGCACGCCGCGGCTCGCTTTCGGGCTTGAACGCTTCCCAGATGACGCCCGGCTTGGGATCGTCGGTGTTCGGCCATGTCCCATAGACCGGGCGGCCACTCCCCCGGTCGATCCGGACCATCCGGATGCCCGCGGGTGCGCGGAATGGCAGCTTGGGCAGATCGGCATAGGCCTTGACCGCGAATTGCTTGAAGATCGGCGCCGCCAGCGTGCCGCCCTGCGCCGCGCTGCCAAGGTTCCGCGGCGTATCGAAGCCGATATACAGCCCGCCGACATATTGCGGGGTTCCGCCGATGAACCAGACGTCGGTCGGGCCATTGTTCGTGCCCGTCTTGCCGAACATTGGCCGATCGAGATCACGCAGCGTCACCGCGGTACCGCGCTGCACCACGCCTTCGGTGATGTGGACCATCTGATAGGCGGTCATCGCGTCGAGCACCTGGCGCTGGCGCGCGACCGGACGCGGCATCGGCTTGCCGTCCCAATCGGGGGCGTTGCACCGGTCGCAGGCCCGCCAGTTCTCGGGCCAGATTACCTTGCCGTGCCGATCCTGGACGAAGTCGATAAGCGACGGCGGCCCGCCCTTGCCGTTGTTCGCGAGGATCGAATAGGCGTTGACCATCCGCCCCACGGTCGTCTCGCCGGCACCCAGCGCGAAGGAGAGATAGGGCGCGTAATCGCCGACGCCCATCTTCTTGATGGTGGCCACGACCTTGGGCATGCCGGTCTGCGCGGCGGCGCGGACCGTCATCAGGTTGCGCGACTGTTCGATGCCCCAGCGCATCGTGTGCGGCCCGGCGCCGCGCGAATTGCCGAAGTTGCGGAAGCATTTCTGCCCCAGCCGCGCACCCTGATAGACGCAGAACGGCCCGTCGACGATGATCGAGGCGGGCGTCATCCCGTTGTCGAGCGCGGCGGAATAGACGATCGGCTTGATCGTCGATCCAGGCTGGCGCATCGCCTGGGTGGCGCGGTTGAACGCCTGGAGCCGGTCGTCGAAGCCGCCCTGCATCGCAAGCACGCGGCCGCTGGCAGGCTCCTCGACGACGAACGCACCTGAGACCTTGGGGATCGCCCGGAGCGCGAACTCGCCGCCTTCGGGCGCGACCGCGATGATGTCGCCGGTCTTGATCGCCCCGAACGCATTGCCGCCCTTGCCGCGCACCGCCATCTGCGCGGCATATCGTGGCAGCGTGCCGGTCTTGCCGGTGCGGAAGCCGAGGCTCCAGCTATTGCCGTCCTTGCCGGTCACGATCGCCGCCACCCAGTTGCGGTAATCGAGTGCGATGTTGCTGTTGAGCAACGGCTGGAGCCAGTTGTCGTCCTCGATCTCGACATGGCGGATCGGCCCGTTCCAGCCGCGCCCGCTGTCGAAGCGGACCAGACCATCACGCAAGGCCTGCTGCGCCAGATCCTGCAACCGCGTGTCGAACGAGGTCCGCACCCAGAGGCCGCCCGAGTAGACGCTGTAAGGGCCGTCCTTCGCGCTTTCGCCGAACTTGGCCATCAGCTGGCGGCGGACTTCCTCGACGAAATAGCCGCCGACGCTTTCAAACCGGGGCGTGCGTCGCAGCACGACGCCCAGCGGTTCGGCGTTCGCCGCGTCGAATTGCGCGCGGGTGATGAACCCGTTCTCGAGCATCCGGTCGAGCACATAGTTGCGCCGCGTCATTGCGCGGTCGTGATAGCGCACCGGATCGTAATTCGACGGACCCTTGGGCAGGATCGCGAGATAGGCGATCTGTGCGAGATCGAGCTGGTCGAGGTCCTTGTCGAAATAGGCGTGGCTGGCGGCTTCGACGCCGAACGCGTTCCGGCCAAGCGCGATCTGGTTCAGATAGAGTTCGAGAATCTGCGGCTTGGTCAGCGTATCCTCGATCTTATACGCCAGCACCGCTTCGCGCAGCTTGCGCGTCGGCGAATATTCGTTGCCGATCAGAAGGTTCTTGGCGACCTGCTGCGTGATCGTCGATCCGCCGCGGGCGCGTCGGCCGCTGCCGATCTTCGAGACATAGTCGAAGACCGCGCCGGCGAGCCCCGGAAAGTCGACGCCGTGATGCTCGAAGAACGACTTGTCCTCCGCGGCCAGGAACGCATTGATCAGCATCGGCGGATATTCGGCGAAGCTGAGCTCGACGCGACGTTCGCGCGCATAGCTGTGGATCGGTGCCCCATCGATCCCGCGCACATTGGTCGGCAAGGGCGGTTCGTAGGTGCGCAGCGTATCGACCGAGGGAAGGTCGCGGACGACGATCAGCCAGAAGCCGAACAGCGCGATCAGCCCGAGGCCGAACAGCGCGAGCGCCGCCTTGGTCCAGCGGCTCGCCCAGACGCGCGCGATACTGCCGCGCAGTCTGTCGGTGGTCCGGCGGGTCGCCGTCGAAGAGTTTGGGGAAGGATCGGACGCCATATTCGTGCCCCGCGTCTAGCAGGTTCGCGCGTCCTTGCCAGCCGCGTTCGGCGGGGTGGGGGCTGGGCACGACGGTCGCGGTGGTGCGCGACCCCCGGAAAAGCGGTTGCGCCACGACCGATCTGTGGCAGCAGGCGGCGATGACTCCGCCGCCGCTACCGATCCTTGCCGTCCTGCCCGAACTGCTTACCGCGCTGCGTACGCGGTCCTCCGCCGTGCTCGTCGCGCCGCCGGGCGCGGGCAAGACGACCGCGGTCGCGCCTGCGCTGCTCGAGCAAGCCTGGTGCACCGGCGAGATCCTGCTGCTCTCACCCCGGCGCCTCGCCGCGCGCGCCGCGGCGGAACGCATGGCGGCGACGGCGGGCGAGCCGGTCGGGCGGACCTATGGCTATGCGACGCGGATGGACAGCAAGCGATCCGCGGCGACGCGCGTCACGGTCGTCACCGAGGGCATCTTCGTCGCGCGGATCCAGTCCGACCCGGAACTGGCGGGGGTGTCCGCGGTGCTGTTCGACGAGGTGCATGAACGCAGTCTCGATGGCGATTTCGGGCTCGCACTCGCCCTCGACGTGCAGGCGGGCTTCCGTCCCGACCTGCGGCTCGTCGCGATGTCGGCCACGCTCGACGGCGCGCGGTTCGCGGCGGTGATGGACGACGCGCCGGTGATCGAGAGCGAGGGGCGGAGCTATCCGCTGACGCTGCGGCATATCGGTCGCCCGGGGGAGGCGCGGATCGAGGATGGCATGGCGGCGGCGATCCGCCGTGCACTCGTAGAGGAGCAGGGCGGCGTGCTCGCCTTCCTGCCGGGCGTCGCGGAGATCGAACGGACCGCGGACCGGCTCGCGAACCTGCCCGACGACATCGTCGTGCACGAACTTCATGGCAGCCTCGATCCGGCGGCGCAGCGCGCGGCGATCCTTCCCGAACCCGATGGCCGTCGCAAGGTCGTGCTGGCGACCAGCATCGCCGAGACCAGCCTGACGCTCGACGGGATCCGGATCGTCGTCGATTCCGGTCTCGCGCGGCGTCCGCGTTACGATCGCGCGGCGGGCATGACCCGCCTCGTCACCGAACGCGCGAGCCAGGCCGCGGTCACGCAGCGCGCCGGGCGTGCCGCGCGTCTGGGCCCAGGCACCGCCTACCGGTTGTGGGAAGAGCCCGCGACCGCGGGACTGCCGCGATACGATCCGCCCGAAATCCTCGAGGCTGATCTGTCCGCGCTGGTGCTCGCCTGTGCCTTGTGGGGTGTCGCCGACCCCCGTGACCTGCGCTGGATCGATGCGCCGCCCGCTGCGGCGATCGACGAGGCGCTGCGCCGGCTGGCGACGCTCGAGGCGATCGACGAGGACGGTCGTCCGACGGCGCATGGCCGTGCGATCGCAAAGCTGCCGATGCCGCCGCGGCTTTCCCATATGCTGTTGCGCGCCGGAGAGCGGGGGCTGGCCGAGGTCGCCGCGCAGGTCGCGGTGCTGCTCGGCGAGCGTGGCATCGGTGGGCAGGACGTAGATGTCGAAACCCGCTTGCGCCGCTGGAAGACCGAACGCGGCGCGAAGGCGCAGGCCGCGCGCGGGATGGCCGAGCGGTGGGCCCGCCTCGCACCGTCGCGCGGGTCTCTCTCGCCGGCAGACGGGGGCGTCGCCACGTGCATCGCGCTTGGCTATCCCGACCGCGTCGCCCGGCGGCGTGATCCGTCCGGCGAAACCTGGGCATCGGTCGGCGGACGCGGGTTCCGGCTCGATCCGACGTCGCCGCTGGCGCGTGCGGAATGGCTTGCGGTCGCCGATACGCAAGGGTCCGCGGCGGGCGCGCGGATCCTGTCCGCGGCGGTGATCGATCAGCCGACGGTCGAGGCGCTGTTCGCCGATCGGATCGAATCGCGCCGCACGGTCAGCTTCGACCCAGCGACCGGCGGCATCCAGGCGCTCCGCGAACGCCGGCTCGGCGCGATCCGGCTGTCGAGCGGACCCGACAGCGGCGCCGATTCCGACGCGATCCTCGCCGCGCTGCTGGAGGCGGCTTGCGAGCACGGTCTTTCGCTGCTGCCGTGGAGCGACGGCGGGCAGGCGTTGCGCGACCGCGCCGCTTATGCGGGGGTGCCGCTCGACGATGCGGCGTTGCTCGACCGCCTGGACGAATGGCTCGCGCCTCTGCTCGTCGGAAAGCGCCGACTCGATGCGATCGCCCCGGGGGCACTCGTCGAGGCGTTGCGCAACCTCCTCGGCTGGGATGCAATGCAGATGATCAACCGCCTCGCGCCGCCCGATTTCACGAGTCCGGCGGGCAGCACGCACGCGATTGACTATGCCGCCGAGGGAGGGCCGCGCGTCGAACTGCGCGTCCAGGCGCTGTTCGGGCTCGGCGTGCATCCGACCATCGGCGAAGCACGTGTCCCGCTGGTGCTGAGCCTCACGTCACCGGCGGGACGCCCGATCCAGACGACGCGCGATCTGCCCGGTTTCTGGGCGGGAAGCTGGGTCGCGGTCGCCAAGGAAATGCGCGGTCGCTACCCCAAGCATCCCTGGCCCGACGATCCCGCCGCGGCATCGGCGACGCTGCGCACGAAAAAGGCGGATGCAAGGGGCGCAACTTCGCGATAAGGGGAGCCCATGCCAACCGCCCGTATCTTCCAGCGCCCCAAGAACGCCATGCAGTCCGGCAAGCACCGGACCGACAGCTGGCAGCTCGAATTCGAACCCTCGGAGCCCAAGCGCCCCGACCCGCTGACCGGCTGGGCCGGCAGCGGCGACACGCGAGACCAGCTCCGCCTGTTCTTCCCGACCGCCGAGGCCGCGATCGCGCATTGCGAGCGTGAGGGGTTCGGCTACACGGTCGTGCCGGCGCCGCAGAAGACGCTGAAGCTGCAGAGCTACGCGGACAACTTCAAATAAGCGACTACCCGACGCCGTTCCGGCGACGGGGTTGAAAACGGCTCAGCGCGCGCGTCGCTAGAGGATCGATCCCGCGAGGATCAGCAGCATCTTCGCGTCGATCGCGACGCCCGCCTCGCGCTTCGCCGCGACAAAGGCGGGAATGTCGGTGAGTGGTACGCGGTGGACGGTGATGTTCTCGTCACCATCGCCGCCGCCGTCGCCGACCCTGGTCAGCCCGGTCGCACGGACCAGCGTGAAGCATTCGGACGTCATCCCCGGCGACGAATAGAACAGCCCCAGATCCTCGATCGCGGCCGCGCGGTAGCCGGTTTCCTCCTCGAGCTCGCGCCCGGCGGCGACCGCGACGCTCTCGCCTGCGGTCTCGTCACCGACCAGCCCGGCAGGCAGTTCGAGGCAGGCGCGGCCCAGCGGTACGCGAAACTGTTCGACCAGAATGACGTCGCCCGCGTCGATCGCAACGATTACGGCTGCCGCGATCTGCCCGCGCCGTTCCGCATATTCCCACGTGCCTTCGGTCTGCACGGTCAGGAACTTGCCCGCCCATACCGTCGTGCTCATAATTCGATCAGCCTGTCGGGAAGTTCGTTGATCGCCGCGTCGGTTCGCGGGAAATGCTCGGCGAGCACCGTGCCGATCTGCGCGACGGCATCGGCCATGCCGTCCGCCGGCCGGTCATCGCGCACCGCGGTGAGCACGGCGGCCATCGCCGCACCCCAGATCTCGTTCGGCACGCGCGAATGGATGCCCGAGTCTGCGACGATCTCCGCGCGGTGTTCGGCCAGCGACAGGTACAGCAACACGCCCGTCGCGCCGCGCGTGCGCTTTTCCGCGCCCGCCCGGAACAGCATCACCGCACGTCGGCGCACCCGGCGCGTTTTCGTCGCGCCCGGCGTCAGCGCGAGTCGCAACGCGGGGATAGTGAGAAGCAGGCGCATGCCCAGGAACACCAGCGTCATCAGGACGAGCGCGATCGCGAACAACGCGCCCTGTGGTGCCGACTGCGCCCAGGGATCGACGAGCCGCGCATAGATCTGGTCGGCCGCCACGGGGTGCAGCGCGAGCACCACAAGGCTCAGCAGCATGGCGAGCACGGACCATTGCAGCGAGACGTCGTGATAGGCGTCGGACTGGCGCGCGACGATCGTGACGATCTCGCCCGTCGTCGTGGTTTCGGCCTGCGTCACCGCGGCGGTGACGCGGCCGTGATCGGCTTCGCTCAACCGCATGTCACCAACTCCCCGATGCGCCGCCGCCGCCGGCAGATCCGCCGCCGCCGCCGCCAAAACCGCCGCCCATCCAGCCACCGCCGCCGCTGTCGCCACCGCCGCCGCCCCAGCTGCTACCGCCGCCGCCGCCGCGCCGTGACATCTCGTTGGCGATGCTCCAAAGCACGATCGGCAGTGTCCCGTTGCCGCCGCCACCGCTTGAATAGCGCGTACCACCGGCACGCCGCGAGATCATCGGAATGACGATCGCGGCTGCCACGATCCCGAAGATGATCAGCCCGATCGGCACGCCGCCACCGTTGCCGGACGGCGCGCGGCGATGCGTCTTGTCATATTCCGCCGCCGCCGCGCCGACCTTCGCGCGGGCCTCGGCGTCGGGCAAAGCGAGCTGGTCCGCGACCGCATTCGTGCCCGCGACGATCCCGCCGGTCATGTCCCCGGCCTTGAAGCGCGGCAGGATCTGCTGGTTGATCACGACGCTCGAAAACGCGTCGGTCAGGACCGGCTCAAGCCCATAGCCGACCTCGATCCGTACCTTGCGGTCGTTCGGCGCGACGAGCAGGATCGCACCGTTATTGGCGTCCTTCAGCCCGACCCCCCAGTTCCGCAGCAGGCGATAGCCATAATCCTCGATCGGATAGCCCTGCAGATCGGCGACGGTCGCGACGACCAACTGGTTGCCCGTCGCCTTTTGCAGGTCGTCGAGTCGTTTGGTGAGCGCCGCTTCCTGCTCGGGCGGGATCACGTTCGCCGCGTCGACGACGAAGCCGGTGAATTTCGGGAAAGTCTGGGCGCCTGCGGTGCCGCTGCCGAGCAGCACCGCGAAGAGGAGCGCCGCGAGGACGCGGATCATGCCGCCGGCCCCGCGATCAGCTCGCGTTGCCGAAATTCACCGTCGGCGCCGTCTCGGCCCCCGGCGTGGTCGCGGCAAATGGCACCATCGGCTTTGCGCCATAGAAGATCTTCGCGCCGACCGCGTCGGGGAAGGTGCGGATCTTGGTGTTATAAGCCTGGACCGCGCCGTTATAGTCGCGCCGTGCGATCGTGATGCGGTTCTCGGTGCCTTCGAGCTGGCTCATCAGCGTGGTGTAATTGGCCTGGCTCTTGAGCTCGGGATAGGCCTCCTGCAGTCGCTGCAGCGACAGCCCGACAGCACCCTGCACGCGCGAGAACTGCTCGATCTTCGCAGGGTCGGTCAGGTCGTCGCCCGAGACCTGCACCGTGCTTGCCGCGGCGCGCGCCTGCGTCACCTCGACCAGAATGCTCTTTTCCTGCGCGCCGGCCGCCTTGACCGTCGCGACGAGGTTGGGGATCAGGTCGGCGCGACGCTGATAGTCGTTCTGCACATCGGCCCAGCGCGCCTTCACATTTTCCTCGGCGGTCGGGATGCTGTTGATCCCGCAGCCGCCAAGCGTCGCCGCAAGCGCAACGACGGCGGATCCGCGAAGAATCTGGGCATAGGACGACATCGGGGCTCTCCTGCTGGTCTGTATCACCCCCATAGGACAGCGGACCGGCTTGGCGAAACCGAAATCGATGGCTAGCGTGCGGGGGACTGGAAAAGGGGGCGCAAATGCTCAAGGAATTCAAAGCGTTCATCATGCGCGGCAACGTGCTTGATCTGGCTATTGCGGTGATCATCGGGGCGGCGTTCAGCAAGATCGTCACCTCGCTGACCGACGACGTGCTGATGCCGGTGATCGGCAAGATTTTCGGCGGGCTCGACTTTTCGAGCTATTTCTGGCGGATGGGGCCTGTCCCCGCAAACTATGCCGGTTCGCTCAGCGACTATGCGGCGCTGAAGAAGGCGGGGGTGCCGTTGCTCGGCTATGGCGCGTTCGCGACGCAGCTCGTCAACTTCGTGATAGTCGCCTTCATCATCTTCATGATCCTGCGCGTCGTGAACCGCGCGGCGGCGCTGATCGAGCGTGAAACCGCGCGGCTCAAGCGTGAGGAAGAAGCGACGCCAGTCGCGCCGGCGCCCGAGCCGGTCGAGATCGCGCTGCTGCGGGAGATCCGCGACGAGCTCAAGGCACGCGGCTGACCGTCCTGCCCCTCTCCCACGGGGGGAGGGGGAGATCAGGCTGCGGCCAGATCCTCGGCGTTGGCATCCGCCAGGCTCGTGCCGTCGAGGATCCGCGCAGTCTCGTCGCGGACGCGCATCATCGCAAAGCGGATCGCGCAGTCTGCCTCGCTCTTGCAGTCGAGGCAGGGCCGATAGGCCGTGCGGCTGACGCAGGGCACCAGCGCGAGCGGGCCCTCGATGATCCGGATGATCTCGCCGAGCGAGATCAGGTGGCTCGGGCGCGACAGGCGATAGCCGCCCATCTTGCCGCGATGGCTGTGCAGCAAGCCGGACTCGCGCAGGTCCGCAAGGATCAGCTCGAGAAACTTGCGCGGGACATTGGCCTCGGCCGCGATGCGGGTCATCGGGATCGGTGGGCCACCGACCGGGGCGCCGCCAAGGAAGATCATCGCGCGAAGCGCGTAGCGAGAGCGCTGCGTCAACATAATACAGATTTCTATGCACGCGGTTTGTGGCGAGCGAAAGGCCGCAAAGGGCAAAATCACGGGCTTTTAATCGGCCGACCGCCGCTCTATATCACAAGCGTCATCGGGGGAATTCTCCCTTGGTGACTATGGCGATAAACCGTGGCGTGTCATAGACACAGCGGACCCGGGGGCAGTACCCGGCGACTCCACCACCGCCCTCTTCGCGAGAGGGGGACGATGACGGGGTCGAACTAGGATCGACGTGTGTTCAACGACGCTATGTTTCGCTCGGAATGGGACCACCGCAACGGCCCATACACAAGTGCCAACGATAACGAAGCACTCGCAATTGCCGCATAACTGACGGTCTAACGACCTAAGTTATACGGACGAAAGCGCGGTTCGGGCCACACCGGGCAACAGAAGTGGAAACCGGCGGTACGGGGGGCACCGAGCAACAGAAGCTCCCCACTCAAATTCTACTCAAGCGCATGCCCGCCGTTAGGCGGCAATTTGCGCGACCAGCTTGTCGAGCCGCGGGCTGAACCCGACGATGCCGATCAGCAGCTGGACGAGGGTCAGCATTCCCGCGCCCCACCAATAGGCTAGGTGCACCCGCCCGCGCAGTTGCGCATCGAACAGCATCGCAGCCCCCAGATAGACCATGGTGGCGACGAATATCGCCCATGTGCCGGACGGGCCCATGAGCGGCATCGGCAGAATGCGCCCCAGCGCCGGCGACATGATCAGAATCGTCGCGCACAGCATCAGGCGCTTGTGCCAGTCGGACCGGTGTCTCAGCTGGATCGCCCAGCCCGCCAGGATCGCAAAGCCGATGATCTGAAGATCGAGCGCGAGGAAAAGGCCCGGCGTGAAGAAGGGCGGGACGCGGTTGAGCCGGACGGCCATGACCGTCGTCGCGACGCCCACCACGACCATGACCGGGACCAGACATGCGGTCGCGACGCCCAGTCGCCGGTGCATCGCGATCGATCCCCGGTCGACCAGCCAGTTCTGCGCGACGTAGAGGATGATCCAGCCGAAGAAGACGGCAGCGTGCAGATGGACCTGGGCGGGAAGCCCGACGATGTTCCAGTCAGTCCGCTGCAGGTCCAGCCCGAACCCCGCGAAGACGGTGACCGCGATGATCGCAGCCAGCATGAGATAGAAACGCCGCTCGGCGGTGATCGCCGACACGCTGGTCGCCAAGGTTGCCATGATGCCCCCGCATCTCTGCTGCCTTGGCCGAGAATGCGCATGCACGCTGGACCCTGCAAGCCGATAGCAGCGCGTCCGGCCGTCATTCTCGTACAAATTGCAGGATGCGGATCCCGTGGCATCGCGCCGCCGGCTCCCGCAATCGTGATCGCCACGAAAAAGGGGACCCGGTTGCCCGGATCCCCTTTCGCTAGTTGCCAGTCGGCAAGATCGCTTAGTCGCGATCGCCCGTCAGGAACGCCGGAGCGAACTCGGGGGCCTTGTCGCCGTCCGAACGCTCGGCGCGGGGAGCGCGCTCGCCGCCCTGACCACCGCCGTCGCGACGCGGGCCACGGCCACCGCTGTTGCCGCCATCACGACCACCATCGCCGTCACGACGCGGGCCACGGGGACCACGATCACCGTTGCCGCCTTCGCCGCGCGGGCCACGACCGCCACCGCCGTTACCGGCGTCACGACCACCATCGCCATCGCGACGCGGACCGCGCGGACCACGGTCACCGCCTTCGCGCGGCTCACGGGCAGGACGCGTGTCCTCCAGCTCTTCGCCGGTCGTCTGGTCGACGACGCGCATCGACAGGCGAACCTTGCCGCGCGGATCGATCTCCAGGACCTTGACCTTGACTTCCTGGCCTTCGCTCAACGCGTCCGAGACCTTCTCGACGCGCTCGTTCTTGATTTCAGACACGTGGACGAGACCGTCCTTGCCACCCATGAAGTTCACGAAAGCACCGAAGTCCACCAGGTTGACGACCTTGCCGTCATAGACCTTGCCGACTTCGGCTTCCTCGACGAGGCCCTTGATCCACTTGATCGCGGCTTCGATCTGCGCGGGGTCGGACGACGACACCTTGATCACGCCCTCGTCGTCGATGTCGACCTTGGCGCCGGTCTGCGCGACGATCTCGCGGATCACCTTGCCGCCGGTGCCGATGACTTCACGGATCTTCGACTTCTCGATCGTGAAGGTCTCGATACGCGGTGCGTGTGCCGACAGCTCCTCACGCGTGTGGTCGAGCGCCTTGGCCATTTCGCCCAGGATGTGCGCACGGCCTTCCTTGGCCTGTGCCAACGCCTTGCCCATGATCTCTTCGGTGATGCCGGCGATCTTGATGTCCATCTGCATCGTGGTGATGCCCTCGGACGTGCCAGCGACCTTGAAGTCCATGTCGCCGAGGTGATCCTCGTCGCCCAGGATGTCCGACAGAACCGCGAAGTTCTTGCCCTCGAGGATCAGGCCCATCGCGATGCCCGACACCGGACGCTTGAGCGGAACGCCCGCGTCCATCATCGACAGCGAACCGCCGCAGACCGTCGCCATCGACGACGAGCCGTTCGACTCGGTGATGTCTGACAATACGCGGATCGTGTACGGGAACTCTTCCTTCGACGGCAGCACCGGGTGCAGCGCGCGCCAGGCGAGCTTGCCGTGGCCAACTTCGCGACGACCCGGCGCACCGAAGCGACCGACTTCACCGACCGAGTAGGGCGGGAAGTTGTAGTGGAGCATGAAGTTTTCGTACGACAGACCGTTGAGGCCGTCGATCATCTGCTCTGCGTCGCGCGTGCCGAGCGTGGTGGTGCAGATCGACTGCGTCTCGCCGCGCGTGAACAGTGCCGAGCCGTGCGTCCGCGGGAGGAAGTGGACCATCGCTTCGATCGGACGGATCTGCGTGGTGGTGCGGCCGTCGATGCGGGTGCCGTCCTTGAGGATGGCGCCGCGGACGATCTCGGCCTCCAGCTTCTTCATCAGCTTGCCGGCTGCCATCTGGTCCTGCGGGGTCGCATCGGCAAAGGCGGTCTTGCCCTTGGCGCGTGCGGCGTTCAGCAGGTCCGAACGCTTGGACTTGTCGGTCACCTTGTAGGCGGCCGCAATGTCCTTGCCGATCAGCTTCTTCAGCTTGTCCTTGGCGGTCGACAGGTCGGCCTGCTCGGCCATTTCCCAAGGATCCTTGGCAGCCTGCTCGGCCAGGTCGATGATCAGGTTGGCGGCTTCGCGGCATGCCTTGTGCGCGAACTGGACCGCGCCGAGCATGATCTCTTCCGAAAGCTCCTTGGCTTCCGACTCGACCATCATCACGGCTTGGCCGGTGGCGGCGACGACGAGGTCGAGATCACCCGCCTTGGCTTCGTCGAGCGTCGGGTTGAGGATGTAGGCGCCATCGACATAGCCGACGCGTGCTGCGCCGATCGGGCCCATGAACGGCACGCCCGAGATCGTCAGCGCCGCCGACGCCGCGACCATCGCGAGGATGTCCGGCTCGTTCTCGCCGTCATACGACAGAACCTGGCAGATCACGTTGATCTCGTTGTAGAAACCCTCTGGGAAGAGGGGGCGGATCGGGCGATCGATGAGACGGCTGGTCAGCGTCTCCTTCTCGGTCGCACCGCGCTCACGCTTGAAGAAGCCGCCGGGGATGCGGCCGCTTGCGGAGAACTTCTCCTGGTAATGGACGGTAAGCGGGAAGAAATCCTGCCCTTCCTTGACGGTCCGTGCAGCCGTCACGGCGCACAGAACGACGGTCTCGCCGAGGGTGGCGAGCACGGCGCCGTTTGCCTGACGGGCCACACGGCCGGTCTCGAGCGTCAGCGTCTTGCCGCCCCACTGGGCGCTTACGGTTTTGGTATCGAACATTTCGTTTCCTTCACTCCGGCGGCCAGATGCCGACCGGGGCCTATGTGCGAGCTAAGCCGGCTCGCGGCGGTGTGGAGCGAGTTGTCGCTCCTTGCCAGTCCACCGAATTGCGTCCTGGCGTTTGCCTCCGCGCGCGATGGCGCGGAATCAAAGTCGTATATACAAAAACGGCCCCCCGAAGGGAGCCGTTCGTTTTACTTGCGGAGACCGAGCTTCGCGATCAGATCCAGATAGCGCTGGCCGTCCTTGTGACGGAGATAGTCCAGCAGCGACCGGCGCTTGTTGACCATCATCAGGAGACCACGACGCGAGTGGTTGTCCTTCTTGTGGCCCTTGAAGTGCTCGGTCAGGTTCTTGATCCGCTCGGTCAGGATCGCGACCTGGACTTCGGGCGAACCCGTGTCGCCGTCCTGGCGTGCGTGGATCTTGACCAGCTCGGTCTTGCGTTCAGCAGTAATCGTCATGAATTCTCAGTCCTTCGACATCACAGATTGAAACCGCGAACGACCCGGACGTCTCCGTCCTCGACCTCGACCAGCGCGACCGGGACAGCGTCCAGCTCGGCGAAGTATTGGCCATCGTCTGCGGCGATCCCGGCCAAGATACGCCCCTGTCGGAGCGCCCCTGCCTGGTCGGGGGTGAGGGAGAGAGCCGGGATGTCGTCCAGCGCCACCCTCAAGGGCAGTAGTACATCTTCAAGCGCGGAGGCCTTAGCGAGTTCGTCCAGTTTGTCCAGCGATATCGCCGATAAGAGGTCGAACGGGCCGGCCTTTACGCGGCGTAGCATGGTGACGTGGCCGACGGTTCCGAGCGCCAGCGCGATGTCGCGCGCGAGGGAACGGATATAGGTGCCCTTGGAGACATGCGCGGTGAGGGTGACTGCCTCCAGTCCCGCCCCGACCCCGTCATGCAAAAGACGGGTGGGGTGGGGGGTGAGTGCGTGGATCGTCACGTTCCGGCTGGCGAGCACCACGTCCTGCCCAGCGCGGGCAAGGTCGTAGGCGCGCTCGCCATCAATCTTGAGTGCGGAATAGGCGGGGGGCACCTGCGCGATCGGGCCGGTGAACTGCGCCAGCACCGCCTGGACCGCTGCCATCGTCGGGCGCACGTCGGAGGTGGCGATGCTTACGCCCTCGGCGTCGAGCGTGTCGGTCTGGACCCCGAACATGATGGTGAAATCATAGATCTTGTCGCTGTCGAGCATCCGCCCGGCGAGCTTGGTCGCTTCGCCGACCGCGATCGGCAGCACGCCGGTCGCGAGCGGATCGAGCGTGCCGCCGTGGCCGACCTTGAACTTGCCATAGCCGCCGTTGCGCAGCGCGCGCTTCACCGCGGACACGCCCTGCGTCGAGCCCAATCCCAGCGGCTTGTCGAGAATGATCCAGCCATGCATGTCGTAGGATCCTTGAATATCGGGGCAGGGCGAGCCCCACCCACTCCGTCATCCTGACGAAAGTCAGGACCCAGAGCCACGAGAGACGGTGTTTGGTACTCTGGGTCCTGACTTTCGTCAGGATGACGGGAAGGGGCGAAGGGAAGGGAGCTACCCCAAAGCCTCGGTAAAATGCCGGCGGCACAGTGCGACATAGCGGTCGTTGCCGCCGATCTCGGTCTGCTGCCCCTCGGCGATCGCGCGGCCGTTCGCGTCGACGCGCAGGTTCATCGTCGCCTTGCGCCCGCACATGCACACCGACTTGATCTCGACCAGCGAGTCCGCCAGCGCGAGCAGTCGCGCGGAGCCGGGGAACAGCGCGCCCTGGAAATCGGTGCGCAAGCCGTAGGCGAGCACCGGGATGCCGGTGACGTCGCAGATCTGCGCCAGCTGGTCGACCTGGGATGCGGTGAGGAACTGTGCCTCGTCCACCAGCACGCAGGAGATCGCATCCTCGGCGTGCTGCCGGGCGATGCACGCGCCGATATCCGTATCCGCGTCGAACGCGATCGCCAGTGCCTCGAGCCCGATCCGCGACGTGATCGTGCCCGCCGCAAAGCGATCGTCGATCGCGGCGGTGAACAGCATCGTCCGCATCCCACGCTCGCGGTAGTTGAAGTCCGCCTGAAGCAGGTTGGTCGACTTGCCCGCGTTCATCGACGCATAATAGAAATACAGCTTGGCCATCGGCTCAACCCAAAGACGCGTCGCGCGGTGGCGTCAATCCTCGGACAGGTCGCGCGCGATATGCGGATCGCGCAACAGCGTGTCGATATGCGTGCCCTCGTCGAAGCTCTCGTCGGCGACGAACTTCAGCTTGGCGGCATAGCGCGTCTGCACGCGAGTCGCGACTTCGCGCTGGAGATAGGCGGTGTTCGTCCGCAGCGCCTTCAGCACCTTTTCCTCGTCCTTGCCGAGCAGCGGCTTCACGAAGACGGTGGCGTGGCGCAGGTCGGGGGACATGCGGACCTCGGTGATCGTGACGAGGTGCTTTTCGAGCACCGGATCATGCACGTCGCCGCGTGCGAGGATGTCGCTGAGCGCGTGACGCGCCTGTTCGCCCACGCGCAGCGCGCGGACGGTTTTGATCTCTGGGGTATCGGTCTTCATTCTTCTAACTCCCTCGCCCCTCCGGGGAGAGGTGGGGGTGAGGGGCGGCCGCAAGCGTTACCGCCCGGTACTGCCCCTCACCCAACCCTCTCCCCGAGGGGGAGAGGGCTTCAGTATTACAGCGTGCGGTCGCGCATCTCGACTTCGAACGTCTCGAGGACGTCGCCGGCCTTGATGTCGACGAAGTTCGACGTGAACGTCACGCCACACTCCAGCCCGGCGCGGACTTCGGCGACATCATCCTTGAAGCGACGCAGCGATGCGATTTCGCCCTGGTAGATGATGACGTCGTTGCGCGTGATACGTGCCTTGAGCGCCTTGCGGATATTGCCCTCGGTAACGAGCAGACCCGCCGCCTTGCCATGCTTGCCCGCCGAGAAGACCTCGCGGATATCGGCACGACCGACGACCGTCTCGAACGCTTCCGGCCCAAGCTCGCCGGCCATGCCCGCCCGGATCTCGTCGATCAGGTCGTAGATCACGTCATAATATTTGAACGCGACCTTCTGGCGCTCGGCGATCTCGCGTGCCTTGGCATTCGGACGAACGTTGAAGCCGATGATCGGTGCACCCGATGCCGCCGCCAACGTGACGTCGGATTCGGTGATGCCACCGACGCCCGAGCTCAGCACGCGCGCCTTGATCAGATCGGTGGAGATCTTGTTGATCGCCCCGACGATCGCCTCGACGGTACCCTGCGTATCGGCCTTCACGACCAGCGGATATTCGATCGCCTGCTTTTCCTTCAGCGCCGAGAACATGCTCTCGAGGCTGGCCGGAACCGATGCCGTCCGCTTGTCGGTCTTCACGCTGCGACGATATTCCGCGACTTCGCGGGCCCGTGCCTCGTTCTCGACGACCTGGAACGGATCGCCTGCTGACGGCACGCCCGACAGACCGAGGACCTCGACCGGCATCGCCGGACCCGCTTCCTTGATCTGCTTGCCCTTGTCGTCGACCAGCGCACG
This sequence comes from Sphingomonas sp. CFBP9019, assembly GCF_034045155.1. Classification (NCBI taxonomy): domain Bacteria; kingdom Pseudomonadati; phylum Pseudomonadota; class Alphaproteobacteria; order Sphingomonadales; family Sphingomonadaceae; genus Sphingomonas; species Sphingomonas sp. CFBP9019. The sequence continues at coordinate 519,233 of NZ_JAXCWK010000003.1, read as the reverse complement.
AACCTTGCCGCTCTCGCCGCCGACCACGAAGATGTCGCCCACCTTGAGCGTACCACGATTGACGAGGATCGTCGCAACCGGACCACGACCCTTGTCGAGCTTGGCCTCGATCACCGTACCCTCGGCCGCGCGATCCGGATTGGCGCGCAGTTCGAGCAGTTCGGCCTGGAGCTGGATCTTCTCAATCAGCGTGTCGAGACCGATCTTCTTGGTCGCGGAGACTTCGACGTCCTGGACGTCGCCGCCCATGTCCTCGACCACGATCTCCTCGCTCAGCAGGCGCTCGCGCACCTTCTGGGCATTGGCGCCTTCCTTGTCGATCTTGTTGATCGCGACGATCATCGGCACGCCAGCCGCCTTGGTGTGGGCGATCGCCTCCACCGTCTGCGGCATCAGGCCGTCGTCCGCCGCCACCACCAGGATGACGATGTCGGTGACGTCCGCGCCGCGCGCACGCATCTGCGTGAACGCTTCATGGCCCGGCGTGTCGAGGAAGGTGATCTTCGACTTGTCCTTCAGCGTGACCTGATACGCGCCGATATGCTGGGTGATGCCACCCGCTTCGCCGCGCACCACGTCGGTGCCGCGCAAGGCATCGAGCAGCGACGTCTTGCCGTGATCGACGTGACCCATGATCGTGACGACCGGGGCACGCGGACGCAGAGTCTCCTCGGCATCGTCGATCGTGTCGTTCGCCAGATCCTGGTCGACATCGCTGACGCGCGTCAGGTTGTGACCGAATTCGGTGACGAGCAGTTCGGCCGTATCCTGGTCGATCGTCTGCGTCATCGTGACGGGCATGCCCATCTTGAACAGCGCCTTGACGAGGTCTGCACCCTTCTCGGCCATACGGATGGCGAGTTCCTGCACGGTGATCGCCTCGGGGACGACCACGTCGCGGACCTGCTTGGCCTGCGGCTCGCGCGGACCACCGGTGCCACGACGCTCCTTCTCACGCGCACGCTTGAGTGCGGCGAGCGAGCGGGCGCGGGCGCCATCCCCATCGCCGAGGGCGCGGTTGACGGTCAGCTTGCCCGAGGTGCGACGATCGTCGCCCTTGCGGTCACGCTGCTGCGGCCGTGCCGGGGGTGCGTCGCGACGGACGCCACCAGCCGGCGCGTTGGCACCGGTTGCACCAGGGCGCGCTGCGGTCGTGCCGGCATTGGCCGTCGTCGCCGGCGCTGCAGGCGCAGGTGCCGGGACGGGCTTCGGCGGCGGCGGAGGACGCTCGGGACGGGCGACTGGCGAGAACCGGCGGGGTGCCGGCATCGACGGATCGCGCGACAATTCGAGAATCGGCGGCGGGGCCGGCGGTGCGACAGGCGCGGGCGCCGGCTTGGGAGCCGGTGCTGGCGCCGCTACCGGAGCTGGCGTCGGAGTCGGCGCGGGTGCCGGGGCTGCAGCGGGGGCAGGGGCCACCGCAACGGGGGCTTCAACCGGCGCGGCAGCAGGCGTCGGCGCTAAGATCGGCGCTGCTTCGACGACGGGTGCCGGTGCAGGTGCAGGTGCAGGCGCCTCAACGGGCTTCGGCGCAGGTGCAGCCTTGGCTTCCGCCTCGGCACGCGCGCGTTCGGCGATGCGGTTGCGCTCGTCCTCGGCGGCCTTGGCGCGCTCGGCTTCCTGGCGACGACGCCCTTCTTCGAGCGTGTTCATCCGCTGCTCTTCCGCCTCGCGGAGAAGCTTGGCCTGCCGCTCCTGCGGCGACAGGTTGCTCGGTGCCTGCTGGCGTACCGGTGCGGGGGCGGGCTGCGGCGCACGCGCCTGCGGAGCCGGTGCGGGGGCCGCAACCGGCGCGGGCGCGGCAACCGGCGCATCGGCGACCGGACCGTCGGGCTCGCCCGGACGGCGCAGCACGCGCGCACGCTTGGTTTCCACGATCACCGTATTCGATCGGCCGTGGCTGAAGCTCTGCTTCACCTGGCCGGTCTCGACCGTGCGCTTCACACCCAAAGGTGCGCGCATGCCAAGTTTCGGCTTCTCGTTGTCCGTGTCGCTCACTCAAATTCCTCAGTCATGTCCACGGCCGGGCTGTGTCCGGTCGATCCGGACGCCCCTGTTATGGGTGACGTCCCGTTTTGTTGAGACGCCGATGCGCCCTGCGAGGCCGTTTCGCAAGACACGGGAGAAGGTTCGGGGCCGATAAAATGCAGCCAACGGTCGAGCGCTTCGCTCACCCGCTTTGCTGCAGCGCGGTCAGTCAGGCCAATGTGTACCACATTCTCCCGCCCCAGCGCCAATGCCAATATGGTACGTGACGCGGGCAGTGCCAACCCCCGCAGACCCGAGCCTTCGACATCGTTGCCGATGCGCCACGCTTGGTCGAGCTTGCGGTTGCCGTCCTCGGCCGCGTCGGACGCATGATATAGCGCCTTCAGCTTGCCCTGGCGCGCATTCTGCTCGATCCGGTCGGAGCCGATCAGCACGGTGCCCGAGCGCGATTCGAGCCCGAGCCGGTCAAGTGCGTTGCGCTCAAGCGCGGCTTCGATCTGCGCAGGCAGTTCGGGGGGAATCGCGAACTCGCCGGTCTTGAACGCACGCGCGAGCGCGCCCTTCAGCTTGCCCTTCTTGATCGCCGCTTCGAGTTCGATTCGTGTCACCCCGATCCACGCGCCACGGCCAGGAGCCTTGGCACGCACGTCGGGATGAATCTGGCCATCGGGGGCCAGCGCGAGTCGCACCATATGCGGCCGAACATCGCGCTCGCCCGACAGGATGCACTTGCGAATGGGGGCGTCTTCATCCCCCTCGCGCACGCGGGATGGATTAGGCTCGCGCCCACCTGCACCCTTGTTCTTAGCCGAGGCCGGGCGCCCACCCTTCGGTCCTCTCCCGCTTGCGGGAGGGGAGGAAGGAAGGCCGTTGGTAGCGCCTAGCGTCTCATCGGGAGGGTTCCGCATGTGCGTCCTCCTGCGCCGGAGTCGTCTTGGGAGCGTCGCGGTCGACCAGCAGCTGGCCGCCCGCGCCGTAATTCTCGGTCGAAACCTCTTCGATCACGATCTGTACCGCAGCCGGGTTCTTTCCCAGCCGCTCGACGAGCGACTGGGTGACGTCGGCGACGATGCCGGCCTTCTGGTCCTTGGTGGCGGACCCCGAAATGCGGATGCTGACAAACGGCATCAGGCCTTGTCGTCCTCGCTCTTCGCGTCGGCCGTGTCCGCAGCGTCATCCGCCACGACGTCATCCGCCGCAGTGTCCTCGGCCGCAATATCCTCAGCCGAAGCCGCTTCCACCGGAGCCTCTTCCGTGTCCGCCTCGGGGGCCTCGTCCTCGAACCAGTGCGCGCGCGCGGCCATGATGATCTCGTTGCCCTGTTCGTCGCTGAGACCATATTCGGCGAGGATGCCGCCCTTGGGCTCGGGACGCTTGGGCGCATCGTCGTTGCGACGGCGCGGTTCGGCCCGCTTCTTCTCGACCAGCTCGTCGGTCGCGAGATCCGCGAGATCGTCGAGCGTCTTGATGCCCGCCTTGCCGAGCGTGACGAGCATCGCCTCGTTCAGATACGGCATGTCAATCAGCGCGTCCTCCACGCCGAGCGCGGTACGCTCTTCGCGGCTGGCCGCGTCGCGACGCTCGAGCGCCTCGGTCGCGCGGTTCTGCAACTCGCCAGCCAGATCCTCGTCGAAGCCCTCGATGCCGGCGATCTCCTCGACCTCGACATAGGCGACTTCCTCGAGGCTGGTGAACCCTTCGGCGACCAGCAGCTGTGCGAGCGTCTCGTCGACGTCGAGCTCCTTCTCGAACATTGCCGAACGCTCGACAAAGTCCTTCTGGCGCTTCTCGGAGGCATCGGCCTCGGTCAGGATGTCGATCGCCTTGCCGGTCAACTGCGACGCGAGGCGGACGTTCTGGCCACGACGGCCGATCGCCAGCGAAAGCTGGTCATCGGGAACGACGACCTCGATGCGCTCTTCCTCTTCGTCGATCACGACGCGGCTGACCGAAGCCGGCTGCAGTGCGTTGACGACGAAGGTCGCGATGTCGGGCGACCAGGGGATGATGTCGATCTTCTCGCCCTGCATTTCCTGCACGACGGCCTGAACTCGCGACCCCTTCATGCCGACGCACGCGCCGACCGGATCGATCGACGAATCATGGCTGATGACGCCGATCTTGGCGCGCGACCCGGGATCGCGGGCCGCAGCCTTGATCTCGATGATGCCGTCGTAGATTTCGGGGACTTCCTGCGCGAACAGCTTCTTCATGAAGTCGGGGTGCGCGCGGCTAAGGAAGATCTGGGGCCCGCGGTTCTCACGGCGGACGTTCAGGATCAGCGAGCGGATGCGGTCGTTGACGCGCACCACTTCGCGCGGGATCTGCGCGTCGCGGCGGATGACGCCTTCCGCACGGCCGAGATCGACGACGACATGGCCGAACTCGACGCGCTTGACGACGCCGGTGATGATCTCGCCTGCGCGGTCCTTATATTCTTCGAACTGGCGCTCGCGCTCGGCGTCGCGGACCTTCTGGAAGATGACCTGCTTGGCGGCCTGCGCGGCGATGCGGCCGAACTCGATCGGGGGCAGCGGATCGACGATGAAGTCGCCGAGTGCTGCGTCTTTCTGGAGCTTCTGCGCACCCTTGACGTCGACCTGCTTGAAATAGTCATCGACGGCCTCGACCACTTCGACGACGCGCCACAGGCGCAGATCGCCGGTGTTCGGATCGAGCTTGGCGCGGATGTCGTTCTCGGCGCCGTAGCGCGAGCGGGCGGCGCGCTGGATCGCATCCTCCATCGCCTCGATCACGATCGCCTTGTCGATCATCTTCTCCGACGCGACCGAATTCGCGATCGCGATCAGTTCCGCGCGGTTTGCGGTGACTGCCGTGGCCATCAATGCTGTCCTTCTTCGGTCTCGACGCCGCGAGCATCAGGCTCATCGGACGTATCTTGATAGAAAACCTCGTCCGCGCCTTCGGTCGAAAGCGGCGCGGTCGCGGCGATGAGTCGGTCGGTCATGACGAGCTTTGCATCGGCGACCTGGCTGAAGTCGATCGTCATGATCTTGTGCTTGTTCACGTCGACGGTGATCTTGGTCCCCTCGACGCCCATCAGATTGCCCGAGATCTGCTTGCGATCCTCGAACGGCTCGATGAGGCGGATACGCGCCTCCTGGCCTTCCCAATCGGCAAAGTCCTGGAGCCGGGTCAGCGGGCGGTCGATACCGGGGCTCGACACCTCGAGGCGGTACGCGTCCTCGCCGACCGGGTCCTTGCCCTCGGCTTCGAGCGCATCGAACTTGTCCGAGATGCGGCGCGACAGCTCGGCGCAATCCTCGATCACGAGCTGGCGGGTGTCGGGCCGCTCGGCCATCACCTGCAGCGTCGGATCGGACTTGCCGCCCTGCATGCGCACGCGCACGAGGCTCAGGCCGAGCGCCTTGGCTTCGGGTTCGATCAATTCGGTCAACAGGGCGATATTCGCCATCGCAATTCCAAACAGGGCCAAAGCACAGGTGATCAGCGCCGCGGAGCGAACCCCGCAGCCTCTTCATCTGGCGATGTAGAGAAAGTAGGATCTCCATACCCGCGATGACAACGCTTCGCAAGCGGGAGCAACCTTCGTTCGTCACGCCGCGTTGGCGCAGGGATTTCCGGGAGAAGATCATGATCCGTCGCACATTGGCCGCCACCGGCCTGATATCCGCCACTTTGCTCGCCGCCGCTGCTTGTTCCGCCCAGCCCGCGCCGGGGGAAAAGCCGTTCCAAGAAACGGTCGTCGCCGATTTCGAGTCACCTTGGGCGATGACGGTGGTGCCCGACGGGCGGATGCTGGTGACGGAGAAGGCCGGGGAAATGCTCCTCGTCTCGGCCGATGGGAAGCAGCGTCAGACGGTCGCGACGATCACGGTCGATTCGGCAGGGCAGGGCGGGTTGATGGACGTCGTCCTCGCGCCCGACTTCGCGACGAGCAAGCGCGTGTATTTCAGCTATTCGTCGACAGGTGCTGGCGGCAAGGGCGTGGTTCTCGCGCGGGGTCGGTTGCGGCCCGACGGTGGCGGGGACGAGCGGCTCGGCGAGATCGAGGTGATCTTCAGCGCGCGGCCATTCGTCGAAGGCAACGGCCATTATTCGGGTCGCATCGCGTTTTCGCCCGACGGCAAATATCTGTTCTTCACCAATGGCGACCGCCAGAAATTCACCCCGGCGCAGGATCCCAAGGTCACGCTTGGCAAGGTCCTTCGCCTGACGCTCGACGGCAAGCCCGCGCCCGGCAATCCGCTCGCGGGCAAGGGCTTTGCACCCGAGATCTGGAGCTACGGCCACCGCAACCTGCTCGGCATCGCATTCGACGCGCAGGGCAATCTCTGGGAACAGGAGATGGGGCCGAAGGGCGGCGACGAGGTCAATCTGATCACGCCCGGGCAGAATTATGGCTGGCCCAACGCGTCGAACGGCAGCCATTATGACGGGCGCGACATTCCCGACCACAAGCCCGGCGACGGCTATGCGGCGCCCAAGGTGTCGTGGAATCCGGTGATCTCGCCGGGCGGGCTGATGATCTATTCGGGCAGCATGTTCCCCCAGTGGAAGGGCGATGCGTTCATCGGCGGGCTGTCGTCGAAATCACTCGTCCGCGTCGACCTGAACGGCACCAATGCCGCCAAGGGCGACCAGTGGGACATGGGCGCGCGTATCCGCGAGGTGGAACAGGGGCCCGACGGCGCCATCTGGGTGCTGGAGGACGGTGGCGAATCGCAGGGACGACTGATCAAGCTGACGGCGCGGTAAAACCCTGCCGCCTCCTGCCCGCGGGCGGGAGGTGGCGTCAGTCGCGGACGATCAGGTAATTCATCCGCGCGGCCGCGATCGGCTTGTCGCGGTCGTCCTGCCAGGCGGTCGCCTCGACATTGGCGACGCGCGTGCCGAGCCGGGTGACCACGCCTGCCGCGCGCGTCGGCTTGTCGCGGCCGCCCCGCATGAAATCGACGGTGACGGTCACCGGCTTGATCCGCACGCTGGCGTCCTCGGGGCCCTCGGTCTCGATCGCATGGTAGAGCGCCGCGATCGCCGCGACCTCTAGCAGCCCCGATATCGCGCCGCCGTGGAGGAACCCGGGGCGGCCGATCACGTCGTCGCCGAACGGCATCAGCAGCACCGGCCGACCCTCCGCGTCGCGTTCGATCTCGACGCCCAGCGTCGCGGCATAGGGTGGCAGCGTGCTCACCATGACCCGAGCACCATGAACGTGCCCGCAACATGCGCAAGCGGATCGGCGGGATCGCCGTCATGCGCCTGGCCGCGGACGAACGCGATCGACCGGGTGATCCGGTAGCATTCGCCGCGTCCGATCACCGTCTTGCCGGGCGTCGCCGGGCGCAGATAATCGACGCGCAGGTCGAGCGTCGCATGCGGCACGAACGCCGCGCGGCGGATCCAGATCGCGATGCTGGCGGCCATGTCCATCATCGTGATGATCGGCCCCGACGCGATCACGCCGCTGGCCGGATCGCCGATCAGCTTTTCGTCATAGGGCAGCGCGAGCTCCGCCCAGTCCGCGCCATGCGCATGATAGCGCATCCCGAGCGCGGCGCCGTGCCCGCCGAACCCGTGTCGTGTAAACCGCTCTGCGTCGAAGCCATCCATACCCCGACCTCTACACGCCAGCGACCGCCACGCAACATTGCCGCACATGCGGGGCGGGGCTAGCATCGGGCGCAACGAGATCAGGAGAGAGGATCGCCATGAACGACCGGGTCACCATCGCCGTCGCGGACGGGATCGCCGATGTCCGCCTCAACCGCGCGGACAAGATGAACGCGATCGACCCGGCGATGTTCGAGGGGATCGCCGCAGCGATCGACCGGCTGGCGGGGATGGCCGAGGTGCGCGTCGTCGTGCTGTCGGGCGAGGGTCGTGCGTTCTGCGCGGGGCTCGACATGGCGTCGATGGCGGGCGGCGGGTCGGGCCTGTCGCTCGACGATCGGACGTATGGCGATGCGAATCTGGTGCAGCAGGTCGCCTGGGGCTGGCGGACGTTGCCGATGCCGGTGATCGCCGCGGTCCACGGCGTCGCGTTCGGTGGCGGGTTCCAGATCATGTCGGGCGCCGACATCCGCATCGCCCACCCGCACGCGCGGTTCGCGATCCGCGAGACGCATTGGGGGCTGGTACCCGACATGGCGGGGATAGCGCTCTGGCGGACGCTGGCGCGCGACGACGTGCTGCGTGAGCTGACCTATACCGCGCGGGAGTTCGACGGGGCGGAGGCGCTGCACCACGGCTTCGTCACGCGGCTGGACGAGGATCCCCGCGCCGCCGCGATGACGATGGCCCGCGAGATCGCCGCGAAGAATCCGCAGGCGATCCGGGGCTCGAAGGCACTCTATGGCATAGCCGCGGATGCCGACGCCGCGGCGATCCTGCGCGCCGAAAGCGACGCGCAGGGACGGGTCATGCGCAAGCCCAACCAGGTCGAACAGGTCCGCGCCAATCTCGAAAAGCGCGCGGCGGTGTTCGTCGACTAGGCGCTATTTCATCAGGACGAGCTCTTCCGCCATCGTCGGATGCAGCGCGACGGTCGCGTCGAAATCGGCCTTGCTGAGCCCCGCCTTCACCGCCACCGCGGCGGACTGGAGGATCTCGGGGCAGTCGGGGCCGATCATGTGGATGCCGACGACGCGGTCGGTCTCGCCGTCGCAGATCATCTTGTAGAGCGAGCGCTCGTTGCGCCCCGCCAGTACGTTCTTCATCGGCCGGAAGTCCGAAGTGTAGACCTTCACCGACCCCAGTGCCTGCTTGGCCTGCGATTCGGTCATGCCGACGCCGGCCATCGGCGGGTGGCTGAACACCGCGGCGGGGACGTTGGCGTAATCGACGCGGGTCGGCTTGTTGCCGAAGAACGTGTCGGCGAACGCCTGCCCCTCGCGGATCGCGACCGGGGTCAGCTGGATGCGGTTGGTGACGTCGCCGACCGCGAAGATGCTGTCGCAGCTCGACCGGTTGTCCTCGTCGACGACGACCGCGCCGGCCGCGTCGAGTTCGACGCCGGCCGTCTCGAGCCCGAGGCCCTTGGTGTTCGGCACGCGGCCTGTCGCGAACAGGACGAGATCGACGACGATCGGCTCGTGCCCGCTGGTATGCACGGTCAGGCAACCGTCCTCGCCCTTGTCGATTCCCTGGAACGCCGCGTTGAAGCGAAAGTCGATGCCCTTGCTCATCGAGATCTGGAGCAGCCGGTCGCGGATCGATTCGTCATAGCCGCGCAGGATCACGTCGGTGCGGTTGATCAGCGTGACGTGCGCGCCGAACTGATGGAAGATGCCGGCGAATTCGTTGGCGATATAGCCCGCACCCGCGATCAGCACGCGCTTCGGCACATCGTCGAGATGGAACACCTCGTTCGAGGTGATGCCGTGCTCGGCACCGGGGCAGTCCGGCACCAGCGGGTGCGCGCCGACCGCGATCAGGATCTTCGCCGCGGTCTTCTTGCTGCCGTCGGCGAGCGTGACTTCGTTGGGGCCAGAGACGACCGCGCGCTGGTGGATGATGTCGACATGGTTGTTCTCGAGCGTCTGGGTGTAGGCGCCGTTGATCCGGTCGACCTCCTCCATCACGTTGTCGCGCAGCGTGGGCCAGCTGAACGCGCAATCGTCGGGCACCTGCCAGCCGAAGCGCTTGGCGTCCTTCAGATCCTCGGCGAAATGCGCACCGTAGATCAGCAGCTTCTTCGGCACGCAGCCGCGGATGACGCAGGTGCCGCCGACGCGATATTCCTCGGCGACCGCGACGCGCGCGCCATGCGCGGCGGCAACGCGCGATGCACGCGTGCCGCCCGAGCCGGCGCCGATGACGAAGAGGTCATAGTCGAATTGGGTATCGGTCACGGGCTATCCTTGTACGTCGCGCTGCGGCTTTGGATGCCATCTGGGGCAGGGGGGATGCGCGGACAAGACCGGTGCGGCGATCAGGGTGATCGGCTGGCTCTATCGCCGACCCGCCCTGCGCATCGGCATCGCGTCGATCGTCCGCTCGAGCACGGCGGCGGCGAAGGGGTGTGCGCTGCGCAGTTTCTCGCCGCCATCCTTGCCGATGAGGATCGCGGTGAAGGTGGCGGGGAGGCGAAATTTGCGGCGCAGCGCGGGGGCGCTGTCCCCGGCACCGCGGACCTGATCGCCGACGATTTCGACGACGGTGAGGTCGCGCTCGTCGCGTTTGGCAGTCCAATTGTCGAGGATGCGGCGCTGCTCGGCGAGTTCCGGGTCCTGCGAGGAGGGGGCCGCGACGATCAACACGCGGCGATCCCATCGTATTTGCGCAAGGGTGGGAGAGGCGGCGAGCGCTACGGCGAGGAGGATGGGCATGAAGATGTAACGCGGGAGGTTCGCTCGCGCTCCCTGTTCTACCACCCCGGCGAAGGCCGGGGCCCAGTTGGGTGAACCGCGGTGGCTAAAACACGGCCTTCCCAACTGGGCCCCGGCCTCCGCCGGGGAAGTGCAGGTGTAAGAGAAGCGGAGGGCGCGAGGCCCGGCTTACCCGAACGCGCGCTTGATCAGGTCGTCGGTCGAAGGATCGAACGTCTGCCCGCCCTTCTCCGCGGCCTTCGCCATTTCCTTGCCCAGCTCGACCCCGAACTGGTCGAACGAGTTGATCCCCAGCAGCACGCCGTTCACGAACACGCGGTGCTCGTAGAACGCGATCAGCGCGCCCAGCGTGCGCGCGTCGAGATCGTCGAGCAGCAACGTCGACGATGGCCGGTCGCCCGAATAGCTGCGCGCGGGATCCTCGACCTGCTTGCCCGCCATCAACGCCGCACCCTGCGCAAAGGCGTTGAGCAACAGCGCCTTGTGATGCTCCTCGGGCAGCGTGTCGCCCGGCTCGATCGACGCGACGAACTCGACCGGCACCAGATGCGTGCCCTGGTGGAGCAGCTGGAACACCGCATGCTGCGCCTCGGTGCCGACCCCACCCCAGGTGATCGCCGCCGAAGGCCGCCCGAGCGGCTGGCCATCCGCGGTCACCGACTTGCCGTTCGACTCCATCTCCAGCTGCTGGAGATAGCTTGGCAGCAACCGCAACCGCTCGTCATAGGCAAAGGTCGCACGCGTCTCGGCATGGCGGATCTGCGTGTAATAGAGGTCGGCAAACGCCGCGAGCGCCGGCGCATTCTCGTGCAGCGCGGCGAGGCGGAAATGGCGGTCCATCTCGGCCGCCCCCTCAAGCAGCTCCTCGAACCGGTCCCAGCCGAGCGCGATCGCGGCCGGAAAACCGATCGTCGACCAGAGCGAATAGCGCCCGCCGACGCTCTCGGCGAACGGCAGGATCCGCGTCTCGTCGACGCCCCATTCCATCGCCTTTTCGGGCGCGGCGGTCAGCGCGATCACGCGGCCGTAAGGATCCTCGACATTATGCTCGTTCATCCACTGAAGCACGGCTTCGGCGTTCATCAGCGTCTCGGTCGTGGTGAAGGTCTTCGACGCGACCACCAGCAACGTGGCGGCCGGATCGAAGCGTTCGAACACGTCCTCCAGCGCGACGCCGTCGACATTGGCGACGATCCCGACATCATATCGCTTGTCGTCACGCCCGAGCGAATCGATCAGCAGCTGCGGCCCCAGCGCGGAGCCGCCGATGCCGACATGCAGGATATGCCGCACGGGGCCGAGCGCATCCGCCTCGATCGCGTCGATCAGCGTGCGCATCCGCGAATGGCTCGCCTGTGCGATCGCGACGCTCTCGGGCTTGCCCTCACCGCGCTCGGCGGTGTGCTCGACCGCGCGGCCTTCGGTGACGTTGACGATCTCGCCCGCGAACATTGCCTGGCGCTTGCCCGACAGGTCCTGCGCCTTGGCCATTTCCTCGAACGCGCTGACCATGTCCGTGGTCAGGTGCGTCTTCGACCAGTCGAAGTGGATGCCTGCGACGTCGAGGCTCAGCTTGGACAACCGCTCAGAGTCGGCGGCGAACAGGTCGGTGAGTTTGGCGGCGGGCAGGGCTTCGATTTTGGACCAGTCGGCGGTCATGCAAAGTCTCCGATTTGGAATTCGTGCGCACCGATACGGCGACGCGAGCAAGAACACCATAACGTCCCGGGAGGCGATTGGGTCTCCGGGGGTGTCCGGATCGTATCCGGACATGGCGGATGCTGCATATGCTTGACGGCGCGCGCCGGTTGAGCAAACCCGCGGCCATGGCAAAAGACGCGAAGACCAAACCGGCCCGATCCGAAACCGCAGAGACGTTCCGCTTCCTGCTGAAGCTGGCGGTGGTCGTATTGATCCTGCGCAGCTTCATCTTCGCGCCGTTCAGCATTCCGTCCGAATCCATGCTGCCCCGGCTGCTGATCGGTGATTATCTGTTCGTGTCGAAGTGGAGCTACGGCTATTCGCGCTGGTCGCTGCCGGGTGGCGTGCCGTTGATCCCCGGACGGATCTTCGGCAGCACGCCGACGCGCGGCGACGTCGTCGTCTTCCGCGCCCCCGAAGTGCTCGATCACGACGTCATCAAGCGCGTGATCGGCCTGCCCGGCGAGACGGTGCAGATGCGGCAGGGGACGCTGTACCTGAACGGCACCGCGATCCCCAAGGCGCGGATCGCCGACTTCACGATCCCGCTGACCGCCAATTTCGATGCGGAGAAATGCGGCGCGCCGTTCGTCGACGTCGCCGACGGCGTCCAGATCTGTCGCTATCCGCGCTACCGCGAGACGCTGCCCGGCGGCCGCAGCTATTCCGTGCTCGACCAGGCGCAGCTGCCCGATCGCGACGACACGGGTGTCTATACGGTGCCTGCAGGCCATATCTTCGTGATGGGCGACAACCGCGACGACAGCGGTGACAGCCGGTTCCCCGCACCAAGCGGGATGGGCTATGTCCCGCTCGAGAATGTCGAGGGCAAGGCAGTCGTCAGCTTCTTCTCGACCGACGGCAATGCCGAATGGCTGAAACCCTGGACCTGGGTCAGTGCCGCACGCTGGGAGCGGATCGGGGAAGGCTTTTGAGCGATCTCGGCGACTGGCTGGCGGGCGTATTCGGTCGCCGGCCGCGCGATCTGGCACCCTATGAGCGCGCATTGACGCATGGCAGCCAGGCGAAGGCGAATTACGAGCGGCTCGAATTTCTCGGCGACCGCGTCCTGGGGCTGATCGTCGCCGAATGGTTGTACGAACTGTTCGCGACCGATCCCGAGGGGTCGCTGTCGAAACGGCTGAACGCGCTCGTCACGGGCCCGGTCTGTGCCGAAGTGGCGCGCGAACTCGGGGTGCGCGCACATCTGAAGCTCGGCAAGCAGGCGCGCGACGACGGCGCCAGCGATAGCGACAATGTGCTGGGCGACGTGATGGAGGCACTGATCGGCGCCTGGTACCAGGAGGCCGGGCTCGACGCCGCACGTGCGTTCGTCCGCGGCGCCTGGGGGGACCGCGTCCAGGCCGGTGCCAAGGCGCCGCAGCACCCCAAGTCCGCGCTTCAGGAATGGGCGGCCGCGCATAACCGCAAGCCGCCCGAATATACGATCGTCGAGCGCACCGGCCCCGGCCACGCGCCCAAATTCACGATGCTGGTCTCGATCGGCAAACTCGCCGAGGCGACGGCGACCGGCTCGAGCAAGCAGGAGGCCGAAACCGCAGCGGCCAAGGCGCTGCTGGAGAAGCTGGGCTAAGAAGGCTCTTGTTCGCGCGGAGACGCGGAGACGCGGAGGGGGGCAGCGAATGGAACTCCGGTCCTGCCCCGAACGACTCCGAGTTGATCGACGGCGCATAATCGCAGACGGCGCGAGCCCCATCCACACCATCTCCGCGCCTCCGCGGCTCCGCGTGAACCAAACTGCCTTGTCGCGACGCGATGACGAACAGCCGTTTTCGCTGTACAGGTGCCCGCAACACCAGTTCGAAAAGAGCATATGTGACTGAAACGAATACCAAGCCCGACCCGAAGCATTGCGGCCTAGTCGCCATCGTCGGCGCCCCGAACGCAGGCAAGTCGACGCTCGTCAACGCGCTCGTCGGCCAGAAGGTCGCGATCGTCAGCCCCAAGGCGCAGACCACGCGCGCCAAGCTGATGGGCGTCGCGATCGAAGGCGACACGCAGATCCTGCTCGTCGACACCCCCGGCATCTTTGAGCCCAAGCGCCGGTTCGACCGCGCGATGGTCGCCGCCGCCTGGGGTGGCGCGGAAGGTTCGGACATCATCGCGCTGGTGGTCGACGCCAAGGGCGGGATCGGCGGCAAGGTCACGACGATCGTCGAGTCGCTGGTCGGCCGACCTGAGCCGATCTGGCTGATCCTCAACAAGGTCGATCTCGCCGACAAGACCAAGCTCCTGATCCACGCGGAAAAGCTGAACGCGCTGCTCCCCTTCGCCGAGACGTTCTTCATCAGTGCCGGCACCGGCGACGGCCTCGCGCACTTCAAGACGCAACTCGCCAAGGCGATGCCCGAAGGCCCGTGGCATTATCCCGAAGACCAGGTCTCCGACTCAACCGAACGCGCGCTCGCGTCCGAGGTCACGCGCGAACAGCTCTATCTCCAGCTCCACGCCGAGCTCCCCTATGCGAGCACGATCGAGACCGAGCAGTATATCGAGCGCCAGGACGGGTCGTTGGAGATCCACCAGCAGATCCTCGTCGAACGCCCGACTCAGCGCGCGATCGTGCTCGGCAAGGGCGGCGTGCGGATCAGGGAAATCGGCGCGCGCTCGCGCATCGAACTCGCCTCGATCACGGGCAAGCCGGTGCATCTGTACCTGCACGTGAAGGTCAAACCCGGCTGGGACGAAGACCGCGAAGTCTATCGCGACATCGGCCTCGACTGGGTCGACTGACCCGCGACCACAACCACCACACTCCACCCCGGCGAAGGCCGGGGCCCAGTTGGGGGACGGGCGTCACGACGGATAGCGCTCCGTTACTCAGGCCTTCCCAACTGGACCCCGGCCTTCGCCGGGGTGGTAGCGTTCGGGCGGATGACAGAGTTCGGCTCGGCACTCCGTCACGCTCATGCCCATTGTATTAAACCCGCGACCTCCTGAAATCTATTGATGCTACCGTAGACCTCGCCCGAGAATCCGGACGAGGACCACGCGATGCCGACCCTGATCGAAGCGACGTCAGCGATCCGCTACGACCAGTTGCATCTGTCGCCGGTGGCGCTCGATTTCGGCCTGTTCCAGCTCCGATGGTACGCGCTCAGCTATATCGCGATGATCGCGCTGGGCTGGTCGTATCTGCGGAGGATGCTCCGCCGGTCCGGTGCGCCGATGACGGCGGGGCATGTCGACGATCTCGTCTTCTACCTGACGCTGGGCATCATCATCGGTGGTCGGCTCGGCTATTGCGTGATCTACCGGCCCGAGATCTGGCGCGAGCCGCTCGACGTGCTGAAGCTCTGGCGGGGCGGCATGTCGCTGCATGGCGGGTTCCTGGGGGTGATCGTCAGCCTGGTCCTGTTCACGCGGCGTCATCGGCTGTCGCTGCTCCGGATGTGCGATTACGTCGCGTGTGCGACGCCGTTCGGGCTCGTGCTGGTGCGGATCGCCAATTTCGTGAACGGGGAATTATGGGGGCGGCCAAGCTCGCTTCCCTGGGCGGTGATCTTCCCGGGCACGCAGGACGGCATACCCCGGCACCCGAGCCAGCTATACGAAGCGGCACTCGAGGGCGGACTCAGCATGATCGTGCTGGTCTATCTGTTCTGGCGCACCGACGCGCGGCTTCGTCCCGGACACCTGCTCGGCGCGGGTCTGATCCTGTACGGCACCGCGCGGTTTGTGCTCGAATTCGTCCGCCAGCCCGATGCCGGGCTCGACCATCTGTGGTGGGGGCTGACGATGGGGCAAACGCTGAGCGTGCCGATGATCGGCGCGGGCATCTGGTTCTACGTCCGGTCGCTCAAGCGCGCGCGCGCCGCGGTCGTCCCTACCCCGTGACTATCGCCCCAAAACCTCATCGACCCACGCTGGCACCAGCATTCCGGCCGCG
The DNA here is from genome assembly GCF_034045155.1 of Sphingomonas sp. CFBP9019. Lineage (NCBI taxonomy): Bacteria > Pseudomonadati > Pseudomonadota > Alphaproteobacteria > Sphingomonadales > Sphingomonadaceae > Sphingomonas > Sphingomonas sp. CFBP9019. Next base: position 503,321 of record NZ_JAXCWK010000003.1, on the reverse strand, counting down.
CCGATCCGCGTCTCCTCGAAGAACACGCTCCCCATCGAGGGGTCTAGGTTCAGCTCCAAGGTAGCGGCGCCGTGATAGGCCGCGGTCTGCACAAAGCCGGCCGCCGGATAGACCGCCCCCGACGTCCCGATCGACACGAACAGATCCGCCTGCGCCAGCGCCGCCTCGATCCGTTCCATCTGGTACGGCATCTCGCCGAAGAACACGATGTCGGGCCGCAGCGCTGCCGACCCGCAGGCGCCGCATATCGCCCCCTCCGGCAAGCTGCCGGCCCAGGGTTCGCGCGCGCCGCAGACGGCACATAGCGCGGACAGCAGTTCGCCATGCATGTGCAGCATCCGCGTCGCGCCCGCCCGCTCATGCAGGTCGTCGACATTCTGCGTGACGATCAGCAATCCGCCGCCCCACGCTTCGTCCAGCCGCGCCAGCGCACGGTGCGCGGCATTGGGCTCGACCGTCGCCAGCGCCGCCCGACGGAGATCGTAGAAGCGGTGCACCAGCTCCGGATCCGCGGCGAGTGCCTCGGGGGTGCAGACGTCCTCGACCCGGTGTCCTTCCCATAGGCCGCCCGGGCCGCGGAACGTCGCGATGCCGCTTTCGGCAGAAATTCCTGCACCCGTCAGAATGACGATTTTTCGTAGATCCTGCATCGTCACCCTCTACGTATGGCGCTGTCGCCAGGATAGCCGCAGTCACGCCGATATCTCGCGTCTCCGAGCATCGGGTCGGCGGGATGCGCCCGGTTGCTCGTTTACGGCGTTGAACCGAACCGACCATGTCTTTGTGGCCGGCCGCACACCGTTCGCCGATGCCGTCATGGCACCGCGCGCCATGATATTCGAAGGATCCAATGCGATGGTGACCAAAAAACTGATGCTGTTGAGCGGCGTGATCGCGGTTCTCGGCGGCTGTGGCGACACGACATCGACCGGCACCAACACTGCCACCGTCAATACCAGCGCGGCGGCAAGCGCAGCGTCCGACGTTACCCGCGTTCGCGGCGTGATCACCGCGGTCGGCGCCGACGCGCTGACCGTCCAGACCTATGACGGCAAGTCGGTCAGCGTGCCGCTCGATGCAAAGACCAAGGTCGCCTGGGTGGTGAAGTCCGATCTGTCGACGCTGAAGGACGGGGACTTCATCGGCACGGCCACGACCGGTCCCGATGACGCACTGCGCGCGGTCGAGCTCGTCATCTTCCCCGAGGCGATGCGCGGGACCGGCGAGGGCCATTATCCCTGGGACGTTCCCGGCGTGGTCGCGGCCGCTGGCGGCGGCGCGGCCGATGGGCAGAGCGCGATGACCAACGGCACCGTCGACGGGCAGACCGCGATGACCAATGGCACGGTCGATCAGCAGAGCGGGATGACCAACGGCACGGTGACCGGCGGGGCGGGCAAGCCCGGCGAAACCAAGCTCAGCATCTCGTACAAGGGCGGCAAGGCGCAGGTCGTCGTGCCCGTCGGCACGCCGATCGTCCGGTTCGAGCCGGCCGAGCGATCGGTCCTTGCAAAGGGCCAGAAGCTGTTCGCGATCACCTTGGCCGGCGCGTCGGGGGCGAGGTCCGTCGCGGTCGGCAAGGATGGCCTGACGCCGCCGATGTAAGACTGCTGCACGTAATCACAGCCTGAGGGGCTGGAGTGGTGATGTGTCCACTCCAGCCCCTTTTGTTTGGAGAACCTTACACGTCGGATCTCGTGCAGGCGCGGACGTCGTGGCGGGTCGCGCGGCGATCCCCCGACCGACCCTATCTTCATAAATCACCCGATCGCCGCTAAGACGCCTGCAAACCCGTATCCGTAAAGGCGCTGCATGACCGTCATCACCGAAGCCGACCTGATCGAAAGCGTCGCCGACGCGCTCCAGTTCATCAGCTACTACCATCCGATGGACTACATCCGTGCGCTGGGCGTCGCGTACGAAGCCGAGCAGAGCCCCGCCGCCAAGGATGCGATCGCGCAGATCCTGACGAACAGCCGGATGTGCGCAGAAGGCCACCGCCCGATCTGCCAGGATACCGGCATCGTCACGATCTTCGTGAAATGGGGCCAGGACTGCCGTCTCGATTCGACCCGCTCCTTGCAGGAGGTGATCGATGAAGGCGTCCGCAAGGCGTATCTCAACCCCGAGAACAAGCTGCGCGCCTCGATCCTCGCCGATCCCGCCTTCACGCGCCGCAACACCAAGGACAACACGCCCAGCGTGATGCATGTCGAGATGGTGCCCGGCAACACCGTCTCGATCGACGTCGCTGCCAAGGGCGGCGGCAGTGAGAACAAGTCGAAGTTCAAGATGATGAACCCGAGCGATTCGATCGTCGACTGGGTGCTCGAGATGATCCCGCAGATGGGCGCGGGCTGGTGCCCGCCGGGGATGCTCGGCATCGGCATCGGCGGCACCGCGGAAAAGTCGATGATCCTCGCCAAGCAGTCGCTGATGGGCGCGATCGACATGGCGCAGCTGAAGGAACGCGGTCCGAAGAACGACATCGAGGCGCTGCGGATCGAGATCTACGACAAGGTCAACGCGCTCGGCATCGGCGCGCAAGGGCTGGGCGGGCTCTCCACCATCCTCGACGTCAAGATTTTCGACTGGCCGACGCATGCCGCGTCGAAGCCGGTCGCGATGATCCCGAACTGCGCCGCCACGCGCCATGCGCATTTCGTGCTCGACGGGTCGGGGCCGGTGTATCTGGAGGCACCGAAGCTCGAGGAATGGCCTGACGTCAACTGGACGCCCGACAAGGCCGCGATCCGGGTCGACCTCGACACGCTGACTCCCGAGGTCGTGCAGACGTGGAAGCATGGCGACCGGCTGCTGCTGAACGGCAAGATGCTGACCGGGCGCGACGCCGCGCACAAGCGGATCGCCGACATGCTGGCCAGGGGCGAGGAGCTGCCCGTCGATTTCCGTGGTCGCGTGATCTATTATGTCGGGCCGGTCGATCCGGTCGGCGACGAGGTGGTCGGGCCCGCGGGCCCCACTACCGCGACGCGGATGGACAAGTTCACGCGCATGATGCTCGACCAGGGCCTGCTCGCGATGGTCGGCAAGGCCGAGCGCGGCGGCGATGCGACCAAGGCAATCGCCGAGGCCAAGTCGGCCTATCTGATGGCGGTCGGCGGTGCGGCCTATCTGGTAGCGCGCGCGATCAAGGGATCGAAGGTCGTCGGCTTCGAGGATCTGGGTATGGAAGCGATCTACGAATTCGAGGTCGCCGATTTCCCGGTGACGGTCGCGGTCGATTCGGCGGGCGAGAACGTCCACCAGCTGGCGCCACTCGTCTGGCGCGAGAAGATCGCGCGGGAGCGGTTGCTCGCGCCGGCGTGACCGTTGGTTCCGATGACGTGGAACGGGGAGGGCGGCCCTTCCGTTGAGCTTGCGAACCAGAGGAGTTTCGTATGTTCAAGCCCGCCAACCCCGTCGTCGCGATCGCGGTCGCAACATTGATGACGACGAGCGCCGTTGCCCAGAGCGGGGCACCCGCGCCCGCGCCCCGTACGTCCAGCGGGGGCCTCGGTAGCCTGGGTGACAGTCTTGGCGGGCTCGGCGGCGGACTGGGTGGCGGATTGGGCGGCCTGCTTGGCGGTGGCGCGTCGGGCATCGGTTCGATCGGGGCTGGCAATGCAGCAGGTCTGCTAGGCTATTGCCTCAAGAACAACCTGCTCGGTCAGGGCGGCGCACTAGGCGCGTTAACGGGGCGGCAAACGGCGCCCCAGACCCGGACGCAGTCCCCTGCGACGGGCCAGGCGGCAGGCGCGCAGTCGATCCTGCAGCGGTTGACCGGGCGGCAGGGCGTGCGGACGTCGCCTGGCTTTGCAGCGGGACAGGCGGGGGAGCTTCAGGCGCCGAACGGTCAGGGGCTGTCGCTCGACAATCTCGGCGGACAGGTGAAGACGAAGATGTGCAGCCTCGTGCTCAACCGGGCCAAGGCGTTTCTGTAACCGGCGCATGCGCTAGGGCGGCTAGCCGTCGCCCGTCCCGTCATCCTGACGAAAGTGTAATTAGGGGCAACTTGCGTGGCTCTGGATCCTGACTTTCGTCAGGATGACGGTGTGGGTTGGGGGAGGAGCGTTCTCTTAAAAATGCGGGGCCACGTCCGCATCCTCCAAACAAAACCACCCAGAAATGAAAAGAGGTTGCCGGGGCGTCTCACGACGACCCGACAACCTCCTGACATGGTCAGCGGCCGGAGAGCTCCAGCCCGGAGGACCATGCGTACCACCTCATCCTGTGCCATGCGCGTTGATTGGAGGGCGATACCTCCCGCACATGCTGTCGGATATCAGTAGCGCGTCCCCCGAACGAACCGAACCGAACTCACTGCTGAACCATGAGACATCGGATCACCTCCTTTCGCTTGTTGAAAAAACGCGGCCAAGCCTGACCGCAACCGCAATGTGTGCCGGGTGACCTGTTGATACAAGTCTTGTTTTGCAGAAGATTTCGCGCAATTCTCAAAGGCTGTGCGGCACGCTGGGCGAATGCCCGCCCTTACCCGCGGCAATCCTCGGTCACGCGTTCGATCTCCGCCCATGAGGGGATGACGAGGGCGGGCTGGCCCTGCTGGTCGATCACGAACCGACCGCGGCTGAACCCCATCGCCTCGAGCAGCGGATCGCTGGCCGGCAGCGTCGCCGTCACGGTGCCGGGCGTGCTGCCGGGCTGGACCGCCAGCGCGCGCGTGACGCTCGACGTGCGGATCGTCATCGGCGTGGCGGCCGCGGCGGTGCGCGACAGATGGATTTGCCGCGTGCCGGTATCGCACTGCAGTGTCAGCGCGGGCTGCGCCGCCTGCGTTCCGAAGCTCGCCAGCGATCCGCGCGGATCGCGGCGATAGGTCCAGCTTCCCGGCGTATAGGGCCAGTCGCGCCAATCCGCCGCGAGCGGGGCGGGGCGTGGTGCGGGGGCGGGCGCCTCGACGCGCGGTGGCGGCGGCGGCGGTTCGGCGCGCGGCGGCGCGACGCAACCGGCGATCAGCGTCAGCGTGGCGAGGCCGGCGGCGATGGGCCAGCCGGCGGCGATAGGGGTGTGGGCGCGCATGACCCGCTATGCGGCACACCCGGCGGCCGCTCAAGGCGCGAGGACGGCGATCGTGTGGGAACCGGCGCACGCTGCTACCGGTTCAGCGACGGAACACTGTAAATCAGGAGACGATCCATGTCCGATACCGTTGCCCAGACCCCAACCCAGCTGCTCGTGCAGGCCAATATTTCGGGGACGATGAAGGTCGAGAGCCGCGATGGCGACGCGGTGGGGACGGTCTATGCCTTCATGGTGCACAAGGGTACCGGGCGCGCGACGCACGCCGTGCTGAGCCTTGGCGGGTTCCTGGGCATGGGCAAGAGCTTCTACCCGCTGCCGTTCGCGCTGCTTCAGTTCGACGCGGTGCGTGACCTGTATGTGGTGACGATCGACAAGCGCGTGCTTGAGGGAGGCCCGAGCTGGTCGAACAATGCGCCGGTCTTCGACCAGGCCTATGCCGACCGGGTGGCGAGCTATTATGGGTCGAGCAGCGAGGATCTGGTCGTCGGCTGACCCGCGCACGGTTCGACCCCTCCGTCATCCTGACGAAAGTCAGGACCCAGAGTTACTGACCGCAGCATCCGCGGCTCTGGGCCCTGACTTTCGTCAGGGTGACGAAAACGGGGGTAGCCGCTTCAACGCGAGCGCGAACCGCCCATCCGCATTTTCTGGCTCTTCCCGTAGCGCGTTTTCCGCGTGCCTGGCTTGCCCTCGTTCGAACGGCCCATGACCGGCGCCTTCTGCTGGTCCACCGGCAGGCCAAGCTCCTCGTTCTCCAGCTGCCGGATCTCGTCGCGCAGCCGCCCGGCGGTCTCGAACTCCAGATCCGACGCGGCCTTGCGCATCTGCTTCTCAAGATCCTCGATATAGGCGCGCAGGTTGTGGCCGACCATGTGCGGGCGGTCCTCGTCGATCGGGACGGTGACCTGATCCTGGCTGGCGACGTGCGCGATGATGTCGCCGATGTTGCGGCGGATCGTCGTCGGCGTGATGCCGTGTTCGGTGTTGTACGCGACCTGCTTCTCGCGGCGCCGCGCCGTCTCGTTCATCGCGCGCTCCATAGAGCCCGTGACGCGGTCGGCGTACAGGATCACGCGCCCGTCGACGTTACGCGCCGCGCGCCCAATCGTCTGGATCAGCGAGGTCTCGGACCGCAGGAAGCCCTCCTTGTCCGCATCAAGGATCGCGACCAGCCCGCATTCGGGGATGTCCAACCCCTCGCGCAACAGGTTGATGCCGATCAGCACGTCGTACACGCCGAGCCGCAGGTCGCGGATCAGTTCGATACGCTCGAGCGTCTCGACGTCGCTGTGCATGTAGCGGACCTTGATCCCCGCCTCGTGCATATACTCGGTCAGATCCTCCGCCATCCGCTTGGTCAGCGTCGTGACGAGCGTACGGTATCCGAGCGCGGTGGTCTTCCCGACCTCGACGATCAGGTCCTGCACCTGCTCCTCGACCGGCTTGATCTCGACGGGCGGATCGATCAGCCCGGTCGGGCGGATGACCTGTTCGGCGAACACGCCGCCGGTCTGCTCCATCTCCCAGCTGCCCGGCGTCGCCGAGACGTAGGTCGTTGGCGGGCGCATCGCGTCCCATTCGTTGAACCTGAGCGGCCGGTTGTCGATTGCCGAGGGAAGGCGGAAGCCATATTCGGCAAGCGTCAGCTTGCGACGGTGATCGCCGCGCGACATGCCGTTGATCTGGCCGATCGTGACATGGCTCTCATCGACGAACAGCAGCGCGTTGTCGGGCAGATATTCGAACAAGGTGGGCGGGGGCTCGCCCGGCATGCGACCGGTGAGGAAGCGTGAGTAATTCTCGATCCCCGCGCAGCTGCCGGTCGCCGCGATCATCTCGAGATCGAAGTTCGTCCGCTGCTCCAGCCGCTGCGCCTCGAGCAATTTGCCCTCGAGCACCAGCTCCTTCAGCCGCTCGGCCAGCTCGTGCTTGATCGCCTCGCCCGCCTGTTTGAGCGTCGGGCCGGGCGTCACGTAATGCGAGTTCGCATAGACGCGTACGGAGTTCAGCGACGCGACCTTCTTGCCGGTCAGCGGGTCGAACTCGGTGATCTCCTCGATATCGTCGCCGAAAAACGAGATGCGCCACGCGCTGTCTTCGTAATGCGACGGGAAGATCTCGAGCGTGTCGCCCTTCACGCGGAAATTGCCGCGCTGGAACGCCGCGTCATTGCGCTTGTACTGGAGCGCGACGAGCTTGCGCACGATCTCGCGCTGGTCGACGGTCGTGCCCTTTTTCAGGTCGAAGATCATCGCCGAATAGGTCTCGACGGAGCCGATGCCGTACAGGCACGAGACCGACGCGACGATGATCACGTCGTCGCGTTCGAGCAGCGCGCGCGTTGCCGAATGCCGCATCCGGTCGATCGACTCGTTGGTCGACGATTCCTTCTCGATATAGGTGTCCGACCGCGCGACATAAGCTTCAGGCTGGTAATAATCATAATAGCTGACGAAATATTCGACCGCGTTGTCGGGAAAGAACGACTTCATTTCGCCGTAGAGCTGTGCTGCGAGGATCTTGTTGGGCGCGAGGATTAGCGCAGGCCGCTGCACGCGTTCGATCACGCTCGCCATCGTGAAGGTCTTGCCCGAGCCGGTGACGCCGAGCAGCACCTGGTCCTTCTCGCCCTCGCCGATCGCCGAGACGAGTTCGGCGATCGCGGTCGGCTGGTCGCCTGCCGGCTCATATTCGCTCACGAGCTTGAACCGCTTGCCGCCCTCGACCTTTGCGGGGCGCGCGGTCGGGCGGTGCGGGACGAAGGTGTCGCCGGTTTCGGGTTCGGCGAGGCTGGTGCGGATCTGGATGGCCATCGAGGGGGAATATGGGGAACAGATGGCACGACGACAACGCCGCCATTGCCGGCATTCGTCAATCCGCAAACCACCCGTCATCCCCGCGACGGCGGGGATCGGTAGCCTACGCCGTCAGCATCTTAAGGGAGAGCGCTGCCAGTATGGATTCCCGCCTTCGCGGGAATGACGGACGTTCTAATGCGGCGAGCATTGTGCGGCCCCAAGCTTTGCTAATGTTGACCCACCGCACGCGCATCCATAATGCGACCGTTTCGCAAGCCATCGACCCGCCGGCGCGACTCCGCGCGGCCAAGGAATAGACGCATGACCGCCGAAACCCTCGAAACCCGCGCGCCCGTGCTCATCCCGGAAACGCCCGCGTTCCTCAACGCCAAGGTTCTGTGGGTGCGCCACTGGAACGAGCATCTGTTCAGTTTCGCGATCGAGCGCCCGTCGACCTTCCGCTTCCGCTCGGGCGAATTCGTGATGATCGGCCTCCCCCAGGACGGCGGCAAGCCGATCATGCGCGCCTATTCGATCGCGAGCCCGCATTATTCGGAAGAGCTCGAATTCCTGTCGATCAAGGTCGAGGACGGCCCGCTGACCTCGAAGCTCCAGCTGATCCAGCCGGGCGACGAGGTGTATCTGGGCAAGAAGCCGACCGGCACTTTGGTGCTCGACGCGCTGCTCCCGGGCAAGCGGCTGTTCATGTTCTCGACCGGCACAGGCCTCGCGCCGTTCCTCAGCCTGATGCGCGATCCCGACGTCTATTCGGCCTATGAACAGGTGATCGTCGTGCACAGCGTGCGCCGCGTCAGCGACCTTGCCTATCACGACGAGATGGTCGCCTTGCTCGCCGAGGATCCGCTGATCGCTGAGGAGGCGGCCACGCAGTTCCATTACATCCCGACCGTGACGCGCGAGCCGTTCCGCACCACGCGGCGGATCGGTGCGCTGATCGAGGACGCGTCGCTGTTCGGCCATCCGGTGCGCGGCGACCAGAAGCTGAACCCCGAGACCGACCGCGCGATGCTGTGCGGATCGACCGAGATGATCAAGGAGTTCGCGGTGATGCTCGAGGCGCAGGGCTTCGAGGAGGGCGCGAATTCCAAGCCCGGTACGTTCGTGATCGAGCGCGCCTTCGTCGGCTGACCCGCCAGGGCGCTTGGCGCGCCGTCCGATCCCCGATAGCGTCAGGCTAAAGGGGACTGAAAATGCGCCAGATTATCACCGGAATCCTGCTCGCCACCGCCGCCATGCCAGTGGCGGCGGTGGCCAGGACCGTCGCGGTCGAGGAACGCTCGATCGATCAGCTTCAGGCAAGCATGACGGCGGGGACGGCGAGCAGTGTCGATCTGGTCCGGGCGTATCTCGCGCGGATCGCGGCGATGGACCGCAAGGGGCCGACGCTGCGCAGCGTGATCGCGCTCAATCCCGACGCGCTGGCCCAGGCCAAGGCGCTCGACGCCGAGCGTCGGGCGGGGCGGGTGCGCGGACCGCTGCACGGCGTTCCGGTGCTGATCAAGGACAATGTCGAGACCGCCGACGCGATGCCGACCACCGCTGGCAGCCTGGCGCTCAAGGACAATATGACGCGCCGCGACGCGCCGGTGGTCGCGCAGCTGCGCGCGGCAGGCGCGGTGATCCTCGGCAAGACCAACCTCAGCGAATGGGCGAACATCCGCTCGACCCGGTCGATGAGTGGGTGGAGCGCGGTCGGCGGGCTGGTCCGCAATCCCTATGCGCTCGATCGGACCGCGTGCGGATCGTCGAGCGGGTCGGGCGCGGCGATCGCGGCGAGTTTTGCAGCAGCCGCGATCGGCACCGAAACCGATGGCTCGGTCGTGTGCCCGTCGTCGATCAACGGGCTGGTCGGGCTGAAGCCGACGATCGGGCTGGTCAGCCGCACGCATGTCGTGCCGATCAGCCATAGCCAGGACACGCCAGGGCCAATGGCGCGCAGCGTGCGCGACGTGGCGACGATGTTCTCGGCGATGATCGCGGCGGATCCGGCGGATGCCGCGACCGCAGGGGCGGGCGCGTACAAGCGCGACTATGCCGCCGCCCTGTCGACGAGCGCGCTGTCGGGGTTGCGGATTGGGGTCGTCCGGCCCGAGATGACCGCGGACGTCGCGGCGCGGTACGAGGTGGCGTTGGGCGTGCTCAAGGCGGCGGGCGCGGTGCTCGTCGAGGTCAAGCAGCCCAAGCTCGACGGGATCGGCGAGGCGGAGCTGCTGGTACTCCAGACCGAGCTGAAGGCCGATCTCGACACCTATCTGGCGACCACCCCGGCGGCGGTGCGGACCCGGACGCTCGATCAGGTGATCGCGTTCAACCGCGCCAATGAAGCAGCGGAGATGCCGTTCTTCGCGCAGGAGACGTTCGAGGCGGCGGCCAAGACCCGCGGGCTCGACGACCCGGCCTATAAGGCGGCACGTACGAAATCGCTGCGGCTGGCGGGCGCGGAGGGGATCGACGCGATGCTGAAGACCGCACGGGCGACGGTGCTGGTCGAGCCGACCTATGGTCCCGCCTGGCTCAGCGAGCCAGTGTACGGCGACCAATATGGCGGGCCGAGCGCGAGCGAACTGCCCGCGGTCGCGGGCTATCCCAACCTGACCGTGCCGATGGGGCTGGTCCGCGGGTTGCCGGTCGGGCTGTCGTTCATCGCGACGCGCTACGGCGACGGCACGGTGCTGAACGCGGGCTATGCCTATGAACAGCGGGCCAACGCGCGGACCGCGCCGCGTTACCTGCCGTCGGCGGCGGTGGGCACGGGGCTCGACGGAGCCCGCTGAACGGGGGCGACGAACACGCGGTCGTTGCGCAGATAGACGGCGCTGCGGTCCTTCAGCCGGCGCGTGGTGAAGACGAGGCGATAGTCGCTCGCGAGCGTCGCCTTCAGCGCGCGCAGGCTGCCGACGTTCCAGATCGACAGGCGGCGCGTCGAGGTGACGATCACCGGCGGACGGTTGGCGAGGATGCGGCGCACCTCGGCCGCCTCGTCGATCCCGGTCGCGCCCTGTTCGGTCGACAGGCTGAGCAGGTTGGGAAAGGCGTAGGGCGTCGGTACGCAGGTCCGTGCGAGCAGATAGGTGACGGTGTCGCCGCGGAACACATAGGGGCATTCGTCGCCGCTGTTCGCCTGGACGATGCGGGCCAGCGCATAGGCGCCGTCGGCGTCGTCGCGCCGGACGACGCGTTCGACCGCGAGGATCGTGAAGGGGACGATCAGCGCGATCGCGAGCAGCTTGGCATGGCGTGACAGCGCGGGCGCGGCGGCGATCGCCAGCGGGGCGACCAGCGGCAGGCCGTAATGATCGAAGAAGGTACCAATCGCGAGGAAGCCGAGCGACGCCGCGATCAGCCAGCCAAAGGCGAGCCGCGCGACCGCACGGTCGATCCCGAGATGCGCGCGGCGATGCCAGGTGATCGCCGCGGCGGCGATCAGCGGGAGCAGCTGGACGAGGATGCCGAGCAGCCGCATCACCACCTGCGCGAGCGGATAGCCGGGGCGCAGGAAGATCGAGGTGACGTTGGCGAACCAGAAGGTCGCGAACAGGTCGTGCGCGGTGTACCAGCCGAGCGCGGCGAGCGACGGCGCGAGGCCGACGGCGATCCACAGCAGCGCCGCACCCAGCGTCGCTGAGACCGGCGCGCCGGTGCGGCGGTGGAACCAGAGATGCGCCAGCCCGAAGAACGCGCCCTCGAAGGCGGGCGTGTATTTCATCTGGATCGCGATCCCTGCGAGCAGGCAGGCCAGCGCGCCGCCACGCACGATCGCGCGGCGGTCGTTCGCCGCCGCGAGTGCGGGCAGGCGGAAGGTCAGCAGCGCGGCGATCGCGATCGGCAGATTGTAGAAGACCGGTGCCTGTCCGCCGCCGCCGCTGAGCAGCGATAGCCCGGCCAGATAGGTCGCTCCCGCCGCCAGCGCACCGCGCCGCGTCGCGCCGACCCGCATCGCGCCGTGATGAACGAGGACCGCAGTCAGCCAGGCGCAGCCGGTCGCGACGAGCTGATAGGCGAGGATCCCGTCGCCGGGGAGCAGCCGTATCGCCGCGAACAGCAGGAACAGCCCGATCGGCTTGCGATCCCAGATGTCGACAAAGGGGATCGCGCCGTGCAGCATCCGGTCGCCGACCAGCAGATAATATTGCTCGTCGACGGCAATCACCGGATTGCCGAAATCCCAGGCGCGGATCGCCAGCGCGATAAGAAGCAGGATCAGCGCGGGCGTCCAGCGGGATCCGGACGGTGCGGTCTTGGCCGATGTCATCAGTAGAAAGTCCTGAGCGTCAGTGTGCGCGTCGTACCGTCGCACAGCCCGAGCCGGACGACGCTGCCGGGCGGGCGGATAGTCCAGTTCGCCAGCGGGCTGGCTGGATAGTCGCGGGGAATGGGCTGGCCGTCGATCGAACAGATCAGGTCGCCGACCTGCCACCCGGTCGCCTCGGCCGGGCCGCCGCGCATCACGTGCAGGACCTTCAGCCGGTTGCTTTCGACCCCCATGAGCAGACCGCTGGTCGATCGGATGGGGCGGGGATCGGCGACGTCGCCGCGGCGCAGGACCATCCGCGCCGCGCGCGGGTCGAGCAGCACGCGATAATGCTGGAGAAACCCCGAGCCGAGCCGCCCGGCGGCGCCGATCGACTGTGAAAAGCCCGCCTCGGGCTCGATCCGCACCTCGGTGTCTCGCGCGACGAGCGTACCGACCCGGATCTCGGGGGCGATCGCGAGGCCGCTGACGACCGAGCCGCCGAGCCCATAGGCGATCGCGGTGGTGGTCGGCAGCCCCGGCGGCGCGGCACGGCGCCAGCCCGCCGCGGTCACGGTGATCGCCGATCCGTCGCCGGTATCGACGACGATCGGCGCCAGCGCGTGCGTGCCGATCCGGACCGCGCTTTCATAGACGCGCCGATCGGACGAGATCGTCAGCGACGCGGTCTCGCCCGCAAAGGGCAGCCGCCCGGTCGGGATCAGCCGGAAGCGGCGCGCGGCATAATCGATGTCGAGCGCGTGCGCGGCGAGCAGGTCGCGCCCGACCAGCAGGTCGACCGCGTTCGCGCTGCCGGTCGCGAGCGCGGGGAGGGCGGCGACACTGACGCCGCCGCCGCTGCGCGTCAGCCCGCCGAGCACGATCGACCGCGTCGGCATCCAGCGCAGCGCAACCGACCCGCCGATCGCGCTCGCCCGCCCGCCCGGCTTCAGCGCGCGGCGGACGACCGCGGGGGAGGTGTCGGCGAGCAACGTATAACTGACCCCCGTATCGAGGATCGCGGTGATGCTGCGCCCGTCGATCTGCATCGCGAACCGGATCTGGTTGCCCGGCGTCAGGTCGAACGTCACCCAGCGCGTCTCGGTATCGGCGGCAAGACGGGCGACGCCCTGGTCACGGTCGGCGGGCGAGGTGCTTGGGGTAGAACTCGCCTGGATGGGCGCGGCCACGGCCTGCGATGCCGGCTGCCGCGTCGCGATGCTAAGGGCCGCCAACAGCGGGACGATGGCGAGGGTAAGCATACGCATGTGCAACCGTCCCTAGCGCGTTGGCGGGGCCTTACAAGCTAGGCACGCGGACGGTGGGGCAGATGGATTTGAAGGGAAGGAAAGCGGACTCACGGCTTTCGCGGCTGCGTTGTGGGAGACCCACCGCCGAACGAGCCCGCCAATGCATCAACTTTTTGCATCGGTGAGCGCCTACGTTTCCTGCCATTCCTTGGCTGATGCGAAATCTTTGATCGTTTACGTGGGGGGGTAGGCTTAGGATCATTAGCGGCACCCGTATATCGATGGGTTAGGGCCAGACTAGTCTTATCCAAGCTACGTTTTGACCAAGCTTGCCTTCACCGATCAGCGTTAGAAAATAGGCTTGAGAATGAAGGTCGGGCAGTTTTGAAATAGCTCCTAACCGGACGGGCAATGTTGCAAGGATAAGGAACCGTTTGCCGTCGAAGGCGACGACCCGCGACCGCTCTGCCAAGCCTTTGGCGTTCCATACCCCAATCCAAGTGTAGCTGTCCCTATGTACGTTGTCATCGGCTGCGACGAAACTGTATCCAACGATATCGGGGGTCACGGCAGGCCGCGCCGGGACAAAACCATCCACATAACCGCTCCTTCCGATGCCAGCGTTGGAAATGCCTGCAATACCGCTCTTCCCTTGGATGCTGGTCCATGAAAACCAGCATCCCGATGTTCGCGAGTGCACTGGGCCAGGAGAGAGGTCAAAGTCGGTGAAGCGTGGGTCATCCGAGCGCAGCATCACCGCCGAGCTATAGCGAAGCTGATCCACGCGTGCCTCACCGGGATGTGGCCAGCCGGGATGTGCCCGATAGCTGCCCCCCAGCATCTCGACTGTTAGGGGAGCGGCGTTGATTGCAACAGATTCCCCAAGGTGACCCGAGCACACCGGCTTTGGCATCATCGCGGTGGTGGAATCGGAGGTTTGTGCGGTCGCAGAGGCCCCGATCAGCCCGGCAACGATTATCAGTATAGCGCGAACAAGCATCGCAGTAGCCTAACACGCGTAGGCTCGTGCGCTAGAGGGTGTCACTCGCTCACTTACCATTGCTGTTTGAATGCAGAACTTTTGATTTTTTCATTAGGAATGTCCGGGACGGAAAGGGACGCGGAAATGAAGCCTACGGCCCTAACCGCGAATTACGCCTTTGATTTCAACGTGTGGCTTGCTTCCCATTGAGGGCGAAGGAGCCGCATCACATATCCGCTTCCCGTCTATAACGACTGTCACCGCGCCCTGCATTTTGAGCTCAACCGAAACGTTGTGAAGGGCCTCAAACGCAACCTGCCAGCCGTCACGATCGGCTCCCGGTTGAAAGCATAATACAAAGGCAGATAAATTCGGTCCGTCCCAAGACGCTGTAGCATTGGCAATCACCCCCGGATCATCGAGCTCGCCTTTCCGGCCTATTCGAGCCAAAAACGGACCGGATATAGGGTCGTATTCAGCCGGGGGCGCAGGCGGCACCGATCTTTGGTCAAAATTTGGAAGTCGGGCGTCCGAGGGCACGCTTGATAGGAACAACCAAGCCGTGGCGATCGCGGCAACGCATCTTTTGGTTCGTACCATACCAGAGATGATAGATTTGATCCGAATGTCCGCAAATAGGCGTGAGCAGAATGGGAAGTTTTAGCACGGTCTCGACCACCTGCCGTTAGTGCAGTCGACGGGGGTCAGAGGCAGGCCTCCAGATAGGCCTGGTCGAAGCCGAACTGCTTGGCCTTGTCGAGCGTGTAGGGGCGCAGGCCCATCGAGCGGTATTCGCCGAGGATCTTGCCGTCCGCGCTCTCGTCGAGATATTCGAACTTGAACAGCTCCTGCGTGACGATCACGGGGCCTTCCATGCCGATCACCTCGGTGATGTTGGTGACGCGGCGCGAGCCGTCGCGCAGGCGCTTGACTTGGATGATCAGCTCGACCGAATCGGCGATCTGACGCGAGATCGCCTCCTTGGGCACCTTGATGTCCGACATCATCACCATGTTCTCCATACGCGCGAGCGCCTCGCGCGGGGAGTTGGCGTGGAGCGTGCACATCGAGCCGTCGTGACCGGTGTTCATGGCCGCGAGCATGTCGAAACACTCGGACCCACGAATTTCGCCCAGGATGATCCGGTCGGGGCGCATACGCAGCGCGTTCTTGACGAGATCGCGGATGCTGATTTCGCCCTGGCCCTCCAGATTGGCGGGGCGCGTTTCGAGCGGCAGCCAGTGCGGCTGCTGCAGGCGAAGCTCGGCCGCGTCCTCGATCGTCAGCACGCGCTCACCGGGGTCGATCATCTTCGACAGCGCGTTGAGCATCGTCGTCTTGCCCGAGCCGGTACCGCCCGAGATGACGACGTTGAAGCGCGATGCACCGGCGATCTTGAGCGCGGTCGCCATCTTGGGGCTCATGCTGCCGAACCCGGCCATCATGTCGAGCGTGATAGGCTTGGCCGAAAATTTACGAATCGAGATCGCGGTGCCGCGCAAGCTGAGCGGCGGCACGATCACGTTGACGCGGCTGCCGTCCTTGAGACGGGCGTCGGCGAGCGGGGTAGTCTGATCGACGCGGCGGCCGACCGAGTTCACGATCCGCTGCGCGATCTGAAACAGATGTTCCTCGTCGCGGAACTGGATCGGGGCGAGCTCGAGCTTGCCCTTGCGCTCGACATAGGTCTGTTCGGGGCCGTTCACCATGATGTCGGTGATGTTCGGATCCGCGAGCAGTTCCTCCAAGGGCCCGAGCCCGAGCAGCTCGTCGACCAGCACCTTTTCCAGCGCGAACTGTTCGCGGCGGTTGAGCGTCAGCTTCAGCTCGGCGAGCACCTCGCCGATGATCGGGCGGAATTCCTCCGCCAGCTCGTCCTTGCCGAGCGTTGCCGCGGCCTCGGGATCGACGCGTTCGAGCAGGCGGGGGAGCACCTGTTCCTTGATCTTGTGGATCGACTGTTCGAAGCCCTCGACCTTGCTCGCGCCCGCATCGCCCGACGCGGCCTGGCGATCGGCGAGTCGCTGCATCGCGTCGACCTGACCGATCGGCACGCCGCCCTCGGTCTCGCCGGGCATCGGCAGGAGGGTGTCGAGCGCAGGGAATTGCGCGCCGCCTTCGGGATCGGGTCGCGGGGCGGGGCCGCCGCCCTGCATCGGTCGCGCGACGCCGAACGCGGGCCGCGCTGCCGTTCCGCCACTCATCCCACTGCGTCGTCCGAACGCGCTCATGCACCAGTCCCTCGATCGTTAATGCCGGGGTTACCGGCGAAGCCTTGCCAATTCGCTAACCAATCGGTCGGCGACCGCGCGGCGTCCGGAAACGGGTTCTGCCGCGGCGCGCGGGCGGATAAGGGAGGCGAATGCTGATCCGCCTGCTCACCCTGCTCGTCCTTCCGCTCGCCGCGCTCATCGGCATCGCCGCCCCCGCCAGCGCCGATGATATCAGCGCGACCGGGCGCGGGGTCGTGCGTGTCGTCACGATCGCAGTGGTCGACGATCAGGTCGTCGGCTTCGGCCATGGCAGCGGCTTCGCAGTCGCGCCCAACCGGATCGTCACCAACGCGCATGTCGTCGAGCTGGCGGAACGCTATCCCGACAATGTCGTCGTCGGCGTTGTGCCGACTGAGGGGGACAAATCCTATCAGGGCAAGGTGATTGCCTATGACGTGCAGCGCGATCTGGCGCTGATCGAGTTCACCGGCGCGCGCCTGCCGCAGACCGCGCTGTATACGGGACCGATCGATGAGGGCGGGGCGGTGGTGTCGCTGGGCTTTCCCGGCAATGTCGACCTCGCCACCGCGCGCTCGGCCGCGGACTATATCCGGCCGACCAGCCCGGTGCGGTCGGAGGGCGTGTTCTCGGGCCGGCGCAGTCTGAGCGATGTCGAGGTGCTGTTGCACACCGCCAATATCGCGCGCGGCAATTCGGGTGGCCCGCTGCTCGACCGGTGCGGGCGGGTGATCGGCGTCAATTCCGCGATCACCCGCGGCGAGGAGGGCGATTCGACGTTCGGCTTCGCAATCGCGGACACCGAGCTCGCCGCATTCCTGCGCGAGGCGAAGCAGCCCTATAGCGCGGTCGGAACGCCGTGCACTTCGATCGAGGAGCGGTTGCGGCAGGACAGCGACGCCGACGTGCGCGCGGCGGCCGATGCGGCGGCGGCGCGGCGCGATGTGGCGACGCAGGCGGCGCTGTCGCGTGAACGCGCGCTGGAACAGGCGCGTATCGAAGCGGAGCGCCGGCGCGAGAACGTCATGGCGATCGCGGGGCTGCTGCTGGTCGCAGGCGCGCTCGGGATCGGTGCGGCGGGGCTGCTCGAACCGCGCGGGCGGCGGCGTGCGGCGGTCTGGACGGTCGCGGGCGGCGGCGTCGCGGTGGTCGCGGCGGTCGTCGTGTTCGTGGCCAGGCCGTCGGGCGCGGTCGACCTTCCCGCGGCGTCCGTCGCGCGCTCGGGGCCGGTGGTCGAGGACAAGGCGCTCGGCCGGCTGGTGTGCCGGCTGATCCCCGAACGGAGCCGGATCACGATCTCGTCGAGCGAAGACGTGCCGCTCAGCTGGGGTGCGGGCGGCTGCGTCAACGGCAAGACGCAATATGTCGCGGGCAACGGCCGGTGGGAGCGCGTGCTGGTGCCCGAGGCCGAACAGACGGTGTCGCTGCTGTCGTTCGACCCGGCGACGCGGACCTATGCCAATACGCGCTATCTGATGTCGGCGGCGGGGATGACCGCGGCGCGGGCGGCGCGCGGTGAGACGCCGGGGCAGTGCACGACCGATCCGGCGGCGATCACGCGGCTGGTCGGGCAGCAGTCTGCAGTCCGGGCCACGCTGCCGCCGCTGCCCAACGAGAAGCTCGTCTATTCCTGCACGTCGGCAGACTGATCGAGTCTTGTTTACCCCCTCGGCACGCGCCGATCCGCATGGCAGGATGGCGGTGTCGAGGGGGATGGCGATGCGGGTAATGCACAGCGTTAGGCATGGGGTGGCGTGGAGCGTCACGATCATGGCGGGACTGGTCGGTGCCTGGACGCCGGCAGCGGCGAAATGGGCGCGCGCGACCTCCGATCATTTCGAGATCTATGCCGACATGCCGCCCGCCGCGCTCACGACGATGGCGACCCGGCTCGAGCAGTTCGACGGGGCGATCCGGCATCTCCACCGCACGCCGGAGGGCACCGGCGCGAAGGGCGCGAACCGCGTCACCGTCTATGTCGCGAACGACGTCGCTGCGATCCGCCGATTGTCGGGTGATCGCGGCATCGCTGGATTCTACCTGCCGCGCGCAAGCGGGTCGGTCGCCTTCACCCCGCGGATCGACGAGGGCGGGGACGGCAGCCGTTCGACGCGCGGCGGCGGAATTCCGCAGATCGTCCTGTTCCACGAATATGCGCATCACTTCCTGCTGGGCAATTACGCCGCCGCCTATCCGGCGTGGTTTTCCGAGGGCTATGCCGAGTTCGTCTCGACC
This sequence comes from Sphingomonas sp. CFBP9019, assembly GCF_034045155.1. Lineage (NCBI taxonomy): Bacteria > Pseudomonadati > Pseudomonadota > Alphaproteobacteria > Sphingomonadales > Sphingomonadaceae > Sphingomonas > Sphingomonas sp. CFBP9019. Next base: position 484,527 of record NZ_JAXCWK010000003.1, on the reverse strand, counting down.
GCCGCGTTCGAGAAGGAGTATGTCCAGCTCGGCGGCGCGGCGCAGCACCGGGCGTACAGCCTGCTCGCGGCCAAGCCGGTGCCCACGGCGACCCTGTTCGCGACCGGGCAGAAGCTGACCGACGAGCAGCGCGGGGTGATGTACGGGCGCGGATGGCTGCTGACGCATTACCTGATGTTCGACGCGGCGCGCGGCCGGCAGCTCCAGCAGTATCTGACCGCGCTGAACGCGGGAACGCCGAGCGTAACCGCGGCCACCGCGGCGTTCGGCGACCTGCGCGCGCTCGACAAGGCGCTCGATGCGTATCTTCGCCAGTCGCGCATCCCGGGGCTGCGGATCGCGTACGATAAGCTGCCCGTCGCGCCGGTGGTCGTGACGCCGTTGTCGCCGGGCGCCGCTGCAATGGTCGAGCTGCGGATGCAGTCGGAGCGCGGCGTCAACCGTGCCACCGCCGCACCGATCTTCGCGCGCGCCGCCCGGATCGCGGCGGCCTATCCCGACGATGCGCTGGCGCAGGGCTGGCTTGCCGAGATGGCGTATGATGCGGGGCAGGACGATGCGGCGCTGGCTGCTGCCGACCGCGCGCTCGCCGCCGATCCGACGTCGCGCCAGGCGATGCTGTACAAGGCGCAGGTGTTGATGCGGCGCGCCGCTGCGGCGACAGTCCGCGATGCCGCAGCATGGGGTGCGGCGCGGCGCTGGATCGTCACGGCCAATCGCCAGGCGCCCGACGATGCCGAGGCGCTGTCGCTCTATTATGACAGCTTCGCCGCGGCGGGCGAGGCTCCCAGCGCGGCCGCGATCCTGGGGATCGGTCGCGCGCTCGAGCTGGTGCCGCAGGACCCGGCGCTGCGGTTCAAGGTCGCGGCGCAGGCGATCATGGATGGTCAGACCGATGCCGCCAGACGCGCGCTGCGCCCGCTCGCCTATGATCCGCACCAGTCGGCGGACAACCCGGCGGCGCGGCTGATCGCGATCCTCGATACCGGCGTGACGGGGCCCGCGGCGATGCTCGCGCTTGCAAAGGCACGGGGGGAGACGGTGGCGGTGACGCCGTCTGGGCCGACACCGGCGAATTAGCGGCGAGGGCGCGGACCCAGACCCTCGTCACGATGTCGAAGGTCGGGGATCGCCTGAATGTGCTGGCGACAGGGCGGGTTCGCGCGGCGCCTCTTTCGCCAGCAGCGCACGTTTGCGGTCGAGCCCATAGGCGTAGCCGCCGAGTGTCCCGTCGGTGCGAAGCGCGCGGTGGCAGGGGATGAGGATGGCGATCGGATTGGCGCCGCACGCGCTGCCGACCGCACGGACCGCGGCCGGGGTGCCGGCGGCAGCGGCGAGTTGCGTATAGGTGCGCGTCTCGCCCGGGGGGATGCGGGCAAGTACCTGCCAGACCGCCTCCTGGAATGCGGTGCCGCGGACGTCGAGCGGCAGGTCGTGCTGGCGGTCGGGTGATTCGACGCTGGCGACGACGCGCGCCGCGAGATCGGCGAGTGCCGCGTCGCCGGGCGTGACGATCGCCCGGGGGAAGCGCGCGACGAGGTCGGCCGCGTCCTCGTCGAACGCCACGCGGCACAGCCCCGTATCGGTCGCGGCGATCAGTAGCGGCCCGAGGCTGGTCGCGACGACCGTCCAGCGGATCCGGACCCCGTCGCCGCCGCGCGCCCAGACGCTCGGCGGCATCCCCATGCGCGACGCGGCGCCGGCATAGAAACGACTCGGTGCGGCATAGCCCGCATCGTAGATCGCGGCTGCGACGTGGGCCTCCCGGGTCAGCGCGTCGGCGGCGCGTGCGCTGCGCAGGCCGCGGGCGTAGGCGGCTGGCGTGACCCCGGTCGCGCGCTTGAACAGTCGGTGGAAATGATGCGGCGCATAGCCCGCCTGCGCCGCGAGCTGGTCGAGCGAGAGGCGGTCGTCCGTGGCTTCGAGCAGCGCGACGGCGGCGGCGACCGCTATCCGGTCGCGGCCTACGGAGTCCGGGATGCAGCGAAGGCAGGCCCGGAACCCGGCCGCACGGGCGCTGGCCGGGTCATCAAGGAAGACGACATTCTCGCGTCTGGGATGGCGGGCCGGACAGCTCGGCTTGCAATAGATGCCGGTCGTCTTCACCGCGACGATGAACCGACCGTCCCACGCCCGGTCCCGGTTGGCAAAGGCGGTCCAGGCGGTGTCCGGATCTGGGGCGGTGTGCGTCATGGCCAAGGTGTAGCGCGTCGGTCGGGGCGCTGCATCCCGCGGCTTGCGGTCAAACCGGGGAGCAGACGCCCGCGCTTCTCAGCCGCCGTTCGCGTGGAACAGCGCAAGCGTGCGTGCCTTCGCAAGATCGGCGCTCGGCTCGTGATAATCCTTGCGGCGATCCGAGTTGAAGCCGTGGCCCGCCTCGTAGACATGGACCGTCGCGTTCGGCCAGTCCTTCGTGATGACTTGCTCGACGCCCTCCATCGGGATGCCGTGATCATGGCGGCCGAAATGGAGGATGACGGGGACCTTGGGCTCTTCGTCCGCCGCCGCCGGGATCATGCTGCCATAATAGCCGCTCGCGGCGGCCACGCCGTTGAGGCGGGTAGCGGCGAACCACGCGACCGACCCTCCATAGCAATAGCCGACGACGAACACCGGCCCGGTGGGGGCGAGCGAGTCGATGCAGGTCTGGACGTCGGTCAGCGACAATTCGAACGGATGAAGCTGCCGCGCAAGCTCGATCCCGCGGGCGAGGCCGTCACCCGAATAGTCCGCCTCGAAGCCCGGATGCTCGCGGTCGAACAGGGCGGGTGCCAGCACTTCATAGCCATCGGCCGCATAGTCGTCGCACAGATCGCGGATATGGTCGGTGACGCCGAAGATCTCCTGCATGAGGACGAGGCCGCCGCGACGGTCTCCCGTCGGCTGCGCATGATAGACCGCGATCGTCGCGCCGTCGGACATCGTCATGCTTTCCATCGTGCCGGTCATTCCGATTCCTTGTCGTGTGATCCTGTTCCGACCTTTATCGTTATTCTCGCGGAGGCGGGAACCCATAGTGGCAGGCCCTGCGATGAATGCGCTGGGTCCGGAGGATATGGATCCCTGCCTGCGCGGGGATGACGAAGAGGGTGAGGTGGGCCTTCCAACCATCTGCCGATGACAAAACAGTCACAAACCAGTCGTCTCGGCCGCCCGCCCGGCTTGCCAATGGTGGAACCCGATGCTACCCGCGCCGCGTCCCGGTAGAGGTGCTTTCGCGCCCTCTTCCCTTGTGGGACGGCGACATTCGGTTTCAGACGAGGATTGACAGGTCCGTGGAGACACTTCCCGGTAACGGCGGCGGCGCTATCCAGGCGAGCTTAGGTGGGCGTTATGCGCTCGCCCTGTTCGAACTGGCGCGTGACGCCAAGACGATCGACGCGGTCGAGCAGAGTCTGTCGACCGTGCGCGACGCGCTGGCGCAGTCCGACACGCTCCGCGACCTCACGACGAGCCCGATGGTATCGCGCGGCGCGGCGGTGAAGGCGATCTCCGCCGTTGCCGACGAGCTCGGCGTCGATGCGACCACGAAGAATTTCCTGGGCGTACTGGCCGAGAACCACCGGCTCGGCGCGCTGGCCAAGATCATCAAGGCGTATCGCACGCTTGCCGCGCAGCATCGCGGCGAGATCGCAGCCGAAGTGACCTCCGCGCATCCGCTGTCCGAAGAGCAGGTGATCGAGCTGAAGCATCAGCTCCGCCAGCGGGTCGGCCGTGAAGTTTCCGTCGACCTCAACGTCGACCCATCGCTGCTGGGCGGACTTGTCGTCCGCGTCGGCAGCCAGATGATCGATTCGTCGATCCGCACCCGTTTGAACACGCTCGCGCAGGCGATGAAAGGCTGACCATGGATATCCGCGCCGCAGAAATCTCGAAGATCATCAAGGATCAGATCGCCAATTTCGGCACCGAGGCCCAGGTCAGCGAGACCGGCCAGGTGCTGAGCGTCGGCGACGGCATCGCGCGCATCTTCGGCCTCGACAACGTCCAGGCCGGCGAGATGGTCGAATTCTCGAACGGCGTGCAGGGCATGGCGCTCAACCTCGAGGCCGACAATGTCGGCGTCGTGATCTTCGGGTCTGACTCGGAGATCAAGGAAGGCGACATCGTCAAGCGCACCGGCACGATCGTCGATGTGCCGATCGGCAAGGAGCTGCTCGGCCGCGTGGTCGACGGTCTCGGCAACCCGATCGACGGCAAGGGCCCGATCCACACGACCGAGCGCAGCCGCGTTGAGGTCAAGGCGCCGGGCATCATCCCGCGCCAGTCGGTCAGCGAGCCGGTCCAGACCGGTCTCAAGGCGATCGACGCACTCGTTCCCGTCGGCCGGGGCCAGCGCGAGCTGATCATCGGCGATCGCCAGACCGGCAAGTCGGCCGTCGCGATCGACGCGTTCATCAACCAGAAGACCGCGAACGCGGGCGACGACGAGTCGAAGAAGCTGTATTGCGTCTATGTCGCGATCGGCCAGAAGCGCTCGACCGTCGCGCAGCTCGTCAAGACGCTCGAAGAGAATGGCGCGATGGAATATTCCATCGTCGTTGCAGCCACCGCGTCGGATCCCGCACCGCTCCAGTATCTCGCGCCCTATACCGGCGTCGCGATGGGCGAGTATTTCCGCGATCGCGGCATGCACGCACTCATCTGCTACGACGATCTGTCGAAGCAGGCGGTCGCCTACCGCCAGATGTCGCTGCTGCTGCGTCGTCCGCCGGGCCGTGAAGCCTATCCCGGCGACGTGTTCTATCTCCACAGCCGTCTGCTCGAGCGTGCGGCGAAGATGTCGGACGCGAACGGAGGCGGCTCGCTGACCGCGCTGCCGATCATCGAGACCCAGGCGGGCGACGTTTCGGCGTACATCCCGACCAACGTGATCTCGATCACCGACGGCCAGATCTTCCTCGAAACCGACCTGTTCTTCTCGGGCGTGCGCCCGGCGATCAACGTCGGTCTCTCGGTTAGCCGCGTCGGCTCGGCCGCACAGACCAAGGCGATGAAGAAGGTGTCGGGCTCGATCAAGCTCGAGCTGGCGCAGTACCGCGAGATGGCGGCGTTCGCGCAGTTCGGGTCGGATCTCGATGCGTCGACGCAGAAGCTGCTCAACCGCGGTGCGCGTCTGACCGAGTTGCTCAAGCAGGCGCAGTTCTCGCCGCTGCCGTTCGAGGAGCAGACGGTGTCGATCTTCGCTGGCACCAGCGGCTATCTCGACAAGGTGCCCGTCGCCGACGTGACCCGCTACGAGCAGGCACTGCTCGCCGACATGCGCGCGAACCACGCCGATGTGCTGAAGCTGATCCGCGATACCCGCGATCTGGGTAACGAGGCGAAGGACAAGCTGAAGGCAGCGCTCGAGGCGTTCGCCAAGACGTTTGCATAAGTAGAACATGCCCCCGCTGATGCGGGGGCAGGCTGGGCCTCCGCATCAGCGGGGGAACAAAGGGACGTAGATGGCGAGCCTCAAGGCACTCAAGATCCGTATCGGCTCGGTGAAGTCGACGCAGAAGATCACCAAGGCGATGAAGATGGTCGCCGCTGCGAAACTGCGCCGTGCGCAGGACGCGGCGGTTGCCGGCCGGCCCTATGCCGAGCGGCTCGAAGCGGTGATGGCGAGCCTTGCCGGGCGCGTCGGCATCGCGCCGGGCGCATCGCCGCTGCTGGCCGGGACCGGCAGGGACCAGGTCCATCTGATCGTCATCGCGACGTCGGAGCGTGGTCTGGCCGGTGCGTTCAACACCAACATCGTCCGCGCGGCACGCCGCAAGGCCGAGGAGTTGATCGCGGCCGGCAAGACCGTGAAGTTCTATGTCGCCGGCAAGAAGGGGCGCGTGATCAAGCGTTTCTTCCCGAACGACATTCTCGCCGATCACGAGATGGGCGGGATCAAGAAGCTCGCGTTCAGCGACGCGCAGGCGATCTCCGAAGACCTGATCAAGCGCTTCGGCGAGGGTCAGTTCGACGTCGCGCATCTGTTCTACGCCAAGTTCGTCTCGGCGCTGGTGCAGGTGCCGACCGGCATCCAGATCGTCCCCGTGCCGCTTTCGACCATCCCCGGTGCCGAGGCCAAGCCGAACGCACCTGCGGAAGCCGTGGTCGAGTACGAGCCCGACGAGGAAGCGATCCTCGCCGATCTGCTGCCGCGCAACGTCGCGATCCAGATCTTCCGCGCGCTGCTCGAAAACGCAGCGTCGGAGCAGGGCAGCCGCATGAACGCGATGGACAACGCCACGCGCAACGCGGGCGACATGATCACGCGCCTCTCGATCCAGTATAACCGTACACGCCAAGCCGCGATCACGACCGAGCTGGTCGAAATCATCTCGGGCGCCGAAGCGCTCAAGTAAGCCCAAGGAAGCAGATAATGGCAACCGCCCCAGAGACCATCGCCCCAGTGGCGGCAACGAACAACACGGGTCGCATCTCGCAGGTGATCGGCGCGGTCGTCGACGTGCATTTCCCCGACAACCTGCCCGCGATTCTGTCGGCGCTCGAAACCGATAACAACGGCAACCGGCTCGTCCTCGAAGTCGCGCAGCATCTCGGCGAGAACACCGTCCGCACGATCGCGATGGACGCGACCGAGGGTCTGACCCGCGGCCAGACCGTCACCGACACCGGCTCGCAGATTCGCGTGCCCGTCGGCCCGAAGACGCTCGGCCGCATCCTCAACGTCATCGGCGAGCCGATCGACGAGCGCGGCCCCGTCGGCGCAGAGCAGACCGCCCCGATCCACGCATCGGCACCGTTGTTCGTCGACCAGTCGACCGAGAGCGCGATCCTGGTCACGGGCATCAAGGTCATCGATCTGCTCGCACCGTACGCAAAGGGCGGCAAGATCGGCCTGTTCGGCGGCGCCGGCGTCGGCAAGACCGTGCTGATCCAGGAACTGATCAACAACATCGCCAAGGGCCACGGCGGCACCTCGGTGTTCGCTGGCGTCGGCGAGCGTACCCGCGAGGGTAACGATCTGTACCACGAGTTCCTAGACGCGGGCGTCATCGCCAAGGATGCCGACGGCAATCCGCAGTCGGAAGGCTCGAAGGTCGCGCTCGTATTCGGCCAGATGAACGAGCCGCCGGGCGCACGCGCACGCGTTGCTCTCTCGGGCCTGACGATCGCCGAATATTTCCGCGACGTCGAAGGCCAGGACGTGCTGTTCTTCGTCGACAACATCTTCCGCTTCACGCAGGCGGGCGCAGAGGTGTCTGCACTGCTCGGCCGCATTCCGTCGGCCGTGGGCTATCAGCCGACGCTGTCGACCGACATGGGCGCGCTGCAGGAGCGCATCACCTCGACCAACAAGGGGTCGATTACCTCGGTGCAGGCCGTGTACGTTCCCGCGGACGATCTTACCGATCCGGCGCCGGCGACGTCGTTCGCGCATCTCGATGCGACGACCAACCTCAACCGTGCGATCTCGGAGCTGGGCATCTACCCGGCGGTCGATCCGCTCGACTCGACCTCGCGTCTGCTCGAGCCCCGCGTCGTCGGCCAGGAGCATTACGACACCGCGCGTGCGGTCCAGTCGACGCTGCAGAAGTACAAGTCGCTGCAGGACATCATCGCCATTCTCGGCATGGACGAGCTTTCGGAAGAGGATAAGCTCACCGTGCAGCGTGCGCGCAAGATCCAGAAGTTCCTGAGCCAGCCGTTCCACGTCGCCGAGGTCTTCACCGGCATCAGCGGCAAGTTCGTGCAGCTCGAGGACACGGTCCGCTCGTTCAAGGCGGTCGTCGAGGGCGAGTATGATCACCTGCCCGAGAGCGCTTTCTACATGGTCGGCGGCATCGACGAAGCGGTCGCCAAGGCCGAGAAGATGGCTGCGGAGGCGTAAGCTTCTGCTGCTCCCTCTCCCCTCGGGGGAGAGGGTTGGGGTGAGGGGCCGCCACGAGCGCTCTCGCCCGGTACTGCCCCTCACCCCGACCCTCTCCCCGACGGGAGAGGGAGAAGGCAAACAAGATGCTGCATTTCGAACTCGTCACGCCAGAAAAGCTCGTCCGGTCGGAGGAGGTCTATATGGTCGTCGTCCCCGGCACCGAAGGCGACTTCGGCGTGCTGGAAGGCCATGCGCCGTTCATGTCGACCGTCCGTGACGGAAGCGTGCAGGTGTACCGGACGCAGAACGGCACGTCCGAGACGATCGCGATCCGCGGTGGTTTCGCCGAGGTCAACGCCAAGGGCCTGACGATTCTCGCCGAGCAGGCGGGCGAGTAAACAGCCTCAGGCGAGCGCCGCGTCGGTAGCGACGGGCGCTGCCGCCTTGCGCTGCCGGGCTAGGACCTGCAGCAGCGGCCGTTCGATCCAGCGGTGGACGATGAGCCCCGCGACCGTCGACAGCATCACGAATAGCGCGACGAAGACCAGCGCCGGGCATTCCGGCAGGACCCCGCCGATGCGCCACACCAGCGCGATCAGGCAGGGGTGAACGAGATAGGTCGAATAGGAGGCGTCGCCGATCCGCGCGACGATCCGGTCGAACCGGCCGCCACCCGGCGTGTCGATCACCCCGAGCAGGACGAGCGCCCAGGGCAGCCCCCAGGTCCAGCTGCGTGCAATACCGGAGGTGCCGGCGACTGCCGCCTGGACATCGCCCGAGACCGCGGGACCTAGCCCGACGGCGATACCGATAGCGAGCAGCGCGGTTCCCAGAACCGTGGCCATCGCCGCGACGGGTGCGGTGATGCCCCGTCGCCAGGCGATCCAGACGAGCAGGCCAAAGGCGAATTCCAGCTGCATCGGATTGAAGAGGAGCCGCGCCGGCGCCCAGCCGGGCTGGACGATGCAGCCGAGCAGCGCAACGGTGAGCGTCGCGACCAGCAGCCACCGGGTCCTGTGGTGGCGGGCGGTCATCGCGAGTGCGACGAGCGCGTAGAAGGCAAATTCGAAGCCCAGCGTCCAGCCGACATAGAGCGAAGGCTGATGATAGTCGGCGCCATCGAGCAGCGGGAGGACGGTGATCGACATCAGCATCGCCTCGACCGGCTGCGGCTCGGTCGCGACGAGGATATAGGCGATGCTGGCGAGCGCGAAGAGCGGGACGATGCGGCGCCAGCGCTGGACGAGAAAACCCCAGGGATCGCGTGGTGCGGTCGCGAGCGACTGCGCCATGACGAAGCCGCTGATGACGAAGAAGAGATCGACGCCGCTGATGCCGACCACGGAGAGATTGGGCACCGACGGGATGAACGCGCCGGTGATCCGGACCGGACCCGCATCGACCAGGTTCGCTGCATGCGCGGCAACGACCATCGTCGCGGCGAGCGCGCGCAGCCATTGAATCGGGGTGACACGCTGCGCCGACATCCACCTTGGATAGCGTGCTAGCGGTTAAGCGTCGGTTGCTGTCGTATCAGAGAAAATTATAGGGATCGACGTCGACGGTGACGCGCACCTTGGACGGCCAGTCGAGCGTGCCGAGCCATGCACGGATGACGTCCTGTACGTCGAGCGCGCGCTTCGCGTGGACGAGCAGGCGGTAGCGGTGCCGGCCGCGCAGCATCGCGAGCGGTGCGGGCGCGGGGCCATAGACATGCATCCCCTCGACCTGCGGTGCGCTTCGCCCGACGAGATTGGCGGTGTCGTGCGCGCACCGCTGATCCTCCGACGACACGACGATCGCGGCATAACGGCCAAAGGGCGGCGCGCCCGCATCCTTGCGCGCCTCGGTCTCGGCCGCATAAAAGGCGTCGGCGTCGCCGGTGATCAGCGCCTGCATCACCTGCGCGGCGGGGCTGTGGGTCTGGATGAAGACATGGCCGGGCTTCTCCCCGCGGCCGGCACGCCCCGACACCTGGCGGATCTGCTGGAAGGTGCGCTCGGCCGCGCGCAGGTCGCCGCCGTCGAGCCCCAGATCCGCATCGACGACGCCGACCAGCGTCAGATTTGGGAAGTGATAGCCCTTGGTCACCAGCTGCGTGCCGACGACGATGTCGATATCGCCCGCCTCCATCCGGTCGACGAATTCCGCTGCCTTGGCAGGCGACCAGATCGTGTCCGACGTGACGACCGCGGTCTTCGCCTCGGGAAACAGCGCGGCGACCTCGTCCGCGATCCGCTCGACGCCGGGACCGCAGGCGACGAGCGTATCCTCGCCCTGGCATTCGGGACAGACGCGCGGCGTCGGCTCGGCATGGCCGCAATGATGACAGGCGAGCCGCCGCGTCAGCCGGTGCTCGACCATCCACGCGGTGCAGTTCGGACACTGGAACCGGTGCCCGCAGGTGCGGCACAGCGTCAGCGGTGCATAGCCCCGGCGGTTGAGGAACAGCAGCGCCTGTTCGCGCTTCTCCAGTGTCGCCTGCATCGCCTGAACCAGCCGCGGGGCGAGCCAGCGACCGCGCTCGGGCGGCTCCTTGATCAGGTCGATCGGCTCGATCGTCGGCATTTCCGCCACGCCGAACCGGCCGGGCAGCTTCAGTTCGGCATAGCGGCCGGTCGCGACCTGCTGGCGGGTCTCGATCGCGGGGGTGGCGGAGGCGAGGATGACCGGGCATCCCTCAAACTTGCCGCGCATCACCGCGACGTCGCGCGCATGATAATGCACGCCTTCCTCCTGCTTGAAGCTGGTCTCGTGCGCCTCGTCGACGACGATCAGGTCGAGATCGCGATAGGGCAGGAACAGCGCGGATCGTGCGCCGACCGTCACCAGCGCCTCGCCGCTCGCGATCGCACGCCATGCGCGCCTTCGCTGGGTCGACCGCAGCCCCGAATGCCACGCGATCGGCTCGCAGCCGAACCGGTCGTGGAAGCGCTTGAGGAACGGCTCGGTCAATGCGATCTCGGGCAGCAGCACCAGAGTCTGGCGGCCGTCGCGGATCGCCTGCGCGACCGCCTCGAAATAGACCTCGGTCTTGCCTGAACCGGTCACGCCGTCGAGCAATGTCGGCGTGAAGATGTGGTCGGCGACGCCTTTAACGAGCGAGTCCGCCGCTGCGCGCTGATCGGGCGACAGCACGGGGACGTGATGCAGCGGGTCGGGGACAGGGTAGGGGCTGTCGATATCCACCTCGACCGCCTCGATCCCGCCAACCTTGACGAGACCGCGAATGACCGCGTCACTCACCTCGGCGAGCTGCGCCAGCTCGCGGATCAGGCCCTGGCGATCGCCGATCCGTTCGAGCGCCTGTTCGCGTTGCGGCGTCAGGCGCGGGGGGATCGTGCCGGTCGCGCGATATTCGGTCGCGGTGCGCGCGCCCTCGAGCGCGGAAGTCGAGGCGAGCGACATCCGCAGCACCGAGGCAGGGGGCGCCAGATAATAATCGGCGGTCCATTCGATCAGCCGGCGAAGCGGCGCGCCGAGCGGCGGCACGTCCGCAACCGCGAGCAGATTGCGCAGGCGGTTGTCGCCGACCTCCGCATCGGACGGCATCCGCTCCGCCTCCCACACCACGCCGAGCAGCTGGCGCGGGCCGAGCGGCGCGACGACGATCGATCCGGGCGCGACGTCCATGCCCGCGGGCACGCGGTAGTCGAGCGGCCCGAGGGCGGCGTTGAGGATCAGGACACGGGCGCGCGACGACATGGCCAACGCATATGGGGGCAGATCGACTCGACGGAAACCTTTTAGCGGCGTGTGATCGTCGTAGCGGCGCCCATCGGGGTGAACCCGATCAGGCGGCGCGGCGCCGTTCGCCGATCCGTTCGCGCTTGGCGCGGTAGAGGACGATGTCGACGCGGTGGACGAAATCGCGGACCGTCTGGCAATCGGCTTCGAGCGCGGCGATGCCGACGGTGCCCGCGCTGATCATCGCCAGGCCGTCGACCGAGACCGGCACCTGCAGCGCCTCCTGCAGCCGGCTGACGATCTCATCGGGTGCACCGACCAGCGCGGGGTCGTCGACGATCACTGCGAATTCGTCACCGCCAAGCCGCGCGGCGAGGCTGCCGCGGAGCCATGGTGCCTGCAGGATCTGGCCAACGCCGCGCAGCACGTCGTCGCCTGCGTTATGGCCAAGCGTGTCGTTGATCGCCTTGAACCCGTCGAGATCGACGAGCGCGAGCAGCAACGGCGATGCCGCTGTACGCGCGCGCGTGATGGCCGCGTCGAGCGCCTGGTCAAACGCGGCCCGGTTGGCGAGGCCGGTGAGCGCATCGGTTTCGGCCGTGCGTCGCAGCGTGAGTTCGAGCGCGTGACGCTCTGTCACGTCCTGGAAGATGCCGACGATCGCGACGGGACCGTCCACGTTCCGCTGGGCCTCATGTTCGAGCTCGCCCTGCACCCGCACCCGTCGTGGATTGCCCAGCGCAGTGGTGAAGTCGAGTTCGAGATCGATCGGGACGCCGGTGCGGATGACGTCCGTGAGCGCCTGCGCGATCTGTTCGCGGGCATGGGGGGGATAGTGATCGATCGCCTTCGACGGGTCGGGTTGCGCGCCCAGCGGCAGCTCGTGGATCCGGAAGACGCCGTCGGACCATTCGAGCGGACCGTCGGGCCACAGCACGCGCCACGATCCGATCGCCGCCATCCGCTCGGCCTGGCGAAATATGCGGTCCTGGCGAGCGAGAACGGACGACTGGCGATCCGCGGTCACCGCGATCGCGAGTGCCTGGAGCGCTGCGGTCCGCGCAGCGATTGCCGCTTCGGCAAGCGTGGCGAGATGCACAAGCGCTTTCCGCCCTGCTGCGTTCAGGCTGCGCGGATGGGTGTCGAGCACGCACAGCGCGCCGATCGGGTGACGTCGTCCGTCGTCGGCGATCGCATGGATCGGGGCACCGGCATAGAATCGCACCCCGTCGGAGGCGGCAACCAGCGGATTGGCGGCGAACCGCGAATCGCCCGAGAGGTCCTCCACGACCAGCGGCGCCGATCCCTGGATGGTGACGTTGCACATGGTCACGTCGCGCGCGATCTCGCCGCGTTCGCCGTCATTGGCCGCCTTGATCCACAAGCGGTCGCGATCGATCAGCGTCATCATTGCGCTGGGGCAGTCGAGCATTTCGGCCGCCAGCGCGACGAGCGCGTCGAATTCGCGCTCCGGTTCGGTATCGAGCAGCGCGAGCGCGTTGAGCGTCGCCACCCGGCGTTCCTCGTCGGCCGAGGCAAAACGCGATGGTGATCCGGGCATTTCGCGAAGGGCGGACTCGGGGAGCGACATGTCTTCGAATAGGCCTGCGTTAGTTAATTTTCTTTGTCGTTCAAACGCTCTAGCATGCCGGAATGACCTCACCCGACACGCTTCCCCCGTCGATGCTCTGGGCGACGCATCTGGCGCGGGACCGGATGCGGTCGGTGCACACGGTCCGCGCCTATCGCGCGGTTGCCGAGCGGTTGACGGCGTTCCTGGTAGGGCACTGGGCGGGGGCGGTCGATCGCGCGGCGCTGGGCCGGACGAGCACGGCGGATCTTCGCGCCTATCTGGCCTATCGGCGCGGGCAGGGGCTGGGGAATGCATCGGCGGCGCGCGAGCTGTCCGCGGTGCGCGGTTTCCTCGCATGGGCGAATGCGGATGCCGAACCGCCGCGGCTGAAGGGGCCGCGGGTCCAGCGCGGCGTGCCGCGCCCGATCTCGCCGGCCGAAGCGGTGGCGCTGGCCGGGGAGGTCGCCGACGACGCTGCCGAGCCGTGGATCGGCGCGCGCGACTGGGCGGTGCTGATGCTGCTGTACGGCGCGGGGCTGCGAATCGGCGAGGCGCTGCTGCTGACGCCGGCGATCCTGCCGCTCGGCGAGACGCTGTCGGTAACCGGCAAGCGCGCCAAGACGCGGATCGTGCCGCTGTTGCCGCAGGTCCGGACCGCGATCGAGGCCTATGTCGCAACGTGCCCCTGGGCGCTGGTGCCGGGGGAGCCGCTGTTCCGGGGCGCGAAGGGTGGCCCGCTCGCCCCCGCGATCGTGCGCCGCGCGGTCCGCGGGGCCCGCGGGCGGCTCGGGCTGGGCGAGCGGACGACGCCGCACGCACTGCGCCACAGTTTCGCGACGCATCTGCTGGGACGCGGGGCGGACCTGCGCGCGTTGCAGGAGCTGCTCGGCCATGCGAGCCTCAGCTCGACGCAGATCTATACGCAGGTCGACGCCGCGCATCTGATGGACGTGTACCGCAACGCGCATCCGCGGGCGTAGCGCAAGGTCAGCCTTTCGGCTTCCATGTCAGCACGCGCCAGCCATAGGCCAGCGCGATGATGACGAACGTCGCGACCGAGACAGGGCCGACATAGCGGTCGAGCTGCTGGAACCGCGAGCCGAGCAGGATGCCGGCATAGGCGAGCACGGTGTTCCAGATCGCGCTGCCCGCAGCGGTCCAGATCACGAACTTCCACAACGGCATGTACGTCATCCCGGCCGGGAGCGAGATGATCGTCCGGAAGGTCGGCATGAAGCGGAAGACGAAGATCACCCAGCCGCCGCGCTTCACGAAGAAGCGGTGGACCTTCTCGATATCCGACCATTCGATCGTCAGCCAGCGGCCATGCCGCTCGACGAACGGACGGAAGCGCTCGTAGCCGATGTTCCGGCCGATATAATACCAGAAGTAATTGCCCGCGACCGATCCGACCGTCCCCGCGACGATCAGCGGCACGACCGCCATATGGCCGCGCGCGACGGCAATGCCGCCGAGCCCCATGATCACCTCGGACGGTACGGGCGGGACGATATTCTCGAGCGCCATCAGCAAAAAGATGCCGAAATAGCCGCCCCAGGCGATCAGGTTGATGATGAATTCGGTCATGGCTAACCGATACTTCCGGGATGCCGCATCTGTTCCCTCGACAGCGCGGTCGCACCATCCCGGCGTGAACCGGGATGGTGGTTTTCCTACCGCGCCGCGACCTTCGCCTCGATCGCGTCCCAGATCATCGCGGAGACGTCGGTGCCGTCGAACCGCTCGATCGCGACGATGCCGGTGGGCGAGGTGACGTTGATCTCGGTCAGCCACTTGCCGCCGATCACGTCGATGCCGACGAATAGCAGCCCGCGCTTCTTGAGTTCCGGTCCGAGGACCGCGCAGATCTCGCGCTCGGTCGGGGTCAGCTCGGTCTTTTCCGCCGAGCCGCCGACCGCGAGGTTGGAGCGGATCTCGCCCTCGCCCGGCAGGCGGTTGATCGCGCCGGCGACTTCGCCGTCGACCAGCACGATGCGCTTGTCGCCCTTGGCCACGTCGGGAAGGAACGCCTGGACCATGTGCGGCTCGCGCCACGTCATGTTGAACACCTCGATCAGCGCGGACAGGTTGGCACCGTCCGATTCGACCTTGAAGATCGCCTTGCCGCCATTGCCGTGGAGCGGCTTGATCACGATTGCGCCGTGTTCGGCCAGGAAGGCGCGCGCCTCGTCGAGGCTGCGCGTGACGAGCGTTGGCGGCATGAACTGCGGATAGTCGAGCACGAACACCTTTTCGGGTGCGTTGCGGACCTGTGCCGGGTCGTTGACGACCAGCGTCTTGCCGGCGATCCGCTCGAGCAGATGCGTCGCGGTGATGTAGCCGAGATCGAAGGGCGGGTCCTGCCGCATGAGCACGACGTCGGCCTCGTCACCGAGATCGAGGTTCACCGGCTCGCCGACGCTGAAGTGATCGCCGGTCACGCGCTGCACGGTGACGGGGTGCGCCTTCGCCCAGACCCGGCCGTCGCGGTAGTTGAGATCCTCCGCGGCATAATGGAACAGCCGGTGCCCGCGGTCCTGTGCGGAGAGCATCAGCGCGAAGGTCGAATCGCCCGCGATATTGATGCTGTCGAGCGGGTCCATCTGGACGGCGACGGTGAGGCTCATGCGTCTTCCTTCTATACGGTCGAGCGCATGTAGGTGCGCGCGGGCCGCAAGTCACCCGACCCGCTCAGCCGATCCATGCATTCTCGATATGGCGGGGGCGCGTGCCGGGCGCGAGCAGGATGACGTCGACGCGAATGTCGTCGCCGGGCCCGGCATAGCGCGGCATCAAAAACTCTGCCGCCGCGGCGACCCGCGCGAGCCGCCGCTCGTCGATCGCGAAGTCGAGTTCGGCGGCGGTCGCGCGCGTCTTCACCTCGACGAACGCGATGAGCGTCCCCTTGCGCGCGACGATGTCGACCTCGCCCGCAGGCGTCCGCACGCGGCGGTCGAGGATGCTCCAGCCCTTCAGTCGCAGCCACCAGCCGGCCAGCCTCTCCCCGCGCCGCCCCGCAGCTTCCGCGACCTGTCGATCGGCGGTGCTCGCCGTCCGCCTGCGGGAGGGGCGCGGGGCGGGGAGGGTCACCCCTTCGCCTTCAGTTCGAGCGCGCGGGCGTAGAGCGTCTTGCGGTCGAGCCCGAGTGCCTTCGCAACCTCGCTCGCCGCCTGGCCGGTGGAGAGGCGGGTGAGGGCATCGGCCAGCGCCGTGTCGGCGTCCTCCGCGCTGGCCGGGGGGGCGTCGCCGGGGGGCGCGATGACGATGACGATCTCGCCACGCGGCGGGGCGTCGGCGTAGCGGGTGGCGAGGGTCGTCAGCGTACCGGTCACCGCCTCCTCGAACCGCTTGGTGATCTCGCGCGTGACCGCCGCCTCACGGTCGCCGAGTCCTTCGGCGAGCGCGGCAAGGCTGGCACCGAGCCGCGGACCGGATTCGTAGAGCACCAGCGTCGCGCGGATCGTGGCGATCTCGGCGATCGCCTCCGACCGGGCATGCGCCTTGGACGGCAGGAAGCCGACGAACAGGAAGCGATCGGTCGGCAGTCCCGCCAGCGTGAGCGCAGCGACCGCCGCGCAGGGGCCGGGGATCGTCACCACGAGATGCCCCGCCGCGCGCGCGTCGCGCACCAGCTTGAATCCGGGATCGGAAATCAGCGGCGTGCCCGCGTCCGACACCAGCGCCACCGCCTCGGTCGCCATCCTCGCGATCAGCGCGGGGCGGACGCCCTCGGCGCTGTGATCATGATAGGGGACCATCGGCGTCTTGGTACCGACATGGCGGAGCAGACCGGCGGTGACACGGCTGTCCTCGACCGCGACGACGTCGGCACGCGCGAGGATGTCGGCGGCACGCGGCGACAGATCACCGAGATTGCCGATCGGCGTCGCGACGATGTAAAGGCCGGGGTTCAGTGGAGTTTCAGGGTTCATGGGGATTGTCATGGCAGACGCAGCGACGATAGGGCAATCGGCCCGGCACCGGATGCGCGCGTTTGGGCGCTCGGCCGCACTCACGCTGGCCTGCCTGCTCGGCGCGTGCCAGACGATCGTCCCGCGCGGTCCCGTCGAACCATCGCAGCAGCGCCCGACCACCCGCCCGACCGACACGCCGACGATCGGGGTCGAGACCGGCATCCCGCGCGATGCCGAGCGCAACCGCGTCGCGCTGCTCGTGCCGCTGTCGGGAAGCAATGCGGGGGTCGGTACGTCGATCGCCAATGCGACGATGATGGCGCTGCTCGACACGCAGAACCAGCGCGTTCGGATCACCAATTACGATACCGCGACGGGTGCCGCGGCTGCGGCTCAGCGCGCGATCGCTGAAGGCGCGCAGCTGATCCTGGGGCCGCTGCTGTCCGAGGACGTGCGGACGGTGGCACCAATTGCGCGCGCGGCGGGCGTGCCGGTGCTGAGCTTCTCGAACGATCTCGGGGTGGCCGGCAACGGCGCCTATCTGATGGGCTATGTGCCGACCCAGTCGATTTCGCGCGTCGTCGATTTCGCGCGCGAGCGCGGCGTGTCGAACTTTGCCGGGCTGGTCCCGAACGGGCTGTATGGCGAGCGCGCCTCGACCGCATTCCTCCGTGCGGTCGAGGGGGCGGGCGGCCAGGTCGTGTCGCTGCAGACCTATGGCCGGACCGCCGGTGGCGTGTCGGGCGCGGTCACGCGGCTCGCGGCGAAGGCACCCTATGATGCCGTGCTGATCGCCGACAGCGGTTCGACCGCGGCGTCGGCGGCGGCGCTGGTGAAGCGCGGGTCGGGTGCATCGACCCGGATCCTCGGCACCGAGCTGTGGAATTCCGAATCGAGCGTTGCCGCCAAGCCGGCGCTGAACGGCGCCTGGTATGCGAGCGTGTCGGATACGCTGTACCGGCAATATGCCGCCAAATACCGCGCACGCTTCGGCAGCGGACCGTACCGCCTGTCGAGTCTCGGCTATGATTCGGTCCTGCTGACGGTGCGGATCGCGCGCGACTGGAAGCCGGGGACGGCGTTCCCCGTGTCGCGGCTGCGCGATGGCGACGGCTTTTCGGGCATCGACGGTGCGTTTCGCTTCGGCCGTGACAATGTCGCCGAGCGCGCACTGGAGGTGAAGGAAATCCGCGGGGGGACCACCACTGTTGTCTCGCCCGCGCCGAGCGGCTTCGGCGGCTGACGCCGACTCCGTTCGTCATCCCCGCGGAGGCGGGGATCCATACGGATGATCGGTTGCGATTCGAGTCGCGCGGCTAGCCAGTCTGGCTTCCCGCCTCCGCGGGAATGACATGGGTGGGGGCGTTACGCCGTCACGATCTCGGGCAGGATCGCGTCGAGCAGCAGCGCCCCCGCTTCGGTGACGCGCAGCCGACCGGGTGAGCGGGCGACGAGGCCGAGATCCTCGAGCCGTGCGACCGCGGTGAGATCCACCGGCACCACGCCGGCGTTGAGTCGGGTGATCCGGTCGAGATCGACTCCCTCGGCCAAGCGCAGCCCCATCAGCAGTGCCTCGGTCGCGCGCGTCGAGGGGGTGAGCGGGTCCTCGACCTCCATCCCGTGGCCGTTGCGCTCGATCGCCGCGAGCCAGTTTTCGGGCTTCTTGCGGCGCACTGTCGCCAGGCCACCGCGGCGGCCATGCGCGCCAGGGCCGATCCCGGCGTAATCCTGATAGCGCCAATAGGCGAGATTGTGGCGGCTCTCCGACCCCGGCCGCGCGTGGTTCGAGGTTTCATAGGCGGGGAGCCCGGCGGCTGCGGTGTCGGCGCGCGTCGCCTCGAACAGGTCGGCTGCACTGTCGCCGTCGGGGATGACGATGCGCCCCGCGAGCGCCTCGGTCGCGAACCGCGTGCCGGGCTCGATGGTGAGCTGGTAGAGCGACAGATGCTCGGTCCCGAAGCTCAGCGCGCGCGCGAGTTCGGCGCGCCAGTCGGCAAGCCGCTGGCCGGGGAGCGCATAGATCAGGTCGAAACTCACGCGCGGAAAGACGCTCTGCGCGGTCGCCAGCGCCGCCTGCCCCTCGTTCACGTCATGCGCGCGGCCGAGGAATTTCAGCGCCTGATCGTCGAGCGACTGCAATCCCAGCGACACGCGGTTGACGCCCGCGCTGGCGAGGTCGGCAAAGCGCGCGGCCTCGACCGAGGAGGGATTGGCCTCGAGCGTGATCTCGATCCCCTCGGCAAAGCCCCAGGCGCGTTCGGCGGCGTCGAGGATCGCGGCGACCGTTGCGGGCGGCATCAGCGAGGGGGTGCCGCCGCCGAAAAAGATCGATTGGAGTTTGCGTCCCGGCAGGACCGACGCCTCGTGTGCAAGGTCCGTGAGCAGCGCCGCGCGCCACGCCGCCTGGTCGACGCCCTCGCGGACATGGCTGTTGAAGTCGCAATAGGGGCATTTCGACACGCAGAACGGCCAATGGACGTAGAGCGCGAGGTCCCCCGAGGGCGGCGGGGCGGGGCTTGGCGTTTCGATCGGGGGCATTATCTCGCGCATATGGTCGCACGGAGCGACAGAAGGAAGCGTAATGACGGTTCGGTTGGGTCTGGCAGTTGCGGCGGCGTTGCTCGCCGGAGCTTGCGCGCAGGGGCCGGAACGGGTGGTGGAGCGGCGCGAGACACAGGCGCCGGCGCCGCGCGGGCCCGCGCTCCTCAAGGCGGCGATGATGGACGGGCACAATGCCGCGCGGGCGGCCGTGGGTGTCCCGCCGCTGGTGTGGAGCGATACGCTGGCGACCACCGCGCGCGCCTATGCCGAGGAAATGGCCAACACGCGCAAATTTGCGCACGCGCACCAGGTTCAGGGGCCGGGCCGCGAGGGCGAAAATCTGTGGACCGGCACGCGCTATGCCTATGCCTATCCCGAGATGATCGGCCACTGGATTGCCGAACGGAAGGATTTCGTCAACGGCGTGACGCCCGCGTTCAGCCGGACCGGCAAATATGAGGATGTCGCGCACTACACGCAGATCGTCTGGCGCAATTCGACCGCGGTGGGATGCGCGATGGCGAGCAACGAACGCGACGATTATCTGGTGTGCCGCTATTCGCCGCCGGGCAATGTGGTGGGCGAGCGTAGCTACTAGGCACCCGAGATCGCCGGACCGTCACCGGGGGTGACGGTCCGGCGGCGTTTCAGAACACGGCGGCCTTCAGCAGTTCGAACGCGACGTTCCTGTGGCTGATCGCGTTCTTCGTCTCGTGCGGCAGCTCGGCATAGGTCTGGTCATGGCCCAGCGGCACGAACATCGGGTCATAGCCGAAGCCGACCTTGCCGCGTGGCGGCCAGACCAGCGTGCCCTCGGCGCGGCCCTCGAACCATTCGACATGGCCGTCGGGCCAGGCGAGCGCGAGCACGCTGACGAAATGCGCGCCGCGGGTCGCGTCGGGACCCTTGGCGGCGAGCGCGTCCTCGACCTTCTGCATCGCCATCGACCAGTCGCGACCGTTCGGGGTCTCGGCCCAGTCGGCGGTGTACACGCCCGGATCGCCACCCAGCGCATCGACACATAGCCCGCTGTCGTCGGCGAGCGCGGGATAGCCTGACAGGTCGGCGGCGGCGCGTGCTTTCAGCTCGGCATTGGCGAAGAAGGTCGTCCCCGTCTCGACCGGCTCGGGCAGGTCGAGATCCGCCGCCGACACGACGTCGAACCCGCGCCCTGCGAGCAGGTCGGCGATCTCGCGGACCTTGCCCTTGTTGTGGCTTGCGATGACGAGCTTGCCGGGCTGGAGCTTGCGGATCGCCTGGGGGGTGCCGCCTTCGCCGCTCACTTGGCGACCGCCTTGGCCTGTGCCGCGAAGATGTCCGCGCAGCCGATCCGGGCGAGCCGCAACAGGCGGAGCAGCGCCTCCTCGTCATAGGTCGCGCCCTCGGCCGTCGCCTGCGCCTCGGCGATGTTGCCGTTTTCGAGCAGGACGAAATTCGCATCCGCGTCCGCACCCGAATCCTCGATATAGTCGAGGTCAAGCACCGGATTGCCCTGATAGATGCCGCAGCTGATCGCGGCGACCTTCTGCGTCAGCGGATCGGCGGTCAGTTTGCCACTGTCCAGCAGCCCGTCGATCGCGAGCCGCAGCGCGACCCAGGCGCCCGAGATGGAAGCGGTGCGCGTGCCGCCGTCGGCCTGAAGCACGTCGCAGTCGAGCACGATCTGGCGCTCGCCGAGCAGCTTCAGGTCGGTGACGGCGCGGAGCGAACGGCCGATCAGCCGCTGGATTTCCTGCGTGCGGCCCGACTGCTTGCCCTTGGCCGCTTCACGGTTGTTGCGTGTGTTGGTCGAGCGCGGGAGCATGCCATATTCGGCGGTCACCCAGCCTTCGCCCTTGCCGCGCAGGAACGGCGGGACCTTCTCCTCGATGCTGGCGGTGACGAGCACCTTCGTGTCGCCGAAACCGATCAGGACGGAGCCTTCGGCGTGCTTGGTGAAGCGGGGTTCGATCGTGATGCTGCGCATCTGGTCTGGGGCACGGCCGGATGGGCGCATGATGTATTCCTAAACTTCTTCCGTTCGTCCTGAGTAGCTGCTGAGCTCGTCGAAGCGGCGTATCGAAGGATCGGCCCGCTTGAGGCACATCCTTCGATACGGGGCTTCGACTTCGCTCAGTCCCTACTCAGGACGAACGGGTGGTGGGCAATAAGCGCTGCCTAGCCTTTCGCATTCCGGCTCGCCAGCCTAGATCAGCCGCATGGCCACGCCCCCCGTCACCGAACTGACCGACCGCGCGCGCGATATTTTTCGTGCGGTCGTCGACAGCTATCTCGCTAGCGGCACGCCGGTGGGGTCGAAGACGATCGCGCAGCTGGCCGGGCTCAGCCTGTCGCCCGCCTCGATTCGCGGGGTGATGGGGGAGCTGGAGGGGCTGGGGTTGCTCGCCAGTCCGCATACGAGCGCGGGGCGGATGCCGACCGATCGCGGCTTGCGGCTGTTCGTCGATGGGATGATGCAGGCGATGGAGCCGTCGTTCGAGGAGCGCCAGACGATCGAGGCACGCGCCGGTGTCGGTGGTCCGGTCGAGGAGGCGCTCGCCGCCACCACGCTTGCATTGTCGGGGCTGTCGGCGTGCGCGGGGCTGGTGATGGTGCCGAAGCGCGAGATGACGCTGCGCCAGATCGCGTTCGTCGCGCTGTCGCCCGATCAGGCGCTCGCGGTGCTGGTCAGCGAGGATGGCTCGGTCGAGAACCGCGTGATCGCGCTGCCCAAGGGCATGTCGCCGTCGACCCTGGTCGAGGCGGGCAATTACATGTCGGCGACGCTCGGCGGGCTGACGCTGGCCGAGGCGCGGCTGCGGATCGAGCGCGAGCTGGCGGACGGGCAGGCGGCGCTCGACGGTGCGGCGCGGATGCTGGTCGAGGGCGGGATCGCGGTGTGGAGCGAGGATGCGGATCGCCGCCCGGTGCTGATCGTGCGCGGGCAGGGGCGGCTGATCGATGCGGCCGCCGCCGCCGATCTCGACCGGGTCCGCGACCTGCTCGACGATCTCGAGGGAAAACAGGAGGTCGCTTCGCTGCTCGACAGCGCGCGGGCGGGCGATTCGACGCGGATCTTCATCGGTGCGGAGACCAAATTATTCGCCCTGTCCGGCTCGTCGGTGATCGCGCGACCGTTCCGCGGATTGGACGGGCGAGTGGTCGGCGTGGTGGGCGTGATCGGCCCCACGCGGTTGAACTATGCGCGCGTCGTGCCCATGGTGGATTTCACGGCTGCAACGCTCGCCCGGTTGATGGGTTGAGCCGGCCCAACTTATAGGGAAAACAATGTCCGATATCGATCAGAACACGCCTGCCGACCTGCGCGAAGAGACCGCCGAAGCCGCACCCGAAGTGGCCTCGAACGATCGCGTCACCGAGCTGGAGAACCAGCTCGCCGAGGCCAAGCAGAATGTCCTCTATGCGCAGGCCGAGGTGCAGAACGTCCGCCGCCGCGCCGAGAAGGAAGCGCAGGACGCGCGCGCCTATGCCGCCACCGCGTTCGCGCGCGACGTGCTGTCGGTTGCCGACAACCTCGCCCGCGGCCTGTCGGCGATCCCGGCGGACCTGCGTGCGGACGACAAGATGAAGGGCCTCGTCACCGGGCTCGAGGCCACCGGTCGCGAGCTGGAGAGCGTGTTCCAGCGCCACGGCATCACCAAGATCGCCGCCGAGGGCCAGATGCTCGATCCGAACAAGCATCAGGCAATGCTGGAGATCCCGAGCGACCAGCCGGCCGGCACGATCGTTCAGGAAATGCAGGCGGGCTACATGATCAAGGACCGCCTGCTGCGGCCTGCGATGGTGGGCGTCGCCAAGGCGGGGTGAGCCTGTCGGGCTGGTGTTCTCCCGCGAAGGCGGGAGCCCAGGGTTCCAAACGCTGTCGCCTGTGACCCCGGGCCCCCGCCTTCGCGGGGGAACGGCAGGAGGCGGCGCTCAACTATCTGCCTCGCCGGGATGACGACATGAACGAGAATCTGACCACCGATCGCGAGACGTTCGTCACGCATCTCGAATGTTCGATCACCGGCGAACGCTATGAGGCGGACCAGCTTCATGGCCTTTCGCGTGCGGGCAGGCCGTTGCTCGTCCGCTACGATCTCGACGCGGTGCGCTCGGCGATTTCGCGCGACACGATCGAGGCGCGGCCAACCGATCTGTGGCGGTGGCGCGAACTGCTGCCCGTGCGGGAGACGTCCAATATCGTCAGCCTCGGCGAGATCGAGACGCCCTTGGTGCCGATCCCCAGGTCCGGTGGCCCCAATGTCCTCGTGAAGGACGAAGGGCGTCTGCCGACCGGGAGCTTCAAGGCGCGCGGGCTGGTCATGGCGGTGGCGATGGCGAAGGAGCTGGGCGTCACCAGGATCGCGATGCCGACCAACGGCAATGCGGGCGCGGCGCTGGCCGCCTACGCCACGCGCTGCGGGATCGAGACGATCGTGCTGTGTCCCGACGACACGCCCGAGATCAACGTCCGCGAGATCGCGATGCAGGGCGCGCGCGTCTGGCGCGTCAACGGGCTGATCGACGATTGCGGTGCGATCGTCGGCAAGGGCGCCGCCGAGGGGCGCTGGTTTGATTTCTCGACGCTGAAGGAGCCCTATCGGATCGAGGGCAAGAAGACGATGGGGCTGGAACTGGCCGCGCAGTTCGGCTGGAAACTGCCCGATGCGATCTTCTATCCGACCGGCGGCGGCACCGGCCTGATCGGCATGTGGAAGGCGTTCGACGAGCTTGAGCAGCTCGGCTGGATTGGCTCCGCGCGACCCAAGATGTTTGCCGTGCAGGCGAGCGGCTGTGCGCCGATCGTCCGCGCGTTCGAGGCGGGCGAGGAGCATGCCGAGCGCTGGGAGGATGCGAGCACCGTCGCGGCTGGCATTCGCGTGCCCAAGGCGGTCGGCGACTTCCTGATCCTGCGGGCTGTGCGCAAGAGCGGTGGCCAGGCGCTGGCGGTCGGCGATCCGGCGATCCTCAAGGCGGTCGAGGCCGCCGCGAAGCAGGACGGGCTGCTGCTATGTCCCGAGGGTGGCGCGACGCTCGCGGCCTATCGACAGGCGCTGAACACCGGTCTGGTCGACGAAGATGACCGCGTCGTACTTTTTAATTGTGCGACCGGACTGAAATATCCGATGCCCGAAGCGCCGCAAGCGCTTGATAGAACACAAGCTATCGATTTCGACGCATTGTAGGTGGCGAATCGCCACCGGCTGGGCTCGCTTTCCGGTGGTTGATATTAATCCATGTTATCTGCAACGGGGCGCCCTTCATCACGAAAAGGGCGGAAATGCAGAAGATTCTTCAGGTCGTGTGTGTCGTGCTGGTCGCGGCGGCGGTCATGTTCGGCGGGCGCTGGTACATGTATGTCGCGCGCGGCGAGACCCCGTATGACGAGGTCGGCATCGCGCTGAACGGCTATGCGCCCGCGCCGCTGCGCGCCTGGGGCTGTCACAAGATGCAGGAGCGGTTCTTCGGGCAGTTGCCGCCCTATGGTTGTGCTGGGCCGGATGGGCGCAGCTGGCTCTGACAGTGCACTAACCCACGTCATCCCAGCGTTCGCTGGGGTGACGGTTTGGGGAGTGGCGGACTAGGCCGACACCCGCGGCTTGAACGGAAGCAGCGTCTCGTACTGCGCGAGCGGCGGGGCGCCTGCGACCGTCGCGCCGGCACGCAGCAGGAAGGCGTGGCGGACGATCTCGCCCTGCTGCTCGATACCGTAGCGATGCAGCGCGACGCCGGGGCGCAACGCATAGTCATAGCGGCACCACGGATGCCGTACGAGCGGGAGGAAGATACCGCGCTGGTGTTGCCAGATATGCGTCATCTCGTGGATGAACAGCCCCTGCAGCGTCAGATGGGCATGCGCGAAATCGTCGCACCACAGATCGCCCTTGGGGTGGAAATGGATGCACCCGCGCGGCGCCATCACCGTGTCGCGCGGCTGGAAGAAGGCCCATTTGCTGCGCGCCAGGCGCACCGGCGCATAGTCGATCGCATCGCCGAAGACCGACGCCGCGAGCCGCGTCTCGGCCGGGGTCAGCGCTCGCGTCGACCGATCGCGAACGCTCACTTGGTTCCGGTGTCGCCGGCGCCGACGACGGCCGCGTTCTGCAGGATTCTGGTGCCGTCGGCGAAGGTGAGGGTGAAGGTGATGGTGCGTTCACCGGGCTTGATGCCGGGATTTACGTCGAACAGCATCACGTGACGGCCGCCCGGCGCGAACACGACATCGGTCTTGGCCGGGATCTCGACGCGCGCGATCGGTTTCATCGACGACACGCCGCCGGCCGACATGCTCTCGTGCATCTCGCTCCGGATCGCGACATCGGTGGTGACGTTGATCAGCGTCGCATCGGCCGGCCCGCCATGGATCGTGAAATAGCCTGCTGCCGGTCCACCCTTGACCGCAGCGAGCCGGACCCACGCCTTCTCGACGGACAGCTGTTGCGGCTGTGCACAGGCCGCCACCCCGACCAGGGCCGTCACGGCAAAAATACCACGCATCGTCATCATCGCCACTTCATACCCCTCTTGCGATCTCTACGAGCCGTACAATCTTGCGGCAAGCGCGAGCCAACCTATATCGCGCCCATCAATCGAAAGGTTCCACTGCCGTAACGGGGTGGAGCCCGAGACTTTTTTACGATGTGTGAGGGGCTATTTAAACTCATGGCTAAAGTAATCGGTATCGATCTCGGCACGACCAACAGCTGCGTTTCCGTCATGGAAGGTGGCAAGCCCAAGGTCATCGAGAATTCCGAAGGCGCGCGCACCACGCCGTCGATCGTCGCATTCGCCAAGGACGGCGAGCGACTGGTCGGCCAGCCGGCCAAGCGCCAGGCAGTGACCAACGGCGACAATACCATCTTTGCGGTGAAGCGCCTGATCGGCCGTCGTTTCGACGATCCGATCACCAAGAAGGACACCGAGCTGGTCCCGTACAAGATTTCGCGCGGGCCGAACGGCGACGCATGGGTCTCGGCCGGCGGCAAGGACTATTCGCCGTCGCAGATCTCGGCGTTCACGCTGCAGAAGATGAAGGAAACCGCTGAGTCGTATCTCGGCGAGACGGTCACGCAGGCAGTCATCACCGTTCCCGCATACTTCAACGACGCACAGCGCCAGGCGACCAAGGACGCCGGCCAGATCGCCGGCCTTGAAGTGCTGCGCATCATCAACGAGCCGACCGCAGCGGCGCTGGCCTACGGCCTCGACAAGCAGGACGGCAAGACGATCGCGGTCTATGATCTTGGCGGCGGCACGTTCGACATCTCGATCCTCGAGATTGGCGACGGCGTGTTCGAGGTGAAGGCGACCAACGGCGACACCTTCCTCGGCGGTGAGGATTTCGACAACAAGATCGTCCAGTTCCTCGCCGACGAGTTCAAGAAGGCGGAGGGCATCGACCTCGCCAAGGACAAGCTGGCGCTGCAGCGTCTGAAGGAAGCGGCCGAGAAGGCGAAGATCGAGCTCAGCTCGGCGCAGTCGACCGAGGTCAACCTGCCCTTCATCACCGCGGACCAGAACGGCCCGAAGCATCTGGTGAAGTCGATCACGCGCGCCGATCTGGAGCGGATGGTCGAGGACCTGGTCAAGCGGACGCTCGACCCCTGCAAGAAGGCACTCGCTGACGCCGGTCTGAAGGCCGACGACATCTCCGAGGTCGTGCTGGTCGGCGGCATGACGCGCATGCCGCGCGTCCGTGAAGTCGTGAAGCAATTCTTCGGCAAGGAGCCGCACACCGGCGTCAACCCGGACGAGGTCGTCGCGATGGGCGCCGCGATCCAGGCCGGCGTGCTGCAGGGCGACGTCAAGGACGTGCTGCTGCTCGACGTGACGCCGCTGTCGCTGGGCATCGAGACGCTGGGTGGCGTGTTCACCCGGATGATCGATCGCAACACGACGATCCCGACCAAGAAGTCGCAGACCTATTCGACCGCGGACGACAACCAGGGCGCGGTGACGATCCGCGTGTTCCAGGGCGAGCGCGAGATGGCGGCCGACAACAAGATGCTCGGCAATTTCGATCTCGTCGGCATCCCGCCGGCACCGCGCGGCGTGCCGCAGATCGAGGTCACGTTCGACATCGACGCCAACGGTCTCGTCAGCGTCTCGGCCAAGGACAAGGGCACCGGCAAGGAGCAGCAGATCCGCATCCAGGCATCGGGTGGCCTTTCAGACAGCGACATCGACCAGATGGTCCGCGATGCTGAGACCTTCGCCGAGGAGGACAAGAAGCGTCGTGCGGGCGCCGAGGCGAAGAACAACGCCGAGAGCCTGATCCACACGACCGAGCGTCAGCTTGCCGATAATGGCGACAAGGTGGACGATGCGCTCAAGACCGAGATCCAGGCCGCGATAGACGCGACCAAGGCCGCGGTCGAAGGCGGCGATGCCGATGCGATGACCGAGAAGAGCACCGCGCTCGCCCAGGTCGCGATGAAGCTCGGCCAGGCGATCTACGAGAAGCAGGCTCAGGCGGATGCCTCGCCGTCGGCTGATGGCGATGCGGCGAAGAAGGACGACGACGTCGTCGACGCCGAATTCTCGGAAGTCGACGAGAACCCGAAGGCGTAACTGAAACTCCCTCTCCCCAGGGTCCCATGAAAGTAATATTTTCATGGGTGCCCGGTCGGGGAGAGGGCCGGGGTGAGGGGCAGTTCCGCGCGCTGTCGTCCGGAACGGCCCCTCACCCAACCCTCTCCCCGGAGGGGAGAGGGCTAAGAGGGCCGTTATGAGTACCCAGACAGACTATTACGAACTGCTCGAAATCGAGCGGACCGCGGATGCGGGGACGATCAAGTCGTCCTACCGCAAGCTCGCGATGAAATATCACCCGGACAAGAATGCCGGTTGCAAGGATTCGGAGGCCCAGTTCAAGGCGGTCAGCGAGGCGTATGACTGCCTCAAGGATCCCCAGAAGCGTGCGGCCTATGATCGCTTCGGCCATGCCGCGTTCCAGAATGGCGGCGGCGGCGATCATGGCGGCGGCGCGCAGGATTTCGGCGGCTTCAGCGACATTTTCGAGAGCGTTTTCGGCGAATTCATGGGCGGCGCGCAGCGCGGCGGCGGTGGCCGATCGTCGGCACGTCGCGGCGCGGATTTGCGGTACGACATGGAAGTCAGCTTGGAAGAGGCGTTCCACGGCAAGGCGACCGAGATCACCGTCGACGTCTCGGCCGTGTGCGACACGTGCGACGGGTCGGGCGCTAAGGCCGGTACGCGTGCCAAGACCTGCCAGCATTGCGGCGGTCACGGCAAGGTCCGCGCACAGCAGGGCTTCTTTGTGGTTGAGCGCGCCTGCCCGGTCTGCAACGGCGCGGGTCAGGTGATCGCCGATCCATGCCCCGATTGCCGCGGCGAGGGCCGGGTCGAGAAGACCAAGACGCTCAGCATCAACGTGCCGCCCGGTGTCGATGAAGGCACGCGGATCCGGATGACGGGCGAGGGCGAGGCCGGCGCGCGCGGTGCACCGGCGGGCGATCTCTATATCTTCCTCCACGTCACCAAGCATAATCTGTTCGAGCGCGAGGGTACGACGCTGTTCGCGCGCGCACCGATCAGCTTCACGGTCGCGGCACTCGGCGGATCGCTGTCGATCCCCGGCCTCGACGGGCGCACGCACGAAGTGAAGATCCCGGCGGGTATCCAG
Source organism: Sphingomonas sp. CFBP9019 (assembly GCF_034045155.1). Classification (NCBI taxonomy): domain Bacteria; kingdom Pseudomonadati; phylum Pseudomonadota; class Alphaproteobacteria; order Sphingomonadales; family Sphingomonadaceae; genus Sphingomonas; species Sphingomonas sp. CFBP9019. The sequence continues at coordinate 455,371 of NZ_JAXCWK010000003.1, read as the reverse complement.
TCGGGCAAGCAGCTGCGTCAGCGCGGTGCCGGCATGCCGGTATTGCAGGGCCGCGGTCATGGCGATCTGGTCGTGCAGATCGACGTCGAGACCCCGACCCGCCTGTCGAACCGGCAGAAGGAACTGCTCGAAATGTTCCGCGAGACCGAGACCGGCGACGAATGCCCCGACAGCCAAGGGTTCTTCGCCAAGCTGAAGGGCGTCTTCGCCGCGGAATAGGCCGCGCTGCTTGGCGCGCGTGACAGGGGGATAGTGTGGCGGCAATCGGTGTGACGTTTCTCGCTTGCTGGCTGCTGGTGCTCGCGGTGCCCACGATCCCCCTGTCTCGGTTCCTCCGCATGCTTTTGGTCGAGGCGCCGGTCAGGCGGGTGGCGCGGCTGACGCGCGGCGACGTCGCGGTCGGTCTGGTGCTGATTGCGGCAGCGTGCGTCATGATGTTCGCCGATGACGGCGACAGGGTCCGGGTTACCATGATGGGCGCGCCCGACATCGCGATCTGGCTGACATCGTTCGAAGTGTCGGCGTATCTGGACGTAGCGATTGGGTTGATCGGCGGGGTGTCGAGCCTGCGGATCCGGGGTTTGCCGGCTAGGCTGGCGGCGGTTCTACGACGTGGGCGGCCGGTGGGTGCAAACCGCCGTGCGATACGCGTGCGCAAACCCGACGCACCTAGTGGTGCCAACGACGATGATAATCGACGGGGTGTATCGCTAGCAGCCTGAAGGCGGGAGCCTGCGACCCTAGCCGCGCCCCTCCTTGGAGGGGCGGGCGGGCCGATGGATCAGAGGGTGGAAATGACCACCCCGACCACCAGCGCTTGAGCCGCGATCGCCAGCATCGAGCTGGTCACGGTTTCGAACATGCGCATGGGTAGGTCTCCGATGCCGGAGTAATATCCGGCATCGGTGATATGGCGATAGTTGCGGGATGTCGCAATTTTGTAACATGAAATCGTAATTGCGTTGCGTGCATTTTGGAGGTGGTCCGCAGCATCCCCTCATCCACCCACCGTCATCCTGACGAACGTCAGGACCCAGAGTACCAGTCGCTACCCTGCGTGGCTCTGGGTCCTGACGTTCGTCAGGATGACGGGTGGGGGCTAATGCCGTGCCGTTACGCCGCGCCGAACACCCGGGCGAAGATCGTGTCGACGTGCTTCAGGTGATAGCCAAGGTCGAACTTGTCCTCGAGCTCGGCATCGCTCAGCGTCACTTCGGGATCGGCCTTGAGCAGGTCGAGCAGCGAAAGTGCGCCGTCCGAATCCCACACCTTCATCGCGTTGCGCTGGACGAGGCGATAGGCGTCCTCGCGGCTCACCCCGGCCTGGGTCAGCGCGAGGAGGACGCGCTGCGAATGGACGAGTCCGCCCATCTTGTTGAGGTTCTTCTCCATTCGTGCCGGATAGACGACGAGCTTGTCCATCACCCCGGTCAGTCGCGCGAGCGCGAAGTCGAGCGTGATCGTCGCGTCGGGCCCGATGTACCGCTCGACCGACGAGTGCGAGATGTCGCGCTCATGCCACAGCGCGACATTCTCGAGCGCGGGGGTGACATAGCCGCGGACCATGCGCGCGAGGCCGGTCAGGTTCTCGGTCAGGACCGGGTTGCGCTTGTGCGGCATCGCCGAGGAGCCCTTCTGGCCGGGCGAGAAATATTCCTCCGCCTCGAGCACTTCGGTGCGCTGGAGATGGCGGATCTCGGTCGCGAGCCGCTCGATCGAGCTGGCGATCACGCCGAGTGTCGCGAAGAACATCGCATGGCGATCGCGCGGGATGACCTGGGTCGAGACGGGCTCGACCGACAGCCCGAGCTTGCCCGCGACATAGTCCTCGACGAACGGGTCGATGTTGGCGAACGTGCCGACCGCGCCCGAGATCGCACAGGTCGCGACGTCGGCGCGCGCCGCCACCAGCCGTGCGCGATTACGCGCGAACTCGGCATGCGCCTGCGCCATTTTGAGGCCGAAGGTAACGGGCTCGGCATGGATGCCGTGGCTGCGGCCGATCGTCGGTGTCATCTTGTGCTCGCGCGCGCGGCGTTCGAGCACGACCAGCAGCGCGTCGAGGTCGGCGATCAGGATGTCGCTCGCCTTGGCGAGCTGGACCGCGAGGCAGGTGTCGAGCACGTCAGACGAGGTCATGCCCTGGTGCATGAAGCGCGCCTCGGGGCCGACATGCTCGGCGACGTTGGTCAGGAAAGCGATGACGTCATGCTTGGTCTCGCGCTCGATCTCGTCGATCCGGTCGACCTCGAACGCGCCCTTTTCCCAGATCGCGGCCGCGGCCTCTTTCGGCACGACGCCGAGTTCGGCGAGCGCGTCGGTGGCGTGCGCCTCGATTTCGAACCAGATCTTGAAGCGCGCTTCGGGCGTCCAGATCGCGACCATGTCGGGGCGGGAATAGCGGGGGACCATCGGGATTTCCTGTGGCTGGGGAGAGGGGGCGCGACGCGCGCCCCGGCGGGACCCACGGCGGCGATCGCTCGCGCGGTAGCAGGCCGGACGGCAAGGTTCAAATCCAGCCCCGGGGCGATCGGGCGAGGCCAACGGAACCCTGCGCGGCAGTCATGCATTGTTGTCGCCTACTATCCGAACGAACGACCTTCGCGATTGGAAAGTCGCCACCTAGGTCGCAGCAGGAGAGAAGACATGCTGAAATTTACTCTACTTATCGGTGCGATTGCGCTTGCGACGCCGACATCGGCTCAGACCATGCCCGGCGGGGCGCCCAACTCACCGGCGCAGCCCATGGCGCAGACGGAATCTTCGCTGCAGTCGCCGTCATCTTCGACGATGCAGGGCAATCCTGCGGGAGCGACTGCGCAGCAGCCGGTGACGGGGGCGCAGGTGGCGCAGGTCGTCGATGCGGAATTTCCGGGATATGACAAGAATGGCGACAATCTGCTGAGCACGTCCGAATTTGGCGCCTGGATGGTCGCCTTAAAGACGCAGTCGGACCCGACCACGGTCGCGGCCGCGCCCGAGACGCGCAAATGGGTCGACGGCGCATTCGCGCAGGCGGATGCCGACAAAAACAAGATGCTGACCAAGACCGAGCTGACCAGGTTCCTGACCCAAGCCGGGTGAACCAAACGCGCGGGAGGATCCTCGCGACATCAAGGCCGCCGGCTGACCCCGGCGGCCTTTTTGCGTCACGCGCTCCTTAAATCAGCCCTTGCGCGCGAAGGCTTACATGGCCGGCAGTGCCGATGACGATGTGGTCGTGTACGGCGACTCCCAGCCGCTTGCCCGCCTCCGCGATCGTGCGGGTGATCTCGATGTCCGCGCGACTGGGGGAGGGGTCGCCGCTGGGATGATTGTGGACGAGGATGATCGAGGCCGAGCCGAGATCGATCGCGCGGCGGATCACCTCGCGGACATAGACCGCGGCCTGGTCGATCGAACCCTCGCTCATCACCTCGTCGCGGATCAGCATGTTACGCGTGTTGAGATGCAGCACGCGGAACCGTTCGATGACGTGGTGCGCCATGTCCGCGCGCAGATAGTCGAGCAGCGCCTGCCAGTTGGCGAGCACCGGCCGCTCGCCGACGCGCGCCTGCAACAGGCGAAGCGCGGCGGCGTGCGCGATCTTGACCGCGGCGGTCGAAATCTCGCCCATGCGATCGACCCGCGCGAGCGCCGCCGGATCGGCGGTCAGAACCCCGCCGATGCCCCCGAATTCGCGCATAAGGGCCTTGGCGAGCGCCTTGGTGTCGGCACGGGGAATCGCGACGGCGAGGAGATATTCGATCAGCTCGTGATCGAGCAGCGCCTCGCCACCGCCCTCGAACAGCCGCTTGCGCAGCCGCGCCCGGTGTCCCTTGCGCTCGTCGACTATATCGTCTGCCCCCGCCATGGCCGGATGCTAGCACATCCAGCCGCAATTGCATGACGCCCCCGCTACCGCCTATGCAGGCCGGGAAAGCGTGACGGAGTAAGCGGTTGACGGAGACGAGCGAGACAGGGCCCGACCCTCGCCGTCACGCGCCGGCTCGCCGTCGCGGCGGGCTCGCGCGGATTCAGCGAATCGTGCTGGTCGTAGCGCTCCTCCTGCTCGCCCTGCTCATCGGAGTCTGGGTACTCCGGAAGCAGATCGCTACGGGCTTCATCGATCGCGAACTCGCGCGTGCCGAGGTGCCTGCGCGCTACGAGATCGCCGATCTGGCGCTTGGCGGGCAAAGGCTGACCAATGTCGTGCTCGGCGATCAGGCCGATCCCGATCTGGTCGCAGACTGGGTCGAGACGCGGACCGGGATCGGGCTGTCGGGACCGTATCTGGAGGCGGTGCGCGCGGGGCGGGTGCGGCTGCGCGGGCGGCTGGTCGGTGGACGGTTGTCGCTGGGGGCGATCGACCGCCTCCTGCCTGCACCCTCGGGCAAGCCGTTCGCGCTGCCCGCGCTCGACGCGACCGTCGACGATGCGCGGATGCGGCTGGAGACGCCTTACGGGCTGGTCGGGTTGAAACTCACCGGGACGGGGAAGCTCGATAACGGTTTCAGGGGCTCGCTTGCTGCGGTCAGCGACCGGCTGAGCGTCGGCGGCTGTACGGGTGACCGCCTTGCCGCGACGGTACGCGTGGGGATCGACGAGGCGAAACCGATCCTGAAGGGCCCCGTGCGGCTGGGGCGGCTGGCGTGCGGCGATTCGCGCGCGGACAGCGTGGTCGCGACGCTCGACCTGACGCTCGGTGCGGCGCTCGATCGCTGGCAGGGGCGGGCCGCGCTGGCGACCGGACCGGCCGTCCTGCCCGGAGCGACGTTCGCCGCGGCCAAGGGCGACGTCGCCTTCGCGGGCACTGCTGCGGGAACCTCGGGCAAGGCGGATATCGCAGCGGATACCGTGCGGACGGCCGAGGGCCGCGCACGTCGCGTGTCGATCGCAGGATCCTACCGGCTCGGCGAGACGATCGCGTTCGAAGGTCGCGTTCGCGCGGCGGGTGCCGCGATCGCCCCACGTCGGCTTGCCGGGGTGGAGGCGTTGCAGGGATCGGCAGCCGGGTCGCCGGTCGCGCCCCTCATGGACGCCGCGGTGCAGGCCGTGACGCGGGCCGCAAAGGGCTTTGCCGCCGATGCGGTGATCGCGGTGCGGCAGCGCGGCGGGCGCGGCGAGGCCGTGCTGTCACGCCTCGCGCTCGCATCGGCGAGCGGCGCGAGGATCTCGCTTGATGGCGGGGAGGGGCTCCGGTTCGCATGGCCCGGAGCCGGTGCGTCTGGCGGAGGCGTCACGCTCGATACGACTCTTGCGACGCAGGGTGGCGGGTTGCCGCAGGCGCGCATCGCGCTAGCCCAGGCCCGGCCGGGTGCGCCCGTCCGCGGCGTCGCGACGGTCGCGCCTTATGTCGTGGACGGCGCGCGGCTGGTGTTGACCCCGGTGCGGTTCAGCGCGACGCCCGGCGGGGCGACCGCGATCACGACGCGGGTGACACTCGACGGTCCGATCGGCAGCGGCGGCAAGGACCGGGTCGAAGGCCTGTCGATGCCGATCGATGCCCGCTGGGACGGTAACACGCGGCTCGTCGTCAACACTGGCTGCACGCCGCTAGCGGTGCAGCGGTTGGCGGTGTCGGGGCTGGTGCTCGACCCTGCGCGGCTGTCGCTATGCCCGATCGACGGAGCGCTGGTGCAGACCGATCGCGGACGTCTGCGCGGCGGTGCGCGGATCGCCGCGGCCGCGCTGTCGGGGCGGCTGGGGCGGACGTCGCTGACGCTGAACGCGAGCGGAGCGACGCTGCGGCTGGCCGACCGGGGCTTTGCGATCGACGGCGTGCAGACCCGGATCGGCGCGCCCGAGCGGGTCACGCGGCTCGACTTCGCGACGATCACCGGGCGGATGACAGCGCAGGGAATCGCCGGCGCGTTCACCGGCGGGGCAGGGCAGATCGGCACTGTGCCGCTGCTGTTGAACGAGGCGGCGGGCGACTGGACGCTGATCGGCGGTGCGCTGGCGCTCGAAGGCACGATGGGTGTCAGCGACGCCGCCGCCACCGCGCGGTTCAAGCCGGTCGCGGCGCGCGGCGTGACGCTGTCGCTGGTCGGCGGCACGATCACTGCGGCCGGAACGCTGTTCGAACCGGTCAGCAGCACCAAGGTCGCCGACGTCACGCTTGTCCACGCACTGAGCACGGGCATCGGCCGCGCTGACCTGCTGGTGCCGGGGATCGTGTTCGCCAAGGACGCGCTGCAACCCGAGGCGCTGACGCCATTGACGTTCGGCGTGATCGCCGACGTCAATGGATCGGTCAGCGGCGACGGGCACATCGCGTGGACCCCCGACGGCGTGACGAGCACGGGGGTGTTTCGGACCGCCGGCACCGACCTTGCCGCCGCGTTCGGCCCGGTGACCGGGATCGCGACCGACATCCGCTTCACCGACCTGCTCAATCTGCAAAGCGCACCGGGGCAGGTCGCGACGATCCGCACGCTCAACCCCGGCATTCCGGTCAGCGACGGGACGATCCGCTATCAGACCCTGCCGGGTGCGCGCGTCCAGGTCGAGGGCGGGGCGTGGCCGTTTGCGGGCGGATCGCTGACGCTCGACCCGACGCTGCTTGATTTCTCCGCGCAGAGCGAACGGCGGATGACGTTCCACATCGCCAACATGGCCGCCGACCAGTTCCTTCAGCAGTTCGATTTCAAGAATCTCGACGCGACAGGGATCTTCGACGGCGTGCTGCCGATGATCTTCGACGAGACGGGCGGCCGGATCGAGGGCGGCGACCTGCGCGTCCGGCCGGGCGGCGGGACGCTCGCCTATGTCGGCGATCTCAGCCAGAAGGATCTCGGCATCTGGGCGAACATCGCGTTCCAGGCGCTCAAGTCGCTGCGCTACCAGTCACTGCGCGTCGGCATGAACGGGCCGCTCGCGGGCGAGATGGTGACCGACGTGCGCTTTGCCGGGATCAGCCAGGGCGAGGGGGCGAAGTCGAACTTCATCGTCCGCCGGCTGCAGAAGCTGCCCTTCGTGTTCAACATCCGGATCAAGGCGCCGTTTCGCGGACTGCTCGATTCGGCGCAGAGCTTCTATGACCCGAAGCGGCTGATCGAACGCAACCTGCCCGCACTGATCCAGCAGCAGTCCGCACCGCCATCCCCCGGGCCTGCCGTTCCCGCAGCCCCATCCATTCAGCCCGCCGAAAGCAGGATCGTGCCATGACCGAAACAGGATTGAACAAGCTGGAGCAAAGACCGATCTTGCACAGGATGAGGACGATCGTCTTTCTGGTCACGACCGCCGCCGCCCTGCCGGGCTGCATCAACGTGTCGGCGCCCGATAAGCCGATCGAGATCAACCTCAACATCAATGTGACGCAGGAAGTGGTCTATCGTCTCGATGGCGAGGCGAAATCGCTGATCCAGCAGAATCCGGGGATATTCTGAGATGAAGATCAAGGCTTTGACGATGATCGCAGCGGTGGCGGTGCTTGGCGGCCTGTCGGTCGCCGCGTCGGCGCAGCGTGACCCGGCCTATGCCGCGGCGCGCGCGGGCGGCGAGGTCGGCGAGCAGCCCGACGGCTATCTCGGGCTGGTCGGCGCGGCGAGCGGCGACCTGCGTGCGCTGGTCAACAGCATCAACATCCAGCGCAAGTCGGCCTATACCGCCAAGGCGCAGGCGAGCGGCGCGACGGTCGAGCAGCTGGCGTTCACCAGCGGTTGCAACCTGATCGCGGGGACCAATCCGGGCGAAAAGTACAAGACGCCGGGTGGTGTGTGGAAGACGCGCACCGCCGCCGCACCGGAGCGTGATTCGCGCTGCGTCTGAGCATGCCGTCCTAAGGCCCTACGTCATCCCGGGCTCGACGAAGGATCCAGAACCACACATGGTCCGCCTGCGGCTCTGGATCCTGACTTTCGTCAGGATGACGGATGATAGACGGCGTAACGCGCCCCGCAGTCACCACATTGATGACGATACTGTCACACCGGTTGACTTGGCCCCCCCCCTTTTCTAAACGGACCGCGCCTTGGCGGGATCGCTCGTCGCTGCGTATATCTCCCCGGTGTCGTATCAGGTGGAGAGCATGTCGTGGCGGAGATCGAACCCGGACAGGACCCCTACGGTGTTGAAGATCCGCGACTTTCCGCGCTCGATGAGCGATTGAGGGAGGTCAAGGCTCGGGAGACGCTGAAAAAGGGGCAGGGAGGGCCGGATGCCGAGCGGGGTTACTCGCAGGGCAATCGGGTCATCTCCGCCCTGATCGGGAGTCTCGTCGGCAGTGCGCTGATCGGATGGTTGATTGACCATTGGGTCGGCACTGGGCCTTGGGGTCTGATCGTGTTGCTGTTCCTCGGAATCGCGGTCGCGTTCAGGCAAATCATTCGAATTTCAGGCGAACGCCCGGAGTAGCCGGGCGTTTGTCGTTTCAAGACGGCAGGGATTCCACGTGGCGGCAGAACAGGGCGGCAAGATCGATCCGATGCACCAGTTCCTGATCGAGCCGGCGTTCGGCTCGCACTGGATCGTAGGTGGTTACGACCTGTCCTTCACCAATTCCGCGATGTGGATGGTGGTGACTCTGGTCGCACTTTGGGCCTTCATGATCGGCGGGATGAAGCGCGAGCTCGTCCCCGGTCGCTGGCAGGCCGCGGTCGAGGGCTTTACGGGCTTCATCTCGGGCATGCTCGAGCAGAATGTCGGGCCTGGCGGCAAGCGCTTTATCCCCTACGTCTTCTCGCTGTTCATGTTCATCCTGTTCGCGAACATCATCGGCCTGATGCCGTTCGGTATCGTGCCGGGCGTTCACCCGTTCACCGTGACCAGCCACATGACCGTCACCGGCGTGCTGGCGCTGATCAGCTTTGCGATCGTCCTGATCGTCGGCTTCGGCAAGCACGGTTTCCACTTCTTCTCGCTGTTCGTGCCGAGCGGCACGCCCGCGCTGATGATTCCGCTGATCTTCGTCGTCGAGCTGATGTCGTTTCTGGTGCGTCCGTTCTCGCTGGGTCTGCGACTGTTCGTGGCGATGACGGCGGGGCATATCCTGCTCAAGGTGCTCGCGGCCTTCGTGATCAACGGCATCAACCTGGGCGGCGTCTATATCGGTCTGGTGACCGCGCCGAGCATGCTGCTGATGATCGGCATCACGCTGCTCGAGCTGCTGGTCGCCGCGATCCAGGCCTATGTGTTCGCGCTGCTGACGTCGGTCTATCTGAACGACGCGGTCAACCTTCACTAAGTTTTCTTTCGAACCACTACTGATTTTCCAAGGGAGTTTTAACATGGACGTCAACGCAGCAAAGATGATCGGTGCCGGCCTCGCAGCGATCGGCATGGGCCTCGCCGCACTCGGCGTGGGTAACGTCTTCGCCCAGTTCCTCGCCGGCGCGCTGCGCAACCCGGGCGCTGCAGACAGCCAGCAGGGCCGTCTGTTCATCGGCTTCGCGGCTGCCGAGCTTCTCGGTCTGCTCGCATTCGTCACGATGATCATCCTGGTGTTCGTCGCCTAACATGCGCTGATCTGGCCGGGCGATATCCCGTCCGGCCGTATCACGAAGGACTGCCATGCCCCAGATTGCCCAGATAGCCGCCACCTACGCTTCACAAATCTTCTGGCTGCTCCTCACCTTCGGGATCCTGTATTTCGGGATCGGCAAGGGGATGGTGCCTAAGATCGTGTCGACCGTGGACGCGCGTGAAGGCCGAATCGCGGGCGATCTGGCAGCGGCAGTCGCTGCACGGGCGCAGGCCGATACGGTCCAGGCGACCTGGCAGGCCGAAATGGATGCGGCGCGCGTCGCGGCACAGGCCGAGACCGCGGCCGCGGCCAAGCGGGCGGCAACGGCTTTCGAGCAGCAGGTCCATGCGGCCGATGCCGAAATCGCCGAGCGTCTGGGTCATCACGATCTCGCCGTGGCGAATGCGAAGGCGCAGGCCCTCGCCAATCTTCAGAATGTCGCAGCCGAAGCGGCACAGCAACTGGCCGACAAGGTTGCCGGACTTCAGGTGAGCCTGGACTCGGCGAGCGATGCGGTACGCAGGACGATGGCTCATGGCTAATACCCCCGCCGCCAACCCGGACGCACCGGCCAAGGTGATCTCGGCCGAGGGCATGGCGCCCGAAGGCTCGATCGACAATCAGGGGTTGCAGGGTCACACCGTCGCGCCCGGTACCGTCGAGCATGTCGTCGACCCGACCGCGCTCGGCGTCAACTCGACCGGCTGGGTCGCGATCGCGATGATCATCGTCCTGGCGCTGATGGTGTGGAAGAAGGTCCCCGGCATGATCGGGCGGTCGCTCGACGCCAAGATCGCCGGGATCCGCACGCAGCTCGACGAGGCCAAGGCGCTGCGCGCCGAGGCCGAGGCGATCCGTGCGGAGTATGAGGCCAAGGCCAAGACTGCGCATCTCGAAGCCGAAGCGATGAAGGCGCATGCGCATACCGAAGCCGCGGCGATCATCGCCAAGGCCAAGGCGGGTGCCGAGGATTTGATGACGCGTCGCGCCAAGATGGCCGAGGATAAGATTGCCGCCGCAGAGCGCGCCGCGATCGCCGAGGTCCGTGCGCGGGCCGCCGACGCCGCTGCCAAGGCAGCCGGTATTTTGATCGCCGAGCATCACGATGCCGCCGCCGACCGCGCGATGGTCGATCGGTCGATCTCGGGGCTTGGCCGCCTGAACTAATCGTCTGCTCCCCCGCGAAAGCGGGGGGCAGGTTCTCACGACACAGCGCCGGCAACCCTGGACCCCCGCTTCCGCGGGGAACGGTCGTTCGCTCGGCGCCTTTTTCGTTTTTTACAGGCGGCCGTCTCTTCCCGGGTTTCCGGCGGCTGCGTCTCCAATCTGAGCCCGTTGGAGATACTCTTATGTCCTGGCTCATCCTCGGCGTTGCCGTGATCACCGAAATCACCTGGGCGCTCAGCCTCAAATGGGCGGCGACCGTTGCCACGTGGCAGGCGTCTTCGGTTCCGATCGTGCTGAGCTTCGTCAACATGGGCCTGCTCGCGCTCGCCATGCGTGGGCTGCCGGCGGGTACGGCGTATGCGATCTGGACCGGCGCTGGGGCGATCGGCGTGATCATCGGTGGCGTGATCCTGTTTGGCGACAAGGTCAGCGGCGTGCAGGCGTGTTTCATGGCGCTGACCGTCATCGGGATCGTTGGGACCAAGGTGTTTGCGCAAGCCTGATCGTCTGCCGTTGCCCGCAGGGCATGAAGAAGACTGCTCACGCGAAAGCGCGATGGCGCGAAAAGAAGGAAAATTAGTTCGCGCAGAGGCGCAGAGAGCGCGGAGGCGTGGCGCTTGGGATGGATCTTCCGACTGCCACACGGGCCATGAGCCTCCGGCGGTTCGAGGACAGATGCCAACCCTAATCGCTTCTTCTCTCTGCGTCCTCTGCGCCTCTGCGCGAAAATTCTCTACTCTTCGCGCCATCGCGCCTTCGCGTGACCATCAAGTCCTCGGCTGGCATAACCCCCTTCGACTCCCTAGATTCCCCAGCGATGTCCTCCCCCAATTCCCCCGACCGTTTCAACGAAGACAAATCCACCTTCGCTGTCCGCGGCGGCGGCGAGGCGCCCGATCTTGCGGCGGGCGTCGCGGCGATCCGCAACGTGCTCGACACGCTGCCGATCCGCCCCGGCGTCTACCGGATGCAGGATGCGCGCGGCGACGTGCTCTATGTCGGCAAGGCGCGGGCACTCAGGAACCGGGTCGCCAACTATGTCCAGGTCGAACGCCTGGCCAAGCGGCTGCAGCGGATGGTGTCGCAGACCCGGTCGATGACGATCGTCACGACCAACAACGAGGCCGAGGCGCTGCTGCTCGAATCGCAGCTGATCAAGCGCTATCGCCCCGCCTACAACGTGCTGCTACGCGACGATAAGAGCTTCCCCTTCATCCTGCTGCGCGACGATCACGACTTTCCGCGCGTCCAGAAGCACCGCGGCGCCCGGCGTGCGAAGGGCAATTACTACGGCCCGTTCGCCAGCGCAGGGTCGGTCAACAACACGCTCAACGCGCTCCAGAAGCTGTTCCTGTTGCGCAGCTGCACCGACAGCTTCTTCAAGACCCGCGACCGTCCGTGCCTGCTCTACCAGATCAAGCGCTGCTCCGCGCCGTGCGTCGGCCGGATTGACGAGGGTGCGTACAAGGAGCTGGTCGAGGACGCGAAGAGCTTCCTCGCGGGCAAGTCGACCGGCGTGCAGGCCAAGCTCGGCGCGCAGATGCAGGCTGCCGCCGAAAACATGGACTTCGAACTCGCCGCGCTGCTGCGCGACCGGTTGAAGGCGCTGACGTTCATCCAGGGCACGCAGGCGATCAACGCGGAAGGGGTGGGCGACGCCGATATCTTCGCGATGGCGTGCAAGGACGGGCTGATCGGCATCCAGGCGTTCTTCATCCGCGGCGGTCAGAACTGGGGGCATCGCAGCTTCTTCCCGCAGCACACCAACGACGTGCCCGAGGACGAGGTGCTGACCAGCTTTCTCGGGCAGTTTTATGAAGACGTGCCGCCCGCACGGCAGATCCTGCTCGACCGCGAGCTTCCCGAAGGCGCGCTGCTGGTCGAGGCGCTGGGCGAGCGCGCGGGCTACAAGGTCGCGGTGCAGGTGCCGCAGCGCGGCGATCGCCGTCGCCTGATGGATCAGGCCAAGCGCAATGCGGTCGAGGCGATCGAGCGACGTCAGGCCGAGTCGACGACGCAGGCCAAGCTGCTGCGCGAGGTCGCCGACCTGTTCGACCTCGCCGAGCCGCCGCAGCGGATCGAGATCTACGACAACAGCCATATCCAGGGCACTGCCGCGACCGGCGCGATGGTGGTCGCCGGCCCCGAAGGCTTCCGCAAGGGCCAGTATCGCAAGTTCAACATCAAGAACAAGGAGACCATCCCGGGCGACGATTTCGGGATGATGCGTGAGGTCTTCACCCGGCGGTTCGCGCGCGCGCAGGCCGAGGATCCCGACCGCGACTCGGGCGAATGGCCCGACCTGGTGCTGATCGACGGCGGCAAGGGGCAGCTCAATACGGTGAAGGCCGCGCTCGAGGAGCTCGGCGTCGAGGACGTGTGCCTCGTCGGGATCGCCAAGGGGCCGCAGCATGGCCGCGACGGGCGCGAGGTATTCCACATGCTCGACGGTCGTGAATTCCAGCTGCCCGTCAACGCGCCGGTGCTGTTCTACCTCCAGCGCTTACGCGACGAGGTCCACCGGTTCGCGATCGGCGTCCACCGCGACAAGCGCAGCAAGGCGATCGGCGCGAGTCCGCTCGACGAGGTTCCGGGCATCGGCCCGGCGCGCAAGAAGGCGCTGCTGATGCATTTCGGCACCGGTCGCGCGGTCCGCAACGCCAGCCTGCAGGATCTGCAGCAGGCGCCGGGCGTGTCCGCAGCGGTCGCACAGCAGGTGTACGACTTTTACCATTCAAGATAATTCAGTTTAATAATGTTGATCAATCTTCGGCTGAGGCCGATAGATTGCGGAGGTCGGGTCACGCCTGTCTCGTAGGCGGAAACCTTATCTTCACCACGGGACACTAGGCCAGTGACGTGACCACGGCAGTTTTCCTGACGATCGACACCGAATTTGCCTGGCGGCACCACCGCGAGGGGCTTTGTAGCGATGCGATCTACCACCGGTCGGTCGAGCCCGCGGGCGTCGGGATCAGCTATCAGCTCGACAAGCTCGCGCGGTACGGCCTGAAGGCCTGTTTCTTCGTCGACCCGATGCCCGCGCTGACCTTCGGGATCGAGCCGGTCCGGCGGATGGTCGCGACGATCCTCGACGCGGGGCAGGAGGTCCAGCTGCATCTCCATCCCGCCTGGACCGCCGCAATTGCCCGGGATTGTGGCGCGAATCACGCGAAGTTCGACCTGTCCGACTATCCGCTGGCCGAACAATACGCGCTGATCCTGCGCGCCACCGAACTGCTGATCGACGCGGGTGCGCCCGACCCGATCGCGTTTCGCGCGGGCAGCTATGCCGCGAACGACGATACGCTGGCCGCGCTCGCTGTGCTCGGTTTCGCCTATGACAGCAGCCATAACGGTGCGGCTGCGTGCGATGCGAGCAGGATCTCGCTGTCGCCGCGTCAGATCGCGCCGGTCGCCGTGCAGGGTCTGATCGAGATCCCGGTGACCGTGATCGAGGATCGGCCGGGTCAGTTGCGCACGCTGCAGCTCTGCGCCCTGTCCGCGAACGAGAGCCGCGATGCGCTCGAACACGCCGCGGCCCGGGGGCATGTCGCCGCGACGATCGTCAGCCATGGTTTCGAGCTGGCGAATCGGCAGGGCACGCGCGCGAACGCGGTCCATGTCCGCCGGTTCGAGGCGCTGTGCGCGACGCTGGCGGAGCTGCGCACGGATTTGCCAACCCGGCATTTCCGCGATCGCCCGCCGCTGGTCCTTGGCCGGCACGACCGGCCGCTGGCGCGCGATCCGATCCGGCGGGGCCTGCGCCAGGCCGAGCAGCTCTGGTCGAACTGGGTCGAAGAACGCGCCTGATGACCGCGGTCAGCGTCCGCCTGAAGTTCCAGCTCGGCGCGCGCACGCTGGCGACGATCCCGCGCCGGCTGGTGCGCGTCGCGCTGTCGCTCGACGATGTGCTGGCGGGCGATGTACCGATCCTGCCCGCGCTGCCGACCCAGGCCGATGGCTATGTGGTCACCTCGTTGCCCGCGGACCGGGTGGACGCGCTGGACACGCATCGCCTGCTGACCGTCGTCCGGCAGCGTTATGTCCGGTATCACGCAGACCTGCGGATCGGCGAGGCGGCATGGCTCGCGACGCTGTCGGGCAGCGCGCGGTCGGGGCTGAAGCGCAAGTCGAAGCGGCTGGCCACCCTGTCGGGCGGCAGGCTCGACATCCGCGCCTATCGGACCCCTGCTGAGATCGCGGTGTTTCACCCGCTGGCGCGGACGGTGTCGGCGACCACCTATCAGGAGCGGCTGCTGGGATCGGGGCTCCCCGACGGCGAGGCGGCGCTGCAGGGTTTCGAGGCGCTCGCCGCGGCGGACCGGGTGCGGGCCTGGCTGCTGTTCGTCGAGGGCCGGCCAATCGCCTATCTCTGCTGTACCGCGCAGGGCGGGACGCTGCGCTATGACCATGTCGGGCATGACCCCGCCGAGAACGCTCTGTCGCCGGGTGCGGTGTTGCAGGTCGAGGCGATGCGGCAGCTGTTCGACGACCGCTTCGCCTGGTTCGATTTCACCGAGGGGGAGGGGCAGCACAAGCGGCAGTTCGCGACGACGGGGACGGCGTGCGTCGATCTGCTGCTGTTGCGGCCGATGCTGGCGAACCGCGCGACGGTGGCCGCGCTGGGGGCGTTCGATGGCGCGGCGGGCTGGGCGAAGCGGACGCTGTCGCATCCGCGGCTCGCACGCATGATGCGCGGGATCCGGCGCTGAGCGCGCCTGACAGGTGGATCTGGAACAAGCGAAGTTTTCGAGGCTCCCGTTCGTCACGACGCACGCGTAAGAACGGGCGATGCATCTTCGCGCGTCCGCCATCGTCGTCGCCGTTCGCCAGCATGGCGAGCATGGCGCGATCGTGCGGGCATTGACGCGCGAGGACGGCGTGCAGCCGGGTTATGTGCGCGGCGGGCGGTCGCGCGCGATGCGGCCGGTGCTGCTCGCGGCGAACGTGATCCAGGGCGAATGGCGCGCGCGGACCGGTGACCAGCTCGCCGCGCTGACCGCCGAGCTGATCCACAGCCGCGCGACGCTGCACGGCGAGCCGCTCGCGGCGGGTGCGCTCGAATGGGCGACGGCGCTGGCCGCGGTCGCGCTGCCGGAGGCGCAGCCCTATCCGCATATCCACGACGCGCTGGACGGCGTTCTCGGCGCGATCGAGGCGGCGCCGTCGGCGCGCGGCTGGGCCGCGGCGCTGGTACGGTACGAACTGCTGCTGCTCGCGGAGCTCGGTTTCGGTCTCGATCTCGACCAGTGCGTAGCGAGCGGCGCGGTCGACGACCTCGCATTCGTCAGTCCGCGGAGCGGGGCGGCGGTGTCGCGCGGTGCGGCGCAGGGCTATGAAGCCAAGCTGTTGCCGCTGCCCGCTTTTCTTACTGCCGGGGGCGAGGCGGGGTGGCCGGACATCTTCGACGGACTGCGGCTGACCGAGCATTTCCTGACTCGCGATGTTCTGGTCGAACGCCGTGCCGAACCGCTCGCAGCGCGGGCTCGCCTCGTCGATCGGCTCAAAAGGGCGGTTGCGTGAGCGCGGCTTGCCCGGCAAGGGCGGCGGCGGAGGAACGCACATGCCCTTGATCGCGATACTGGCCGGCGACGGCATCGGACCCGAAGTGACTGCCGAGGCGCGCCGCGTGCTCGACCGGCTCGACCTCGATCTGAGCTTTGACGAGGCGCTGGTCGGTGGTGCGGCGTACAAGGCGGCGGGGCATCCGCTGCCGCCCGAGACGCTGGCGCTCGCGCGGCGCGCGGACGCCGTGCTGTTCGGTGCGGTCGGCGACCCCGATTGCGATCGGCTCGAACGGCATTTGCGACCAGAACAGGCGATCCTGGGCTTGCGCAAGGAGCTGGGGCTGTTCGCCAATTTGCGTCCGGCCAAGCTGTTCGCGGGGCTGGAGGATGCGTCGTCGCTGCGGCCGGAGATCGCACGCACGATCGATATGGTGATCGTCCGCGAGCTGACCGGCGACGTGTATTTCGGCGCCAAGGGCATCCGGACGACGGCCGAGGGCCTGCGCGAAGGCCATGACGAGATGCGTTACGACGAGGCGGAGATCGCCCGGATCGCGCGCGTCGGGTTCGAGACCGCCCGTACCCGCAAGAGCAAGCTGCTGTCGGTCGACAAGGCCAATGTCTTGGAGACGTCGCAGCTGTGGCGCGACGTCGTGATCGAGGTGTCGGCGGACTATCCCGACGTCGCGCTCAGCCACATGTATGTCGACAACGCGGCGATGCAGCTGGTGCGCGATCCCGGCCAGTTCGACGTGGTCGTCACCGGCAATCTGTTCGGCGACATCCTGTCCGACCAGGCATCGATGTGCGCGGGATCGATCGGCATGCTGCCCTCCGCTGCGCTCGATGGCCAGGGTCACGGTCTGTACGAACCGATCCATGGCAGCGCGCCCGACATTGCCGGGCAGGGCAAGGCGAACCCCTGCGCCGCGATCCTGTCCGCGGCGATGATGCTGCGGCATTCGCTCGACAAGGCCGACGCGGCCGACCGGATCGAGGCGGCGGTGGCGGCGGCGATCCTGGCCGGCGCGCGGACCCCTGACCTCGGCGGCACGCTGACGACGCGCGCGATGGGCGACGCGGTGATCGCATCGCTCGGGTGAGTCCGGTCGAGCTGGACGCGGAGCGGGGCTCGGGGCCGGACACGCTCGAGATCGCGGTCGTCATCCCGACGTTCAACGAAAAGGCAAACGTCGCCGCGCTGATCGCCAAGCTCGACCAGGCACTGGCGGGACGGCGCTGGGAAGCGATCTTCGTCGACGACGACAGCCCGGACGGCACCGCCGAGGCGGCGCGCGTGCTCGGGCGCAGCGACATGCGCGTCCGCGTTATCCAGCGGATCGGCCGACGGGGGCTGTCCTCGGCCTGTATCGAGGGGCTGTGCGCGACCGCCGCGCCCGTCGTCGCGGTGATCGACGGCGATCTGCAGCATGACGAGACGCTGTTGCCAAAGATGCTCGACCTCCTTCAGGCGGGCGATCACGACGTGGTGATCGGTTCGCGCTTCGTCAGCGGCGGCGGGACCGGCGACTGGGACCGCGACCGCGTCGCCAAGTCCGCGCTCGCCACACGGCTGTCGCGGCGCGTGCTCAAGGCGGATCTGAGCGATCCGATGAGCGGCTTCTTCGCGATCCGTACCGACGTCGCGCGCGCGCTTGCGCCCAGACTGTCGGCGATCGGGTTCAAGATCCTGCTCGACCTGCTGACCGCGTCGCCCGAGCCGCTGCGGTTCGCCGAGCTGCCCTATACCTTCCGCTGCCGGACCGAGGGGGAGAGCAAGCTCGATCACGTCGTCGCGCTGGAATATCTGATCGCGCTGTACGACCGGATGTTCGGGCGGTTCGTGCCGGTGCGGTTCGCGATGTTCTCGGCGATCGGCGTGCTCGGCATCGGCGTGCACATGGCGGTGCTCAGCGCGCTGTTCGTCGGGATCGGGACGTCGTTCCTGGTCGGGCAGATCGGCGCGACGCTGGCCGCGCTGACGATGAACTTCTTCCTCAACAACGCGCTGACCTATCGCGACCGGCGGCTGAAGGGATGGCGGCAGCTCGCCGATGGCTGGGTATCGTTCGCGCTCATCTGTTCGGTTGGCGCGATTGCCAATGTCGGGATCGCAGCGTTCATGCACGATGTGCGCAACGACGCCTGGGCGGTGTCGGCGATGATCGGCGTGCTGGTCGGCGCGGTGTGGAATTATGCGCTGTCATCCAGGTTTACCTGGGGGCGCTACTAGCGCGCGCGACCCTCCGCGGGGGTTGTCATCACCGCCCGCCCCCGGCAAAGCGTCGCCATGAAGCGCAAGACCGGCCAAGATCGTTCGATCACCCAGAACTGGCGTCCGCAGACGCAGGCCATCCGCGGCGGCACCGCCCGCAGCGAATATGGCGAAACGTCGGAAGCCCTCTTCCTCACCTCGGGCTATTGCTACGACAAGGCCGGCGACGCCGCGGCGCGCTTTGCCGGCGAGCAGGACGGGATGACCTATTCCCGGCTCCAGAACCCGACGGTGCAGATGCTCGAGGAGCGGATCGCGCTGCTCGAGGGGGCCGAGGCGTGCCGGTCGATGGCGACGGGCATGGCGGCGATGACCGCGGCGCTGCTGTGTCAGTTGCAGAGCGGCGATCACCTGGTCGGCGGCCGCGCGGCGTTCGGATCGTGCCGCTGGCTGACCGATACGCTGCTGCCCAAGTTCGGGATCGCCACGACGATCGTCGACGCGCGCGACCCGCAGGCGTTCCTTGACGCGGTCCGGCCCGAGACCAAGGTGTTCTTCTTCGAGACGCCCGCCAACCCGACGATGGACATCGTCGACCTGAAGGCGGTGTGCGACATCGCGCGCGAGCGCGGGATCACGACCGTCGTCGACAATGCGTTCGCGACGCCGGCGTTGCAGCGGCCGATGGAGTTCGGTGCGGACGTCATCGCGTACAGCGCGACCAAGATGATGGACGGGCAGGGTCGCGTGCTCGCCGGCGCTGTATGCGGGACCGAGGATTTCATCACCAACACGCTGCTGCCCTTCACGCGCAACACCGGGCCGACGCTGTCGCCGTTCAATGCGTGGGTGGTGCTCAAGGGGCTCGAGACGCTCGATCTGCGTATCCGTCGCCAGTCGGAAAATGCGCAGAAGGTCGGCGCGTTTCTGGAAGCGCGCGTGCCGCGGATCCTGCATCCGGGCCTCGCCAGCCATCCGCAGCACGAGCTCGCGATGAGTCAGATGGACGCGTGCGGCCCGATCTTCGCGTTCGAGGTCGAAGGGCGTGAACAGGCGCATGGCCTGCTCGATGCGCTGGAGCTGGTCGATATCTCGAACAATATCGGCGATTCGCGGTCGCTGATGACGCATCCTGCCTCGACCACGCATGCCAGCGTCTCGCCCGACAAGCAGGCTGAGATGGGCGTGACCGAGGGGCTGTTGCGGCTCAACGTCGGGCTCGAAGACGTGCGCGACGTGATCGACGATCTCGACCGGGCATTGGGCAAGGTCGGGCTGTGAAGGCGCTGTTCCCCAGTGCGGCGACGACGCGCGGGGTGACGGTACGCGTCTCGGTCAGCTATCTGCCCGAACAGTCCGAACCGCAGCGCGGGCGCTGGTTCTGGGCCTATCATATCCGGCTGGAAAATGACGGGCCCGGCGCGGTCCAGCTGCTGACGCGACACTGGATCATCACCGACGGGCATGGCGCGCGCCACACCGTCGAGGGCGAGGGCGTCGTCGGCGAACAGCCGCTGATCGAGCAGGGTGCGAGCTTCGACTATGTCTCGGGCTGCCCGCTTGCGACGCCGACGGGGGCGATGCGCGGATCCTACCGGATGGTCGACGATACCGGTGCGGTGTTCGAGGTGGCGATCCCGCATTTCTCGCTGAGTGCGCCGGCGGTGATTTCATGAAGCGCACGCACCTGCCGCTGAACGGGCTGCGCGTACTCGACGCGGCGGCGCGCCACCTGTCGTTCACGCGCGCCGCCGACGAGCTCGCGGTCACCCCCGCGGCGGTCGGGCAGCAGATCCGCGCGCTCGAGGACACGCTGGGCGTCGTGCTGTTCCGGCGTACTACGCGAGGGCTCGAGCTGACGCCCGAGGCCGAGGCGGGGCTCGGTCCGTTGCGCAACGGTTTCCTCCAGTTCGAGGAGGCGGTCCGCGCGATGCAGGCGGGGCAGACGTCCAAGTCGCTGACGATCGCCGCGCCGCGCGATCTGACCGAGAAATGGCTGATGCCGCGGCTCGCCGAGATCGCCGCGGCCGATCCCGATTTGCGCTTCGTCCTGATCACCGCGGACGAGACGGTGGATTTTACCGAGGCCAATCTCGACCTCGCGATCCGCTGGGGCGATGGTCCTGGCGAGAATGAGGGCGAGGCGCTCGAATCCGAAGGGCTCGTCACGATCGCGGCGACCGGCAGCGCGTCCGAAGCGATCATCGCCTGGCCCGGCGCGCCCGCGCTTGACCCGGCGGCGGGAGATGCCACGGCACTGGTTCGCGTCGGTGATGCAGGATTGGCGATCGATGCGGCGGCGGCGGGGCTCGGGCGGGCGACCGTGCCCGAACTGCTGGCGCGGCGCGGGCTCGAGGCGGGGCTGATCCGGATCATCGGCGACGCGCAGCCGTCGCGCGGCGGCTATTGGCTCGTCGCGCCGCTGCCGCAGTGGCGTCAGAAGAAAGTGCGTGCGCTCGTCGACGCCCTGATCGCTTGAAGCGTCGCGCGCTGCCCCATCCGGTGCTGGTGACCCCGCGGCTCCGGCTGCGTCGGCTCGTCCAGGCCGACGCGGTCGCGTTGCACCCGACGCTCGCCGACGCGGACTTGATGACCTATTCGGCGGATGGTCCGCTAACGTCGATCGAGGCGACGCGGCTCTATCTGGTCGAGGATGCCGCTGACGTAAACTGGCGTGCCTGGGCGATCACGCGGCACGGCGACGACCGGGCGATTGGCTGGGTGTCGGGCGGGCGGATGCGCGGGCAGGGGGTGACCGAGATCGGCTTCATCCTCGCGCGCGCGCACTGGGGCCGCGGCCTTGCGAGCGAGGCGGTGTCGGCGGTGCTCGACCAGCTGTTCGCCGAGGGGCAGCACCGCGTGTTCGCCGATGCTGACAGCGA
This sequence comes from Sphingomonas sp. CFBP9019, assembly GCF_034045155.1. NCBI lineage: Bacteria > Pseudomonadati > Pseudomonadota > Alphaproteobacteria > Sphingomonadales > Sphingomonadaceae > Sphingomonas > Sphingomonas sp. CFBP9019. Next base: position 434,149 of record NZ_JAXCWK010000003.1, on the reverse strand, counting down.
GAACCGCGCGTCGATCCTGTTGCTCGAACGGCTGGGGTTCCGGCGCGAACGGCTGCTGCGCGGCGAATGGGAGACGCATATGGGGCTGCGCGACAGCCTGATCTACGGGCTTCACGCCGATGACTGGCTGGCGGCGGCACTGCCCCAATCCGCGTAACGCGGTCACTTGAGCGAACCCCGTTGCTCGCCTAAGTCGGCGGCATGACATCGACGAACGACATCCGCCGCGGCTTCCTCGACTATTTTGGTTCGCAGGGACACCAGATCGTGCCCTCTGCGCCGCTCGTCCCGCAGAACGACCCGACGCTGATGTTCGTCAATGCGGGGATGGTGCCGTTCAAGAACGTCTTCACCGGCCTCGAATCGCGCCCCTACACGACCGCGACGTCCAGCCAGAAGTGCGTCCGCGCGGGCGGCAAGCACAATGATCTCGACAATGTCGGCTACACCGCGCGGCATCACACCTTCTTCGAAATGCTCGGCAATTTCTCGTTCGGCGATTATTTCAAGGAACAGGCGATCACGCACGCGTGGACGCTGCTGACGAAGGAGTGGGGCCTGTCGCCGGACAAGCTGACCGCGACCGTCTATCACACCGACGACGAGGCGTTCGATCTCTGGAAGAAGATCGCCGGGCTGCCTGAGCACCGCATCATCCGCATCCCGACCAAGGACAATTTCTGGTCGATGGGCGACAACGGGCCGTGCGGGCCATGCTCGGAGATCTTCTACGATCACGGCGATCACATCCCCGGTGGCCCTCCCGGCAGCCCCGACGAGGACGGCGATCGCTTCGTCGAGATCTGGAACCTCGTGTTCATGCAATATGAGCAGGAAAATGCCGAGATCGTCGGCAATTTGCCCAAGCCCTCGATCGACACCGGCATGGGGCTCGAGCGGATCGCCGCGGTCATGCAGGGCGTCACCGACAATTACGATACCGACACGTTCAAGGCGCTGATCGCGGCGAGCGGAGCGCTGACGCATACCGCGACCGACGGCGCGAATACCGCCAGCCACCGCGTGATCGCGGATCACCTGCGCACCGCAGGCTTCCTGGTCGCGGACGGCGTGCTGCCTGCGAATGAAGGCCGCGGCTATGTGCTGCGCCGGATCATGCGCCGCGCGATGCGTCACGCGCATATCCTGGGGGCGAAGGAGCCGTTGATGCACCGGCTGGTGCCGTCGCTCGTCACCGAAATGGGCGCGGCCTATCCCGAGCTGTTCCGTGCGCAGCCGCTGATCGAGGCGACGCTGCAGCAGGAGGAGACGCGGTTCCGCCAGACGCTCGACAAGGGGCTGAAGCTGCTCGACGAGGCGACCGCGGACATGACCGAGGGGACGCTTGCGGGTGACGTCGCGTTCAAGCTCTACGACACCTATGGCTTCCCGTACGACCTGACCGAGGACGCGCTGCGCGAACGCGGGCTCGCGGTCGACCGCGAAGGCTTCGACACCGCGATGGCCGAGCAGAAGCGCGCGGCGCGGGCCGCGTGGAAGGGTTCGGGCGCCAAGGCTTCTGACGATATCTGGTTCGACATCGTCGAGCAGAGCGGCGGCACCGAGTTCCTCGGCTATGCCTCGGACACCGGCGAGGGCGAGGTCGTCGCGCTCGTCAAGGACGGCGCGCGCGTCGACCATGCGACGACGGGTGATACGGTGTCGATCGTCGTCAACCAGACGCCCTTTTACGGCGAGAGCGGCGGGCAGGTCGGCGATGCCGGGCACATCTCGACCGACACCGGGCTGCGCGCGACCGTCACCGAGACGTCGAAGCAGCTCGGCCGCGTGTTCGTCCATCATGCGATGGTCGAGTCGGGCGGGATCAAGGTCGGCGATACCGTCAAGCTGCAGATCGACGTCGCGCGTCGTGCGCAGATCCGTGCCAACCACTCGGCGACGCATCTGCTGCATGAGGCCTTGCGGGAGCGCCTCGGCAAGCATGTCGCGCAGAAGGGGAGCCTGGTCGCGCCCGATCGCCTGCGCTTCGACTTCTCGCAGCCGGTCGCGATGACGCCCGCCGACATCGCGCAGGTCGAGGCCGATGTGAACGCGCAGGTCCGCGGCAACGGCGCGGTCACCACGCTGCTGATGACACCCGACGACGCGATCGCGATGGGTGCAATGGCGCTGTTCGGCGAGAAATATGGCGACGAGGTCCGCGTTGTTTCGATGGGATCGCAGGACCCTGTGACTGGCGGGGGCAAGACCTATTCGATCGAGCTATGCGGCGGCACGCACGTCACCGCGCTCGGCGATATCGGGCTGTTCAAGGTCGTCGGCGAAGGCGCGGTGTCGAGCGGCGTGCGGCGTGTCGAGGCGCTGACCGGCGAGGCCGCGCGTGCCTATCTGACCGGGCGCGACGATCGCCTGCGCGAGGCGGCGGCGGCGCTGAAATCGACTCCCGACGAGGTGCCCGCGCGCGTCGCGGCGCTGATCGAGGATCGCCGGCGGCTCGAGCGTGAGCTGGCCGATGCGAAGAAGGCGCTGGCGCTTGGCGGCGGCGGTTCGGGTGAGGCGGCGGGACCCGAGCAGGTCGGCGGCGTGGCCTTTATCGGACAGGTGCTCAATGATTTCGAGGCGAAGGGCCTGCGCGGCGCGGTCGACGAGGCCAAGCAGCGGCTGGGCTCGGGGATCGCGATGCTCGTCGCGATCAACGACGGCCGCGCCTCGGTCGCGGTCGGCGTGACCGCGGATCTGGTCGCGAGCCACAATGCGGTCGACCTGCTGAAGATCGCAGTCACCGCGCTTGGCGGGCAGGGTGGCGGTGGCCGTCCTGATATGGCGCAGGGCGGCGGGCCTGATGGCGACAAGGCAGCGGATGCGGTTGCGGCGGTGCGGGCTAAGCTCGCGGGCTGAGGGGCTGCCCCTTAACGCTGTTGGCTAACTACACGCCGTTCCCCCGCGGACGCGGGGGCCCAGCTAAGTATTGACAGTGTGCGGCACCCTGGGCCCCCGCTTTCGCGGGGGAACAGTAAGAAGCATGCACCCTTATAACCACCACCCCGGCGAAGGCCGGGGCCCAGGTGGGAAGGTCGAGGTAACAGAGGACCGTCCGCGGTTACTACTGTCCCCCAACTGGGCCCCGGCCTTCGCCGGGGTGGGGCATGACGTGTGCCGGTGGCGTGCTTACCCAATAAGGATCACGCCGCCCCGCGCACTGCCGCCAGCGTCGTCCCGGCGGTAATCGCCTCGATATCCGTGACCAGATGCAGCATCCGCACCCCGCCGCGCGCCATCGCCCGGTCCAGCGCCGCGGCGAAATCCTCGGTCTTGGTGACCGTTTCCGCCCAGCACCCATAGGCCCGGCCCAGCGCGGCGAAGTCGGGATTGCGCAGCGCGGTTCCCGACACCCGCCCCGGATATTCGCGCTCCTGATGCATCCGGATCGTGCCGTAGCCGCCATTGTCGACGACCAGCACCAGCATGTCCGCCCGCTGCGCGACCGCGGTCGCCATCTCCTGCCCGTTCATCAGGAAGCACCCGTCACCCGCCAGCGCGACCACCGTCCGCTCGGGATGCCGCAGGGACGCGGCGACCGCGGCGGGTACGCCGTAGCCCATCGCTCCGGCGGTCGGCGCGAGCTGCGTGCCCGGCCCGGCATAGGCCCAGTAGCGATGCCACCAGCCCGAGTAATTCCCCGCGCCGTTGCAGAGGATCGCATCCGCGGGTAGCCGCTCGCGCATCGCCGCGACGCACGGCCCAAGGTCCATGACCAGATCGCGCGGCGCCGGCGTCGACCAGGCGCGCCACTCAGCATGCGCCTCCTGACCCGCGGTTCGCGGCGGCAGGTCGACCGCAAGCAGTGCCTCGGCGAATTCGGCCATCCCCGCGCATACCGCGACGTCGGCGTGATAGGTGCGGTTCAACTCATTGGGATCGGGATGGACATGGACGATCCGCTGCCCCGGATGATCGGGCGTCACCAGCGCATAGCCATCGGTCGTCGCTTCGCCGAGCCGAGGCCCGACGACGAGCAGCAGATCGGCTTCCTTCACCCGCGCGACCAGCTTCGGATTGGGTCCATAGCCGAGATTGCCCGCCCAGACCGGGCAGGCGTTCGGGATCGCATCCTGGCGCCGGAACGCCGCGGCGACGGGAATGCCGTTGCGATCCGCCCAGGTCGAGAACGCCCCCGACGCAGCCGCATCCCAGCCCGCGCCGCCGACGATCGCCACCGGCCGCTCGGCGGTCGTCAGCAGATCCGCGAGCAGGTCCATCATGTCCGCGTCGCACGCCTGCGCGACGCGCTCGACCCGCGGTCGGTCGACCGCCTCGACCACGTCCAGCAGCATGTCTTCTGGGAGTGCGAGCACCACCGGCCCGGGGCGGCCCGACATCGCGGTCGCATACGCGCGCGCGACATATTCGGGGATCCGCCGGGCATCGTCGATCCGCGCCGCCCATTTGGCGATGGGCGCGAACATCGCCTGAAAATCAATCTCCTGGAACGCCTCGCGGTCACGCGTGCCGCGGTCGATATCGCCGACGAACAGGATCATCGGCTGGGAGTCCTGCATCGCGACATGCACGCCGATCGATGCGTTGGTCGCACCGGGCCCGCGCGTGACGAAGGCGATACCGGGGCGGTGCGTCAGCGTGCCGTCCGCGCACGCCATGAACGCCACGCCGCCTTCCTGCCGGCACACCACCGTCTCGATGGCGGGCGTGTCGTGCAGCGCGTCGAGCACCGCGAGGAAGCTTTCGCCGGGCACGGTGAAAATACGGTCGCAGCCTTGTGCGACGAGTTGGTCGACGAGAATTTGGCCGCCGGTACGCTGGGTCATGACAATCTCCTGCCGCCACCGTAGCCCGGCAATCGTCACCAAGTCGAGAACGCCCGCCCGACATTGCCGTCCACTGCCCGGCGCATTATGCCGCGGTAAAGACGATAGGAGGATGCATGGCGAACAAGCGCTACACCGACGCGGCGGCGGCACTCGAGGGTGTGCTGTTCGACGGGATGACGATCTGCGCGGGCGGGTTCGGGCTGTGCGGCATCCCCGAGCGGCTGATCGACGCGATCGAGGCGTCGGGCGTCAAGGACCTGACGATCGCGAGCAACAATGCCGGGATCGACGGGCAGGGTCTCGGCAAGCTGCTCCGTTCGCGCCAGGTGAAGAAGATGATCTCGTCCTATGTCGGCGAGAACAAGGAATTCGAGCGGCAATATCTGAGCGGCGAGCTCGAGGTCGAATTCTGCCCGCAGGGGACGCTTGCCGAGCGCTGCCGCGCGGGCGGCGCGGGCATCCCCGGCTTCTACACCAAGACCGGCGTCGGCACCCTGGTGGCGGAGGGCAAGGAGGTGAAGAGCTTCGACGGGCAGGATTATATCCTCGAACGGGGCATCCGTGCGGACCTGAGCATCATCAAGGGCTGGAAGGCGGACGAGAGCGGCAACCTGATCTTCCGCAAGACCGCGCGCAACTTCAACCAGCCGATGGCCACCGCGGGCAAGATCTGCGTCGCCGAGGTCGAGGAGATCGTTCCCGTTGGCAGCCTCGATCCCGATACTATCCACCTGCCGGGGATCTATGTGAAGCGGATGATCGTCGGTGCGCCCTACGACAAGAAGATCGAATTCCGCACCGTCCGCGAGCGGGTCTCCGCGTGAAACCAGGCCCGATAATGTGCCGCAAACGCAGCCATTTTTCCTGGACCGCTGCGCTCGCAGGGGCACTGGTTCTGCAAGGGTGCGTCAGCGTGACCTCGCCGACCGCGATCGTCTCCGCACCGGTGACCGTCGACGGCGTCCCGGCGGGCATGCAGTATCTCTACGCCTCGGGCGAGGCCGCCGCCGCCAGCATCCAGGCATGGAACGCGCTTGTCGGCTATGTCCGTGCGCAGCGCACGCCGACATCGGTCGTCCTCGCGCCAGGCGCGACGCTCGCCGCGCCGCGCTGGACCGCATGCGGCAGCAAGCCCAAGGCCGTGGTGTTCGACGTCGACGAGACCGTGCTGCTCAATCTCGGCTTCGAATATGATGCGTCCACGGGGCGGCCCTGGTCCGAACCGCGCTGGCAGGAGTGGGAGCGCACCGGCATCAAGCAGGTCGCGCCCGTTCCCGGCGCGCTTGCCGCACTGACGCAGTTGCGCGCGATGGGCGTGACGGTGGTCTTCAACTCCAACCGCGCCGCCGCCAATGCCGCACAGACGCAGGCGGCGATCGAAGCCGCGGGCCTTGGCCCCGCCCGCCACGGCGAGACCTTGTTCCTCGCCGGCGACGACGCGACCGGATCAAAGAAGGACGGCCGCCGCGCGACGATCGCCGCGCGCTATTGCGTCGTCGCGATGGGCGGCGACCAGCTCGGCGATTTCAGCGACCTGTTCAACGCAGGCCAGACCCCCGCCGCGCGGCGTGCGGTGGTGCAGTCGCCCGCGATCACGGCGAAATGGGGGGCAGGGTGGTTCGTGCTGCCGAACCCCGTCTACGGCACCGCGCTGAAAGGTAGCCGTGACGAGGTCTTTCCGCCCGCGATCCACTGGGCGCCGACACAGGGAATCCACTGATGACCGACCACCCCAACGCGATCAAGCTCGATCCCGGCGCCGCGTTGACGGACGAATCGGTCGAGGTCGCGCGGATCTGGATCACCAACAATGCGGGCAGCAACGTGCTGATCGACGCGGGCATCCTCGAGGATCCGACGGTGTTCGGCTACCTCCTCGCCGACACGATCCGTCACGCCGCCCGCGCCTATGCGGGCACCTGGGGCATCGCCGAGGATGCCGCGCTGCAGGCGATCGTCGACGGCGTCAGCGCCGAACTGCGCGACCAGGTCACGACCATCACCACCATCCAGGAAGGAACGCTCAACTGATGCCGTGGGATCGCAACCAGATGGCGGCGCGGGCCGCACAGGAACTCAAGGACGGCTATTACGTCAATCTCGGCATCGGCATCCCGACGCTCGTCGCGAACAACATTCCCGACGGCATGACGGTCACGCTCCAGTCGGAGAACGGGATGCTCGGGATCGGGCCGTTCCCCTATGCGGGCGAGGAAGATGCCGACCTGATCAACGCGGGCAAGCAGACGATCAGCGAACTGCCCTCGTCGGTCTATTTCAGCTCGTCCGACAGCTTTGCGATGATCCGCGGCGGGCATATCGACCTGACCGTGCTCGGCGCGATGGAGGTCAGCGAAGACGGCGACATCGCCAACTGGATGATCCCGGGCAAGATGATCAAGGGCATGGGCGGCGCCATGGATCTGGTCGCGGGCGTCAAGCAGATCATCGTCGTCATGGATCACACCGCCAAGGACGGGACGCCTAAGTTCATCCCGTCCTGCTCGCTGCCGCTGACCGGCAAGAACGTGGTCGACATGATCGTCACCGACCTGGCGGTGTTCCAGCGTAGCGACCATGATGCGCCGTTCAGGCTGGTCGAACTCGCGCCCGGCGTGACCGCGGACGAGGTCGCGGCCAAGACCACCGCGCGCTATACCGCCTGATGGGCTATACGCTCGTCACCGCGAACCGGAATTATTCCAGCTGGTCGCTTCGGCCGTGGGTGTTGATGCGGGCGCTGGGGATCGCGTTCGAGGATCGGATCGAACCCTTCCTCGCGCCCGAGAATTACGATGCGTTCCGGCTGTTCTCGCCGACCGGGCAGGTGCCGGTGCTGATCGATGGCGAGCGGACGGTGTGGGATTCGCTGGGTATCGCGCTCTACCTCGCCGAGCGGCACGACGGCGTCTGGCCGTCCGATGGCGATGCGCGCGCCTGGGCGGTCTGCGCGGCGGCAGAGATGCATGGCGGGTTCGCGGCATTGCGCAACGAGCGGACGATGAACGTCGGCGTCCGCGTCGATCCGGTCCGCGGCAGTGACGCGCTCGACCGCAACGTCGCGCGCGTCACCGAACTCTGGGCGGAAGGTCTCGACCGGTTCGGCGGGCCCTGGCTCGCAGGCGCCGACTTTACCGCCGTCGACGCCTTCTTTGCGCCTGTCGCGTTTCGCGTCCGCACCTACGGGATCGATGTCGGTCCGCAGGGCCTTGCATGGGTCGAGCGGATCATCGCGCATCCGGCGATGCGCGAATGGGAAGACGCCGCGCTCGGCGAGACGTGGCGCGAGGCCGGGCACGAGGCCGAACTGGCGGCCAGCGGATCGATTACCGCAGATTTCCGCCGCTGATGCGCCGCGTTGCCATTGTCATCGCGCTGGTCGTGATCCTGATTGCGGGCACGGCGTTCACTGCGGGGCCCGGCACGCTCAGCGTGCTCGATGGGGTAATGGGCGGCGGCCGCGGCACTGCGCGGGTGCGGGAGGGCGTTCCGTTCGGCACGCATGGCCAGAAACTCGACGTGTGGCGGCCATCGGGCGGCGCGAAGACGGGGCTGCCGGTGCTGATCTTCTGGTATGGCGGCGGCTGGGTGCACGGGTCGCGTAGCGCCTATGCGTTTGCCGCGCGCGCCTATGCGAAGGCGGGCTACGTCGTCGTCATGCCCGATTACCGCAAGGTTCCCGACGTCCGCTTCCCCGCCTTCCTGCAGGATGGCGCCGAGGCGGTGAAGTGGACGCGCGATCATATCGAGGCGTCGGGCGGCGACCCGAACCGGATCGCCGTCGCCGGTCACTCCGCGGGGGCGTATACGGTCGCGATGCTGACGCTCGACCCGCGCTGGTTGCGTGCCGAAGGTGTCGATCCGCGGATCATCAAGGCCGCGGTCGGGTTGTGCGGGCCCTATGACTTCTACCCGTTCACCGCCAGGCGCGCGATCGATGCGATGCAGGGGGCGGCGGATCCGGTGATGACCCAGCCGATCCACTTCGCGCGACGCGATGCGCCGCCAATGCTGCTCGTGTCGGCGGGCGACGACACGCAGGTGAAGGCGCACAACGCCGACAACCTGACGGCAAAGCTCACCGCGCTCGATGCACCGGTGCGGCATGTCGACTATCCGGGGCTCAGCCACGAGGATGTGGCGATGGCGCTGTCCAAGCCGTTCCGCGGCAAGGCGCCGGTACTCTCGGACAGCGTGGCATTCCTGAACCAGGCGATGCGCTGACCGCGTCCCGGCCGTCGACGGTCGGGGGGCGAGGATGACGACGGACGAGCAGGAACACCGCCACCCTCGTTGACAGGACGGAGCCCCGCCGCCCCGACCTTGGCCCGCCGCCGGATTTTTTGTGTCCGGCGGCGGGCTTGCGGCCTTACCAGATCCGGACGCGGTCCGCGGGCGCGAGATATTGCGCGTCCCCGGGCTTCACGTCGAACGCCTTGTACCAGGCGTCGACGTTGCGCAGCGGGTTGATCGCACGGATCTGCCCCGGCGAATGGGGATCGCTGACGAGCTGCTGGCGCAGCGCCTCGGTGCGGAACAGCGTGCGCCAGACCTGACCCCAGCCGAGGAAGAAGCGCTGGTCGCCACTATAGCCGTCGAGCACCGGCGCAGGCTTGCCGCCGAGCGAGGTGTGATAGGCGTCAAGCGAGATCAGCACGCCCCCGAGATCGCCGATATTCTCGCCCATCGAGGCGCGGCCGTTGATCTTCACGCCGGGCAGGCCTTCGAAGGTATAGGCCTCGTACTGCGCGCCGAGCTTGACCGCCTGTGCCTCGAACTTGGCGGCATCCTGCGCGGTCCACCAGTCGCGCAGCACGCCCTTGCCGTCGGACTTGCGACCCTGGTCGTCGAAGCCGTGGCTGATCTCATGCCCGATCACGCCGCCGATGCCGCCGTAATTGACCGCGGGATCGGCATCCGGATCGAAGAACGGCGGCTGGAGGATCGCTGCGGGGAAGACGATCTCGTTCTTCACCGAGTTGTAATAGGCGTTCACGGTCTGCGGGGTCATGCCCCATTCGGCCTTGTCGACCGGGCCGCCCATGCGGTTGCGGCGATAGTCCCATTCGAACCGCCCGGCGCGCTCGACATTGCCGATCAGGTCGCCCGGGGTGATCTGCAGCGCGCTATAGTCACGCCATTTGTCGGGATAGCCGACCTTCACGCTGAAATTGGCGAGCTTGGCCTGCGCCTCCTGCTTGGTCGCGGCACCCATCCAGGGCAGACCGTCGATCCGCCCGCGCAGTGCGATCCGCAGGTTGCCGACGAGTTCGTCCATCTTGGTCTTCGAAGCCGGCGGGAAATAGAGCGCGACGTAATCGCGGCCGATCGCCTCGCCCAGCGCGCGTTCGGTAACGCCGATCCCGCGCTTCCAGCGATCGCGCTGCTGCGGCTGGCCGTTGAGGAATTTCGAGCGGAAGTCGAAATTGGCGTCGACGAACCGCTTCGACAGCAGGGGCGCGATGTCGTCGGCGGTGCGGAACGCCTGCCAGGCCTTCAGCGTGTCGAGGTCGGTGGTGGCGAAGACCTCGGCGATCTTCGGAAAGGCGGTGTTCTGCGCGACGATCGCGCGGTTGGCCTTGTCGATGCCCGCGGCAGTCCAGAACTTGGCCCAGGGGAAGCCCGGCGCCTGCGCCTGAAGCTGCGCGAGCGTCATCGGGTTGTAGGTCTTGTCGCGGTCGCGGCTCTGCGCGCGGGTCCAGTGCGCCTGCGCGATCCGCGTCTCCATCGCGACGATCTTTGCCGCGGCGGCCTGCGCGTTCGGCCAGTTCGCCATGCCGAGCATCTGCGCGACATAGGCCTGGTAGCGCACGACCTGCGGCGCGAATTTCGGATCAAGATACAGGTCGCGGTCGCCGAGCCCCAGGCCCGACTGGCGCAGATACAGCGCATAGACGTCGGGCTGCTTCGCGTCGTCGTTGACGCCGGGACCGAAGAAGCTGGCGCCGAACCCGCCCATCGACTTGCCCATCAGCACCGCGACATCGTCCTTCGTCGTCGCGGCCTTGACCGGGGCGAGCCGCTGCAACAGCGGTGCAGCGTCAGCGCGTTCGATCGCGGCTTCGTCCATGAAGCCTTGGTAGAGCGTCGCGACCTTGGCGCGATCGGGGTTGGCGGCGTCGCCGGGCTTATAGCCCTCGACCAGCGTGCGCATGCGTGCCTCGGACAGGTCGCGCAGTACCGCGAAGGCGCCGTAGGACGAGCGGTCCGCCGGGATCTGCGTTCTCTTGACCCAGCTGCCGTTCACATAGTCGAACCAGTCGTTGCCGGGCTTCACGCTCTTGTCCATGCCGGCAAGGTCGAAGCCCCAGCGGCCATAGCGCGTCGCGGCCGCCGCATCGGCTGCGGGCGTGCCCGATGCCGCGTCCTGCGGCAGGATCGATTCGAGCGTACACGCCTCGTCGATACAGGCGTGAAGGTCCTGCGCGGTGGCGGGCGTGGCGGCGGCGATGGCGATCAGCGAGACAAGAACGGCGAACTTCGATTTCACAGGGCGATCTCCGGGGGAGGGCCAGACCGGGACCGGCAGGCCATGGACGAGAAAGTGCAACAGCGCTGTCGTTTGTGCAATCCTTCTATGTTCCCCGTGCGTTGCGCGTGCCGGCTGTGCGTCGGGCCGCTTTGCGCCTATCGAGCGGGCACGATGATTTTGCGGCAAATGGGGGCAGGATGACACGTATCGCGGGACCGGACGATCATGTCGTCATCGTCGGGGGCGGTTTTTCGGGCACGTTGCTGGCGATCAACCTGATGCGGCACGGCGGACCGCGCGCGACTTTGGTCGAGCGGCGCCAGCGCCAGCTCGCACGCGGCGTCGCGTATAGCGCGGCGCATCCGAGCCACCTGCTCAACGTGCGCGCGGGCAACATGAGCGCGCTCCCCGACGATCCCGACCATTTCGTCCGCTGGCTCGAAGCGCGCGGCGACGGCGACCGCAAGACGTTCGTGCCGCGCACGACCTACGGCCTGTATCTGCGCGAGATGCTCGACGCGACGATCGCGCAATCGGCGGGACGGCTGGTGCTTGCGCAAGGCGAGGTCTGCGCGATCGACTTCGCCAGCACCGACAGGCTTGCGGTGACGATGGCGGATGGCAGCGCGATTGCCGCGGACAGTGCGGTGCTCGCGCTCGGCAACCTGCCGCCGCACACGCCGCCGGGGCTCAACCCCGACGACCTTCCGCCCGGACGCTATAGCGCGGATCCCTGGGCGTCGGACATTGGCGAGGGGCTCGGGCCGGACGACACGGTCGTGCTGGTCGGGACCGGGTTGACCGCGATCGACGCCGCGCTGCTGCTCGATGCCGGCGGGTTTTCGGGACAGATCCTGGCGGTGTCGCGGCGCGGGCTCTCACCGCGGCGGCATGTCGATGGCGCGCCGCCCGCGCGGGTCCTCGACAAGCCGCAGGGGGATTTGTCGGCGATCGTCCGGCACGTCCGCGATCGTGCCAAGGCGGATGGCTGGCGCGCGGCGGTCGACGAGCTTCGCCCCGTGACCCAGATGCTCTGGGCGGCCGCCCCGACATCGCAGCGCGCACGGTTCCTGCGGCACGCGCGACCCTATTGGGACGTCCACCGGCATCGGCTGGCGCCGGAGGTCGCGGACCGGGTCGATGCGTTGGTCTCGACCGGGCGGCTCCGGTTCACAGCGGGGAAGATCGTGTCCGCCGCGGCAGCCGGTGATGCTGTGGATCTAAATTGGCGACCCCGCGGCACGGACCAGGCGGTCGTCACGCGGGCGGCGCGGATCGTGAACTGTACCGGGCCGCAGGGTGATCTGATGCGATCGAGCGAGCCGCTGATCCGGCATTTGATCGCGGACGGGGCGATCCGGCCCGATCCGCTTCGTCTCGGGGTCGACGTCGATGCCCAGTCACAGGCGATCGGCCGCGACGGGCATGCCGAACAGCGGCTTCACTGTATCGGGCCGATGACCCGCGGCGGATTGTGGGAGGTCGTCGCGGTTCCCGATATCCGGCAGCAAAGCTGGGATCTGGCCAGGCGCCTGTCGAATGCGCAATGGGTCGGGGGCGAGGGGCTCTAGGCTCGCCGGACGCTATGCGCTGCCAGCATCACGCGATGCTGGCAGCGCATGGGCTCAGAACCGGAACGCCGCCGTGGCGCGCAGGCTGTGCCAGCGGAACTTCTCGTCGCTGCGGCGGAAATCGGTGCCGCTGGTGTTTGGCGCGATCAGGAACGGGTTGTTCGCCAGCAGAACCGGGCTGCCGGCCAGTGCCGTGCCCGCCGTCACGCGAACGCGCGCATCGTCATCCTGATACTGGTGGAACATGTATTCCATGCCGATCGAGATGTTCTTGGTCAGCTTCTGCTCGATGCCGCCGCCGCCGAGAATGCCCCACTGGTTCTTCGAGCCAGTCGCCGAAAACGCGTTCGCCGTGTTTGTCGTGAAGAACAGATTGTCGATCTTGGCATAGCCCGCACCGAACGTGCCGTAGAACAGCGTGGTGTTGGCCGCATAGCCCAGGCGGCCGCGGGCGGACGCTTCCCACTTCAGCTTGCGCGCCATCGTGTAGCTCGCAGGCGTGGTCGAGAAGCCCGACGTGCTGTCGGTGATGTCGCTCGTGCCGAATTCGCCGACGACACCGACGACGATGTTGCCGCGCTGAACGTCGAGGCCTGCACGACCATAATAGGCCCAGCCATCGTCGTCGTTACGGCAGCCGGAAGCCGCGGCACCGGTACGCGCCGAGCCGTTGCAGAAGCCCGGCGAGAAGGCGTTGGCGCCGGTGATGGTGTTGACGCTGTCGTTGAAAGCGCCGTCGCCGTTGCGGTCGAACAGGATCGACGAGCCGACGTCATTGCCCTGCACGTCATACCCACCGGCCGCACCGATATAGACGCCCGAGAACGGACGATCCGCGGTGGTTTCCTGCGCGGCGGCCGGAACGGCAAAAACACCCGCGACGGCGAGGCCGGCGAGCGTGGTCAGTTTCATGGAATGCTTCATGGTCGTTCCCCAAACGAGGGGCCGCGACGCGCCCGATGTGCGCCGCGGCCCAGGTTGTCCTGTTTCAGTTCGTGACGACGATCACGCGTTGGCGCCGCTGGTGCGCAGTGCATCGGTGCGGTTGTTGGTGCCGTTGGGGAAGAAGCCCCCGCCGATCTTTGCGGTGTTGGTCAGATAGGCGATGTTGTGCACCTGTGCGACCGACCGGCTGAACGCCAGGCCGTTGGCGTCGGTCGGGACGATGTTCGACACGGTTGGATCCATGCCGGTGATGCCCTGATCGATGTCGCCGATGATGCCCGTCGTGGCGTTGGTGACGGTGCCGTCCAGGCTGTCGCGCGCGTCGCTGATCTGGTTTGCGGCGGTACGCAGCGACGGCGTCTGCAATCCCTTGCGATACAGGATCGTGCGGATCAGGCCGGCGTGATACGCCTCTGCCGCGAGGATGCCGGCGGCCGCCTCGAGATAGGTCTTGTTGCCGATCAGCGTTGCGCCGCCCTTATACGCCGAGACGCCGACATCCTCGAAGATGAACGCGCCGAGCAGGAAGCTGTTGTCGTCGGCATACGGATCGAACACGCCCGTATCCGGTACGACACGTGCCGCACGTGCGGCCAAGGTGAAGGCGCCCGGCGCAGCCGCGGTGCCGGCAGAGATGTCCAGTGCAGGCTGTGCGACCGCGGCGGTGCCGAGTGCCCGGCGCAGAAAGGCGACGTGCGCGACTTCGTCGATGGCGATTTCGCGCGCATATTCACGGACGATCGCGTCCTGGAACGGCACCTGTCGACCACCCGTCACGCCCCCCTGAGTCCCGGTACCGGTCAGCAGGCTGGCGTTGAGGCCAACGCCGAACGTCGCGAATGCGTAGAACTGCGCCTCGAGATATTCGAGGTTGAGCGCGAAGTTCAGCACGTCGGCATCGGTGATGGCGGATCCCGTCGCGGGTGTCGGCGTGGGCGTCGGCGACGGCGCCAGATCGGCATCGTCGTTACCGCAGGCCGCGAGCAGCGAGGCACCGCCGACGGCGAGCGCACTGCCACCGGCAAAGCGCAGGAAGCCGCGGCGTTCGTTGCGCCGGGCGGCGATGGCGTCGAATATTTCGAGCTTGGTATTGAGGTCGGTCATTGGGTTAATCCCCTGAATAGCAAAGAAAGCTGACGGCAGAGCTGAAGCGGTTCAGGCTGCTGCGGTGCTCGTCTTGATGTTGCCGTTCATGCCTGCCGGGAAGAACCCGCCCGCGGCCACTGCGCCACTGTTCAGGTACACGATGTTGAGCACCTGGCTCACCGAGCGGCTATAGGCGACACCGTCGGCGTCCAGCGGCACGATGTTCGACACGGTCACCGCCGCCTGGGTGGCGGACAGGTTGATCGGCGTCGCGCTGTAGGACGAGATCCCCTGATCGATATCGTTCGCGCCGAAGATCGTCGTGTTGGCACCACCACCGTCGAGGCTGTCGCGCGCGCGCGAAATGGCATCGGCGGAGGTGCGCAACGACGGCACGTCGATACCCTTGCCGTACAGCGTCGTGCGGACGATCGCGGCATGATAGGCCTCGACCGCGAGCAGGCCGGCCGCGGCATCGAGGAACGTCTTGTTCGTGAGCAAGGGGGCGGCACCCTTGTAGGCGGTGACGCCGACGTCCTCGAAGATGAACGCGCCGAGCAGGAACGCCTCGTCAGAGGCATAGGGATCGAAAGCGGTGCCGGCAGGCACGAGCCCGGCGGCCTGCGCGGCGACCGAGAAGGCGCTGGTCGGCGAAACGCTGACGTCGATCACCGGCTGCGACACCGTCGAGCTGCCGAGCGCAGTGCGAAGGAACCTGACATGCGCGATCTCGTCCTGTGCGATTTCGCGTGCATATTGCTCGACGATGGGATCGGTGAACGCGACCTTGCGGCCGCCACGAACCGCACCCTGCGTACCGCTGCCGGTCAGCAGAGCATTGTCGAGTCCTGTGCCATAGGCTGCATAGGAGTAGAATTGCGCCTCGAGATATTCGAGGTTGAGCGCGAAGTTCAGGACGTCGGCGTCGGTTACCGACTGTGCCGCGGCTGCGCTCGAGAGGGACAGAGCGGTCGCTCCGGCTGCCGTCATCGCAGCCGCACCAAGTGCATTTTTGAAGAACTCACGCCGGTCGTTGCGCCGTTCGACACGGGCATCGAGAGCATCGATCAGATGGGTTGATTGGGTCATTGGCTTCATCTCCCTGAACCAGGCACGTCGGCACACGGTCGGCCTCGATCGCCTCTGGCGGGCGATCCTGTGTGCACAACGGTTCAAGGAACGGGAGCTGGGAGATAAAGTTGCAACTAAATGGATTACTTGGGCAAACTTCTCCAAATACACTAATCGCGCGCAATGTTTTCAGTAATGCTGCACCACAGCATTTATAGCGCCATTCATGATGGCGGGCTTAACTTGTCCTGTGTACGGGTCGCAAAATCCGTGGCGTCATGGCGTTCGTGGAGCTGGCTTGCAGGATCGCCCATGACGCGGTTGACCATGCGGCCACGCTGGACCGCGGGGCGTGCGCCGATCGCATCCGCCCAGCGCTTCACGTTCGGATAGTCCTGGACCTGAAGGAACTCACCGGCGTCGTAGAGCTGGCCCTGGACCAGCGCCCCGTACCAAGGCCAGGCGGCCATGTCGGCGATCGTATAGGCGGCACCGGCCAGATACGCGCTGTCGGCAAGACGCCGGTCGAGCACGTCGAGTTGGCGCTTGGCCTCCATCGCGAACCGGTCGATCGCATACTCGATCTTGACCGGCGCATAGGCGTAGAAATGGCCGAAGCCGCCGCCGACGAACGGGCCGCTGCCGACCTGCCAGAACAGCCAGGACAAGCAGGTCGCGCGCGCTGCCGGTTCGGTCGGCAGGAACGCGCCGAATTTCTCCGCGAGATGCATCAGGATCGCGCCGGATTCGAAGATCGGCAGCGGCGTCGTGCCGCTGCGATCCATGAGCGCCGGGATCTTGGAATTGGGATTGATCTCGACAAAGCCGCTGCCGAACTGGTCGCCTTCGTTGATCCGGATCAGCCAGGCGTCATATTCGGCGCCGGCATGGCCGAGCGCGAGCAGCTCCTCGAGCATGATCGTGACCTTCACCCCGTTCGGCGTGCCGAGCGAATAGAGCTGCAGCGGGTGGCGCCCGACCGGCAGCTCCTTGTCATGCGTCGATCCGGCAACCGGCCGGTTGATCGCGGCGAACCGGCCGCCATTGTCGCGGTTCCAGGTCCAGATTGCCGGGGGGGTATAGGTCGGGGCGTCGGTCATCGGGCTGCTCCGTGCATCAAAAGGGTGGGCTCGGGGTTCGGTCTCGACCATCCTAACGCCTAGACGCCGTGATAGTCGCGATACCATCGGATGAAGCGTGGCACGCCCTCGGTGATGCTGGTGGTGGGGGCGAAGCCGAGATCGTTGCCGATCGCGCTGACATCGGCGCAGGTGCGCACGACATCGCCCGCCTGCATCGGCAGGTCCTGGCGGATCGCCTTGCGACCGATCGCCTGCTCGAGCACGTCGATGACCTCGCCGAGCTGTTCGGCGCGACTGTTGCCGATATTGTAGACGCGGTGCGGCCCCATGCTGCCGCCGGGCTTCGCCTGGCCGTCATCCGCAGGCGGCGCATCGAGCGCGGCGACGATGCCGGCGACGATGTCGTCGATATAGGTGAAGTCGCGCTCCATCCGGCCTGCATTGAACACCGGAATGGGGTCGCCGGCGAGGATCGCCTTGGTGAAGATCCACATCATCATGTCGGGACGACCCCAGGGGCCGTAGACGGTGAAGAAGCGCAGCCCGGTCTGCGGCAGGCGATAGAGATGCGCGTAGCTCTCGCTCATCAGCTCGTTCGACTTCTTCGTCGCGGCATAGAGCGACAGCGGGCGGTCGGTGCGATCCTCGACGCGGAAGGGCACGCTGTCATTGCCGCCATAGACCGACGAGGACGAGGCGTAGACCAGGTGCCGGACTTGCCGCGCGCGCGCGAGTTCGAGGATGTTGAGATGCCCGACCAGATTGGCCCGGGCATAGGCCATCGGATTCTCGATCGAGTAGCGGACGCCGGCCTGCGCACCGAGATGGACGATCCGGTCGATGTCGAGGCCTGCCACCGCCGCGTCGAGCGCGGGCGTATCCGCGAAATCGAGCTTGGCGAAGGTGAAGGCCGCGCCGTGCCGGTCACGCAGATAGGCGAGCCGCGCCGCCTTGAGCGCGGGGTCGTAATAGGCGTTGCATTCGTCGATGCCGAACACCGTCTCGCCACGTGCCAGCAACGCGTCCGCGACATGCATGCCGATGAAGCCGGCGGCGCCGGTTACGATCACTGTCATCGCTGTTCTTTCCTGATGGGTTCGGCGGCACCGAGAAGCGATGCCGATACCAGTGTCAACCCCATCAATCCCGCATCCCTGCTGTGCCGCGCGAGGCGGCGCGAGCGCGACGTCCATCATCGGGACGGCGGCGGCGGTGGCCGGTCTTCAATGTCGAGACCCGGCGAAGAACGGGCAAAGTATTGAAGCCAATCAATACTAAGCCAGATTATAGGACAACTAGCATTTCGCTGCAAAGCAGTATAGCCATAGGCCGCAAGCGCGCGGATACTTCCGTACAGAAACGAGTGGGTGGTATGAACGTAGATCAAGTTTTTGGTGGAACACACTCTCCGGGTGTATCGCCGGAAAAATTTGCGATGCCACCGGGAATGCGGATGCGGTATGACTTGCCCCAGGCAAACCTTGCCGAATGCCTGACCGGATATGCGATCTATTCGGCCAGTGATCGCAATCCGCTCGTCAACTGGTATCTACCTGCACCAGTTATGATTTCTATTCTGGCGGATGCGGGGCCGATCACCGTGGCGATCGGCAACCACCGGTTCGGGCCGCTCGAGCGCGCCAGTCTCTACGGCCCGACCAGCCGCGCGTTTCGCACCGTCACGCATGGCGGCGTCGCGGTCGGGATCGGAATCAGCGCGATCGGCTGGTCCCGGATGACGTCGCGGCTGGCGGGTGATTTCCGCAACCGCATCGTGCCGCTCGAGACGCTGCTCGGTCCGGAAGTGTCGCGCCGGCTGACGACGGGGCTCGACGCGCTGTCCGACGATGCGATGATCAAGCCGTTCCTAGACGACGTGCTGGAACCGCTGTTCCAGCGCCGGCACCCGCAGGAGGAACTGATCCGTGCATTCGCCGCGCTGACGGTGACCGACGGGGTGATCGAGATGCAGGATGTCGCCGACCGGCTGGGGATCGAGACGCACGCGCTCAGGCGGCTCGCCACCCGCCATTTCGGTATGCTGCCCAAGATGCTGTTGCGGCGCGCGCGCTTCCTGCGGTCGTTCATCCGGCTGATCCGGCCCGATGGCCATGTCGATTATTCGGCGATCGACAGCAGCTATTTCGACGCGTCCCATTTCCTGCGCGACGCGACAACGTTCCTCGGCACGACGCCGCGGCGTTTCCTCGCATCGGAGACGTTGTTCCTGAAATCCAGCCTGCGTGCCCGCGCGGCGGTGATCGGTACACCGACGCAGGCGCTGCACATCCCGACGCCCCCGGTCAGTGTCAGCAGCATCATCCGCACCGTCCATGACGGCCGTGGCCGCCGCGACGAGCTGCCAAGCTAGCCGCAGCGGGCACATCCGGTTGGCCCTTCAATCGCCGATATGCGTTATGTCGAGGGGGGACGCAGATCGGATACGCGGATGATGCAGGAAGTTGAATTGAAGCTCGTCCTGACGGCGGACGCCGCGGACCAGGTCGCGCGCGAACTGCCGTCGGATGAGGCGACCCGTACCACGATGCTCGAGGCGATCTATTTCGACACGCCCGAGCAAACGCTACGGAAGCACGGCGCGTCGCTGCGGATCCGGCGCGCGGGCGATACGCGGATCCAGACGATCAAGATCGACCCGGCAAAGGGCGCCGGGCTGTTTTCACGCCCCGAATGGGAACGGCCGGTCATGGACGATCGTCCGCGTCTCGACGACACCACGCCGGTCTTCGCGCTGCTCGACGGGACGACCGAACGGCTCGCGCCGGCCTTCACCGTGTCGGTGGAACGACGCAGCTGGGAGATCAGCGAGAACGGGGCGGAGATCGAGCTCGTGCTGGACCGCGGGATGGTCCGGGTTGGCGAGCGGCAGTCGCCGGTCTGCGAAGTCGAGATCGAACTCAAGCGCGGCGACCCGACCGCGCTGTTCACGCTGGCCCGCCGGATCGCGGATATGGTGCCGCTGCGGCTCGGCGTCGTGACCAAGTCCGAGCGCGGTTACGGCCTGACCGGGCCGGTGCGTCGCGCCTTCAAGGCCGAGCCGGTATCGCTCGATGGCGACGCGACGACGATCGAGGCGCTCCGGATGGTTATTGGCGCCTGCCTGCGGCATTATCGGCTGAACGAGACGATCCTGCTCGAGACGCGCGCGCCGGAAGCGCTGCACCAGGCGCGTGTCGCGTTGCGGCGGACGCGCGCCGCGCTCGGGCTCTTCAAGCGCGTGCTGGGACGCGAGCAGACGGCCCATTTCCGGTCCGAGCTGCGCTGGCTGGCGCAGACGCTGGGGCAGGCGCGCGATCTCGACGTGCTGGCGGACATGGCGGCGGCGAAGCTGGGCGCGGGGGACGTCTTTGACCGGATCGAGGCGGCGCGCGGTCTGGCCTATGACGAGGTCGATGTGGCGCTGGAGTCGTCGCGCGTGCGGGCGGTGATGCTCGATCTGACGCAGTGGCTTGCGGTCGGCGACTGGTCGACGGCGGACGCGACGCGGGAGGTGCGCGAGGCGCCCGCCCGCGAATTTGCAGCGGCGGCGCTCCGCAAGCGACGCAAGGCGCTCAAGATTGGCGCGCCATCGCTCGCGCTGCTGACGGACGACGAACGCCATGCGATCCGCAAGGACGCCAAGACGCTGCGCTATGCGACGGAATTCTTCGCGGACCTGTTCGCCGATACGGCGCAGCAAAAGCGGCAGGCCAAGTTCGTCTCGACGCTCGAAACGCTGCAGGACCGGCTCGGCACGCTGAACGACGCGGCAACGGTGCCCGCGATCCTCGCCCGGCTGGGGATGGAGGATAATGAAGCGGCGCTGGTCGACGATCGCAAACACGCCAAGCGGCTCGACCGCGCTGCCGCGGCGCACTCGGCGCTGCTCGACCGGAAAGCCTTCTGGCGCTGATCGGGTGCACGACCGGCGCAGGTCGATGCAGATCAGCCTGTGCGCGCTGGTCGTCGTCGTCGGGGGTGTCTGGCCCGGGCGATCCTGCTGCCGCCGCCGCTGCAAAGCTATGCCGGGATGCTCGGCTGACGCGTCATTGCGACATCAGGCCGCGGCCGAATCAGTCCAGTCGCGCTCCGCCAGCGTGCGGGTTTCGGTGACGGGGAGCGCGCGGCCGAACAGATCGCCTTGCGCGTGCGTACAGCCGAGTGCCGCGACAAGCTGGCGCTCGTCCTGCGTCTCCACGCCTTCGGCGATGGTCGCGATGTCGAGGCTTTGCGCGAGCGCGACCACCGCGCGGATGATCGCCAGCGCCTCACGGCCGCCGCGCGCTGCGGCACGGACAAAGCTGCCGTCGATCTTGATCGAGGAAAAGCGGGTGCGGCTGAGATAGCCCAGCGACGAGTGGCCAATGCCGAAATCATCGAGGCTCAGGCGTACGCCAAGGTCGAGGATACGCGCGAGGGTCGTCGTCGCGCCACGATCCTCGCGCAGGAAGACGCCCTCGGTAACCTCGAGCTCGAGCCGGTCGGCTGACAGTCCGCTGTCGGCGAGCACGGTCGCGACGGTCGTGACGAAACCGTCATTCTGCAGCTGGACCGGCGATACGTTGACGGCGATGCGCAGACCCTCCGGCCAACTCGCGGCTTCGGCGCAGGCGGTGCGCAGGACCCAGGCGCCGATCTGCGCGATGATCCGTGCGTCTTCGGCGAGCGGGATGAAGCGGGACGGCGGGACCATGCCGAACTCCGGGCTTTCCCAGCGCAGCAGCGCCTCGAAGCCGCGCAGCATGCCGCCCTGCGTGTCGATGATCGGCTGATAGGCGAGGGACATCTCACCCCGATCGAGTGCGCCGCGCAGCGCGATCTCAAGCACCCGCCGCTCCTCCGCCTGGACGTAAAGCGCGGGTTCGTAGACGCGAAACACACCGCGACCGGCATCCTTGGCGCGATAGAGCGCCAGATCGGCGGACCGGATCAGCATCTCCGACGTGCGCCCGTCGCGCGGCCCGAAGGCAAGCCCGATGCTGGCGCCGATATGCAGCGTATAGTGATCGACGTCGTAGGGCCGCGACAATGCGGTGATGATGCGTCCGGCGAGCGCCTCGACCGCGCCCGTATCGCTGGCGTCGCGGACGACGAGCGCGAACTCGTCGCCGCCAAGCCGCCCGCAGGATTCGTTCGCGCTCATCATATGGCCGAGCCGTTCCGCGACCTGGCACAGTAGCCGGTCGCCGACCGGGTGGCCGAGCGTGTCGTTGACCGCCTTGAACCGGTCGAGATCGAGCATCATGAACGCGCAGCGTCCGCCACAGGCCTCCGCCGCGATCATCGCGTCTGACAGCGTCTCGGTGATCAGCCGGCGGTTGGGCAGCCCGGTCAACGTGTCGAAGCGCGCCATGCGGTTGATCTTGTCCGCGGACGCGCGCTGGTCCGTGACATCCGCGCCGACGCCGCGAAAGCCGCAGAATATCCCGCGGTCGTCGTATCGCGGCGCGGCGGCCAGCTGCCACCAGCGCTCCTGTTCGGTGAAGCGGATCGGCAGTCTCAGGTTGACGAAGCTGTCCCGGTTGCGCAGCTTTTCGGCAAGCGCGCGCAGGCCTGCCGCGAACGTGCCGCTGTCCCAGGATGGTCCGGCGAGCAGCTGGAGGATCGGCATGCCGTCGATATCCGCCGGCGCGCGACCGCACGCCCGCGCGAAACGGGCGCTGGGCCGGATGACGCGTCGTGTCGCGTCGGTCTCCCACAGCCATTCGGCTGCGCTTTCCTCGAACTCGAGCAGGAGCACGCTGATCGTCTCGTCGCGTTCGTCGAGCACCGCCTGCGCATTGTGGATCGTGACCAGCGCGCGCGTCCGGCTGAGGCAGGCGGTCATCAACAACAGCGTGAAGGCGAGCACCCCCCCGGCGATCGCAACCGCGTGCATCAGCATGAGCTGGACGAACGATACGAAACCGAGCGTGCCGATGAACATGAGCGTGGCGAGCGGCAGCGGCGCCATCGCGAAGGCTGCCCCCGTCATCACGATCATCAGCGTGAGCCCGAGCCCGATGCTCGTTGCAACCGGGACTTGCGGGCAGAAGAAAACCGGGATGACCGACCAAGCCAAAGCGAGGCTGCCCCCCTCCCACAAGGTTGCCCGGATATCCGTCCTGCCGCCATGCCCGGCAGCGCGCGAGGGAGCGAGGCGGCGGCGGACGGTCACCCACACGGTCCCCGCGATCAGAAGCATCGACCATGACGCGACCTGCCAGAACGGCATCCGGGGATAGAGCAATGCGGCACAGACGGCGGTCGCGAGCAGGTTGGCGGCGAGGGCGAACCAGGCGAGTTGCCGGCCGGCGTCGAGCTGCGCCGCGCGAAGCCGGCCCCATTCCCTGGGATCGCACCCTTCCGACAGCGCGAGCAGCGCGCGCATATCGATGGGCATGTGATGCGTCGACATTCGTGTACGCGCCGGCATGGTCGGCGGGGGCGTATCGGATCCGGAAGGCGACTGGCTGTTCACACCGCCGGGCTTAATGCACGTTGGTTATCGCAACGTTCCCATCCCCTGCGTTGTGAAAAATAACCGGGTCGGGGGCAGGGGCCGCGACTGTCCCGCCGCACTGGCGGGACGGTGCGGCGGGGCAGGCGTCGTCAGGCGGCGATGTCATAGGGCTTGATGTCGCCGCTCAGGTACAGGTTGCGCGCCTTGGCGCGGCTGAGCTTGCCCGACGAGGTGCGCGGCAACGTGCGGGGAGGGATCAATTCGATCACGCAGTTCATGCCCGTCACCGAGCGGACGCGTTCGCGGATCTCGTCGCGCAGGCGCAGGCGTTCACCCTCGTCGGAGCTGCGGCACTGGACGAGGACGGCGGGGGTTTCCTCGCCCCCCGGGGTTGTGATCGCGAACGCGGCGATGTCGCCCGCCTTGAACCCGGGCAGCTGCTCGACCGCCCATTCGATGTCCTGCGGCCAGTGGTTCTTGCCGTTGACGATGATCATGTCCTTCGCCCGGCCGACGATGTAGATATAGCCGTCGGACATATAGCCCATGTCGCCGGTATCGAGCCAGCCGTCGGACATGCACGCCGCGGTGGCGGCGTCGTCGCGGAAATAGCCGACCATTACCGACTTGCCCTTGCACCAGACCTTGCCGATCGCACGCTCGGGGAGGGGCGTGCCGTCCTCTTCACGGATTTCGATCGTCATGTCGCGCACCGGCTTGCCGCAATTGACGATCGCACGGTAGCGCTGCGGGCGGTCTTCGCCGCGCGCACCGCCCGACAGCTGGGTTTCCTCGACCAGCTCGACACGGATCCCCTCGCCCGGTGGCATCAGCGATACCGCCAGCGTCGCTTCGGCGAGGCCGTAGCTGGGCAGGAAGGCGGAGGCCTGGAACCCGGCATCGGCGAAGGCGTCGACGAACGACTGCATCACGTCGGGACGGATCATGTCGGCGCCATTGCCCGCGACGCGCCAGCGCGACAGGTCGAACCGGTCGCTCGCCTTGGTCTGCGACGACATGCGGCGCGCGCAGATGTCATAGCCGAAGGTCGGCGAATAGCTGAGCGTCGTGCCGGTGTTGCGGCTGATCAGATCGAGCCAGGCGAGCGGACGGCGCGCGAAATCCTCGGTCTTGAGGTAATCGGTCGAGACCTGATTGGCGATCGGCGACAGGAAGCAGCCGACCAGCCCCATGTCGTGATACCAGGGCAGCCAGGACACGCAGCGATCGGTGTCGCAGACTTCCATGCCGTGGCTGTGCGCAGCAAGATTGTTGAGCAAAGCCTCGTGCGTGATGACGACGCCGTGCGGGAACCGCGTCGAGCCGCTCGAATATTGCAGATAGGCGATGTCGTCCGGACGTGCCTCGGGCAGCGTGGCGGCGGGGGCTTCGCGGGTCGCGAATTCGGACCAGTCGATCCCGTGCGTGCCCGCCAGACGCGCCGCCTCGCTCGCCATCTGCGCGAGCTCGGGCGGGAAGATCAGCATCTTGGGATCGCAGCTGGAAAGCTGGACGCGAAGCTGTTCGATATAGGAATCGCGGCCGCCGAACGACGTCGGCAGGGGCAGCGGCACCGGCCAGGCGCCGGCATAGACGACACCGAAGAACAGCGCGGCGAATTCTGGGCCGGTCTCGGCGACCAGCGCGATGCGGTCGGCAGGGGCGACGCCGGCGGCGATCAGGCGATCCGCCATCGCCAGCGCGTCGCGGCGCAGCGTCGCATAGGGATAGGGCTGGCTGAGCGTACCGCGCGCGTCATGGAAGTTGAGGCCGCGCTGCCCCGTCGCCGCATAGTCGAGCGCCTCGCCAAGTGTCGCGAAGTCGGCGAAGCGGCGCGGCAGCGTGTCCGCAGTGGGGGTCGCCGTGCGCTGCGCCGGCATCGGATCGGCCGACGGTGCGACCGCAGGCTTTACCAGCCCGTTCGTCGCCGTCGTCTGAAAGGTGTCGATCGTCATGTGCGTCCTGTCTTCCACGTCGCGGCCTGTCCGAGGACATCCGCCGCTTGAGACCGTGCAAAGGCCAGCCATGCACGGTCGTGGCGTTCAAAATCCTATCCCAGTGTGGCACAATGATGGCGTGACCCAGGATCGCCGCCGAGAAAGACAGGAGAAACGCCCGCCAAAACCGCTGGATGCCGCGGGACTGGAGGGATTGGCGCTGCGCTATGTCGAGCGATTCGCGACCACGCGCGGCCGCCTGAGCGATTATCTGCGGCGCAAGGTGCGCGAGCGCGGCTGGGTCGAGGCGCCCGAAACCGGTCCGGCGGTGCCACCCGCCGATCCCGAAGGGCTGGCGCAGAGGCTCGCGGATCTCGGCTATATCGACGATCGCGGCTTTGCCGAGGCGCGGGCGGCAGCGATGCAGCGCCGCGGCCTGGGTGCGCGGCGCGTCGCGGGGGCGTTTCGCGAGGCGGGGATCGACGAGGCCGATGCCGATGCGCTGGCCCCCGAAATCGCGGCGCGCGACGTCGATGCGGCGCTGGCCTATGCGAAGCGCAAGCGGCTGGGCCCGTATGCCCGGTCGGAGAATAGCGACGGGGGTGGGGCCGAGAATCGTGCGCTGCGGCAAAAGCAGCTCAGCGCGATGGTGCGCGCCGGCCACGGTTTCGATCTGGCACGCAAAATTCTTGCCGCGTCCCCGTCTGAAACAATCGATACGACAGATTTTGACTGAAGACGCATTGCAGGTTGTTGCGGCTGCGACGAAGCGTGCTAGCAAGGTGCAGGGGTGCGTAACGATGCGTAGTGAAGCGCAATATGACGGGGACAGGCCGGACACGGTACCGGACGCGGTGGCGGCTGCAGGACCGCGCGCAATTTCGGACATCGGGCAGGGCGTGGAGCAGGCTGTCGCGGAGCCGCTGGTGCTCGGCGGGGTGATCAAATGGTTCGATGTGACGCGCGGTTTCGGCTTCGCGGTCGCTGACGATACGGCGATCGGCGATATCCTGATCCATTTCTCGGTGCTCCAGCCGCATGGCCGGCGCAGCCTGCCAGAGGGCGCGCGGGTCGACGTGGTCGCGGTGCAGCGCGGGCGTGGCTTCCAGGCGCGCGAGGTCCTGTCGATCGATCTGAGCGGCGCAGTCGAGGAGACGGCGGTACGACCGGGCACGGCGGCGCCGGTCGACCGGATCGATCCGGTCGCGCTGATCGATGCCGCAGGCCCGTTCGAACCCGTCGTCGTCAAGTGGTTCAACCGGCTCAAGGGCTATGGCTTCCTGGTACGGGCAAGCGACGACAGTGACGTGTTCATCCATATGGAAACGCTGCGGCGGGCGGGGATCGACGTCGTTGAGCCCGATCAGCCGTTGCAGGCGCGAATCGTGACCGGTCGCAAGGGGCCGCTGGCCGTCACGGTGGAGCGATCCGCGCCGGCGTGGTAACCGGCCCGCCGCAACCGGGGATATATGTAATGAGTAAAACCGTCTTCGCCGCGCTTCTGGCGCTCGGCCTCTGCGCGTGTTCGAACGGCGACGCTCGGGCCGGCGACTCCGCCGCCCCAGACGCTACCGCCGCAGACACTGCGACCGGCACGGGCACCGGTGCTGCACCGGGTCAGGCCGCCGCGACGCTGGCCGTGACGATCCACAGCGCGAACGGCGCGCATGTGTTCACCGTCGAGAGCGCCAAGACCGAGGCGGAGCAGGCCCGCGGGCTGATGTACCGGACCGATCTCAAGCCGAATCGGGGCATGCTGTTCTGGCCCTATCCGACCGACGGCAGCGGGCCGCGCGAGGCGAATTTCTGGATGAAGAACACGCCGAGCCCGCTCGACATCATCTATATCCGCGCCGACCGGACGATCGCGCGGATCGCCGAGAACACGATCCCCTTCTCCGAAGCGCAGATCCCGTCGGGCGAACCCGTCGGCGCGGTGCTCGAGATCATGGGCGGGCGTGCCGGGGAACTCGGCATCGCCGAGGGCGACCGTGTCGAATGGCCGGGCGCGCCGGGCTGAACCGCCATATCCACGACACAGCGCCGTCTTGCCATGGCGCCGGCACTGCGTTCGAGGTTGATGGCGCGGCGCGCACCCGCTAAGCGGCGGCTATGGGATTTCTCGCATCGACCTTCACCTGGTGGAACGGCGCCACGCTCGGCACCAAATTCGGGCTCCGCGGCAAGACGCGGATGGGCGAGGACGCGCTCGGCAACGTCTATTATGAAGGCGGCAAGGATACCGCGGGTAATCCGCGTCGCTGGGTGATCTATCAGGGTGCGACCGACGCCAGCCGGGTACCGCCCGCCTGGTTCAGCTGGCTGCACCATCAGGTCGCCGACGTGCCCGATCGTGCCCTGCCGCCGGTCCGCCCCTGGCAGAAGCCCGCCCTGCCGAATCTGACGGGTACCGCACTCGCCTATCGCCCGACGGGCGCGATGGAAAAGGGTGGCCAGCGCGCTGCGGCGACCGGCGATTACGAAGCGTGGGTGCCTGAGTGATGCAGCGCCGGATCGCTGCGGCGATCCTGGTCGTGGTTCTCGCGGTCGGTGGCTGGTTCGGCTATCGCGCCTGGACGAACCGCAAGGCCGATACGACCGTCGTGGTCCAGCAGGATCTGCCGGGCGGCGATCAGGCCGGTGACGGGTCGGTCGAGACGATCGACACGGGCGGCGCGGCGCTCGCCAATGGCGGGACGCCGATGGCAGAGCGCGTCGCGGTGATCGGCCTGCTCAACAAGCGGAACGGCGTGACGCGCGACGTCACGTTGAAGCCAGGACAGGCGACCCGGATGGGCGACGTCGTCCTCCGCCTGCGCGCCTGCGAACAGACCGCGCCCTGGGAGCCCGAACAACTGACGGGGGCCTTTGTCCAGGTGATCGTCCGCGGCGTCGACAAGAAATGGCGGCGGACATTTTCGGGCTGGTTGTACAAGGAGCGCCCCGCGCTGAACGCGGTGCAGCATCCGATCTACGACGTCTGGACCAAGAGCTGCGCGATGACCTTCCCCGCGACCGGGCCGGATACGACATCGTCGGGCGCACCTGCGGCGGCGCGGTCGAGTGCGAAGAAATCCCCGGTGGCGGCCAATGATGCAGCCGCACCGGACGAGCCGGTCGAGCCGACCACCCCGTCGAGCGCCGCGGCGAGCAACGCGATATAATCGGCACGCTCGATCTCGATTGCGCCGAGCGATTCGAGATGCGAAGTCTGGAACTGGCAATCAAGCAGATCGAAGCCGCCGGCCTTCAGCCGCGCGACGAGATGCGCCAGCGCGACCTTCGACGCGTCGGTCGCGCGGCTGACCATGCTTTCGCCGAAAAAGGCCCGCCCGAGCGCCAGCCCGTATAGCCCGCCGACCAGCCGGTCGCCGTCCCAGCATTCGACCGAATGCGCAAAGCCCATCAGATGCAGTGTGTGGAAGACCCGCTCGATCCCCGCATTGATCCACGTCTCGGGCCGGCCCTCAACGCTTTCGGCGCAGAGCGCGAGGATCTGGCCGAACGCAGTGTCGACGGTGACGCGGAAGCGGTCCGCGACGATGGTCTTGCGCAGCGAGCGTGAGAGCCGGAACCCGTCGAGCGGCAGGACCGCGCGCTGGCGCGGCTCGACCCAGTAGACGTCGATCGCGTCGCGGCTGTCGGCCATCGGGAAGACGCCGGCCGCATAGCCGCCAAGCACGAGGCGCGGATCGAGAATATCCATCGGTCGCGCCTTAGCCCGCTGCCGACCCCGCCGCCAGCCGGTGTTCGATCGTCCGCCACAGCTGATCGAACGCCGCCGCGGCGGTCGAGCGCGGTGCGAAGGCCCCGACCGCCGCGCGTTGTACGGTCATCGCCTCGATCACACTGCTCATTGGAATGACCGGCCAGTCGGGGTTGGCGGCCAGCGCGTCGGCATGCAGGCGCCGCCGGCGATCGACCATCGCATGGACGGGCAGCACGGGCACCTTGCCGCCGAGATGGCGGATCACCTCCTCATAGGCGCGCTGCGACAGCGGCGAGGGGATGACGGGGACGACGATCAGATCGGCGGCGCGCATCACCTGATCGGCGGTTTCGGTAAGACCCGGCGGGCAGTCGAGCAGGACGCGATCATAATCGGTCAGCGCGCCGATCAACTTGCCGAGCCGCTTTTTCTTGTCGAGCGTGTGAAACAGCTGGTCGAGACCGCGGAGCGAGGCGTCGGCGGTAATCAGGTCGAGCTTCGCGACCGGCGTCGGCTGGGCGCGCTTGGCGACGCTGATATCGCGGGAGAACATCGCCTGGGCCTGATCCCGCCCGGCGGTACCGTGCAGCAGGAAACTGCTCGCGGCCTGCGGGTCGAGGTCCCAGAGGATCGTGCGGCGTGCCGACCGGGTTGCCGAACACCAGGCGAGATTGACCGCCAGCGTGGTCTTCCCGACGCCGCCCTTCAGGCTGTAGATCGCGATGGTTGCCATGACGGCCAGCGTGCCGTCGTGCGACGCCGATGGCAAGGCATCGCGGCATAACAACGCCCCGGGCGACGCTGGCGGTCGTCCGGGGCGCGGGATCATCCGGCCGTGGCCGGCTGAAGGATCAGGTGTGGCAGGTCTGGCCGGGCTTGCCCGGCTGGGTCAGCTCGATCGACTTCTCGGTGCCCGTCATCGACCAGCCGCCGTCGGCGACCAGTGGCTCACCCTCGGCAGGCGCCTTGAGCGTCGTGGCCGGACCGCCTTCCTTGAGACGAACCACGGCCTGCTTGCCCCCCTGGAAGAAGGTCACATAGGCCAGGCTGTTGTCCTTGCAGCGCATCGTCTGCTCCGACTTGATCGACGGCGGCAGCTCGACCGGTGCCGCATTGGCGAGCTGGTTCGCCATCGGATCGGGATTGCTGTCGACCACCTCGGGTGCAGCCGGTTTGGAGTTGCAGGCAGCCAGCGCGAGCAGCGCGGCGACGGCGGTGAGGGGGAGCGTCTTCTTCATATCTTCGGGGCTTCGCGCATGCAGCAAATCGCGTCAAGCCGTAGCGGCCGCGATGCGCGCGCGGCGGGACGGGTCATCCCCGGGATGCGCCGGTTCGTCGCATCGGCGATGGCGCCCGGCAGTGTTGCGCCACCACATTCGACCGGTAGCGGCGGGGGAATAAAGGCACCGGGGTCGTCCGATGTCACGCATCTGCCACTATATTTCACGGAACCGTTGTAAGAGGACGTTGCATGCCGGGCCAAATTCCTGTCGCCGAGCGCCTGTCGGCGATATCGACGCTCATCACCCAGGCGCTCTGCCTGGCCGACGAGGGGGGTGAATTGCTGCTCGGCGCCAAATTGTCCGACGCGCTGGATTGCGTTCAGGCCCGCATCGAAGCGGTGAGGAGCGACGCGGCGTGAAAGGGGCGGCCTGACGGGGCTTGGTGCGCCGGCTTGTCCGGTGGATAGTTTTAGCGCGCTTGTGGCGGACCGGGAGTGGCGCCATCTACAGGCGATGCAGATGAGATCCGACACGCTGACCGCCCCCGATACGCTTGCCCTGATCGGGAATACGCCGCTGGTGCGACTGAAGGGCCCGAGCGACGCGACGGGGTGCGATATCTTCGGCAAGTGCGAATTCACCAATCCGGGCGCCTCGATCAAGGATCGCGCTGCGCTGTTCATCGTCGAGGATGCCGAGGCACGCGGCCTGCTCCAGCCGGGCGGGACGATTGTCGAGGGGACCGCGGGCAATACCGGGATCGGCCTGGCGCTGGTCGCCAATGCCAAGGGCTACAAGACGATCATCGTGATGCCCGAGACGCAAAGTCGCGAGAAGATGGACACGCTGCGCGCGCTGGGTGCCGAACTCGTGCTCGTGCCCGCCGCCGCCTTTTCCAACCCGTGTCATTTCGTGCACACGTCGCGGCGCATCGCCGAGGAGACGCCGGGCGCGATCTGGGCGAACCAGTTCGACAACACCGCCAATCGCCACGCGCACATCATCGGTACCGCCGAAGAGTTGTGGCGGCAGATGGACGAGCGGATCGATGGCTTCACCTGCGCGGCGGGGACGGGCGGGACGATCGCTGGCGTCGGCCTGGGTCTGAAGGCGAAGGACGAGGCGATCTGCATCGCGCTGACCGATCCGCACGGCGCTGCGCTGTATAACTATTATGCGCATGGCGAGCTGAAGTCCGAAGGGTCCTCGGTTGCGGAAGGCATCGGGCAGGGGCGGATCACCGCCAATCTCGACGGCGCGCCGATCGATACGCAGTTCCGGATCTCGGATGCGGAAGGCTATGCCTGGACCCGGCAGTTGCTCGACGAGGAGGGGCTGTGCCTCGGCCTGTCGTCGGGGATCAACGTCGCGGGCGCAGTCGCGCTGGCGCGGCAACTCGGACCGGGCAAGCGGATCGCGACGATCCTGTGCGATACGGGGTTCCGCTACCTCTCGACGCTGTACAATCCCGAATGGCGCGCGGCGAAGGGCCTGATGTGAGCGAGGGCGGCGGCGCGCCGCGGGATGGTGAAATTCGACAAGTGCGCGATGATCGGGTAGATGCGCGCGACAAGATGCAAACGCAACGCGCACCTTCGCAAACCATGCAGCGGATCAAGGTCGGCATGATCGGGCTCGCCGCAGTGGTGATCTTCATCGGGCTCGCCAGCGCGATCATCGGGTCGGCGACGCGCGAACGACCCGTGGTCGCCGCCGGCTCGGCGCAGGCCGATGTCGTCGCGAACATGGCCGTGTCGAATACGACCGCCGCCGCCGATGGCTCTGACGAGCCACTCGCGGAAATGGGCCTCGCACCCAGCGTCAACGCACAGGCACCCGCTACTCCGAACTGATCCGGGCTTTCCGTCGCTGCCGCGCCGGGGAAATCACGGGACCACGCTGACACGCAGCGCGTCCGCATGCCAGGGTCGACTCGATCTTGCCGTAGATCAATGTGCGCACCGGGCCGTCCCGGCAGGGCACATGGTCCCGGATCAAGGGCAATACAGCGCTTGATTCCCGGAAATCCCCAAATATCCCGTTGCGTCCCCGTTCCGCTGTGATAGACGGAGATTAACACAGGGGCACGTTCACCGTTCGCGATTGCGCGGCCGGGCCGCGGCGAAGGCTGCGGTTCGAGGCGGGAAGACGTGCGCGCCATTCGCGGGATATTGGCGTGTCGGATCGAGGGCGATATCAAGGAGATGGCATCGGCCTTGTCGACGACAAGGGCCGGGTAGCCATCCCTTCCGCTCTTCGGACGATCTTGTCGGCAAATGCCCCCAAGGCGAACGGCAAGGACGGCGGAACCATCATCATCGGCGCACACCAGAAGAACCGCTGCCTGGTCGCCTATGATCCGGGTTATGTCGCGCTGCTCGCCGAAAAGCTCGACCGCCGCGAGGCCGAGAATACCCGTGAAGACGGCGAATATGACTATAACATCAAACGTCGCGCGGCGTCGGGCGAGGCCGTGCCGTTCGATGGCTCGGGCCGCTTCATCATGCCCGCCTTCCCGCGCTTCTATGCCGGGATAAAGGGGCACGCATTCTTCTACGGCGTCCTCGACTATATCGAGATCTGGGATCCCGCGGCGCTGGTAGCGACCGACGACATGCCCCCCGTCGTCAAGGAGATGGCGCGCTTCTACATGGCCGAAAAGGGGATTTCGCTGTGAGCGAGACGATCCCCGCCGCCCCGCACATTCCGGTCCTGCTCGACGAGGTGATCGC
Source organism: Sphingomonas sp. CFBP9019 (assembly GCF_034045155.1). NCBI lineage: Bacteria > Pseudomonadati > Pseudomonadota > Alphaproteobacteria > Sphingomonadales > Sphingomonadaceae > Sphingomonas > Sphingomonas sp. CFBP9019. The sequence goes on along the minus strand of NZ_JAXCWK010000003.1, from coordinate 401,089 downwards.
CGCGCTCGCCCCTGCCCCCGGCGAGACGATCGTCGACGGGACGTTCGGCGCGGGCGGCTATACGCGGGCGCTGCTGTCGCGCGGCGCCTGCGTCATCGCCTTTGACCGCGACCCCGACGCGATTGCCGCCGGACAGGACTGGGCCGATGGCGAGGAGCGGCTGACGCTGGTTGCCGCCGACTTTTCCGCGATGGTCGCCGAACTCGAGGCACGCGACGCGTTGCCCGTCGACGGCATCACGCTCGACATCGGCGTCTCGTCGATGCAGCTCGACCAGGCCGAGCGCGGTTTTTCCTTCCAGTCGGACGGACCGCTCGACATGCGGATGGCGCAGGCGGGCATGACCGCCGCCGATTTCGTCAACGAGGCCGACGAGGACGAGATCGCCGACGTCCTCTATCATTTTGGCGACGAGCCCAAGTCGCGTCGCGTCGCGCGGGCGATCGTTGCCGCACGACCGATGACGCGTACCGGCGAGCTCGCGCATGTCGTCCGTCGCGCGCTGGGGTACAAGGCGCACGACAAGAAGGACCCGGCGACGCGCGCGTTCCAGGCGATCCGGATCCATATCAACCGCGAACTCGGCGAGCTCGCCGATGGCCTGCTGGCGGCGGAGCGCGCGCTCAAGCCCGGCGGACGGCTCGCCATCGTGACCTTCCATAGCCTGGAGGATCGCATGGTGAAGCGGTTCCTGCGCACGCGGTCGGGCAGTGCGCCTTCAGGTTCCCGTCATCTTCCACAGGCAAAAACCGTGGTAGAACCGAGTTTTACCGATGTTGGCCGCCCCGTGCGCGCCGGCGAGGACGAGCTGGCGCGTAATCCGCGCGCACGCTCTGCGACTTTACGAACGGCGCGGCGGACCTCCGCGCAACCTTGGACGGAAGAGGTGACGACATGACGGCGGCGTATCGGTTGAAGGGTGTGGGCTGGTTCGGTGGCTGCGTTGCCGTCGTGCTCGGCTTTTACCTCGTTTCGCTGCAGGTGGCCGCCGAGCGCAAGAAGCTTGAGACCGTCAACGGCCAGATCCGGTCGGCCGAGCGCGATATCCGCGCGCTCGAGACCGAATTCGACACGCGCGCGAACCTCGCGCAGCTCGAGCGCTGGAACGGCGATACGCTGGCGCTGTCCGCGCCGACCGCGGGGCAGTTCGTCGCCAGCGAATCGGCCCTCGCCAGCCTCGACGTGAATCAGATCGGCGGGCCCGCGGGCGCCACCGTCCAGACCGCGCAGCTGCTCGTGCCGTCGCTGCCGGTTGCGGCCGCCGCCGCGGCACCGCAGGCGGTCGACGTCGCCGTGCAGGCCGTCGCTGCCGCAGCGCCACTCAAGCCCGTCACTGTCCGCGCCACCGTCCAGACCGCCCGCGCCACCGACACGGCGATCGTCCGCGCGGCCGCTCCCGAGCGCCTCGCCGCGGTCGCCAAGGTCCGTCCGCAGGCAGTCGCGATGCTCGACCGCAAGCTGCTGTCCGACAACACGCTGGGTTCGATCCTGAGCGGCGCCCGGGCCGAGGCAGGGCGTCTGCGTTGACCACTCTCGTCGCCCGGCCGGTTTCCGAGCGGCGTACCGCAACGCAGCGCCACGCGCTGGTCGCGACGGCGCACACGCGCCTGATGATGTTGATGTTCCTGTTCGGGGCTGCGGTGCTGGTCGTGATCGGCCGGCTCGGCGTGCTCGCGATCCAGTCGTCGCTGAGCGATCCCGGCGCCCGCGCCGCGGCGATCGCGGCGCGCGGCGATATCGTCGATCGCAATGGCGCGCCGCTGGCCAGGACGATCGACGCATGGACGATCGCGGTGCATCCCAAGAAGATGATCGGCGATCCGACCGAGATCGCCGCGCGGCTGGCAGCGCTGATGCCCGATCGCGGCAACCAGGCCTTTTTCTACGGTCTGCTGACCAAGGATGTGAATTTCAGCTACCTGCAACGCCGCGCGTCGCCCGCTCTGGTCGAGCAGGTCAACGCGATCGGCGAACCCGCGATCGTGTTCGCGCGCGAGACGCAGCGCCTGTATCCGCAATCGACCATGGCGGCGCATGCGCTGGGGTTCCTGTCGACCGACGGCCACGGCATGTCGGGGATGGAGCGCGTCCTCGACGAGCGGCTGACCAACCCCGCGCTGAACGGCGCGCCGGTCGCGCTGTCGATCGACACGCGCGTCCAGGCGGCGATGGAAAGCGAGCTCGCGCGTGCGGTCGCGTCGTTCCAGGCCAAGAGCGCGGCGGGCATCGTCCTCGACGTCGACACCGGCGAAGTGATCGCGATGACGTCGATGCCGGTCTTCAACCCCAACCGGGTCGGCATGGCGGGCACCGAGCAACTGCGCAACATGGGTACGCAGAGCGTGTACGAGCTGGGGTCGGTGTTCAAGCCGATCGCGATGGCGGCGGCGATCGATTCGGGCACCGTCACCTCGATGGCGCGGCGCTTCGACGCGACCGTCCCGCTGCGCGTCGGCGGCTACACGATCCACGACGATCCGGGCGATGAAGAAAAGCGCTGGCTGAACATCCCCGAGACGCTGATCTATTCGTCGAACATCGCGACCGCGCGGATCGCCGATCAGATCGGTGCGGCCGGGATGCAGAACATGTTCCGCAAGCTCGGCTTCGACACGAAGCCCGATATCGAACTGCGCGAGAAGGGCCGGCCGATCTGGCCGACCTTCTGGGCGCGCACGACCTTGATGACGTCGGCCTATGGGCACGGGATCGCGGTAACGCCGCTGCACCTCGCCAACGCCTATGCGACGTTGGTGAATGGCGGGATCTGGCGCCCGACGACGCTGCTGAAGATCGATCCGGCGCATATCCCCGCCGGGCGACGCGTGATCAGCACGACGACGAGCGCGCGGATGCGGCAGCTGCTGCGGCTGGTCGTGCAATATGGCACGGGCCGCAAGGGCGAGGCGCCCGGCTACCGCGTCGGCGGCAAGACCGGTACGGCCGAGATCGCGCAGGCGGGGGGCTATAACAAGCACACCAACGTCTCGACCTTTGCCGCTGCCTTCCCGATGGACGCGCCGCGTTACGTCGTCGTGGTGACGCTCGATTCCGCCAAGGGTAACAAGGAATCTTACGGTTTCACCACTGCGGCCTGGACCGCGGCGCCGGTGGTATCGCGCGTGATCAGCCGGACCGGATCGATGCTCGGCGTCATTCCCGATGCGAACCGCGACATTGACGAAAGCGACTTGTTGCCGCTGTTGTGGCATGCGCCGGGCACGCCGGCCTTTGGCGCAAAGCCGACGTCCGGTGCGGAATGAGGGGCGATACATGAGGATCGGTGCATGAAACTGGCAACGCTGATCGGTAAGGGCCCCGTCAGCGATGGCGGGGCATCAGCGCACGGATCTGCACCGTGCGACGCGTATGACGGCAACGTTACGGGCTTCGCGATCGACCATCGCAAGGTCGCACCGGGGACGATCTTCGGGGCGTTCGAGGGCGCCCGCGTCAATGGCGAGGACTATATCGCCGACGCGATCCGTGCCGGCGCGATCGGCATCGTCGCGCGGCCGGGCCTCGCGGTCGAGGGTGCAGCGTACATCGCCGACGAGACCCCGCGCGAACGGTTTGCGCAGCTTGCGGCGACGTTCTTCGCACCCTTTCCCGCAACGACGGTCGCGATCACGGGCACCAACGGCAAGACGAGTTGCGTCGAGATGACCCGCCAATTGTGGCGGATGGCCGGCCATCACGCCGCGTCGATCGGGACGCTGGGCGTCACGACCGCCGACGAACGCGTCACCACGGGCCTCACGACGCCAGACGCCGTCACCTTCCTGTCGAACGTCGCCGGGCTCGAGCGCGAAGGCGTGACGCATCTCGCGTTCGAGGCATCGAGCCACGGGCTGACCCAGTATCGCACCGAGGGACTGCCCGTATCGGCGGCCGCCTTCACCAATCTCAGCCGCGACCATCTCGATTATCACGGCGATATGGCGGCCTATTTCACCGCCAAGATCCGGCTGTTTTCGGAAGTACTGCGCCCGGATGGCGCGGCGGTGGTGTGGGCCGACGATCCGCAGGCGGCGCGGGTCATCGACCTCGCGCGGGAGCGCGGTAACCGGCTCGTGACCGTCGGCACGCGCGGCGATACGCTGCGACTGGTTGATCGCGATCCCACGCTGCTGGGGCAGGGGCTGACGATCGAGGCGGGCGGGCAGACCTACCGCGTGACGCTGCCGCTGATCGGCGGATATCAGGCAGCCAATGCGCTGGTGTCGGCGGGGCTGGTGATCGCGACCGGGGGCGATATCGCGACGACCATCGCCAATCTGGCGCGGTTGCAGCCCGTGCGCGGGCGGCTCGAGCGTGCGGTGATCGCGCGCTCGGGTGCGCCGGTCTATGTCGACTATGCGCATACCCCCGACGCGCTGGAGGCGGCGATCGCCGCGCTCAAGCCGCATGCGGGCGGGCGGCTGATCGTCGTGTTCGGCGCGGGCGGCGACCGCGATACCGGCAAGCGCGAGACGATGGGGCAGGTCGCGATGCATTATGCCGACCGCGTGATCGTCACCGACGACAATCCGCGTACCGAGGATCCCGCCGCGATCCGCCGCGACGTGCTGAAGGGCGCGCCCGGCGCGATCGAGATCGGCGACCGGCGCGCGGCGATCCAGGCGGCGATCGACGAGGCGGGCAGCGACGACATCGTGCTGATCGCGGGCAAGGGGCATGAACAGGGCCAGATCGTCGGCGACATGGTGTTGCCGTTCGACGATGTCGGCGTCGCGCGCGAGTGTGCGGCATGAGCAATGCGGTGCCCCTGTGGACGTCCGCCGAGATCGCCGCCGCGACCGGCGGGGTCGCTTCGGCCGAGTTCGCCGTGAGGGGCGTCGCGTTCGATTCGCGCGAGGTCGGTCCGGGCGACCTGTTCGTCGCGATGAAGGGCGAGGCGAGCGACGGCCATCTGTATCTCGACCAGGCGTTCGCGCAGGGCGCCGCTGGGGCGATCGTCTCCGAACCCTGCGCGCATCCGCATGTGCTGGTCGCCGACAGCTTCACGGCCTTGCAGATGCTCGGACGCGCAAGCCGGGCGCGCAGCGGCGCGACGATCATCGGCGTTACCGGATCGGTCGGCAAGACGAGCGCGAAGGAGGCACTGTTCGCGGCGCTCGATCGCGGCGCGCCGGGGGCGGTGCACCGTTCGGTCAAGAGCTACAACAACCATACCGGCGTCCCGCTGAGCCTTGCACGGATGCCGGGCGACGCGCGCTTCGGCGTGTTCGAGATGGGGATGAACCATGCGGGTGAGCTGGCCGAGCTGACGCAGATCGTCCGTCCGCATATCGCCGTGGTGACCGCGATCGCGCCGGCGCATACCGAATTCTTCCGCGACGAAAGCGCGATCGCCGATGCCAAGGGCGAGATCTTCGCCGGGCTCGAGCCGGACGGCGTCGCGATCGTCCCCTTCGACAGCCCGCATCGCGACCGGCTGACCGCAGCGGCGACGCCGCATGCGGCGCGGATCGTGACCTTCGGCATCGCGAAGGGTGCCGATGTCCGCGCGATCGAGACGGTCCGGCTGGCGACCGGCGCGACGTTCGTGACGGTCCAGCAGGACGGCCACGAGCTGAGCTTCACGATGGCGCAGCCGGGAATGCACTGGGTTTCGAACGCGCTGGCGGTGATCGCGTGCGTCGAGGCGGCGGGCGCGGATCTCGGGCTGGCGGGACTGGCGCTCGCCGAACTCGGCGGGCTGCAGGGACGCGGTGCGCGGTTTATGACGACGCTCGCGGACGGGCAGGCGCTCGTGATCGACGAAAGCTATAACGCGAACCCCGCGTCGATGCGTGCGACGCTGGCCGTGCTGGCCAAGGAGCCGGGGCGGCATGTCGCGCTGCTCGGCGAGATGCGCGAGCTGGGCGCGGCGTCGGCCGACTATCATGCCGGGCTTGCCGAGCCGATTGTCGCGGCAAACGTCGAAATGGCGCTGCTGGTCGGTGAAGCGATGGCGCCGCTCGCGCAAGCGCTTGAGGGTAAAGTCGAAACCGTCCATGTGGGCGACGCTGCGGCCGCGCTGACGTCGTTACGGACGATCCTGGCGCCGGGCGATGCGGTTCTCATCAAGGGATCGAACGGTGTAGGGCTCGCGCGGGTCGTGACGAGTCTCGGGGGCGGGAAGACGTAAATGCTGTACTGGATCGCCGCACATCTGGGTTTCCCGGGAATATTGAACCTGCTCCGCTATCAGTCGACGCGGACGGGCGGGGCGGTCGCGACTGCGCTGATCATCGGCCTGATCATCGGGCCACGCTTCATCGGCTGGCTGCGGGTGCGCCAGGGCAAGGGCCAGCCGATCCGCGCCGACGGCCCGCAGACGCATCTCGCCAAGCGCGGCACGCCGACGATGGGCGGGCTGATGATCCTCACCAGCATGACGCTGGCGATCCTGCTCTGGATGGACCTCAGCAACCCCTATGTCTGGTCGTGCCTGTTCGTGACGCTGGGCTTTGGCACGATCGGGTTCATGGATGACTATGACAAGGTGCGGAAGGCGAGCACCGCGGGCATTTCGGGTCGCACGCGGCTGTTGCTGGAATTCGCGATCGCCGGGATCGCCGCGACGATCATCATGTCGCAGAACGGGCCGCATCTCTACCTGCCGTTCACGTCGCGCATGTATATCGATCTCGGCTGGTTCTTCCCCGTCTTCGCCGCCTTCACGATCGTGTCGTTCGGCAATGCCGTGAACCTGACGGACGGGCTCGACGGGCTGGCGACGATGCCGGTGATCATCGCGAGCGTCGCGTTCATGGTGATCGTCTATCTCGCGGGCAATGTGAAGTTCGCCGACTATCTCGGCATCCCGCACGTGCCCGGCGCGGGCGAGCTCGCCATTTTCTGCGGCGCGGTCGTCGGGGGCGGTCTGGCGTTCCTGTGGTTCAACGCGCCGCCCGCGGCGGTGTTCATGGGCGACACCGGCAGCCTCGCGCTCGGCGGCGCGCTCGGCACCATCGCCGTCGTCGCGCATCACGAGATCGTGCTCGGGATCATCGGCGGGCTGTTCGTCGCCGAGGCGATGAGCGTGATCATCCAGGTGTTCTTTTACAAACGGACCGGCAAGCGGGTGTTCCGGATGGCGCCGATCCACCATCATTTCGAACAGCTCGGCTGGAGCGAGCCGACCGTCGTGATCCGCTTCTGGATCATCGCGCTGGTCCTGGCGCTGGTCGGCCTGTCGACGTTGAAGCTGCGGTGATCGTCGCTGAGGCCTGGCGCGGAAAACGCTGTGCGGTGCTGGGGCTGGCGCGATCGGGTGCGGCGACCGTCCAGGCGCTGGTCACTGGCGGCGCGGGCGTGGTCGCGTGGGACGACGACGAAAAGAAGCGCGCGGTTCTGGCCGAGAGCATTCAAGACCTGTCGGTCACCCTCGATGACGTCGATCTTCGGTTTGATCCGTTGGACGATCTGGCGGGGTTCGACGCACTGATCGTGTCGCCAGGGGTGCCGCTCAACACGCATCCGCTCGCCGCGGCCGCGCGTGCGGCGGGCGTTCCCGTCATCGGCGACATCGAACTCTTTGCGCAGGCCCGCGCCGACCTGCCGTCGCACAAGGTCGTCGGGATCACGGGCACGAACGGCAAGTCGACCACCACCGCGCTCGTGCATCATATCCTGCGGACGGCGGGCGTGCCGACGCTGATGGGGGGCAATATCGGGCTGCCGATTCTGGGGCAGGATCCGTTGCCCGAGGGCGGCGTCTATGTGCTCGAGCTGTCGAGCTATCAGATCGACCTGACTCAGACGCTCGACTGCGACGTCGCGGTGCTGCTCAACATTACCCCCGACCATCTCGATCGCTATGACGGCTTTGCCGGCTATGCGGCGTCGAAGGCGCGGCTGTTCGCGATGCAGACGGTGCCGCATCTCGCGATCGTCGACCACGGCGCAGAGGCGGAGCATCGTCTACTGGGTGACGCTCCCGCTGACCTTACGATCCAGTTCATCGACCGGATCGACATCGGCGACCAGGGCGGCTGGCCGTCGCTGCAGGGGCCGCACAATGCGCTAAACGCGCGTGCCGCCGTGGGGGTCGCGCGCGCGCTGGGTGTGAGCGAGGTCGATATCGATCGCGGGCTGGTCAGCTTTACCGGCCTGCCGCACCGCATGCAGCAGATCGCCTCCTATGACGGCGTCGCCTATGTCGACGACAGCAAGGCGACCAATCCGGAGAGCGCGGCGCCCGCGCTGGCGGCATTTGAGCGGGTCCACTGGATCGTCGGCGGGCGCGCGAAGGGGGATGACCTCGATGCGTGCAGGCCCGGCTTCGGCCATGTCGTGCACGCCTATACGATCGGCGAGGCCGGGCCGCGGTTCGCCGAGATCCTGGCCGGGTCGATGCCGGTCGACCATGTCGGCACGCTCGACGCGGCCGTCCGCAGCGCGGCGGCCAATGCCCGGCCCGGCGACACGATCCTGTTGTCCCCGGCCTGTGCGAGCTTCGACCAGTTCGCCGATTACGAAGCGCGCGGCGCGGCCTTCCGCGCGACGGTCGAGTCGCTGGCATGAGCGATATGCGGACACCGATGATGAGCGCAGGGCAGAAGACCGGGATCGTCGCGAAGATGAAGCGGCGCGGCGGGCGTGGCGATCAGTCGCCGCTTGGCACGTGGTTCTGGGATATCGACCGGATGCTGCTGCTGCTGACGCTGTTCCTGATCGCGATCGGGCTGATCGCGGTGGCTGCGGCGTCGCCCGCGACCGCAGTCCGCTATTCGGGCGAGCATCACAAGCTGACGCCGCTCTATTATTTCTGGCGTCAGCTGATGTGGGTCGGCGTCTCGATGCCGGTGCTGTTCGGGGTGTCGATGATGCCCGTCGCAATGGCGCGGCGCATGGCGCTGACCGCGGCGGCGGTGCTGCTGCTGATCCTCGCGGTGACGCCGTTCGTCGGATCCGAGGTCAACGGCGCGCGTCGCTGGATCGGCTATGGCTTTGCGCAGTTCCAGCCGTCCGAGTTTCTGAAGCCGGTCTTCATCGTCACTGTCGCCTGGCTCCTGTCGCTGCGCGCGAAGGATCCCGAACTGCCGACCGTGCTGATCACGGGCGGGCTGACCGGCACGATCGCAGTCATGCTTATGCTGCAACCCGATTTCGGCCAGACGATCATCTACTGCACCGTGTGGATGGCGTTGCTGATGATCGCGGGAACGCCGATGCGCGTGATGGCAGGCCTCGTCGGCTGCGTGCCGGTCGGGTTGGTCGCTGCCTATATGTTCTACGGCACGGCGCGGTCGCGGATCGACGCGTTCCTGTTCCCGGGGATCGAGGGCGAGGGCGCGTCGGATCACTTCCAGACCAATGCCGCGCACAACACGCTGACCGCGGGCGGCTGGACCGGCACGGGGCCCGGCGGCGGCATCGCCAAGTTCGGGCTGCCCGAGGCGCATACCGATTACATCTTCTCGGTGATCGGCGAGGAGTTCGGGCTGATCGCCTGTTCGGTGATCGCGGTGATCTTCCTTGCGATCGTCGTGCGCGTGTTCGTCAAGCTGCTGGACGAACAGGATGAATTCAAGCTCCTGGCCTCGGCCGGGCTGGCGACGCAGTTCGGTGCACAGGCGCTGGTCAGCATGGCGGTGAACACCGGGCTCGCACCGTCCAAGGGCATGACGCTGCCGTTCATCAGCTATGGGGGGTCGTCGATGATCGCCTTGTCGGTCGGCATGGGGTTGCTGCTGGCGTTTACCCGGCGCAATCCGTTTCTCACGCGGAGCCCCTATGTCGTCCGCTGGAGTGGTGAATGACTGTGAATCAACGTCCCCGGCATTTCGTGCTCGCGGCAGGCGGGACCGGCGGACACATGGTGCCCGCGGCGGCGCTTGCTGCTGAGCTGACGAGGCGCGGTCACCGCGTCGCGCTGGTCAGCGACGAGCGCGGCGTGCGCTTCCCTGGATTGTTCGAGGGAATCCAGACGCATGTCCTGCCCGCCGGACGCTTCACCGGCGGACCGCTGGGCTGGGCCAAGGCAACGCGATCGATGTGGCGCGGGCGAATGATGGCACGCGAACTCTATCGCACGTTCAAGCCGGCGGCGGTGATCGGCTTTGGCGGCTATCCCGCGCTGCCCGCTCTGCTGGCGGCGTTCGCGAATCGGATCCCGACCGCGGTGCACGAGCAGAATGCGGTGCTGGGGCGGGTGAACCGGCTCGTGGCGCGCCGCGTCGACGCGATCGCGACCTCGTCCGAACCGACCGAACGGCTCGCCTCCGGGCTTCTCGCCAAGACGCATCTCGTCGGCAATCCGGTGCGCGAGGCGGTGCTCGCATTGCGTGCCAGGCCCTATCCGCTGCTCGAGGAGGATGGCATCTTCCGCGTTCTCGTGACCGGTGGCAGCCAGGGCGCGAGCATCCTGTCTCAGGTCGTCCCCGATGGTCTGGCAATGCTGCCGGTGACGTTCCGGCGGCGGCTACAGGTCACGCACCAGGCGCGGATCGAGGATATCGATGCGGTGCGCGCGCAATATGCCGAGCATCACATCCCGGCCGAGCTCGCTACCTATCTGCCCGACATGCCCGAACAGCTTGCCTGGGCGCATCTGGTGATCGCGCGCGCGGGCGCCTCGACGATCGCGGAGCTGACCGCGGCGGGGCGGCCGGCGATCCTGGTGCCGCTGCCGGGCGCAACCGACGATCACCAGACCGTCAACGCCCGCGAGATCACCCGCGCCGGCGGCGCACGGACGATCCGGCAGGGCGATTTCACCGCGGTCGAACTCGCCAAGCAGATGCAGAAGCTCGGGCTCGATCCCGCCGCGCTGCAGAACGCGGCGGGACGCGCGCGCAGTTGCGGCAGGCCCAATGCGGCAAGCGATCTGGCCGACCTGGTCGAAAGCCTGGATGCGCCGGTGTCGCGACTGCCGGTCGGGCGCCCATCCAAGCCAAAGGTACAATTTGCATGAAGGGTGTAGCGACCGATATCGGGACGATCCATTTCGTCGGGATCGGCGGGATCGGCATGTCGGGCATCGCCGAGGTGATGAAGAATCTCGGCTACCGCGTGCAGGGCTCTGACGTGGCCGAGGGCTATGTCGTGCAGGGCCTGCGCGACAAGGGCATTCCGGTCGCGATCGGCCATGCCGCGGAGAATATCGGCGACGCGGCGGTGGTGGTCGTCTCGACCGCGATCGTCCGCTCGAACCCCGAGGTCGAGGCGGCGCTCAATGCGCGCGTGCCCGTGGTGCGGCGTGCGGAGATGCTCGCCGAACTGATGCGGCTGAAGTCGACCGTCGCGGTTGCAGGCACGCATGGCAAGACCACGACGACGTCGATGGTCGCCGCGCTGCTCGATGCGGGCGGGGTCGATCCGACGGTGATCAATGGCGGGATCATCAACTCCTACGGATCGAACGCGCGACTGGGTGCGAGCGACTGGATGGTGGTCGAGGCGGACGAGAGCGACGGCAGCTTCCTGCGGCTCGACGGGACGATCGCGGTCGTGACCAACATCGATCCCGAGCATCTCGATCATTACGGATCGTTCGACGCGGTGAAGGATGCGTTCGTCGAGTTCGTCGAGAATGTGCCCTTTTACGGCGCGGCGCTGCTGTGCCTCGATCATCCCGAGGTGCAGGGGATCCTGCCGCGCGTGCGCGACCGGCGGATCGTGACCTATGGCTTCTCGGCACAGGCGGACGTGCGCGGTGTCGAGGTGACGCCGATCCCGGGTGGCAACCGCTTCGATTGCGTGGTGCGGACGCGCGACGGTGCGACGCGGACGATTGCGGGAATCGAGATGCCGATGCCCGGGCGGCACAATGTCCAGAACGCGCTGGCCGCGATCGGCGTCGCGCTCGAGCTGGGGATCGAGGATGCGACGATCCAGCAGGGCTTTGCCAAGTTCGGCGGCGTGAAGCGGCGCTTCACCAAGGTGGGCGAGGTTCCGGTCGAGGGCGGCGGTGTCGCGATCATCGACGATTACGGGCATCACCCGGTCGAGATCCGCGCGGTGCTGGCCGCCGCGCGCGAGGGCGCGAAGGGGCGCGTGATCGCGGTCGTGCAGCCGCATCGCTATTCACGGCTCGGCAATCTGATGGAGGATTTCCAGACCGCATTCAACGATGCGGACCGGGTGCTGGTGACGCCGGTCTATGCGGCGGGCGAGGCGCCGGTCGAGGGTGTCGATGCGGCGGCTTTGGTCGAGGGATTGAAGCGGCGCGGCCACCGGTTTGCGGGCGTGGTCGCGGATGCGAATGCACTGGCGGCCGAGCTGGCGGCTACGATCGAGGCGGATGACATGGTCGTCTGTCTTGGCGCGGGCGACATCACGAAATGGGCGGCCGGGCTGGCCGATGCGATCGCGGTCGAGCGTGCGAAGGTGCCGGCGTGAGCTCTGCATCTCCTTGTGCCCCTGCGAAGGCGGGAACCCAGACTGGGCTCCCGCCTTCGCGGGAGACCATCAGGGGGAGCGTGGAGGCCGGTGGGTCGCTTGCGGACTTCATCTGGTTCCGGACCGGCGGGCCTGCCGAATGGCTGGTGCGGCCGGCGGATGTCGAGGATTTGGCCGGGTTGTTGAAGACCCTCGATCCGTCGACGCCGGTCCTGCCGGTCGGCGTCGGCTCCAACCTGATCGTCCGCGACGGCGGTGTGCCGGGGGTCGTGGTGCGGCTGCCCAAGGCAATGGCGAAGGTGTCGGTCCAGGACGGTCGCGTTCGTGCCGGGGCGGGGGCAATGGGGATCACGGTCGCCAGCGCTGCACGCGATGCGGGGATCGCCGGGCTCGAATTCTTGCGCGGGATTCCGGGGACGGTCGGCGGTGCGGTGCGGATGAACGCGGGCGCCTATGGACGCGACGTCAGCGATATCCTGATCGAGGCGACCGTCGTCACGCGCGACGGTGCGGTCGAGACCTGGCCCGCGGCGCGGTTCGGTTATGTGTATCGGCATTCGGACCTGCCGGCGGGGGCGGTCGTGGTCGAGGCCGTGTTCTCGGGCACGCCCGGCGAGCCGGCTGTCATTGGGGCCGAGATGGATCGGATCGCCGCCGAGCGCGAGGCGTCGCAGCCGCTCCGGTCGCGCACCGGCGGATCGACGTTCAAGAATCCCGAGGGGCACAAGGCCTGGGCGCTGATCGACGCCGCCGGGTGCCGCGGGCTCACTCGCGGCGACGCGCAGGTCAGCGAGAAGCATTGCAATTTCCTGCTGAACCTCGGGTCCGCGTCGAGCGCGGAGATCGAGGCGCTGGGTGAAGAGGTACGGACCAAGGTGAAGGCGCATTCTGGAGTGACGTTGGAATGGGAAATCCAGCGGGTCGGGGTGGCGAAATGAGCGGTCCTCTTCACATCGCCGTGCTGATGGGCGGCTGGTCGGCGGAGCGTGAGGTCTCGCTGATGTCGGGCAATGGCTGTGCCGATGCGCTCGAATCGCTCGGCCACCGCGTCACGCGGATCGACATGGGACGCGACGTCGCCGCCCGGCTGGCCGACGCCAGGCCCGATCTCGTGTTCAACGCGCTGCACGGGACGCCCGGCGAGGATGGCTCGGTGCAGGGGCTGCTCGACCTGATGGGGTTGCGCTATACGCATTCGGGGCTTGCGACCTCGGTGATCGCGATAGACAAGGTGCTGACCAAGCTGCTGCTCGTCCCGGCCGGTGTGCCGATGCCGGGCGGGCGGATCGTCCGCTCGGTCGACCTGTTCGAGGGGGATCCGATGGCACGCCCCTATGTGCTCAAGCCCGTCAACGAGGGGTCGTCGGTCGGCGTGGCGATCGTCACCGACAGCGGCAATTACGGCAATCCGATCGCGCGCGACGCGGTCGGGCCGTGGATCGACTTCGACGAGCTGCTTGCCGAGCCGTATATTCGCGGGCGCGAGCTGACGACCGCGGTGCTGGGCGGTCGCGCGCTCGGCGTCACCGAACTCAAGCCCAAGAGCGGCTGGTATGATTACGACGCGAAATATACCGACGGGATGACCGAGCATGTCTGCCCGGCGGACATTCCCGACGAGATCGCCGACGCCTGCAAGAGCCTCGCGCTCGAGGCGCACCGGCTGCTCGGCTGCAAGGGTGCGTCGCGCTCCGATTTCCGCTGGGACGATGAGCGCGGGGTCGACGGGCTGTTCCTGCTCGAGGTCAACACGCAGCCGGGCATGACCCCGCTCAGCCTCGTCCCCGAACAGGCGCGGCATATCGGCATGAGCTATGCCGAGCTCGTCCAGGCGATCGTCGACGAGGCGCTGTCGGATCATCCGCTGGCGCCGGGCGGGGCGCCATGAGCCGGACGATCAAGCGTGGCCCGCCCCCCAAGCGGCCCGCCCCGCGGCGCAAGGTCGCGGTCAAGAAGGTGTCGGTGCTCGATCGGCTGGTCGGGATGCTCCCGGTCAGCGAGGACACGCTCAAGAAGATCGCGACCTGGTCGATCCTCGGCGCGGGCGGCGCGGTCGTGATCGCGGCGGCGACCTGGATCGGCATTCCCGGCATGATCGGCGGCGCGATGGCTGAGGGTGCCGGGCGCGCGGGGTTCAAGGTCAACCAGATCGAGGTCACCGGGCTGAAGCGGATGGACCGGATGTCGGTCTATGCGGTCGCGCTCGATCAACAGAGCCGCGCGATGCCGCTCGTCGATCTCGAGGCGGTGCGCCAGAAGCTGCTGCGCTATGGCTGGATCGCGGACGCGCATGTCTCGCGGCGGCTGCCCGATACTTTGCTGGTCGACATCGTCGAGCGCACGCCCGCGGCGGTGTGGCAGGACAATGGCAATCTGACGCTGATCGATGCGTCGGGCGTACTCCTGGAACCGGTGCAGCCCGACGCGATCCCGAACCTGCCGCTGGTGATCGGGCCCGGCGCGGACCGGCAGGAGGCGTCCTACCAGGCGCTGCTCGCCGCCGCCCCCGCGCTCAAGCCGCGGGTGAAGGCGGCGACCTGGGTCGGCAACCGGCGCTGGGACCTGACCTTCGAGAGCGGCGAGACGCTGGCATTGCCCGAGGACGGGGCGCCGCGTGCGCTGGTGAAGTTCGCCGAGCTCGACGGCGCACGGCCGCTGCTCGGCCGCGGCTGGATCCGCTTCGATATGCGCGACCCGACCAAGCTGGTCGCGCGCAAGCCGGGGGCGAGCCTGGCGCACAGCGTCGACGTGCCCGCGCCGGTATCCAGCGAGCCACAGACGACTATACCGTCGCAGACGGCGGACGCGAACGTAACGGGCGGGGAGGGATGACATGGCGAAGGTGGCACCGGAAGGGCTGATCACGGCGCTCGATATCGGGTCGTCGAAGGTTTCGGCGATGATCGCGCAAAAGGGGGATGGCGGCGAGCTGATCGTGCTGGGCACCGGCCAGCGCGAGAGCCGTGGCGTCAAGCGCGGCTATATCGCCGACATGGCGACGACCGAGGCCGCGGTACGCGAGGCGGTCGAGCAGGCCGAACGGATCGCAGGGATCAATATCGAGAATGTCTGGGTCGGCTTCTCGGCCGGCGGGCTGGTGTCCGACGTCGCCGAGGTCGAGTTCGAACTGGGCGGCCACCGCGTCGAGCAGCAGGATATCGACGCGCTGCTCGCGGCGGGCCGCAACTCGATCGATCCGCAAGGGCGGATGGTGCTGCACGCGCAGCCTGCGCTCTATACGCTCGACGGGCTGACCGGGGTTAAGACGCCACTCGGGCTGCATGCCGACCGGCTCGGCGTGCATATCCATGTCGTGGCCGCAGACGGTTCGCCGGTGCGCAATCTCGATCTGTGCGTGCGGTCGGCGCATCTCGAGGTGAAGTCGATCATCGCCTCGCCAGTGGCGACCGGGCTCGCGTGCCTGAGCGACGAGGAGCGTGAGCTCGGTGTCGCGCTGGTCGAGATGGGAGCGGGGATCACCAATGTCTCGCTGTTCGCGGGCGGCATGCTCGTCGGACTGACCTCGATCCCGATCGGCGCGCAGGACATCACCGACGACATCGCCAGCGCGTTCGGGACGCGGCGGCAGAATGCCGAGCGGATGAAGTGCTTCCATGGTTCGGCCAATGCCTCCCCCCGCGACAACCACGACATGATCCCGGTCATGCCGATCTCGGCCGAGGACGGCGCGGGCGAGGGCGCGCAGATCACCAAGGCGCAGCTGATCAGCGTCATCCGCCAGCGCCTCGAACATCAGATGGGCGAGGTGCGCAATGCGCTGAGCACGCTCAAGTTCGAGGGGCCGGTGGGGCGCCAAGTCGTGCTGACCGGTGGCGGTGCGGAGCTGAAGGGCATTGCCGATTATGCGCAACAGGCGCTGGGGCGGTCGGTCCGGATCGGCCGACCGCGCGGATTGACCGCTCTGCCCGAGGCGCATGGCGGACCGGCCTTTGCGACGCTAGCGGGGTTGGCCTTCTATGCGGCGACCGATCCGATCGACCTGCGCGGTATTGCACCGCAGCGGACGATCGTTCACCGGCCGAAGGGAATCGGCATGGTCCGCAAGTTGATTCAGGCGGCACGCGCGAATTATTGAGAGTTTCGAAACGGCTGACGCTATTTCGGCTGGAACAGCCGGTAGCGTTGGTGCACACAGGTTAATCAGGGGCCCGGCCGTAGCGTATCACCGGGATGGGCGGAGAAGCAGGCGATGAGCATCGAATTTCTGAGTCCCGAAGTGGACGAGCTGGCCCCCCGCATCGCGGTGATCGGGGTCGGTGGCGCGGGCGGTAACGCGATCGCGAACATGATGAGGGCCGACGTCCAGGGCGTCGACTTCCTCGTTGCCAACACCGACGCGCAGGCGCTCAAGCAGTCGACCGCGCCGCAACGGATCCAGCTGGGTACCAAGATCACGCAGGGTCTCGGTGCCGGCAGCCGTCCCGAGATCGGCCGCGCGGCCGCCGAGGAGACGATCGACCAGCTCGCCAAGATGCTCGAAGGCGCGCACATGTGCTTCATCACCGCCGGCATGGGCGGCGGCACCGGCACGGGTGCCGCCCCGGTCATTGCCAAGGCGGCGCGCGACATGGGCATCCTGACCGTCGGCGTGGTCACCAAGCCGTTCGCGTTCGAGGGCAATCGTCGCGCCAAGTCGGCGGATGGCGGCATCGAGGAACTGCAGAAGTACGTCGATACGCTGATCGTCATTCCGAACCAGAATCTGTTCCTGATCGCCAACGCGAACACGACCTTCAAGGAAGCGTTCTCGATGGCGGATGAGGTCCTCCAGCAGGGCGTGCGCAGCATCACCGACCTGATGGTCATGCCCGGCCTCATCAACCTCGACTTTGCCGACGTCCGCTCGGTGATGCAGGAGATGGGCAAGGCGATGATGGGCACCGGCGAGGCGAGCGGCGACAACCGCGCGCTCGAGGCAGCGCAGAAGGCGATCTCGAACCCGCTGCTCGACGGCGTCAGCATGCAGGGTGCCAAGGGCGTAATTATCTCGATCACCGGCGGCGACGACATGCGCCTGCTCGAAGTCGACGAAGCCGCGAATCACATTCGCGACCTGGTCGATCCCGATGCCAACATCATCTGGGGTTCGGCGTTCAACCAGGAGCTGGAAGGCAAGATCCGCGTCTCGGTCGTCGCGACCGGGATCGATGCGGACGCCAAGCCCGCCGTCGCGCCCGAGCCGACGCGCTCGTTCAGCTTCGGCATGGGCCGCAAGAACGACGAATCGACGTCGTTCCGTCCGAGCGAGTCCGCGGCACCGACCGGCACGACTGGCACGGGCGACGAGCCGCTCGACCTGTCGAGCGCGGACGCGGTACAGTCCGGCGCCACCGACGAGGAACTCGTCCTGGGCCAGGACAAGATGGTCCCCGCCGCACCGGCCGCACCGCAGTCCTATGCCCCCGCGCCGACACAGGCGGCACCTGCACCCGCCCCGGTGCAGCCGCCGGTCCAGGCTCAGCCTGCGCCGCAGCCGACCGCGCGTACGCCCCAGGCGCCTGCCTATCAGGCTCCGCCGCGCTCCTACGCGGACGATCGTTATGCCGCTCCCACGCCCGCGGCCCCGGCGCCGATGCCGGCTGCGGACGAGGGTGGTGCACGCCGTCGCTGGCTCGCTCCGGGTGCGGAAGCTGCGCCCGAAGCCGCCACACCGGCGACGCCGCGCGTCAAGCTCGGCGGGACGCTGTTCGAGCGCATGTCGAATGCGGCGCGCGGCGCGGCCAAGGAAGACGGCGAGGCGGCCTCGACCGATCCGCTCGACATTCCGCGCTTCCTGCACCGCCAGAACAACCAGTAACGGCCTGCACAAAGGGGCGCGCCGGTTCGTCGCCGGCGCGCCCCGTCCTGGCGCGTAGCGCGCTGCGGCATGTTGCCCGTTCCCGCGCGCTCGGGTCTAGCTACGGGCACCCATGATCTTCCCGACCCATCATCTCCTGACTGCCGCGCTCGCGCTGGTTCTAGTCACCGCACCGAGCGGCGCGCGGGCGCAGGAAGTCGTCCAGCCCTTGCCCGGAACGACCGACGCGGATCGTCTCGGCGACACGATGCGGCAGCTCGCGTCGAACCCCCGCAACGTCGATGCACTGGTCCGCGCGGGGGATCTGTCGATCGGGCTCGGTGATCTGAGCGGTGCCGCGGCACTGTTCGCGCGCGCCGAGAAGGTCGATCCGCGCAACGGCCGGGTGAAGGCCGGCATGGCCTCGATCCTGGTCCGCTCCGAGCGACCGGGCGAGGCGCTCCGCTATTTCGCGCAGGCCGAGGCGTTCGGGCTCCAGCCGCGCTATTATGCCGCGGATCGCGGGCTGGCCTATGACCTGATCGGCGAACAGGATCGGGCGCAGCGCGACTATCGTGTCGCGTTGCGCGATGCCCCCGATGACGAGACTGTCCGGCGTTACGCCCTGTCGCTCGGCATATCCGGCAAGCGTGATCTGGCACTGCAGCAGCTCGACCCGCTGGTCCTCAAGAAGGACCGTGGGGCATGGCGCGCGCGCGCGTTCATCCTGGCCATGAACAATGACGTGCGCGGCGCAGAGACGATCGTCACGACGATGATGCCCGGGGCTGCGGCCCGCGGTCTGCAGCCCTTTTTCCAGCGTCTGCCATTGCTTGCGCCCGCAGATCGCGCCTTTGCGGTGCATTTCGGCGAAGTGCATGCGACTCCGCAACGGATCGCCGATGCGCGGATGACGCCGGTCCTGCCGCAACTGGGTGCCGATCCGACCGCGCCGGTAATGCTCGCGGCGGCCGAGCCGCAGCCCGCACCCCAGCCGACGGGCCGTGCCAAGGCGGCCGCCGATCGATCGGTTACCCGCCGCGACAAGACCGCACGGTCGGGTCGCGCCGAAGTCGCCGCTTTGACGCCGACCCCTACGACCACGCCGACTCCGTCGCCAACGCCTTCGCCCGTCCGCCCGGCGGCAACCGTGCAGGCGTCTGCGCCGATGGTCATGGTCCAGCCGCTGCCCAAGCCGCCGGTGGTGCTGGCATCGACACAGCCGGTCCAGCGGCCGACCGGTCCTGCAGCGACCACGACGCTCCCCCCGTCCGCGCCGACATCGACCTTCGTCCAGCCCTTACCGGCCCGGACGACGTCGGGTGCGGCGGCGGACGCGAACCGGGTCTCGCAGGCAAGCGTGGCGGCGTCTTCGCCGACGCGCGCGCCCGATACGCCCGGTGCGCTGCCCTCTGCGATCGTCACCCAGATGGCGGCGCTGCCCGTCTCGCCGGTGACGACGGCTGGAACAACGCTGTCGGTGATGCCGCGAACCGCGACGGCCCCGGTCACGGTGCCGTCCACTGTCCCGACCACGCCAGCGGCGGCGGGTGTCGCCGCTACAACGGTTCCGGCGACGCCCGCCGCCGTCGCGCCCGGCATCGGGTCGACCCCGACGCAGGTCGCGGTCGCCGCCACGCCTGCTCCGACCGGGCGGACCATCCCCGTCAGCGAGGATTCGATCCTTGCACGAATCATTGCCGGGCTGTCGATCCCGGCATCCGAACTCGGTGTCGCGCCGATAGCTCGGGCTGCACCCGTGGTGCCGGCAACGGCCTCCGGGCTCGGTGCGGGCGACGACGCCAGTGCACGTGCGCTCGCCGACGCGAAAGCCAAGGCGGAGCGCGATACCGCCGCCGAGGCGGAGGCGCTTGCCGCGACCCGGCTCGCCGAGGCGAAGGCGGCGCGCGCGAAGCTGGCGGCGGACAAGAAGGTCGCCGATCGCAAGGCGATCGCCGACAAGAAGATTGCCGCCGAAAAGAAGGCCGCCGCCGAGAAGAAGGCGATCGCCGACAAGGCAGCGGCAGAAGAGAAGCGGATCGCGCGCGCCAACCCCGAGCGCATCTGGGTCCAGGTGTCGACCGGCGCGACCGAGGGTGACCTGCCCAAGGCGTGGAAGGGCGTGAAGGCGAAGGCGCCGACCGTCGTCGGAACGCGTGGCGGCTGGACGGCGCCGTGGGGCGCGACGAACCGCGTGCTGGCGGGGCCGTTCAAGACCGCCGCGGAGGCGCGGACCTTCGTCAATGCGCTCGCCAAGGAGGGCGTCTCGACCTTCTCCTTCACCAGCGATGCCGGTCAGGTCGTCACGAAGTTGCCCGCCAAGTGAGCGCGCGTGCGCCCTGGGCTTCGGACCCGGCGCGGAGCAAAGGTCGGCTTCACGAGGAACAGAACGGGACCGTCCGCGGCCCGCGTGACGCGTTCCAGCGTGATCGCGACCGGATCATCCACTCGATCAGCTTCCGCCGGCTGCGCCACAAGACACAGGTCTTCATGGCGCCCGACGGCGATCATTTTCGCGTCAGGCTGACCCATAGTCTCGAAGTCGCGCAGATCGGTCGTGCGGTCGCCCGCACGCTCGCGCTCAACGAGGATCTGACGGAGGCGCTGTGCCTCGCGCATGACATCGGCCATCCGCCCTTCGGTCATGCCGGCGAGGATGCGCTGAAGATCGCGCTGACCGGGCAGGGCGGGTTCGACCATAATGGCCACACGCTGCGCACGCTGACCGAGATCGAGCGCCCCTATCCGCGCTGGAACGGGCTGAACCTGACCTGGGAAACGCTCGAAGGGCTGGCCAAGCATAACGGCCCGGTCCGCCACCCCGGCTGGGCGCTGCGCGTGGCGGATTCGGCGTTCGATCTTGCGCTCACGAGCTTCTCGTCGCTCGAGGCACAGGTCGCGGCGATCGCCGACGACATCGCCTATGACAATCACGACATTGACGACGGGCTGCGCGCAGGATTGCTGACGCTCGACCAGCTGATGGCGGTCCCGCTGATCGCGCGCGGCTGGGACGATACCTGCGCGCGCTTCCCCGATGTCAAGGCAAAGCGGCTGATGGGTGAACTGGTGCGCTCGCAGATCGGCACGATGGCCAACGACCTGATCGCCGAAACGCGTCGCCGGATCGCGGCAAGCGGTGTCACCAGCGTCGAGGACGTGCGCGACGCGGGCGAATGCCTTGTCGGATTTTCCGATGCGATGCGCGAGGAAGAGCGCGATCTGAAGCGGTTCATGTACGCGAACCTGTATCATCATCCGCGCCAGATCGCCGCGGCGGATGCCGCACACGGGATCGTGACCGGGCTGTTCGCGATCTATCGCGACGATCCCGGCACGATCCCCGAGGAATGGCGCGATCGCCTGCCCGAGGCGGATCCGGATCGCAGCCGGCACATCGCCGACTTCATCGCCGGCATGACCGATCGCTATGCCATCTCGCGCTACCGCGAGCTGGTCGGGCCGATCGATCTGCCCGAG
This sequence comes from Sphingomonas sp. CFBP9019, assembly GCF_034045155.1. Taxonomy (NCBI): domain Bacteria; kingdom Pseudomonadati; phylum Pseudomonadota; class Alphaproteobacteria; order Sphingomonadales; family Sphingomonadaceae; genus Sphingomonas; species Sphingomonas sp. CFBP9019. The sequence goes on along the minus strand of NZ_JAXCWK010000003.1, from coordinate 379,479 downwards.
GGGTTCTGAAGCCCGGCCGATTTCGCGGGGTCAATGTCCGCGCGAAATCGGCTGAGCCGTCAGCATCTTAGCGTGCGACGGCGGCGATACCGCCGGCCGCGCCCGATGCTTCGGTCGTCGCGAAGGCTACCGGCACGCCGCCCGCCGTACCCGACACGCGGTCGCCGCGCACGATGAGGTGAAACGCCTGGCCCGACGGGAATCGGCGGCCGTTGATGACCTGGCGGCCGTTCTCGACGCTGCTGGTGTAGACATAGGTGCTGCCTTCATACTCGAAGGACTGCTTGGCTTCCTTGGCCATGCCGATCGTCGAGGTGAGGGCGGCCGCCGCGGCGGCGATGATGTATACGGTCTTGCGCATGATATGTGCTCCGCAGTGAAAGATCGTACCGGGCGCAATCGGGTGGTCACCCAGCTTTGATGCCCTGAAGATATTGCGGTGCAGCATAAGCAGCAATTGCAAAGGAGGCCGTCGCACTTGCACGGCGTGCACGGCAACCATTCGCCGCGATTGGCATAATCCTGCGACACTCCCGGCCTAGGACCAGACTGCAGGAGATGACGGATGACCCAGGCGAGCATCGCATTGAACCGGTTCGGAATTGGTGCGCGACCCGACGACGTGGTCGGTAACGGCAGGGACTGGCTAACGACGCAGATGCCGGCGTTTGCGATCCGCCCGCCGGCGATTGCCGCCGCCCCTGACAGCGCGCGCGTTGCAACCGATCTCGCCAGCTATCAGCAAGCGCAACGTGCGGCTCGCGCGGCCGCACCGCCGCCGGATGCCATGCGCACCGCGCCGGCGACACCGCCGGTGCGCAGCGACGCGGTGCGGGCCGCACGGCAGGCGATTGGGAAGCAGGCGCGGGACGATTACGGTGCTGCGGTTGCCGCGCGCGCGATCGCCGCGCTCACCACGCAGACTCCGTTCGTCGAGCGGCTGGTGCATTTCTGGGCGAATCACTTTGCGGTGTCGGCCGACCGGCTGACGGTGGTCGGGCTGGCGGGGACGCTCGAGTTCGAGGCAATCCGGCCGCACGTGCTGGGCCGGTTCGGTGACATGCTGGCGGCGGTCGAACGGCACCCGGCGATGCTGCTCTATCTCGACCAGGCGGTATCGGTCGGCCCGAGCAGCGCACTCGGCATGCGGGTCGCGGCGCGGGGCGGGCGCAAGGTCGGGCTGAACGAAAACCTCGCCCGCGAAATCCTCGAGCTGCACACACTGGGGGTGCGCACCGGCTATGGCCAGGGCGACGTCACCGAACTCGCTCGAGCGATGACGGGGTGGACGGTGGCGGGCCTGGGACGTGGCGGCGGGCGGGATCAGGGCCCGGCGGGGCGGTTCCGGTTCGCGGCGGCGGTCCACGAACCCGGCGTGCGAACCGTGCTCGGCAAACGTTATGCGGAGGATGGCGAGGATCAGGCGCGAGCGGTACTCCGCGACCTCGCGGTGAACCCGGCGACCGCGACGCATGTCGCGACCAAGCTTGCCCGGCATTTCGCCGGTGACGTGCCGCCGCCGGCGATGGTCGCACGCTTGCGGGCCGTCTTCCTCGAGACGGGCGGCGACCTGCCGAGCGTGTACCGCGCGCTGATCGCGTCGCCCGAGGCCTGGATCGAGACGCCGGTGAAATTCAAGACGCCCTGGGAATGGTCGATCGCGGCGATGCGCGCGCTGGGCATGACCAATGTCCAGCCGGGCGCGATCGCAGGCCTGCTGACGCAGCTTGGCCACCCGGTGTGGAAGCCCGGGCAGCCGGCCGGCTATGACGATATCGCCGCGAGCTGGGCGGGGCCCGATGCGGTGATGCGCCGGGTCGAGGCGGCGGAGCGGTTCGCCTCGCGCGCGGGCGGGGCGATCGATGCCCGCAGACTGGCGGCGACGCTGTTCCCCGGATCGGTGAGCGCCGCCACGACCGAGGCGCTGGCGCGCGCCGAAAGCCCCGGGCAGGCGCTCGCGCTGCTGCTCGTCGCACCCGAATCGATGCGGAGATAAGCCATGCTCGATCGTCGTCACGTCATCACTTCCGCCATGCTCGGCGGCCTCGCCAGCGCCTTTGCACCGCGCATGGCCTTTGCCCGCGCCGCCACCGCGATGCGGTTCGTCTTCATCATCCAGCGTGGCGCGGCCGACGGGCTGGGGACGATCGGTGCGATCGGCGACCCGGCCTTCGCGGGCGTCCGCGGCGATCTCGCCGCCGACGTCGCGTCGGGCACCAGGCTCGACGGCCTGTTCGCATTGCATCCCGCGCTTGCGACGACCGCGGGCCTCTATGCGCGCAAGGAGGCGGTGTTCGCGCATGCGATCGCGTCCCCCTATCGCGACCGATCGCATTTCGATGGTCAGAACGTCCTCGAGACGGGCGGCGCCACGGCCTATCAGGTCAAGGACGGGTGGCTCAATCGCCTGCTCGACCTGCTGCCCGCGGATTCGGCGCGCGGCATCGCGGTCGCGGCGACCGTGCCGATGGCGCTGCGCGGCCGTCGGGAGGTCGCCTCCTATGCGCCGTCCAACCTGCCCGACGCGTCCGACGATCTGCTTCAGCGCGTCGCGATGCTGTATCAGGGCGACGCGCAGCTTCATGGCCTGTGGAGCGAGGCGATAGCGACGCGGAGCCTGACCAGCGACCTCGCCGCGGCGAACGGCCAGAATGCGGCGGCGACGGGCACGCTCGCCGCACGGTTGATCGCGCCGACGAACGGCGCCCGCATCGCGATGATCGAGACCGGCGGTTGGGACACGCATGCCGGCCAGCGCGGGCGCCTCGCCGCGCAGCTCAAGGGCCTCGATGCGATGATCGGCGCGTTGCAGACGGGGCTCGGGCCGCTCTGGGCGGAGACGATGGTCCTTGTCGCGACCGAGTTCGGGCGGACCGTCGCGGTCAACGGGACCGGCGGCACCGATCATGGGACGGGCGCGTCGGCGATGGTGCTGGGCGGCGGGGTCGCGGGCGGGCGCGTGATCGCCGACTGGCCGGGGCTGGGGGCAGGGGCGCTTTACGAGGGGCGCGACCTCAGGCCGACGATGGCGCTCGACGCGTTCATCGGCGGTGCGGTCGCGGCGCATTTCGGCGTCGAGCCCGGCCGCGCGATGGCGACGCTGTTCCCGGCCAGCGCCCGGACCCTGGCGATCGAGGGGCTGGTCCGCACCTGACCGGGCCGGTGCGGGATGAATTGAGCCCGGCCCTGCTTTGGGCTAGAGCCCCCGCTTCCTTACGATACCGGAATTGGCATGACGCTCTATACCCGCTTCGCCGCGCATATCGATGCGGCGCTCGACACGCTGACCGAGGCGGGACTGTTGCCGGCCGGGCTCGACCGCAAGAACGTGACGGTCGAGCCGCCGCGCGATGCAAGCCACGGCGATCTTGCGACCAACGCGGCGATGGTGCTGGCCAAGCCCGCCAAGACCAACCCGCGCGTGCTGGCGGATGCGCTGGTCGTCGAACTCGGCAAGATCGAGTCCGTCGAAAGCGCGAGCGTGGCGGGACCGGGCTTCATCAACATGAAGCTGACCGACGATGCCTGGCGCGGCGAGCTGGCCGCGGTGCCGGTCGCAGGCGCCGATTACGGGCGCTCAACGCTGGGCGACGGGATCACCGTCAACATCGAATATGTGTCGGCGAACCCGACCGGACCGATGCACATGGGGCATTGCCGGGGCGCAGTGGTCGGCGACGCGCTGGCCAGCCTGCTCGAATTTGCCGGACACCGGGTGATCCGCGAATATTATGTCAACGATGCCGGCGGGCAGGTCGACGTGCTCGCGCGCTCGGTCCACCTGCGGTACCGCGAGGCGTTGGGCGAGACGGTGACGATCCCAGAGGGCCTGTATCCCGGCGATTACCTCGTGCCGATCGGGCAGGCGCTGGCGAGCGAATATGGCGACCGGTTCGTCGGTGCGCCCGAAAGCGAGTGGCTGGCGACGTTCCGGACGCGCGCGGTCGCGGCGATGATGGTGATGATCCGCGCCGATCTCGCGCTGCTCGGGATCGAGCATGAGGTGTTCTCCTCCGAGGCCGAACTGCAGGCGCTCGGCAAGCCCGAGGCGGCGGAGGCCGAGCTGCGGTCGCGCGATCTGGTCTATGACGGCGTGCTTGAGGCGCCCAAGGGCGAGATGGCGGACGACTGGGAGCCGGTCGAGCTGCCGCTGTTCCGCTCGACGCAGTTCGGCGACGACCAGGATCGGCCGATCAAGAAGTCGAACGGATCGTGGACCTATTTCGGTGCTGACCTTGCCTATCATTTCCAGAAGAGCCAGACCGCCGACCAGCTGATCGACATCTGGGGCGCGGATCACGGCGGCACGGTCAAGCGGATCGTCGCGGGCGTGGCCGCGCTGACCGGCGGCAAGACGCGGTTCGACGTCAAGCTGGTCCAGATGGTCCGGCTGCTGCGCAATGGCGAGCCGGTGAAGATGTCCAAGCGGTCGGGCAATTTCGTCACGCTCGCCGATGTCGTGAACGAGGTCGGCAAGGATGTCGTGCGCTTCACGATGCTGACGCGGCGGTCGGACGCGCAGATGGACTTCGACTTCGCCAAGGTGGTCGAGGCGTCGAAGGACAATCCGGTCTTCTACGTCCAATATGCGCATGCACGGATCGCCTCGCTGCACCGGCGCGCGGACGAGGCGGGGATCGCCGCAATCGAGGCGGACCTGTCCCGGCTTGATACGGACGAGCTCGCGCTGATGAAGCTCGCCAGCCAGTTTCCGCGAATCGTCGAAACCGCCGCTACGGCGCGCGAGCCGCATAGGATCGCGTTCTATCTCTACGACTTGGCCGCAGCGTTCCATGCGCTGTGGAATGTCGGCAACGATCGGCCCGAGCGGCGCTTCCTGGTGGTCGAGGATCCCGGCGCCACGGCGGCACGGCTTTTCTTGGCGGACGCAATCGGGCAGATCATCCGCAACGGCCTTGCCATCATGGGCGTCGAGGCGGTTTCGGAGTTGAATTGATGGCCGACGAGATGAACCTGCGCGAGGAAGATCGACTGCCCTGGCTGGAGACGATCGAGTCGGACGATCGTGACGGCCCGCCGATCGCGCGTGTCGTCGCGCTCGTCGTGCTGGGGCTGGGTCTGCTCGCGGCGATCATCTTCGGGGTCTACACGCTGCAGAACCGCGTGCCGTCGGGCGACGGCCAGCTGATCGCCGCGCCGGCGACCCCGTACAAGGTCAAGCCCGATGCGGTCGGCGGCCTCAAGGTCAATGGCGAGGGCGACAGCGCGATCGCGACCAGCGCGGGCAAGGGCGCCGGCAATGGTGCGATCGACCTGACGGGCGTGCCCGAGGCGCCGGTTGCCGGACGCCGTGCGGTGGCGACGTCGACGGGGGCGGACGATCCTGCCGGCCGCAACGCGGTGGCGCAAGTGCCCGCATCGGGCGGCCGGCTGGTCGCGGCACCCCCGCTGCAGGCGCGGCCGGCAGCGGCGGGCCCAGTCGCGAGCGGATCGCTCGTCCAGCTCGGTGCCTTTCCGAGTGCTGCGGTGGCCAATTCGGCATGGACCAACTTCGCCAAGCGCTTCAGCTATCTCGCGCCGCTGAACAAGTTCGTCGAGCCGGTCGCACGCGGTGGCAACACGCTGTACCGGTTGCGCGTCGATGCGGGCAGCGCGAACCAGGCCGCCGATATTTGCGGACGGTTGCGTGTCGCCGGCGAAACCTGCTTCGTCGCCAGCTGATCGTCGCGCTGCGGCAGGTTGAACGTGACGACGCGGGGGCGGTTCGCTAGGCGAGGCGCATGAAGCCCGTCATCTTCGGCCTGTCCGGCCCCGTGCTCACCCCGCAGGAACGCGCATTCTTTGCCGAGTGCGTACCGGCCGGATATATCCTGTTCAAACGCAACGTCGTTGATCGTGCCCAGCTGCGCGCGCTGACGGATTCGCTGCGCGCGATGGCGGGGCGCGACGACCTGGCGATCCTGATCGATCAGGAGGGCGGGCGCGTCGCCCGGATGGGGCCGCCCGAATGGCCGAGCTTTCCCGCCGGACCGGTGTTCGACGCTGCCTATGACCGCGCGCCGATGACCGCGATCCAGGCAGCCCGGGCGAACGCCCAGGCGCTCGGGGTGATGCTGAGCGAGGTCGGGATCACGGTCGACTGCCTGCCGCTGCTCGACGTCGCGCAACCCGACACGACCGAGGCGGTTGCCTCGCGTGCGTTCGGGTCCGATCCGATGCGCGTCGCAGCGCTCGGACGCGCCACGCTGGAGGGGCTGGCCGCGGGCGGTGTCGTCGGTGTCGTCAAGCACATGCCCGGCCATGGCCGCGCGCGCGTCGACACGCACCATCACCTGCCCACCGTCACCGCCACCGATGCCGAGCTTGAGGTCGATATCGAGCCGTTCCGCACGCTAAACCAGGCGCCGATGGGCATGACGTCGCATATCGTGTTCGACGCGTGGGACGCGGATCGCCCGGCGACGCTGTCACCGGTCGTGATCGACCGGATCATCCGCGACCGCATCGGGTTCGATGGGCTGCTGATGACCGACGACATCGACATGAAGGCGCTGTCGGGCACCGCGGGCGACAAGGCGGCGGGCGCGATCGCGGCAGGATGTGATCTGGTCCTCGACTGCTGGGCGCGCATGGACGAGATGGTCGAGATTGCCGGCCGGCTGGGTCCGATCTCCGCGGTGGCGCGGGCTCGTCTCGGTCGTGCGATGGCGTCGGTGGGGCCTGCACAGGGACGGTTCGACGATCTGATCGCGACCCGGGATGCGCTGCTCGACCGGGCCATGCAGAACTCTGCCGAAGCCTAATCCACTCACGATCGGGCTGCGACGGATGCGTGGATGCTGTACGCAGCGCGGATGGACGATGCACAGCTGACGCTGGATCTGGATGGATGGGAGGGACCGCTCGACCTGCTGCTGTCGCTTGCGCGCGCGCAGCGGGTCGATCTGCGGACGATCTCGATCCTGTCGCTGGTCGAGCAGTATCTGGCCTATGTCGATGATGCGCACGCGCTTAAACTCGAACTCGCCGCGGATTATCTCGTGATGGCGGCATGGCTGGCCTATCTGAAGTCGGCACTGCTGCTGCCCCGCGATCCGTCGGTCGAGCCCGATCCGGACGACCTCGCGCGGCGGCTCCAGCACCGGCTCGAGCGGCTCGATGCGATGCGCGAGGCGGGGGCGCGGTTGATGGCATGCGACAGGACGGGGCGCGACGTGTTCGTTCGCGGCGCGCCCGAGGGGCTGCGGACGGTCCGCAAGGCGATCTGGACGGCGGAGATCTTCGACCTGATCGCGGCCTATGGGCGGGTATCGGGGCGCACCCGGCCGGTGATGCACGTGGTGGTGGACCGCGCGGTCATGACGCTGGAGGCGGCGCTCGAGCGCGTGTCGATAATGGTCGGCGAGCGGCTCGACTGGAGCAGGATTGAGGCGTTCCTGCCTGCATCCGCGGTCGCGCCCGGCGCGGAGCGGTTTCGTCGCTCGGCTCTCGCATCGAGCTTCGTCGCGGCGCTCGAACTGGCACGGCAGGGACGCGTCGAGCTGCGGCAGGCGGCGCCCTTTGCCCCACTCTATCTGCGCGCGACGACGGCATGACGCGGCCCGATGCGCTCGTCCGCACGGTCGAGGCGGTGCTGTTCGCCGCCGACGCGCCGCTGACGCTCGACGCGATCCGCGCGCATGTCGGGGCGATCGCGACGGCGCGCGACGTCCGCGCCGCGATCGAGGTGCTGGTCGAGGACTATGCGGGGCGCGGCTTCAATATCGTCCGGCGCGGCGATCGCTGGCAGTTCCAGACCGCGCCCGACCTTGCCCATGTGCTGCGTCGCGAATCCGAAGAGCCGCGGCGACTGAGCAGGGCGGGGATCGAGACGCTGGCGATCATCGCTTATCACGAGCCCGTCACCCGCGCGGAGATCGAGGCGATCCGCGGCGTGCAGATCTCCAAGGGTGTGCTCGACGTGCTGATGGAGGCGGACTGGGTCCGGCCCGCAGGGCGGCGCGAGGTTCCGGGGCGGCCGCTGCTCTATGCCACGACGGCCGCGTTCCTGGTGCATTTCGGGCTGAAGACCCGTCGCGACCTGCCGGGCATCGACGATCTCCGCGCTGCGGGGCTGCTCGATCCGGTCGATGTCGACGTCGAGGACCGTACAGATCGCGGCAGCCATGAAAGCACTGTGGCAAAGCGTGACGATGACGCCTAGATAGAGGCAGGTTTTCAGGAGAATTGTCATGGGCGGATTCAGCCCGATCCATCTGCTCGTTCTTGCGGTCGTCGCGATCCTCCTTCTAGGCGGCGGTCGGTTTTCCAGCCTGATGGGCGACGTTGCCAAGGGCGTTAAGAACTTCAAGAAGGGCATGGCCGAGCCCGACGACGAGACGCCGGCCAAGCCATCCGCGCGTATCGAAGCCCAGAAGACCGCCGATCCGGCCTTCGATCGCGACGGCAATCGCGTCCGTGAAGACCGCTGAGCCGCGCTTGACGTTCCCAGACTCGACGGGTCCAGATAGGCGCGCCTGAATGTTCGATATCGCTCCGTCCGAATTCCTGCTCGTGGCGTTCGTCGCGCTCGTCGTGATCGGTCCAAAGGACCTCCCCAAGGCGATGCGCGTCGTCGGCTATTGGGTCGGCAAGGCGCGCGGCGTCGCGCGGCAATTCCGGTCGGGGTTCGACTCGATGGTCCGCGAGGCGGAGCTCGAGGAAATGGAAAAGCGCTGGGCGTCGGAGAATGAGCGGATCATGCGTGAGCACCCGCCGACCGACACCGCGCAGATCGTCCATTCGCCCGAACCCGACATCCATCACGATCTGCCGTCGTCCGAACCCGTGATGGTCGAGAAGCCCGTCGTGCTCCCGGCATCCGGGCCCTCGGCGGATAAGCCGGCGCCGGCCGGCCTCGATATCGAAGCGCCGGCCCCGGATCACCGGGACAGTGTCGACGCGATACCCGGGCAGGATCGGCACGAACACGCCGTGCCGGCTGCCACGTCGTCCGACGCGCGGACGGGCAAGTCCGACGTAGCGTCGTCGTGACCGACTTCCAGACTGCCGAGAGCATAGCGTCATGAGTGAGATCGACGAGAGCCGCGCCCCGTTGCTCGACCATCTGATCGAGTTGCGGCGGCGGCTGCTCTATTGCATCGCCGCGCTGGTCGTGACGTTCGCCGTGGCGATGTATTTCGCCGAGGATATCTTCGGCTTCCTCGTCCACCCGCTGCTCGCCGCGGGGCAGGACACGGTGATCTACACCGAAGTGTTCGAGGCGTTCTTCGTCCAGGTGAAGGTCGCGTTCTTCGCGGCGATGATGCTGTCCTTCCCGGTCATCGCCAACCAGCTGTGGCAGTTTGTCGCCCCCGGCCTGTACAAGAAGGAGAAGAACGCGCTCCTGCCGTTCATTCTCGCGACCCCCGTCCTGTTTCTCACAGGCGCGGCCATGGCCTATTATGTCGCGATCCCGATGGCGCTCCACTTCCTGCTGGGGTTCGACGGCGTGGTCGGCGGCGTGAAGCGCGAGGCGCTGCCGGCGATCGGCAATTACCTGTCGTTCACGATGCAGTTCCTGTTCGGCTTCGGGATCGCCTTCCTGCTGCCCGTGCTGCTGATGCTGCTCGAGCGCGCCGGGATCGTCACGCGCAAGCAGCTGGTCGGCGCGCGGCGCTACGCCATCGTCGCCGCGTTCGCGATCGCCGCGGTGCTGACGCCCCCGGATATCGGGTCGCAGCTGCTGCTCGCGATCCCGCTGACGATCCTGTATGAATTCGCGCTGATCGGCATCTGGTTCACCGAGCGCAGCCGGGCAAAGGCCAAGGCGCAGGATGAGACGTCGGACTCCACCGATATCGCCGAAACGCACTGAGCGATCGGCGCCAGATGTAAAAACGGGGCCCGGTGCAGCTGCACCGGGCCCCGTTTTCGTATCTCAAGCGCAAAGGCTTACTTGGCGTCGCTCGCGGTCTTCGCCACGGTGCGGCCGGCCGAGCTCACGTCCTTGCCGGCGCCTTCGACCGTGTTGCATGCCGACACGATGAGCGCGCTGGCCACAACGGCCAATCCAACCAACTTACGCATAATACTTCCTCCTAGAAGGGCTTGAATGCCACCGAGGGGAGAAATGTACGGGCGCCGGTTTCGTTCCGTTGGTGCAACCAGGCACGCATCTGATTTGGAATGATAAAGGCCCGGAAGCGTCACCGGGGGGGGGGGAGGGTGATGCTTCCGGGCCTGTCACTTGGATAGCGAGAGCGGGGGGGCATAAAGTCGCTATCCGAACTATAGAACGGCGCTCGGGAAAGGTGGTTCCTGCCGTTTTCAAGTTTTTTTCGACGAGGTGTTTCGTCGTGCTCAATCGCGTCCGATGACGGCAAAGGCGATCTCATACGCGCCGACCAGTGGGTCATGATGGAGCGCCGAGCGCAACTGGCGCGAAAGGCCTTCCATTACACGGCCATAGCGCGTTGCTGCCTCGCGCAGCGCGTCGCTTTCGATCAGCGCCCGCGAGACGACGCGGAGCACTGCGCGGTCGGGCGTGGCGCCGGGCTGGATCGATACGCGGATCTGTGCCGATGGATCGCAGGTCATCGCCAGCTCGATCGTTTCGGTCGCGAGGAACGCGACCGCTACGGCGACGTCCTGATTGACGAGGAACGGAGCGACGTCGAGCGTGATGCCAAGGCCATGCGAGCGATCGGGGGCGGTGGCGCGAATGTTGGCGGACAGCTCGCCCAGCATCGTGCGCATGTTGAGACCGCGATTTTCCTCGAGCTCGGCAAAGTGATTGCGGTGCACGACCGCCAGCGCGTCGACCCGGCGCTGGATCGACGAATAGGCCTCGGTCGCGTCGGCGCTGCGTGCACTGCGGGCGTGGAAGTTGATCAGGCTGGAGATCACCTGGAGGTTGTTCTTCACCCGGTGATGCACTTCGCGCGTCAGCTTGGTCTGTCGCACGAGCCCGGCCGCCAGGCCCGCTTCGTGCGCCGCCACGGTACGGCTGATGACCTGGAACGTGTCGCCGAGCTCGCGGATCTCCTGCGCGGGCATGGTGCGCACGGTGCCGGTATCAATGACCTCACCCGGCGTGAACGCGGCGACCGCGGCGCGCAATTGCCGCAAGGGACGGATCAGCAGGCGGTCGACGACGAACCACCCGATCCCCGCCGCCGCCGCCCACATCAGCAGCGGCAGCAGCAGCGCGATGATCAGCGACGAGGTAATCGGTGCGCTGCGGATGCTCGTGCGCAGAGCAAGTCCCGCGACGCCAAGGTCAGTGCGCATCGTCTCCAGCCGGTCGAGCGGTGCCTCGTCGTCGATCGATTCGAGGAGCAGCGCGTCCTGTCCGAGCATCAGCGCGCTGTTAAATTCCAAGGTCTGGTTGGACGGCCGGCCGATCCGTTCAAGAAAGGGCTGCGGGAAATAAGCGCGTGCCGATGTCTCGCCGCCGGGGCCGGTGATCGCGAGGACCAAGCCGCGGTTCGGAACGATCGCGGCGGCAACGGGGTTGCTGGTCGAATCCAGTGCGACGGCTTCGGGCAGCGCGCGCCCGCACAGCACCCGGCCGGCGCGGTCGGTTATGACGAAGCGCGTACCCGAGGAGGCCTGCTGCGCGAACACGCCCTGCGCGCGGGCGCAGCTCGGGGCGTCGGCAGGGTCGAAGCCCAGCGCGTTCACCGCAACGCGCAACGCGGTCATGTCGCCGATCAGTTCGATGGCGATCGATCGTGCGCTTTCTGCCGCAGCGACCCGCAACCGTGCACGGGCTTCCGCATCGGCAACACGCGTCGTTTGAAGCGTAGCGAAGATCGCGATCAGCGCGAGCGGCAGAAGCGCTGCACTGAGGATCAGGAAAAGCTTGGCCCCGGTGGGGAGCCGCCCGATCGCGGTGGCGATCTGCGACGGTCGACGAGCCGCCGTCGCATTGGCGTCAACAGAGCTGGTGTCGGTCAGGGTCTCTGTGGAGCCCGGGGCGGCAGGTGACGGGGTGCCGGATTTGCTCACGGAACCGGTTGGCGAGGCCATGCGGCCCGCCCTCAGTCCAGCTTGCCGAGCAGCGCCAGAAACTCGTCAGGAACGGCTTCCTCGACGGTCTGCTGATAGACCGACCGCAATGCCGTTCCCATCTGCCGATCGCGGGCCGTGTCGCGCGGCTTGCCGGTGCCCTTGCCAGCGGGAGTGCCGGCGGGAGTTTCGTTCTGCGTGTCGTGGCCCAAACTCAAAATTTCCCCCTGCACGACGCACGTAAGATGATGTTTACCATAGGCCGCGGGCGGCACATGACACAGCTAGACCTGCGTCATACACTCGCGGTGATTGTCCGTGAAACCAAATAGCCTCTCGTTAGTTCCCTGTTGGAGCGAAAATTCGATATTGTCGTGGGCGTCGGGCCAAAAGGTTCCGAGGGTCTGGCAATCGGTCGGTCGCGTCATATTCTAGTATCGTCGTCCTCACCGGGCCGGCGTAACGATCAGGGAGTTACCAATACCCATGTCGCTTGGACAGCAACTCGCACCGCATCTTCCCTTTCTGCGGCGCTACGGCCGGGCCCTGACCGGCAGCCAGAGTCATGGCGACAAATATGTTCGCGCGACGCTCGAGGCGATCGTCGCGGCGCCTGATGAATTTCCGAAGGACGTCGATCCGCGTCTCGGTCTCTATCGGATGTTCCAGGCGATCTGGTCGTCGGCGAATTATGACGAGATGGGTGACGAGGGTGTCGGCGATACCGACGGCCACGCCGCAGTTGCTCGCGCACGTATGTCGCGAATGACGCCGCTGTCGCGTCAGGCGCTGTTGCTGACCGCGATGGAGGGTTTCACGCCCGAAGACGCGGCCTATCTGATCGACGTCGATGCGAACGAGGTCGACGAGCTCGTCGCCGCGGCACTGGCGGAAATCGAAGGTCAGACCCGCGCGCGCGTCCTTATCATCGAGGACGAGCCGATCATCGCGATGGATATCGAGACGATCGTGCGCGACCTGGGTCACGACGTGACCGGTGTTGCGGTGACCCGCGACGAGGCCGTGGCCCTCGCGATGGAAGAGCGTCCGGGTCTCGTGCTCGCCGATATTCAGCTGGCTGACGACAGTTCGGGTATCGACGCGGTCAAGGACATCCTTGCCGAATTCGAGGTTCCCGTGATCTTCATCACCGCGTTCCCCGAACGTCTCCTGACCGGTGAGCGTCCCGAGCCGACCTTCCTGATCACCAAGCCGTTCCAGCGTTCGACAGTGAAGGCGGCAATCAGCCAGGCGCTGTTCTTCGATCAGACGACCGTTCCGGGCGCCTGATGCGCCGCTAGACTTGGGCCGGGGTTGCCGTCGACGATATCGTCAGCAACCCCGGCATCAAGTTTTTGATAGTTACGGACCCAAAACGGCGTTCGGGGGTTTCAGTCTTATGGTTGACCCAAAAGAGCAGATCCACGTCGCCGGCGAAGACGCCCGCGCCGGCGCAACACCGCATATGACCCGCTATATCCTTGTGATATCACTGGTCCTGGTTATCGCCATTTTTGCATTTCTCGTCATTCGATAGCATATGCGTGGCGTGGCGGACCGGTTGATGCCGATCCGTATGCTCAAGATCGCCGTCCTCTGGGCGGCGGTCGTCATTCGGGAACGATCGGAATTTCATGGTACAGCCCGCCCAGCGTGACGACGAAGTCGACGGCGCCGAGCCTCAGGTCGCGCCCGTTGAGCACGTCTCGCTTTCCGATGCCGAGTTCAAGGTCCAGCTTGCCCAGGTGATTCCGCACCTCCGTGCGTTCGGGCGTTCGCTGTCTGGCAGCCGCGACCTTGCGGACGACCTGGTGCAGGAGACGCTGCTGAAGGCGTGGGCCGCACGGCTGCGCTTCCAGGCCGGTACGAACATGCGCGCCTGGACGTTCATCATCCTGCGCAACCTCTATCTGTCACAGATGCGCCGCGCTCGCTTCAAGGGTGAGTGGGACGATCTGGTGGCGGATCGTATCCTTGCGGCACCCGCGAGCCAGGACCGGCATGTCGAGCTGGGCGATATGCAGCGCGCATTGATGCATCTGCCGCAGCCGCAACGCGAGGCGTTGATCCTCGTCGGCGCGGGCGGGTTCGCGTATGAAGAGGCAGCGGAGATCTGCAACGTGGCGGTCGGCACGATCAAGAGCCGTGTCGCGCGTGGCCGTGTCGCGCTCGAAACCATTCTGACGGATGGATCGCTGCCGTCGCGCCGTGATCATGAAACCGATACGACCAAGACAGCACTCGATTCGATCATGGGTGATGTCGAGGAACTGAGCCGCGGGCGTTGAAATAAACGTCTGCCGCGGCTGGCGTTTGGATCAGTGCGGTCGTGGCGACATGGTGTCGAGTTCACGCAACAAAGACATGAACTCGTCGGGCATTCCGGAGTCGCGATCGAACGCACCGCGAAGCGACTGTCCGATCGCATCCGTCTTGCGAGGCGCGCGAACGACCAGATGATCGGTCTGGTCACGGCGAATAGTCGGGTGCAGATGGGTCATGCAGGGTCAACGAGCCTCAAGAGCTTTTGTTGCTACCCTGGCTTGACTTTATAAAAGAATTGTGGGGTGTGGCATGGATTACGCGCATCGGGCGTCGGACATCATCGCCGCAACGCAGCGCGCGCGACGCTGGTCCCCCTTCCTCGCCATGCTCCTCGACCGCGAGCCTGTGCTTGCCACGCAGCTGGCAGAGGGGCGGCTGGATCCGATCCCGGCTTCGCTCGACCTCGACATGCCGGTCGCACGACGCCTCCGCCTCGAACGGCGTGCGCTCGCGCTGAGGGTCGCGATCGGTGACCTGGCCGGCGTGTTCGACCTCAGCGCCGTGACGCAGCGGCTCACCGGGTTTGCCGACCACGCGCTCGACACGGCGATCCGCACCGCGATCGAAGAACGCACGCCCGGCGCCGAAGCGCGCGGGTTCGCCGCGATCGCGCTCGGTAAACAGGGGAGTGGCGAACTCAATTATTCGTCGGATATCGATCCGATCCTGATCTACGATCCGGACACCCTGCCGCTCCGCCCGCGCGAGGAACCCGAAGCCGCCGCCGTGCGGATCGGCAAGCGCGTCGTCGAACTGCTCCAGGCACGTGACGGCGACGGCTATGTGCTGCGCGTCGACCTCCGCCTGCGGCCGTCTCCCGAGATCACGCCGATCGCGCTGCCGATCGATGCGGCGATCAGCTATTACGAGGCGCAGGCGCTCCCCTGGGAGCGTGCCGCCTTCATCCGCGCGCGCGCCGCAGCGGGCGACATCGCACTCGGCAGGCAGTTCCTCGACACGGTCCGCCCGTTCGTCTGGCGGCGCGCGCTCGATTTCGGCGCGATCGGCGAGATTCGCGGCATCTCGCGACGGATCCGCGATCATCATGCGCAGGGTCAGGCCTTCGGGCCGGGTTACGATCTGAAGCGCGGCCGCGGCGGGATTCGCGAAGCCGAATTCTTCGCGCAAATCCATCAGTTGATCCATGGCGGTCGCGATCCCCTACTCCGCGCGCCGGCCACGCGCGTCGCGCTTGCGCGGCTGGCGGAGGCGGGGTGGATCGGCGGTGACGAGGCGCGCGCGCTGATCGACAGCTATACGCTGCTGCGGACGATCGAGCACCGGGTGCAGATGATTGACGACCGGCAGACGCATGCCTTGCCGACCGGCGATGCGCTCGAGCGGGTGGCGTGGCTGCACGGGCTCGACGGCAGCGCGGCGCTGCTGGCGCTGCTCGCCCCGCATGTGGCGGCGACCGGGCGGATCTACGACGCGCTCGACGATGGCGCGGCATCCGGGCTTTCGCATGATCCGACGCGGCTCGACGCCGAGCTGGCAGAGGCGGGGTTTGCCGAACCCGAACCCGCGCGCCAGCGGATCGCCGCGTGGCGGGCAGGGGCCTATCCCGCACTGCGCAGCAGTGCCGCGCAGGCGGCGCTCGAGGCGGTCCTGCCGACGCTGGTCCCGGCGCTCGCCGCCGCGCCCGAGCCGCAGGCCGCGATGCTGAGACTCGATTCGATGCTCGAGCGTCTGCCGAGCGCGATCAACGTATTCCGACTGCTCGAAGCACGACCGGCGCTCGCCACGCTGCTCGCGGCGATCCTGAGCCACGCGCCGACGCTGGCGGAGGAACTGGCGCGGCGCCCCGCGCTGCTCGACGGGTTGATCGATGCGACGGCGCTCGCCCCGGTCGCGGCGGTCGACGCGCTGATCGACCGGATGCGCGCGGGCGAGGCGGGGCTCGATTATCAGGGGCGGCTCGATCACGTCCGGCGCGTGGTCGGCGAACTGCGCTTTGCGCTGGGTGCGCAGATCGTTGCGGGGACGTCGGATCCGCTCGACGTCGCGGCGGGCTATGCGCGCGTGGCGGAGGCGGCGATCGCGGTGCTGGCGGAGGCGACGATTCGCAGCTTTGCCGACGTCCATGGCCAGGTGCCGGGTAGCGAACTCGTGATCCTCGCGCTTGGCCGGATGGGCGGGGCGATGCTGACGCATGCGTCCGATCTCGACCTCGTCTATCTGTTCACCGGCGATTTCACCGCCGAGTCGGATGGCGCCAAACCGCTTGGCGCGACGCTCTACTACAACCGGCTGGCGCAGCGGGTGACTGCGGCCTTGTCGGTCGCGACCGCGGCCGGGCCGCTCTATCAGATCGATACGCGGCTGCGGCCATCGGGGGCGCAGGGGCCGCTGGTCGTGACGCTCGACAGCTTCGCACGCTATCAGCATGAGGAAGCCTGGACGTGGGAGCATATGGCGCTGACCAGGGCGCGGCCGGTCTTCGGATCCGCGCCCGCCAGAGCGGCGCTGTCCGCGGTGATCGCCGATGTCCTGACCGGCGCGCGGACCGAGCGCGACGTCGTCGGCGATGCGACGCGGATGCGCGCCGACATGGCCGCGCACAAGCCTGCCAAGGGGCCGCTCGACGCGAAGCTTCTGCCGGGTGGTCTGGTCGATCTCGAATTCGCGACGCATGTCGTACAACTCGTTGAGCGCAGCGGCTTCGATGCCAATCTGGGGCGTGCGATCGCGCAGCTCGTCGCCGAAGGGCGGATGCCCGCGACGATGCTCGCCGCGCATGATATCCTGACGCGCCTGCTCGTGACGCTGCGGCTCGTCGCGCCCGACGCGGCGCCGCCCGGACCGCCGACCCAGGCGTTGATCGCGCGCGCGCTCGGGCTGCACGACTGGCCTGCGGTTCTTGCGGGCCTCGCCGAGGTCCGGCAACAGGTGACCGCGTTCTGGCACGAACTGACAGGAGAGCAGGATGGATGACGGTGCGATGATCCCGGACGTCTCGGTGACGATGCCCGATGGCACGGCCGTTGCGCTGACGACGCTGGCGCGGCCGCTGGTCGTCTATTTCTATCCCAAGGACGATACCGCCGGCTGCACGCGCGAGGCACAGGACTTTTCCGCGCTCGAGTCGGCCTTCGCAGAGATCGGGGTCGGCGTGCTCGGCGTGTCGAAGGACACGCCCGCCGCGCATGCCAAGTTCAGCGCCAAGCACGGTCTGACGGTTTCGCTGGCGACCGACGTCGATGGCGCGGTCTGCGAGGGCTTCGGGGTCTGGGTCGAGAAGGCGATGTACGGCCGCAAATATATGGGGATCGAGCGCGCGACCTTCCTGTTCGACGCGGACGGCCGACTGGCGACATCGTGGCGCAAGGTCCGTGTCCCCGGCCATGCCGAAGCCGTTCTTGCCGCCGCCAAGGCGCTGACCCCGCAATAAAGACCGTTCCACGGGGCAGGGCGCGGCGTCCCCTGGCGAGGCGATTCCTTTTTACCGGTACCATTTGGTTTCAACGGCTCAACGCACGCGCGTCCCGGTCCACCCCAAGTTAGCGGCGCAGCTCTTGCCGAAGTGGGTCAAATCGGCACACATCCTGACTTGTCTGGGACGCGGAGGGGCTGCGGTTCAGGACAGAGTCTTGGCGCCGGGCCCGTTTGCGATCCGGCTCCTGTTTTTTGTCGGGGACCAATGGTCGATATCACCGTTTCCGCTGCAGCCTTAGCCAACCGCGCAGCCTTTCGTATCAAGACGCTGTTCGCCGCGCGGGACCTGACGGTTCACGACGGCCAGTCGGTCCGCCGGGTTCGCCTGGGCAGCCGCAAGCAGGCCGCGATGGCGGCACTCAGCGCCGTAACGCTCGGCTTTTCCGGCTATGGTGCCGCGCAGGCAGCCTATGGCGCCGCAGCCGCGACCGGCGTCGTTGCCGCACCCGATTCCGAACTCCAGGTCGCGCAGATGGAGCGCCGCATCGGTCAGATGCAGGCGCGCGTCGCGACCATTCGCGAGACCGCCGCAGCGCACGCCGCGCGGGTCGAACAGCGCCAGCAGCTGATCACCGCCGCCCTGACCGGCAAGGGCGACGCCAAGGCGATGGCGCTGGCCACGCTGGCGATCGACCCCGCGCCCGATGCGCTGGCCGCCGATGTCGTCAAGCCGCTGGTCAAGGTCGAGGGCCGCCAGCGCGTTCTCGCTGACGCTGCCCAGACCATCCTTGATCAGCGTTATGCCGACACCACGGACACCGTGCGCAAGCTCGGCCTGCGCCCCGAACGCGTCGCTGCCGCGGCCAAGCGCACCCAGGCGAGCAAGCAGGCCGCCATGGGCGGACCGCTGGTCGCCGCCGACAGCCCCGAGGCGCTGGCCGATGTCCGCGCCGACGCCCAGTTCCGCACGCTGTTCCAGACCTGGAAGAAGCTCGACACGCTGCAGCAGGGGGTGATCGCGATCCCTTCGGTCCAGCCGGTCCATCTGCTGTCGTTCACCAGCAATTTCGGCATTCGTTCGGATCCGTTCCGCGGGACTGCCGCGATGCATGCCGGCGTCGACATTCCGGGTCCTGTCGGCACGCCGATCTACGCCACGGCTGACGGCATCGTCTCGCATGCCGGTCGCCAGGGCGGCTATGGCAATCTCGTCGAGCTCAATCACGGCAAGGGCATCGCGACCCGGTACGGCCATCTCTCGAAGATCCTCGTCGGCGACAATGCCCGCGTGACGCGCGGCCAGCTGATCGCGCTGATGGGCTCGACCGGTCGCTCGACTGGCCCGCATCTTCATTATGAGGTCCGGATCGACGGTCATGCCGTGAACCCGATCCCGTTCCTCACGACCGCCGACTACCTTCTCGCCGCGCAGGATCGCTCGGTCGGTGCGATCCCGGTCTCGACGGACGGTCCGGCGGCGCAGGACTGAGGCGCACGGTTTTCTATCAAGCCCTGCCCGCGGTTCTCCGCGGTAGGGCGAGGTTGCCGCGGATAGCGGGACCGCCTATCTCGGGACCATGGCAACCTTGGCTCCCGACATCACCCTGACCCCCTCCGCCGCAGCGCGCGTCGCCGCAATTGCTGCCCGACAGGGCAAGCCCGCGATCCTGCGCCTTTCGGTCGATGGCGGCGGCTGTTCGGGTTTTCAGTACAAGTTCGGTTTCGCCGATGCGGCCGAGGCTGATGACGTGGTCGCCGAACGCGACGGCGTCCGGCTGGTCGTCGACAGCATCAGCATCGACCTCGTCCGCGGTTGCGCGGTCGACTATGTCGAATCGCTCGCCGGCGCGGCGTTCCGCGTGGAAAATCCCAATGCAGCCTCGGGCTGCGGTTGCGGCTCGAGCTTTTCGGTCTGACGCCCGGTGAAGATCGTCACGTACAACATCAACGGGATCAAGGCCCGTCTCCCGCGGCTGCTCGAATATCTTGCCGAAGAGCAGCCCGAGATCGTCTGTCTGCAGGAACTCAAGACCAGCGACGAAACCTTTCCGGCCGCGGAGATCGAGGCGGCGGGGTATGGTGTTGTCTGGCATGGGCAAAAGGCCTGGAACGGCGTGGCGATCCTCGCCAAGGGCCAGACCCCCAAGCTCCGGCAACGCGGCCTCGAAGGCGAGCCCGAGGACGAGCACAGCCGCTATATCGAGGCCGAGGTCGAAGGGCTGACGATCGCCGCGCTGTATCTGCCCAATGGCAATCCGCAGCCCGGCCCGAAGTTCGACTATAAGCTGCGCTGGATGACGCGGCTTGCGGCGCGCGCGCGCGTGCTGCTGGCCGAGGAGGTGCCCGCCATCCTCGCGGGCGATTACAACGTGATCGCGAATGACGACGACACGTTTTCGGTGTCGCGGATGCAGGACGATGCGTTGATGCAGCCCGAAAGCCGGAGTGCCTATCGTGCGCTGCTCGGGCAGGGCTGGACCGATGCCCTTCGAACGCAGTTCCCCAAGGGAGGCGTGTGGACCTTCTGGGATTATCAGGCGGGCGCGTGGCAGCGCGACGCGGGCTTCCGGATCGATCATCTGCTGCTCAGCCCGCAGGCGGCCGACCGGATGATCGATGCCGGTGTCGACAAGGCCTATCGCGGCCGCGAGAAGGCGAGCGATCATGCCCCGACCTGGGTCCGCCTGCGATGAACGCACCGGCGGGTGGGCCTGCGACACGGCTTGCCGCGGGTGTGCTGGCGACGCTGATGCTGGCCTGTTCGACCCAAGTTCGGGCGCAGGAGCGGGACTATTGCCCTGAACGCCCGGGGATCGATACGCCCGCCTGCACCATGGAAAAAGGCCGCGTCTCGGTCGAAACCGCGCTCGCCGACTGGACGCGCGACGACGGGGCGGGCTCGCGCGAGGACAGTGTCCTGATCGCCGATACGCTGGTCCGGGTCGGGGTCAGCGACACGGTCGAGGCACGGGTGGGATGGACGCCGTTCGGCCATGACCGGACGCGCGACGAAACGGGGATCGACGTCGCGGACCGCATCGGCGACGTGTCGCTGAGCATGAAGGCCAGCCTGAGCCATCCCGACGGCAAGGGCCTGTCGATCGCCGTCCTGCCGTTCGTGACGCTGCCCGTCGGCCGGTCGCCGGTCGGTGATGGCGACTGGGGCAGCGGACTGCTGCTGCCGGTGACATTCGAAATGTCCGACACGGTGTCGCTCGACCTGACACCCGAGGTCGATGCCGCGGTCGACGATGACGGGCATGGTCGGCATCTCGCCTATAGCAGCGCGGTCGGCCTCGCCTTCACGCTCGACAAGGCGGTGACGCTGAACGCCGAACTGCAGGCGCTGCGTGACGATGACCCGACCGGTCGCAGCACCCAGGCACTGGCTGCGCTGTCGCTCGCCTGGATGGTCCGTGACGATCTTCAGTTTGACATTTTTGGGGCGGCAGGCTTGACCCATGATACCCCCGATGCGCGGCTTTATGCGGGGGTGGCGCGGAGGTTCTAGATGATCGCGGTGCTGATCGGACTGCAGGCCGTCGCCGGCCCCCCGCTGCCACGCGAACTTCGCCCCCCGGTCGCCCGGGCGGCGACCCCCTGTCCCGTGACGCCGCCCGGTGGCGAGATCGTCGTCTGTGGCCGGCCGAGCGATCAGCGTCTTGCACGGCTTCCCACGCCGCCGGTCAGTTCACCCGATGCACCGATGACGTTCCGGCTGCCGGGCGGCGGGACGGGCAAGGTCCACGCAGTCCAGAGCACGCTGCCGGGGGCGACCGGATCCGGGGCGGTCGTCACGCTGCGCATCCCGTTCGGTCCGGGTCGCCGAGCGGCCGACCCCGCCCGTTAGGCTCAGGTCGGGTCGCGTGGCCGGGTCCGCAGCGCATCGGTGAGCGAGGCGGTACCGCTGCCGCGTCGCGCCGGCTTGGGCTGTGACGGGGCGGGCGACCAGCCCGTGAGGAAGATGATCTCGAACCGTTCGGCAGTCCGCCCGTCCGCGTCGGCGAGCTCGGCAAAGGCCTGTGCGAGCCCCGCCAGCGCCTGCCGGCCGAGCGCGCTGCGGCCCGCGAGCACGTTCGTCGCCGCCATCCCGCGAAGATCGCCGAGCAGTCGCCCGACATCGCGATAGCCGACGTTCAGCGTCTCGATGTCCGCTACCGGCAGCGCGAACCCCGCGCGCATCAGCAGATCGCCCGCCGAGCGGACGTCGATCTGCGGATGCAGCCGCGCGGCGGGTCGCTCCGCCTCCGCCACCCGCAACGCCTGGCGGAGTGCTGGCAGGCTCCCGGCCCCGACGAACGCGCCGAGGAACAGTCCATCCGGGCGCAGCACGCGGCGGATCAGCGACAGCGCGCCGGGCAGGTCGTTGACCTGGTCGAGCACGCCCGCGCTGACGACGAGGTCGAACGATGCGTCAGCAAAGGGCAGCCGGTCCTCGTCGGCCTGAACGCCGCCCGCGTGCGCGGCAAAGCCATGGCCCGCATCGCAGCGTACGACCCGTGCTCCCGGGGGCGCGACGAACGCGCCGTCGAAACAGCCGAGATCGAGAATGTCGGCAAAGTCCCGCGTCACCGCATCGAGCCGCTCGGCGATCCCGTCGAGCATCGTCGCGCGCACGAAATCCGCGTCGGCATAGGCGGCACGCGCGCGATCGCGGCGCTGGCGGCGGGCGACCCGGTCGAAGATTTCCGGGGCGCTGCCTTGGCTGGGGTCTGGGATCTGCACGCCGCGCTTGTGCCGTCTGCATGCTTTGACGACAAGGGCGGATGCGGTTGCTCGATCCGATTGGCGCGGTGATCCGGCTGGCGCTGCCACCGCGCTGCCCCGGCTGCGGCAGTCCGGTGGCGGCGGACCATCGATTCTGCGCAAGCTGCTGGAACGGCCTGCACTTTCTTGGTCCGCCCTGGTGTGCCGCGTGCAACCTGCCCTTTGTGCATGATCGCGGCGAGGGCGCATTGTGCGCCGCGTGCCTCACCCAGCCGCCGCGTCACGCGGGCGTCCGCGCCGCAGTCGCCTATGGACCGGTGGCACGCGGCCTGGCGCTGCGGTTGAAATATGGCGGCCGAACCGCGTTCGCCGCCACGATGGCCCGCGCCATGCACCGCCTCATGCCCGAGCAGGCAGCGCTGATCGTGCCCGTGCCGCTGCACCGCTGGCGGCTCTGGTCGCGCGGGTTCAACCAAGCGGCGCTCATCGCGACGACGCTCGCGAACCTGTCGACTGTGCCCGCCGACCTGAATGTCCTCGTCCGGACGCGGCAGACGACCGTGCTGCGCGGGCTCGGCAGGCGTCAGCGCGGCAGGGCGGTGGCGGGCGCCTTCGCCGTCGCGGCGGGCGGGCGCGACCGGCTGCGCGGCAGGGCGGTCGTGCTGATCGACGACATCTATGCGAGCGGGGCGACGAGCGCGGCGTGCACGGGCGCGCTGCTCGCGGCGGGGGCTGAATCGGTGACGATCCTGTGCTGGGCGCGTGTTCTGGACGACACCGATTATTGACAAGCGCGCGGTCAGACCACACCTGAAAATAATGGCTAAAGTTGAAATCTACATCAAACAATTCTGCCCCTATTGCACGCGGGCGATGAAGCTCCTTGCCGCCAAGGGCGTCGAACCCGAAACGTTCGACGTGACGATGGGCGGGCCGAAGAAGAAGGAGATGGTCGAGCGCTCGGGTGGTCGCATGACCATGCCGCAGGTGTTCATCGACGGGAAGCATATCGGCGGGTCGGACGACCTTGCCGCGCTCGATGCCCGGGGTGGGCTCGACCCTCTCCTGGCCTGATGCCCCGCATCGCGCTTCTGCAGATGACCAGCGGGATCGATCCCGCGGTCAATGCCGCCACGCTGGTCGCTGCGATCCGGTCGGCGGCAGGGCAGGGCGCGGTGATGCTGTTCACCCCGGAAATGTCGGGTCTGATCGACCGCGATCGCGCACGGGCCGCGGCGTCGATCGTGGCCGAAGCGGACGACCCGGTGCTCGCGCGTGTCTGCGCCGCTGCGGCCGAGGCGGGGATCTGGGTGCATGTCGGCTCGCTCGCCGTCCGCCGGGCAGACGGGCGATTTGCCAATCGCGGGTTCGTGATCGATCCGGCGGGCAGTATCCGCGCGCGCTACGACAAGCTGCATCTCTTCGATGTCGATCTGCCGACGGGAGAAAGCTGGCGTGAATCCGCGGCCTATGCCGCGGGGAATGCGGCGATCGTCACGCAGACGCCGGTCGGCATGCTGGGCGCATCGATCTGTTATGACCTGCGCTTTCCGGACCTGTACCGCGCGTTGAGCGATGCCGGCGCGACGGTGCTTTCGGTCCCGGCGGCGTTTACCAGGCCGACGGGGGCAGCGCATTGGCATGTCCTGCTCCGCGCCCGGGCGATCGAATCGGCCTCCTACGTCGTCGCCGCGGCGCAGACCGGCGTCCACGCCGATGGTCGCGCGACCTATGGCCATTCGCTGGTGATCGATCCTTGGGGCACGGTCGTGCTCGACATGGGTGAGGCGGCAGGGCTCGGCTTTGCAGAGATCAGCCCGGACAGCGTGACGGACGTCCGCGCCAGGATCCCGGCGCTCGATCATCGGCGGCCGATCCCCTCCGTGGCCGTGATCCGGTGATCGTCTTCGACCTTAAATGCGGCACCGGGCATGTCTTCGAGGCGTGGTTCGGCTCGAGCGCGGCCTATGAGGCGCAGCGCGCAGCCCGACAGGTCGAATGCCCGCTCTGCGGCGATGCAGAGGTGGCGAAGGCGGTGATGGCGCCGGCCGTCTCGGGCAAGGGCAACCGCGTGCCCGAGGGGCCGACGCCTGCGCGGATGAAGGCGATGATGACGATGCTGGCATCGAAACAGGCCGAACTGCTCGCGTCATCGCGTTGGGTCGGCGGCGCCTTTGCGGATCGCGCACGCGCGATGCATCTCGGCGACGAGGCCCCCGTACCGATCCACGGCCAGGCGAGCCTCGCCGAGGCCAGGGCGCTGGTCGAGGACGGCGTTGCCGTGCTGCCCCTGCCCCTCCCGGTCACGCCACTCGATACGATCAACTAAAGATGGGGTAGCCCGGCCTTACCCCGTAACGCGCGCGAGCACTGGTTTCAGCGCGGACTTGATCTCGAAGAACAACGGATGCTTCAGCAGCCGCAGCGCGATGCCCCACAGGGCGATGCCGATGCCGACGGCCAGGACGATCGGGACCAGCGGCGTCGTCGCGGCCCAGCCATGCCAGGCCATGACGATGATCGCCGGCGCGATCGCGACGCTGGTGGCCATTCCGCTGCGCAGATAGATGGCGAACATGTCCCGGTACTGGCTGTCCGTGATCCGGCGAATATGCGGCATGTAGAGCACGCAGGCAAAAATCGCATCGATGACCTTCGCCATCGCGGCGGCCTCGATGCTGATGAAGCAGGCTGCCGAGAATACGACGAAGCCGACGATGCTGCGCACGAACTCGAAGCGTGCCTGACGGCCGGTTTCGTCGGCGATGATGAACAGATCCCACGCCATCGCGATGGCGGTGTTGAACACGCCGACGACGCACAGGATCGACAGGCACATCGCGATCGAAACCCATTTCGCGCCATAGATGAGCAGCACGAACGGCCCCGACAGCACGCCAAGCCCCAGGAAAGTCGGCCACATCAGCGCGGTGAACAGGGCCAGCGCGTTCTGATAGCGCGGCCCGATCGGCAAGCCGGCGCGGATCCCCGCGGCAAAATCGACGAACATGATGCGGCAGATCACCAGGAACACGCTGTCCCACAACATGCTGAAAATGTTGCCGGACCTGGAATATATGCCAAGCGCGGCCAACCCCAGCAAGCGGCCGAGCGCCATATCCTGCAACCGCGAGAAGACCCGGGAAATGCCCAGGGTGGCAAGCACGTTGATGCTGAACCGATGCACGTCGCGCCAGTTGTCGAACCCGACCTTTACCCTGGCATGATGCGGCGCGAGGCCGATCGCCATCGCGGTGCTGATCAAGGCGGCGATAATCTGCCCATAGGCAAAGCTCATATAGCTCTGGCCCGCGACCGCGAAGGCCACGGTGGCGATGGTGCCCGACGCAGTCGCCAGCATCTTGATGATCGACACGGCTTTGAAATCGCCGTCACGCTCGAGCAACGTCAGCGGCATGAAGCCGGCGGCCGTGATGATCGGGATTATCGCCAGGCAGAACAGCACGGGCCGGACCGCAGGCTCGTTGAAGACCGCACCGCTGACCAGGCCGAACCCGGCAATGATGAAGGCCAGGACGATTGCGACGCCGAGATTGATGCTGAAGACGGTCGACGACAATTCTGCCGTGAGATTCTTCTCGCGGATGAGATAATTGTTTAATCCGAGCGACTGAATGATGGAGATCAGTCCACTGGCCGCAAAGGCGACGGCGAAGATGCCGACCTCGTACGGGGTGAGGATGCGCGCCAATACGACCGAGCTGACCAGCTGGAGTATGAAATATATTGCCTGAGAACCGGCCATTCATCCAATTGACTTGCGCATACGCATCGTCTCGGGCTCACTCTATCACTGTCGTTGCGAAGTATAAGGCGGGGGTCGTGCGCGCACGCGATGCGCGGCGGCGCTAGCGGATCAGTCGTGCGACCTTCCTGATCGCGCGCCCGGCATATTGCCGCACGATGAAGGGATGTCCAAGGAACAGCCGGATGGCCTGGACGCGCTTGCCTGACTGCACCGCGTGGCGAAATCCGTTCAAGGTCTCGAGCCGGCCAAGCGCCCGCCTGCGATCGTGCAATAGCGCGACCAGCTTGCCGTCGCCGACAACGTCGGAGCGTTTCGCCAGCGATGCGCTCATCGCGATCTGCGCCGTATAATCGACGGTCGTCTGGCTTTTGCCCGATGTGCGCAGCGTCCAGACATAGCCGGGTTGCGGGGTAATGACGAACTTTGCCCCGCACAGCATGGCATCGAAATACATCTTGAAGTCTTCACCATGACGGATGGCCGGATCATAGCGAATGGCATGGTCTTCGAGAAACTGACGGCGGAACATCGGTTTGAGCAAACCATAGTCCATGTCCTGGTTGAACGGCCGGGCCGCCGCAACGAAGGCGTGGCGGCCAATCTCCGTGGCGGACCGGATCGCGCGGATTTGTGGCGGGCTCAACGCTGCCTGGGCCTCGTCCAGAAATCGCACATTGTCCGCAACCATATCGGCGGCAAACGCACCGGCGACGTCGAGGAGGTGCCGCAACCGGCCGGGTTCGAACGCGTCATCGGCATCGAGCACGGCGATCCAGGGCGCCCGAGCCGCCGCAAATCCCGCATTGCGTGCCGCCGATGGTCCGCCGTTCCGGTCGAGCCGGATCACGGAGAGGTTTGCGACATGACCATAGCGCGCCGTCACGGCTGCGTGCGTGTCATCAGGACAATGATCGTCGACGACGATCACTTCGAGCGCGACGTCGGTCTGGGACAGGGCAGAGTCGATCGCCTTGCCGATGAACTGCGCCGCACGATAAGCCGGGATCACGACGCAGATCTCAGGCGTATTCATCGGAACTGCGCTCGTCGGCGAAACGCTATTTGGCATCTTCGAAGTCCTGGATTGAGCCGCCAAATGCGTACTTTACGGGCCTTAAGCGGACGTCCGCTCGAATTGCAAGACACCGCAGGCAGCTAACCAAGGTCAAGACGGGACAGGTCAAATCCACGCTGCGTCACGAAAAATCGCGCGATTGGCGACAGGCGGCGGTGTCCCGGCGTCAGCGACGTGGAGCGGTTCGGTCGTCGCTAAGCAACCTCAAGCGCATCGTGCGGCATCATGTCACCCGTCACGTGCGGGACGATTATGCGGCCGAAAATCCCCCATATGGCGAGAATGAGCGTCAGACTTATCAGTTCGCCGCCATCTTCGACGAGCGTGCTGATCGTTTGAAAATGCCCGGGGCCGATCATCATCTCATGAAGCTTGTCGACGACCACGGCGAAGAACGCGGTGACGCAGAAGCCGAAGAGCAGCATGAGTGCGGGGGCGATGCGATCGCGAGCAAGCCTGACCATGCCCAACAGGGTCAGCGCCAGGGGAATGCCGGACAAGATTGCCTGTGCGAGGATTTCGCCATGAGGTCCGATCACGGCGTACTGGGACAGTACCGCGCCGATATGCTCGTGAAGCCGCAGCGAGTCGTCGGCGAGTACCACCAGAAACAGGAACGCGTAGGCCGCGTAGAAAAGCTCTTTCGCGTGGAGGAACGCATAAAGCGCGAGGCCGATGATCGTCAGTTCCTTGAGATATCCCCAGATCTCCATCAGCGATCCGTCGACGGACGAGTAGAGCAGCTGACCATAGAGCATGCTCTCCGTCACATTCGCGTGCTCGACATAGGCCCAGCGCAGGAACATCCCGAGTACGACAAGGTCAATCGCTAGAATGACTCCCAGGCCGATCAGCATGGGTCTTGCAGCCGTGGCGATCATCGTTTTCATCACGGCCCCATTTGCCTCCGTCACAAAACTGTAATGCGTTTGTTAACAGTTGCATAGGTGGTTTGGATGATGCGCCTTTTCGGCGGCCTAGCCCGTTTGAGCAGGGAGTACGTCCGCCGTTCGACGTTCGCCCGCCCTGCAGCCGCGTTGCGCAGGTTCGGTCTGGCCGTCATATTCGCCTGCTTCCGCGGATGCGCGTGGTCTGGACCGACGGGAATGGGGCTAGTATGGACGTCGCGTGCGTGGCCCCGTAGCTCAGCCGGATAGAGCACCAGATTCCTAATCTGGGGGCCAGTGGTTCAAATCCACTCGGGGTCACCACCACCGACATTATCAAGCGATCCGCCGCCTGCGGGCATCGCGACATTCGTCAGGGATGTAGTTTGGCCGGCGACAGGGGTTGTCGTCTGGCGCGGCCGGGTCGCGAGGGGTCAGGAGCAATCAGGCGACGTTGACCCCTCCGCGAAGGTGGCAACGTCGCCTGGCGTCCCGGTCAGGCTTAGGCCTTGACGTGCTGCGAGATGTACTTGTTCATCTCGAACATTGTGCACTTGTCACGGCCGAAGACCTTCTTCAGCTTCTCGTCGGCGAGGATCTCGCGCTTGTTCTCAGGGTTCTGCAGATTGTGGGCCTTGATATAGACCCAGACCTTGCTGATCACTTCGCTGCGCGGGAGCTTGTCGTTACCGACGATCTCGCCGAGCTCGGGAGAGGGCTGGACGGGGGCGTGGATGCCGCCGGTCTTGGGAGCTGTAGCCATAAGCATTCCTTCCTGTTCGCATGCGTGCGTTAGGCACTGCACGCGTGGTCACGCCTTGTTGAGCGCGCCCGCCTTGTGCGCTGCCTTGCCGCCATTGTCACTCTTTACGATGAATTGCGGCTCGTCCTTGGACGCGCGGACGGTGTGACCCTTGATCGTCGTGTCGCTGGTCTGCTTCTTTTCGACCGTGCCGTGCGCGGTGCCGCCGGGGGATTTCCAGGTGACCTCGTCGCCCTTTTTCGGATCCTTCATCACACCATCTCCTTGATATTCAACGATCAAGCGCAGAGGTGCGGGTTTTGTTGCATGATCCGCGGTTGCAGACCCAGGGGCTGCGGTTCATCTGATGCGCCACCAAGGAGACCCATGCATGAAGACCCGCGCCGCCGTAGCCTTCGAGGCGAAAAAACCGCTCGAGATCGTCGAGCTCGACCTCGAGGGACCTAAATCCGGCGAAGTTCTGGTCGAAATCATGGCCACGGGCATCTGTCATACCGATGCGTACACGCTCGACGGACTTGATTCGGAAGGCCTTTTCCCGAGCGTGCTGGGGCATGAAGGGGCGGGCGTCGTCCGCGAGATCGGCGCGGGCGTCACCAGCGTCGCGGTCGGCGATCATGTCATCCCGCTCTACACGCCCGAATGCCGCCAGTGTAAGTCGTGCCTGAGCCAGAAGACCAACCTGTGCACCGCGATCCGCGCGACGCAAGGGAAGGGGTTGATGCCCGACGGCACGACGCGGTTCAGCTACAAGGGCCAGCCGATCTTCCATTACATGGGCTGCTCGACCTTCTCGAACTTCACCGTGCTGCCCGAGATCGCACTGGCCAAGATCCGCCCCGACGCGCCGTTCGACACCTCCTGCTATGTCGGTTGCGGCGTGACGACGGGCGTCGGCGCGGTCGTCCACACCGCGAAGGTCCAGCCCGGCGATACGGTCGTGGTGTTCGGGCTCGGCGGGATCGGGCTGAATGTGATCCAGGGCGCGCGACTGGCGGGTGCAGGGATGATCGTCGGCGTCGACATCAATCCCGACCGCGAGGAATGGGGTCGCCGCTTCGGCATGACGCATTTCGCCAACCCGAAGGATGTGGGCGACATCGTCCAGCATATCGTCGCTTTGACCGACGGCGGCGCGGATTACACGTTCGACGCGACCGGCAACACGACCGTCATGCGCCAGGCGCTCGAGGCGTGTCATCGCGGCTGGGGCACCTCGATCGTGATCGGCGTGGCCGAGGCGGGCAAGGAGATCAGCACGCGGCCGTTCCAGCTCGTCACCGGACGCAACTGGCGCGGGACCGCGTTCGGTGGCGCGCGGGGACGTACGGACACGCCCAAGATCGTCGACTGGTATATGGACGGCAAGATCGAGATCGACCCGATGATCACGCACCGCCTGTCCCTCGACGAGATCAACAAGGGGTTCGACCTGATGCACGCCGGCGAGAGCATCCGCTCCGTCGTGATCTACTGAGGGGGAAATATGTTCAGCCACATCATGTTGGGTGCCAATGATATCGCGGCGTCGAAGGCGTTCTACGACGCCGCACTGGGCGCACTCGGCGTGCCCGAAGGCGTAATCGATGAATGGGGCCGGATCGTGTACGCGCACGCCGGCGGCCGCTTCCTCGTCACGCCGCCGATCGACGGGCAGCCGGCCACGCACGGCAATGGCAGCACGATGGGGTTCGTCGCGGCCTCGCCCGAGGCGGCGGACGCCTGGCATGCCGCGGGGCTCGCGCACGGCGGCACCGCCTGCGAGGATCCGCCCGGCGTCCGGCACGGCACCGCGGGTCGCACCCTGTATCTGGCGTATCTGCGCGACCCGTCGGGCAACAAGCTCTGCGCCGCTCATCGGGTCGCGTGATGGAGACGCTATCGACCAGCACGGCGTTCGGCGGCACGCAGGGCGTCTATCGCCACGCGTCGACCGCGACCGGCACCGACATGAC
The DNA here is from genome assembly GCF_034045155.1 of Sphingomonas sp. CFBP9019. Lineage (NCBI taxonomy): Bacteria > Pseudomonadati > Pseudomonadota > Alphaproteobacteria > Sphingomonadales > Sphingomonadaceae > Sphingomonas > Sphingomonas sp. CFBP9019. The sequence goes on along the minus strand of NZ_JAXCWK010000003.1, from coordinate 348,671 downwards.
CTTTGCCGTCTATATCCCGCCGCACGCGCCGGATGCGCGCTTGCCGGTTCTGTGGTTCCTGTCGGGGCTGACCTGCACGCATGCCAATGTCATGGACAAGGGCGAGTATCGCCGCGCCTGTGCCGAACACGGCGTGATCCTGATCGCGCCCGACACGAGTCCGCGCGGAGAGGGGGTTCCCGACGACGACGCCTATGATTTCGGCCAGGGCGCGGGCTTCTACGTCGATGCGACCGAGCAGCCCTGGGCGGCGAACTTCAACATGAAGCGCTATGTCGAGGACGAACTCCCCGCGCTGATCGCGGCGGAATTTCCGATGGCGGACATGACGCGGCAGGGGATCACCGGGCATTCGATGGGCGGGCACGGCGCGCTGACGATCGCGCTGCGCAATCCCGACCGGTTCCGCAGCGTGTCGGCCTTCGCGCCGATCGTCGCGCCGCTGCACTGCCCCTGGGGTGAGAAGGCGCTGACGGGGTATCTGGGGCCCGACCGTGCCGACTGGCGTGCCTACGACGCCTGTGCGCTGATCGCCGATGGCGCGCGGGTCGCCGACATCCTCGTCGATCAGGGGGAGGCCGACGGCTTCCTCGACGAACAGCTGAAGCCGGCGCTGCTGGCGGAGGCGTGCGCGGCGGCGGGGATCGAGCTGACGTTGCGGATGCAGCCGGGATACGACCATAGCTATAACTTCATATCGACCTTCATGCCGGATCATGTCGCCTGGCATGCGGAACGGCTGCGGCGTGCCTGACACGCCGTAACGCAAGCGATATGATGCGGCCCTTGTGTTCGGGCCGCGGACGGCCGCATGGCGCGCGGCGGGCGGGAGTCCGCTGCGATATTGTCGATATTATGATACCTCGGTCGGGCTTTCGTACCGAGGACCTTGCACGCCGGCCTGCGGCGGAATGATGGAGCGCTGTGATGATCGCCGAAACGCCTTTTGCCGATGCCGAGCCAGCCGTCGGCCCGGATGGCAAGCTGATCGTTCCGCAGGAGGTCGAGGCGGCGATCCGGACGCTGATCCGCTGGACCGGCGACGATCCGACGCGCGAAGGGCTGGTCGACACCCCGCGCCGGGTCGCGCGCGCGTGGAAGGAATATTGCGCGGGCTATGGCGACGATCCGGCGCGGCATCTCGAACGCGTGTTCGAGGAAGTCGGCGGCTATGACGAGATCGTCCTGCTGAAGGATATCCCGTTCCAGTCGCACTGCGAGCATCACATGGCACCGATCATCGGCAAGGCGCACATCGCCTATCTGCCGCGCAACCATGTCGTCGGCATCTCGAAGCTGGCGCGCGTCCTGCACGGCTTTGCCCGCCGGTTGCAGGTGCAGGAGCGGCTGACCGCGGAAGTGGCCGACTGCATCTGGGAGCAGCTGAAGCCACAGGGCGTCGCGGTCGTGATCGAGGCGACGCATGCCTGCATGGCTGCGCGCGGCGTGCGGACGCCGGGGGTGACGATGGTCACCAGCCGGATGATGGGCGTGTTCCGCGAGGATGAGCGCAGCCGCAAGGAGGTGCTGTCGCTGATGGGCGCGCGCGCATGATCCGAACCGTCCTGGTCACCGGCGGGGCGAAGCGCTTGGGCGCCGCGATCGTCCGGCGGCTGGCGGCGGACGGGCATGCGGTGGTCGTGCATCAGGGGCACTCGCCCGAGGAAGCCGATGCGCTGGTCGACGAGATCGTCGCGAGCGGCGGCCGTGCGGCGGCGGTCGAGGGCGATCTGAGCAATCTGCGCGGGGTCGGCGATCTATTCGCGGCGGCGCGGGGCGCGATCGGCGGTCCGATCGACGGGCTGGTCAATTGCGCATCGAAGTTCGCGTTCGATCGACCGCCCGCGGTTGATCCTGCGCTGTTCGCCGAGCTCGCTGCGATCAACTGCGGCGCGCCGGTGCTGCTCGCCTCGGCGCTGGCGTCGCAGGAGGATGTCCGTGACGGCGCGATCGTCAATCTGCTCGACCAGAAGGTCGCCAACCTCAACCCCGACTTCTTCTCCTATAGCTGCGGCAAGATCGCGCTGGAGGGGGCGACGGTGATGCTGGCGCAGGCGCTGGGGCCCCGGATCAGCGTCAACGCGGTCTCGCCAGGGCTGACCCTGCCGAGCGGCGACCAGACCGACGCGGAATTCGAGGCAGTGGCGAGCGACAACCTGCTCCAGCGCCCGGTCGGGGCGAAGGCGGTCGCCGATGCGGTCGCGTGGTTGCTGGGTGCGAAGGGCGTGACCGGACAGAATCTGTTCGTCGATTGCGGGCAGCGGTTTCTGGCGCGCGACGGCGACGTGATGTTCGACCGGCATCATGGGGAGCGCAATGGCTGAGTTCACGACGATCCTCGACGGGCTCGAGGTGATGATGCGGCTGGGCATTTATCCGCACGAGGTGGCACCGCAGCGCGTCGTCGTCTCGGTCGAGATGACGGTCGTATATCCGGGGCCGCTTGGCGAGGACGCGATCGGCGAGGTGCTCGATTACGACTTCGTCCGTGCCGGGATCCTGGCAATGGCGGCGGAGCGTCCGTTCGCGTTGCAGGAGACGCTGTGCGAGGCGATCGCGGCGCTGTGCCTGGGTGACGCGCGGGTGAGGCGGGTCGAGGTCGAGACGATGAAGACCGACATCTACCCCGATGCCGCGATCGGGTGCCGGATCGTGCGCGAACGCGTGATCTAGTGGAGGCGATAGTCCCACGACCGGGCGCATTTGGTGCCCGTGAGCGGCGCCGATCCTGCAGCCGGCTCGTTCCCTGCCCATAACCCACGCATCCGGAGACTTATGGTGAACATTCTCGTCGTTCTCACCTCGCATGCCGATCTCGGCGATACCGGCCGCAAGACCGGCTTCTGGCTCGAGGAGCTTGCCGCGCCCTATTATGTGTTCAAGGATGCCGGCGCGACCATCACGCTCGCCTCGCCGGCCGGTGGCCAGCCGCCGCTCGATCCGAGCAGCGCGAAGCCCGACGCGCAGACCGATGCGACGCGCCGGTTCGAGGGCGACGCGGAGGCCAGCGCGGCGCTCGCCGACACGCGGAAACTGTCCGAGATGAAGATCGCCGACTTCGACGCGGTGTTCTATCCAGGCGGTCACGGCCCGCTCTGGGATCTCGCCAACGACCCGGCGTCGATCGCGCTGATCGAGACGACCATCGGCGCGGGCAAGCCCGTCGCGCTGGTCTGTCATGCGCCCGGCGTGTTGCGCGACGTGAAGGCGGCCGATGGCTCGCCGCTGGTGAAGGGGAAGACGGTCACCGGCTTCACCAACAGCGAAGAGGCCGCGGTCGGGCTCAGCGATATCGTGCCGTTCCTTGTCGAGGACATGCTCGCGCAGCAGGGTGGCAAATATTCGAAGACCGCCGACTGGGGCGTTCATGTTGTCGAGGATGGCCTGCTGATCACCGGGCAGAACCCCGCATCGTCGGAAAAGGCGGCACAGGCGCTGCTGGCGAAGCTCGCCTGAAAGAACGGCCACTGGCCCTGCCGGTGGCCGCCCTTCCGGGCGTCAGGCGCGGTTGGCGGCGCTGAGGACGGCGCGAACCGAGGCGGTGGCGATGTCGGTGTCCATGCCGACGCCGAACACCGTCTTGCCCGCCGCGGTCCGGCATTCGACATAGGCCGCCGCCTGCGCGTCCGCACCATGACCGATCGCATGCTCGTTATAGTCCACCACATCGAGCGTCGGCCCGGTCGACTCTGCGATCGCCGCGATCACGCCCGAGATCAGTCCGTTACCGCGGCCCGAGATAGACCGTTCCTCGCCATCGATCGCGACGCGGCCGATAAAGACGCGCTGCCCCGCGGTGCCGCTTTCCTCATAGTCGCGGAGCTCCACGCGGTCGTCGGCGTGCGGCAGATAGGTCCGCTCGAACAGCTGCCAGATATCGGCCGCATTCAGTTCGCGGCTCGTCTCGTCGGCATAGGCCTGGACGTGACGGCTGAAATCGGCCTGCAACCGCTTGGGCAGCTTCAGCCCCTTGTCCTGCTCGATCACCCAGGCGACGCCGCCCTTGCCCGACTGCGAATTGACGCGGATCACCGCCTCGTAGCTGCGGCCGAGGTCGGCGGGGTCGATCGGCAGATACGGCACCTCCCACAATGTGTCGTTCTTCGCCTCCTGCGCGGCAAACCCCTTCTTGATCGCGTCCTGATGGCTGCCAGAAAACGCCGTGAAGACGAGGTCGCCCGCGTAGGGCGTGCGCGGATGGACGGGGATGTTGGTGCAGTAGTTGACCGTGTTCACGACCGCGTCGATGTCCGACAGGTCGAGCTTCGGATCCACCCCTTGCGTGTACATGTTGAGCGCGACGGTCACGAGATCGCAATTGCCGGTGCGCTCGCCATTGCCGAGCAGGCAGCCCTCGACCCGGTCCGCGCCCGCCATCATGCCGAGTTCGGCGGCGGCGACGCCGGTGCCGCGGTCGTTGTGCGTGTGCAGGCTGATTGCGACTGAATCGCGGTTGCGGATATGGCGGCCGAACCACTCGATCTGGTCGGCATAGATGTTCGGCGTCGCGCACTCGACGGTGGCGGGCAGGTTGAAGATGATCGGATTGTCCGGCGTCGGCATCAGGACGTCCATCACCGCCTCACAGACCTCGAGGCTGAACTCGAGCTCGGCGGTCGAGAAGGTCTCAGGGGAATATTCGAACTGCCAGCGGACGTTCGGTTGCTTGGCGGCCTCGTCGCGCAGCACCTTGGCGCCGTCGATCGCGATCTGCTTCACCTGCGCGCGGTCCATGCCGAACACGATCTTGCGCCATGCCGGCGACACCGCGTTGTAGAGGTGGACGATCGCGGTCTTCGCGCCGACGAGGCTGGCGAAGCTCGTCTCGATCAGGTCGCGGCGCGACTGGGTCAGCACCTGGATCGACACGTCGTCGGGGATGCGGCCGGTCTTCACGAGCCCTGAGATGAAATCGAACTCGGTCGCGCCCGCGCTTGGAAAGCCGACCTCGATCTCCTTCAGCCCGACCTTGCAGAGCAGGTCGAAGAAGCGCGTCTTCTTCTCGGCATCCATCGGGTCGATCAGCGCCTGATTGCCGTCGCGAAGATCGGTCGACAGCCAGCGCGGCGGCTTGACGATCGTCTTGGACGGCCATTGGCGGTCGTGCAGGTCGATTTGCGGGAAGGGTCGGTATTTGGTCGATGGGTCGCGCAGCATGGCTCGTGTCTCTCGTGATCGGGAGCGTTCGGGTCAGCCCTTAGGCGCGAGGCGCGGGGGCTGGCCACCACGCAAACGATCGGCGCGCCTAAGGGCGCGTAAGTCGAAGCAGCAGAAGGCGACCGTGAGACATTGCGTCTTCCCTATCGCGCGGACACGGTAAATGTCCAGCGCGATAGGGTCGGCGTACGTATTATTGCGCAGCGAATGCCGCGTTGATCGTCAGGTCGACCTTGTCCGACACGACGGGAGCGTAGGCGCCGATGTTGAAGTCGCTGCGCTTGATCGAGGTCGTCGCGCGGAAGCCGAAGTTCAGCTTCTTGTTCATCGGATTCGCGCCCGCACCGACGAACGTCGCCTGCAGCACGACCGGCTTGGTGACGCCCTTGAGTGTAAGATCACCGGTGATGGTCGCCTTGTCGCCGGTCGCGACGACCTTGGTCGAGACGAACTTGGCGGTCGGGTAGGTCGCGGCGTCGAAAAAGTCTTTCGACTTCAGATGGCCCGCGAACGGCGCGGACGTGACCGACAGCTGGTCGATCGCGAAATTGACCTCGACCTTGGTCGCGTTGGGCTTCGCCGGATCGATCGTGATGCTGCCACCCGATGCGCCGATCTGCCCCTCGAGCATCGAGAAGCCCATATGGTTGAGCTGCCACGTCACCTGCGTGTGGTTGGCATCGACCGCATAGGTACCCGCGGCGACACGCGCCTTGACGGGGGCGCCGGGGACGGCGGCAGTCTGCGCCAATACGGGAGCGGCGGTGAGGGCGAGGATGGTGGCTAGGGCTAGGCGCATGCGGGGTCTCCTGTTGAACGCGCGATGCTGGCCGAGCGGAGGGAGCGCGTCAAATGACGTTATGCCAACGCTGTGTTTCGGATTTGGGTCGGTGGGGGGGGGCGGGTGTTCCCCCGCGGATGCGGGGGCCCAGCTGAACCACGATCACCGCCCGAGACCCTGGACCCCCGCGTTCGCGGGAAACGGGGACTGGGGGAGGGGCGCGCTTACTCCAAGTGCCACCACCCCGGCGAAGGCCGGGGTCCAGCTGGGGGACGGTGGTAACGCAAGACGGCGCTCCGTTACTCCGGCCTTCCCAACTGGGCCCCGGCCTGCGCCGGGGTGGGGTGGGGTGGGGTGGGGTGGGGGGGCAAGCAGCGGCCCCTTATCGGTAGCCAAATACCCCCCGTTCGCCCTGAGCGCAGTCGAAGGGCCTGCCCCAAGCGGGGTGCTTCGACGTCGCTCAGCACGAACGAGCGTAGGGAAGGCGGCGAATACCGGCCTTAGTTCTTCGCCTTATCCACCAGCGCGTTCTTCCCGATCCACGGCATCATGCCGCGCAGCTCGCTGCCGATCTTCTCGATCGGATGCGCCAGCGCCTGCTTGCGCGCCGCCTTGAGCTCGGGCTGGCCGGCGCGGTTGTCGAGGATGAAGTTCTTCACGAACCGGCCCGACTGGATGTCGGCCAGCACGCGCTTCATCTCGGCCTTGGTCTCCGACGTGATGATCCGCGGACCCGTGGTGATGTCGCCATATTCTGCGGTGTTGGAGATCGAATAGCGCATGTTGGCGATCCCGCCCTCATAGAGCAGGTCGACGATCAGCTTGGTCTCGTGCAGGCACTCGAAATAGGCCATTTCGGGGGCGTAGCCGGCTTCGGTCAGCGTCTCGAACCCGGCCTGGATCAGGTGCGTGATGCCGCCGCAGAGCACGGCCTGCTCGCCGAACAGATCGGTCTCGCATTCCTCGCGGAAATTGGTTTCGATGATGCCCGAGCGGCCGCCGCCGACGCCCGATGCATAGGCGAGCGCGATGTCGTGCGCGTTGCCCGACTTGTCCTGGTCGATCGCGATCAGGCAGGGGACGCCGCCGCCGCGGACATATTCGCTGCGCACGGTGTGGCCGGGGCCCTTGGGCGCGATCATGATGACGTCGAGATCGGCGCGTGGCTCGATCAGGCCGAAATGGACGTTGAGGCCGTGCGCGAACGCGATCGTCGCACCCTGCTTCAGATTGTCGTGCAGGTCGGTCGCGTAGATTGCCGCCTGATGCTCGTCGGGGGCGAGAATCATGACGATGTCGGCCCAGGCCGCCGCCTCGGCGTTCGACTTGACCGCGAAGCCGGCCTCGATAGCCTTCTTGGCGGTCGGCGAGCCCTCGCGCAGCGCGATCGCGACGTCCTTGACGCCCGAATCGCGCAGGTTCTGCGCGTGCGCATGGCCCTGCGAGCCGTAACCGACGATCGCGATCTTCTTGTCGGTGATCAGGTTCAGGTCGGCGTCGCGATCGTAATAGACACGCATTATATTCTTCCTTCTTTCGTCATTCCGGCGAACGCCGGAACCCAGGGTTCCAGGCGGCGCCGTTCGTGGTTCTGTGTCCCGACTTGCGTCGGGATGACGGGGTAAACTTACGCCGGCTCTTTGCCGCGGGCGATCGCGACGATGCCGGTGCGGGCGACTTCGATCAGGCCGACTTCGCCCATGAGCTCGACGAACTTGTCGATCTTGTCGATCCCGCCGGTCACCTCGAACACGAAGCTCGACGTCGTCGCGTCAACCACGCGCGCGCGGTAGACGTCGGCGAGGCGGAGCGCCTCGATCCGGTGGTCGCCGGTGCCGCGCACCTTGACCAGCGCCAGCTCGCGCTCGACATGCGCGCCCTGCGCGGTCAGGTCGGTGACCTTGTGGACGGGGACGAGCCGGTCGAGCTGCGCGAGGATCTGCTCCATCGTCGCGGGCGACGCGCTGGTGACGATCGTGATGCGGCTGACCGCTTTGTCGGCGGTGATCTCCGACACGGTCAGGCTCTCGATATTATAGCCGCGCGCGGTGAACAGGCCGGCGATCCGGGCGAGGATGCCCGGCTCGTTGTCGACGATCACGGCGAGCGTATGCCGCTCGGCCTTTTCCTGGGAAATATGCATCAAACCAGTGCCTTCGCTTCGTCGTCCATCGTGCCCGACACTTCGTTCGCCTGAAGGATCATGTCGGTATGCGCAGCACCGCTCGGGATCATCGGGAAGCAGTTGGTCAGTTGCGACACGCGGCAATCGACGATCACCGGGCCGTCATGGGCCAGCATCTCCGCGATCCCGCTGTCGAGCTGGTCGCGCGTCTCGATCAGGATGCCCTTCCAGCCATAAGCCTCGCCCAACCGGACGAAATCGGGCAGCGAATCCGAATAGCTCTCGGCATAGCGGCTCTCATAGGTGAGCTCCTGCCACTGGCGGACCATGCCCATATACTGGTTGTTGAGGATGAAGATCTTCACCGGCAACCGGTATTGGGTGGCGGTCGCCAGCTCCTGGATGTTCATCTGGATCGACGCCTCGCCGGCGATGTCGATCACCAGCGCGTTCGGGTTGCCGAGCTGCGCGCCGATCGCGGCGGGCAGGCCGTAGCCCATCGTGCCGAGACCGCCGCTGGTCAGCCACTTGTTCGGCTTTTCGAACCCGAAATGCTGTGCGGCCCACATCTGGTGCTGGCCGACCTCGGTCGTGATGATCGGGTTGCGTGCCTTGGTCGCGTCGAACAGCGCCCGGATCGCGCGCTGCGGCATGATCTCGTTCGGGTCGTTCTCGGGGAAGTCGAGGCACTTGACCGCGCGCCAGCCGGCGATCCGCCGCTGCCAGTCGGTGGTGTCGGGCTTGGGATGCTGACGGCTCTTCCAGATCCGCACCATGTCCTCGAGCGCATGGCCGACGTCCGCGATGATGCCGAGATCGACGCGCACCGTCTTGTTCACCGACGAGCGATCGATGTCGATATGCACTTTCCGCGAGTTCGGGCTGAACGCGTCGAGCCGTCCGGTCACGCGGTCGTCGAACCGGCTGCCGAGCGCGACGACGAGGTCGGCCTGGTTCATCGCCATGTTGGCCTCGTAGGTGCCATGCATCCCGAGCATGCCGAGCCACTGCTCGCCGCTCGCGGGATAGGCGCCGAGGCCCATCAGCGTCGACGTCACCGGCGCGCCGGTGATGCGGACGAGCTCGCACAGCAGCTGGCTCGCGGCAGGGCCCGAATTGATGATGCCGCCGCCGGTGTACAGGATCGGGCGTTCGGCCGCAGCAAGCATGTCCACCAGCTGCTCGATCTGCGACTGGTCGGCCTTCACCTGCGGGCGATAGGTCTTGTGCTGGATCGGGCCGGGCTTAGTGTAGCGCGCGGTCGCGACCTGCACGTCCTTGGGAATGTCGACGACCACCGGCCCCGGACGACCCGAGGTGGCGATGTGGAACGCCTCGTGGATCACCCCGCCGAGCTTGGCCGGGTCCTTCACGAGATAATTGTGCTTCGAACAGTGACGCGTGATGCCGACGGTATCGGCCTCCTGGAACGCGTCGGTGCCGATCAGCGCGGTCGGCACCTGTCCGGTGATCACGACCATGGGAATCGAATCCATCAGCGCATCGGTGATCCCGGTGACTGCATTGGTCGCGCCGGGCCCCGAGGTGACGAGCACCACGCCGGGCTTGCCGGTCGAGCGGGCATAACCCTCCGCCGCATGCGTCGCGGCCTGTTCATGGCGCACCAGGATGTGCTTGATCCGGCCGCTGCGAAACAGCGCGTCGTAGATCGGCAGCACGGCACCGCCCGGATAGCCGAACACGACCTCCACGCCGAGATCGCACAGCGCCTCGATCAGGATATCGGCTCCACTCTTCTCGGTCATCACGTCAAAATCCTTTCGAATGCGCCGCCTTTAGCGCCTCGTGGAGGGGGCGGCTACCGATATAAAAGATGCGTGTCAAACATCATTTTAGCAATATAGTTTCAAATTGCTGCAAGCGCGTTGAAAAATCGAGCGCGTTAGTGCGCGTCCAGGCGGCCGGCGGCTGGTGGCGAAGCCAGGTATATTGCCGCTTGGCATAGCGCCGCGTAGCGAGCGATCCGGCCGCGATCGCGTCGGTTTTCGACACCCCTCCGCGAACGAGTCCGGCGATCTCGGGAACGCCGATCGCGCGGCGGATCGGTGCGTCCGGCGGGATGTCGGTGCGGGCGAGGAGTGCGGTGACTTCCGCTTGGCTGGTCTCGGCCATCTCGGCGAAGCGCTGGTCGATGCGCGCGTTCAGCCAGTCGCGGTCGGGGATCAGGATCAGCGCGCGAACGTCCAGCCGGTCGCCGATCCCGCCCACCCGTTCGGTCTGCCAGTCGGCGAGCGTGCGGCCGGTCCCGCGGACCACCTCGAGCGCGCGCGCGACGCGCGTAGTGTCGGCGGCGTTGAGCCGTGCGGCGGCGGGCGGGTCGAGCAGCGCGAGCGCGGCATGCGCCTCGGCGACGGGGAGCGCGCGGACCTGCTCGCGAAGGTCGGGGTCGATCGCGGGGACGGGGGCAATGCCGTCGAGCAGCGTGCGGACATAGAGGCCCGTGCCGCCGACCAGGATCGGCAGTCTGCCCTCCGCCGCCACCTCGTCGATCGCGCGCGTCGCCTCGGCGGCCCAGCGCGCGGCGGAATAGGTCGCGTCGGCGGCGTCGACATGGCCGAACAGGCGGTGCGGGGCGCTCGCTTCCTCTTCAACCGAAGGACGCGCGGTGAGGATCCGGAGATCGGCATAGACCTGCGCGGAATCGGCATTGATGACGACGCCATCGTGGCGCGCGGCAATGGCGAGCGCGAGCGCGGACTTGCCGCTCGCGGTCGGCCCTGCGATGAGCGCGACCTTCGGGAGATGTTCTATGTTCACGGCAACGCTTATAGCCTCGGGCACGCTGACCGCAGGCGATATTTCGACCGCGATGGACCGGCTCCGCGACGCCGGCTGCGCGCCGGGTGCGAGCGGCTGGATCGACGAAGGTGACGCCGCCGACCTGATCTTCGGCATGGCGCCCGACGCGGCGCGGACCGCGCTCGAGGGGGCGTTCGGCAAGACCGATGTGGTCGTGCAGTCGAGCCTGACCCGGACCAAGGCGCTGCTGATTGCGGACATGGATTCGACGATGATCACCGTCGAGTGCATCGACGAGCTCGCCGACTATGCGGGCATCAAGCCGCAGATCGCCGAGATCACCGAGCGCGCGATGCGCGGCGAACTGGACTTCGAGGCGGCACTCGATGCGCGCGTCGCGCTGCTTGAGGGGCTGGCGGAGAGCGACATCGAACGCTGCCTCGCCGAACGGGTCACGATCATGCCGGGTGCGCAGGCGCTGGTACGGACGATGCGCGCGCGCGGCGCGAAGGCCGTGCTCGTGTCGGGCGGCTTCACGCGCTTTGCCGAGCCGGTGGCGCGGACGATCGGCTTCGACGTCGCGATCGCCAACGTGCTCGAGATTGCCGACGGCACGCTGACGGGGCGGGTCGCGCGGCCGATCGTCGGATCGCACACCAAGCTGGCGACGCTGCACGCCGCGCTGGCCGAGCACGGGATCGCGGTCGAACAGTCGCTCGCGGTCGGCGACGGCGCGAACGACCTGGCGATGATCGAGGCGGCGGGGCTGGGCGTCGCCTATCATGCCAAGCCGATCGTCGCGGCAGCCGCGGCGGCACGGATCGACCATGGCGATCTGACCGCGCTGCTCTATGCCCAGGGCCTGCCGCGCGCCGCCTGGGTGACCGAATGAGCGCCGTCAAGCGCGTTTCCAGCCACCGAGTCCCTCTTTGGTAATCCAGGTTAAGCCACTGCGCCATATCCCGGCTTGCTAAGCTGTATCCAAAAATTAGGGGTCGATGCCAAAGACTTGCGATTGATTGGCTGAGACGAATGGATGCTGGCTGGGACTATGAGCGCTTCAAGGCGTTCACCTGTGCGGATGACGACGACATTGATACCTTCCGCCGGCTCGCCGGGCCAACGATCGGTTTGAAGCGTGGCGAGATCCTGCGGATGCAGGGGGAACCTGACCCACAGGTCTATATACTGCTGAGCGGCTGGGTTGCGTGCAGCATCATCGTCGGCGAGAGCGCGCGGCAGATCGTCAAGGTTCATCTGCCCGGCGATCTGGTCGGGATGCCGAGCCTTGCCGCCCCGACCGCGTGTGACACGATCGAAGCGGTCTCGGCGGCGAAGCTCGGCGTGATCGAGACCACAGCGATCGGGCAGGTGTTCAGCAGCAACCCGCGGCTCGCGGCATTGCTGTTCCTCGTCTCGCAGCAGGAGCGCGTTTTGCTGATGGAGCGGCTCGCGTCGATCGGGCGGACCAGCGCGGCGAGCCGGATCGCCGCCTTGATCCTCGAACTGCGCACCCGGCTGCGGCGCAACGACCCGACGATCGAGAATGTCGTGCCGGTGCCGCTGACGCAGGAGGATATCGGCGACATGACCGGGCTGACCCCGGTCTATGTCAACCGGACGCTGCGCCAGCTGCGGACCTCGGGGATCGCGACGTGGCGGCGCGGGGTCATCACGATCGACGACCGCGACGCGCTGGCGGTCCTCGCCGCGTTGCCGCAGAGTCCGGAACGCGACACGAGCTGGATCCCGAGCCGGCGCGGCTGAACGCCGGGCGTGTCGGGATGCGTCAGGGGGCGACGATGACGCAGGGCTGGCCTGACGCGGCGCAGGCGCGCGTCGCGTCCGCCCGGCTGGCGAATCCGCCCGCCTGCAGCCGCGTCACCGGTCCCGCCGCGACATAGCTGGGCTGCGCGCCGCCCAGCCTGCCCTTGACCTTGCCCCACAGCGTCTCGGCATTGCCGCGATCGCGGAACGCGCCAAGCTGGATCCGCCATTTCCCCGACCCGGCGACCGGCTTCGCTGCTGGCTTCGGCACGGGCTTCGGCGCCGGCTTGGGCGCGGACGCGAGCCGGGGCGGGGTGACCGGTGCGGGTCTGGTCGCGGCTTGCGAGGCAGCACGCTCCGGCGCAGCGCGCGGGGGCACCGGCGCGGGGGACACGGATGAGGCGGGGACCGTGGTGCGCGCGACCGGCGTTACCGGCCGGGGAGCGGGCTGGGGAGCGGGCCTGGCAGGGCCAGTGGCCGAGATCGGCGGCGGCGACGCAGGCGACAGTCCCGACCGCGCGATCTTTTCCTGCGCTGCATAGCGCTCGGCGAGCGCCGTGCCGCGCTGGCGGTCTTCGGGGGAGATATACTGGTCCATCTGCGCCAGCGTCTGCGAGGCCGACTGCAATCCCGACGTGCTCGCGCGCGACATCAGCGCATAGGCGCGCGGGTAATCGCGGGGCACCGCGTCGCCGTTGAACAACATCGTCCCGAGCACGAGCTGCGTCCGCGGTTCGCCGCGCGCCACCGACTTTTCGAGCCAGGGCAGCGCGTCCGCCTTCTTGTTGGCCTGGAACAGCGCGAGGCCGTAATTGTCCTGCGCCTGGACATGACCCTGCAGCGCCGCCTTGCGGAACCAGCTTTCGGCGAGCGCGGGGTCGAGCGTGACGCCGCGGCCGAGCTTATAGGCCTGGGCGAGATTGAACTGCGCATCGGCGTCGCCCGCGATCGCGAGCGGACGCCACTGGTCGATCGCGGTCGCATAGTCGCCGCGGCTCCAGGCATCGACGCCGGCCTTCACGTCCGCCGCGGCCGGCACCGCGCCCAGCGCCGCTACCGTCGCCGCCGCGCCCAGAATCAGGTTGCGCATCGAGTACCTCGTTAAAGCCAAATGATGATCGTCATGTCGCGATAGCCCGGCGAAGGCAAAGATCGGGTTAAGCCGTGCGGCGGTCAGGTGCGGGGGCGCGGCACGTCGTCGTAACGGCTTGGGAACCACGCGTTAACCGCTTCTTATCCGCTGGCATGGCATCGCGTGCCTTGGTTGACGAGACGTAAGGGGGCTTATGCGCGTTCTGGCGATGGCATCGCAGAAAGGCGGGTCGGGAAAGACGACTCTGTCCGGGCATCTCGCGGTCCAGGCGGAGCGCGCCGGGCAGGGGCCGGTCGTGCTGATCGATATCGATCCGCAAGCGTCGCTGACCGACTGGTGGAACGAGCGCGAGGCGGAGGCGCCGGCGCTGGCGCAGACCACGGTCGCGCGGCTCGCCGCCGATCTCGAAATTCTTCGCCAGCAGGGGTTCAAGCTGGCGGTGATCGACACGCCGCCGTCGATCACGGTCGCGATCCAGACGGTGATCCAGATCGCCGAGCTGATCGTCGTCCCGACCCGACCGAGCCCGCATGACCTGCGCGCGGTCGGCGCAACCGTCGATCTGTGCGATCGCGCGGGCAAGCCGCTGATCTTCGTCGTCAATGCCGCGACCCCCAAGGCGCGGATCACGGCCGAGGCGATCGTCGCGCTCTCTCAGCACGGCACCGTCGCCCCGATGACGATCCACCAGCGCACCGATTTCGCCGCCTCGATGATCGACGGCCGCACGGTCATGGAGGTCGATCCCAAGGGCAAGTCCGCGGCGGAGATCGAAGCGCTCTGGACCTATGTCACCGACCGGCTCGAAAAGAATTTCCGGCGCACGGTGTTCAGCGTGCCCAACGCAGGCGCGGGGTTCGGGCAGCGCGGGCCCGCGCCAGGCTTCGGCCGGCGGGTGGTCGGATGAGCGCGATGCCCGCCCGCCCGCCCGTCCAGTCGCATCCCGAATCGGCCGACGTGCCGAAGCCGCTGGGCTCGCTGTCGGCGTCGCTGCTGGCGCGCAAGGGCGACGCCCGCCCGGCGATGCGGCCGCTCGCGCTGGGTACCGCCACGGCCGAACCCGTCGAGGATGATGCTGCTTCGGCATCGGTGACGCTCGCGACAGCACGCAGGATCGCCCGCGAGAGCGCAGCCAGAACGCGCAACGGCAAGGCCGCCTTCACGCTTCGCCTCGACAGCGATCGTCATGTCCGGCTTCGACTCGCGAGTGCAATGACGCGGCATTCGTCGCAACACCTCGTGACGCTCGCGCTCGATGCCTTTCTTCAAAATCTGCCCGAGGTCGACGCGCTCGTTGCGCAGCTTCCCGTGACCAGGGCCCCGAAATGAACCGGTGGGATCATAGCCGATGACGACACGAATCCTTCTTTCGATGGGGCTGTCGGCCCTTGTACTGGGCGGCACGATGGTCGGGTGCAGTGCGGGCGAGACCGGCCGCGGCCTGGCGTCGGCGAGCAATCGCAAGGCCGATCTCGAAGCCAAGGCGGGCGCGGTGAACGCGCACCGTGCAGAGGTCGCGCTGGCCCGGCACGATGGCGGCGCCGCGGTCTATTTTGCCGAGGCGGCGGTGGCGATGATGCCGCAATCGGCGGCGTATCGGCTGCTGCTCGCGCAGGGCTATCTCCAGGCGGGGCGGTTCACGTCGGCGCGGCAGGGGTTTGCCGATGTGCTGGCGCTGTCGCCGGCGGACGGGAAGGCGGCGCTCAACCTGGCGCTGACGCAGATCGCCGGTGGCGACACGCAGGGCGCGCGGCAGACGCTCGAACGCAACGCATCGATCATACCGCCGAGCGATCGTGGCCTCGCGCTGGCGCTGGCGGGTGATGCAGGCGGCGCGATCGGGCTGCTGACCGAGGTTGCGCGCTCGTCCGAAAGCAATGCGAAGGCCCGGCAGAACCTAGCGCTCGCGCTCGCGCTGGCGGGCCAGTGGCAGGCCGCGCGGGTCGTCGCGGCCGCCGATCTTGCGCCGACCGAGGTCGATGCAAGGCTCGAACAATGGGCCCGTTTCGCTCAGCCGACGACGTCATATGATCAGGTCGCCGGCCTGCTCGGCGTGCGCGCGGTCGCCGATGCCGGCCAGCCCGCCGCACTCGCGCTCAACCGCGCACCGCTCATGCCGACGGTCTCGCCGATCGAGGCGCTGGCCGCGGTCGAACGCAGCGCGCGGCCCGTCGCTCTGGCCGAAGCGGGATCGACTCCAGCCCCGTCGCGGATCACCTTCGCCGCGCCGCGCGAGGTCGTTCAGGCACTGCCCGGCGGCACGCCGACGATGCTCGCCAGCCGCAGCGAGGGCGCCGTGCTCGCCGCGCGTGCGCAACGCGGCGTGCGCGCGATCTCGGCAGGGACGGGCGACTGGTATGTCCAGATCGGCGCCTATGACAATGCCGGCGTCGCGAGGGCCGCCTGGAGCCAGGCCACGCGTCGCTTCGACGGCTTCTCCGGCCGCCAGCCCAACGGCATGGCGTTCAGGACGAACGGCGAGGCCTATTACCGCCTGTCGGTCGGCGGGTTCGGCCGCGACGAGGCCAATCAGGTGTGCCGGCGCTACCGCGCGACCGGTGGCGCCTGTTTCGTGCGACAGGGCGCCGGCGACCAGATGGCGCTTTGGCTGCGTGGCGGCGGCGTTGAGGTCGCGACCCGCTGAATGACAGGCGGGCTCCGACGCACGATGCCCGTCAGATCTCGCGGCCGCCTTTCCAGACGCGCAGTACCTTGCCCTGCACCGGCAGGCCGTCGAACGGCGTGTTGTTCGCGCTGGCGGCGAACGCGTCGCCGGTGATCTGCCACGGCGCCTGAGCGTCGAACAGCAGCAGATCGGCGGGCTTGCCGACCTCGAGCGTCCCGGTGTCGAGCCCGAGCACCGCGGCCGGGTTGCGGCTCAGCAGCGCGAACAGCCCCGACAGCGTGACCCGTTCGTCGCGCACCAGCATCAGCGCGAGCGGCAGCAGCGTCTCGGCCCCCGCCATCCCGGCGCTCGAATCGGCGAAGGGCAGGCGCTTTTCCTCGGGCCCGCGCGGATCATGCGCGGAGCAGATCACGTCGATCGTGCCGTCGGCGACCGCCGCCAGCGCCGCCTGGCGATCTGATTCGCTCCTGAGTGGCGGCGAGAGATGCGCGAAGCTGCGGAAGTCGCTGACCGCGATGTCGGACAAATGGAGATGCGCGGGCGTGATGCCGCAGGTCACCGCCACACCACGACGCTTGGCGGCACGGATCAGGTCGAAGCCTGCGGCGGTCGTCACCTGGCGGATGTGAAGCCGCGCACCGGTGTCCTCGGCCAGCATCAGGTCGCGCGCGATCGCCAGCGCCTCGGCGATCGCGGGGGCGGCGGGCAGGCCAAGCCGGGTCGCGGTTTCGCCTGCGGTCGCCACGGCGCCCGCGGTCAGTCCGCCATCCTCGGCATGCGTGACGACCGCGATGTCGAGGTCGCGCGCATAGGCGAGCACGCGGTGCATGACGCCACTGTCGGCGATCCAGCCCTTGCCGGTGCCGACCGCGCGCGCACCCGCCGACAGGCAGACTGCCATCTCGGCAAGGTCATGACCGGCGAGCGCCTGAGTCGCGGCGGCGATCGGGTGGATCCACAGGTCGGGCTTGCCGATCAGCGCAGCGCGCTGGACGATGCCGGGATCGTCGAGCACGGGCGACTGGTCGGGCATCAGCCCGACGCGGACGATGCCGCCCGCGCGGAACGCGGCCCGGTCAATCTTCGCCACGCCAAGATCGACGATGCCGGGAGCAAGCGTCTTGCCCGCGCAGTCGATCGTCTGCGCATCCGCGGGGATCTCGACCAGCCCGGTCGCGACGACGACGCCGTCGCGGATCAGGAGATTGCCCTTGGTGATGCCGCCGACCGGGCAGACGAGCGTCGCATTGGTGAGCGCAAGGATCATGCCCAGCCCTCCACACCGCGCGCCCGGCGGGTCAGCACGTCGAGGCACGCCATGCGGACCGCGACGCCCATCTCGACCTGCTCGGTGATCGCCGAGCGGGCATGATCCGCGACCGCCGAATCGATCTCGACGCCGCGGTTCATCGGCCCGGGGTGCATCACCAGCGCATCGGGCGCCGCGCGCGCGAGCCGGTCGAGCGTCAGGCCGTAGCGCATCCGGTATTCGCGCGTGGAGGGCACGTACGCGCCGTCCATCCGCTCGTTCTGCAGGCGCAGCATCATGACCACGTCGGCGCCCTCCAGCGCGGCATCGAAATCGGTGAACGGGGTGACCCCCATCTTGTGGATCGCCGCAGGCATCAGCGTCGAGGGTGCGCAGACCCGGACCTCGGCGGCGAGCGCGGTGAGTGCGAGGATGTTCGAGCGTGCGACGCGGCTGTGCAGCACGTCGCCGCAGATCACGACGCGCTGCCCCGCGATCGACCCGCGGCGGCGGCGGATCGTCAGCGCGTCGAGCAGCGCCTGGGTCGGATGTTCGTGGCGGCCGTCGCCTGCGTTCAGGACGGGGCAGTCGACCTTGTCGGCGATCAGCCGCACCGCCCCGCTCGCCATGTGGCGGATGACGATGACGTCGGCGCGCATTGCGTTCAGCGTCATCGCGGTGTCGATCAGCGTCTCGCCCTTCTTCACGCTCGACTGCGCAGCGTGCATGTTGACGACGTCGGCGCCGAGCCGCTTGCCCGCGATCTCGAACGACAGCAAAGTCCGCGTGCTGTTCTCGAAGAACGCGTTGATCTGTGTCAGGCCCGCGAGCCTTTTATCGGGGGTCGCATGAGTGCGGTTCGCCTCGACCCAGGTTTCCGCTTCGTCGAGCAGGAACGCGATCTCGTGCGGCTGGAGCCCGTCGATCCCGGTCAGGTGCCGGTGCGGGAAGACGGCGCCGCCCTCGATGAGGGTGGCGGGGCGGTGATCTGAACGTTGCATCAAGCGCGCTGGGTAGTGGGCTGCGGCGGCGGGGGCAAGGTTCGTTGCTCGACGCGGGGTGGTTAACCCGGTTTTAGGGGCGGCCTGCGATCAGGGACACATGGTGGGGACTGATAACGAGACTGACGTGACCACGCAGCGCGCGCGGTGGTGGGAGCACGGCTGGTTTATGGTCGCGCTCGTCGTCGCGGCGGCGGTGCCGTTGTTGTGGCCCGCGCTGCCGCCGCTGGGCGATCTGCCGGGGCATATGGGGCGGTGGCACATCGCGATGGCGCTGGGGGATTCGCCCGATTTAACGCGCTATTATACGTTTCACTGGGCACTGATACCCAATCTGGGGATGGACCTGGTGGTGCCTGCGCTCGCCCGTATCTTCGGATTCGAGCCCGCGACGAAGCTGGCGGTGATCGCGATTCCGGTGGTGACGGTCATCGGCCTGTTATGGACCGCGCGCGAGGCGCACGGGCGCGTGCCGCCGACCGCGATCCTTGTGGTGCCGCTCGTTTATGCCTGGCCGTTCCAGTTCGGGTTCGTCAATTTCGCGCTGTCGCAGGCGCTGGCCTTTTGCGCGCTGGCCGTCTGGATCCGCTGGGGGCGCGCGGGGCGGTTTGCGGTGCGCGCGGTGGCATTCGTTGCGATCGCTCCCGTGCTGTGGGTGGCGCACAGCTTCGGCTGGGGGATGTTCGGGTTGATGGCGGCGGCCGCCGAACTCGCGCGGTTGCGGGCGGCGGGGCGGGGCTGGGGCGCAGCGCTCGGCGGGACCATCACCCAGTGCCTGCCGCTCGCGGGGCCGCTGGGTATCATGGCCTTCCAAGCGGGGCTTGGGTCCGGGCACGGGGAAGCCGGGCTCGGTGCGTCGGACTGGTTCAACATGCCCGCCAAGGTCGGGTGGATCCTGTCGATCTTCAGGGACCGGTGGCAGGCGTTCGACCTTCTGTCGCTGATCCCGCCCGTCCTTGTCCTCTATGCCGCAGCGCGCAGCCGTGATTGGCGGTTTTCGCGGATCCTCGGCTGGCCTGCGCTGGCGTGTCTGGCGGCGTTCGCTTTACTGCCAAGGTTGTTGATGGGGGGCGCCTATGTCGACATGCGGATCGCGCCCGCCATGGTGATGCTCGCGCTGATCGCGATCGCGCCGCCGGTGACCGGGAAGACGACACGAACGACCGCGTGGCTGGCGGTGCTGTTCGTCGTTGTCCGACTGGGCGGCACGACATTGAGTTTTGTCGAGCGCTCTGCCGAGCAGCAAAGCGAGCTTTCCGCCATTGCTGCAATCCCGCGCGGCGCGGCGGTTCTTTCGCTGGTCGCACGGCCCTGTTTTGGCGCATGGACCGATCTGCGGCGCGATCACCTGCCCGGGCTGGCGATCGTCCGGCGCGACGTCTTCACCAACGTTCAGTGGGTGATCGAGGGCCAGCAACTGCTGAGCATCCGGCATCAGGCCGCCGCCCCCTATCTCGCCGATCCGAGTCAGAGCGTTTTTCCTGCCCAATGTTCCGATATCGGGTCCAACTTCAGCGCAGCGATCGCCGGCTTCCCGCGCGCGGCGTTCACGCATGTCTGGACGATCGGGTATCCACCGGGGGCTGCGCAGGCCGCGGACTTGCGCGTCGTGTGGACCAACGGGACGTCGACTTTGTACCGCGTGGCGGGGCGCCGCGTCGTCCGCTAGATCTGCGCGGTCACCAGCGCGTCGATCGCGCCCTGGAGGATGTACGCCGCCGCCATCTTGTCCACCAGCTCGGCGCGCTTGGCGCGGCTGGCGTCCTGTTCGATCAGCGTGCGCGTGACCGCGACGGTCGACCAGCGTTCGTCCTGGAGCAGGATCGGCAGCCCCATGTCCTTCAGGTTCTGCGCGAACGCCCGCGTCGATTGCGAGCGCGGACTTTCGCTGCCGTCGAGGTTGATCGGCAGGCCGATGACGAGCCCGACGACCTTCTGCGCCGTGATCATCTCGGCAAGCGCGGCCTTGTCCTTCTGGAACTTGGTGCGGCGGATCAGCAAGGCGGGGCTCGCGAACGACCAACCGGCATCGCACAGCGCGGTGCCGATCGTCTTGGTGCCGACGTCGAGGCCGATCAGCCGTCCGCCATTCGGGAGCGCATCGCGAAACTGCGCGGGGGAGACCGTGATCATCGCGTGAACGCCGCAAGACGGCGGTTGGCGTCCGCGCGCACATTCGCCCAGAACAGCGGATAGTCGTACACGTGGTAGTTGTTCCCGGGGAGCACGTAAGGCCCGAGATCGGGGCCCTCGCCGATCAGCAGGATACCCCGGTTGCCGCAGCGCGCGGGCACGTTGCCGACCGACAGCGTCGCGCTCGACAGGTCGGCGGACGGGACCAGCGTGCCGAGATTGGCGGTCGCGGGCGCGCTCGCATCGGCGGTGCCGGTCAGCGGGTTGGTGCAGATCATCGGCGTGCCCTTGCGCGGCTGCCCGTCGAACCCCGTGGTCCGGTCATAGGTCTCGACGACCAGCGACGGATCGGCGGGCTCGGAAAAGCTTTCCCATGACAGGATGCAGCCGGTCTGGTCGGCGCTGCGGCATTCGGCCAGGCCCATCCGCGGCAGGTCGGTGACGCGCGAGACCGGCCAGCCGACGACATAGGCGGCGACGATCCGCGCCTTCAGTTTCGGGTCGGTCGCGATCCGGTCACGCAGCAGTCGGGTGAGGTGGAGCGCGCCCTGGCTGTGTCCGGCGAGGATGATTGGGCGGGTCGGGCCGGCTTCCTTGAGGAACCGGTCGAACGCGGCGGTGACGTCGCCGTATGCGAGCGCGAGCGCGCGTTCGCTGTCGGCCTCGCTGGTCAGGAACGCGCCGAAGGTCGCCTGGCGATAGCGCGGCGCCCAGATGTCGCCCGCGCCGTTGAACGCGCTCGCCTGGCCGCGCAGGAACAGTTCGGCTCGGGCATTGGTCTCGGGATCGTCGATCGGCGCGTTCCAGTGGTCGCGGCTGATGTACGAGGTCGGGTGGATGAAGAAGATCGCCGCGCCCGTTCCCGGGGTCCCGGGCGCATAGCCTTCGGGTGTCCAGAGCGCGGGATTGCCGGGGCGATCGGGGCGCGCGAGCCACAGGATCTTGCGCGCATAGATGTTCGCGGGCGCCTTGCGCTGCGCCTGGAACGTCTCGCTCGGGACCATCGCGATCCGCATCAGCTCGGTCCCGAACAGGCGATAGGCGAGCAGCGCGGCGATCGCGAGGACGATCATCGCGGTAACGAAATAGAGAAACTTGCGGGCCAAGCGGGACCTTCCGTGCAGGCGGTGCCGTCCCCGTGCCGCATGCGCGGCGCGGTTGCAACGGGTGCGTTTCCGCGGGGGAACACGAAGGGTGTTGCGCGCTCGCGCCGCGCGGTGCTAGCCGAGCGCCATGTCCGTAGATACTGCAACCGTGAAGCGGATCGCGAGCCTTGCGCGCATCGCGATCACCGACGAGGACGCCGCGCGTATCGCGCCCGAACTCGGAAACATCCTTGGCTGGATCGAGATGCTGGGCGAGGTCGATACGACCGGCGTCGAGCCGATGACCGCCGTCATCCCCAACACGCTGCGGCTGCGCGACGACGTCGTCAACGCTGATCCGCTGACCGGCGGCAATATCCGCGAGCAGGTCCTGGCCAACGCCCCCGTGGCAGAGCACGGCTTCTTCGCCGTGCCCAAGGTGATCGAATAATGACCGACCTTACCGATCTCGGCATCGCCGGCATCCGCGACGGCGTGCGCGACGGCAGCTTTTCGGCGCGCAACGTCGCCGACGCGTTCATCGTCAAGGTGAGCCAGGCCAAGGCGCTCAACGCGTTCCTGGTCGAGACGCCCGACCATGCGATCGCCGCCGCCACCGCCGCCGATACCGCGCGCGCCGCCGGCGAGACGCTCAAGCCGCTGGCCGGCGTCCCGATCGGCATGAAGGACCTGTTCTGCACCAAGGGCGTCACGACGACCGCGGCGAGCCATATCCTCGAAGGCTTCACGCCGACCTATGAGTCGACCGTCTCGCAGAATCTGTGGGATGCGGGCGCGGGGATGCTCGGCAAGCTGAACATGGACCAGTTCGCGATGGGGTCGTCGAACGAGACCTCCGCGTTCGGTAACGTGATCTCACCCTGGAAGCGCAACGACGGCGGCAACGCCGCGCTCGCACCCGGCGGGTCGTCGGGCGGCTCCTCGTCGGCGGTCGCCGCACGGCTTTGCCCCGGCGCGACCGGCACCGACACTGGCGGTTCGATCCGCCAGCCCGCCGCCTTTACCGGCATCAGCGGCATCAAGCCGACCTATGGCCGCTGCTCGCGCTGGGGGACGATCGCGTTCGCCTCGTCGCTTGACCAGGCTGGGCCGATGGCGCGCGACGTGCGCGACTGCGCGATCCTGCTCGAGGCGATGGCCGGGTTCGATGCGAAGGACGGCACCTCGCTCCAGCTCGACGTGCCGAAATGGGAAGCGGGTCTGTCGGCCAGCCTCGCCGGCCTGCGCGTCGGTATCCCCAAGGAATACCGCGTCGACGGCATGCCCGAGGAGATCGAGGCGCTCTGGCAGAAGGGCATCGACTGGCTGAAGGACGCCGGCGCGACGATCGTCGAGGTTTCGCTCCCGCACACCAAATATGCGTTGCCCGCCTATTACATCATCGCGCCAGCCGAGGCGTCGTCGAACCTCGCGCGCTATGACGGCGTGCGCTACGGCATCCGCGACCTGCCCGCGGGCTCGGGGCTGCAGGACATGTACGCCGCGACCCGCGCCGACGGCTTCGGTCCCGAGGTGAAGCGCCGCATCATGATCGGCACCTATGTGCTGTCGGCCGGCTACTACGACGCGTACTATACGCAGGCGCAGAAGATCCGGACGCTGATCGCGCGCGATTTCGAAAAGGCGTGGGAGACGTGCGACGTCCTGCTCACCCCGACCGCCCCATCGGCGGCGTTCGCGCTTGGTGAAAAGTCGTCCGATCCGATCGCAATGTATCTGAACGACGTCTTCACCGTGCCGTCGTCGCTCGCGGGTCTGCCCGCGATGTCGGTGCCGGGTGGTCTCGACAAGCAGGGGCTGCCGCTTGGGCTTCAGATCATCGGCAAGCCGCTCGACGAGCAGGGCGTGCTGAACGCCGGGCTCGCGATCGAGCAGCGGGCGGGGTTCACTGCCCGGCCCGAGGCGTGGTGGTAACCGATCGCGCCTTCGTCACGCGCAACGTCGCCGTGCTGCGCGAAGCGCAGAACGCGCTCAACGTCGCGTTCGGGGCGATCCTCAGCGCCTATGTCGGCGTGTCGCTGACCGAGATCGACAACCGGCCGTTCGATCACGCCGTGCTCGCGCGCTTCTTTCTCGGGCTCGCGGTGTTCATCCTGTGCCTTTGCGTTGGCAACAGCGTGATTTTGCGCGGCGATTACCGGCTGGGCGCGGTGTTCCTGGTGCTGGCCGGCGGTGCCGCCGCGGCCGCGCATCACGAGGCGCTGGTGCTCGGTTTCGAGGGCGCGATCCTGCGTATTCTTTCGGCATGCTGGGTGGTCGGCCTGCTCGGCAGCAACGCGGCACTGACCGCGATCAACTATATTCATCATCGGAACCGGATATGAGCGACTATCGCATTCAGGGCGACACGGGCGAGTGGGAGGTCGTGATCGGCCTCGAAGTCCACGCGCAGGTGACGTCGAACGCCAAGCTGTTCTCGGGCGCGGCGACCGCGTTCGGGGCCGAGCCCAACACACAGGTCAGCCTCGTCGACGCGGCGATGCCCGGCATGCTGCCGGTGCCGAACCGCGAGTGCATCCGCCAGGCGGTGCGCACCGGCATGGCGATCGAGGCGCAGATCAACAAATGGTCGCGGTTCGACCGGAAGAATTACTTCTACGCCGATCTGCCGCAGGGCTATCAGATCAGCCAGCTCTATCATCCGATCGTCGGCGAAGGCGCGATCGACATCAGCCTCGACGAGAAGAACCCTGACGCCGCGGGTAAGCGGATCGGCGTCGAGCGCATCCATGTCGAGCAGGATGCGGGCAAGCTGATGCACGACCAGCATCCGACCCAGTCCTATGTCGATCTCAATCGCTCGGGCGTCGCGCTGATGGAGATCGTGTCGAAGCCCGATCTCGCATCGCCGGCCGAGACGGGCGCGTATCTGCGCAAGTTACGGTCGATCCTGCGCTATGTCGGATCGTGCGACGGCAACATGGAAGAGGGCTCGATGCGCGCCGACGTCAATGTCAGCGTGCGCAAGCCCGGCGACGAGCTCGGCACGCGGACCGAGACGAAGAACGTTAATTCGGTGCGCTTCGTGATGGCGGTGGTCGAGCAGGAGGCCAGGCGCCAGGTGGAGGTGCTCGAGGCCGGTGGCAAGATCGTGCAGGAGACGCGGCTCTACGATCCCGATCGCAACGAGACGCGGTCGATGCGGTCGAAGGAAGACGCGCATGATTACCGCTACTTCCCCGATCCCGACCTGTTGCCGCTCGTGCTCGACGACGCGTTCCTCGAGGAATGCCGCGCGTCGCTGCCCGAACTGCCCGACGCGAAGCGGGCGCGGTACGAAGCGCTCGGGATTACCGCCTATCAGGCGACCGTCCTGACCGCCGAGGTCGAGGCGGCGCGCTGGTTCGATGCGCTGCTCGATGCGGGCGTGAAGCCGGCGGCGGCGGCGAACTGGACGACGTCGGAGCTTTTCGGTGCGCTCAACCGGACGGGCAGGGACATTGCCAACTCGCCGGTGTCGCCGTCGCAGGCAGCCGAACTGCTCGGGCTGATCGCCGACGGCACGCTGTCGGGCAGCCTTGCCAAGCAGGTGTTCGAGGTGATGCTCGAGACCGGCGACGGCGCGGCGAAGGTCGTCGAGGATCGCGGGCTGAAGCAGACCAGCGACACCGGCGCGATCGAGAAGGTCATCGCCGAGGTGATGGCCGCGAACGCGGACAAGGTCGCGGATTACCGCGGCGGCAAGGACAAGCTGTTCGGGTTCTTCGTCGGCCAGACGATGAAGGCGATGGGCGGCAAGGCGAACCCGGCGGTGGTGAACGAAGTGCTGAAGAGCGCGCTCGGGGACTCGGTGGCGCCGTAAGCCCTGTTCTCCCGGTCTCTGTTCTCCCGCGAAGGCGGGAGTCCAGGGTAACCGCGCGCGACGCTGCTGGACTCTTGGGCCCCCGCCTCCGCGGGGGAACGAGGAACTAGTGAGTAACTTCCCCCTCGGCACCACCCCGGCGAAGGCCGGGGTCCAGTTGGCAAACGTCGCTGATCAGGCGCTGCGTTCCGTTACCTCGACCTCCCAACTGAACCCCGGCCTTCGCCGGGGTGGAGGCTCTCAGCTCCGCGTTACGTCTCCACCTTCTGCGGATGATGCGGCACCAGGATCAGCACATTCTCCTCGACCCGCCACGATGCGAGTCGCGACAGGAAGTTCATCCCCAGCACGTTGGTGTCGCCGAACGCGGGCGACACCACCACCTGAAGGTCGCGGGCGACGATTGCGCCGAGCTTCAGTTCGCCGATCCGGCCCGACTGCGCGGGAATCGCACCATTGGCGGTCTGGAGCACGATCGGCACCACGCTCGTTCGCGCATCGATCCCGGCCGCGTCGGCCGTCTTCGTCGAAATCGCGGTGATCGTCGCACCGCTGTCGATCAGCAACCGTCGCTCGACCCCGTCGATCCGCGCCCGCGCCCAGAAATGCCCGTCGGGGGACATTCGGATCCGCACCTCGCCACCGACAACCGTCTGGTCCTCGATCCGCAGCAACTTGGCGATCTTGCCGAGATAGGGATCGAACTGGCTGCGCTGGCCGATCGCGACGAACAGCAGACCGACCAGCGCCAGCGTCATGACGAGATTGACGACCGTCCGCAGGATCGGGATCCGCTGCGCGAGGACGAAGACCAGCACCGCGACACCGAGCGCCACGTACAGCGTCTGATGCTGGGCCAGGTCGGGGAGCAGCCCGAAAAGCGGGGTGCTGGCGGGCGTGGAAATGGGCGGTTCCTGCAAGAAGGGGGTGGACAGCCTGTGCTATCCACCCCCGCATTTATGGTTGCTGACCGGTGCGGCTTATTGCGCGTCCGAATCCTGGTTCTTGATCACGCCGCCGGTTCCGCCGACGCCGTCGGGCATGCCCGTCTTGGTGAACGTCTCGGGCTCGTCGCCGCCTTCGCCGCGTTCAACCGCGTCGGAGCGCGACTGCACCGCCTGCTCGATGTCGCTGCGCGTGTCCGCGTCACGGTCCTCGGGGCGGGTTTCGGGATTGGTGCCCGCATGGGGATCGGCCATGATCAGAACTCTGGCTGGATGGGGGCGGGATCGGTCGAGGGCGCGCCCGGATCGGGAACGTCGATGTCCGGCGCGGGCGGATTGAACTCGGGCGGCGGCGTCGTCGGCTCGGCAGGCGACGAGGGCGTCGGGAATTCTGCAGGGGGTTGGGTAGCCATGATGCTCTCTCCTTCTTCCGCATCAACGCGCACGATCGTATCGAGTTGCTCACCGACTTACCTTGCGTGCTTGCCCCGGGATACAACGTTGGTATAGACGCGCCCGCTACGGCGATGTCCTGTGCGGGCGTGGCGGAACTGGTAGACGCAGCAGGTTTAGGTCCTGCCATCGCAAGATGTGGGGGTTCGAGTCCCTTCGCCCGCACCACTCCGCCGCACTGGCGGGGCGACCGCCAGATGAATTTTTCCCGAATGCTCTTTTAGACAAAGGCCGGACATGCAGACTGTCGAGACGTTGAACGAGGGCCTCAAGCGCGCCTACACCCTCACCATCACTGCGAAGGATATCGATTCGAAGGTCGATGTCGAGCTGAAGCGCCTCGCGCCGCAGATGAAGATGCCGGGCTTCCGTCCGGGCAAGGTGCCGGCAAACCTCATCCGCAAGATGCACGGCCCCGCGCTGACGCAGGACGCGCTGAACGCCGCGATCCAGGAAGGCGTGCAGAGCCTTGTCGCCGAAAAGCAGCTGCGTCCCGCGATGCAGCCCTCGGTCGAGCTGGAAGACGGCTATGACCTCGGCAAGGACGCGGTCGTCAAGGTCGAGATGGAGGTCCTGCCGCAGGTCCCCGCACCCGCGATCGACGGCCTGAAGCTCGAGCGCCTGACCGTGCCCGTCGCCGACGAGGCGGTCACCGAGCAGCTCCAGAAGTTCGCCGACCAGCAGAAGAAGTGGGACGACGCCGCTGACGATTATGCCGCGGCGATGGGCGATCTCGTCACCGTCGATTTCGTCGGCAAGACCGCCGATGGCGTCGCGTTCGACGGCGGCACCGGCACCGACATGGGCGTCGAGCTGGGTGCAGGACGTCTGATCCCCGGCTTCGAGGATCAGCTCGTCGGAGTGAAGACCGGCGAGGAGAAGGTCCTGAACGTGACCTTCCCCGAGGAGTATCAGGAGAAGTCGCTCGCGGGTCAGCCGGCCACGTTCGACATCACCGTCAAGTCGGTCAAGACCGCGGGCGAGAGCAAGATCGACGAGGATCTTGCCAAGTCGCTGGGTCTCGAGAGCCTCGAGCAGCTTTCGGGCCTGCTCAAGGGTCAGATCGAGCAGGAGCATAACGGGCTCACGCGCACGCACATGAAGCGCAAGCTGCTCGACCAGCTCGCCGAGGGTCATGACTTCGAGGTTCCGCCGTCGATGGTGGAAGCCGAGTTCAACCAGATCTGGTCGCAGCTCCAGCACGAAGCCACGCACGAAGCCGATCCCGAGGCCGCGATGGCCGAGATGGAAGGCGAGCGCGACGATTACCGCAAGATCGCCGAGCGTCGCGTACGCCTCGGCCTGCTCCTGTCCGAGATCGGCCAGGCGAACGGCGTCGAGGTGTCCAACCAGGAAATGCAGCGTCTGCTCGCCCAGGCGGCCCAGCAGTATCCCGCCGAGCAGCGCCAGCAGTTCATGCAGTATGTCCAGTCCGAGCCGATGGCCGCTGCCCAGCTGCGCGCCCCGCTGTACGAGGACAAGGTCGTCGACTTCCTGTTCGAGAAGGCCGAGATCACCGACCGCGAAGCCACCCGCGAGGAGCTGGAAGCTGCGATCGAGAGCGAGGACGGTTTCGCCAGCGGCACGCACGTGCATGACCATGACAACCACAAGCCGAAGAAGAAGGCTGCCGCCAAGAAGAAGGCAGCACCTGCCGACGACGCAGCGGTGACCGACGAGGCGCCCGCTTCGGACGCCGCGGACGAGGCCAAGCCTGCCAAGAAGGCTCCCGCCAAGAAGAAGGCGGCTCCGGTCGAGGCTGAGACGGCGGTAACGGAATCGTCGCCGGTCGCGGCTGAAAATGCCGAGGGCACCGAAGCTGCCGACGCGCCGGCCAAGAAGCCGCGCGCCAAGAAGGCTGCGACCAAGACCGAGGCGTAAGCCGATCGGAGTGCCTCTTCGCTGAGGCACTCCCCCCGTTTTCGGGCCACTTCCCCGGCGGAGGCCGGGGTCCAGTTGGAAAGGTTGCTGTGACGGCGCGCAAAGCTTCGTTATGGACCTTCCCCAACTGGGCCCCTGCCGCCGCCGGGGATTTGCGTTGATTGGAAGACGCGTTGATCGTTACGCCGTCTTCGACTGTACAGGGCAGGGCATGACCGAACCGAGAATTGCCGTCCTGCTGCCCTGCTACAACGAAGAGGCCGCGATCGCGCAGACGGTAGCGGGGTTCCGCGCCGCGCTGCCCGGCGCGACGATCTACGTCTACGACAACAACAGCGCCGACCGGACGGTCGCGGTCGCCCGTGCAGCCGGTGCCGTCGTCCGGACCGAACGGATCCAGGGCAAGGGCGCGGTCGTCCGGCGGATGTTCGCGGACATCGATGCCGATATCTATGTGATGGCGGACGGTGACGCGACCTATGACGCGGCGTCCGCGCCGGCTTTGGTCGCGCGCGTGCTCGACGAGCAGCTCGACATGATCGTCGGATCGCGGATCAGCCAGGTCCAGGAAAGCTATCGCCGCGGGCACCGGTTCGGCAACGCGCTGCTCACCGGCATGCTCGCGCGGCTGTTCGGGCGCAGCTTCACCGATATCCTGTCGGGCTACCGCGTCTTCTCGCGGCGGTTCGTGAAGAGCTTCCCGTCGCTGTCGGCGGGGTTCGAGATCGAAACCGAGATCAGCGTCCACGCGCTCGAACTCAAGATGCCGATCGGCGAGGTCGAGACGCCCTATTTCGCGCGGCCCGAGGGGTCCGAATCGAAGCTGAGCACCTATGCCGACGGCTGGCGGATCCTGCGGACGATCATGACGCTGTACCGGATCGAGCGGCCCTTGTGGTTCTTCGGCGCGATCGGCGGGGCGTTCGCGCTGCTCGCGCTGTTGCTCGGCATCCCGCTGGTGCTGACCTATCTCGAAATCCATCAGGTGCCGCGCTTCCCGACCGCGATCCTGATCACCGGGCTCGGGATCTTTGCCGCGCTGAACGTCTTTACGGGGCTGATCCTCGACACGGTCGTCCGCGGACGCCGCGAGGTTCGGCGGCTGGCCTACCTGGCCTACCCCGCGCCTGGCGTCTGACTCCCTCTCCCCGAGGGACGGGGGGTAGGTGGTTCTCCTGACGGGTAGCAGGGCTTGAACTCCCCCGTGCGAGCGCCGATGTTGGCGGTTCACTGGGGCATAAGAGAGATTTCCATGCACAATCCGTTCGAGACCGGCGATTTCGCGAGCCCGTTGGCCAGCGCCGGGCTCGGCCTGCAGCAGACGCAAGCAGGCCTTGTTCCCATCGTTATTGAGCAGTCGAACCGCGGTGAGCGCTCGTTCGACATCTTCTCGCGCCTGCTCCGCGAGCGCATCATCTTCGTGACGGGCGGCGTCGAGGACGGCATGGCCTCGCTGATCACCGCTCAGCTCCTCTTCCTCGAGTCCGAGAACCCGAAGAAGGACATCTTCATGTACATCAACTCGCCGGGCGGTGTCGTCACGGCGGGCATGGCGATCCATGACACGATGCGGTATATCCGTCCGCGCGTCGGCACGGTGTGCATCGGCCAGGCCGCCTCGATGGGCAGCTTCCTGCTCGCGAGCGGTGAACCCGGCATGCGCGTCGCGATGACCAACGCGCGTATCATGATCCATCAGCCATCGGGCGGTGCACAGGGCATGGCGAGCGACATCGAGATCCAGGCGCGCGAGATCCTGCGCATCCGCAAGCGGATGAACGAGCTCTATTCGCAGTATACGGGTCAGCCGATCGAGGAGATCGAGCGTCGCATGGACCGCGACACCTTCCTCGAAGCGAACGAGGCGAAGGATTTCGGTCTGGTCGACGAGGTTTTCGACAAGCGTCCCGCCCCCGCGGACGACGCGGCGAAGCCTGCATAAGGCGAATCGTAAGCCTGGCGGGTTTATTTGATTGTAGGATATCCGGGGTGCGTTACGATGACCGCCCCGGAAACGGCACGCGCACCGACATGCGCGAGAGGTGATTGAATGACGAAGCTGAGCGGTGGCGACTCGAAGAGCACCCTCTATTGCTCGTTCTGCGGCAAGTCGCAGCACGAGGTGCGCAAGCTGATCGCCGGGCCGACGGTCTTCATCTGCGACGAGTGCGTCGAGCTATGCAACGACATCATCCGTGAGGAAACGAAGTCGGCGCTGGTGTCCAAGAAGGACGGCGGCGTGCCGACTCCGCAGGAGATCTGCGACGTCCTCGACGATTATGTGATCGGCCAGAAGCGCGCCAAGCGCGTCCTGTCGGTGGCGGTGCACAATCACTACAAGCGGCTCAACCACGGCGCCAAGGGTGCCGATGTCGAGCTGTCAAAGTCGAACATCCTGCTCGTCGGGCCGACGGGTTGCGGCAAGACGCTGCTCGCGCAGACGCTCGCCCGCATCCTCGACGTGCCGTTCACGATGGCCGACGCGACGACGCTGACCGAGGCCGGCTATGTCGGCGAGGACGTCGAGAACATCATCCTCAAGCTGCTCCAGGCCTCCGACTACAATGTCGAGCGGGCGCAGCGCGGGATCGTCTATATCGACGAGATCGACAAGATCAGCCGCAAGGCGGAGAACCCCTCGATCACGCGCGATGTGTCGGGCGAGGGCGTTCAGCAGGCGCTGCTCAAGCTTATGGAAGGCACGACGGCGAGCGTTCCTCCGCAGGGCGGTCGCAAGCATCCGCAGCAGGAATTCCTGCAGGTGGACACAACCAACATCCTGTTCATCTGCGGCGGTGCATTTTCGGGTCTCGAAAAGATCATCGGCGATCGCCTTCAGGGCAAGTCGATCGGCTTCGGCGCCTATGTCGCCGGACCGGACGAGCGCAAGACCGGCGAGACGCTGAAGTCGGTCGAGCCAGAGGATCTGCTCAAGTTTGGGCTCATCCCCGAGTTCGTCGGTCGTCTGCCGGTGATCGCAACGCTCGAGGATCTCGACGTCGACGCGCTGGTGAAGATCCTGAAGGAGCCGAAGAACGCGCTGGTCAAGCAGTACCAGAAGCTGTTCGAGATGGAGGACGTCGCGCTCGGCTTTACCGACGACGCGCTCGTCTCGGTCGCCAAGAAGGGCATCGAGCGCAAGACCGGTGCACGCGGGCTTCGCTCGATCCTCGAGAGCATCCTGCTCGACACGATGTTCGACCTGCCCGGCATGGACGGCGTCGACGAGGTGATGATCGACAAGGACGTGATCGAGGGCCGCAAGGAACCGATCCGCGTCTATGCCGAGAAGAAGAAGGCCGGCGACGCGGCCTGATCCGCGGCGATACCGGTGAGGAAGGGGCGTCGAGCGATCGGCGCCCTTTTTTTTGTTCCGGGAAGGCGCTTCATTGTCCGTCATCCTGACAAACGTGAGGATGACGGGGCGTGCGTTCGCGGCCGCGTGGGCGGTGGATCGTCAGCGGGACGGACCCTTATCGGGGCGTCGGGCATTCGTTGTCTTAGTGCAACGAGGGAGACCGCATGACGATCGAGGTGGCTGAACAACCGAAGGTAACGGTGGTGGAGACGATGCCGGACCGGCTGGCATTGCCGGTCTGGACGCTGATCGCACCCGGCCTGGGGCTCGTCGCGGTGCTCTTCGGCCTCGCCAAGATGGGGTCGATCGGGACGGCGGCGGCGATCGTGGTGCTAATCGCCAGCGTACTCGCCGCGGTCCATCATGCCGAGGTCATCGCGCATAAGGTCGGCGAGCCGTTCGGCACGCTCGTGCTCGCGATCGCCGTGACGGTGATCGAGGTGTCGCTGATCGTGTCGCTGATGCTGTCGGATGCCGGCGACGCTGCGGCGCTCGCGCGCGACACGGTGTTCGCGGCGATCATGATCATCCTCAACTTTATCATCGGGCTCTGCCTGCTCGCGGGCGCGGTGCGGCATCACGAACAGCGTTTCACGTTGAAGGGGATGAGCGCCGCGCTGGGCGTGCTGGCGGCGATGTCGGTGCTGTCGCTCATCCTGCCCAATTACACCTCGTCGACGACCGGGCCGACCTATGCGCCGTCGCAGCTGGTGTTCGTCGCGATCATCTCGCTGGTGCTCTACGGCACGTTCGTGCTGGTCCAGACGGTCCGTCACCGCGACTATTTCCTGCCCTCGGCTGACGACATGGAGACGCACGCGCACGCCGCCCCGCCATCGCAGCGCGCGACGGGAATCGCGTTCGGGATGCTGCTCGCCGCACTGGTGTCGGTCGTCCTGCTTGCCAAGACGCTGTCGCCGACGATCGAGGCCGCCGTGCTCGGCGCGGGCCTGCCGCTCGCCGTCGTCGGGGTGGTGATCGCCGCGCTGGTGCTCGCGCCCGAGAGCCTGGCCGCATACAAGGCGGCGCGGCGCAACCGGTTGCAGACCAGCCTCAACCTCGCGCTCGGCTCCGCGCTGGCGACGATCGGGCTAACGATTCCGAGCGTTGCGATCGTCTCGCTGGTGCTCGACCTGCCGCTTGCGCTGGGGATCGACGCCAAGGGGATGACGCTGCTCGCGCTGTCGCTTTTCGTGGCGACGCTGTCGCTCGGCACCGGACGCACGACCGTGCTGCAGGGCGTCCTCCACCTCGTGATCTTCGCCGCCTATCTGTTCACGACGGTCGTGCCCTAGGGGCGCTTATCCGTCACCCACTCCGTCATCCTGACGTTCTTCAGGATCACGGCTGGGGTGGTATCCGCGAGTGACTTGCATTAGCATCGCCCCAGCGGGTTTCGACCCAATAAGCGGGAGAGCGGATGTGAAGACGGCATGGATGGGCGCAGCGATGCTCGCGCTGATGGCAGCAGGCGCGGCGGATGCGCATGAAGTGTGGGTCGAGCGCGACGGGGCAGGACCCGCGCGGATCTATCTCGGCGAGCCCGCCGAACCGATGCCCGTAGGCGGCGATCCCGAATTCGCCAATCTGAAGGCCCCGCGAATCGTCGCGCCAGCCGCAGCCGCGCTGGTTCGCAAGGCCGGGTTCCTCGAGGCGCAACTGCCCGCGGGCGACGTGCATGTCTGGGACGACGACGTGTTCGCGCCCTGGGGCGATCCGGGCAAGCGCGAGGGCATCATCTACTACGCGCGCGCCGGTCGTGCCGATCCGCGCACCAAATTGCCGTTCGAGATCGCACCCGCGACCGCGAACGGGACGCGCTTCGTCCTGACGCGCGAGGGGAAGCCGGTCGCGGGCGCGAAGGTCACGCTGATCTCGCCGACGCGCGTCTCGACCGAGCTGGTCACCGATGGCGCAGGTGCGATCACACCGCCGCTCGTCGAGAAGGGCCGCTATCTGCTGTCCGCCGCCGCCAAGGATATGACCGAGCACAGCCTGCCGCGCGGGCCCGTGACGACGCTCCACCGGATCACGACGACCAGCTTCACGCTCCCCTGAGACCGCGCGCCAGCTTTGCCGCCGGTCGCGTCAGCGCGCGCGTTGCCGGGCGGCGAGCGCAAGGCCCGCGGCGATCTGGACGACGGCATAGAGGCGGCGGCGGCCCGGGCGGTCGACGAACGGCTGGACCAGCGCCTCGGTGCCGAGCGCGTCCTCCTTCCACAGATCGACGTGGCGCCGCGGTTGGAGCAGCCCGAGCAGCCCGTCGCCCACCATGAAGATCGCCGCCATCTCCGCGGCGCGGGCGGGCCACAGGTTCTCCTGCGCACGCAAGAGCCCAGGGTCAGGCGCGGCGACGGTTGCGGCTGCTGGGCCTCCGCTTTCGCGAGGGACCGGGGACGCGTCGGTCATTGCGGTTTCGCCTTCGCTGCCTGTGCGGATTTCCATGCGGCCACCTCCTCGAGCGCGATGCTCCGGCGCAGGACCAGCGCATCGGGGTCGATCACGACATGCGCGCCCTTCGGCACGGCGAGCGTCGCGGTGCCCGTCGTCATCGGCAGCGTCCGGGTCTTGCCGTCGATCTGAACCTCGACCGGCAGCGGGAAGCGGCCATTGCCCGGCACCTTCCACGCCAGCGTCAGCATGGTGCCGGTGCGCGTCTCGATCAGCTCGGGCAGCGCCGCCTGGCGGAGATACACGTCGAAGAACCAGCCATAATCCTTGCCGGTGACGCGGCGGACGATCGCCTCATACTCCTTGGTCGAGCCGAAGCGGGGGGTGAAGTTGCCGGGCTTCGGATCGGGGCGGCCATAGACCGCGCGGCGCGTCACGTCGAAAAAGGCGGTGTCGCCGATCAAGCCGCGCAGCGTGTGCAACATCCACGACCCCTTGTTGTAGATGTCCTGTCCGGCGCCGCCCTTGTCGAGCTCGTACACCTCCTCCTCGGTGGTGATCCGCTGCTGGGTCATCGGCATGCGGTTCATGATCGCCCCGCGCTCACCCTGCAGCATCGTCGCATAGCGCGCGCGCCCCTCACGCCACTGGCCGTAGAGCGGCTGCATATAGGTGCCATAGCCCTCATGCAGCCAGTAATCGTCCCAGTTGGCGGCGGTCAGCTGATTGCCGAACCATTCATGCGCGAACTCGTGCTGGAACAGCCAGTCGAACCCCTCGGGCGCCTTGGCATAGTCGTTGCCGTACGCGTTGATCGTCTGGTGCTCCATGCCCTTGTGCGGCGTCTCGACGACGCCCAGCTTCTCGTCGCCGAACGGGTAGGGGCCGATCATGCTCTCGAAAAAGTCGAGCGTCGGGGCGAATTCGGCGAACAGCTTTTCCGCCTGCGGCTTCTCGCCGGGCAGATACCAGTAAAACATCGGAATGCTGTTGCCGAAGCGGCTCTTATAGGTGCCGCGGACCTCCTCATACGGCCCGACAT
Organism: Sphingomonas sp. CFBP9019; assembly: GCF_034045155.1. Lineage (NCBI taxonomy): Bacteria > Pseudomonadati > Pseudomonadota > Alphaproteobacteria > Sphingomonadales > Sphingomonadaceae > Sphingomonas > Sphingomonas sp. CFBP9019. Next base: position 313,002 of record NZ_JAXCWK010000003.1, on the reverse strand, counting down.
TCAGCGCGATGCCGTATGTGTTGGGGTGCTTCGCGCGCCAGTTCCAGGTTGTGCGACCGTCGGCGAACGTGTCGACGCCCACCAGCACGCCGTTCGACGGCGCCTTCAGCCCCTTGGGTACGGTGATGTGGAGATCGACCAGCGCAGGCTCGCCGGTCGGGAAGTCGAGGCACGGCCAGAACAGGTCGCAGCCATAGCCCTCCGCGGTGGTCGCGAACCAGGTGCGCCCGTCGGGGGTCTTCGACCAGACCATCCCGTCGTCCCACGGCGCCTTCACCGCGACATGCGGCGTGCCGCCATAGGTGATCGTCGCGCTCACCTTCCCGCCCGCCGGCACCGGCCGGGGCAGCGTGATCGTCAGCCGCCCCTCCGGATTGGTCCAGGCGGAGGCTGGCAGCGCGACGCCATCGATCGCGATGGCGGTCACCGGCAGGTTGCGGTCGAGATCGATCGGCAGCCGCGCGACCGGCGCACGCGCGGTGAAGCGCAGCGTCGCGACGCCGTTCAGCCGCTGCGCATCGGGCAGCACCTCGAAGGCAAGGTCGGCATGGTCGAACTGCAGCGCGGTCTGTTCGGGGGTGAGCACGCCCCCCGAACGCTGCGTCTGCGCGGTTATCGCGGGTTCGCCCTTGCGCGGCAGCTGCGCGGAGGCCGGGGGGATGGCGAGCAGCGCGGTGCAGCTGGCGGCGAGGAGGAGGCGCGGGATCATGCGGCGCGTTCTCGCGCGGTGGCCCGATCGACACAAGTCCGGCCGGCACAAGGGCGTTACGGAATCCGCACGATACTGCGTTATGCCACGGTTCGGACCGCGCTTCGGCGATTACGTAGCCCGGCGATTGATGGATCCGCCATCCTCACCATATAATGAGCTGACGCCGACCTTGTTCGGTCCGGTACCGGAGCTTGCATGACCCACTATCCCGTTCTTCCGCTACGCGACATCGTCGTGTTTCCGCACATGATCGTTCCGCTGTTCGTCGGCCGCGAGAAATCGGTCGCGGCGCTCGAGGCGGCGATGGCGGCAGAAAAGGAGATCTTCCTGGTCGCGCAGCTCGACCCGGCCGAGGACGATCCCGCGCGCGACGATCTCTACACGATGGGCGTGACCGCGACCGTGCTCCAGCTGCTCAAGCTGCCCGACGGCACGGTACGCGTGCTGGTCGAAGGCAAGGTTCGCGCGACGCTCGAGACGCTCGACGAGAGTGGTGACTTCCTCACCGCCGAAGTCGCGACGGTCGCCGATGCCGAGGTCGAGGGTCCCGAGATCGCTGCGCTGATGCGCTCGGTCGTTGACCAGTTCGAGAACTACGCCAAGCTCAACCGCAAGCTGCCCGCCGAGACCGCGACCCAGCTGTCCGAGATCACCGAGGCCGCCCGGCTGTCCGATGCCGTCGTTGCCAACATCCAGATCAAGGTCGCCGACAAGCAGGCGATGCTGATGCAGACCGACCCCGCCAAGCGCCTCGAAATGGCGTTTGCGGCGATGGAGGGCGAGCTCGGCGTCCTGCAGGTCGAGAAGAAGATCAAGAGCCGCGTCAAGCGCCAGATGGAGAAGACGCAGCGCGAATATTACCTCAACGAGCAGTTGAAGGCGATCCAGCGCGAGCTCGGCAACGAGGGCGATGAGGGTGAAGGCGACGAGATCGCCGAGCTGACTCAGAAGATCGCGACGCTCAAGATGAGCAAGGAAGCGCGCTCGAAGGCGACCGCCGAACTCAAGAAGCTGAAGACGATGGCGCCGATGAGCGCCGAGGCGACCGTCGTGCGCAATTATCTCGACGTGCTGCTGGGGCTCCCTTGGGGCAAGAAGTCGAAGATCAAGAAGGACATCTCGGCGGCCCAGGCGGTGCTCGACGAGGACCATTATGCGCTCGAGAAGGTCAAGGACCGGATCATCGAATATCTCGCGGTCCAGGCGCGCACCAACAAGCTGAAGGGGCCGATCCTGTGCCTCGTCGGCCCTCCGGGCGTCGGCAAGACCTCGCTCGGCAAGTCGATCGCCAAGGCGACCGGGCGCGAGTTCATCCGCCAGTCGCTGGGCGGCGTGCGCGACGAAGCCGAGATCCGCGGGCATCGTCGCACCTATATCGGCTCGCTGCCGGGCAAGATTGTCACCAACCTGAAAAAGGCGGGTGCGTCGAACCCGCTGTTCCTGCTCGACGAGATCGACAAGCTCGGCCAGGATTTCCGCGGTGACCCGGCGTCGGCGCTGCTCGAGGTCCTCGATCCCGAGCAGAACGGCAAGTTCCAGGATCATTATCTGGAGATCGACCTCGATCTGTCGGACGTGATGTTCGTGACGACCGCGAACACGCTCAACCTCCCCCAGGCGCTGCTCGACCGGATGGAGATCATCCGTCTCGAGGGCTATACCGAGGACGAGAAGGTCGAGATTGCCGAGCGGCATCTGATCGCCAAGCAGATCGAGGCGCACGGCCTGAAGGACGGCGAGTTCGTCCTGACGCAGGAGGGCCTGCGCACGTTGATCCAGCAATATACCCGCGAGGCGGGCGTGCGTACGCTCGAGCGCGAGATCGCCAAGCTCGCGCGCAAGGCGCTGCGCCGGATCCTCGAGGGCAAGGCGACGAGCGTGACGATCACGCCAGACAACATCGCCGAGTTCGCAGGCGTGCAGAAATATCGCCACGGCCTGTCCGAGACGGAGAACCAGATCGGCGCGGTCACCGGGCTTGCCTGGACCGAGGTCGGCGGCGAATTGCTGACGATCGAAAGCGTCACCGTGTCGGGCAAGGGCGCAGCGAAGCTGACGGGGACGCTCGGCGACGTGATGAAGGAATCGATCGAGACCGCGTTCAGCTACGTCAAGGCACGCGCGCCGAGCTATGGCATCAAGCCGTCGCTGTTCAACCGCAAGGACATCCACATCCATCTGCCCGAAGGCGCGACGCCCAAGGACGGTCCGTCGGCGGGTGTCGGGATCGTCACGTCGATCGTCTCGACGATGACCGGCGTGCCGGTGCGGCGTGAGGTGGCGATGACCGGCGAGGTGACGCTGCGCGGTCGCGTGCTGCCGATCGGCGGGCTGAAGGAAAAGCTGCTCGCGGCGCTGCGCGGCGGGATCACCACCGTGCTCATCCCGCAGGAGAACGAGAAGGACCTCGCGGACATTCCGGCGAACATCAAGGAGGGGCTGAAGATCATCCCCGTCAGCCATGTCGACGAGGTTTTGCGGCTTGCCCTGACCGAGCCGCTCGAGGCGATCGAGTGGACCGATGCGGACGAACTGGCGGCCTTGCCGCCCGCGCCGATCCCGCCGGTCGGGGGTGGTCTTCACCACTGAGCGCATCCGGCGCGGTATTTCGCCGCGTCACGATGGCCGATACCGAACCGCGCGGTTAGAGCATCGCGCGGCGGTTTCGTTTGACAGCAGACGATACCGCCGCGTTACTGCCTGGAGATTGGCGCCGCGATTCCATCGCTGCCGATTCGGTATTTGTTTGGGGGATTAACTGTATGAACAAGCAGGAACTGATCGCGACGGTCGCGGACACGTCGGGGCTGGTCAAGGGCGATGCGGTCAAGGCCGTCGAAGCCGTTTTCGACGCGATTTCGGCCGCGCTGAAAAAGGGCGAGGAAGTCCGGCTGGTCGGGTTCGGCACCTTCTCGGTCTCGAAGCGCAAGGCCTCGACGGGACGCAACCCGCGCACCGGTGAGCCGATGACGATCAAGGCATCGACCCAGCCCAAGTTCAAGGCGGGCAAGGGGCTGAAGGATTCGGTCAACTGATCGACCGATCATGACCGACAGGGCTGGACAGCGCGGCATACCGCGCTTAAAGGCCCGCTTCCGAACCAGTTTCGGGCGCGTAGCTCAGCGGTAGAGCACACCCTTCACACGGGTGGGGTCACAGGTTCAATCCCTGTCGCGCCCACCAGATTTACGCCGGTCCTCTCCATTGCGAGCGGGCCGGCGTTTCTGTTTTCGGGGTTCTTTCAGTGCCTTAGTCGATCTTTGGCGCTTCTATGATCGACTGCGTGAATGTACTAGATCGGCATTCTGCATTTCACGCTGCGCCGCAGCATCCCATATATGATGCGTCGCACAATTCTAAGGAGCTACCCCATGTCGATCATCGGCACCCAGCTGAAGCCGTTCACCACCCAGGCCTATCGCCAGGGCAAGTTCATCGAGGTGTCGGACGCCGACGTCACGGGCAAGTGGGCGGTCTTCTTCTTCTACCCGGCCGATTTCACGTTCGTCTGCCCGACCGAGCTCGAGGATCTGGCCGACAATTATGCCGCGTTCCAGAAGATGGGCGTCGAGGTCTACAGCGTGTCGACCGACACCCATTTCTCGCACAAGGCCTGGCACGACACGTCGCCGGCGATCGGCAAGATCGATTACACGATGCTGGGCGATCCGTCGGGCACCATCACGCGCAACTTCGACGTGATGCGCGAAGGCCAGGGCCTGGCCGATCGCGGCACCTTCGTCGTCGATCCGCAGGGTGTGATCCAGCTGATGGAGATCACCTCGGAAGGCGTCGGCCGCAACGCGATGGAGCTGCTGCGCAAGGTCAAGGCCGCACAGTATATCGCAGCGCACCCCGGCGAGGTCTGCCCCGCCAAGTGGGAAGAGGGTGAGACCACGCTCGCCCCGTCGCTCGATCTCGTCGGCAAGATCTGAGCCGCTGACGGAACCGGTCGCCCGGCTTCGTCACCCAAGGGGGAGGGGTTCGCTCCTTCCCCGGCCTGCCGGACTTCGGTCCGGCAGCCACCCTGCCGCATGACATCCGGTGTCGTGCGGCACGGTGGACCCCGGACCCGGTCCGGGGTGACGATTTTCGCGACGGCAGCCTGCCGCGCGTCCCTTTCATCAGACAGGAGAGCGTCCGTGCTCGATGTGAACCTTACCGCGCAGCTCAAGACCTATCTGGCGAACATCGTCAAGCCGATCGAACTCGTCGCCTCGCTCGACGACGGCGCCAAGTCGCGCGAGCTCGAGGGCCTGCTGACCGAGATCGCCGCGCTGTCCGATTCGGTGACGATGGTCCGCAAGGACGACGACAAGCGCCGCCCGTCCTTCATGATCCGCCGCGCCGGGACCGATATCGGCGTGCGCTTCGCCGGCATCCCGATGGGGCATGAGTTCACTTCGCTGGTGCTCGCACTGCTTCAGGTCGGCGGGCATCCGTCGAAGCTGACGCAGGGGGTGATCGAGCAGGTCCGCGGGCTCGACGGCGATTTCGCGTTCGAGACCTATTTCTCGCTCAGCTGCCAGAACTGCCCAGAGGTGGTCCAGGCGCTGAACCTGATGAGCGTGATCAACCCGCGGATCAGCCATGTCGCGATCGAGGGCGGCGTGTTCCAGGACGAGGTCACGAACCGCAACATCCTGTCGGTGCCGGCGATCTTCCTCAACGGCGAGCCGTTCGCGCAAGGCCGGATGAGCGTCGAGCAGGTCGTCGCGAAGCTCGACACGGGCAGCACCGCGCGCGCGGCGGAGAAGATCGCGGGCAAGGATCCGTTCGACGTGCTCGTCGTCGGTGGCGGCCCCGCCGGTGCGGCAGCGGCGATCTATGCCGCGCGCAAGGGCATCCGCACCGGAATAGCGGCAGAGCGCTTCGGCGGCCAGGTGCTCGACACCATGTCGATCGAGAACTTCATCTCGGTCGCGCATACCGAGGGGCCCAAGCTCGTCGCGCACATGGAGCAGCATGTCGCCGAATATGGCGTCGACGTGATGAACCTGCAGACCGCCAGCAAGCTGATCCCTGCGACCCAGGTCGGCGGCCTGCACGAGGTGGAGCTTGCGAGCGGCGCGTCGCTGAAGGCGCGGACCGTGATCCTGTCGACCGGTGCGCGCTGGCGCCAGATGAACGTGCCGGGCGAGGAGGCGTATCGCAACAAGGGCGTGACCTATTGCCCGCATTGCGACGGCCCGCTGTTCAAGGGCAAGCGCGTCGCGGTGATCGGCGGCGGCAATAGCGGCGTCGAGGCGGCGATCGACCTGGCGGGCCTCGTCGCGCATGTCACGCTGATCGAGTTCGACAGCGACCTGCGTGCGGACGCGGTGCTCCAGCGCAAGCTCGCCAGCCTGCCCAACGTCAAGGTCGTCACCTCGGCGATGACCACCGAGGTGCTCGGCGACGGCAAGCAGGTGACGGGGCTCAGCTATAAGGACCGCAACCACGACACGCTGCATCAGGTCGAGCTCGAGGGAATCTTCGTCCAGATCGGACTGGTGCCCAACACCGAATGGCTGACCGACACGGTCGCGCTGACGATGCGCGGCGAGATCGAGGTGGATCACCGCGGCGAGACGTCGATCCCCGGCGTGTTCGCGGGCGGCGACGTGACGACGGTGCCGTTCAAGCAGATCGTGATCGCGATGGGCGAAGGCTCGAAGGCGGCACTGGCGGCATTCGACTACATGATCCGGCTCGCGCCCGAAGAGCAGGACGCGCTCGCAGCCTGAGGGCGGGGGGCTTCTCCCCCGTCCGTCATCCGGGACCCAGGGTCACGCGCGCTGGCGTCCGTGGCTCTCGCTCCTGACGTTCGTCAGGATGACGGTGTGTGGGGTAAGCGTCACCCGCCTTCGTCATCCTGGACTTGATCCAGGATCCAGAGTTGCAGGCGGTGGCGCGTGTGACTCTGGGTCCTGACGTTCGTCAGGATGACGGTGTGGCAAGGCGCCGGCCGAAAATCCCGCCAGCGCAAAAGAAAAAAGGCCGGAGAATTCCCCGGCCGTTTCCTCACTTCTTCTTGGCTTTGCGCGCCGCATATTTGGCGTCGCGGAGTGCCTTCTTGTCGGCGTCGGACATTTGCGACTTGGCTTCGGCCTCGAGCGCGCGGGCTGCGGCTTCGGCGGCGGCGGCCTTCTTGGCAGCCTTGGCCTCCTCTTCGGCATCGCGCTTGGCCTGGCGCTTGGCGCGCTCGGCCTCCTCCTTGGCGGCGCGGGCGGCGGCGCGCTCGGCAGCGACCGCCGGATCGATCGCAGGCTTGGCGCGCAGTTTCTCGAGCGCCTTCAGCTTCGCGTCGTTCGCAGAGGCGGTACGTTCCTGAAAACCGGGGTCCTTGAAAGAGGCCATACTCGTCGAAAATTCCTGTAATCGCGGTGAAATCCGCGGGATTGCCCGGATAAGGGCCTTGCTAGCGTCCGTGCCCCTTAAATCATTGTGCCGCGCAGCGAAAGCGGGGTGATGCACCCCGGGCCCCGCGATACCGTCCGTCGTCGTCCCGCCCCGGCTCAGCGCGTACCTCGCGGCCCCGGTGTCACATTGCTGAAACACCGCCGTCACTCAGCCGTCATCGAAACCGCATCTCGCTGTCATCTACGCCGCCTAACCGCCGTTGAGAGATCGGCAGGGGGACCCGAGTCGATCCACGCAATCAATGATCGACCGGGAGTTCCGTGAATGACCAGCTTCAAGCGCATCGGCCTTATCCTGCTGACCAGCACCGCCTGTGCGGCGCTGTCGGCATGCGGAGGCGCGGACAGCGTCGCGTCGCCGGGTGCGGGCACCATCGTGATCCCGCCGGCAACGCCGACCCCGACGCCGACCCCCACGCCGACGCCGACGCCCAGCGCGATCACCGCGGCACAGTTCGCCGCCCCGACCACGGTCAACACCATCACGATCACGCCTGACGAGCAGCTCGCGGTCGTCAACGCCGGCACGAACAACAATGTCAGCGGCGTCAGCACCGGCCTGAACGGCCTGTATCCGACCTCGGCGACGTCGCTCACCACGCCGATGGATCCGTCGACGCTCAACAGCTTCTTCACCAGCACGAACTTCGTCGGCGCGCTCAACGGCCCGACCGACACCGCGTTCCAGGGCTGGACCTGCAACTCGACCTCGGCCGAATTCGGCGGCTCGGGCGCACGTTGCACCGCGGTGCCTTCGGTCGGCGCGGTCACCGCGACGAGCGTCTGCCCGACCGGCACGACCGATGACGGCCTGGTCGCGACGTTCCGCGCCTGCCGTCTGCCGACCGTGATAAGCGGCACGCTGACGCTGCCGAAGATTGCGGGCGTCTTCTATCGCCTGCGCGGCCAGACCGAAATCGGCACCGATGTCGGCACGACCGGTGCGGACAATGGCGCGATCCTCAACATCGAGGCCGGCGTCGTGATCGCCGCGGATTCGAGCGAGACGACCAACGACCTGCTGATCGTCAACCGCGGGTCGAAGATCAACGCGGTCGGCACCGCCACCGCGCCGATCGTCTTCACCTCGCAGCAGAACCTGGCGTCGAACGGCGTCAGCGACGCGACGCAGGGCCAGTGGGGCGGGATCGTCATGCTCGGCCGCGCACCGGTCGCGGTCTGCGCCACCGGCACCGGCCCGAACAATGCCGCCGGCAGCAGCACGACCTGCCAGCAGGCGATCGAGGGTGTCACAGGGCGCTTCTATGGCGGCCCGACGGCCGCCGACAGCAGCGGCACGATGCAGTACGTCCAGATCCGCTACAGCGGCATCGCGATCAGCGACGGCAACGAGCTTCAGGGCCTGACGCTCGGCGGCACCGGCTCGGGCACCACGCTCAACCACATCCAGAGCCACAATTCGGCGGATGACGGCATCGAGATCTTCGGCGGCACGAGCAACCTGAAGTATATCGCGATCACCGGCGCGGACGATGACGGCTTCGATATCGACAATGGCTATCGCGGCTTCATCCAGTTCATGATCGCCGCCCAGCGCACGCTCGGTGCGACCGCCGACTCCTTCTCGACCGAGATCGATTCGAACAATGCCGAGGACCTGCTGCCGCGCACGTTCGGCCGCTACGCCAACTTCACCTTCATCCAGACCGCGCTGGCCCCGGCCGCGATCCGCCTGCGTGGTGGTGCGGACATGACCTTCGTCAACGGCGTGGTGAAGACCCCGGCGAACGTCGCCTGCGTCAACATGATCGCGGGCGAGCAGACGACGGGCGGCCGCACGACGGTCCGGCCGGCGGATGCCGCGCTGCAGGACGTCGGACCGCCCGCGTTCAGCTCGGTCTACTTCGCCTGCCAGGGCCGCTGAGGCGGGCGCCAATTGAATGCGCCGTGATGCCGGGGCGGTCCTTGGGGGACCGTCCCGGCATTCGCCTATGACTTTACGAATCGGGATTACAGGCCATGTCCAAGCGCCGCGCCTACGGAACACTGCTCCTCCTCACCTCGACGCTGGTCGCGCCCGCCGCGCTCGCGCAGACCGCGCCCGCGCCGGCCGCACCGCCCCGGCCCGCCGCGACGCCGCAGGCCGAGGCGGACCAGACCAATGCCGCGACGCCGGGCACGACGGCCCAAGAGCAGACCACACAGCAGGCCACACCGCAGGCCGCACCCGAAGCCGGCGTCGAGGTCTCCAGCCCCGGCTATGACGCCGCAGCGGGCGAGGACATCGTCGTCGTCGGGCGCAACATCCCGAACACCGTGCGCGCGACCGCACAGATCGTCTCGGTGCTGTCGAGCGCGGACATCGCGCGGACGGGCGAGGGCGACATCGCCGGCGCACTGACGCGCGTCACCGGCCTCAGCGTCGTCGGCGGCGGCTTCGTCTATGTCCGCGGCCTCGGCGATCGCTATTCGTCGTCGCTGCTCAACGGTTCGCCCTTGCCGAGCCCCGAGCCGCTCCGCCGGTCGGTTCCGCTCGACATCTTCCCGACCGCGATCGTTGGCTCGGCGCTGGTCCAGAAGACCTATTCGGTGAACTATCCCGGCGAATTCGGCGGCGGCGTGATCAACCTCACGACCAAGGCGATCCCGGAGAAGAACTTCCTGAGCATCGGCGGGTCGATCTCTGCCGACACCGTGACGACCAGCGAGCTCGGCTATACCTATTATGGCGGCGATGCGGACTGGATCGGCTTCGACGACGGCGCGCGCAAGGTGCCCGCCTTCATCAAGAACGCGCCCGGCGGCACCGGGATCATCCCGACCGACCAGGTCGCGCAGCTGACCAACGCGAACACGACGCTGCTCCAGCGCAACAATCAGCTGCCGGCTAACTGGTCGGGCGAGCTGAGCGGCGGATCGGTGTTCGACTTCGGCTCGGACCGGCTGGGCATCATCGCGTCGCTGAGCGCGAGCAACACCTTCCGCACGCGCTCGTCGACTCAGCAGGATTCGGTGTCGACCGACGGCACGCTGCGCAATGATTTCCAGACGCTGCTGACCGACAACCGGATCGTCACCAACGCGCTGATCGGGCTGGGGTACGAATTCGGCCCGAACACGATCCGCTCGACCACCGTCTATATCCACGACACGCTGAAGCAGGCGCGCGGATCGTCGGCGACCGTCTACAACAATTCGAGCGGGCTGCGTTTCCAGCAGAACACCAACTGGTTCGAACGCCAGCTGTTCGAGAGCCAGCTGGTCGGCGAATTCAAGCTGACCGACGCGCTGAAATTCGACGCGCGCGGCGCCTATGCCAATTCGAAGCGCAACGCGCCGTACGAGCGGCAGTTCGACTATCTGTGCTCGGCAACCACCACGACCGGCCTGCCGATCAGCGTCGAGGCGCCCAACGGCTCGGACGGCGCGCAGTGCAACGGCGCCTATCAGGTGACCCAGCGCTTCACGCCGTTCGCCTCGATCATCTTCAGCGAGCTGAACGAGGATCTGTACACCGGGCAGGGCGACCTGTCGTACAAGCTCGACACCGAGCGGCCGATGACGCTGTCGACCGGCTATTTCTATTCGGACACGAAGCGCAATTCGACGCGCCTCCAGTTCAACTATCAGACCGCCGCGGGCGGCGGCACCGCGCCGGGCTATCCCTACAACCTGCTGCGTCCCGACTATCTGCTCGGGATCGATTCGCTCAACGCGAACCAGATCCAGCTGCAGTTCAGCACGCCGCTCGGCGCCTATGCCTATGACGCGTCGCTGCGCATCCATGCGGGCTATGTCCAGGCCGAGGCCGAGGCGACCGACGGCGTCCGTGCGACGATCGGCGTCCGCTACGAGACCGCCGAGGAGCAGGTGACGCCGATCGGCACGACGACGACGCGGCTGAAGAACGATTATTTCCTGCCCGCCGCGACGCTCACCTATAATTTCGCGAACAACATGCAGCTGCGTGCGAGCGCGTCGAAGACGATCTCGCGCCCGCAGTTCCGCGAGCTCGCACCGCAGCAGTTCCGCGATCCCGAATCGGATCGGCTGTTCTTCGGCAACCCGCTGCTGAAGGACTCGGAGCTCTACAATCTCGAGGGCCGCTACGAGTGGTTCTTCGCGCGCGACCAGCGCTTCACGCTCGGCGGCTTCTACAAGGAGATCAAGAACCCGGTCGAGCAGGTCGGCTTCTACACCGGCGCGGACGACCGGCTGCAGACCGGCTTCACCAACCTGCCCGAGGCGACGCTCTATGGCGCGGAGGTCGAGCTCCAGAAATATTTCGACCTCGACTTCCTCAATTCGGACTTTTTCGCGACGCGCCGCGCGCTGTTCATCGCCAACTACACCTATTCGAAATCGTCGATCACCGCGGACAATAGCTGCGTCCCGAACGTGCTCAACCAGACGCTCGGCGGGTGCCAGGCGGGCTTCGGTCCGGCCTCGCTCCAGTTCCGCGACGGCGCGTCACTGACCGGCCAGTCGGATCATCTGGTCAACGTCCAGGTCGGGCTCGAGGATACGGCGTCGCTCTCGGCGATCACGCTGTTGTTCAACTATGCGAGCAACCGCGTGACCAACCGCGGCCCCTCGAACCTCAGCGGCGTCGGCTTCCAGCCCGACATCATCGAAAAGCCCGGCATCCGCCTCGACCTGGTCGCACGGCAGGGCTTCGAGCTCGTCGGCGGCAAATGGGAACTGAAGGCCGAAGCGCGCAACCTGACCGGCACGCGGTTTCAGGAAGGCCAGACCTTCGACAATGGCGCGCAGGTGTTCATCAACCGCTACAATCTTGGCCGGGTCTTCACGCTGGGGCTGAGCACGACGTTCTGAGGTCGGGCGGCGGCGGGGCTGGGCCGGGGGGCCTGCCACCGGCCCGTCATCCCAGCGAAGGCTGGGATCCAGAGTTCCAAAGGACGGCGCTGCTCGGCTCTGGATCCTGGGTCGAGCCCAGGATGACGGGTGGGTGGGGTGAGCGGTTCATCTGCCACCCCTCCGTCATCCCGGCGAACGCCGGGACCCAGGGTCACGGGCGGACCGCTGCGTGGCTCTGAATCCCGGGTACCGGGGTAGGGGCGGCTACCCCCAGGGGCGCTCGCGGTACCATTTCGTGATGACGTATTTGACGCCGCTGCGGACCTTCATGCCGTGGTGGAGCGTCGCGGGGTTGGGCGAGCCGTCGGGCCGGCGGTTGTTCCAGGCGAGCAGCTTGCCGGTCTCGGGCTGGACGATCTTGTCGATCGCCTTGAACCGCGTCGCGCCGCCTGCCTCGGGCTGGTTGAGATAGACCATCACGGTCCAGGTGCGATTGCCCGCGACGCTGCAATAGCGGTCATAGTCGACACCGGTCGGCTCGAAATAATCGGTATGGCCCTTGAACTCCTGCCCCACCGCATAACGCTGCCCCTGGAGCGGTTCGCCATAAAGGCCGTCGAGCCCGGTCAGCGCGGCGATCCGCGCCTCGACGTCGGTGACCACCGGATCGGCGGGGTCGAGGTCGCCCGTCTCGCTCGTCCGGTAGCTCGCATCGCCGTTCGAATCGGAAATCGTCGACGGGCGGCGGACGGCGTCGATCCGCTCGAGCAGTGCGGCGCACAGCGCGGGCGGCAGGAAGCTGCGGTTGAGGAACAGCGTCAGCTTGGGGCTCGGCACGCGCTGGACCCCGGGGGCTGCGGTCAGCCGTGCGACGACCGGCTCGGCGGGCAGGCCGCTGCCGAGCGAGACCGGAGAGGGGGCGGGCGGCGTGTCGGCGGAGCGGATGACCATGATGCTGTTTTGCCGGGCAATCCGCGCTTGCGCCAGCGCGGCATAAATCTATCGCCAGATTGACGCGTAACTGTAACATGGCATGCCTAGCGCCATTGGGGGCGCCAATGGCGGCGGCACCGCGTCGGGAGGGGGTTCGCTCATGCGATTGACGATCGACGCACGGGCGCGCCGTATCCTGCGGCGGCTGCCCGTGATCACGGTATATTCCGCCGCCGAGCTCGCGCTGATGGCGGGGCTGGCGGTGCAATGCGCGCGGCTGATCTGGGTCGCGGTGGCGCCGGTGACGCCGCTCGGCGCGTGGCGCCCGGCAGCGATCGCGCCGGCGGGGGCGAATGGCGACATCCTGCGCAGCTTCGATCCGTTCTTCCGGCTGGGTGCGCCCGCCGGTGCCGGACCCGCGACGGTCACCGCGCTGCAGCTGACGCTGTTCGGGACGCGGATCGACGATGCGACCGGCCGGAGCTCGGCGATCATCGCGGGCGCGGACAATGTCCAGACCAGCATCGTCGTCGGCGAGGAGATCCAGCCCGGCGTCCGGCTGAAGGCGGTCGCGTTCGACCATGTCACGATCGATCGCGGCGGCGTCGACGAGGACCTGTTCCTCGACCAGTCCGACGCGGTCGCGCCGGTGTCGCCGACCGGCGCAGCGCCGGGTGCGGCGCCACCGCCGGGCAACGCGGGCATCGCGATCGGCCAGTTGCGCAGCGAGATCGGTTTCATCCCGCGTATCGACGGCGGCCGCGTCAGCGGGCTGACGGTCCGGTCGCAGGGTTCGGGCAACGCCTTCCGCCAGGCGGGGCTGCGCGACGGCGACATCGTCACCTCGATCGGCGGGCGTCCCGTCACCGGGCCGGGCGATCTCGACCGCATCGCCGCCGACTTCGCGCAGGGCGGCAACGTGCCCATCACCGTCGAACGCGGCAAGGACACGTTGCCGCTCGCCATCACGATCGCACCTCCGCAATGATCTCCGGCATGACTCTCGCTTCCCTTCCCCTTTCCAAGACCAAGGCTGCAATGAAGAATCTGGTTTTCGCCTCGGTCCTTGCTCCGGTGCTGGCGCTGACGCTGGCGGCGGAAGCGCGCGCGCAGACGACGCTCAACGTCCGCGACGCCGATATCCGCGCGTTCATCGCCGATGCCGCCAAGGTCACGGGGCGCACCTTCATCATCGACAACCGGGTGTCGGGCAAGGTGACCGTCGTCACCGACCGGCCGCTCAGCCGGTCCGAATATTTCGAGGTGTTCCTGTCCACGCTGCGCGCCAACGGGCTGGTCGCGGTGCCGACCTCGAACGGGGCGTTCCGCGTGCAGCCGCTCGACAATGCGGCGTCGCAGCCGAGCCGGATCGGCGTCGCGGGCGCGGCGCGCAACAGCTATGTCACCGAGATCATCCGGCTGCGCGCGACCGACGCGGCGAGCGCGGTCGACACCGTCCGGCCGCTGGTCAGCGCGCAGGGGTCGGTCACCGCGAACCGCGGCGGCAACAGTCTGGTGGTGGTCGATTTCGCCGACAATATTCGCCGCATCCGCGAGGTCATCCGCCGGGTCGACACCGACACCTCGTCGACGCGCGTCGTCGCGCTCAAGAATGCGAGCGCGCGCGACATCGCGACCGCGCTGCAGGGCCTGATCGGCACCGGCGGGGCCCCGGGCGGCGCGCAGGGCGGCGGCGCGGGATCGGGACCGACCGCATCGGTGGTCGCGGTCGAGGGATCGAACGCGGTCGCGCTGCGCGGCGATCCGACCACGGTCGCGCGACTGGCGCAGGTCGCCGCCGACCTCGACCAGAAGGCGCGCAACGGCACCGAGATCAAGGTCGTGTTCCTCGAAAACGCCGACGCCGAGCAATTGCTGCCGGTGCTGCAGGAACTGGTCGGCCAGACCCCGACCCAGCCGAGCAGCCAGCCGCTGTCGCGCTCCAATTTCGGCGCGAACAGCAGCGGCGGCAGCAACGGCGGCGGATCGGGCTTTGGCGGCACCCAGCAGGCGCAGGTGAGCCAGCCGGTCCAGTCGAGCGGCGGATCGTCGGGATCGGGCTCTGGCCAGCCCGCGATCACCGCCGCGGGGGGCCGCACCGCCGCGGTCGTCACGCGCTTCATCGGCGCCAACGCGATCGTCATCGCCGCGCCCGCCGAGATCCAGCGTCAGCTCGCCGAGGTGGTCCGCCAGCTCGACACGCGCCGCGAACAGGTGCTCGTCGAGGCGATCGTCGCCGAGGTCTCGGACACCACCGCACGGACGTTGGGTGCGCAGTTCATCGTCGGCGATCCCAGCGGCGGCGCGTTCGGTGCGTCGACCTTCTCCAATTCCGCGCCCAACATCCTGCAGATCGCGGGTGCGATCGGCGCGACACAGCTCAACACCTCGACCACGACGACGACGAACACCGACGGCAGCACGACGGTGACGAAGAACACCAGCAGCGCCGCCGACACGCTTCAGCAATCTGCGATCAGTTCGATCCTTGCCGCGACCGGCGGGTTTGGCGGCTTTGGCGGCAAGATCGGCAGCACCTTCTTTGGCGCGATCATTAACGCGGTGAAGAGCGACACGACGTCGAACCTGCTCCAGGTCCCGCACCTCGTCACGCTCGACAACCAGGAAGCGCACAGCTTGGTCGGGCAGGAGATCCCGATCACTACGGGGCAGGCGCTGTCGAACAATTTCGACAACGCGTTCCGCACCACGCAGCGCCAGAATGTCGGCATCGAGCTGACCGTGCGACCGCAGGTGAATTCGAGCGGGACGGTGAAGCTCAACCTGCGGCTCGAGGTCAGTTCGATCGCCGGGCCGGTGTCGAGCGACAATAGCGACCTGATCCTCAACAAGCGCGAGGTCGAGACGGTGCGGACCGTCGACGACGGGCAGATCGCGGTGATCAGCGGCCTGCTCGACGACAACGAACGCCGCACGATCGAGAAGATCCCGCTGCTCGGCGACCTGCCCGTGCTCGGGCATCTGTTCACGTCGAAGGCGAAGCAGCGGTCGAAGACCAATCTGATGATCTTCATCCGGCCGACGATCCTGCGCACCGCGGGCGACAGCCGGCGGATCACCGAACAGCGTTATGGCTATCTGCGGTTGCAGCAGGGGCTCGCCGAGCCCGAGCGCGAGCCGTCGATCGATCAGCTGGTGCGCGATTACATGGGCGCGGCGCCGCCGATCCCGTCGGGACCGATCCCCGGCAGCATCGAGGATCCGCGGATCGCGGTGCCGGTGCGCAGCACGAGCACGGTCTTCCGGCCGGTGAAGAAATGATCATCCGCGAGGGGCATGAACTGGGCGCCCTCAGCCCCTCCCCTTCAGGGGAGGGGTTGGGGTGGGGCGATGCCACAAGCGCCGCCATTGCCGGGACAGGCCCCACCCCCAACCCCTCCCCTGAAGGGGAGGGGCTTGAGGTCGCACTCCCCCAGATCACCATCCCCTACGCCTTCGCACGCAAGTTCGGAGTCGTCGTCGACCACACCGACCCCGATTCACCGCTCACGATCGCGATGCGCGCGGGCGCGGACCCGAAGGTGCTGCTCGAACTGCGCCGCTATCTCGGCCGCCCGTTCGCGATCGGCACGGTCGAGGCGCCCGCGTTCGACCGGCTGCTGTCCAACGTCTATGCGATGGACGGCCAGGCCAATGCGCTCGCCGCGGTCGGGATGGGCGACGAGCTGGATCTGCTCGCAGGCGACATGCCGACTGCGGAGGATCTGCTCGACACCGCCGACGACGCGCCCGCGATCCGGCTGATCAACGGGATCATCGCCGACGCCGCACGCAACGGCGTATCCGACATCCATATCGAGCCGTACGAGACCGGGCTCGTCGTCCGGATGCGCATCGACGGCGTGCTGCGCGAGACTTTGCGCATGCCGCCCAACGTCGCGCCGGTGGTCGTCAGCCGGATCAAGGTGATGGCGCGCCTCGACATCGCCGAGCGCCGCGTGCCGCAGGACGGCCGCATGGGGCTGACGCTGGGCGGTAAGCTGCTCGACGTCCGCGTCTCGACGCTGCCGAGCCGGGCGGGCGAACGCGTGGTGCTGCGTATCCTCGACAAGGAAAATGCGGGCATCGACCTCGAGGCGCTGGGCCTCCCGCCCGCCTTGTTCGCGCTGCTGAACGAGGCGCTGAGCGAGCCGAACGGGATCATCCTCGTCACCGGACCGACCGGCTCGGGCAAGACGACCTCGCTCTACGCCGCGCTGCGCCTGCTCAACGACGGCAGCCGCAACATCCTGACGGTCGAGGATCCGGTCGAATATGCGGTCGACGGCGTCGGCCAGACCCAGGTCAATCCGAAGGTCGGGCTGACCTTCGCCGCCGGGCTGCGCGCAATCCTGCGCCAGGATCCCGACGTGGTGATGGTCGGCGAAATCCGCGACCGCGAAACCGCCGAGATTGCGGTGCAGGCGTCGCTGACCGGGCATCTGGTGCTGTCGACCGTCCACACCAACGACGCGATCGGCGCGATCACGCGAATGCGCGACATGAAGGTCGAGAGCTTCCTGCTCGCCTCGACGCTCCGCGCGGTGATCGCGCAGCGGCTGGTGCGGCGGCTGTGTCCGACCTGTCGCAAGGCGGTACCCGCATCGGACACGGTCGCACCGCTGCTCGGCATCGCGCCGGACCAGGTAGTGTACGTCGCGCAAGGCTGCGACGACTGCAACCAGACCGGCTACAAGGGCCGGATTGGCGTCTTCGAGGCGGTCCGCATCGACGATACGATCCGTCGGCTGATCAACACCGACGGCGCCGAATCCGACATCACCGCGCATGCCTTCGCCAAGTCGCCGAACCTGGCGCAGTCGGCGCGCGAGCTGGTGCTGTCGGGACAGACCACGGCGGAGGAAGCGGTCCGCGTCTCGCGCCGCGACACGACCGAAGTCGTCGAGGTGGCGGCGGCATGACGCCCCTCTGGCCTTCCGTTCGTTTCGAGCGCAGTCGAGAAACGCCTGTCCGCGCGCGCGGCAACGGTTTCTCGACTTCGCTCGAAACGAACGGAAGCGTTAAGCAACCGGGCAACCCGCATGGCTGATTTCGACTATGTCGCGATCGACACCAAGGGCGCCGAGCGCCGCGGCCATATCGCCGCGGCGGACATCGACCTCGCGCGCGCAACGCTCGACGCGCGCAAATTCTACGTCGTCAAGATCAGCCCGGGCGCGCCGCCCCAGGCGACCAAGGGGCGGCCGCTGTTCGGGCTGCAGCTCGGCAAGCCCAAGATGTCGGGCAAGAATCTGACGCTGTTCACGCGCCAGCTCGCCACGCTCAACCGCGTGTCGCCGCTTGAGGAATCGCTGCGCACGATCACCCGCCAGACCGAGCAGGACAGCGTCCGCGCGATCGTCCAGCACGTTCATGCGGGCGTCGTCGAGGGCCGGCGGCTGGCGGATGCGATGGCGCGCGAGCCCAAGAGTTTTCCGCCGCTCTACCGCGCGATGGTCGCGGCCGGCGAGAGTTCGGGGTCGCTGCCGACGATCCTCGACCGGCTCGCGGCTTTGCTCGAACGCCAGGCGGAGATCCGCGGCAAGCTGATCACCGCGCTCGCCTATCCCTCGATCCTCGCGCTTGTCGCGATGGGGGTGGTCACCGCGCTGATGATGTTCGTCGTGCCGCAGGTGGTCGAACAGTTCGACACGGTCGGGCAGGAGCTGCCGCTGCTGACGCGGATGGTGATGGCGTTTTCGGCGTTCCTCGTCGGATACTGGTGGGTGATCGCGCTGGTCCTGCTGCTGTCGGGGCTGATCCTGTGGCGCGCGCTGAAGGATCCGGGCTTCCGGCTCGCCTTCGACAGCTGGCTGCTCAGGATCCCGATGCTCGGGCGACTGCTGCGCGATCTGCATGCGGCGCGGATGGCGCGGACGCTGGGGACGATGGTCGCGAGCCGCTTGCCGCTGCTCGACGGGCTCAACCTGACCGCGAGCACGATCCACAACCGTCGGCTGCGGCTCGCGTCGGACCAGATCGTCGACGCGATCCGCGGCGGCGGCAGCCTGTCCGCGGCGATGCGGCGCGCGGGCGTGTTCCCGCCGCTGCTGACCTATCTCGCCGCGTCGGGCGAGGCGGCGGGGCGGCTCGACGAGATGCTCGAACGCGCCGCCGACTATCTCGAACGCGAATTCGACCGCTTCACCGCCACCGCTCTGTCGCTGCTCGAACCGCTGATCATCGTCGTGATGGGCGGCATCGTCGCGACGATCGTGCTATCCATCCTGCTCCCGATCCTCCAGCTCAATACGCTGGCAGGCCAATGAGGTTTTGTATGCGTCCGGAAGAGAAGAAGAAGCGCCGCGAGGCCGGTTTCACGCTCGTCGAGCTGATGGTGGTCATCGTCATCATCGGCCTGCTCGCAACGATCGTCGCGCTCAACGTGCTGCCCTCGGGCGATACCGCGCGGATCCAGAAGGCAAAGGCCGACATCGCGCAGATCGAGGGCGGGCTGGAGCTCTACAAGCTGCAGAACATGACCTTCCCCAACACGTCGCAGGGGCTGAACGCGCTGGTCACCGCACCCGCCGGGCTGACCGATCCGTCGCGCTACCAGCGCGGTGGCTATCTCAAGAAGCTGCCGAACGATCCCTGGGGTCGCCCGTATCTCTATGCCTCGCCCGGCACGCATGGCGAGGCCGACGTCTGGACCTTCGGCGCCGATGGCAAGGAAGGCGGCGAGGGGATCGATGCCGATATTGGCAGCTGGCAGTAGGTCCCGGCTTAACGCCGAACACGGCTTCACGCTGGTCGAGCTGATGGTCGTGGTGACGATCATAGGGCTCGCATCGGCGGTGGCGGTCTTTGTGATGCCCGATCCGCGCGGACGCGTGTTCGACGAGGCGACGCGGTTCGCGGCGCGGACGCGTGCGGCGCATGATTCGGCGATCGTCGAGGCACGCCCGGTCAGTGTCTGGATTACCGGCGGCGGCTATGGCTTCGACCAGCGGCTCGCGGGCGGCTGGACGCCGATCAGCGAGAAACCGATGCGCGTCGAACGGTGGAACGACGGCACGCGCGCGGTGATCGGCGACATGAGCGGCCGCGTCCGCGTGACCTTCGACCCGACCGGGCTGGTCGACCGGCCCGCCGTCGTGACGCTCAGCCGCGGCGGGGCGAACGCGACCGTGACGATCGACGCCGATGGCACCGTGCGCGCCGATGCGCGCTGAATTGCCCCGCGCATCGATGCCTGCTGAAACCGATCGCGGGTTCACGCTCATCGAGATCATGGTCGCGCTCGCGGTGTTCAGCCTGGCGGCGATGGCGCTCGTCCGGCTGGAGAGCGCGACGATCCGCGGCGCGTCGATCCTCGACGACACGCTGGTCGCGCAGATGGTCGCGCGCAACGTCGCGATCGACGCAGTGACGCAGGCGCAGCCGCCGACCGCCGGAACCGTCACCGGCGCCGAGACCAATGGCGGGCGCCGCTGGGCCTGGACGCGGTCGGTGCGCGCGATGGGCGGCTCGTCCGTCTTGCGGATCGACGTGGCGGTCGCGGATCGCGGCGGCGCCGTGCTCGGTCGCCTCACGATGATCCGCCCCGCTCCGCGCCAGAGCGCGACGACGGTGACGACGTCATGACCGGGCGGTGCACGGTGCGCTCCGCCGAACACGGCTTCACCCCCGTGAGGCGTTCCGCCGAACACGGCTTCACCCCCGTGAGGCGCTCCGCCGAACACGGCTTCACACTGGTCGAGGTGATGGTGTCGCTGCTGATCTTCGGGATGATCGCGGCGGCGGGGGTGGCGATCCTGTCGTTCAGCGTGAAGGCGCAGAGTGCGACGGGGACGAAGCTCGACGATCTCGGCGCGCTGACGCGGACGATGTCGATCCTGTCCGCCGATCTCGGCCAGGCGGCGCTGCGGGGCACGCGCGACGAATCCGGTGCGCCCTTGGCTGCCTTCGTCGGCGAGAGCGGGTCGGACGTCGCACCGATGCTCCGCCTCGTCCGCGGTGGCTGGACCAATATCGACGGCGCAGCCCGATCGAGCACGCAGAAGGTCGCGTACCGCGTCGCGGACGGCGCGCTGCAGCGGATCGCCTATCCGATGGTCGACGGCGCGCCGCCGCTGCCGCCCGCCGTGCTGCTGCCCAATGTCCGCCAGGTCCGGCTGCGCTACCGACTGGGCGGCGCGTGGAGCGACCGCTGGGACGGCGTGCAGGGCGTGCCCTTGCCCGAGGCGATGGAGCTGAGCGTCCAGCGCACCGACGGCCTGGTCTATCGCCAGCTGTTCCTCGTTGGATCGGGCTATGCGCCGCCCGCGCGGGAGGTCCAGAATGAAGCCCCCTGAACACGAACGCGGCGCCGCGCTGCTGACCGTCCTCATGCTCGTCGCGATCGTCGCGGTGATGGCGGGGGCGGCGCTCGAGAAGCTGCGGCTGTCGACGCGGCTCGCGGGCAATGCCGCGGCGGGGGAGCAGGCGCGC
Source organism: Sphingomonas sp. CFBP9019 (assembly GCF_034045155.1). Lineage (NCBI taxonomy): Bacteria > Pseudomonadati > Pseudomonadota > Alphaproteobacteria > Sphingomonadales > Sphingomonadaceae > Sphingomonas > Sphingomonas sp. CFBP9019. Next base: position 291,744 of record NZ_JAXCWK010000003.1, on the reverse strand, counting down.
GCCTATGCGCTAGCCGCCGAGACGCTCGCGCTGACGCGGATCGACGCGATGCTGGGCCCCAATGTGAAACGCGTGACGTTGCAGGGCGACTGGAGCGGCAAGCCGTTCGGGATGCCGCTGCCCGGCGGCGGCTTTGCGACCGCGCGCGTGCGGGACGGAGGAAACTGCTTCAATCTCAACAGCCTGGTGAGCGGGCGCGCCGGCGCCTATGTCACCGACCCGCTGATGCGGCCGCAATTCGTCCGGTTGATGCGGCTGCTCGACATCCCCGCGCAGGTCGGTGAACAGATCGCCGCGGGCGCCGCCGACTGGATCGACAGCGATCAGGACCAGCAGGCGATGGGCGCGGAGGACGGCGCCTATCTGAACCGCGAGACGCCCTATCGCACCGCGGGCACGCTGATGACCGACCCGAGCGAACTCCGCGCGGTGGTCGGCATGACGCCGCAAATCTATGCGACGATCAGGCCGTGGATCTGTACATTGCCGGTCGCGCAGGCCGCGCCGATCAACGTCAACACGCTGCTCCCCGAACAGGCGCCGATCCTGGCGATGCTGTTTCCCGACACGATGTCGATCGCGGGCGCGCGCCAGATGATCCTGCAACGCCCGCCGCAAGGGGTCGCGACCACTGACGTGTTCTTCAAGAGCGCGGCGTTGCAGGGCAATGCCAATGCGGATGGCGAACGGGGGACGGCAGTGGTGTCGAAATGGTTCACGCTCGATATCGACGTGACGGTGGGGACGACGGTTTTGCAGGAACAGGCACTGATGGACGCGACGACGCTTCCCGCGCGGCTCGTATCGCGGCAATGGGGCGAGCCATCATGACCACGCTCCTGTTCCTTCCCTCCGGCGTGACCGGCTTTCGCTGGATGCGGATCGCCGACCAGCGCATCGTCGCGCAGGGCGAGGGGATCCCGACCGCCGATGAGCGAAGTGACCTCGGCGCGGACACGGGCGTCATCGCGGTGGCGCCGGCGGAGGCGGTGACCTTGCACTGGGCCGAACTACCGTCGCGCAGCGCCGCGCAGGCGACCGCCGCCGCCCGGCTGCTCGCGGCAGAGGCGAGCGCGGCGCCGCTCGGTGAACTCCATGTCGCGGTCGGGGACGAGGGGCAGGGCGACCGGCCGATCGGCGTGGTCGGGATCGAGGCGATGCAGGGCTGGTTGCGGATGCTCGCGGCGGCCGGCGTCGACCCGGTGGCGATGCTCCCCGCACCGATGCTGCTGCCGCGCCCCGACGAGGGCTATGTCCGCGCCGAGCTTGCCGGCGACACGGTCGTGCGCGGAACGTCGACCGGATTTGCCGACGAACCGGGGCTGACCGCGCTGGTCACGGGTGACACCCCGCCGGTGGCCGTCGAGCCCGCCGCGCTCGAGGCGGCGCTGGCGGCGGCGGTCGCGACATGGCCGCTCGACCTGCGGCAGGGGATGTTCGCGCGGCGGCGGCGATTCTCGCTCGACTGGGCGCTGATCCGGCGGCTGGCGGTGCTGTCGGGGCTGATCCTCGCGGTGACGCTGGCGATCACGCTGGTCCGGATCGCGAAATACAGCTTCGGCGCGGACATGATCGAGGCGCAGACCGAACAGGTCGCCCGCTCGGGCCTGCCACGCGGCGAGACGGTGAACGATGCCGGGCGCCAACTTGGCGAACGGCTGTCGCGCGTGCGCGGGCCGGGGCTGGGCTTCAGCACGACCACCGCCACGATCTTCGCCGTGGTCCAGGCGACGCCGGGCAGCGAGATCACCGCGCTCGACTTCCAGCCGAACGGGACCGTCCGACTGGGCGTCGCCGTCGAGCGCGAGGCGCTGGCGACCGATCTCAGGAGTGCGCTCGAGCGTGCCGGCTTTGCGGTTCAGGCGGGCGTCTTCCAGGCGGCGGCGGGGCGCGTGTCGGGCGAATTCACGATCACGGCGGGCCGTGCAGGCGGGAGCGAGGGCGCATGACCGGGTTGCGGCACTGGTTCGAGGGGCGATCGCTGCGCGAGAAGCGGCTGTTGCTGGTGATGGCGGCGCTCGCGGTGCTGACGCTGCTCTGGGGCGCGGTGATCCGGCCGGTCGGCGACGGTCTGTCGAGCGCGCGCGAACGCCATGCCAACGCCGTGACCCGGCTCGGCGAGACGCAGGCGATGGTCGCGCTGCTCCGCGACGCGCAGCGATCGCGTCCCACGCCGCTGACCGGATCGCTCGATGCGATCGTGCGGACCCAGGCGGACCTGGCGGGATTCGCGATCACCAGCCTCGACCAGGAGGGCGCGGACCGGGTGCGGATCGTGATGCCGTCGGCGCGGCCGGGCGCGCTGACCGCGTGGCTCGCGCGGCTCGAGCGCGCGGGCATCCTGGTCGACGCACTGACCATGACCGACAAGGGTGACCGCACGGTGAGCGTGACGATGACGTTGAAGGCGCGCGCCGCATGAGCGACAGCGCACGCTTCGTGGGCGTCGGCGCACGCCGCGTCACGCGGATCCGGTTGCGGACCGGCCCGACCGCCATGTTCGGCGGCATGCTGCTGCTCGCGCTAATCGTATTCCTGCCGATGCGCGCTGCGCTTGGCTGGGTCGGGATCGAGGATGCGGGCCTCGTCGCGCGCCGCGTGACGGGCACGATCTGGGGCGCGACGCTGACCGATGCGCGGTTCGGCGAACTGTCGCTCGGCGACCTCCATGCCCGGCTCGCGCCCTTGCCGCTGCTCGCGGGGCGCGCGCGGATCGTGCTGGCCGGGCCCGAGACCGATCCGCGGCCGCTGCGCGGGGCGGCGAGCGTTAGCCGTCACGGGTTCGGCGTCGATGATCTGACCGCGACGATCCCGACCGGCGCGGTGTTCGCGCCGGTGCCGGTCACCACGCTCGATCTCGACGGCGTGACCGTGCGGTTCGCCGACGGCCAGTGCGAGCGTGCCGAGGGGCGGGTGCGTGCGACGCTGGGCGGCGAGGTGGCGGGGATCACGCTGCCGCAGTCGGTCAGCGGTACGCCCAAATGCGAGGGCGACGCGCTCATCGTGCCGCTCGCCAGCCAGGCGGGGACCGAGGGGATCACGCTGCGGATCGACGGCACGGGCCGCTACCGCGCGGTGCTGACGCTGCAACCGACCGACCCGATCGTCCAGCAGCGGCTCGAATCGATCGGCTTCGTGCGCGGGGCGGGCGGCTATAGCCAGGCGATCGAAGGCAGTTTTTGACGACATTCGACGCCGCGCATGATCGCGGCGCTTGACGGACCCGAACAGCCCGCTTAGGGGCACGGGCCTTCGCGGCGATCGTAGTTCAATTGGTTAGAGCGTCGGCTTGTGATGCCGGATGTTGCGGGTTCAAGTCCCGTCGGTCGCCCCATTATTTTCCCAACTGCTTGGCCTTGCGCCGCTTTGTGCTGGTAAAACCGGCCGGAAAATAATATTTCAGGTTTAAGCAATTTTCTTCTTCCTGATGGAGCCGGCGATGACAGCGGTTTGGGACCTTCCCGATTTCGACGACCATGAGGGCGTTCACGTCTTCACCGATCCGGTTTCGGGTCTCCGCGCCGTCATCGCGCTGCATTCGACCAAGCTCGGGCCCGCGGCCGGCGGCACGCGCTTCTGGCATTATGCGGACAATGGCCGCGCGGTGACCGACGCGCTGCGCCTGTCGCGCGGCATGAGCTTCAAGAACGCGATGGCCGGGCTCGAGCTCGGCGGCGGCAAGGGCGTCGTCCTCGCGGCCAAGCCCGGCGACGTGATCACCACCGAACAGCTCGAGGCGTTCGGCCGCGCGGTCGAATCGCTCGGCGGCCGCTATGTGACCGCCGAAGACGTCGGCATGTCCGAAGAGCGCATGAAGGTGATCGCGACCCAGACGCGCTACGTCTCGGGCCTGCCGGTCGCGAGCGGTGCGGCGGGCGGCGATCCGGGGCCGTACACGGCGCTCGGCATCTATCTGGGCGTCAAGGCGGCGGCGCAGCGCGGGCTCGGCGCAACCGACATGAAGGGCGTGCGAGTCGCGATCCAGGGCGTCGGCTCGGTCGGCGGCGGGCTCGCCCGGCTGCTCGCCAGGGACGGCGCGGTGCTGACGCTCGCAGACGTCGACGAGGGCCGCGCGCAGGCGCTGGCGGGCGAGCTCGGCGCAACAGCAGTCCCCGCCGAGGCGATCCTGACGACCGACACCGACATCTTCAGCCCGAACGCGCTGGGCGCGATCCTGACCGAAATGTCGATCGCCGCGCTCAAGGCCAAGGTCGTCGCGGGCGGCGCGAACAACCAACTCAGCGTCCGCGAGGACGGTGCGCGACTGCACGCACGCGGCATCCTCTATGCGCCGGATTACGTGATCAACGCGGGCGGCATCATCAATGTCGGCCTCGAATATCTCGGCCAGGGCGACGAAGCCGAAGTGAAGGCGCGGATCGCACGCATCCCCGAGCGGCTGATCCAGGTCTGGGACGAGAGCGACCGCAGCGGCGAACCGTCGTCCGACGTCGCCGATTCGATCGCAAAGCGCCTGATCGGCCGTTAAGTCCGTCTCCCTTTCGCGGGGACGGTGACACGGCGGGCCGCTCCCTCTCCCCACGTGGGGAGAGGGGCTTTAAGTCCGTCACGACTTGCCATAGTGGTAACACCCAGTGGCCACCCTGCACGCCCTTGCCAATCCCGCGCGCTTCCTGAAGATCGCCAGGCCGCTGACGCCTGCGCTGTTCTGGGCGGGCGTCGCGCTGATCGCGCTGGGCTGCTGGGCGGGACTGACGCAGACCCCGCCCGATTATCTGCAGGGCGAGACGGTGCGGATCCTCTACATCCATGTCCCCGCCGCCTGGCTCGGCATGGGCGGTTGGAGCGGGATCGCGATCTCCAGCATCATGCTGCTCGTCTGGCGTCACCCGCTGGCCGGTATCGCCGCGCGCGCGATCGCGCTGCCCGGCGCGGTGTTCGCGGCTTTGTGCCTGATGACCGGCTCGATCTGGGGGCGGCCGACCTGGGGGACGTGGTGGCAATGGGACGGGCGGCTGACCTCGATGCTGCTGCTGTTCTTCGTCTATCTCGGCTATATGGCGCTGGCGAAGGCGGATGCGGACCGCGGCGGCGACGGGCGCGTGCCCGCGCTCTACGGCGTGGCCGGATCGGTGCTGCTGCCGATCATCCGCTATTCGGTGATCTGGTGGAACACGCTGCACCAGGGGCCGAGCATCGGGCTGACCAAGTCGACGATCGACGGCGCGATCCTCTGGCCGCTGCCGATCATGCTCGCGGGCTTCACCTTCGTCTTCGCCGGTATCGTGCTGATGCGGATGCGGACCCTGCTCGCCACCGCCAAGGCCGAGGCGCGGATGCGTCGGATGGCCAGAGCGTGAAGGTGCGCGCATGACCGCCTGGCCGTTCGTGATTGCCGCCTATGCCGTGACGCTGGGCGGCGGCGCCGTCGTCGCACTGCTCAGCTATCTGGCAATGCGGAAGGCGGAGCGATGAAGGCCAAGCATCAGCGGCTCACTCTCGCCCTGTTAGCACTCGGCGCGGTCGTCGTCGCGGGGCTGCTCGCTCTGTCCGCGCTGAAGGATCAGGCGTCGTTCTTCTACGCGCCCTCCGACGTGAAGCGTGACGGGCTGCCGCTCGGCCGCGCGGTCCGGCTTGGCGGGATGGTCGCGGACGGCTCGGTCAAGCGCGCCGCGGACGGCGTCACCGTCCACTTCACCGTCACCGACGGCGCCGCGACCACGCCCGTCGTCTTCGCCGGAATCGTCCCGAACCTGTTCCGCGAGAAATCGGGGGTCGTCGCCGAGGGGCAGTTCCAGCCCGACGGCCGCTTTGTCGCGTCCAACCTGCTCGCCAAGCACGACGAGAAATACATGCCGCCTGAAATGGCGGGCAAGATGCACGAGACCAAGACGCTCGCACCGGACCGCGGCTCATGATCGCCGAAGCCGGACTCGCGGCGCTCTGGCTCGCCGGCGCGCTGGCGGCGCTGCAACTCGCGATGGCGGTGATCGGGATCGCGCGCGGCCGCGACGACGTTGCCGCGGCGGTGCGGCCGGTGGCGATCGTCCAGGGCGTGCTTGCCGCGCTGGCGATGGCGCTGCTGATCAATCTGTTCCTCAAGTCCGACATGTCGGTGAAGCTGGTCGTCGAGAACAGTCATTCGGCCAAGCCGTGGCTCTACAAGTTCGCCGGCGCCTGGGGCAATCACGAGGGGTCGATGCTCCTCTGGGTGACGATCCTGGGGCTGGCAGGCGGCGCGGTCGCGATCTTCGAACGTACGCTTCCCGAACGCACCCTGGTCGCGACGCTCGGCGCGCAGGCGACGATCGCGCTCGGTTTCTACGCGTTCCTGCTCTTCTCCTCCAATCCGTTCGCACGGCTGACCCCGGCGGCACCCGACGGGCTGGGGCTCAACCCGCTGCTCCAGGACCCCGGCTTGGCGTTCCACCCGCCGACGCTCTACACCGGCTATGTCGGGCTTTCGGTCGCCTTCTCGTTCGCGGTCGGTGCGCTGGTCACGCGCGACGTCGGGCCGGGCTTCGCCAAAGCGATGCGGCCCTGGGTGCTGATCGCATGGATCTTCCTGACGCTCGGCATCACCGCGGGCAGCTACTGGGCCTATTACGAGCTCGGCTGGGGCGGCTGGTGGTTCTGGGATCCGGTCGAGAACGCGTCGCTGATGCCATGGCTCGCGGCGACCGCGCTGCTCCATTCGGTGACGGTGCTGGCGACGCGCGACGGCCTGCGCGCCTGGACGATCATGCTTGCGGTGGTCGCCTTCTCGATGTCGATGATCGGCACGTTCCTGGTACGCTCGGGCATCCTGACCAGCGTCCACGCCTTTGCGGTCGACCCGGAGCGCGGCGCGTTCATCCTCGCGCTGCTCGCCATCTATATCGGTGGTGCGCTCGCGCTGTTCGCGGCGCGGATCGGCACCGTGCGCGCAGGTACGACCTTCGATCCGGTCAGCCGCGAGGGCGGGTTGGTCGCGAACAATCTGCTGCTGTCGGTGATCCTCGGCATCGTCCTGATCGGCACGCTCTACCCGATCGTCGCGGCGAGCTTCGGCGTGCAACTGTCGGTGGGGCCACCCTTCTTCAACAAGGCGGCGGGGCCGATCGCGCTGGCGCTGGTCGCGGTGATGGCAGTCGGGCCGCTGCTGCGCTGGCGTCGTGACGAGGCGAGGGCGGTCGTCGGCCGGGTCGCGCTGCCGATCGCGGCCACCGTAGTGGCGGCGGTCGCGCTGCTGTTCGTCTGGCCGGGCGTGCTGCCCTGGGCAGGGCTTAGCCTCGCCGCAGGCCTCGCGGTGGCGAGCGTTGCGCCCCTGTGGAAACGCAATCTCCGGCGCACGCCGATGTTCACCTATGGCATGGTCCTCGCGCATCTCGGCATCGCAGTCAGCCTGGCCGGCATGGCGTCAGACAGCGCGTTCACCAAGGAAACGCTGGTCGCGGTGCGCGCGGGCGAAGCGGCGCGCGTGGGGCCCTATAGCGTCACACTCGACGGGATCTCGCCGGTGATCGGCGAGAACTGGTCCGCGCTCGAGGCGCAGCTGACCGCGACGCGCGGCGATGACAGCACGCGGCTCCACCCGCAGCTCCGTTTCTTCGCCAATCCGCCGACCAGCACCAATGAATCGGCGATCCTGACCGCGCTCGACGGCCAGCTCTATACCGTGCTCGGCCAGCCCGACGGGCAGGGGCGGTGGCAGCTGCGGCTGTGGTGGAAGCCGTTCGTGACGCTGATCTGGTTCGGTGGCGTGCTGATCGCGCTGGGCGGCGCGCTGTCGCTGGTCGGGCGGCTGCGTCGCGAGCGGCGCAGCGCAGTCCGGGCGGCCTGGGCATGAAGCGCTTCGCGCTCTGGGCGCCGCTGGCGATCTTCGCCTTGCTGTTCGCGGTGGTGGCGAGCGGGCTGTTCCGGCCGGCGGACAAGGTCGTCCGCTCGGCGATGGTCGGCAAGCCGCTGCCCGATTTCGCGCTGCCCGCGATGGTGCCGGGCAAGCCGGGCCTGACCAGCGCCTCGTTCAAGGGTGGTCAGCCGCGGCTGCTCAACGTGTTCGCCAGCTGGTGCGTACCCTGCATCGCCGAGGCCCCGCACCTGATGCGGCTGAAGACGATGGGCATCCCGATCGACGCGATCGCGATCCGCGACACGACGCCCGCGATCGCCGGCTTCCTGCGCCGCAACGGCGATCCCTATGCGCGGATCGGCAGCGACACCGCGAGCCGGGTCCAGCTCGCGCTCGGCTCGTCGGGTGTGCCCGAAACCTTCGTGGTCGACGGCCGCGGGATCGTCGTCAAGCAGATCATCGGCGACATCCGCGAGGACAATATCGGCGAGATCGTTCAGGCCGTCAGGGAAGCCCGATGAGCGGGCGGTCAAGCCTCGCGCTAGCGGCAGTCGCGACGGTCGCCGCGCTGCTGTTCTCCGCTGCACCCGCCGCCGCGCAGCCCGTGACGCCGCCTGCGCATTACGCCAATGTCCAGCTCGCCGACCCCGCCAAGGAAGCCTCCGCCAAGGCGCTGATGGAGACGCTGCGCTGCCTCGTCTGCCAGGGCCAGTCGATCGCTGACAGCGATGCCGACATGGCCGCCGACATGCGCGCGCTGGTCCGCGAACGGATCGCGCGCGGCGAGACGCCCGCCTCGGTCCGTGACTGGCTGGTGTCGCGCTATGGCGATTATGTCACCTATGACCCGCCGCTGTCGGGGCTGACCTGGCCGCTATGGCTGGCGCCGATCGCGCTGCTGGCGATCGGCGCGTGGATCGCGCGGTCGAGTTTCCGCCGGAGGACGCGCTGATGGGCTGGCTCTGGCTCGGGATCATCGCGGTCGGGGCGTTCGCGCTGCTGGCGGTGCTGAGAGTCGACCGGCTGCTCTGGTCGATGGTCGCCGCCGCGCTGATGCTCGGTGCGGCGGGCTATGCGCTGCAGGGCGAGCCCGGGCTCGCCGGGCATCCGGTCGTGACGGGCACGACGATCACGCCTGACGACGGGTCGATGATCGAGCTGCGCGACAAGATGCTCGAACGTTATACCGGTGCCGCCGCCTATCTGGTTGCGGCAGATGCGATGACGCGGATCGGCGAGCGTCGCGCGGCGGTGAAGGTCCTGCTCGGTGGGATCCGCGTCGCGCCGAAAAGTCTCGTCCTGTGGACCGGGCTCGCCAATGCGCTGGCCGCGCATGACGGCGATCAGGTCTCGCCCCCGGCGCTGTTCGCGTTCCAGCAGGCGATGCGGATCGCACCGCGCCACCCGGCGCCGCCCTTCTTCCTTGGCCTCGCCTATGTCCGGTCGGGCAATTTCGCGGCGGGTCGACCCTATTGGGCCCGCGCGCTCGCGCTGACCCCGAAAAGCGTGTCCTATCACGACGAGATCGCGGTGCGCCTCGCGCTGCTCGATCAGGTGATGGCCGCACAGGACGCCGCACCGGCGAGCTAGGCACCGACGCAAAACGGGACCCGGATCGTCCGGCGCGATGCCGGGGATCCTGGGTCCCGTTCCGTGCCGCAAAAGGGCTTACTGGCCGCGGCCGGTCTTGCCCTGGAGCTCGTCGATCTTGAGCGAGGCATCCGCCTTCGACAGCGATTCGTCGAATTCCTCATGCGCCTCTTCGGACAGCGTCTTCAGATAGCTGGCCTGTGCGCCGGTCATCTTCTCGTCGCCGGTCGTCCAGTCATGCGGATCCTTCTCGGCGTTCGAAAAGGGCTCGGACTTGGGGTTCGGGGTGTCGGACATGCGTGAAATTCCTTCCGCCTGTCCAACCCCCGTGTTCCGCATCCGTTCCCGCTTAATTCGACCAAGCTTCGTAAGGTAAACCCAGATCATCCGCGACCGCCTTGTACGCGATCTTGCCCTTGTAGACGTTGAGCCCGTTGGCGAGGTGCGGGTCGGCCTTCATCGCGGCCTCCGCACCCAGATTGGCGAGCTTCAGCGCAAACGGCAGCGTCGCGTTGTTGAGCGCGAAGGCCGAGGTGCGCGCGACCGCGCCGGGCATGTTGGCGACGCAGTAATGGATCACGCCGTCGACCTCGAACACCGGATCCTCGTGCGTGGTCGCATGGCTCGTCTCGAAACAGCCACCCTGGTCGATCGCGATGTCGACCAGCACCGAACCGCGCTTCATCGTCTTGAGCATCTCGCGCGTGACCAGCTTGGGGGCCGCCGCGCCGGGGACGAGCACCGCGCCGATGACGAGATGCGCGTTCTTCACCGCCGCCGCGATCGCCGCCTTCGACGCATAGGCGGTCTTGATCTGGCTCGAGAAGAACATGTCGAGCTCGGCAAGGCGATCGTTCGAAATGTCGTAGATCGTCACGTCGGCGCGCATCCCGACCGCCATCTGCGCGGCGTTGACGCCCGACACGCCGCCGCCGAGGATCGCGACCTTGGCCGGTGCCACGCCGGGCACGCCGCCGAGCAGGACGCCGCGGCCGCCCTGTTCCTTTTCGAGATAGTGCGCGCCGACCTGCACCGACATGCGGCCCGCGACCTCGGACATCGGCTTCAGCAGCGGCAGGCCGCGGCGATGGTCGGTGACGGTCTCGTAAGCGATGCAGGTCGCGCCCGACTTCATCAGGCCTTCGGCCTGCGGCTTGTCCGCGGCGAGGTGGAGATAGGTGAAGAGCAGGTGGCGCGGTTCGAGCATCGCGATCTCGACCGGCTGCGGCTCCTTGACCTTCACGATCATGTCGGCGGCGGCGAACACCGCGGCGGCGGTCGGCAGGATCGTCGCGCCCGCGTCGACATAGTCCTGGTCCTCGAAGTCGATGCCCGCGCCTGCCTGAGTCTCGACGACGACTTCATGGCCCGCGGCGACCAGTTCGGCGACCGACGGCGGGGTCAGGCCGACGCGATATTCGTGATTCTTGATTTCCTTGGGAACACCGACGCGCATCATTTCCACTCCATTATCTTTGACCGCAGTGTAGCGCGCATCGACCGGGAAGGGTTCGCAAAGCCGTCCCGCTGCCCTATCGGATTTGGGAGAATATTGCATCCACGAACGACGAAGCGGGAAATTTGTGAGTATCGCGATCGAGCGCAGGATCCTCGACCTGCTGGCCGCCAATTCCGACCTGACCAGCGCCGAGCTGGGTGAGGCGGTGGGGCTGTCGCCGAGCGCGGCGCACCGCCGCGTTTCGCAGCTGCGCGAGAGCGGCGCGATCACCGGCTACCGCGCCGTGCTGTCGCGCGCGGCCCGCGGCGATCCGAGCATCGTCCTGGTCAACGTCACGCTGCGCGACCAGCGCAAGGAGACGATGGCGGCGTTCGAGGCGGAGATCGTGAATTGCCCGCAGGTCGTGCAATGCTTCCTGATGAGCGGCGAGGCGGATTACATGCTCCACGTCGAGCTCCGCCGCGGCGAGACGTTCGAACGCATCCACCGCGAGACGCTGTCGCAACTACCGGGCGTCACGCGGCTGGCCTCGCATTTTGTGATTCGCGAAGTCGTCACGCGCTGACGTTTTCCTGCGCACGTTGGCCACGCACGGCAACGCCCGTTACTGATAGCTTTCTACTTGCAACAGGCGAAGCGGCGTGATCAGCCCCGGTTAATCCACGTTGCCGGCGGTCCCGTTGCCGCTCTCCAACCCCCATGCTAAATGCGCCAGCTTGGGGCACAGGGTGAAATCGGAATTTCGATGATGATTGCTGCACTTCCGGGTCGATTCACCGTCCAGTGAGCGTCGATCCCACAGCCGCGGCCTCGACCGTGCCCCCCGCCGGTCTCGATCCGGATACCGGCCACCATCATGCGGACGGCATGCTGAAACTCGCCTTTGGCGCGATCGGCATCGTCTTCGGCGATATCGGCACGAGCCCGCTCTACGCGTTCCGCGAGACGTTCGCCGGGCACCACAAGCTCGCGCTCGATTCGGCGCACATCATGGGCGTCATCAGCCTGATGTTCTGGTCGATGATGATCGTCGTGACGGTGAAATACGTCATCATCATCATGCGCGCCGACAACAAGGGCGAGGGCGGCAGTCTCGCCCTGCTCGCGCTCGTTTCGGGCAAGACCAAGACGCGGCGCTGGAGCAAGGGGATCATCCTGCTCGGCGTCTTCGCGACCGCGCTGTTCTACGGCGACAGCATGATCACCCCCGCCGTGTCGGTGCTGTCCGCGGTCGAGGGGCTCGCGGTCGCCGCACCGAGCTTCGCCGGGCTCGTCCTGCCGATCGTGATCGCGATTCTGATCGCGCTGTTCTGGGTCCAGAAGAGCGGCACCGCGCGAATCGGCATGGTGTTCGGGCCGATCATGCTGGTGTATTTCAGCGTCATCGCGGTGCTCGGCATCCTCAGCATCATCCAGACGCCGGGCGTGCTCTGGGCCTTTTCCCCGCATTATGCGGTCGAGTTCTTCCTGATCGATCCGACCCGCGCCTTCCTTGCGCTCGGCTCGGTTGTGCTCGCGGTCACCGGCGCGGAGGCGCTCTATGCGGACATGGGGCATTTCGGCCGCCGGCCGATCGGCATCTCCTGGCTGTTCTTCGTCCTGCCCGCGCTGATCCTCAATTACATGGGGCAGGGCGCGCTGCTGTTCCGCGACGGGCAGGCGGCGCTCGTCAGCCCGTTCTACAATCTCGCCCCCGAAAGCCTCCAGCTGCCGCTCGTCCTGCTCGCGACGATGGCCGCGGTGATCGCGTCGCAGGCGGTGATCTCGGGCGCGTTCTCGGTCACGCAGCAGGCGATCCAGCTCGGCTTCATCCCGCGGCTGCGGATCGAGCATACCAGTGCCGCGACCGCGGGCCAGATCTACATCCCGCTGGTCAACGGTGCGCTGATGGTGATGGTGATCCTGCTGGTGCTGTTCTTCCGCACCTCGTCGAACCTGACCAGCGCCTACGGCATCGCGGTGACGGGGGCGATGCTGATCGACACCTGCCTGCTTGGTGTCGTGCTGTTCCGGCTGTGGAACTGGCCGAAGATCGCCGCGATCCCGTTGCTCGCGATCTTCTTCCTGGTCGACGGCGCCTATCTGGCCGCGAACCTGACCAAGGTGCCCGATGGCGGCTGGTTCCCGCTGCTGATCGGCCTCATCATCTTCACCTTCCTGACGACCTGGTCGAAGGGGCGGCAGCTGATGATCGACCGGATGCGCGAGGCGGCGATGCCGATCAAGGTGTTCATCGGCTCGGCGGCGAACTCCGCGTCGCGCGTGCCGGGGACCGCGGTGTTCATGACCTCGACCTCCGACGGCGTGCCGCACGCGCTGCTCCACAACCTCAAGCACAACAAGGTGCTGCACGAGCGCGTCATCCTGCTGACCGTCAAGATCGTCGGCCAGCCCTATTGGCCCGCGCACGACCGTGCGGTGCGCGACGAGCTCGGCGACGGCTTCCACCGCCTGATCCTGCGCTATGGCTTCATGGAGGATGCCGACGTCCCCGCCGCGCTGCGCCAGGTGCACAGCTGCGGCGCGGACTTCAAGATGATGGACACCAGCTTCTTCCTCTCGCGGCAGACCCTGCTCGCCTCGGACAAGCCGGGGATGATGCTCTGGCGCGAAAAGCTGTTCGCGTGGATGCTGCGCAACGCCGAAAGCGCGATGGAATTCTTCCGCCTGCCGACCAACCGCGTCGTCGAGCTCGGCAGCCAGATCGAGATTTGATCTCAGTCGATCGGCACCCTGCACCTCCCCGGCGGAGGCCGGGGCCCAGTTGGGAAACGTCGATGGCGGACGTCACCCGAAGTTACATCAACCTTTCCAACTGGACCCCGGCTTGCGCCGGGGAAGTACCTGCATGATGGCAAGCACGACCGAAGCCGCCCCGATCATCGTCACCGCGCTCTTCGGCCGTCAGGACACCGCGTTCTTCGACGCGATGCGGCGCGAGCATTTCCCGCCCGAACGCAACCAGCTCGATTCGCACCTGACGTTGTTCCATCACCTGCCGCCCTCGGGCCTCGACGAGCTGAAGCACCGGCTGAATCAGGAGACGCGCGGGCTGCCCGCACCGCGGGCGCGGATCGGCGGGCTGATGTCGCTGGGGCGCGGTGTCGCCTACCGGATCGAATCGCCCGAGCTGGTCGGAATCCGCGCGCGGCTGGCCGATGCGTTCACGGGGATGCTGACGCCGCAGGACGCGGGCGGCTGGCGTCCGCACGTCACGATCCAGAACAAGGTCAATCCGTCGGTCGCCAGGCTGCTGCTCGGCAACCTGCAGCGCGACTTCGTGGCGCGGGACGTCGAAATCGCCGGGCTTGGCGCCTGGTGGTATCGCGGCGGACCCTGGGAAGCGATTTCGCGTCACATGTTTGCTTGACCGCCTCGAATCCGCTTCCTATAGGCCGCGCCTCGCAGGGAAGAATGCTTCCCCGCAGACGGTACGGCGAAGTAGCTCAGTTGGTTAGAGCACGGGAATCATAATCCTGGGGTCGGGGGTTCAAGTCCCTCCTTCGCTACCATTTTCAAACACACCGAACGGGTCGTTGACGACCAGGATCGCGTCGCTGCGGGCGAGCGCGAGCAGCGTCAGGCCGTGCGCGCGCGCGTGATCGATCGCGAGACTGGTCGGCGCGGAGATCCCGACCAGCATCGCCACGCCCGCGACCAGCGCCTTGTCGACCATCTCGAAGCTGATCCGTGAGGTGACGAGGATGAAGGCGGGGCGCTCGGTCGACCGCATCGCCAGCCCGCCGACGAGCTTGTCGAGCGCATTGTGGCGGCCGACATCCTCATAGGCGGCCAGGACGCCTCCCGACCGGTCGCAGGCGGCGGCGGCATGGATCGCCCCCGTCGCGGCGTTGAGCGGCTGGTGCGCGCGCAGCCCCGCCAGCGCGGCGAAGATCGCGGTGACGGGCACGTCGGGGCGGGGCGGGGTGGCTGCCACCGGCTTGCGCAGCTGTTCGAGCCCGGAGATGCCGCACAGCCCGCAGGACGTGTCGCTGGTCCGGTGGCGGACGCGGTCGTGGATCCGCCCCCTGCACCGCTCCGACAGGCCGACCCGGACGATCCAGCCCGCCTCCGCCTCGAACACGTCGATGTCGCGGACGTCGTCGGCGCTGTCGGCGAGCCGCTCGGTCAGCAGGAACCCGGTGGTGAAGGCGGGCAGGTCGGCGGGCGTCATCATCATTACCGCATAGCCAAGCCCGTCGATCTCGATCGCGACGGGCACCTCGATCGCGATCGCGCGCGTGCCCGCCGCGACGGCGTCGGGGCGCAGGATGGTGATCGCTTCGGTACGGGCAGTCGTCACAGCGCGGCCATGTCCTCGGGGGTGTTGATGTTCGGGATGACCCCATGCGCAGGGATCGGCAAGGCGCCGATCGCCTCGGCCCAGCCGCGCACCGAACGGCGCGGCGACGATTCGATATGCGCGACCAGCGCGGCGGCGGACGCGGTCTCCCAATGCCCCAGCACGGGCGCGTCGGGGCAAAAGGCGGGCGCGCGGAGGGCGAGCGCCGCCAGCAGCCCGTCGGGCAGCACGGGCACGTCGCAGGCGATCGTGAAGACCGAGGTGTAGCCGAGCCCCGCCGCATGGTGCAGCGCGCCCGCTATGCCCCCCAGCGGCCCCAGATCGGGCCCCGGCAGGTCGCGGATCAGGCCATCCCGCCCGGCGACCACTGCGTCATCGACATACGGCCCGAGCAGCGCACAGGCGTGATCGGCAAGGCGACGGCCGTCGAGCAGCGCCTGCGCCTTGTCCGACCCGAACCGCGACGATCGCCCGCCCGCCAGGACGACGCCGAGGATCCGGGGCGTGCTCAGCGCGTCTTCTCGATCCGCACCGGCACCGACTTGGCGGCCGGCACATGGCTTTCGCGCGCATGGTGCGCGACCGGCATGAGCAGGTTGCACTCGGGGTAATAGGCCCCGACGCACCCTTCCGGAATCGAATATTCGACGACACGCAGCTTGTTGAAGCGGCGGTCGCCATTGTCGCCAGCATCGCCGACCAGATCGACGTCGTCACCGTCGGTCAGCCCCATGCGCAACATGTCGCTGCGGTTCATGAAGACGATGTCGCGCGTGCCCTTCACGCCGCGGAACCGGTCGTGATAGCCATAGACGGTGGTGTTGAACTGATCGTTCGATCGCAGCGTCATCAGCCGGAACCGCCCCTCGCTCGCCTCGAACCCAGTGACGTTGAGCGAGTGGGGGACGTTGATCTCCGCCTTGCCGCTCTCGGTCAGCCATTCGCGGTGCGCCGCCGGCACGCCCTTCCAGAAGCCGCCGGGGGTGAACATCTTGGCGTTGAAGTCGGAGAACATGTCCGGATAGGTCTCGGCGATCGCATCGCGGATCCGCGCATAGTCGCGCACCCACGCATCCCAGTCGAGCTTCGGATTGGGCGCCAGCGTCGCCTTGGCGATACCCGCAAGGATCGCAGGCTCGGACAGCAGCGTCTCCGCGGCGGGCGTCGCCTTGCCCTTCGAGCCATAGATCTGGCTGAACGAATCCTCGACCGAGACGCTCTGCGGCCCGGTACCCTGCATGTCCGTCTCGATCCGGCCGAGGCAGGGGAGCAGATAGCAGGTCTTGCCGGGCAGCAGGTGCGAACGGTTGAGCTTGGTGGCGATGTGCACCGTCAGGTCGATCCCGCGCCACGCCGGCTCCATCCGCGCATGGTCGGGAATCGCGCGGACGAAATTGCCGCCCAGGCCGATGAACGCCTGCGCCTCGCCGTCGAGCACCGCCTCGCACGACGCGACCGTGTCCCAGCCGAGCTCGCGCGGCGGCTCGAAGCCATATTGCTCGGCGAGCTTGTCGAGCGGGGCGAGCTCCGGCTTTTCGGTGATCCCGACGGTACGCTGCCCCTGGACGTTCGAATGGCCGCGGACGGGGCCCATGCCCGCGCCCGGCTTGCCGATATTCCCGCGCAGCAGCATCAGGTTGACGAGCATGTGGACGTTGTCGATCCCGCCGACATGCTGGGTCAGCCCCATGCCATAGACCGCGATGACCGCCTTCGACTTGGCATAGACCTTCGCGGCCGATTCGATCTCGACGCGCGACAGCCCGCTTTCATGCTCGATCGTCGCCCAGTCGGTACTGCGCGCGACGTCCGCGAACTTCTCGAACCCGGTGGTATGCTCGGCGAGGAAGGCGTGGTCGAGGATCCGCAGCGTGTTGAGTTCGCGCGCGCGATCGTCGGCCTCGATCAGATATTTGCACATCCCCATCAGCGCGCCGACGTCGCCGCCGGTCTTCACCTGGTGATATTGCGAGGCGATCGGCGTCGACTTGCCGGTGACCATCTCCAGCGGATTCTGCGGATCCTGGAATTTCTCCAGACCGCGCTCCTTCAGCGGATTGAACACGACGATCTCGACACCCCGCTTGGCGCAGTCGCGCAGCGGGTGAAGGAAGCGCGGACTGTTCACGCCCGGATTCTGCCCGAAATAGAAGATTGCGTCGCACTTCTCGTAATCCGAAAGGTGGATCGTCCCGACCGCGGAGCCGATCGCCGACTTCAGCCCGACCGAGGTCGTCTCGTGGCACATGTTCGAACTGTCGGGCAGGTTCTGGCTGCCGTACATCCGCGCCATGAGGCTGTACATGTACGAGGTCTCGAGGCTCGCGCGACCCGAGGCGTAGAAGATGACCTTGGTCGGGTCATAGGTCTTGAGCTTCGCACCGATCCCGGCGAACGCCTCGTCCCAGCTGCAGGCGGTATATTTGTCGGTCGCCGCGTCATATTTCAGCGGATGCGTCAGGCGACCGGCTTGTTCGAGATCGAAATCCTTCCAGCCGAGCAGCTCGGTGACCGTATGCTCCTGAAAGAAGGCCGGCGTCACGCGGTAGGATGTCAGCTCCCACGCGGTCGCCTTAGCGCCATTCTCGCAGAATTCGGCGGTATGCGGATGCGCGGGCTTGCCCCAGGCGCAGCTGACGCACGCAAAGCCCTCGGGCTTGTTCTGCCGCGTGAGTTCGCGCAACGCCTCGGGGCCGATCTTTTCGCGCGCGGATATCTCCACGAGCGATTTCATCGACCCCCAGCCGCCGGCGGGTGCGGTATAGTCTTCGATCTCGATGGTCCGGTCGTCGCTCATACGTCTCTCCGCTTTTGCCTTCCAACGAAGCGGGGCGGCAAACGATGCACGCCGATTGCGGTGGCGCTGGTTCAAATCGCATGCTCCATCGCCTAGATGGGATCCGAAACTCCAAGGATATCACGATGACGACGCACACGACCCGCATGCTCATTCTCGGTTCCGGGCCTGCCGGGCTGTCGGCCGCGATCTATGGCGCGCGCGCCGGGATGGCGCCGATCGTCGTCCAGGGGATCCAGCCCGGCGGCCAGCTGACCACCACCACCGATGTCGAGAATTATCCCGGCTTCAAGGATGTCATCCAGGGCCCGTGGCTGATGGAGCAGATGCAGGCGCAGGCCGAACATGTCGGCACGCGGATGATGTGGGACACGATCGTCAAGGTCGATGTCAGCAGCCGCCCGTTCCGCCTGACCGGCGACAGCGGCGACGTCTACGAGGGCGAGACTTTGGTCATCGCGACCGGCGCGCAGGCCAAGTGGCTCGGCATCGACAGCGAGGAGCCGATGAAGGGCAAGGGCGTCAGCGCCTGTGCGACCTGCGACGGCTTCTTCTACCGCGGCAAGAAGGTCGCGGTAATCGGCGGCGGCAACACCGCGGTCGAGGAGGCGCTGTACCTCACCAACCATTCGCCCGACGTGACGCTGATCCACCGCCGCGATTCGCTGCGCTCGGAGAAGATCCTCCAGGAGCGGCTGTTCGCACACAAGGGCGTGACCGTGCTGTGGAACAAGGAAGTCCGCGAATTCGTCGACGGCGGCGGCAATGCCGGGCTCGTCGCGCTCGAGCTCGAGGACACCGTCACGGGCGAACGCTCGCGCCTCGCGGTCGATGGCGGCTTCGTCGCGATCGGCCACCACCCCGCGACCGAGCTGTTCCGCGGGCATATCGATCTTGATTCGGACGGCTATATCTCGGTCGAGACCGGCTCGACGCGCACCAGCGTCGAGGGCGTGTTCGCGTGCGGCGACGTTGCCGACAAGGTCTACCGCCAGGCGGTGACCGCGGCAGGCACGGGCTGCATGGCCGCTCTCGACGCCGAACGGTTCCTGGCGGCGGCGGAATTCGCGGAACTGGCCGAAGCCGCGGAGTAAGCGCGGGGGGCGTGCGTCGGATTCACGCCCCTCATACCCTCCGTCATCCTGACGAAAGTCAGGATCCAGAGCCAAAGACGGAATCGCCCGTAACCCTGAGTCCTGACGTTCGTCAGGATGACGAGTGGGGGGAACTGGCGGCGCCTGCATCGTCCGTGCCGTCGATCACGTCCCTGAGCGCCGCCTCCAACGCACCGGCATTCGCGGTCCCGGCGAAGCTGTGCGAACCGGTAGCCAGTCGCACGATCCGCGCCGCGCCGCGGTAGCGTGCCGCAAACACCTGCGCGGTCGCATCCCCGGTCGCGAGCAGAATGACGACGCGATCCGCCCAGCCGTCGATCGCGCCGCAGACCCGGCTCGCAAGGTCGCCCTCGACCTCCCCCGACCCGCGCCACAGCCTCACCAGACCCCGGACCAGCTTGCGCAGATTGATCCCGCCGCGGAGCAGGCTGAGCCACGCGGCCGGATCACGCAGCCGCGCCGCATAGCGCGCGCGGATCGCGGCGGCAGGGGGCAGGTCGTCGGTCGGCGCGATCACCCAGGGGTTGGCGAGGAGTAGCCGGTCGATCCCCGCCGCCCCGCCGAACAGCGCGAGCGCGCTCGCGGCGTCGCAATTGCCGAACCCCACCAGCCGCGTGACGTGCGGCGCAGCGGCGCGGAACGCGGCGGCGGCGGCGACCAGATCGGCCTGCGCCGACAGAAAGCCGCCATTCTCGCCGCTCGAATCGCCGATGCCGCGGCGGTCATAGTGGAACACCGGCGTGCCCCCCGCCGCCAGCCGCCGCGCGAGCATCGCCATGCCGCGGTGCGCGCCGCTGCGGATCTCGTTGCCGCCCGACACGATCAGCACCCCCGTCGCGCCCGCCGCGTCGTCGAGCGTCGCGACCAGCGTCTCGCCCTCGCAGGGCACTGCGATCAATCGCCGCATGTCGCGATCCACCCGGCCACATCGGCGGCGAGCGCCTGCGCGAGTGCCGCATCGCTGCCCGGTTCCGACCGCCGCCACAGCGGCGCCCCGGCATAGCGCGCATCCGCCGGACGCGGATCGCTCTCGAGTCGCACCGTTCGCGACGCGGCATATGGCACCGCGTCCTGCAGATCCGCGAGCAGCGCCTCGGACAGGCTGTTGCCCGCGTAACCCTCCGCGTCGGGCATCGTCGACGCGGCACGGATCCGGTTCAGGTCGCGCAACAGATCATCGCCCGCCTGCGGCGCGAGCCGCCATCGCCCGGCAAGACTGGCGTCGCAATCGACGAGCGCACCACTCCGAATCGTGACCGCGTAAACCGGCACGTCGAGCGTCCCGACAAGCGCAGCAAAGGCCTGGCGCAGGTCGGGCAACCGCAGCTCGCGCGTCTCGACCACACTCTCGCCGGTACCGGGCAGATCAGGCAGGATGCTGCCGATCCCGCGCCCGGCCAGCGCGCGCAGCATCGCGACGAGGAACGCGCGCGTGCGGTTCGCCTCCTCGAACAGCGGCAGTACCGCAACGACCAGCGGTCCGGCATCGGGGCCGAAGCGCAGCATCGCCTCGCGCCCGCCGGCCCAGTCATAGTGATCGAAGCGGGGGCCGGTCATCCCGGCCGAGGCTAGACCAGCGCCTTCCGCGCCGCAAACTGGACGAGCGCGCCGAACGTCTCGAGCATCTCGCCGTCGATCTCGTCATCCTCGATCAGGATGCCGAGCCGGTCCTCGAGCTCGGTCAGCACGCTCGCCACCGCCATCGAATCGAGTTCGGGGAGCGCGCCGAACAACGGCGTGTCGTCGGTGAATGCCGCGACTCGCTCGGCGCTGAGGCCAAGGATGTCGGCAAGGACGGCGCGGACCGTCGTTTCAACCTGGGAAGTACCTTCGAAGATCACGAGCATCGCCTGAACCGTTGCGAACCGGGCCCCGCTAGCCTGTGGGGGTGAATTCGGCAACGGCTTGGCGCTATGGAGGACCCATGACCTCGCCCGACCCCGTCCCGTTTCCGATCGATCACCTTACGTCGCACGGCGCAGCCGACGACGTTGCGCTGATCGACCGCGCAGGGACGATGACGTTCCGCGACCTCGAAACCGCGGTCGGCACGCTCGCCGGCTGGCTGGCGGGGCAGGGTCTTGCAGAGGGCGCGCGCGTCGCGACCTGGCTGCCCAAGACGCGGGTCGCCTGCGTGATGCCGCTCGCGGCGGCGCGCGCGGGGCTGGTCCATGTTCCGGTCAACCCGCTGCTGCGGCGCGCACAGGTGGCGCATATCCTGGCCGACAGCGGTGCTGTGCTGCTGGTGACGCAGGGCGCGCGCGCGGCGACGCTCGAGCCGGGCGACGTGCCCGCGGACTGCGCAATCGTCGACGAGACCGCGCTCGATCTGCAAGGCGAGGGCGGCCCGGGCCCGTCCGATGCCGATCCGGCGACGCTCGCCGCGATCCTCTACACCTCGGGCTCGACCGGGCGGCCCAAGGGGGTGATGCTGAGCCACGCCAATCTGTCGCTCGGCGCCGTGTCGGTCGCGCACTATCTGAAGCTCACGCGCGACGACCGGGTGCTGGGCGTGCTCCCGCTGTCGTTCGATTACGGCCAGAACCAGCTCTTCTCGACCTGGGCGGCGGGCGCGGCGGTCGCGCCGATCGACTATATGGTGGCGCGCGACGTCGTGAAGGCGGTCGAGCGGGTCGGCGCGACGACGCTGGCGGGGGTACCGCCGCTCTGGGTGCAGTTGCTTGAGGCGGACTGGCCGGCGGAGACCGCGGCGCGGCTGCGGCGGCTGACCAATTCGGGCGGCGCGCTGACCCCGCGGCTCGTCGCAGGGCTGCGTGCGCGGTTCGCCGGCGCGGATATCTACGCGATGTACGGGCTGACCGAGGCGTTCCGCTCGACCTATCTCGACCCGTCGCTGATCGACGCGCACCCCGACGCGATGGGGCGTGCGATCCCGTTCGCGCAGGTGTCGGTGATCCGGCCCGACGGCACCCGCGCCGCGCCGGGCGAGCCGGGCGAGCTGGTGCATGCCGGGCCGCTGGTCGCGCAGGGCTATTGGCGCGATGCCGAGCGGACCGCGAAGCGCTTCCGCCCCGCGCCCGATGGCAAGGGCATGGCGGTCTGGTCGGGCGACACGGTGGTCGAGGGCGCGGACGGGCTGCTCCGCTTCGTCGGCCGCGACGACGAGATGATCAAGAGCGCGGGCAACCGGATCAGCCCGCTCGAGGTCGAGGAGGCGGTACTCGCCGGCAACGAAGCCCGCGAGGCGGTCGCGGTCGGCGTGGCCGATCGGCGGCTGGGGCAGGCGATCGTCGTGATGCTCGCGGGCGACGCGGCGGCCGAGCCCGCGCTCAGGACCCGGTTGCGCACCGCGCTACCGAGCTTCATGCAGCCCGCCGGCTATCTGTGGCGCGACGCGCTGCCGCGCAACGCCAACGCCAAGCTCGACCGGTCCGCGATCGCGGCCGAGGTCCGGGCATGGTCGTCGGCACAGGAACAGGAACACGCATGATGAAGCCGATGGGGGCGTTGCCGCCCGAATTTGCGCACCAGTTGGGCGCGCTGACGATCGGCGGGCGGTCCGCGGCAGACTGGGTCGCACAGGCCGGCGACACGCCGCTGTTCGTCTATGACGGCGCCATCGTCGCGGCGCGGATCGCGCGGTTTCGCGCGGCGATGCCCGCGATCGACCTCCACTACGCGATGAAGGCGAACCCGCATTCGGAGCTGCTCGCGGCGGTCGCACCGCTGGTCGACGGGCTCGACGTCGCGTCGGCAGGCGAGCTCGGCATGGCGCTGTCGGTCAAGCCGGCGCACGCGATCAGCTTTGCCGGTCCCGGCAAGCGCGACGACGAACTCGCCGCGGCGATCCGCGCGGGCGCGACCTTGAACGTCGAATCGGAGGGCGAGGCCACGCGCGGCTTCGCGATCGGCGCGCGGCTCGGCATCGCGCCGCGGATGGCAGTGCGCGTGAACCCCGATATCGAACTGCGCGGATCGGGGATGCGGATGGGCGGCCGCGCCTCGCCCTTCGGCGTCGATGCGGAGCGTGCCGCAGCGCTGGTGCGCGCCATCGTCGCGGCGGGCGCGGACTGGCGCGGGTTCCACATCTATGCGGGCAGCCAGGCGCTCGACGCGGGCGCGATCATCGAGACGCAGGCGGCCACGCTCGACCTCGCCGCGCGACTCGCCGACGCGGCGGGCGTCGCGCCGCCGCTGGTCAATCTGGGCGGCGGGTTCGGCGTCCCCTATTTCGCCAACGACATCGCGCTCGACGTCGAGCGGGTCGGCGCGGCGCTGCACGCGGCACTCGAGACACGCGCGGCGGTGCTGCGGGACACCCGGTTCGCGATCGAGCTCGGGCGGTGGCTGGTCGCCGAGGCCGGCGTGTACCTGACCCGCGTGATCGACGTGAAGCACAGCCAGGGCGAAGTCTTCGTCGTGGTCGATGGCGGGCTGAACCATCAGCTCGCGGCGAGCGGCAATTTCGGCACCGTGGTCCGGCGCAACTATCCGATCGCGGTCGCCGCGCGGATGGGGGAGGCGGCGGCCGCGGACGCAGTGTCGGTCGTGGGACCGCTGTGCACCCCGCTCGACCGGCTCGGTGACCGCGTCGCGCTGCCGCCGGTCGTGCCCGGCGACCTGATCGCGATCTTCATGGCGGGCGCATACGGCGCCAGCGCGAGCCCGGCGGCGTTTCTCGGGCATCCACCCGCGCTCGAGATCGTTACTTCAGTCCAACCCCAGCCATGAGCGTGGCGGCGGGCGGGGTTGCGGGGCGCTCCTAAACGCTATCTTCACCTGTTTCCCTGCATAGCCCGTGCGAGTTTAACCGGCCATCGGACACCCGTTGCCGGGATGGCGCCAGGAGATCAGTGCCCATGCGTTCCGGACCCGTTTCCCGTTCCCTGTTCACGCTGGGGCTCGCCGCGTCGTCGCTGGCCGCCTGCAGCAGCACCGGCGGTCCGCCCGAACTGCCGCCCGCAGCCTATGTCGCGAACAAGGAGCTGCCGGGCGAGGAATATGTGATCGGCCCGCTCGATCAGCTCAACATCTTCGTCTGGCGCAATCCCGAACTGTCGTCGAAGGTCCAGGTCCGCCCCGACGGCCGGATCACGACGCCGTTGGTCAACGACATGTCCGCGGTCGGCAAGACGCCCGCCCAGCTCGCCGACGACATGAAGAAGGCGCTCGGCGAATATGTCAAAAACCCGATCGTCTCGGTGATCGTCGAGAATTTCAGCGGCACCTACAGCCAGCAGGTCCGCATCGTCGGCGCGACCGAAAAGCCCGCCTCGATTCCCTATCGTGCCAATATGACGCTGCTCGACGCGATGATCGCGGTCGGCGGGCTCAGCCAGTATGCGGCGGGCAACAAGGCGCGGCTGGTGCGCTACGACCGGGCGAGCGGCAAGCAGAGCGAGTTCTCGCTGCAAATCTCGAACCTGTTGAAAAAGGGCGATTCGTCCGCCAATGTCAGGCTCGAGCCCGGTGACGTCATCATCATCCCCGAATCGATGTTCTGAGGCGTGTCGGTATGAACGGCATCTATGACGAGGCGCGGGTCGCGCTGCACGCGATCTGGACGCGGCGGTGGCTCGCGCTCGCGATCGCGTGGGGCGTGTGCGTGCTCGGCTGGCTGTTCGTATCGCAGATCCCGAGCCGCTATGAATCGCGCGCGCGCGTCTTCGTCCAGATGCAGAACCTGCTGCCCGCGAGCATGGACCAGCCGTCGGCCTCGAGCCGCACCGACATCGACACGATCCGCCAGACGCTGACCTCCGCGGTCAATCTGGAGAAGGTCGTGCGCGGCACCGACCTCGCCAACACGGTGGCCAGCGACCGCGACGTCGCCGACCGCGTCGCCAGCCTCGCCCAGTCGATCAAGGTCACGTCGGCGCAGGACAATCTGTTCGAGATCGCGACGACCGCGGCGAGTCCGAAGCTGGCGCGGACGATCACGCAGAAGCTGATCGACATCTTCGTCGAGGGCAATCTGGCAGGCGACCGGACGAGCACCAGCCAGAGCCTCAGCTTTCTCGACAAGCAACTGGCGCAGCGGCAGAAGCAGCTGCAGGACGCGGAGGCCAAGCGCGCCGACTTCCAGAACCGCTATCTCGGCGCGCTGCCCGGCACCGGGTCGGTCGCCGACCGGATCGGTGCCGCGCGGTCGCAGATGGCGCAGGTCGATGGCGATCTCGCGGCGGCGCAATCGGGACTGGCGGCGGTGCAGGGACAGATGGCCGGCGTCGCGCGAACCGTCGCGGGCAGCGGCGGCGTCGCCGGTGCGGCCGGACCCGCACGCGCCCGGCTGGCGGCGATCCAGGGGCAGCTCGCCGATGCCCGTGCGCGCGGCTATACCGAAAGCCATCCCGACGTCGTCGCACTGCGCGCGCAGCTCGCCCAGGCAACCGCGGCGGCGCGCGGCGAACCGCTGTCGGGCGGCAGCGGCGCGGGCTCGTCGCCCAATCCGCTCTATGTCTCGCTGCAGGCCATGATGGCGGACAAGCAGGCGGCGGTCGCGTCGCTCAGGATCCGCCGCGCGCAGCTGCAGGGCGATCTCGACCAGCTCAACGCGAAGCTCTCCGAGGATCCGACCGTCGCCGCGGAACAGGGCGCGATCGACCGCGATTATCAGGTCCTGAAGGACCAGTATGACCAGCTGTTGACCCAGCGCGAACAGATCGCGCTCCGCGGCCAGGCGCAGTCGCAGACCGATCGCGTCAAGTTCAGCGTGATCGACCCGCCGACCACGCCGCAAAAGCCGAGCGCACCGAACCGGATGCTGCTGCTGACCGGCGTGCTGATCGCCGGGCTCGGTGCCGGGATCGGCGGCGCGTTCCTGCTCGGCCAGCTCCGCGGCACGTTCGCGACGAGCGCCCGGCTCGAACGCGTCGCGGGGATGCCGGTGATCGGGTCGATCGGCGAAGTCGTGACGCGCACCCAGTCCGAGCTGCGCGCCAAGCAGTTCCGGATGTTCCTCGGCGGCACGGCAGCACTCGGCGCCGCCTATGTGCTGCTGCTGGGTGTCGAGATCCTGCAGCGTGGCCTGGCGGCCTGAGGACGTGACCATGCGTAGCAAGATCCCCGAATCGCACGAAGCCAGCGGCGAGCCGCCACGCGCGCCGTCGCTGCTCGAACGGGCCGCCACGGTCTATGACTTCAACCAGCACGTGCGCGCCCGGCCGCCGGTGCCGCCGGTCGAACCGGCACGCGCGCCCGAGCCTGCCGCCGAGCCCGTTGCCGCGTTCGAAGCCGACGCGCCGGACTCCGACGATGCGACCTTCCTCGCGATCCCGCCCGAGCTTCGCGCGCCGATCGGGCAGGAATTGCCCGACGAGTTTCATCTGCCGTTCGTCGCCAGCGACACGGCGATGATCGATCGCGGGATGCTGGCGGCGAACGGCATGATGGTGCCCGGCGCGCCGGTCGGCCCGCTGGCGGAGGAGTTCCGCCTCATCAAGCGACAGTTGCTGATCACGCGCGCGCAGATCGAGGCCAGCGCGGTGCCCGACAAGGCGCGCACGATCCTCGTCTGCTCGGCGCGGCCGAACGACGGCAAGACCTTCTGCGCGATCAACCTCGCGCTCTCGATCGCCGCGGAGCGCGATACCGAGGTGCTGCTGGTCGATGCCGATGTCGCCAAGCCCGACGTGCTGCGGCAGCTCGGGCTCGACGATGGCCCCGGCCTGCTCGATGCGCTGGCCGATACGAGCATCGACGTCGAGACGCTGGTGATCCGCACCGACGTGCCGCATCTTTCGATCCTGCCCGCGGGCGACCGGACCACGATGGATACCGAACTGCTCGCCAGCGCGCGGACCCGCGCGGTGCTCGCGCGGCTGCTCGCGGCGGATCCGCGGCGCATCGTGATCTTCGACTCGCCGCCTGCGCTCGCCGCGTCGCCCGCGGGCGTGCTCGCGATGCTGGTCGGGCAGGTCATGCTCGTCGTCCGCGCCGATCATACGCCCGAAAGCGAGGTCCGCGCCGCGGTCAATCGGCTCGACAGCTGCGAGCATATCCAGCTGGTGCTCAACGCGGTGTCGTTCGTTCCCGGCGGCGCGCGGTTCGGCAGCTATTACGAGCAAGGCGGCGCCCGGTGAGCGATGTCCGCCTGATCCTCGGCGGGGCCGCGGCGCTGTTCGTCGCAGGGCCTGCACTCGCCCAGTCGGTCTCCGAAACGGGATCCGGTAGCGGGCAGGGCGCGCGGCGTGTCGTCATACGGCCCTATATTGAGGCGACGCAGATCCTCACCGCGGATCTCGGCGGTGGCGACGTGCTCACCTACACCTCGCTCGCGGCGGGCGTCGATGCGGCGGTGTCGACCGCGCGGATCAACGGGCAGGTCAGCTATCGCTACGAACGCCGCTTCGCCTATGACGACGATATCGGCGACACCGACATCCATTCGGGCCTCGCGCGGGTCGAGGCGCAGCTGACGCGCAACCTCTCGCTGGAAGCAGGCGGAATCGCCACGCGATCGCGCTCGGACATCCGCGGCGCCGCGCCCGGCGTGCTGGTCGGCAACGTGTCGAACATCGCGCAGGTCTATGCCGTCTATGGCGGCCCGAATTTCGCCGCGCAGGCGGGCGACGTCGCGCTCAACGCCAACTACCGGCTGGGCTATACCAAGGTCGAGACCCCGACCTTCGGCACCGCCGCGACCGGCGGGCAGCGGCTCGATTATTACGACGATTCGATCGGCCACACCGCGACCGCCAGCGCCGGGTTTCGGCCGGGCACGCTGCTGCCGGTCGGGCTGACCGCGAGCGCGGGGTTCGACCGCGAGACCGCGGGCCAGCTCAGCCAGCGCTACCAGGGCTATTTCGGCCGCGGCGACGCGGTGCTGCCGGTGTCGCCCTATGTCGCGCTGACCGCGGGCCTCGGCTATGAGCGGATCGAGACGAGCCAGAAGGATGCGCTGGTCGATGCCGCGGGCGTCCCCGTGCTCGAACGCGACGGCCGGTTCCGGACCGCGCCGGGATCGCCGCTCCGCATCGCCTATCGCACCGACGGGCTCTATTACGACGCGGGCGTGATCTGGCGGCCGAACCGGCGCACTTCGGTCGAGGCACGGATCGGCGAACGCTATGGCTCGCTCAGCTTCACCGGCACCGCGACCTACCAGGCGTCGAAGGACGTCGGCGTCGCGGTCAACGTCTATGACGGCGTGCAGACCTTCGGCCGCCAGCTGCGCACCGGCCTCGCCAACCTGCCGACGAGCTTCCTCGCGCCCAACCAGGGCTTTGCGCAGCAGTTCAACGGCTGCGTCTTCGGCGCGACCGGCGCGGCACCGGGCGGCTGCCTCGACGACGTGTTCCAGTCGATCTCCACCTCGAGCTACCGTGCGCGCGGGATCGACGCGGTGCTCGTCGCGACGCGCGGGCGGACGACCTTCGGCGGGGGGATCGGCTATGCCAATCGCCGGCTGTTCGCGCCGCGCGGCGCGCCCGGCCTCGTCGTCACCGGCCTCGAGGACGAGAGCTATTACGGCCAACTCTATTTCGCGCGGTCGCTGTCTTCGGTATCGGGGATCAATGCGACCGCGTTCGTGAACTATTTCGACAGCCAGCTCGGCGGCGGTTTCGTTACCGCGGGCGATGGCGGGGTCTGGTCCTATGGCGCGACCGGCACCTATTACCGCAATTTCGGACGGCTCGGCACGACCGCGTCGCTCGGGTTATACAGCTTCAAGGTCGGCGACTTCGACAGCGACTGGTCCGCACAGGCGCTGCTCGGTGCACGGTATCAGTTCTAGGATATTTGGCAGATGTACGACGAACATTACGGACTGACGGGACGCCCGTTCCAGCTCACCCCGGATCCCCAATTCTGGTTCGAATCGGGGACGCATCGCAAGGCGATGGCGTATCTCGGCTATGGCCTGGCGCAGGGCGAGGGCTTCATCGTCATGACCGGCGATATCGGTGCGGGCAAGACCACGCTGGTCGGGCATCTGATGGACACGATCGACCATCAGAGCCTGAACGCGATCCGGCTGGTGTCGACCGCGATCGAGGCGAGCGACCTGCTGCGGATCGTCGCGACCGCGCTCGGTGTCGACCCGGCGGGGCTCGAAAAGGCGCAGTTGCTGACCGCGATCGAACGCGGGCTGCACGCCGTCGCACGGACCGGCAAGCGCACGCTGCTGATCGTCGACGAGGCGCAGGCGCTGCCCGTGTCCGCGCTCGAGGAACTGCGGATGCTGTCCAATTTCCAGACCGCCGGCCATGCGCTGCTGCAGATCCTGCTGCTCGGCCAGCCCGAATTCCGTGACCGGCTCCACGGCTCCGACGGGCTCGAACAGTTGCGCCAGCGGGTGATCGCGATCCACCATCTCGACCCGATGGAGCCGCATGAGGTCGCCGACTATATCGCGCACCGCCTGTCGGTGGTCGGCTGGGAGGGCAATCCGGCGTTCACCGACGACGCGGTCGCCGCGCTGTTCGACGGGTCGGACGGCATCCCCCGCCGCCTCAACATGCTGGCGGGCCGCGTCATGCTCTATGCCGCGATCGAGGATCTGCGCGTCATCGACGGCGCCGTCGTCCGCGCCGTGCAGAGCGACCTGACCGCGGACCTGCCGACACGCGCGACGACGCCCACGCCCGAGCCTGCCCCCGAACCCGCCGCCGAACCCAAGGCACAGCCGCGCGGCACGTCCGACCCCGCCACCGACCCGGCCACCGACCCTGCGGTCCTCGACCGTCTCGCGATGCTCGAGGCGCGGGTCGAGCAGCAGGACCAGGCGCTGCGCCGTGTCCTGACGCTGCTCGTCGAGTGGGTCGAGGGCGACGAGCCTAGGCCCGATTACAAGCCGATCCGCGGCGCGTCGCACTGGCACGACGCGGCGTGATCCGGTGACGACGGCGGTAAAGGCCGGCCCGATCCGCAACGGCATGTCGGTCGATGTCGAGGACTGGTTCCAGGTCGGCGCGTTCGAGACGGTGATCGACAAGGCCGACTGGGACGGCCTCCAGCCGCGCGTCGAGGCGAATACCGATGCGGTGCTCGCGCTGTTCGCCGAAAGCGGCGTGCACGCGACCTTCTTCACGCTCGGCTGGGTCGCGCACCGCTATCCTGCGCTGATCCGCCGGATCGTCGATGCCGGGCACGAGATCGCGAGCCATGGCTGGGATCACCAGCGCGTCTTCACGATGGACGCAGGCCTGTTCCGCGCCGACCTCGCGCGTGCGCGCGCCGCGATCGAGGATGCGGCGGGACAGCGTGTCACGGGCTACCGCGCGCCGAGCTTCTCGATCGACCAGCGCACGCCCTGGGCGCACGCCGTGCTGGCCGAAGGGAACTATGCCTATTCGTCGAGCGTCGCACCGCTCGCGCACGACCATTATGGATGGCGCGACGCACCGCGCTTCGCCTTCCGCCCGCTGGCCGACAGCGCATTGCTCGAAGTGCCCGTCACCGTCGCGCAGTTCGGCACGCGTCGCGTCGCCACGGGGGGCGGGTTCTTCCGGCTGCTGCCCGCCGCGCTGATGGATTTCGCGGTGCGCCAGGTGAACGCCGCCGACCACCCGGCGATGTTCTATTTCCACCCCTGGGAGATCGATCCCGCCCAGCCGCGCGTCGCGGCGGCACCTTTGCGCTCGAAGATCCGGCATTATTCGCGGCTTGGCGCGATGGCGGGCAAGCTGCGCGGGCTGATCGGGCGGCATGACTGGGGCCGCGTCGATGTCGCGGTCGCGGTTGAGGCGGGTCGGCTGCGGTGACGACGGCCACCGTGCGCGAGGCGGATCTCGCCGACGCGGACGAGCGCGCGCGGATCGCGGCGTTCGTAGATGTGACGGCGGCGGCGACGCCGTTCCATCTGCCCGCCTGGAGCCTCGCGGTCGCGCACGGCTGTGGCCAGCGCGCACGCTATCTGGTCGCGGAGCGGGGCGGCACGATCACCGGCGTGCTGCCGCTGACCGAGATGCGGTCGCCGCTGTTCGGACGGGCGCTCGTCTCGGCGGGGTTCGCGGTCGATGGCGGTGTGCTCGGCGATGCCGCGGTCGAGCCGCTCGCGGCGGCGGCCTGGGAGCTGGCGCAGCGGCGCGGCTGCCCGTCGGTCGAGCTTCGCGGTGGCGCTGTGCCCGCGGGCTGGGACAGTGACGCGGACAGCTATCTGGGGTTCGCGCGCGATCTGGCGGCGGATGACGATGCCGAACTGCTCGCCATCCCGCGCAAGCAGCGCGCCGAGGTGCGGCGCGCGCTCGGCCTCGATCTCGACATCGCGACCGGCCGCGACCGGGCGATGCTCGCCGAGCATTACCGCGTCTATGCCGAATCGGTGCGCAATCTGGGGACGCCGGTCTTTCCCGCGCGGCTGTTCCGCAGCGTCGTCGAGACGATGGATGCCGACGTGCTGACCGTCCGCCACCGCGGCCGCGCGGTCGCGAGCGTGCTCAGCCTCTATCACCGCGGGACGGTCTATCCCTATTGGGGCGGCGGGACCGAGGCGGCGCGCGGCCTGCGCGCGAACGACCGGATGTATTTCGCGCTGATGGCGCATGCCCGTGCGCGCGGCTGCACGCGGTTCGATTTCGGACGGTCCAAGACCGGTACCGGCGCGGCCGCGTTCAAGAAGAACTGGGGATTTACGCCCGTGCCGCGGCTTTATGCCAAGCGCAGCGACGGCCCCGCGCGCGAGGTCAATCCGCTCAATCCCAAATATGCGCTGATGGTGCGTAGCTGGAAGAAGATGCCGCTCTGGGCGGCCAATCTCGCCGGGCCGTGGATCTCCCGGGGTCTGGGGTGAGCGATCTGCTGTTCCTGGCGCACCGCGTGCCGTTCCCGCCCGATCGCGGCGACAAGATCCGCAGCTTCCACGTCCTCCGTTATCTCAGCGCACGCATGCGCGTCCATCTCGTCGCATTTGCCGACGACGCGGCGGACCTCGATCCGCCTGCGGCCTTCACGGACATGCTGGCGAGCTGCACGATCCTGCCACGCGGCAAGTCGCAGGCGCGCGCCGGACTCGAGGCGCTGGCCACCGGCAAGCCCGTCTCGCTGACGGCGTTCGCTTCTCCCGCCATGCAGGCCGCGGTCGCTCGCATCCTGCCACGCGTCGACGGCATCTACTGTTTCTCGGGTCAGATGGCGCAGTACCTCCCCGATGACGGGCCACCCGTGGTCATGGATTTCGTCGACATGGACTCCGCCAAGTTCGCAGGCTTCGCGGATGACGCGCGCGGCCCGATGCGCTGGATGATGCGCCGCGAGGCACGGCTGTTAGGGGCCTTCGAGCGGGGGGTTGCGGCGAGGGTCTCCGCCAGCCTGTTCGTCAGCGAAGCCGAAGCCGCCCTGTTCCACACCGGCGGCGCCACCGGCCGCATCCTCGCGGTCGAGAACGGCATCGACTCCGCCACGTTCGATCCGGCGGGGAAGGCTGGCAAGTCTGGGCAGGCCGCAACCCCACCCTACCACCCCGGCGAAGGCCGGGGCCCAGTTGGAAAGGCCGCAGTAACACCGGACAGTCCGTCGTCATCAACGTCCCCCAACTGGACCCCGGCCTTCGCCGGGGAGGTGAAGGGCGGCGCGCCCGACCCTGCTGCGCATGGCGGGCAGACCCCAACCCATACTTACCACCCCGGCGAAGGCCGGGGCCCAGTTGGAAAGGCCGCAGTAACACCGGACAGTCCGTCGCCATCAACGTCCCCCAACTGGACTCCGGCCTCCGCCGGGGAGGTGAAGGGCGGCGCGCCCGACCCGGCTGCGCATGGCGGGCAGACCCCAACCCATACTTACCACCCCGGCGAAGGCCGGGGCCCAGTTGGAAAGGTCGCAGTAACAGCGGACAGTCCGTCGCCATCAACATCGCCCAACTGGACCCCGGCCTCCGCCGGGGAGGTGAAGAGTGGGCTGGTCATCGGCAGCGCCCACGCAGACCCACTGATCGTCTTCACCGGCCAGATGGACTACCGCCCCAATATCGACGCCGTGACGTGGTTCGCCCGCGACATCCTCCCCCGGATCCGCACGCAACACCCGACGGCGCGGTTCGCGATCGTCGGCCGCGCCCCGACTCCGGCGGTGCAGGCGCTGGCAGGCGAGGCGGTGATCGTCACCGGCGCGGTCGACGACGTGCGCGGCTGGCTCGCCGCGGCCGATGTCTGCGTCGCCCCGCTGAAACTCGCCCGCGGCATCCAGAACAAGGTGCTGGAGGCGATGGCGATGGCGCGGCCTGTCGTCGCCTCGGCGGCGGCAGCGGAGGGCATCGACCACGCCGGCACGATCCGCGTCGCGGCGGACGCGCGCGAATTCGCCGCGCAGGTCCTCGCGCTGCTCGACGAACCCGCCGACGCGGCCGACCTCGGGCGGGCCGCGCGCGCGCAGGTGCTGCGACGCTATGGCTGGGACGCGCGGCTCGCACCGCTCGACGCGCTGTTCGGAGTCGATGGCGGCCAGTCCGCATCGTGACCGATCGCCCCGCGACGTCCTGGCCCCGGCATCTGCTCGCGCTCGGCATCGCGGCGACCCTGCTGCTCGCGCTGTTCCGCCGCGACGTCGCCGATCTGACGACGATCTGGTGGACCAGCACGACCTTCGGCCACTGCCTGTTCATTACCCCGGTGATCGCCTGGCTGGTGTGGCAGCGGCGTGGCGCGCTCGCGCAGCTGACGCCCGTTGGCTGGTGGCCGGGGCTGGCGCTGGTCGCGGTCGGCGGGGCAGGGTGGCTGATGGGCGACGCGGCCTCGGTCAATCTCGCGCGGCAACTGGGGCTGGTACTGATGCTGCAGGGCGCGGTCGTCGCGATCCTCGGCCCCAATGTCGCGCGCGGATTGCTGTTTCCGCTCGGCTATGCGCTGTTCCTCGTGCCCTTTGGCGAGGGGATCGAGCCGCCCTTGCAGGCCGTGACGGTCGCGATCGTCATGCCGCTGCTGCATCTGGTCGGCGTGCCCGCGGTCGTCGACGGCGTGCTGATCCATGCCGGCCGCTATTATTTCGAGGTCGCGGAGGCGTGCTCGGGCGCCAAGTTCGTGATCGCGATGGTCGCGTTCGCGGTGCTGGTCGCCAATGTCTGCTTCGTGTCGTGGCGGCGGCGGGCGGTGTTTCTCGCCGTGTCGGTGGTCGTGCCGGTCGTCGCCAACGGGTTTCGTGCGTTCGGGACGATCTGGGCCGCCGAGCTGACCTCGGTCGAGGCGGCGACGGGGATCGATCACATCGTCTATGGCTGGCTGTTCTTCGCGCTCGTGATGGCGGCGGTGCTCGCGATCGGCTGGCGCTGGTTCGACCGCGCGCCCGACGATCCCGCCTTCGATCCCGCGCAGCTGCAGGCGGTCCCGCGCTATCGCGGCGACCTCGCCATCATCACGCTGCTCGTGCTGGCGGTGGCATCGGCGTTTCCCGCGTGGAGCACGGCCATCGCCGAGCGGCGGCAAATGCTGCCAGCGCATATCACGCTGCCCGACGTGCCCGGCTGGCACCGCGTCGATGTCAGCGTCCGCGCGCCGTGGATGCCCTGGTATCCGGGCGCCGACCATTATCTGTTCGGCCGCTACGCCGACGCCTCGGGCGCGACCGTCGACATGGCGCTCGCGGTATTCGGGCGGCAGGGCGACGGGCACGAGCTGATCGCGTTCGGCACGGGCGTGCTGCGCGAGGAGGATCGCTGGGTCCGCGTCGCCGACCTGCCCCCGGTCGCGGACGCCGCGGGCGCGCGCGGTTCGGCGATGCGGATTACCGCGCCCGGACCCGTGGAGCGCATCGTCGCGACGTGGTACCGGGTCGGCGATGCTACCACCGATGACGGGATGATCGTGAAGATCGAGACGATGAAGGCGCGGCTGTTCGGCGGACCGCAGCGCGCGGTTGCGGTGCATCTGTCGGTCGAGGGCGGCGATCCGCGACCGATGGCGCGCTTCCTTGCCGCGCTCGGACCGGTCGGCACGGTCGCCGATCACGCCGCGGGCCTGCGCTGAATGTGCGGGATTGCCGGGATCTTTCACCCGGGCACGCCAAAGCCGGTCGATCCGAACCGCATCCAGGCGATGATCGCCGCGCTCGCGCATCGTGGTCCCGATGGCGACGGCATCTGGACCGCGCCGGGCGTCGGGCTGGGGCATCGCCGGCTGTCGATCATCGACCTCGAAGGCTCGCCGCAGCCGATGTCCGATGGCGAGCTGACGATCAGCTATAATGGCGAGATCTACAATTTCGCCGAGCTTCGCGCCGACCTGATCGCGGCCGGCGCCCGGTTCCGGACCGCGGGCGATACCGAGGTGCTGCTCCACGGCTGGCGCGCCTGGGGGCCGTCGATGCTCGACCGGCTGAACGGCATGTTCGCCTTCGCGATCCACGACGCGGGCGCCCGCGCGCTGTTCCTCGCGCGCGACCGGCTGGGGGTGAAGCCGCTTCATTATGTCGAGCTGGCGGACGGGTCGGTGGCGTTCGCCTCCGAGCTGAAGGGCCTGCTCGCCAACCCGCTCGTCCGGCGCGCGCCCGATCTGTCCGCGGTCGAGGATTACATGGCGCTCGGCTACGTCCCCGACGACGCCTGCCTCGTCGCGGGCGTGAAGAAGCTCGCGGCCGGGCATTTCCTGCTGATCGAGCGCGGGCGCGGCATGCCCGCGCCGCGCCGCTGGTGGGACGTCGACTTCTCCAACCGCGCGACCGGCTCCACCAAGGCGCTGGGCGAGGAACTGGTCGAGCGGATGCGCGCGGGCGTGCGGTCGCGGATGGTCGCCGACGTGCCCTTGGGCGCGTTCCTGTCGGGCGGGGTCGACAGCTCGGCGGTGGTCGCGCTGATGGCGGAGGCGAGCCCGCGCGCGGTCCGGACCTGCACGATCGGCTTCGACGAGGCGGGGCATGACGAGCGCGGCCATGCGACGACGATCGCACGCCGCTTCGCGACCGATCATGCCGAGCGCGTGGTCGATCCCGACGACTTTGCGCTGATCGACACGCTGGTCGCCGCGTTCGACGAGCCGTTCGCCGACGGATCCGCGCTCGCCACCTATCAGGTCTGCGCATTGGCGCGCGAGCGGGTGACGGTCGCGCTGTCGGGCGACGGCGCGGACGAGGCGCTCGCGGGCTATCGCCGCTACCGCTTCCAGGCGGCGGAGGAACGCGTGCGCGGCATGCTCCCCGCGCATCTCAGGACGCAGATTTTCGGCGCGCTCGGTCGGCATTACCCCAAGGCAGACTGGGCGCCGCGACCGTTCCGCGCGAAATCGACGCTGCTCGCGCTCGCGGCAGGGGGCGGCGAGGCCTATGCCCGCTCGGTCGGCGTGACGACGCCCGAGGTCCGCGCCCGGCTGTTCTCGGGCGCCGCGCAGGCCGCGCTGGGCGGCTACCGCGCGGAGGAACGCTATGTCGCGACGATGGCCAATGCGCCCGCGCGCGACGCGATCGACCGCGCGCAATATGCCGATCTCAAGCACTGGCTGCCCGGCGACATCCTGACCAAGGTCGACCGCACCAGCATGGCGGTCGGGCTTGAGGCGCGCGAACCGCTGCTCGACCACCGGCTGGTCGAGTTCTGCGCGACATTGCCCGTCGGCATGCGGCTGCGTCACGGCGAGGGCAAATGGCTGATGAAGAAGGCGATGGAGCCTTATCTGCCGAAGGAGATCCTCTATCGCCCGAAAATGGGCTTCGTGACGCCGATCAGCGCGTGGTTCCGCGGCGCGCTGGCGGGCGAGGCGAGCGCGCTCGGATCATCGCGGATGCTCGCCGAGACGGGCTGGTTCGACATGGCCGCGATCACCGCGCTCGCCGAGGCGCATCGCGGCGGACGTGCCGAGCATGGCCGCACGCTGTGGCAGCTGATGATGCTCGAACGGTCGCTGAAGCGGGTGTTCGGCTAGGCCCGGCGCCAGCGTTCGCGGCCTGCCCTTCGACTTCGCTCAGGGCGAACGGAGGGGGCACACACACCCGCCGTCAGAGCGGCGCTTCGGGCCCGATCGCCTCGCGCATCCAGCGGTCGAACAACTGCGGCCAGAGCGAACCCGGCGAACTCGCGGGCAGGCGCGTGCCGAAGCCGTGGCGCCCACGCCGCAGGATATGCGCCTCGACCGGAATGTCGACGCGGCGCGCGGCGGCGAGCATGTCGAGGCTGTTGGCGACCGGCACCGTGTCGTCATCCTCGGCATGGACCAGGAACAGCGGCGCGTCGCCGCTGCGCAGATTGCGGTCGATCGCATAGCGCGCCTGCATCGCCGGATCGGGATTGGGCCCCAGCAGCTGCGCGCGCGACCCGCCATGGCTGCGCCCCGGATCCATGTTCGACACCGCGTACATCAGCCCCGCAAAGGCCGGCCGCGCCGACAGCCGGTCCGCGGCATCGACCGGGCGATAGACCTCGAGCCCATGATGGATCTCGAGCGACCCGGCAAGATGCCCGCCCGCCGAAAAGCCGAGCACGCCCAGCGTCTCGGGGTTGATCGCATAGCGCCGCGCATTGGCGCGGATCAGTCGCATCGCGCGCTGCACGTCGGACAGCGGCACGTTGGCGCGGTCCGCCCAGCCTTCGCCAGGCAGCCGGTAGCTGAGCACGAACACCGTGACACCGAAGCCGTTCAGCACCCGTGCGACGTCGATCCCCTCGTTGCGCAGCGAGGTGATCGAATAGCCGCCGCCGGGGCACACCAGCACCGCACGGCCATCGGGGCGGGCGGCGCGGAACACGCCGACCTCGGGCTGGACGACGCCGCGCATCTGCACGTCGCGGTAGCCGCCCGGGCGTCCGGTGATCACCGGGCGCGGGCGCGGCAGCGGGGTCGGCGCGCCGGCGGGAATGCCGGGCCACAGCGCGAACCGCTCGGCGGGCGGCCAGACCGGATCGCCGGCGAGCCGCGCGCCTCGACTGGTCCCGCCATTGGCCGCGGACTGGCCGGCGGCGTCGGAGAGCAGGGCGGCGGGGGCGATCCCGGCCGCGAGCGGCAGGGCGAGCAAGGTTCGGCGGTCGAAGGTCATGGCGCGGTAGCTAGCCGATCTCGATTGCGCAGGGGAAGGGGCGATCGACACGCATCGCCGGCAATGGTCCCGTCAGAATACCGCCATCGCCGCGTGCAGCGTGAGCGCGATCAGCGCGAGGCTCGACAGCAGGAACAGGATGAACCGCGTCTGCACCCGGTTCGTCGTCGCCTGCGCGATGCTGTGTGCGATCCGCAAGCCGACATAGGCCCAGGCGATCCACGCGTTGACCCCGTCGCCGGTATGGCTGAGCGCGAGCACCGCACACACCGCGTAGAACAGTGTCGGCTGTTCCATCAGATGGTTGTAGTTGTGCGCCTTCCACTGCGCACTGGCGGGCAGCGAGCGGTCCGCATCGGCGGCGCGCGTGCCGACCAGCTGGCTGAGGTCGACCCCCGCCGCCTTCATCGCGGGCAGCCGCGTCGCCAGCATCCAGAGCAGCATCACCAGCGTCCAGGCGATCAGCGCGACCATCGGCCGCAGGATCTCGCTGTGGATCAGGTCGTCATGCATGAAAAAGCCTCCCCCGGTTCCCCGGAGGAGGCTGCATCAATCGCGCACCGGGAGCAATCGCAGAATCCTCCCCCTTGCAGGGGAGGATCAGCGCGCCCGCCTCAGGCCTTGTCGAAGCTCGCGCCCCACTTGCGGACCGGACGGTCCTTCCACAGGCCACGATGATAGGCGTCCGACGCGAGCAGCGGCATGACCGAACCCGCTTCGGCGAACACCATCTGCTCGATGCCGGTGTTGACCTTGCCCCACGACGCCGCCTCCTGCAGCGTCGACGACGAGCAGGCGCCGTCGCGCACGTCGGCGACCGTGATCTGCACCGCGTACTTGTGGACCTGGACGTCGTCGTGACCGAGGATCTCGGCGCAGACGACGGTGTCCTGGATGAAGTTCTTCGGCACGCCGCCGCCGATCATCAGCAGGCCGGTGGTGCCCGCCTTGATCTTGATCTCGGTGAGCTCGCGGAAATCGGCGATCGCGTCGAGGACCATGTACGGCTTGCCCGCCTTCGCGGCATCGACCTGATGCTTGACCAGACCGAAGCCGGCCGAGCTGTCGACGAACGCCGGGCAGAAGATCGGCACGTCATGCTCATAGGCGAGCTTGACGAGGCTGTTCTCCTTCTTGCCGTGCTGGACGAGGTACTTGCCCATCTCGCGGATGAACTCGCGGCTCGAATAGGGGCGGGGTTCCAGCGTCTCGGCGATCTCGAAGATCGTGTGGTCGACGTGCTGGAGCTCTTCCTCGTCGATATAGGTGTCGTAGATCCGGTCGATCATCAGCGAGCGCAGCACGTCGTCGTGCGGCACTTCGAGCGCCTGGTAATGCTTGTGGCCGAGGCCCTCGAAGAAATCCATGTCGACGATCGTCGCGCCGGTCGCGACGATGCCGTCGATCATGTTGTTGCGCAGCAGCTCGGCATAGAGGTCCATGCAACCGCCGGCCGAGGTCGAGCCCGCGATCACGAGGAAGATCGTGCAGTCCTTGTCGGCGAGCATCTGGTTGTAAATGTCGGTCGCACGGCCGAGGTCGCGGCTGGTGAACGACATCTTCTTCATCGCGTCGACGATCGGCCGCGCGTCGAAGCTCGTGATGTCGATATGTTCGACGGTGGTGGACAGGAGCTCAGCCTTGCGCTGCGCGTCGATGCGGGTGTCTTCGGTCATGGTCATCATCCTCAAACGTCGTCATCCCCGCGCAGGCGGGGATCCATAAACTCGGGAGCTAGGTGGAGCCGCGCCGATCGCGTTTATGGATTCCCGCCTGCGCGGGAATGACGGTAGAAATAATAGCTAGTGGTTACAGCGTGACGACGTTGGACGCGAGGTCCTGGTACCGTTCGTCGTACAGCGAGACCATCGGCTCGTCGGTGACGATCACCGTCTCGTCCGATCCGAACCCGTTGAACGCGGTCCGCATCGCCGAGCCGTACGCGCCGAGCATGCCGATCTCGATATAGTCGCCGGCCTGGATGTCGGCGGGCAGCAGGAACGGCCCGGCCATGTGATCCATGTCGTCGCACGTCGGACCATAGAAGCTGAACTCCATGTCCTTGGCACGGCTGTCCGGCTCGCGGAGCAGCTCGACCGGGAAGCGCCAGCCGATATGCGCCGCATCGAACAGCGCGCCATACGCGCCGTCATTGATGTACAGCTCGGTCCCGCGGCGCTTTTCGACGCGCACGATGATCGACGAATATTCCGCGCACAGCGCCCGGCCGGGCTCGCACCACAGCTCGGACGAATAG
Organism: Sphingomonas sp. CFBP9019; assembly: GCF_034045155.1. NCBI lineage: Bacteria > Pseudomonadati > Pseudomonadota > Alphaproteobacteria > Sphingomonadales > Sphingomonadaceae > Sphingomonas > Sphingomonas sp. CFBP9019. Next base: position 251,579 of record NZ_JAXCWK010000003.1, on the reverse strand, counting down.
CTGACGGGCAGCGATTCGAACGCACGGTGGATCGTCTCGAAGAAGCGCTCGAGCGGCGGAGGCTCCATCCCCGGATAGGAGGACGGAAAGCCGCCGCCGACGTCGATCACGTCGACCGTGACCGCTGCCTCGACGATCGCCGCGCGGACACGCTCCATCGCGTTCGAATAGGCTTCCGGCGTCATCGCCTGGCTGCCGACATGGAAGCAGATGCCGAGCGCATCCGCTGCCTGGCGGGCCGCGAACAGCAGCTCCTTGGCTTCATGCGGTGCGGCACCGAACTTCGACGCAAGGCTCAGCTTCGAATGCTCGGACGACACGCGCAGCCGGACGCACAGCGTCAGGTCGGTGGCTTCGCGGGTGGCGCGCACGACCTTGTCCAGCTCTTCCAGGCTGTCGAGGCTGAAGGTGCGGACGCCGTGCGTGAAATACGCCTCGGCGATCGCTTCCTCGGCCTTGACCGGGTGCATGAAGCACAGGGTCGCCTCTGGCAGCGTCCGCGCGACCAGGCGCACTTCGGCGATCGACGCCACGTCGTAATGCGTGATGCCATTGTCCCACAGGATCTGCAGGAGTTCGGGAGATGGATTCGCCTTTACCGCATACATCGAGCGGCCCGGGAACTTCTCGACGAAGAACCGAGCGGCGCGCGCAGCAGCGTGCGGACGAACGAGCGTGACCGGATTGACCGGGCGCCCCTTAGCGATGTCGATGCCGCCCCCGATGAGGGGAGTGTCGGCGGTCGAATGGGCTTTCGCTAACCCCAGCGCGATATGATGCTTGACCAATTCAAGGGACCTCCAATGTCCTGAGACAAATTACGAAAACACTGCCTTGCGGTTGGAAGTCCCATGGGGCAGCGGAAGCGCGATTTAGGGGCGCTCGCCCCCCATGTAAATAGCATCTGCACCACAGGAGACGACGTGTGACGATTTTGCGACAGCCGACACGGGCCGGGGTCCGTGACGCGGCAGAGAAGATCGCGCGCATCCTGCCGCCGACGCCGCTGTTCGTGGCCGAAATCCGGGGGATAGCGGTCGCGTTCAAGGCGGAATCCTTGCAGCCGGTCGGCGCGTTCAAGATTCGCGGCGCCTGGCACCGGCTGACCGCGATTCCCGATCAGATCCGCGCGCGCGGCGTCGTCGCCTTCTCGTCGGGCAATCATGCGCAGGGCGTGGCGTGGGCGGCGCGGCGACTCGGTATCGCCGCGACGATCGTCATGCCGTCGGACGCCCCGCGCACGAAGCGCGACGCGACGCTGGCGCTCGGTGCGGAGGTCGTCGCCTATGACCGCGCGACCGAGAGCCGCGAGGCGATCGCCGCACGCCTCGCCAAGGCGCGCGGCGCGACTTTGGTGCCCAGCTTCGACGACCCGTGGATCATCGAGGGGCAGGGCAGCGCGGGGATCGAGGCGCATGCGCAGATGGCGGCGCTGGGCCTCGGGTCGCCCTCCCGCATCATCGTCCCGTGCGGCGGCGGCGGGCTTGCGGCGGGGGTCGCGCTCGCGGTCAAGGACGCGGCGATCACGGTGGTCGAACCCGAGGGGTGGGACGACATGCGGCGGTCCCTCGAAGCGTCGTGGATCGAGCCGGTCGGGCCGAACCCGCCGCCGACCGCGTGCGATTCGCTCCAGACGCAGCGCGTGTCGCCGCTGACCTTCGACGTCCTGTCGCGCCGCGATGCGACCGGCGTCGCGGTCAGCGAGGCGGAGACCGCGGCGGCGCAGCGCTGGGCGGCGGAGCGGTTGCGGCTGGTGATCGAACCCGGCGGCGCGGTCGCGCTCGCGGCGTTGCTGGCGGGCAAGGTGCATCCCGAACCCGGGCTGCTCGTCATCCTGTCGGGCGGCAATGTCGACCGCGCCGCCTATGCGGCGGTGCTGGCGGGCTGATCTCAGCCGGTCGCGGGCGGCAGCGTGCGGACCGCGGGCTTCGCGCAGGCATAGGCCTGTTTGTAGCCGCGGTTCCAGCAGGCGACGAAGCCGTCGAGGATATTGAGGTTCATCGGCCAGGCATAGGCGCGCGGCTTGCCGTCGACGCCGACCGGGGCATAGCCCGCCGGCCGGGGGAGTGCGGCGAGCTTGGCGCGGGCGGTATCGAGGCCCGCCAGATCTCGGCGCAGAAAGGCGATGCTGCCGTCGACATACAGGTTCCAGCCGAACCCCATATCCTCAGGCAGCGGTTTGCGCGCGGCCTCGAACAGCGCGATCGCGGGCGCGGTCTGGCCGGCATTGGCGCGCAACTGTCCCTCGTGCCAGTTGAGCAGGCCCGCCGTACGCGGATCGCCCGCATGGCTCGCGCGCCACGCCGCGATCGCATCCGCCGCGACCAGATCGCATCCCGCCGCGGCGAGTGGTCGCCAGCCGCTGGTCGGTGTCTGGTCGAACGCGCGTTCGTCGAGCGCGAGCATCGCCGCCTCGTCATAGCGGCAATTCGCGGGGGCAGGGGGCGTGGGTGCGGCCTGCGCGACGAGCAGGGCGATCAGGATCGGCATGGCGGCTCCCAGGTCCGGAAGGGACGGGGGCCATGCTATTTTCGCGGACGATCAAGTCAATGCGGCACGTCCGGTTTCCCTATCGGCGCGGCTCGGCGTAACGCTGGCGCATGACCGCCGCCCTGACCGCCATCGCCGCCGCCGCGCCCGCCATCGCCATGCTCGGCATGTTCGCCTGCCTGATCGGCGGCATCACGCTGATCGTGAAGAACCACGACCGCCGCAAGGGCATACTCATGCTCGTAATGGCCGGGGTACTGCTCGCCAACGTAGCAATCTGGACCCTCTAACCCCTCTCCCCCCGGGGGAGAGGGAGGGGCCCGCCGCGCAGCGGTGGGAGGGTGAGGGCACGTTGTGAAGCGCAACGCTCGCAGCGTGCCCTCATCCGGCGCTAACGCGCCACCTTCTCCCCCGAGGGGAGAAGGGCTTAGGCTCACCGGATCGGCGAATTCGGATCCAGCCGCATGTCGAGATACTTGTCCACCGACCCCATCAGCTCGGGCATCTCGTGCTCGAAAAAGTGGTTCGCCTTCGGGATCGTGTCGTGATGGATGGTGATGTGCTTCTGCGTGCGCAGCTTGTCGACCAGCTTCTGCGTCGCACCCGGCGTCGCGACCTCGTCGCCCTCGCCCTGGATGATGATGCCGCTCGACGGGCAGGGTGCCAGGAACGTGAAGTCGTACAGATTGGCAGGCGGCGCGATCGAGATGAAGCCGCGGATCTCGGGGCGACGCATCAGCAGCTGCATGCCGATCCACGCACCGAAGCTGACGCCCGCGATCCAGGTCGTCTGCGCCTCGGGATGGAAGCTCTGCACCCAGTCGAGCGCGCTCGCCGCATCGGAGAGCTCGCCGACGCCGTTGTCGAACACGCCCTGGCTCTTGCCGACACCGCGGAAGTTGAACCGCAGCGTCGCAAAGCCGCGCCGCTGGAAGGTCTTGTAGAGCTGCTGCACGATCGCGTTGTTCATCGTGCCGCCCGCCGACGGGTGCGGGTGGAGGATCATCGCAACGGGCGCGCGCGGACGCGGACCCGGCGCAAAACGACCTTCGAGACGGCCTTCGGGACCGGGAAAAATGACTTCTGGCATGGGCACTCGCGAGCTGGGATACGCACTCGGGTGGAGTGCCGGACGATGCGCGCTATATAGGTAATGCACCCCTTTTCGCAATTGGAACCGACCCTGTCCCGTAACGAACCCCGCATCTACCTCGATCACGCCGCCACGACGCCGATGCGTCCGGAGGCCGTCGCGGCGGTGATGGAGGGCATGGCGCGCTGGGCGAACCCGTCCTCGCCGCATGCCGAGGGGCGCGCGGCACGGGCGGCGCTGGAGGATGCGCGGCGCCGGATCGCGCAGGCGCTCGACTGGCCGCACCACGTGATCCTGACCAGCGGCGCGAGCGAATCCGCAAGCCTCGCGCTGCGCGGCCGGCCGGGCATCGGCGTGGCCGCGGTCGAGCATGACGCGGTCCTGCGCGCGGCGGACCGCCCGGTCATGCTCGACGTCGATGCGGGCGGCATCGTCAGGACCGAGGGGCGGGACTGGACCGCGCTCCAGTCCGCCAACAGCGAAACCGGCGTCCTCCAGCCCGCGACCGCCACCCCCCGCATCGCCGATTGCGCGCAGACCGCCGGCAAGCTCCCGCTCCCCGACGCGGACCTCATCATCGTCTCCGCGCACAAGCTCGGCGGCCCGCCCGGGATCGGCGCGCTGCTCGTCCGCGACCTCGGCCTGCTCGATCCGACCGGCGGGCAGGAGCGCGGCTATCGCGGCGGGACCGAGAATCTCCCCGGCGCGCTCGGCTTCGCCGCCGCACTCGAAGCCCCGCGCGACTGGTTCGCGCCGCTCGCCGAGCTGCGCGCCGAACTTGACGCCGCGATCCTCGCACATGGCGGCGAGATCGTCGCGCAGGCCAGCCCCCGCATCCCGACCATCGCCTCCTACCGGATGCCCGGCGTCGGCGCGGCGGCGCAGCTGATCCGCCTCGACATGGCCGGGTTCGCGGTCTCGGCGGGCAGCGCCTGTTCGTCGGGCAGCATGCGGCCGAGCCATGTCCTCGCCGCGATGGGCTATCCCGCCGACGCCGCCGCGCAGGTCGTCCGCGTCAGCTTCGGCTGGACCACCACCGCCGACGACGTCGCGCGCTTCGCCGAGGCCTGGACGCGCATCGCCCGCGACATCAGGGCGGCCGCATGAGCTATCTCGATTACCAGGCGACCACCCCGCTCGCGCCCGAGGCGCTCGCCGCGATGCTCCCCTGGCTCGAATCGCAGCATGCCAACCCGCATTCGCCCCACCGCGAAGGCCGCCGCGCGAAGGCCGCGGTCGAGCTGGCGCGCGATCAGGTCGCGGCGCTGCTCCCCCCCGGTGGCCGCATCGCCTTCACCAGCGGCGCGACCGAGGCGCTGAACTGGGCGATCAAGGGCACCGCCGGGCCGATCACGACGCTCGCCACCGAACACGCCGCCGTCCTCGACACCGCGGCGGCGGAAGCAGCGCAGGGGCGCGACGTGACGATCCTGCCGGTCGGCGCAGACGGGATCGTCGACAGCGTCCCATCCGGCGCAGGCGTCGTCGCCGCGATGCTCGTCAACAACGAGATCGGCGTGATCCAGCCGATCGCCGCGCTTGCCGAGGCCGCGCACGCCGCCGGCGCGCTGATGCTGGTCGACGCGGTCCAGGGCTATGGCCGCGTAGCAATCCCCGACACCGTCGACCTGATCGCAATCTCCGCGCACAAGATCCACGGTCCCAAGGGCATCGGCGCGCTGTGGATCCGCGACGGCGTCACGCTCGCTCCGCTCATGCACGGCGGCGGGCAGGAAGCGCCCGGCCGTTCGGGCACGCTGTCGCCCGCCCTGTGCGCCGGCTTCGGCGTCGCCGCGCAACTGATGGCCGACCGCAGGGACCAGGACGCCGCGCATGTCGAGCGCCTCTGGGCGCTCGCCCGCGACCGGCTCGGCCCCGGCTGGACGATCAACGGCGCCACCGACCCGCGCTATCACGGCAATCTCAACGTGCGGCGCGAGGGGCTCGACGTGAACCGGCTGATGTCCGACCTGCGCGACATCGCCTTTTCCGCAGGCTCGGCCTGTGCGAGCGGGTCGGGGCGGTCGAGCCATGTGCTCCGCGCGATCGGGCTGAGCGAGACCCAGGCCCGGTCGAGCATCCGCCTCGGCTTCGGCCGCTACACCACCGAAACAGACCTCGCCGCCGCGATCGACGCGATCGCGGCCGCGGCGGAAGGGCAATGGCCATGATCGTCCGCTTCCCATGATTGTCCACTTCATCGCCCGCGACGGCAGCATGCGCAGCGTCGCCGCCACCCCCGGCGACCGGCTGCTCGACGCCGCCCAGGCGGACGGCCAGCCGCTCGAGGGCACGTGCGAGGGCCAGCTTGCCTGCGCGACCTGCCATGTCATCGTCGACGCCGCCGATGTCGCCCGGTTGCCGCCGGCGAGCGCGGACGAGGAGGACATGCTCGATCTCGCCCCCGGCGCGACCCGGACCAGCCGGCTCGCCTGCCAGATCCGCCTGACCGAGGCGCTCGACGGACTGACGGTGCGCATCCCCGGCTGACCGACCAAGCGAACCTTACAGAATGACAACGGCCGGTTCAGCGTCGAGCCACGGCGGTTCGGCGATCAAGCCCCCACCGCCCCAGTATACGGGGCATTGATACAGCCCCGCTGCCCGGGGCTCGAGTGGAGTAGCTCTCATGAGGATCATCGCTTTCTTCGCCGCTGGCGCCCTGGCCGCCGGTACCCTGGTCGCAGCGGCCCCCGCGGACGCACAGCGTTACGGCTGGGACGGGCCGCGCGGCGGCGGGCATCATGACCGCGGCTGGCATGGCCCGCGCCATCGCTATGACGGCTATCGGGATGGCGGTTACCGGGGCGGCTACCGGGGCGGGTACCGGGATGGATATCGCGGCGGCTATCGCGGGCACCACGGCGGCTATCGCGCGCATTACGGCTATGGCGGGCCGCGTGGCTATGGCCGCTCGCGCGTCGTGTGCCGGATCCAGCGCGGCTATTACGGCCCGGTTCGCCGCTGTTTCCGTCGTTGATACGGAACCGTAATGAGGCGGCGCGAGTTTGCTAACATAGGTTATGGGATTCACGCGAATCCAGACCGCTCAGGAGACTTTCCATGAAGTTGTTTACCCTCGCCGCCGCCGGTCTCGTTGCGCTCACCGGCCTCGCGCCCGTCGGCTTCGCCGCCGAGGCATCCGCACAGCGCACCGTCGTCCATGAGCGGACCGTCGTCCGTCACAACGACAACCGTCCCGGCGTCCGTCATCGTACGCGCACGCGTCAGGTCTGCCGCAACGTGGTCCGCAACCATCATCGCCAGCGCGTCTGCCGCACGGTTCGCGTCAACCGCTAAAAACGGGCCTTCCCCAGGATCAGGCCGTAAAGCGGCTTGATCATCCCGTCCGACCCCGCCATATGCGCAGCGGGAGTCGGGCGGACGGGGTCGTCGCCAACTTGGTCAGATCCGGAAGGAAGCAGCCACAACGATTTCGCCCCGGGTCGTCCCGGCTCCCACCGCGAACATTTGCAAGCAAATGTGAGCGCGGCCAGCGGCGCACAGCGCCGTCTGACGACACGGCGTCGCCGTGGCGCCCCTACCTTCGCCGCCAAACCCCTGATCCCAAACAGCTTTCGCAAAGACGTTCCCGAAACGTTCCATTTCGCTGTAAATCTGCCCGCGTTTGTGGTACGCCGCACCATGGCCCAGATCGTTCCCAGTTCCGGCCCTCGATACGCCGTCCCGAACGGCCGCATCCCGACCTCGCGCTGCACCGCGACGACGCCCGATGTCGACCCGACGCCCAATGTTGAATCGCGCTATCGTCTCAACATTCGCAACATTCGCGGTCCCGGCCATGCCCTTCGACACCGGACCCGACAGCCGCTATGACGACCGCAATGTCAGATTCCTTCGACCTGGGCGAACCGCCGCAGCCGGCTGCTAAGGCGGATGTCGCGTACCGCGTGCTCGCGCGCAAATACCGCCCGCAGACCTTTTCCGAGCTTATCGGGCAGGACGCGATGGTCCAGACGCTCGGCAACGCGATCAAGCGCGACCGGCTGGCGCATGCCTTTCTGATGACCGGCGTGCGCGGGGTCGGCAAGACGTCGACCGCGCGCCTGATCGCCAAGGCGCTCAATTGCATCGGTCCGGACGGGCAGGGTGGTCCGACGATCGACCCGTGCGGCGTCTGCGAACCCTGCCGCGCGATCGCCGAGGGCCGCCATATCGACGTGATCGAGATGGACGCCGCGAGCCATACCGGCGTCGACGACGTCCGCGAGATCATCGACGCGTCGCGCTATTCGGCGGTCACCGCGCGCTTCAAGATCTACATCATCGACGAAGTCCACATGCTGTCGAAGAACGCGTTCAACGCGCTTCTGAAAACGCTGGAGGAACCGCCCGCGCATGTGAAGTTCCTGTTCGCGACGACCGAAGTGAACAAGGTGCCGGTGACGGTCCTGTCGCGCTGCCAGCGCTTCGACCTGCGCCGCATCTCGGCGGAACAGCTCGCCAGGCACTTCGCCTGGGTGTCGACCGAAGAGGGCGTCGTCGCCGAGCCCGAGGCGCTGATGCTGATCGCACGCGCCGCGGAAGGGTCCGCGCGCGACGGCCTGTCGATCCTCGACCAGGCGATCGCGCATGCCGGGCTCGAAGGTGGCGGCGTCACCGCGGACGCGGTGCGGCAGATGCTCGGCCTGTCCGATCGCGGCGCGGTGCGCGACCTGCTCGGACTGATCCTGGCGGGCGACGGGGCGGGGGCGCTCGCCTCGCTGCGGCGGCAATATGACTATGGCGTCGATCCGCTGTCGGTGCTCCGGTCACTGCTCGAAACCGTTCACGGCATCACGCTGACCAAGGTCGGGACGCCGGCCGACGCCGCGCAGCCCGCGGAAGAGCGCACCGCGCGCGAGGAGTGGGCCGCCAATCTGTCCTACCCCGCGCTGCATCGCCTCTGGCAGCTGTTCCTCAAGGGCCATGACGAGGTCGCCAAGGCAGTCCTGCCGATCGAGGCGGCGGAGATGGCGCTGCTGCGGACGATATACGCATCGACGCTGCCCGATCCCGGCGAACTCGCGCGGCAGCTCGCCGGCGCTCCGGCACCCGCTGCGCCCGCCGCCGCGTCGACGCAGGCACCGGCGCCGGCTCCCGCATCCTCCGGCGAAGCGCCGCCCTGGGCCGGGGCGGGGGCGTCCGCTCCGCCGGCACCCGTCGACACCGGACCGATCCTGCCGCCGACCTTCGCGGCTCTGGTCGATCTGCTCGACGATTCGGGCGGGCTGGCGATCGCCGCGCGGCTGCGTCACGGCGCGCGGATCGTCTCCTATGCGCCGCCCGAATTCGCGCTCTCCGGCAGCCGGCCGGTCTCGGCCGACACGCTGGCCGAGCTCGGCACGCTGCTGAAGTCGGTCACGCGGACTGCCTGGAAGGTGTCGATCGTCGACGCGCCGGGCGAACCGACGCTGCGCGAGGCGCAGGACGCCGCCGACGAGGCGGTGAAGCAGGCCATACTCGAATCCCCCATCATGAAGGCCGCGGTGGCAGCGTTTCCCGACGCCAAGCTTGAATCGTGGCCGGGTCAAAGGAGCAACGCATGAAGAATATCGACGAAATCCTTGCCATGGCGCAGAACGTCCAGACCGAACTCGAAAAGGCGCAGGCCAATCTTGACACGATCGAGGTCGAGGGCGCGTCGGGCGGCGGGCTGGTCAAGGTCAAGGCGTCCGCCAAGGGCCGGATCATCGGCATCGCGATCGACGATTCGCTGATCCAGGTCGGCGAGAAGCAGATGCTCGAGGATCTGCTGACCGCCGCGTTCAACGATGCCCGCGCCAAGGCCGATGCGGTGTCGGGCACCGAAATGTCCAAGATGACCAGCGGCCTGCAGCTCCCGCCGGGCTTCAAGCTGCCGTTCTGATCTGCCGGGTGCGGCGGCTGCCGGTCCCTAGCGGAGGCAGCCGTCGAGCCCCTGGGTGCGGACCGTCGAGACGCGGCGCGACAGCGTGTTGCCGTGGCGGCGGACGAAACCGCGCGGCGCGATCGCCGCCCGCTTCTTCGGCAGCGGCAGCACCGCCGCGATCCGTCCCGCCTCGGTCGCCGACAGCCGCGACGCATCATGGTTGAAATACCGGATCGCCCCGGCATTGGCGCCATAGGTGCCGATCCCGGTCTCGGCGATGTTGAGATACACCTCCATGATCCGCCGCTTCGGCCACAGCGTCTCGATCAGGACGGTGAAATACGCCTCGAACGCCTTACGGACATAGCCGCCGCCCTGGAACAGGAACGCGTTTTTCGCGGTCTGCTGGCTGATCGTCGACCCGCCACGGATCCGCCCACCCTGCGCATTGCGCGCCGCCGCCCCGGCAATCGCCTTGAAGTCGAAGCCGCTGTGCGAACAGAACCCCGAATCCTCGCCCGCAATCGCGGCGCGCGCCATGTCGGGATCCATCTCCGACAACGGCATCCAGTCCTTCGTCACCGTATGCCCCGACAGTAGGTCGCCCATCATCGTGAAGGTGAAGGGCGGCGGAACGACCCGGTACAGGCCGACCCAGGCGACCGTCACGACGACGAAGACGAACGCGAATTTGGCGAGGATGCGGATAAGGCCCATCGCCGCTCCTTATGCGATCACCGCGCCCCCGCCAATGATCGCCCGCGCCGCCGCGACGCCGGTTTCATATGCGCCGTGCGCCGTAGAGAAATCCTCACGGTGACAGGCCTCGCCGGCGAAGAAGATCCGGCCGTCGACCGGCGCGGCAAGCACCGCACGCTGGCCAGCGCACCCGATCCGCGCATGGCTGTAGCTACCACCGATCCACGGCTCTCGGCGCCAGCGCGTCGCGGCAAGCGGCGTGAAGCGACGGCGCCAGTCGCTGCCGAGCAGGGCAACGAGTTCGTCGATCGCGAACGCCGCGGCATCGCCATCCTCCAGCATCTCCGCGCAGTCGCCGCCGAAGAAGCTTTCGACGATCGGCCAGCCGAACGGCGACAGGCGGTGGCTGGCGGTGCACGCAGCATAGGGGTTGCCGACGAGATGCGCATTCGCCGGCCATTCCGGTCGATCGACATGCAGGAACACCTTGTCGGCTAAACCGAGCGGGAGGTCGGTGGCGGCGGCATGCTTGTCAGGCAAGGGCGGGTCGAACCTGATCTGTGACTTGGCCAGCACGGTGGTGGGCACGCAGACGATGACATGATCCGCAGCGATCGTCCCGGACGGCGTGTCGAGCCTGATCCGCCGACCGCCATGGTTGATACGGGTGACCGGCGTAGTGAGACGGATCGGCAGACCGACAGCGTGACTGGCGACAAGCGTGCCATAGCCTTGCTTGACGGTCCAATTATCGTCCGAAGCCGCATTTTCATACGCAGCCCAGTCATGGAGCGACACCTGCGACAGGCTGGCGCCATTCGCATAGCCTGAGATCGCGTCGATCCTCGGCCGCCACGGATCGTTCACACCGACAAGCTCGGACAGGGCGCGGTCGGGACCGTCGACTGCCGCCAATGCGCGGGCGTTCCATTCCTGATAGGCGGTAGACGAAGACGCCTGCTCTTCGGGCGAAAAACTGAGGTTACGCCATTGCGTGCGCCAGTTCGCGTCCGACCGGTCGACGCTGAAACCCGAAAGCTCCGCAATCGCGGTCCATGGGTTGCGCTGCGCAGAGTGGAGCCACCCGCAACCGGCATCGACATTAGACCCCGCAGGGACAGGATTCGCGTCTGCCTCACTGCTCTCGCGGCTCAATAACGCGTCTATTGAAAGACTATGCGCCCGACCACCAAGGCGGTCGCTCGCCTCGACCAGCAACACATCATGCGCGGCGTCATGCAGCGTCCGCGCCGCCGCAATACCGGCCGCACCGCCGCCGATGACGACGGTGCGCACGGCGTCAAGCGGCGAGCAGGCGCTTTTCGCCGGCAATGCGCATCATAGCCTTTTGCAGCTTCTCGAACGCGCGAACTTCGATCTGGCGGACTCGCTCGCGCGAGACGCCATAGACCTGAGACAATTCCTCGAGTGTCTTAGGATCGTCCGTCAAGCGGCGTTCGGTCAGGATATGCTGTTCACGATCGTTGAGGTCGTCCATCGCGGAAACCAGCATCGAGTGGCGGACGTCGGCCTCCTGTGCGTCGGCAACGATCTTGTCCTGGAGCGGTGCGTCGTCCTGCAGCCAATCCTGCCACTGACCTTCGCCGTCCTCGCGCATCGGGACGTTGAGCGAGGTGTCACCACCCATCGCCATGCGGCGGTTCATGCTGACGACGTCGGTCTCGGCGACACCGAGATCGGTGGCGATCTTCGTCACGTGCTCAGGGCGCAGATCACCGTCCTCGAATGCATCGAGGCGGCTCTTCATCCGGCGCAGATTGAAGAACAGCTTTTTTTGCGCTGCGGTGGTCCCCATCTTCACGAGCGACCAGCTGCGCAGGATATATTCCTGAATCGACGCGCGGATCCACCACATCGCATAAGTCGCGAGGCGGAAGCCGCGCTCCGGCTCGAATTTCTTCACGCCCTGCATCAGGCCGATATTGCCCTCAGAGATCAACTCGGAGGTGGGCAGGCCGTAGCCACGATAACCCATGGCGATCTTCGCCACGAGACGGAGATGCGACGTCACGAGCTGCGCCGCAGCATCGGTGTCGCCATGCTCCTGGAACCGCTTGGCGAGCATATATTCCTGCTCGGGTTGCAGGATGGGAAATTTCTTGATCTCGGCGAGATAGCGATTGAGACCCGCCTCGCTGCCGAGCGCAGGTATCGTCGCTGGAACGTTGGAGCGGGCTGCCATGGTAGTCTTCCCTTTCTGCGAAACCATACCGCACGGCGGCAGGGTCCGATATCTATACGTGAAGCTCGCTGAACAGTTCCTGCATGTCCGCAGGCATCCTGCTTTCGAACGCCAAAGCGTTACTATTTATAGGATGGATGAACCCGAGATACGCGGCGTGCAAGGCCTGACGGCGGAAACCAAGCGTTTCGAGCAGCGTCTTCTGACCGGGCCGGTTTCTACCGTAGACCGGGTCGCCGAGCAAGGCGTGCCCGATTGAGGCCATGTGGACGCGCACCTGATGCGTGCGACCCGTTTCGAGCCGACACTCGACCAGCGCGGCATCGCGAAGCGGTTGCAGTGTCGTGAAATGCGTGACGGCGCGTTTGCCGCCTTGGACGATCGCGATCTTCTTCCGGTTTTGCGGACTGCGCGCCAGCGGGGCATCGACGGTTCCTGAGGAAGGGCGCGGGATCCCGCCGACGATCGCGCGGTAGCGGCGGTCGATGCTGTGATCGTGGAACTGCTTGGCCAGTCCCTCGTGCGCGCGGTCGCTCTTCGCGGCGATCATCAACCCGGAGGTATCCTTGTCGATCCGGTGGACGATGCCCGGACGCGCGACCCCACCGATCCCCGACAAATTCCCTGCGCAATGGTGAAGCAGCGCGTTGACGAGCGTGCCGTCGAAATTGCCTGCTGCAGGATGCACGACCAGACCCGCCTGTTTGTCGACGACGATCAGATGCTCGTCTTCATAGGCGATGACGAGCGGGATGTCCTGCGCCTCGTTATGCAGCGGCGTCGGTGGCGGCACGGCGATCGCGAAGGTCTGACCGGCGGACGCCTTTTTCGAAGAATCGCGCCAGGCTTGACCCGCCTGCGATACCGCACCGGCGGCGATCAACGTCTTCAACCGTTCGCGTGACATCGTCGGAACGGCATCCGCGAGCGCGCGGTCGAGACGCCATCCATCGGCCGCCGCGGCGATTCTCGCTTCAATCGTGGCAACCCCCCGGTCCATGCGGTAGCGATGTGGCGATGAGCGTTACGATTTCAAGCAGCGTCCTCGATAGGATTATCGCTCTGGCGGCGGCATCGCAGGACGGGGAGATTTGCGGACTGCTGTTCGGCGCGCCGGATGCGATCGCAACGGCAGAGCCTTGCGCGAACGTCGCGGAACATCCCGCCCGCAGCTTCGAAATCGATCCTGCAGCGCTGCTGGCCGCGCATCGTCGCGCGCGCCACGGCGGCCCAGCGGTCATCGGTCATTACCACTCGCATCCCACGGGCAACCCCGTGCCGTCGCCGCGCGACGCCGCGCAGGCGATGGGCGACGGAGCGATCTGGCTGATCATCGGCGGCAGGCAAGCCCGCGCTTGGCGGTCTCACGCCCCCGGTGCATTTGCCGAGGTTGCCATTGTGCTGATTTGATGTGATCCGCCGAGCATAGAGCGCGAAGCGCCAACGATGCGCCTTGCCGCTTGCCAGCCAATCGTGGCGAGGTCAGAACGGCACATGTTTTCGAGAGGATATTCATGACTGTCAGCCCGGTCGATTTTGCCAGCCTGTTGTGTTCGCGTTTGTGTCACGACCTGCTGTCGCCGGTCGGCGCGCTCAACAACGGGCTCGAACTGCTGGCAGACGAAGCCGATCCGGCAATGCGTGCGCGGTGCATGGAGCTGCTGGCGGACAGCGCACGCGCATCGGCGAGCAAGCTGAAATTCTTTCGCTTGGCCTTCGGTGCTGCGGGAGGATTTGGCGAGGAGGTCGCAACCCGCGAGGCCAAGTCCGCGATTGAAGGGCTGATCGCCGAGAACAAGCGGATCGAGCTCGCCTGGCTCGTGGACGAGGAAACGATGCCCAAGGCGGCGATCAAGGTCCTGCTCAATTTGGTGCTGATCGGCAGCGAATCGCTGGTGCGTGGCGGCCGGATGGAGATTGGCGGCGAGGACAATGCCGGCCATCTCGAGGTGGTCGTGAAGGTCGAGGGGCCGCGGCTCGTCCTGGACCCCGAAATTCGTCGGACGCTGGTCGACGGTCCTGGCGATACTGCGGTAACGCCGCGCGCGGCCGCCGCTTATATGGTGCACACGCTCGTCGCCGAGAGCGGGGGCAGCATGCAGATCTTTGAACCGTCCGACGGCGTCATGATCTTCGGTGCGGTGTTCAACGCGCGATAACTTGGCTGGATACGGTGGTGCGGTGGGGGAGGAGCGATCCTAACGCGGCCTTAACCCCTGTTCGTCATGACGGGCCCGACGCACGCGTTCCGGGGCCCGCATGGACGATCTTCTACAGGAATTCATAGCCGAGACGCGCGAGACGCTGGAGGCGCTGTCGGGCGAGATTGTCGCCTGGGAGGCGGCGCCGACGGATCGCGCGCGGCTCGACGCAATCTTCCGCTTCGTTCACACGGTGAAGGGCAGCTGCGGGTTTCTCGACATCCCCCGGCTGGCCCGGCTGAGCCATGCCGCTGAAGACGTGCTTGCGGCGGTTCGGGACAACAAGCGCGTGCCCGACACCGCGCTGGTGAATGCCGTGCTCGCGATCGTCGACCGGATCGGCGAGATCGTCGAGGCGATCGATGCCGGCGCGGCGCTGGATGATGCAAGCGAGGAACTGCTGATCACGGCGCTGGCGGAGGACGCCACGCCGGCGGCCGTGCCCGTGCATGTCGCAACCGTGCGGGCCAGCAGCCGCAGTGTCCGTCTGAACGTCGATCTGCTCGACCGGATGATGAGCGGCATGTCCGACATGGTGCTCGCGCGCAACGAACTGGCGCGGCGATTGCGAGATAACGTCAGCGATCCGCATGTTGATGCTGCGCTCGAACGGCTCTCGCTGACCGTCGCCGACATGCGAGACACGGTGACGCGGACCCGGATGCAGAAGATCGATGCGCTGTTTTCGGCGCTGCCGCGCATGGTCCGCGATACCAGCGCGGAACTGGGCAAGGCGGTTAACCTGGTGATCGAGGGTTCTGACGTCGAGCTCGACCGTGAGCTGATCGAGCTGATTCGCGATCCGCTGGCACATATCATCCGCAACGCCGTCGATCACGGGATCGAGTCGCCGGCCGACCGTCTGGCCGCGGGCAAGCCCGCGACGGGGCGACTTGTCGTGTCCGCACGCCAGTCGGGCAACCAGATCCTCATCGAGATCAGCGACGACGGACGTGGCATCGACGTCGCGCGGATCGTCAGCAAGGCCAAGGACAAGGCCGTGCGTACGGAAGCGCAGATCGGCGCGATGGATGAGGACGCAAAGCTCGATCTCGTATTTGAAGCGGGACTGTCGAGCCGCGACACGGTCACGACAGTCTCGGGACGCGGCGTCGGCATGGATGTCGTGCGCGCCAATATCGAGCATATCGGCGGACGCATCGCACTGTGCAACATGCCCGGCCGGGGTCTGCGGATCGTCATTCACGTGCCGCTGACGCTGTCGATCCTGTCGACGATCATCGTCAGTGTGGGGACGCAGCGTTTCGCGCTGGCGCGGCAGTCGATCGAGGAGATCGTCAGGGTCCGTGGAACGCAGGTGCGGATCGACACGATCGGAGATGCATCGGCCGTCGCGGTCAGGGGACGGCGGATGCCGCTGGTCTCGCTGGCCGCGCTGTTCGGGCTGGGCGACCATGACCCGGGCACGCTCGTGATCGTGTCGACCCGCGAAGGCGACTATGCGCTCGGCGTCGACGATGTGCTCGACGCGGAGGAACTGGTCGTCAAACCCGCCTCGCCGCACGTGATGGCGACCGGCGTCTATGCCGGCCAGACGCTGCCCGACAGCGGCCTGCCGATGCTGCTGCTCGACGGAGCGGGGATCGCGCATGTCGCGGGGCTGCGGTTTTCCGCCCTCGCGGTCGCGCACGACGAGGCGGCGGCGGACAGCGTGGCCGGCGTACAGGCGCTGCTGTTCGACGATCTGGACGGAAAGCGCCGCGTGATCGCGCTGGCGGTGATCGACCGGGTCGAACCGGTGGCGACGTCGGCGATCAGCTTTACGGCGGGCGCGTTGCGTCTCGCGATCGGCGGGGCGATCGTGCCGTTGCATTCGGTCGGCACGATTGGCGACCGCGAAGAAGTCGCGGTACTCCGTCTGACCGATGGCGATAGCGAGATGGCCTATGCGATCGCGGAGGCGATCGAGATCGTCGAATTGCCGCCCGAAATGGCCCCGGCTCATGGCGGCGGGCCGATCGCGGGCGTCGTGATCATCGGCGGTGAGCAGGTCGAGCTGATCGATCCGCACGCGTTGTTCGCGGGCGAGCCGGTCCGGCGCGCCTCGCGCCCGGTCTGCCTGTTGCAGAGCGACAGCAGCGGGTGGATGGAGACGTTCCTCAAACCCGCGCTCGAGGCGTCGGGCTATCGGTGTGTGACACGCCTCGCCGCGGGCGAGACGCCTGCGGTCGCGCTAGCGATGGAGGATGGACCGGTCGAGGCGGTCGCCGCTCCGATCGTCACGCTGCGCCGTAATCGGGAGGGTACAGGTGCGCAGGACCACAGCATCTATCGCTATGATCGTCCGGCGCTGATCGAGGAACTCGCGCGGCGGGTCGCGGCGCAGGCCGGCGCGCTACAAGGGGATTCAGCACCGTATATTCGCGCCGTGACGAGTGGGGGAGCGCGCTGATGGAATTGTTTCTGATCGCGCATATTGCCGGACGCGGCGTCGCGATTCCGGCAGAACAGGTCGGCTCGGTCGTCGATATCGGTGATGTCGTCGCTGTGCCGCAGGCGGAGGCGGCGATCCGTGGGCTGACCGCGCTTCGCAGTCGGGTTGTGACGGTGATTGATACCGGCACTGCACTGGGGCTCGCGCCGACGCCCGAAACCGCCAGGCGGGCAGTCATCACGCAGGTCGACGGGCATGACTATGCGATCCTGGTCGACTCGCTCGAGGATGTCGCGCCGTTCGAGCGGCTGCCGCTGTCGTCGGGGCTGGCGCTCAACCACGGCTGGGCGGCAGCGGCGTCGGGGCTGGTCGATCGCGATGGCGAGCCGATGCTGGTGCTCGACCTGGCCGCGGTGGTGCCGTCGTCCTTGCCCGCGCTCGTCGCCTAAACGGCGGCCTACTCGCGCGCGCTTAACCCGGTGCTTACGCTTTGCCGGCTAAGGCGGGCGCCATGATCACCCCGGAAGGCTTTCCATGAAGACCTGTCTTGTCGTTGATGATTCGAAGGTGATCCGCAAGGTCGCGCGACACATCCTCGAAACGCTTGATTTTACCGTTCGCGAGGCATGTGACGGCCAGGAGGCGCTCCAGTGCTGTCTGGA
This sequence comes from Sphingomonas sp. CFBP9019, assembly GCF_034045155.1. NCBI lineage: Bacteria > Pseudomonadati > Pseudomonadota > Alphaproteobacteria > Sphingomonadales > Sphingomonadaceae > Sphingomonas > Sphingomonas sp. CFBP9019. The sequence continues at coordinate 233,985 of NZ_JAXCWK010000003.1, read as the reverse complement.
GTCGGTTCCAGACGTCATCCTGCTCGACTGGAACATGCCCGTCATGAGCGGCATGGATTTCCTGCGAGCGCTGCGCGACAGCGATATCACGCAGCGTCCCAAGGTCGTCTTCTGCACGACCGAGAACGGCATGGCGTATATCCGCGCCGCGATCGAGGCGGGTGCCGACGAATATGTCATGAAGCCGTTCGACCGCGAAACCCTCGCATCGAAGTTGCAAATCGTCGGCATGGCCTGAGCGGGTCTTACGACGCCGTGGCCGCCTCGCTGCCCCTTCCACCGCTGCCGCGGTCGCCTTCGTCCGCCGTCGCGCGTGTCCTGATCGTCGATGATTCGGTGGTCGCCCGCGCGGTGATGGCGCGGCTGATCGACGCGAGCTCGCAGTTCACGGTCGTCGGCGCGGTTGCCAATGCGGGAGCCGCACTCGAGTTCCTGCGCTCCGCCGAGGTCGATTTCATCCTGCTTGATATCGAAATGCCGGGGGTCGATGGGCTGACCGCGCTGCCGGACCTGATTGCCGCGGGGCAGGGTGCCAAGATCCTGATCGTCTCCTCCTCAGCCGATGAGGGCGGTGCGGCCGCGGTCCAGGCGCTCGCGCTCGGGGCGGCGGAAACGTTGGTGAAGCCGGGCGCCAGCGGCATGTCTGGCCGCTTTGCAACCGCACTGGTCGAAAAGCTCGAACGCCTGTGCGAAGCCCCGGCCGCGATCGTGCCTACCCGCGCGTCGGGACTGAGAAGCGCGCGCAACGTCACGGCCGCGGTTGAGCCGCTGTGCGGCCGGGGTGCTGCGGATCAGGGCCGTTCCGTCGCGGCCGGCGACGCCTATGACATCGTCGCGATCGGTGCATCGACCGGCGGGATCCACGCGCTGAGCCAGTTGCTGCGTGAGTTGCCCGCCACGTTCCAGCTGCCGATCCTGATCACGCAACATTTGCCCGCGTCGTTCATGCCGTATTTCGCGGCACAACTCACGGTCCTGTCCGGCCGGCCGTGCGACGTCGCGACCGACCGCCTGCGGATCCGCCCCGGCCGCCTGTTCATCGCCCCCGGCGACGCCCACATGACCTGCGTGCGGCTGAGCGACGGCGGTGCCGCGATCCGCCTCAGGCAGGGCGTCGTCAGCAGCGGTTGCCTGCCCTCGGTCGATCCGATGCTGGGATCGGTCGCCCAAGTCTTTGGCGCGCGCGCGCTGGCTATCATGCTGAGCGGCATGGGCCGCGACGGTGCGGAGGGGGCGCGACAGGTCCATGACGCCGGCGGCAGCGTGGTGGCTCAGGATCAGACGACGTCGGTCGTCTGGGGCATGCCGGGCGCAGTCGTGTCGTCGGGTGTTGCTGCGGCGATACTGCCCCCCGAGGCGATCGGGCGGCTCATCGCGTCGCAGCGTCGTCCATGATGGGCGCGTCAGCGTTGCGCGGGCGGAGCATGCCGACCACGGCCCCGTCATCCTCACCGGCCCCGGCGGCCTCCCAGGCGACGATCGACGTGCTGACCGCGCTGCTGGAAGCGCGGACGGGGCAGCAGATCGCGGCCTATCGCTCCTGGCGCCTCGATACAGCGCTCAAGCCGCTGTTGCGTGAACGCCAGCTCGGCAGCCTTGACGAGCTGGTTGCGCAGTTGCTGGCCGGAAAGGATCGGGAGATCGGCGAGCATATCGTCGATGCGCTACTAAACCAGGAAACGTCCTTCTACCGCGACGCGCAGGTCTTCGAGCACCTCGTTGCGGCGATCGCGGATGCCGAGGCAGCCGGTCATCGTATCCGGATCTGGTGCGCGGGATGTTCGACCGGGCAGGAGCCGCTGTCACTGGCGATGTTGTTCGCCGAGCGGCACGAGACGACCGGTGCGCCGGTTCCGGACATCATCGCGACCGACGTGTCGGGCGCCGCAATCGCCCGCGCACGGTCGGGGCGTTTCACGCAGTTCGAAATTCAGCGTGGGTTGCCGATCCGTCGGATGATGCGGTGGTTCGACGGTGTCGGCGCGGACTGGGTCGCCAAGCCAGAGCTGGTAAAGCTTGTCACGTTCCGGCGCGTGAATCTCGTGTCCGATGCGGCGCCCGCAGGACGTTTCGACCTGGTCCTGTGCCGCAATGTCCTGTTGTACCTGACGGCGGAGACGAAATTGCGGGTGTTCTCGACGATCGCACGGGCGTTGCGGCCCGGCGGCCTGTTCGTCATGGGCGCGGGGGAGACGGTGAGCGGGCAGACCCCGTTGTTCGAACCCAGCCAGCGCTATCGCGGCTTCTACGAAACGCCGTCGTCAACCACTGGCGATCTGCGGCTTCGCTCGTCCGCGCCGTGATCCCGAGATAGAGTGCCGCTGCGGTTTACATCGCGGCCCGATCCCGGCAAGCGTTGGGGGATGACGATCCAGGCCGCACCTCCAGCGACGCATCGGTTCGGCCTGCGCGACTTTGCGATCGTCGTCGTGATGAACGTGCTGTGGGGGCTCAACATCATCGCCGTGAAGATGGCGGTGACGGAGATCGCGCCGATGACGGCCGGGTTCCTGCGTCAGGTCATCGTGTTCGCAGTCTGCGCGAGCTGGTTCCGGCTGGTGCCGGGACGGACCGCGACGCTGGCACTGCTCGGACTGTTGTCGGGCGGCATCTTCTATCTGGTGATCAATCTGTCGCTGTCGGTCGCGACGAATATCGGCGCCTTGGCGATCGCCGGCCAGCTTGGCGTCCCGTTCGCGCTGCTGCTCGCGATCGTCGTTTTTCGCGAACGGATCCACTGGCCCCGGATGCTGGGGATAGGCCTGTCGATCCTGGGAGTGGTGCTGCTGGTCTTCGATCCGTCGGCAGCGCGCGAGGGCGCCGGTCTTGCGCTGACCGCGCTGGCAAGCCTGATCTGGGCGATCACCTCGCTGATCCAGCGGCGGCTCGTCGGCGTGCCGGTCCTGACGATCTATGCCTGGGTCGGGCTGATGGGGAGCCTGGTAATGGCGGTCGTGGCGATGATCACCGAGCCCGTAGCGATGCGCGCGATCCCTGACCTGCCGCTCCGCACGGTCGGCTGGGTGGCGTTTTCCGCGATCGGATCGACGGTGATCGGCCAGGGCTCGATGTCGTGGCTGTTGCAGCGTCATTCGGTTAGCGTTGTCACGCCGATGACGCTCGCCGCACCAATTATCTCTGTGTTCGCCGCGGCCTATTACTTCGGCAACCCGTTGACGCTATTGATGCTTGCAGGCGGAGGCGTTGCGATGCTCGGCGTCGCGATCGTCACGATCCGGACCGCACGCGCGGACCGGCTGGAGGGGAAGCTGGCTTGACGATCATCGAGACGCCGTCACCGAATTTCGACGACCGAACGCTGCCTGTCAGCATGATCGTATTGCACTATACCGGCATGCAGGACGGCCCGTCCGCGATTGCCCGCCTGCGCGATCCGGACGCGAAGGTGTCGGCGCATTATTTGATCGAGGAGGACGGTACCGTCCTGCGGATGGTCGCCGAGGACAAGCGCGCCTGGCACGCGGGACGATCGCACTGGCGCGGGATCGAGGACGTCAATTCGGCGAGCATCGGCATCGAGATCGTCAATCCTGGGCATGAGTTCGGCTATCGCCCGTTCCCGCCGGAACAGATCGCCGCGCTGCTGCCGTTGGTGGCGCAGATCAAGGACCGCCACGAGATCACGCGGGGTAACATCGTCGGTCATTCCGACATCGCGCCGACGCGCAAGCGCGATCCCGGCGAGTTGTTCCCGTGGCACGAACTGGCGCGACGCCGGCTTGCGCTGCCGCGGCCGACCAAGAATCTGATGGATCCCGGCTGGACGGAGGGCGGCTTCTGCCTCGCGCTCGAACGGTTCGGCTATGACGTGGAGAACCGGATGGCGGCGATCATGGCGTTCCAGCGCCGGTTTCGCCCCGAGCTTGTAGACGGCGAGATCGATGCGGAATGCCGGTGCATCCTGCTCGCTTTGCTGCTTCCCAAACCGATGGGCGACGACTAGGGATCGGCGCGCCAGAGGGTCGGGCGACCGCGGGGATGTTGTAATGGCATCCGCGAGGAAAGTCCGGGCTCCGCGGAACGACGGTGCCGGGTAACGCCCGGCGGGGGTGACCCCAGGGACAGTGCCACAGAGAGCAGACGGCCAACCCTCGGCGCAAGTCGGGGCGGTCAGAGTGAAAGGGTGCGGTAAGAGCGCACCGCGCGCCTGGTAACAGGGGCGGCACGGCAAACCCCACCGGGAGCAAGATCGAATAGGGGTGGCACATGGGCTTCGTTCCGGCTCGTCACCCGGGTTGATTGCTTGAGGCGGCGGGCAACCGTCGTCCTAGAGGAATGGTCGCCCAACTTTCGACCGAAGGGTCGGAAATGGACAGAACCCGGCTTACAGACCCTCTGGCATCCTCGCCCGATCGCATGCAGACTGCCCGAAAGACGTGGGGGATGTGATGCGTATCGACCGGGCAGGACTGATGGGTGCAGGCATCGTGATGGCGGCGATCGCTGCGCAGGTCGCGGCACAGGGGCCCGCAACCACGGTGCAGCAGGATTTCGAAGCGGCCGCGGCGCTGGATGCGAAGGGCGACAGTACCGCTGCGCTTGCGGCCTGGACGACGCTTGAAGCACGAACCAAGCCGGGATCGCGGAGCCGGGGCATTGCGCTGATCCGCAAGAGTGCGGCACTGTTCAAGCTCGATCGCTCAGACGATGCGGTGACCGCGGCACGCGACGGCCTCGCGCTGTTGCCTGCGAAGGACCCGACGCTCGCCGAGGATCGGTGGCGGGCCTATTTTGATCTGGGCCTCATTGCGCAGAATGCGCTCGATTATGCGGGGGCGAGCGTTTCGTTTGCGAGCGCCGCCGCTGCGGCGGACGGAGCGTCGCTGAAGGTCGCGGCGCTGTTGTCCCTAGCTGACACGACGACGTTCACCGATCCCGCCGCCGCGGATGCAGCCCTTGCGAAGGTCGATGCGCTCGTCCGGACGGCGCCTGCCGATGCGGATGTAAAGGCTCTGATCGCGCGGCGGCGCGCGATCCTGGCGCTGAACCGGGGGCAGTATGAACAGGCGCGGACGCAAGCGGTTGAGGCGGTCAAATTTTATGGCGGGATGACGTCGCAGACAGATTCGCGCGACGTTTCCGCGCGGTCAGATGCGGCGATCGCGTCACTGTTGGCGGGTAAGAGCGAAGAGGCCCGCCGGTACATGGCGATGACCGGCGCGGGCCGGTTGAGCAAGGGGGAGTTTGATCCGGCGGTACAGATGGAGGTACCCGCCTGCGGTGGCGAGGCCGATCTGAGGCCTGCGGACATGGCGGTCGTCGAATTCACGATCGACAATGACGGCGTGGTACGCGGCGTCTCGCCCATCTATGCCGCAGGCGGTGGCGCGGTGGCGCTCGAATTTGCGCGTGCCGTCCGCGACTGGTCATGGACGCCCGAGCAGACCAAGTCCTTTCCCGCGTTCTTCCGCTATAATATCCGCGTCGAGATGCGCTGCTCGACCGCGTTCGAGCGGCCGTCGATCACCAAGTTTCTCGACGCGGACATGGCGGCCTGGCTCGAGTCCAAGGGGTTTTCGATACCGGTACGCGAACGTGGCGCGGATGCCGCCGCCATCGTCGGGCAACGTGCCGCACTCGCGGCGGCGGAGGGCAAGTCGGGGCCGACATCGCTCGCCACGCTGCCACCCTTGTACCAGCTCGTCGGCAATGCGGTCGTGGGTCGTGAGGAGGCGCATGAGCTGGCGCAGCGGGCGTTCGCTATTGCTCAGGCAAACGGCGCCCCGCCGATCGCGCTGCTCCCGCTCGACATCCGTGTGCGTGAGACCGAAAGTGCCGATAGCTGGAAGCAGGGTGCCTATGCCCGCGCTATCACGCCGCTGCTGTCGAAGCCCGGTTATGCGCAGGATCCGCAAGCGCGATCGGCGCTGCAACTGCTCATAGCGGACTCGACCAGAAGCCGAAGCCGGCGTGTGGCGCCGTTACAGGCGGTCGCGGACGACAAGGGTTTGGCAGCGAACGACCCGATGCGTGTCGGTGCGCTGATCCGGCTGGCGTCGCTACAGCAGCAGGCGGGGGATCCGGTGGCGGCACGTGCCACGTTCGACCGGTCGGGGCTGGCGGCCAGCCAGTGCGCGATCCTCGATGCCCCGCCCCGATTCCTTTCGGCCGGCGGCACGTTCCCGGATGAGGCCCGCATCTGGGGATTTGAAGGCTGGACCCGGACACAGTTCGATGTGGGGCCGGACGGCAAGGTGCTGAACGAGCGCGCCGTGCTCAGCTATCCGCCGTTCGTTTTCACCAAGGCCGGCACACAGACCGTCGCGGGCGCCCGATATACGAAGACGTTTCGCCCCGATGGCGGTGTCGGCTGCGGCGGGCTTTCCCAGAATGTCCGGTTCAAGATGCCGGGATGATTCTGCCCTCCCCGTAGGGGGAGGGACTGACGTCACACCAGCACCTTCTCCGGCCGGCCGATCTCGTCGAGAACCGTATCGGCGGCGATCTCCATCAGCGGTTTGATGTGGCCGTCGCGCATGTCGTACACCCAGCCGTGGAGCGCCAGTTCTTGGCCCTTGGCGAATGCATCCTGCACCGTCTTGGTACGCGCGAGGCGAACGAGCTGGTCGCGGACGTTGACCTCGACGAACCGGTTGACCTTCGCTTCCTGGGTCGGCTGCGCATCGATCTCGTCGCGGTGATCGCGCAGTACTTCGCGCGCTGTGTCGAGCCACTCGTCCACGGGGCCGTCCAGCCCACCTTGCAGCGTACCCATGATGCCGCCGCAACCGTGATGGCCGCATACGATGACATGCTTCACCTTCAGCACGTCGACCGCATATTGCAGCACCGACATGAGGTTCAGGTCGTGATCGTTGACGAGGTTGGCGATGTTGCGGTGGATGAACATCCCGCCCGGCTGAGTCATCGTCATCTGTTCGGGACTGACGCGACTGTCCGAGCAGCCGATCCACAAGAATTCCGGCTTCTGGCCGACCGTCTGGCGGCTGAAGAAGTCGGGATTCTCGTCGGTATGCTCTGCGACCCAGGCCTTGTTGGCGAGCAGCAGCTGTTTGTAGCGTCTCATGTGTACAGAACCTCGCTCGATGGCGCGTTGATCAACGCAGCACGCTTGCCGGCGATATCGCCGCGCAGGCTGACGGTGATACCGCGATATTCCGCGCCTTTGATGAATGCGTTGATGATGTCGATATTGTCGAGGTCGACATAGCTGGTCGACGACAGATCGATCAGCACCTGGGTATTGTCAGGCACGCGGTTCAGCGACTTCTGCAATTCATATTTGTGGATGAAATACAGGTTGCGGCGGGCACGGACGAGGCAGTCGTCGCCATCGCAGGCAAAGGTGATCGCGGTACGGAAGTTGCGTGCAATGACGAACACGAAGCCGACTACGATGCCAATCACGATGCCCTCGAGCAAATCGGTGAACAGGATCGCGCCGACCGTGACGACGAAGGGGATGAACTGCGTCCAGCCCTGCTTGTAGCGTTCCAGAAACAGCTTCGGCTTGGTCAGCTTGTAACCGGTCGCGATCAGCACCGCGGCAAGCGCGGAGAGCGGGATCAGGTTCAGCAGCGACGGGATCAGTGCAACGCTGATCAGCAGCCAGAAGCCGTGGAGCATGGTCGAAAGCTTGCTCTCCGCCTTGGCGTCGACATTGGCCGACGATCGGACGATCACCGACGTGACGGGAAGCCCGCCGATCATTCCCGACAGGATGTTACCCCCGCCCTGCGCGAGCAACTCCCAGTTCTTGTCGGTGGAGCGACGGCGCGGATCGATCTCGTCGACCGCTTTCACGCTGAGCAGCGACTCCAAGCTCGCGACGATTGCGAGCGTGACCGCAGTTGTCCAGACGATGCCCATGCTGATGCCGGAAAAGTCCGGGAGCGTGAACAGCGTGGGAAATTCGGAAAGCTTCTGCGTGACGGGTACCTGGACGAGATGTGTCGCCTGGAGCTGCCAATCAGGCTTCACAGCGCCGAGCAACGCATTGCCGAGTACGCCGATCAGGACGACGACGAGCGGGCCGGGGACGAACCGGAGCGGGCCATTTTTTGGTTTCGCGCCGTCCCACCAGAACAGGAATGCCAGGCTGATCCCGGCAATCAGGATTGCACCGGGGGTCACGCTCGCGCTCAGGCTTTCGATGATTCGCGAGAAGGTGTTGACGCCGTTGGCGGTGGAGAATTCGAAGATCCCCTCGGCCTCGCGGTCGAAGCCGACGGCGTGCGGAATTTGCTTGAGGATAAGAATCAGGCCGATCGCGGCCAGCATCCCGGTGATCACCGAGGAGGGCACGAATTCGCTGAGGATACCCGCGCGCGTCAGCGAAAACCCGATCTGAAGCACGCCCGCCAGCACGACGGCCATCAGGAACATCTGGTAGCTTGGCATGCTTTCGATCGCCGCAAGGACGATTACCGTCAGGCCCGCAGCCGGTCCGCTGACCGACAGCGGCGATTTCGAGAATAGCCCAACAGCGATGCCGCCGACGATTCCGGCGATGACGCCTGCGAACAGTGGCGCACCTGACGCTAGCGCAACGCCCAGACACAGGGGCAGGGCAACAAGGGCGACCACGATCGACGCGGGAAGATCGGCCCGCCACGTGCTTAGCTTCGGAATGAGAGTTTGCACCAAGGCTCCTGTCGCCGCGACGTCGGCCGGGATGCGCCCGGAGCAGACGCTTTACCCTATGCCAGATGACAATTTATTCATGTTCATTAGGCGATGAACGCCTCCTGACTCAAGGCGCAATGTCGGTCCCGGCCGCAGGTACGGCCGCGTGGCTTGATCGTTTGGCGGTGCGGTACGCGGTTGCGTTGTCGGTGGGGACGCCTATCTCGAACGGCTATGGCGCGAAGCACGACACGTACACCCGATTGGGGATTTCCGCGGTGGCGCGGCTATGGCTCGAGCAGCGAGGCGGTGACGGTTCGATTGTGCGACCGGCACGGCTGCAACGAACCCGGCAATTGCCCGGCGCCGAAATCGCCCAACAGCCCGGACCGCTGGTATTTCTGCATGACGCATGCGGGCGAGTATAATCGCGGCTGGAATTATTTCGAAGGTCTGAGCGCTGAGGAAGCCGCCGAGCGCGAGGCGGCGGAAACGCGCACCGCGGATGGCTATGCGGATCCTAAGCATTATGCCTGGGCGGGATCGGGCGACGGCAGTCGGTCGCGCGACGAGATGCGTGCGCTTGAAGTGCTGCAGCTCGAACCCGATGCGACGTTCGAGGATGTCCGTGCCGCGTGGCGGCGAATGGCCAAGGCCAATCACCCCGATGTGCGTCCGGGCGACAAGGATGCAGCAACACGGTTCCAGGGTGTCCAGGCCGCTTACGAGGTCTTGCGCGCCGCAGAGGATGCACGGACGTGGAAGCCGGCGTGATCCGCGTGCTGGCGAGCCGCTGGCAGGGCAGCGTGCTGGTCTGCGGCAAATGTTCGAAGAAGCTTGCAGGCGGGTTCGGCGACAAGCGCCGCACGCCGCTCGCCAAGTTGTTGCGCGCCGCGTTCGGGCTGAAGAAGGGACGCAAGGCCGACCGCGGCGTGGTCGAAGTCAAATGTCTCGGGGTATGCCCCAAGAATGCGGTCGTGATGATCGATGCGGCCAAGCCGGATCGGTGGATGCTGGTCCCCGCCGGCGCCGACGTTGGCGAGATCGTAACGACGCTGCGCGGGGGTGATGCCGCTCCGCCGTCCCCTTCCCGGGTGGAAGACGGCCTCAAAGCCGCCTAGCTGGCGTAGCGTTCGGCGGTCTCGCGGATCAACGCGATCATGTTCGGAATTCCCTGCGTCCGGTTCGAACTGAGTTGCTTGCCGAGATCGAACGGCGCCAGTTCCGCACCGATGTCGGTCGCGACGATCGCCGCCGGCGGTTGGTCCTGCACCGCTTGAAGGACGAGCGCGATGATCCCCTTTGTGATCGCGGCGTTCGAGTCCGCGAGGAAATGGAGCCGGCCGTCGTCGGTCTTCATCGGATAGACCCACACGGATGCCGAGCAGCCGCGAACCAGCGTCGCATCGGTCTTCAGCGCATCGGGCATTGGTTCGAGATCGCGTCCGAGGTCGATCAGAAGGCGGTAGCGGTCGTCGGGTTCGAGGAAGTCATATTCCTCATGGATATCGGCTAGCTTGGGCATGGCGTCGCGGTACTCCCGCGTCATCTCGCCCGCAACCGCTGCGCGTGCGGCAGGACACGATTGCCGCGCTACAGGTCGACCCCGGCGGCGATCGCCTCCAGCTTCTTGATGCGTTCCTTCAGGTCTGCGATCTCGATGCGCGCGCCAGTCGACACCGCCACGGGCAGGCCGGTGTCGTGCGCTTGGTCGATCTCCAGGCGCCTGATCGACAGCCAGCCGCGCCAGCCGGCGAGTCCCGCGGTGACGATCATCGCGAGCGCCACCAGGCCGGTCAGCGCGAGCGTGATATAGACGTTCGGTTCGGTCATGTCCGCCTCCTCCTAGCGGTCGCGGAGCCGCTCGATCTCTCGGTCGAGATCGACGCTCTTGTGGTTGTCGGTGATGACGCGTTCGAGCACCTGGATGCGCTCCTTCATCTGGCGCACCTCGTCGCGCAGACGCAGCGTGTCGGCGGTGTCAGCCGGGGCGGAAAGCGATCCTTGGGCTTGGTACCGCGCCCGGAGCACGCGGGAGACCGCCACGATCAAAACGATACAGACGACCATCGTGAAGGGATTCATCGGTCAGCTCCTGAATACGGATTAGTTTAGGGGGCGCTCGTCGCGGAGCAGGTCGATCTCGTCCGCCAGGCCGATCCCGCGGTCGGTGACGATCCGTTCCAGCACCCTCACGCGCTGTTCGAGACGTTCATTCTGTGCCGCATATTGTGCGGACTTTTCAGCGACGAGCTGTGCATCGATTTCCATCCGGCGCTGCCGATAGGCGAACCAGGGCTTCACGAAGACGCCGCCGAAGATCGCGAGCAGGCCGCAGGATATGCCGAGGATGGGGATGAGCAGGGGGCTGATCATGGCGGCGTCCTCTATCGCGGCTGGAGGCGGAGAGCCTCGATCTCGCGGGCGGTACGCTCCGCGGGATCGGTGGCGATGCGCTCAAGAACGGCAATCCGCTCTTCGAGACGGGAGACCTGGCCGGTCAGGCGCTCGTTCTCACCGGACAGTAGCTCCAGCTTGCGGGCGTCGTTCGGGTCGACCCGGTGCGTCTTTCCGCTCCACTCATCCGCCAGCGCATAGCCGTGCTTTGCGCGGATCCAGTTGTTGATCACCCATCCCATCGTCGTGATCGCGATGATCGCGACGACGAAGCCCGGTCCACCCCAATTCATCGTCATTCTCCCCGTCTACGCCGCGTCTCAGCGCAGGCTGTCGATCTCTGCCGCGAGGCTGCTGCTGCTGCGGCTGGTATAGTGCGTCTCGATGTCGGCGAGACGACGATCGATGTCGCGGAACTTGCTGCGGACCTCTGCGGTCGAGCGCTTCGGGTTCGAGCGGACGCCTTGCCAGAACTTCGCGTCGTCGGGTGTTTCGTACAGACCGAACGGCTTTGGCTGTCCCATCCACGCGACCAGCCAATAGGCGATCAGTGTCCAGGGAAAGCCCCCGGCCAGCGTCAGCAGGACGACCGAGACGCGGACGATGAGTACATCGATCCCGGTATAGTCGGCGATCCCCGCGCAGACGCCCTTCCATTTGGCGTTCTGCTTGTCGAGGTAGAATTGGGTGCGGCTGGCGGACATTTCAGTTCCTCCGATCCATGTTGCGTTCAAAGCGGGTGTCGATCGGGCGGTCAGCCTGGCGATCGGACAGATAGGACGACTGGCTGGTGCCGAGCCCAGGCTTCCAGTCGGGATTGTCGGCGGCGATGATCCGCTCGACCGTCAGCACCCGGTCCTCGAGCCGGCGGGCGAGGAGCTGCATCTCGTCGAGCAGTCGTTCGTCCTCATCGGTGATCTTGGGTGCGGTCTTCCACTTGGTGACATAATGCAGGATCAGCCAGGGCAGCCCGACGAGCGCGCCGAGAATGGCGACGAGTCCTTCGAAATCCATTTCAGTCGTCCTTCTTCAGGCGGGCCTTGAGCGCGGCGAGCTGGGCATCGACCTTGTCGTTGCTGCGCAGCTCGGCGATCTCTTCCTCAAGCGTCTTGACGACACCGAGCCCCATCGCGTCGGCGCGACCCTCGGCCTCGTCGACACGTCGGTCGAGAATGTCGAAGCGGCTGAACGCCTCGTGCGTCTTCGGGCCGTTGTACATCTCGCGAAGCCGGGTGCGGTTGTTCGCGCTTTCCAGCCGCGTCTGAACTGCGTTCTGCTTGGTCCGCGCCTCGCGCAGCTTGGTCTGCAGCTTGGCGATGTCCGCCTCGGAGGCACTAAGCGCGTCCTCGAGGACGCCGACTTCCGCCTTGAGCTGCTCGGCCATGTCGGACGCCTTCTGGCGTTCGACCAGCGCAGCCTTGGCAAGATCCTCGCGGTCCTTGCTCAGCGCGAGCTCGGCCTTCTCGGTCCAGTTTTCCTGGAGCTGTTCCAGCTTGGCGATATGGCGGCGCATCTCCTTCTGGTCCGCGATGGTGCGCGCGGCGGAGGCGCGGACCTCGACCAGCGTTTCCTCCATCTCCAGGATGATCATCCGGATCATCTTGGCCGGATCTTCCGCCTTCTCGATGAGGTCGGCGAAGTTGGCGGCGACGATGTCGCGGGTGCGGGAAAAAATGCCCATGTAAATTCTACTCCAGGGATCTTCGTGCGGCGGACGAACCTTATGCCACGATTGCGGTGTGTCGCGTAGCGGGCGCCTGATGCGCGGGCGCCACCGCCGCGAGAATGAAGGTGGCGCTGACGACGAAGGTGCAGGCGAGCGTTGCGACGGTGCGGACGATGTCGGTCTTGATCATGATGAGTCCCCTTTGAGGCGATGGTTGGTTCCGCCTTTGGGCGGGTTGTCCAAAGCTTTGCATCAGTCGTGCCAGTTTTAGAAAAGCCCGGAAATCATGCGGTTGTGCCGGCTGAGCGTCGAGCGCGCAGATTGTTCCTTGCTATGCGTTGGGAATTTCCGCCACACTTTGGCAATGGAGAGAACAACGCAGGTCATCGGCCAGTCCGGCGCGTTCATGGGAGCGCTCGAACGTGCGTCGCGCGCGGCGGCGCTCGACCGACCGGTGCTCGTGATCGGGGAACGCGGCACGGGCAAGGAACTGGTCGCCGAGCGACTCCACCGGCTGAGCCCGCGTTGGGACCAGCCGCTCGTGATCATGAACTGCGCCGCGCTGCCCGAGACGCTGATCGAGGCAGAATTGTTCGGACATGAGGCCGGCGCCTTCACCGGTGCGACCAAGGCACGGGTCGGGCGGTTCGAGGAGGCAGATGGTGGAACCCTGTTCCTCGACGAGCTGGGCACGCTGTCGATGGCGGCGCAGGACCGGTTGCTGCGCGCCGTCGAATATGGCGAGATCACGCGGATCGGCTCGTCGCGGCCGCTGCGCGTCGACGTCCGGATCGTGGCTGCGACCAACGAGCATCTGCCCGACAAGGTGATGCGGCATGAATTTCGCGCCGACCTTCTCGATCGGTTGTCATTCGAGGTCGTCACGCTGCCCCCGCTGCGTGCGCGGGCGGGTGACGTGATGGTGCTGGCGGACCATTTCGGTCGACGAATGGCGTCCGAGCTCGGGCGCGAGCGGTGGGAGGGGTTCGGACCCTCCGCACGCACTGCTCTCGCGGACTATGACTGGCCGGGCAATGTCCGCGAGCTGCGTAACGTCGTCGAACGCGCGGTCTATCGCTGGGAGCATGAGGGGCCGATCGATGCGATCGAGATCGATCCGTTCCAGTCGCCGCACAGGCCAGGCGCTGCGGATCGCAAGCCAATCCAGCCGCCGGCCGCGGTGGCGCCGTCTGCCGGCGGGACTGGTAACGCGGCAGAGGATGACGCCGACGATCCGGTCGTCGCGTGCGAGGACGGGCCGTCGGATTTCAAGTCGCGCGTGTCCCGGTTCGAGCGTGACCTGCTGTCGCGCGCGCTGGCCGAGCATCGCTTCAACCAGCGCGCTACCGCCGAGGCGCTCGGGCTCAGCTATGATCAGTTGCGACATGCCCTCAAGCGGCACGAGCTGTTGCACGCCAGCGGCTGATCGACGTCCGGTCCGCTTGTGTAACGACCGTCCGGGGACCATTTGGGGGCCGCGGGCGTTTGACGTCCGACCCCATTCACCCATTGTCTTTGAGGAGACTCCTGATGGCTTTCGAACTTCCCCCGCTGCCTTACGCCTATGACGCGCTCGAGCCCGTGATCGATCAGGAAACGATGAAGTTTCATCACGACAAGCATCATGCGGCATACACGGCCAAGCTGAACGAGGGCGTCGAGAAGGACTCCGCGCTCGCGGGCAAGTCGATCGAGGATATCCTCGGCATGATCTCGTCGCAGCCACCGCTCGTGCGCAACAATGGCGGCGGTTTCTGGAACCACGACTTTTTCTGGAAGACGATGGCAGCCAAGACGGGGCAGGCGCCGTCGGGCAGGCTCGCCGAAGCGATCGATCGCGACTTCGGTAGCCTCGACAAGCTCAAGGACGAGTTCAACACCAAGGGTGCAGGGCAGTTCGGATCGGGCTGGGCATGGCTGATCGCCGATGACAGCGGCAAGCTGAAGGTGACGAGCACGCCGAACCAGGACAACCCGCTGATGGACGATGCCAAGGAGCCCGGTACGCCGCTGCTCGGCAACGACGTCTGGGAGCACGCCTATTACCTGACGTACAAGAATGATCGTCCGGGCTATCTGAAGGCGTGGTGGGATATCGTGAACTGGGACGTCGTCGGCGAGCGTTACGCGAAGGTCGCTGGCTGAGCCGATCCCGTTACCGTCATCCCGGGTTGGCCGGGATGACGGAAAAGGATTACCCTTCGGGCGGCAGGTCGGTGACGGCCTTGTCGCCCGTTTGCAATCCATGCTTGAGCAGCATCGGGATGTTGGCAAAGGCGAAGATCAACGTCATCGGGATCGCGCCCCAGAGCTTGAAGCCGACCCAGAAATCCCACGTGGTGTTCCGCCAGACGACTTCGTTCAACACTGCCATGAACACGAAGAACACGGTCCAGTTGCGCGTGAGCTTGCGCCAGCCCTCGGCGGTCAGTCCTGGATAGGCGGTGCCGAGCAGCGACTGAAGCAGCGGGCGCCCGGTCACCAGCCCGAAGGTCAGGATGGCGGCGAACATCGCGTAGATGATCGTGGGCTTCATCTGGATAAAGCGCTGGTCATGGAAATAGATCGTCAGGCCGCCGAACACGACGATCAGGGCACCCGACATCCACAGCATCGGCGAGATATGGCCCGCCTTTACCTTCGAGACGATCATCGCGACGATCGTCGCGACGATGAACGCGGTCGTCGCGGTGACCACGCGCGCGATCGGTGCGCCGGGGGTGAGGAAGTTCACCGCGAAGAAGATCGCCAGCGGACCATAATCGATCGCCATGCGCAGGCCGGGAGACAGGGGGGGCTTGGTCACTATTGTATCCAGGAATTGCGGTAAGACCGGAGAGCGGGGCGGCGTGTTATTTTCGGACGCTTTCGACGCCCGCGATGATCCGGCTGACCTCGTTTGCGTCGAACGGGCGCAGGTCCGTCATGCCTTCGCCGATACCGATCGCGTGGATCGGCAGGCCGTATTTCTCCGCCGCTGCGACCAGCACGCCGCCGCGCGCGGTGCCGTCGAGCTTGGTCATCACGACCCCGGTCACGCCCGCCACTTCCTTGAAGACCTCGATCTGCTGGAGCGCATTCTGCCCGGTCGTTGCATCGAGGACGAGGACGATGTCGTGCGGGCTCTCGGGATTGATACGGCCGAGCACGCGACGGATCTTGGCGAGCTCGTCCATCAGTTCGCGTTTGTTCTGCAGGCGGCCCGCGGTGTCGACGATCAGCACGTCGATCCCCGTCTCGGTCGCCTTCTTTACCGCATCCCAGACGACGCCTGCTGCGTCGCCGCCTTCCGGTCCGGTGACGATCGGCACGCCAACGCGCTCGGCCCAGGTGCGCAACTGGCCGATCGCAGCGGCGCGGAACGTGTCGCCTGCCGCCAGCATGACGCCGTAATCCTGTTCCATCAGCAGATGCGCGAGCTTGGCGATGGTGGTGGTCTTGCCCGACCCGTTGACGCCAATCACCAGGATAACCTGCGGGCGTGGGAAGGCGTCGATCTCGAGCGGCTTGGCGACCTTGGCGAGGACCTTTTCGACCTCTTCCGCGACGATGACGCGGATGCCGAGCTCTTCCATGTTGCGCTCGAAACTGCCCTCGGCAAGACGATGGCGGATGCGGCCGGCGGTTTCGGGACCGAGGTCCGATGCAATCAGCGCCTCCTCGATCTCGTCGAGCGTCGCATCGTCGAGCCGCGCGCCGCTAAGGCCCGCAAGATTGCCGACGAGCCGGTCAGAGGTACGCTTGAAGCCGCCGATGAGTTTGTCGTGCCAGCTTGGGGTGGTGCTCATAGGGATTCCCGTGTTGCGCTCAGGCGCTCGCCCAGAACGCCGGTGATCGTGATTCGAAGGATGTCGCCTGGTGCCGCAGGCGCGTCCAGCAGGACTTCCGCGAAATTTCCGACATGGCCGCGGTCGCCCGGACGTTCGACCAGCAGGTGCTGCGTCGTCCCAACCAGCTTCTGCAACCATGCCGCGCGAACAGCCTGGCCCGTCTCGCGGAGGATCGCGGCGCGTCGGCGGCGGATCTCGGGCTCGACCTGCGGCATCCGGGCGGCGGGTGTGCCGGCCCGCGGTGAATAGGGGAAGATGTGCGAATGGACGATGTCGCAGTCAGCGATCAGCGCATGCGTGTTCTGGAACATCGCCTCGTCCTCGGTCGGAAACCCGGCGATCAGGTCCGCGCCGATCGCGATGTCGGGACGGGCGGTCTTGAGCCGCTGGACGAGCGCCACGCTCTCGGCGCGCGAATGACGTCGTTTCATCCGCTTCAACACCATGTCGTCGCCCGCCTGGAGCGAGAGGTGGACGTGCGGCATGATCCGGGGCTCGGTCGTCAGAAGCGCGAAGAGCCGGTCGTCGATCTCGATGCCGTCGAGCGACGACAGACGGAGCCGCTCGAGCCGCGGCACCGCGTGCAGAATGCGCTCGACAAGCTGGCCGAGCGTGGGGGCGCCGGGAAGGTCGGGGCCATAGCTGGTCAGGTCGACGCCCGTCAGCACGATCTCGCGGTGTCCCGCATCGACCAGCCCGGCGACCCGGTCGACGACCGCGCCCGCGGGGACGGAGCGGCTTGGTCCGCGTCCGAAGGGAATCGCGCAGAAGGTGCAGCGATGATCGCAGCCGTTCTGGACTTCCACAAAGGCGCGGGCATGCGACGAAAAGCTAGCAACCAGATGCGGCGCGGTTTCGCGAACCTGCATGATGTCGCTGACGACCACCGGTGCGAGCGTGGCCCATGCGGCTGGGGAGAGCTTGTCGGCATTGCCGATCACGCGATCGACCTCGGGCATCGCCGCGAAGGCACCCGGGTCGATCTGCGCTGCGCATCCGGTGACGACAATCTGCGCATCCGGGCGATCGCGCCGGGCCCGGCGGATCGCAACCCGCGTCGCCTTTACTGCCGCGTTGGTGACGGCACAGCTGTTGACCACCACCACGTCCCGCCCGGCGACGAGCGCGCGGATGGTCTCGCTTTCGGCGATGTTGAGACGGCAGCCGAGGCTGACGACCTCTGGCAGCGGGGCAGACGGCATGATGCGCGATCTAGGAGGGGCGGGGGGCAAAGTCCACGGCTTGCAGCGCCGGGCTGGAGTAAGGATGGCCGCTGGGCAGTCGGGACGTCCGTGGTCAGGCCGGAGCGGGTCCGCGATCAGCCCGCGAGTCGTGGCGCAATGCCGCGGACCGGCGGGAAGTCGCCATCGGGCTGGTGTGCGAGCAGGCGCTGTTCGGCGAGCAGTCGACGCAGTTGCGCGGCGTTCATGGGGCGACCGTAGAGATAGCCCTGTCCCTTGGCACAGCCGAGCGCGCGCAGCCGCTCCTCGACCGCGGCATCCTCGATGCCCTCGGCGGTGACCGGCAGGTTCAGGCTGTCGCCAAGCCGGACGATCGTGTTGACGATCGCCATGCTCTCCGCATTGTCGAGGATCGACGCGACGAAGCTGTGGTCGATCTTGATGCGATCGAACGGGAGCGCGCGCAGATGCGCAAGGCTCGAAAAGCCGGTGCCGAAATCGTCGAGCGCCAGCCGGATGCCCTGATTCTTCAGGCTGCCGACGATCGACTGGGCAAGCGCCAGATTGTCGAACAGCGCGCTTTCGGTGACCTCGATCTCGAGCCGGCTGGCGGGAAAGCCCGTCTCGACCAGCGTTTTGATGATCTTTTGCGCCAGCCATGCGTCGCGCAGCTGTACCGGGGAAATGTTGATCGACAGCGTCAGCGCCGAATCCCAGTCGCGTGCCGCAGTACAGGCTTGGCGCATGAGCGACAGTGACAGGTCGCCAATGACGCCGATCTCCTCGGCGATCGGGATGAAGACGTCCGGGGGGATCATCCCGCGTGTTGGATGGTCCCAGCGCGCCAGAACCTCGAACCCGGTGGTAAGCCCCGTGGCGAGATCCACCTGCTGTTCGAAATAAGGAATGATGTCCTGCGCGGCGACCGCGAGGCGAAGTCCGGACTCGAGCTCGCCACGCACCTGCAGCGACTGCTCCATCGCGGTGTTGAACCAGACGTGGCGATTGCGGCCCGCCGTCTTGGCCGCGTGGAGGGCGATGTCCGCGTTGCGCAACAGCGCGTCGATCGAGGCACAGTCCGCGTCAGAACGCGCGACACCGATCGACACGGTGGCGTGAATGTCGACGCCGTTCGCACGGAAGGGCCGCGCGAAGCCGGTGACGAGACGCTCCGCGATCCGATCGGCTACCCCTTGATGCGCCGGATCGAAGACGAAGGCGCAGGCGAACTCGTCCGCACCCAAGCGTGCCAGAAGGCTTGATGTGGGGGCGATGGCCGCGATCGTTTCCGCGACATGGACGAGCACCTGGTCGCCGACGGCATAGCCGTGCATGTCGTTGACGCTCTTGAAGAAGTCGACGTCGATCGTGAGCATCGCCACCACCTTGCCCCGGCGTCTCGCGCTGCCGAACAGGGTCGCGCCATCTTCGGACAGACTGCGGCGATTGAGGAATCCGGTCAGCGAATCCCGCTGTGCCAGAACGCGGGCGCGATGACCCGCATCGGTCGCCTCGTTGAGCTCGGCAGTGAGCGTGCGATAGCGCAGGCAGCCAAAGAGCAACAGCGCGACGTTGAGCAGCACGGCGACAACCAGACCTTGGTCGATACCGGAACTGCGTCCCGTCAGACGGGCAAAGATGCCGACCAGAACGGCGCCGCCCGTACCGACGAGCATCAACGCTGCAGCCCCGGTCACGGCGCCGGTGACGAATTCCCGGTTGATGGTGCGGGGCGAACGGGTCGCCGCCGGCGGTGCGGTCATGGGCTGGATCGCCTGTGAGGTCGGGGCGGACACACATATGACATAGCATAAGTGTAGGACCGGTTAAGAGGGTCGATCCGTCCAATATGCCGGGGAGGGACTTTGACGCTGGACGCCGTCGCAGCGCATCGACGGACGGGTCGCTTGCGTCGGCGGCCCGGGTCGCGTAAGCAGCACGCCACGTTCCGTTACGGGGCACATGTGACGAGCATCCAAGGATGCACGCTGGCCGGCGAGGTTTCGCCCGCCGGCGCTTTTGCGTTGGGCGTCGTCATGTGTCCGGTAATGGTGATTGGGAGTGTCTCGATGTTCGAAAGCCTGAGCGATCGTCTTGGCGGCGTCTTCGACCGCCTTCGCGGCCGGGGTGCGCTGACCGAAGCGGACGTGCGCGCGGCGATGCGCGAGGTTCGTGTAGCGCTGCTCGAAGCCGACGTCGCGCTGCCCGTTGCGCGCGACTTTGTCGATAAGGCGACCGAGAAGGCGATCGGCCAGAACGTCCTGCGCTCGGTCACGCCGGGGCAGCAGGTCGTCAAGATCGTCAGCGATGCGCTGGTCGAGATGCTGGGCGCGGATGCGTCCGAGCTCGATCTGGGCGTCACGCCGCCCGCGATCATCATGATGGTCGGGCTTCAGGGCTCGGGCAAGACGACCACCACCGCCAAGATCGCCAAGCGGCTGTCGGCAGGGCCGGGTGGGCGCGATCGCAAGAAGGTGCTGATGGCGTCGCTCGACGTCAATCGCCCGAACGCGCAGGAACAGCTCGCGACGCTCGGCACGCAGATTTCGGTCGCGACCTTGCCGATCGTCACCGGCCAGCAGCCGGTCGATATCGCACGGCGCGCGATGCAGGCGGCCAAGCTGCAGGGCTTCGACGTCCTGATGCTCGATACCGCGGGTCGCCTCCATGTCGATCAGGCGCTGATGGACGAGATGAAGGCGGTCGCCGACGTCGCGAACCCGGCCGAGATCCTTCTCGTCGTCGATTCGCTGACGGGTCAGGATGCGGTCAACGTCGCGCAGAACTTCTCCGATCAGGTGCCGCTGACGGGGATCGTGCTGACCCGGATGGACGGCGATGCGCGCGGCGGTGCGGCGCTGTCGATGCGTGCGGTTACCGGCAAGCCGATCAAGTTTGCGGGTACCGGCGAGAAGCTCGATGCGCTCGAGGCGTTCCATCCCGAGCGGGTCGCCGGGCGGATCCTCGGCATGGGCGACGTCGTCAGCCTCGTCGAGCGCGCCGCGGAGTCGATCCAGGCCGAAGACGCCGAGCGGATGGCGGCCAAGATGGCCAAGGGGCAGTTCGACATGAACGACCTGCGGGCTCAGCTGGCGCAGATGCAGCGGATGGGCGGGCTCGGCGCGTTGGCGGGGATGATCCCCGGCATGAAGAAGGCGCAGGGCGCGGTCGCTTCGGTCGGCGGCGAGAAAGTTCTCGTCCACATGGATGCGATGATCGGATCGATGACCATCAAGGAGCGCGCCAAGCCCGAGCTGATCAACGCCAAGCGCAAGATCCGCATCGCCAAGGGCTCCGGCACCACGGTGCAGGAGGTCAACAAGCTGCTCAAGATGCACCTCGAAATGTCGACCGCCATGAAGAAGATCAAGAAGATGGGCGGCATGAAGGGCATGATGGCGATGCTCGGCAAGGGCGGCATGGGTGGCGGTCTTGGCGGCATCGGTAACGCGATCGGCGGGCCGCAGATGGGCGACATGCTCAACAAGGCCGGCGCAGGTGGGCTCCCTGGGGGCAATTCCGGGGGTGGCCTGCCGGGTCTGGGCGGGAAGATGCCACAGCTGCCTGCGGGCTTCGACGATTTTCTGAAGAAGAAATAACCTCTTACTCAACCCATTACCCCGGCGTTTGCCGGGCGAAATATTAGAAAACGAAGGAAAATATCATGGCAATTAACATTCGTCTCGCACGTGGCGGCTCCAAGAAGCGTCCTTATTACAAGATCGTCGTTGCCGATGCGCGCAGCCCGCGTGATGGCCGCTTCATCGAGAAGATCGGCAACTACAACCCGCTCCTCGCCAAGGACAACGAGCAGCGCGTGCAGCTCGACGCCGATCGCGCAAAGCATTGGCTGAGCGTCGGCGCACAGCCGACCGACCGCGTCGCCCGCTTCCTTGACGCAGCAGGCGTTCTTGAGCGTTCGGCCCGCAACAACCCGAACAAGGGCAAGCCCGGCGAGAAGGCCACCGAGCGCGCTGAAGAGCGTGCGACCAAGGCGGCCGAAGCTGCCGAGGCCGAAGCGGCTGCAAAGGCGGCACCTGCTGCCGACGCGGATGCTCCTGCCGAGACCGAAGAAGCCGCTTCGTAAGATCGTCTTCCACGTCATCCCAGCGAAGGCTGGGATCCAGCGCCAGAGACGGCAGCGTCCTTGGCTCTGGATCCTGGGTCTAGCGCAGGATGACGGTTTGGAGTGGGCCACGCCCGCACCCGAATGGCGGTTCATGCGTTCTTTGTCGGTCCATCACCCACAAGGAGCGCATGATGACCCCCGATCCAGATCCAAGAACAGCCCCCGCACCCGAGGACATCGAAGATGCCAGCAATGAAGGCGTCTCCGCCGAAGACCCCGCAGAAGGCGCCGACGATAGCCCCGGACCCGACACCGGCTCCGCGCAAGGGTAGCGTCACGCTCGCCGTCGTGATCGGCGCGCACGGTATCGGCGGCGAAGTGCGGCTGAAGGTCTTTGCCGAGACCATGTCGGGCTATAAGAGTTTCAACGACGGTACGCTGACGCTCAAGTCGGCGCGCCCTGGCAACAACGGCACGATCGCTCGCTTTGCCGAGGTCGCCGATCGGAACGCTGCCGAAGCGATGCGCGGGACCGAATTGACGGTGCCGCGATCGTCGTTGCCACCGCTCGAGGATGGCGAATATTACCACACCGACCTGATCGGGCTCCCCGTCGTCTCTACCGATGGTGAGGCGATCGGACGCGTTGTCGCAATCGATAATTTCGGTGCGGGCGACGTGATCGAGATCGAACGGCCGACTGCAAAGCGGTTCATGGTGCCGATGCGCGTTGAGGCGGTTCCAGAGTGGGATGCGGAACGACTCGTAGTCGAGGCGTCTTTCGCTACCGAATAGTTCCTTCGAGCTTAGCTCTTTCACGAACGCGGGGGCCCCGCCTTCGCGGTGAGGCATCCAAAGTCAGCGCCGGATCGGGCGCTGCTCCGACAGCATGTTGCGGATGGTCGTTGCGGCCACTCCGGCTTCGCCCATCGCGTGGCTGATCTGGTCGAGCCCCTTCACCACGTCGCCCGCCGCGAACAGCCCGGGGATCGAGGTGCGCTGGTGGTCGTCGACTTCGAGGCAGCCTTCGTCCGTCGCACGTGCGCCGGCGGCGACGGCAAGTTCCGACCGGATGACCGAGCCTAACGCCGGATAGACGCTGTCGAACGACAGCCGCCCGTCGACCGTGTCGAGCGCGAACCGGCCGTCTTCGATCGCGTAGTTGCCGCAGGGGCCGCCGACGCGGACGATACCGGCGTCGTCGAGGGCCGCCTCGCAGGCGGGATCGAGATCATGGCCGCCGTCCGGGGCGATCAGGGTGACGTCGGCGGTGTAGCCGCGCAGGAACAGCGCCTCGCGCATGCCGTAATCGCCGGTGCCGATCACGCCGACGCGCTTGTCGGTGACCTCATAGCCGTCGCAGATCGGGCAATAGCGGAGAAGCCCGGCCTCCAGGGCTTCGTCATGGAGCGCGTCGGGCATGGCGGGGCGGTTGTTGACGACGCCTGTTGCCAGCAGGACGCTGCGGGCGCGGGCGCGGCGGTCGCCCAAACGGACGGTGAAGCCGTCGTCGTCCACCTCGATCGCATCGACCCGCGCGGCCTCGCGTACCGCTCCATAGGTCTCCGCCTGCGCCAGCATCCGGGCGAGGAGGTCGGTGCCGCGGATGCCTTCGGGGTAGCCGGCGTGGTTGTGCGTGCAGGGGATCAGCGCGGCGCGGCTGCTGCCGCAGTCGAACAGCCGGATCGAGAGGTGGAACCGCGCGAGATAGATCGCGGCGGTGAGGCCTGCGGGGCCGGCGCCGATGATGATGCAATCGTCCATCCCGCTATAAGCGCGGCGCGGCGAATCCGTTCCGGTGGCGAAACGCTCGATCGCTATCGCAAGCCGGGCGCGGGAGTGATAGCGGCGTGCGGCATGAGCTATTGTCGTTGGTCGGAAGGCGATCTCCACGCCTATGCGTCGCACACCGCGGACGGGGTGCGCCGGTACGTCGCGCAGGTCGCTGAGCCTGCGATCGAACGGTGCGGGGTGGAGGCGGAGTATGTCGAGGACAGCGCCGACGCGTTCCTTGCACGCCTGAAATGGCTGAAGGCGCGGGGGTGTGAATTCCCCGCCGACGTCGTGCCCAAGATCCTCGCCGCGGCGCAGGAGGAGGCGCGGCTGGCGCGGCTGGCCGCGGGCGAGCTGCCCTGGGCGGCGACGATCGTGACGCTGTACCCCGAGATGTTCCCCGGGCCGCTCGGCACGTCGCTGGCCGGGCGGGCGCTGGGGGAGGGACGGTGGTCATGCGAGCCCGTCCAGCTGCGCGACTTCGCGACCGACAAGCATCGCTCGGTCGACGACACGCCGGCGGGCGGCGGCGCGGGGATGGTGCTGCGCGCGGACGTGGTCGCCGCGGCGATCGACAGCGTCGCGGACGGGCGGCCGGTGCTGGCGATGACGCCGCGCGGCAGGCCGCTGACGCAGGAGCGCGTTCGTGAGCTCGCAGCAGGCCCCGGCGTCACCGTGCTGTGCGGGCGGTTCGAGGGGTTCGACGAGCGGTTGTTCGAGGCGCGCGCCATCGAGGAGGTGTCGATCGGCGACTATATCCTGTCGGGCGGCGAGATGGGCGCGCTGGTGCTCCTCGATGCTTGCATTCGGCTGCTGCCCGGCGTAATGGGCGCGGCTTCTAGTGGGGATGACGAGAGCTTCGAAACGGGGCTTCTCGAATATCCGCATTATACCCGACCTCAGATATGGGAAGGGCGCACGATCCCGCAGGTGCTGCGATCGGGGGATCATGCGAAGATCGACGCATGGCGCAAACGCCGCGCGGAGATCGATACACGGTCACGGCGACCGGACCTTTGGGAGCGCCATGAGGGCGCTCGGGTCCAGTCGCCCTCTGGCGCGCGGCGACACGAGGACTGACTATGAACCTGTTGCAGACGATCGAAGCCGAGAACATCGCGAAGTTCCTGGCCAACAAGACGATCCCCGATTTCCGCCCCGGCGATACGCTGAAGGTCGGCGTGAAGGTCGTCGAAGGCGAGCGCACCCGTATTCAGAACTATGAGGGCGTGTGCATCGCGCGCTCGAACAAGGGCATGGGCAGCAACTTCACCGTGCGCAAGATGAGCTTCGGCGAGGGCGTCGAGCGCGTCTTCCCGCTCTACTCGCCGAACGTCGATTCGATCGAAGTCGTCCGCAAGGGCGCCGTGCGTCGCGCCAAGCTGTATTACCTGCGTGGCCGCACCGGCAAGGCAGCGCGTATCGCCGAGCGTCGCGACATGCGCCCCGCCAAGGGCACCGCAGCCGCCGAGTAATCGGATCCTGCGAGACGCGATCGAGGGCGCGGGGGCGATGGTCCCCGCGCCCTTTTTCGTGCCTGCCGTCGGGCACCCGGCAGGGTTCGGGGCAGGGGCGGGGACCGCGAATGTTGCGAATGTTGAGACGATAGCGCGTTTTTTCGCGCGGGGGTGACGACCCCCTGTCGGGCATGACCCGGCGACCGCGGAGGCGGGGGTGCGAGTCGAGGCTGGATCAGACCAGGCCATGCGGGCAGGCTGCGCCTTTTGCCGCGATAAGGCCAGCAGCGTTCCTTACAGCGGGCGGGGCGGTGACGAGCGCCATGGAGGGCCGCCCTCGTGACCCTGGATCCTGACTTTCGTCAGGATGACGGTGTGGGTGGGGTGGTGGCTTGTGTCGATCGTGGGCCGTGGTGTTGAGGCGGGCGGCGCGGGGCCGGGTCAGGCGTCGCGCCAGCGACCGGGGGCGAGATCCGCCAGGGTCCAGTCGCCGATGCTCCAGCGGACGAGGCGGAGCGTCGGGTGGCCGATCGCCGCGGTCATCCGGCGGATCTGGCGGTTGCGGCCTTCGCGGATCGTGATCCTCAGCCAGCAATCGGGGATGCTCGCGCGCACGCGGATCGGGGGCACGCGCGGCCAGAGGTCGGGCGCGTCGATCCGTTCGACCTCGGCGGGGCGGGTGGGGCCGTCCTTCAGCACGACGCCGTCGCGCAAGGCATCGAGCGCGGCCTCGCCCGCCTCGCCCTCGACCTGCACGAGATAGGTCTTGGCCAGCTTGAACTTCGGGTCCGCGATCCGCGCCTGGAGGCGACCGTCGTCGGTCAGCAGCAACAGCCCCTCGCTGTCGCGATCCAGCCGCCCCGCCGGATAGACGCCGGGCACCTCGACGAACTGCGACAGCGTCGCGCGCGGCGTCGGCGACTTCGCGTCCGTGAACTGGCTGAGGACGTCGTAGGGTTTGTTAAAGAGGATCAGGCGGGGCATGGCGGGGCTTTGACGTATTCTGGGGTGGTTTTGACTGCAGATGCGATGCGACAGGGCGCTATCGGTGCAGCCGAGGGTAAGCACGGCAAATCCGCTAACTATTGATAAATAAAGGTATCTATTTTGGCGTCGTGACCGTTGCGTTAGCCGTTTAGACCAGATGATGCAATGGCCTTGCGGTAGGAGAACGTGACGAAACGGATAGCGGATTGAAGGTGATCTTGCTATCAAGTTGCGATGACCAGTAACGAGCGCCTAAGTCACACTCTTGTTGCCATTCCGATTGCACATATTCTCGGGTCGGCGTTTTATCTGTATAGCTACTGTTTAGGATTTGGCGCGGATCTCGTAGTGCATGCGTCCGCTGCTGATCTCGTATCCGTGTCTATTAACGATATGGTTCCGGTATACGTCCTATCCCTCATCATACCACTTTTGCTGACTTTGGCGCGGTTGAGTTCTCCTAACCCCTATACGATCGACAAAATCAACGCGCTACCTGAAGACCAGAGAGTTAAGGGAATTTCTCACTTCCGTACATTTCGGCGGGTCGTAATGGGAACAGCGATCTCAGCATTTGCCGTCTGTTCAACCATAATACTCTGGAGGCTGTGGAACGACGACCAGTTCTCATATCGGCTGTTATGGGTGGGCATTCTATTGCCGGGAACTCTTTTGTGGATGTTATTCTGCGAAAAGCGTGGGGTCAGCAACTGGACTTATGAAGCAGGATCCATTCTTAGTAACTTTCTCATTGCTCTTTTTTGCATAGGCGCCGGGCACGGGCAGGCGGATCGTTTTAGGACATATAAAGAGGCTAAGAATAGCCATACAGCATGCTCTCGAGCGGTAGTCTTAAGGCAAATGTCTGGTAAATTTTTAGCTATAATGCCTGATAATTCACGGGCCCTCATATCTGATGACTGCAAGGTAAAGTTTACTGTACCTGCTCCGAGGGGTAGGTCGCCTCATCAGGTTGCTCCGCAGGCAAAAAAGCCTGTTTCATCGACAACGGTTAAGCAAAGGGTGGGCAGGCCTAATCTGCCCACGGAGAAAAATTGATAGAGATTTGCGAGAGGGTAGTTCAGACAGGAGTGAGCGAACTTTACTCCGTATGCGCGGCCCCAGCCCCAGGCGATTATGATACGGCTAGAGTGACTTGCGTTATCGCCCGTAATTTCTCCATTCCTGCATGACGTGTCACAGTTAACGAACGATCCGCTATCGGAACTGTCCAGAACAACCTAGCGAGACTGTGAGCAGCGCCGGCGGGCCGAGGGTGGCGTTACGCTCACGCAACCTAGCGCGGATGCTCTCGGCGGCCATCCCTTTCGGACACATAAGACTTGTTTCCCCGCGAAGGCGGGGATTCAGACTGGGCTCCCGCCTTCGCGGGAGAACAGGGGAGGGCATGGTGTCTTGCGAACGCCGGCTCGTCGTTGTTCGGGGGATATGGGGGCCAGTGCTTTCTCGCATTGACGCCGGTACGATAACGAAAAGGGCCGCGGTGTTTCCACCGCGGCCCGTTCGTTCGATCAGAAATTCCGCAACCCTTACTGGTCGAGGAAGCTCCGCATTTTCCGGCTGCGGCTCGGATGCTTGAGCTTGCGCAGTGCCTTTGCCTCGATCTGGCGGATGCGCTCGCGGGTCACGCTGAACTGCTGGCCGACTTCCTCGAGCGTGTGGTCGGTGTTCATGCCGATGCCGAAGCGCATGCGCAGCACGCGTTCCTCACGCGGGGTGAGGCTCGCCAGCACGCGCGTCACGGTTTCCTTGAGGTTCGCCTGGATCGCGGCATCGACGGGGATGATCGCGTTCTTGTCCTCGATGAAGTCGCCGAGATGCGAATCCTCCTCGTCGCCGATTGGCGTTTCGAGGCTGATCGGCTCCTTGGCGATCTTCATCACCTTGCGGACCTTCTCGAGCGGCATGGAGAGGCGCTCGGCCATTTCCTCGGGCGTGGGCTCGCGGCCCTGCTCGTGGAGGAACTGGCGGCTGGTGCGGACCAGCTTGTTGATCGTCTCGATCATGTGGACCGGGATGCGGATCGTGCGGGCCTGGTCGGCGATCGAGCGGGTGATCGCCTGGCGGATCCACCAGGTCGCATAGGTGCTGAACTTGTAGCCGCGGCGATACTCGAACTTGTCGACCGCCTTCATCAGGCCGATATTGCCCTCCTGGATGAGATCCAGGAACTGAAGCCCGCGGTTCGTGTATTTCTTGGCGATCGAGATCACGAGACGCAGGTTCGCCTCGACCATTTCCTTCTTGGCGATACGCGCCTCGCGCTCGCCCTTCTGGACCATGTTGACGATCCGGCGGAACTCGGTGAGCGCCATGCCGGTCTGCTGCGTGATGTCAGCGATCTCGGCGCGGATGCGCTCGACCGCCTCGCTCTCGTTGGCGACGAACGCGGTCCACTTCTTGTCGACCTTGTTGACCGTCGCCAGCCAGTTCTCGTCGATCTCGTGACCGATATAGCGATCGAGGAAGTCCTTGCGCGGCACCTTGTGGCGCTCGGCGAGGCGCAGCATCTGGCCGCCCAGCGCGGTCAGGCGGCGGTTATAGGCATAGAGCTGATCGACGAGATATTCGATCTTGGCGTTGTGGAACTGGACGCTCTCGACCTCGGCGGTCAGCTCCTCGCGCAGCTTCTGATACTTGCGCTCGTCGGCGGCCGAGAAATCGCCGCCGATGCCCATCGCGTCGACGCGGCTCTGCTGGATCTTGCTGAACTTCTTGTAGAGCGCGGTGATGTTGGCGAAGCGCTCGAGCGCGATCGGCTTGAGCTGTTCCTCCATCTGCGCGAGGCTGAGGGTGTTGTCCTCCTCCTCGTCGTCGGACGCGCGCGGGGCGCGGCGCTCGCCATCCTCGTCCTCGTCGGCGGACGGCTCTTCGGGCTCGGCCTCTTCCTTGAACGAGGGGCCGGCGTTCTTCTCGCTGATCTCGCCGTCGTCGGCCTCGCCGTCCTCGGCCATCGCCTCAGGCGCGGGGTCCTTCGACAGCATCGCGTCGAGATCCATGATCTCGCGCAGCTGCATCGTGCCCTCGTTGAGCGCGGTCGACCAGTCGATGATCGCGTTGAAGGTGATCGGCGATTCGCACAGACCCAGGATCATCGTGTCGCGACCCGCCTCGATCCGCTTGGCGATCGCGATCTCGCCCTCGCGGCTGAGCAGCTCGACCGCGCCCATCTCGCGAAGATACATGCGGACCGGATCGTCGGTGCGATCGACGGTCTCCTTCTTCTTCTCGATCGCGGGGCCTGTGTCGGCCTCGGCGTCGGCGGCCTCGGGCTCGTCGTCGTCGTCCTTGGCGGGCTCGGCTTCGCCTTCCTCGCCGGCTTCGTCGTTGTCGACGATGTTGATGCCCATCTCGCTCAGCGCGGCGCTGATGTCCTCGATCTGGTCGGACGACATCTCGCCCTGCGGCAAGGCCTCGTTGAGCTGATCATAGGTGATGTAGCCACGCTTCTTGGCGCGCGCGATGACCTTCTTGATCGACGCATCGTTCATGTCGATCAGTGGCGCATCGCCGGTGTCGTTCGTCTCGGCGGGTTCCGCCATGTTCGCCTTAGCCATCAATCGCCCTCGGTACCCAACGCTCGGGCGTCTTCGTTCGACTGTACAAGATTTGCAAGTCGGACTTCCAACGCCTGTTTCTCTCTTACCATTGCCACTTGTCGTTCGAACGCATCTTCGGTGAAGTGCGTCTGCATCGCCGCGGTCGCCTGTTTGAGCGCCGCATCGACCTCGGGACGCGCGACCATGATCGCGATCGCCTCGTCTAGGTCGGCGCGGACGCGGGCGGGATCGGCCGTGGTCTGCGTGAACGAGTAGGGCATCGTATCGGCTCGCAACAGGTCACTCGCGACTGAATTGAAACCGGACCTCGCCAATATGGTGAGCAAGCGGCCGCTATCAAGCTTCTGGTCCTCAAGTGCAACATCGACGACCGCCTCGAACAGCCGGCCGAGCGCGCCGTCGATGAGTTGCAGCGGGCCCAGCACCTCCATGTGGCGGGCGATCTCGACCGGATGGCGGATCAGCCCGGCGAGCACGGCTTTTGCCAGCACGCGGTCGATTCCCGTGGCGAGGAAGGCCTTTGCGTCCTCGGTGACCGGCGCGGAGGGGGGCTTCCACCCGCCCTTGGGGCGTTCGCCGCGGGGGACGAAGGGCGCGCGGACGGGTTTGAAATGCTTGTAGAAGCGGTCCTTGAACTCGGACTGATATTCCTGCTTCACCGACGGATCGGCGATCCCTTCGGCAAGCTCGTGGAGACGGCGCTTGAGGCCGGCGCGCTGTTCGGGGGTGTCGAGGGCCTCAGCGGCGACTTCGGACGCCCAGAGGCGGTCGACGAGCGGTTCGGGGGTTTTCAGCAGCGCCTCGAACGCGCCGGGGCCGCCCGCGCGGACGAGATCGTCGGGGTCCTGGCCTTGCGGGAGCGTGACGAAGGCGAGGCTGCGGCCGGGGGCGAGCAGGGGGAGCGCGCGGTGTGCGGCGCGCAGGGCTGCCTTCTGGCCGGCAGAGTCGCCGTCGAAGCAGAGGAGGGGGACGTCGACCATCCGCCACAGCCGTTCGAGCTGTGCCTCGGTGAGCGCGGTGCCGAGCGGGGCGACCGCTTCGCCAAAGCCGGCCTGGGCGAGCGCGATGACGTCCATATAGCCCTCGACGACGAGGACGCGGCCGGACTTGCGCGACGCGGGGGCGGCGCGGTCGAGATTGTAGAGCGTGCGGCCCTTGTCGAAGAGCGGGGTGTCGGGGGAGTTGAGATATTTGGGCTCGCCGCCGTCGAGCACGCGCCCGCCGAACGCGATCGTCCGGCCGCGGGGGTCGCGGATCGGGATCATCAGCCGACCGCGGAACCGGTCATACGGGTCCTTGCCGTCGACGCTGATCAGCATGCCCGATTCGACGAGCATCGGATCGCCGTAGGTCTTGAGCGCGGCTTTCAGCTTGCCGCGGCTGTCGGGCGCGAACCCCATGCCGAAGGCGCGGGCGGTCTCGGGCGTGATGCCGCGGCGGTCGAGGAGGGCGCGCGCGTCGTTGCCCGCGAGGCCGTTCAATTGCTCGACGAACCAGTCGGCGGCGTCGGACATGACCTCGTGCAGGCCCTTGGCGCGTTCGGCCTTGGCGGCGGACTGGCGGTCCATCGCGGGCATGTCGAGCCCGGCGGCCTGGGCGAGCTCCTTGACCGCGTCCATGAACGGCAGGCCGCGCTGGTCGGTCATCCACTTGATCGCGTCGCCATGCGCGGAGCAGCCGAAGCAGTGGTAGAAGCCCTTGTCGTCGTTGACGTAGAAGCTGGGCGTCTTCTCGTTATGGAACGGGCAGCAGCCCTTGTGCTCGCGCCCGGCCTTGGTGAGCTTGGTGGTCTTGCCGATCAGCGCCGACAGCGACGTGCGGCCGCGTAGCTCGTCCAGAAATTGCGGGGTCAGGGCCATGCGCGCGAGTATAGCTCGGTATCACTGTTGGGGTGATACCTGCAATCCGAAGAGGAGAAGAAGCAGGGCTTGTTCGCGCGGAGGCGCGGAGGCGCGGAGGGGGTGCGTCCGCCGGGAGCGGGTGCGCACCACTATCGCCGCGCAGCGGCAG
This sequence comes from Sphingomonas sp. CFBP9019, assembly GCF_034045155.1. NCBI lineage: Bacteria > Pseudomonadati > Pseudomonadota > Alphaproteobacteria > Sphingomonadales > Sphingomonadaceae > Sphingomonas > Sphingomonas sp. CFBP9019. Next base: position 202,427 of record NZ_JAXCWK010000003.1, on the reverse strand, counting down.
ATAAGAGCAATACTTGCGCTGACGCGCAGCAGAAGCCCCGAGCGCAACCCCCTCCGCGCCTCCGCGCCTCCGCGCGAACAAAATCTTCTTAAGACAGCGCCGCCTTCACCAGGCCACTCGCCTTGCTCATGTCCAGCTCGCTCGCGTGGCGCGCCTTCAGTTCGGCCATGACGCGGCCCATGTCCTTCATGCCGGTCGCGCCGAGTTCGTCCTTGATCTTGAGGATCGCGGCCGTCGTCTCCGCCTCGTTCATCTGCGCGGGCAGGAATCGTTCGATCACCGCGACCTCCGCGGCCTCGGCGTCGGCGAGTTCTTGGCGGCCGCCGTTCGAAAACATTTCGATCGACTCGCGGCGCTGCTTCACCATCTTCTGGAGCACTTCGATCACCAGCGCGTCGTCGCTTTCGGGCGCCTTGCCGGTCCGCGCCTCGATGTCGCGGTTCTTGATTGCGGCCTGGATCAACGAGATGGCGTTGCGGCTCTCCTTGTCGCCGGCCTTCATCGCGGTGAGCTGCGCGGCCTTGATGTCGTCGCGAATCATATACGGGTCTTTCAGGCGGTTCGGGATAGCCGGACGCGATAGCGCGTCGAGCCAAGGTTTAACAGATTGACGCTGCGGCAAGCCGGCCTTAGCGGACACCACTTAGCGACATCGTCAACGTAAAGAGAGTGCCCAGCCTGATGGCCGACGCCCAGCCTACACCCATGTCTTCGGCAAAGCCCGCCGGCGCGACCGGCGTGCTCGTGCTTGCCAATGGCGACGTGATCTGGGGGCGCGGGTTCGGCGCCGAGGGCGAGGCGGTCGGCGAGGTGTGCTTCCACACCGCGATGACCGGATACCAGGAGGTGCTGACCGATCCGTCCTTTGCCGGGCAGATGATCTGCTTCACCTTTCCGCATATCGGCAATGTCGGCGCGAACCCCGACGATATCGAGGCGGACGACCCACACGCGCTGGGCATCATCGTCCGCGAGGATGTGACCGGGCCGTCGAGTTTTCGCGCGGTCGAGGGCCTCGACGGCTGGATGAAGCGGCATGCGCGGATCGGCCTGTCGGGGATCGACACGCGCGCGCTGACGCGGCGGATCCGCGTCGGCGGCGCGCCCAACGGCGTGATCGCGCATTCGGCGAGCGGCGAATTCGACGTCGCCGCGCTGCTGGCGATGGCGCGGGGCTGGCCGGGCCTCGAGGGCATGGACCTCGCCAAGGGCGTGTCGACCGAGATGCATTATGGCTGGGGGGATCAGGCGCCGGGCGGCACGTGGCGGCTGGGGTTTGGCTATGGGGAGAGCGGTGCTTCGACTGCGCTCAGCACGAACGGGGAAGGGGATGCGTCGCCCCAACCGTTCGCGCCGGGCGAAGGCGATGCCCCCGTCGCGAGCGCGGCCCGCCCGCATGTCGTCGCGATCGATTACGGGTCGAAGCGCAACATCTTCCGCAACCTCGTCGCGGCGGGGGCTAAGGTGTCCGTCGTGCCCGCCACCGCGACCTATGACGAGGTGATGGCGCTCGCCCCCGACGGCATCTTTCTGTCGAACGGCCCCGGCGATCCCGCCGCGACCGGCGAATATGCCGTGCCGGTGATCCGCCAGCTGCTCGAGACGGGCAAGCCGCTGTTCGGCATCTGTCTGGGCCATCAGCTGCTCGGCCTCGCGGTCGGCGCGACCACGACCAAGATGTTCCAGGGCCACCGCGGCGCCAACCATCCGGTCAAGCGCCTGTCTGACGGCGCGGTCGAGATCACCAGCATGAACCACGGCTTCTCGGTCGAGCGCGACAGCCTGCCGGCCAACGTTCGCGAGACTCACGTGTCGCTGTTCGACGGGTCGAATGCGGGGCTCGAGCTGACCGACAAGCCGGCCTTCTCGGTGCAGTATCATCCGGAAGCGAGCCCAGGGCCGCAGGACAGTCTGTATCTGTTCGAGCGGTTTGTGGGAATGCTATGAAGCTGCTGCTGTTCCTTGCGAGCCTGGTCGTCAGCCAGTCGGCTTGCGCGCAGAAGGGACAGAGCGATGAACAAATCGCCCAGACGTGTCAGATCTCACTCGAAAGCTATCATACAACGCGCGCATTGGTGAAAGCCGGCCCGGTCGGCAAGCTCACCAAAGCGGGCAGATGTTACCTTTCTAGGAATGCAGACCGCCGCATCATGCTCGGGTATATTTCCGAGCCGCCAACGGAATCGAAGTAAATGCCAAAACGCACCGACATCACCTCGATCCTCGTCATCGGCGCAGGACCCATCGTCATCGGCCAGGCGTGCGAGTTCGATTATTCGGGCACGCAGGCGATCAAGGCGTTGAAGGAGGAGGGTTACCGGATCGTCCTCGTCAATTCGAACCCCGCGACGATCATGACCGATCCCGAGCTGGCCGACGCGACCTATGTCGAGCCGATCACGCCCGCGATCGTCGCCAAGATCATCGAGAAGGAACGGCCTGACGCGATCCTGCCGACGATGGGCGGGCAGACCGCGCTCAACACCGCGCTCGCGTTGTTCCATGACGGCACGCTCGAGAAATTCGGCGTGACGATGATCGGCGCGGATGCCGATGCGATCGACATGGCGGAGGACCGGCTGAAGTTCCGCGACGCGATGGACCGGATCGGGCTGGAAAGCGCGCGCTCGGCGATCGCACATACTGTCGAGGAAGCGCTGGAAGGGCTTGAAAAGACGGGGCTTCCGTCGATTATCCGGCCGAGCTTCACGATGGGCGGCTCGGGCGGCGGCATCGCGTATAATCGTGAGGAGTTCATCGCGATCGTCCGCAACGGGCTCGACCTGTCGCCGACCACCGAGGTGCTGATCGAGGAATCGCTGCTCGGCTGGAAAGAGTACGAGATGGAGGTGGTGCGCGACCGCAAGGACAACGCGATCATCATCTGCTCGATCGAGAATGTCGATCCGATGGGCGTTCACACCGGCGATTCGATCACGGTCGCGCCGGCGCTGACGCTGACCGACAAGGAATACCAGATCATGCGCAATGCATCGATCGCGGTGCTGCGGGAAATCGGTGTCGAAACAGGCGGTTCGAACGTCCAGTTCGCAGTCAATCCGAAGGACGGCCGGCTGGTCGTCATCGAGATGAACCCGCGCGTGTCGCGCTCGTCGGCGCTGGCGTCGAAGGCGACGGGCTTCCCGATCGCCAAGGTCGCGGCCAAGCTCGCGGTCGGGTACACGCTCGACGAGATCGAGAACGACATCACCGGCGCGACGCCCGCGAGCTTCGAGCCGACGATCGATTACGTCGTCACCAAGATCCCGCGCTTCGCGTTCGAGAAGTTCAAGGGTGCGTCGAGCACGCTCGGCACCGCGATGAAGTCGGTCGGCGAGGTGATGGCGATCGGTCGCAACATCCATGAATCGATGCAGAAGGCGTTGCGCGGGCTCGAGACCGGGCTGTCGGGCTTCAACCAGGTCGACCATCTGGTTGGCGCGCCGCGCGCGGAGATCGAGGCGGCACTGGCCGTCGCGACCCCCGACCGGCTGCTGGTCGCCGCGCAGGCGTTGCGCGAGGGCTTCACCGTCGCCGAGGTGCACGCGATCGCCAAGTATGATCCGTGGTTCCTCGAGCGGATCGCCGAGATCATCGCGGCCGAGACCGAGGTGATGAAGGACGGGCTGCCGATCGACGCGGCGGGCATGCGGCGTCTGAAGAGCATGGGGTTCAGCGACAAAAGGCTCGCCTGGCTCGCGCTGCAATCCGCCAATCTACGCGGCATGAACCGCGGGATCGCGCGCGGGTCGGGGCTGATCCATGAGGTCGTCAAGGCGATGACCGGCGGCGTGACCGAGGAGGAGGTGCGCCAGCATCGCCTGAAGCTCGGCGTCCGGCCGGTGTTCAAGCGGATCGATACCTGCGCGGCGGAATTCGACGCCAAGACGCCGTATATGTATTCGACCTACGAGGCGCCGAGCTTCGGCGAGCCCGAGAACGAGTCGGCGCCGACCGACCGGAAAAAGATCGTCATTCTCGGCGGCGGGCCGAACCGGATCGGGCAGGGGATCGAGTTCGATTATTGCTGCTGCCATGCATGCTTCGCGCTCGCCGATGCGGGCTATGAGACGATCATGGTCAACTGCAACCCGGAGACCGTGTCGACCGATTACGACACCAGCGACCGGCTGTATTTCGAGCCGTTGACCGCCGAGGACGTGCTCGAGATCCTGCATGTCGAGGCGTCGAAGGGCGAGCTGGTCGGCGTGATCGTGCAGTTCGGCGGGCAGACCCCGCTGAACCTCGCGCGTGCGCTCGAAGCCGCCGGGATTCCGATCCTGGGGACGACGCCCGACGCGATCGATCTGGCGGAGGACCGCGAGCGGTTCGCGGCGCTGATCACCAAGCTGGGGCTGCTGCAGCCTGCCAATGGCCTTGCGCGCAGCCGCGACGAGGCGGTCGCGGCGGCCGAGCGGATCGGCTATCCGGTGCTGATGCGGCCGAGCTATGTGCTCGGCGGGCGGGCGATGGAGATCGTCGACACGCTGGGGCAGCTCGAGCACTACATCGCGACCGCGGTGCAGGTGTCGGGTGACTCGCCGGTGCTGATCGACCAGTATCTGCGCGATGCGATCGAGGTCGATGTCGACGCGATCTGCGACGGGACCGATGTCGTCGTCGCGGGCGTGTTGCAGCATATCGAGGAGGCGGGCGTCCATTCGGGCGACAGCGCCTGTTCGATCCCGCCTTATTCGCTGTCGGCGGAGATCGTCGCCGAGATCGAGCGGCAGACGATCGCGCTCGCGCATGCGCTGTCGGTGGTCGGGCTGATGAACATCCAGTTCGCGGTCAAGGACGGGCTGGTCTACCTCATCGAGGTGAACCCACGCGCGTCGCGGACCGTGCCGTTCGTCGCCAAGGCGATCGGTGCGCCGATCGCCAAGATCGCGGCGCGCGTGATGGCGGGCGAGCAGCTGAAGGACCTGCCCAAGATCGACCGGCATATCGATTATTATGCGGTGAAGGAGGCGGTGTTCCCCTTCAACAAGTTCCCCGGCGTCGATCCCGTGCTGTCACCCGAAATGAAGTCGACCGGCGAAGTCATGGGAATCGATCCCGATTTCACGATTGCCTTCGCCAAGGCGCAGCTGGGGGCGGGGACGATCCTGCCGACCAAGGGGAGCGTCTTCGTCAGCGTGAAGGACAGCGACAAGGCGATGATCGTCGAGGCGGTCAAGGCGCTGGTCGACACCGGCTTCTCGATCGTCGCGACGGGGGGTACCGCGGAGCATCTCGCCCGCGCCGGCCTGCCGGTGGAAACGGTCAACAAGGTCGCGCAGGGGCGGCCGCATATCGTCGACCGGATCAAGGACGGCGACATCGCGCTGATCTTCAACACGACCGAAGGGTGGCAGAGCCTGAAGGACTCGCAACCGATCCGTGCGTCCGCGCTCGGCCAGCGGATTCCCTACTTCACGACCGCCCCCGCCTCGCTCGAGGCGGCCAAGGCGATCGCGAAGCTTTCGACGCACAGCCTTGAAGTACGGCCCTTGCAATCCTATTATTCGCAGTCGCACAACTGATCCCGACATGAGAGCGTGATGTGTGAGCGGGCCGCGTAACGGCTTGCGTTGGGTAATGAATTGGGGACGAGATATGGCGACCGTCGAAAAGATGCCAATGCTGCAAGAGGGCTATGAGACGCTGTCGGCGGATCTGAAGCGCCTCAAGGCCGAACGCCCGACGATCGTCGATGCGATCGAGGAAGCGCGGGCGCATGGCGACCTGTCGGAGAACGCCGAATATCACGCCGCCAAGGAGCGTCAGGGCCAGGTCGAGGCATCGATCTCGGACATTGAGGACAAGCTGAGCCGCGCGCAGATCATCGACCCCAAGGAGCTTTCGGGCGACAAGGTCGTGTTCGGCGCGACCGTCACGCTGCTCGACGAGAACGACAAGCCGGTGAAGTACCAGATCGTCGGCCAGACCGAGGCGAACGCCAAGACCGGCCGGATCTCGTACAACTCGCCGCTGGGCCGCGGGCTGATCGGGCGCAAGCTCGACGAAGAGGTCGAGGTCACGGTGCCCGCGGGCGAGCGCTATTACGTCGTCTCCAAGATCGAGTTCATCTAGGCATCATGACATTTTTCGAGACGCGGGCGACGGCGATCATCACGATCGTGACGGTCGTGATCTCGGGGCTTTTGCTGGTAACCGGCGCGCTGCCCTATTGGGTGGTGAATGCGGGCTTCATCCCGCTCCGGCTGACTGAGCTGGGCATGGCGGGCGGTCACGACTTTGCGATCCCCGCCTGGGCGACGCCGCTGACCGCGGCGCTGCTCCATGGCGGCTGGGCGCATCTCGCGCTCAACCTCGTCATGCTGGTCTATTGCGGCCAGTTCGTCGAGCGGGCGATCGGTACCGCGCAGATCGTCGTCCTCTACATCGTCGGCGCGTATTTCGCGGCGGCCGGGCAATGGGTGCTCGATCCGCGATCGATCGCGCCGATGGTCGGCGCCAGCGGCGCGATCTCGGCGGTCGTGGGTGCCTATGCGCTGCTCTATGGCGAGCGACGCGCGCGCGCGATCGGGCCGGTGCCGGCGGGGGTCGTGCACGTGCTATGGCTGGCCGCGGCGTGGATCGGCATTCAGCTGATGATGGGGGTCGCGGGGTTCGGCGCTTCGGTCGGGGCCAATGGCTCGATCGCGGTCGGCGCGCATATCGGCGGGTTTCTGGCGGGGCTGGTGCTCGCGCGGCCGTTGTTGCTGTGGCGGTACCGGACGGCCTGAGGGGCCGGATGCTGGTTTAGCGGTCCAAAATTCTTCCGTCATCCTGACGAACGTCAGGACCCAGATTTACGGAACGTGTCGCCTGTGGCTCTGGATCCTGACTTTCGTCAGGATGACGGGGGTGGGGATGAGCCGGTAGGCAGGTGACGCCGGATGGCGTCTGCGGCTCTGGGTCCCGATTTTCGTCGGGATGACGGGAGGTGGGTGACCGTCTTTTGCCAGCTATAGCGAGTAGAGGCGGTGGGCGGTCGGGCACCGGGTGCCGACCGCGGTCCGGGCCGCCTCGTCGCCGCGCGGCGTGTTACGCCGTCGGGTTCGTCGTCAGGTTCGGTTCGAGCATGCGGTGGAGATGCACGACGACGAACTTCATCTCGGCATCGTCGACCGTGCGCTGCGCCGCAGCACGCCAGGCCTTTTCGGCGCTGGCATAGTCGGGGAACACGCCGACGAATTCGATCTTGCTGAGGTCGTTGAAATCCAGGGTGCGCGGGTCGCTGACGCGGCCGCCGAATACGAGATGAAGCTTGCTCATGCGCTGCTGTCCTTGGAATGGGGGTTGCAGACGCCCTAGCGTGTTCGACCCGCGCTTTGAACCCTTTGCGGACCGGTCCTTTAGCCGGGGGTCTTTTGCGAAACGGCCTTCGCACCTGCGGTACCCGCGGTGGTCAGCGCCTTGACGATCCCCTCGACGAGACCCTTGGCCTGGCCACGGGCATTGTCCTTGGTAAGGCCGAGCTCGCCGAGCTCCGACTGGCCGGCCGCCTTGGCGGCGGCGGTGGCGGCGATCGCGGTCTCGCCGAGACGCTTGCCGAGCGGCGCGAGCAGCGACTTCTCACGCGCCGAGCGCGGGATCAGCACACCGGCGAGCGCACCGACGACCAGGCCGCCGACGAGAATGCCGAGCGGGTTGGATTCGAGGCTGTTGACGGTACGACGTGCGGTCTCCTTCGACGCGTCGAGCGCCTCGGCGGCCTTGTCGCCGGCGTCGTGATAGACCTTGGCGGCGGTGTCGCGGACGGTGTCGAGACCCTCGCGCAGACGATGTTCGGCGTTTTCGATCTTGGTGTGGGCGTCGGTCATGGGACGGTCTTTCTGATTTCCGGCGGCGCCATCGGGACGCGGCCGGGACAATATGGTTGGGGCGCGATCAGCGCCCGCGGCGAAACAGTCCGACGATACGGTGACGGGCGAGAAACAGTCCCGCCACAGCCGCAGCGCCCGCGGCGGGACCGGGATTGCGGCGTACCGTCTCGACACTGGCATTGAGCGCGGCGGTGCCGACATCGGCGACGTCGCGGCTGGCGTTGAGCGCCAGCCGACGCGGATTGAGGCGGTCCTGCAACTGCCCGATCGTCATCATGACGCGCTGGCGGGCGAGGGCCGCTTCGATCTCTGCGGCGGCGACTTTGGCGGATGTCATGTGGCGGGCTCGCTTTCGGGCTTAAGCTTCGACTTGCCGACCATCGCGAGCGCGCCGGCAATCGCCAGCACGACAAGGACGACGATGGCCGTCGCCCATCCTGGCCCCACCAGCGTCGCCAGCGTCAAGATCGCACCGACCAGAAGTGCGATCAACGCGGCCAGCGCCAACACCCCGGCAATGGCGAAGAACATCGCCGCCGATTTGTACGCCGTTGCCGTCTCGCCGAACTTTGCCTTGTACACTGCGATTTCCGCGGTCGCGAGCGCGCGCGTCTCGCCGGCCAGACGGCCGACGACCGCGGTCAGGCTTTCGTCACCATCGAGCGCAAAGGGGATGGGATCCGCCAAGACCTCAGTCCTTCGGATTTGCATCGATGCCCGACTGGACCAGTCGTGCCACGACGAAGCCGAGGGCCGCGGCCGCACCGACCGCAACGGCGGGCGACTTGCGGACGAGCGCGGTGACGTCGTCGACCAGTGCGTCGATGTCCTTGCTACGGACCTGCTCGGCGAAGCCCGAGACGCTGTCCGCGGCGCTGCGGGCATAGCCGCCATATTGTGCGCCGAGCTTGTCGTCGACCTGCGCGGCGGCGTCGGTCAGCAGCTGTGCGACCTGCTCGAGCGCGGTGCCGGCGCGGGCCTTGCCGTCCTCGGCGAACAGGCGCGCCTTGTCGGCGGCCTGCTGGCCATATTTGCTGGCATTGTCCTTGATCACCTGCTTGGCCTCGGTCGCCTTGGTGCCGGTGGTGTCAGCGGCGTCGTCGAGCCGCATGACGCCGCCCTTCAGCGGCTCTGCGGTGGTGGCAGTGCCGGCGGCGGCGACATCGCCTGTGGTCATCGGCTGTGCGTCGGTATCGGCCATGGTCGTCCCTTTCGAAATGCTACGCCCTCAACACCGGTGCGCAGGCACGGTTCCCCTAGTCGGCCTGATTGCCCGATATGACGCGAGGCGGTAGAGGCAGCGCGAACGTCCCGGGCGATCGACCAGCTTGGGGATTTGTAGGAGCATCGTTACGTGACCGCAATCATCGACATTCACGCCCGCCAGATCCTCGATAGCCGGGGCAATCCGACGATCGAGGTCGACGTCCTGCTCGAGGATGGCAGCTTCGGCCGCGCCGCGGTGCCGTCGGGCGCCTCGACCGGTGCGCACGAGGCGGTCGAGAAGCGTGACGGCGACGCCACGCGCTGGGGCGGCAAGGGCGTCGACAGCGCGGTCGATGCGGTCAATGACGAGATCACCGACACGGTGCTGGGCATGGACGCGGAGGACCAGTCGGACCTCGACCGCGCGATGATCGAGCTCGACGGCACCGAGAACAAGGCGCGGCTGGGCGCGAACGCGATCCTGGGCGTCAGCCTGGCCGCGGCCAAGGCGGCCGCCGAAGCGCGCGGCCTGCCGCTGTACCGCTATGTCGGCGGCGTCCAGGCGCATCTGTTGCCGGTGCCGATGATGAACATCATCAATGGCGGCGAGCATGCCGACAACCCGATCGATTTCCAGGAATTCATGATCGTGCCGGTCGGCGCATCGAACATCCTCGAGGCGGTGCGCTGCGGCTCGGAGATCTTCCACACGCTGAAGAAGGGCCTGAGCGCGAAGGGCCTGTCGACCAGCGTCGGCGACGAGGGCGGTTTCGCGCCGAACATCGGCAGCACGACCGAGGCGCTCGACTTCATCATGTCGAGCATCGAGAAGGCCGGCTACAAGCCCGGCGAGGACGTGATGCTCGCGCTCGATTGCGCCGCGACCGAGTTCTACAAGAACGGCAAGTACGACATTTCGGGCGAGGGGAAGATCCTCGAGAGCGCCGAGATGGCCGAGTATCTGGCCGACCTGACGCGCCGCTATCCGATCTTCTCGATCGAGGACGGCATGGGCGAGGACGACTGGGAGGGCTGGAAGACGCTCACCGACCTGATCGGCGACAAGGTCCAGCTGGTCGGCGACGATCTGTTCGTGACCAACCCGAAGCGGCTGAAGCGCGGGATCGAGGGCGGCTATGCCAATTCGCTGCTGGTGAAGGTCAACCAGATCGGCACGCTGACCGAGACGCTGGAAGCCGTGTCGATGGCACAGCGCGCCAAGTACACCGCGGTGATGTCGCATCGCTCGGGCGAGACCGAGGATTCGACGATCGCCGACCTCGCGGTCGCGACCAATTGCGGGCAGATCAAGACGGGCAGCCTTGCGCGGTCGGACCGGCTCGCCAAGTACAACCAGCTGATCCGGATCGAGGAAGAGCTGGGCGACGCGGCGCGCTATGCGGGTCGCGACATCCTGATCGGCGGCTGATAGGCTAAGACCCGGAGGACCCCATGGCGCGCACGACCAGCACGACGAAGAGCACCAAGTTGCGGCGGACGATGCGCAAGGCCGCCTGGCCTGCGCTGGGGCTGACGCTGATGGCGTTCTTCGGCGCCTATGCCGTGCTCGGGCCGAACGGGATGTTCGCGTACGGTGATTACAAGCGGCAGCTGGCGAAGCGGGAGCGCGACTATGCCGTGCTCGACCGCAAGCGCGAGGTGCTCAAGAACCGGGTGGCGCTGCTCAACCCGGACCATGCCAATCCGGACATGGTCGACGAGATGGTCCGCAAGGAGCTGAACGTCGCGCACCCGGACGAGGTGATCGTGCCGCTGGGGAACTGACTTACGATCCTCCCCCTTGCGGGGGAGGATTGATAGGCGGGGTTACCGGCCGAGGAAGCGCAGCAGATCCTGCGTGAAGCGGTCGCTCTCGGTGAGCGTCAGCCCGTGCGGGGCGCCGTCATATTCGACCAGCTGCGAACCCGCGATGCCCTTGGCCGCGGCGCGGCCGGTGGCGTCGATCGGGACGGTCTTGTCGGCGGTGCCGTGGACGATCAGCGTCGGCACGCGGAAGGCGGCGAGGTCGGTACGGAAGTCGGTATGGCCGAACGACTCGGCGCAGGCGAGCGTCGGGCGCAGCCCCGCCTGCATCGCCAGACCCCAGACCCAGTCGACCATCTCGTCGCTGACCGGCGAGGTGATGAACCCGACGCCCAGGAACTGCTGCAGGAAGGTGCGGAAGAAGGCGGGGCGATCCTCTTGGATCCCGTTGCCGATGCCGGCGAGTGTTGCCTCGGGCACGCCGTGGGGATTGTCGTCGGTCTTGAGCATATAGGGCACGACCGAGGCGATCAGCCCGGCGGCGATCACGCCCTTGCCGTCGTGGCGGCTCATGTAGCGCGCGACCTCGCCGCCGCCCATCGAGAAGCCGACCAGCGTCGCGTCCTCGGTCGCGCCGGTCGCGGCCATGACGTCGGCGAGATCGTCGGTCAGCGTGTCATAGTCATAGCCCGACCAGGGCTGGCCCGACCGGCCGAAGCCGCGGCGGTCATAGGCGATCGCGCGGAAGCCCGCTTCGGCCAGCGCCATCGCCTGCGCATCCCAGCTGTCGGCATTTAATGGCCAGCCATGGGTGAGGATCACGGGCCGCCCGCTGCCCCAGTCCTTGACGTAAATGTCTGTACCGTCGCGGGTTTTAATGAAGGGCATGTCAATCTCCGGGGTTGTCGCCAAAGTCCTCACGTCAACGGTCCGGGCTATTGGCCGTTCCAACTCTGGCGTCCGCGCGATTCCGCTGGCAGCATTGCGGGCACGCTACGGCGTGAGGGGGGAGATTGATGCGGACGAGGTTCCCGGCGAGGACGGCGGCGCTGCTGCTGGCGCTGGGCAGCTGTACGCCCGACGATCCGCAGACGCGGGACCGCGTCGCCGCCACGCCCGTCACCGCCCCCGTCGCTGCGATCGCGCCCGATGCGTGGACCGCGTTCCGCGACCGGTTCGTCGCCACGTGGTTCGCGCTCGACCCGGCCTTTGCGGTCTATCAGGGGCGGCATGAGCATGATGGCGGGCTGCCCGACTGGAGCGCGCAAGGGCTGGGTCGGCAGGCGGCGTTCCTGCACCGGTCGATCGCGGCGGCGGGGCGGTTCGAGGCGGCGGCGCTCAGCCCCGACCAGCGGTTCGAGCGCGACTATCTAGTGATGGTCGCGCGCGACAAGCTGTTCTGGCTCGAGGCGGCGGACGCGCCGCATCGCAACCCGGCCTGGTATGTCGCGGGCGGGCTCGATCCCAATGTCTATGTCGTGCGTGCCTATGCCGACCCGGTCCGGCGGATGCGCGCGCTGATCGCGCTGCTGCGCCGGATCCCGGCGGCGACGCTGCAGATCCGCGCGAACCTCGCGACGCCAATGCCGATCAGCCATATCGACTATGCCGCCAACGCGTTCCGCGGCTTTGCGTCCTATTACATGGACGATTCGGTCAAGGCGTTCGCCGGGGTCGCGGACGAGGGGCTGCAGCGCGAGCTCGCCGATGCGGCGATGACCGCGTCGGAGGCGATGCGCGACCTGGCGCTCTGGGTCGAGACGCAGCGGCCGGGCGCGACACGGTCGTTCGCGCTGGGGCCCGCGCTGTTCGCGAAGATGCTGCGCGAGACCGAAGGGGTCGACACGCCGATCGCGACGCTCGAGGCGGCGGGGCGGGCCGACCTGGCGCGCAACCAACGTGCGCTCGCCGCGGCCTGTGCCCGGTTCGCGTTCGGCCTGACGGTCCGCGACTGTCTGGCGCAGGTGAATGCGGACAAGCCGGTCGACGGACCGGTCGCCGAGGCGCGCCGCCAGATCCCGATGCTGCGCGCGTTCATCGTCCGGCGCGACCTGCTGACGCTCGCCGGCAGCGAACAGGCGCTGGTCGAGGAGAGCCCGCCCTATAGCCGGCAGAATCTCGCCTATATCGATCCGCCGGGCCCGTTCGATCGCGGCGTGCCGTCGGTCTATTACATCTCGCCGCCCGATCCGCGCTGGACGCAGGCGGTGCGGGACGCGTTCGTGCCGGGCAAGGCGGACCTGCTCTTCACCTCGATCCACGAGGCGATGCCCGGGCATTTCGTCCATTTCCTCCACGCCAATCGCGTGCCGTCGCTGATCGGGCGGGTGTTCGTCGGCTATGGCTATGCCGAGGGCTGGGCGCATTATGCCGAGGAGATGATGTGGGAGGCGGGGCTGGGCGGCGGCCGCGCGGACATCCATATCGGCCAGCTGTCGAACGCTTTGCTGCGCGACTGCCGGTTCCTCGCCGCGATCGGGATGCATGCGCGCGGCATGACCCAGGCGGAGGCGTTCACGCTGTTCGTCGATCAATGTTACCAGGACGAGGGCAATGCGCGGCAACAGGCGCTGCGCGGGACCTATGATCCGGCCTATCTCAACTACACGATGGGCAAGCTGATGATCCGCCGGCTGCGCGAGGACTGGACCGCGGGCCGGGGCGGGCGGCGTGCGTGGAAGGCGTTCCACGACCGGCTGCTGCGCTATGGCGGGCCACCGATCCCGCTGGTCCGGCAGGCGATGCTGGGCGAGGCGAGGCCGATCGCGGCGTTCTGAGCGAACCGGCGGCTAGCGCGCCTGCGCGGCGGGCTGGACGTCGCGCGTCTCGTCGATCGGCGGGTTGCGGATCGAGGGGCGCAGGCGCGACACGCTGCACAGGCCCGCGACCAGCGCCATGCCGGCGGCGACCAGCGGCGGCGTCGTGCCCGCGCCGACCCCGATGGCGAGCAGCGCGGCGACGACGGTCGCGCCGGTCGTCTGGCCGACCAGCCGGACCGTCGAGATCAGCCCCCCGGCAGCGGCGGCGCGCTCGCGGGGAGCCGAGCCGATGATCAGGCGCGCGTTCGGCGCCATGAACATCCCGAACCCCGAGCCGCAGAGCGCCATCCGCCAGGCGATGGCGAAATAGCTCGGATCGGCGGGCATGAACGCGAGCAGCAAGAGCGCGGCGATCGAGACGGCCATGCCGATGCCGCCGAGCAGCCCGGCGGGATAGCGATCGGACAGCCATCCCGACAGCGGCGCCACGACCATGTTCGCGAGCGGCCATGGCGCGATCGCCGCACCGACCTCGGCCGCGGAAAAGCCGTAAGCCTGGGTCAGCCGGAACGGCGTCGACAACAGCAGCGTCATCTGCGCGATGAACGCGGTGTAGGCGCCGATCGCGGACAGCGCGAGGACGGGGCGGGCGAGCAGGTCGATCGGCAAGATCGGCTTGGTCTCGCCGCGCTCGCGCCGCACGAAGACCCAGCCGATCGCCACCCCGGTCAGCACGATCGCCGCCGAGACGACCGGGCTGTCGCCGTGCACCGCGGTCTCCGACCCGCCGATGACGAGCCCGATCATCGCCGCGCACATGACCGCGCCGAGCACGTCGAACGGTTCGCTCCGCGGGCTTGGATCGGGCAGGGCGCGCCCGAGGATCAGGCTGAGGATCGCGAACGGCACCGCGCTGGCGAAGACCCAGGGCCAGGGCGCGACCGCGAGGACCAGCCCGCCTAGCGTCGGCGCGAGCGCGGCCGAACTCGACACCACCACCGAATTGATCCCGAGCCCGCGGCCGAGCTGCTTGGCGGGATAGATCGAGCGGATCAGCGCGGACGAGACGCTGAGCGCGGCCGCCGCGCCGAGCGCCTGTGCGGCGCGGACGACGAGCAGGAAGGGCAGGCTCTTGGCAAAGAAGCAGAGCAGGGTCGCGACGGTGAAGACGAGCTGGCCATATTGATACATGCGCTTCAGCCCGATCCGGTCGCCGAGCCCCGAAAAGGGGAGCAGCGCCATCGCCAGGATCAGCTGATAGACGGTGACGACGGTCACCACCGCACTGCTGTCGACGCCGAGATCGCGTGCGATCGTCGGCAGCGCGACATTGGCGACGCCGCCGTCGATGATGGTCAGCGCGGTACCCGCCGAGATGGCGGCGATCGCGAGGAAGCGGCGGGGCTTGGGAAGGCCATCCAGGGCCGTTGTCTGGTCGGACTGCATTGCGGACCGCGATAGACACCGTCATGAATGACGCCAAGCTATTCGGGGAAATGGACGATGCGGGTTCTTACGGCTGCGCTTGCGGCAACGATATTGACGGGCGGCGCCGGCCTTGCGGCGGGCGGTGCGCTCGCCCAAGTCGCACCGATGACGAACACAAAGCCTGCCCCGACCCCAACCCCAACCCCGACCCCGGCCGCGGACACCGCCGCCGATCCCTATATCTGGCTCGAGGACAAGGATGGCGCCAAGCCGCTCGCCTGGGTCGAGGCGGAGAATGCCAAGACGCTTCCCCGGTTGCAGAACGATCCGCGCTACAAGAGCTTCTATGCCGAGGCGCTGGCGATCGCGGCGGCGAAGGACCGGATCCCGATGCCCGACCAGCGCTTCGGCCGGATCTACAATTTCTGGCGCGATGCCGATCATCCGCAGGGGATCTGGCGCTGGACGAGCGAGGCAGGCTACGCGCAGGCCGATCCGGTCTGGACGACCGCGCTCGACCTCGACGCGCTGAGCAAGGCCGAGGGCAAGAAATGGGTGTGGAAGGGGGCGACCTGCCTTCAGCCCGACGAGCGGCTGTGCCTCGTCTCGCTGTCCGAGGGCGGCGAGGATGCGGTGTCGTATCGCGAATTCGATCTGCAGACCGGGCAGTTCGTCGCGAACGGCTTTGCGCTGTCGACGTCGAAGCAGGGCGCGAGCTGGGTCGACAAGGACACGCTGCTGGTCGCGCGCGACTGGGGCGCGGGGTCGATGACCGCATCGGGCTATCCGTTCGTGGTCAAGGAGGTGAAGCGCGGCCAGCCGCTGAGTGCTGCGCGCGAGATCTTCCGCGGCGAGGCGTCGGACCAGCTTGGCACCTATGCCAGCGTGATGACCGACGGGCAGGGCAACCGCGTGACGATGATCCAGCGGCGCCCGACCTTTTTCGGTGGCGAGAAGCATGTCGTCACGCCGGCCGGGCTGGTGAAGCTCGACGTTCCCGACCGCGTCTTCCCGTCGGGGATGGTCGACGGTCAGGTGATCTTCTCGACCAGCGAGGCGTGGGGGCAGATCCCCGCCGGCGCGATCGCCTCGGCGCCGCTCGCCGAGGTGCGCAAGGGCAAGTTCACGCCGACTTTGGTCTTCGCACCGACCGATCGCCAGTCGGTCGACGGCGTGTCGGTGACGCGCGATCACGTGGTCGCCAGCGTCTATGACAATGTCCGCGGGCGGGCGATGGTGTTCACGCACGGCAAGGCGGGCTGGACGTCGCGGGCGGTCGCGCTGCCCGACAATGCCTCGGTCGACGTCGCGAGCACGACCGATCGCAGCAATGCGACGTTCGTGCAGGTGACGGGGTTCCTCGCGCCGACGACCTTGTGGACGCTCGATGCGGGGCCTGGCGGCGTGCCCAAGCAGATCAAGGCGCTGCCGGCGAAGTTCGATGCGTCGCGCGACGTCGTCGAGCAGTTCGAGGCGGTCTCGACCGACGGGACGAAGATCCCCTATTTCATCGTCCACCGGAAGGACGTGCCGCTCGACGGGACGACGCCGACGATCATGACCGCCTATGGCGGGTTCGAATCGTCGATGACGCCCTATTATTCGGGGGTGATGGGCAAGCTGTGGCTCGAGCGCGGGGGCAGCTTCGTGCTCGCCAATATCCGCGGCGGCGGCGAATTCGGGCCGAAATGGCATGATGCAGGACGCAAGACCAAGCGGCAGATCATCTATGACGATTTCGCCGCGGTCGGGCAGGACCTGATCGCGCGCAAGCTGACCAGCCCGGCGACGCTCGGCATCTATGGCGGGTCGAATGGCGGGCTGCTGATGGGGGTCGAGTTCAACCAGCATCCCGATCTGTGGAAGGCGGTGACGATCCAGGTGCCGCTGCTCGACATGATCCGCTACGAACAGATCGCCGCGGGCGCGTCATGGGTCGATGAATATGGGTCGGTGAAGATCCCCGCGGAGAAGGCGTTTCTCGAGACGATCTCGCCCTATCAGAACATCAAGCGCGGCGGGGCCTATCCCGAGCCCTATATCTGGACGACGACCAAGGACGACCGGGTCGGGCCACAGCATGCGCGCAAGTTCGCCGCGCGGCTGAAGGAATATGGCCTGCCGTATCTGTTCTACGAGGATACCGCGGGCGGGCATTCGGGCGACGCGGACATCGAGCAGGGGGCACGGATGCAGGCGCTGCAGATGACCTATTTCGCGCAGAAGCTGATGGGGCCGGCGAAGTAGCAGCCCGTCATCCTGGACTTGATCCAGGATCCAGAGCCGGATGCGGTATCGCTTGTGGCTCTGGATCCTGACTTTCGTCAGGATGACGGGGTTTCGGGGGAGGGGGCGCGAACGGCGGCGGGCGTGTTGGACGCCCGGTCGCCGCACCCGATCAGCGGCAGCGGATCTGGCTGTTGTTCTGCTCGACCGCGCGGCCGGCGAGGCCACCTGCGGCGGCGCCCAGCAGCGAACCGACGATCCGCGAGCGGCCGCCGTCGATCACGTTGCCGAGGATGCCGCCACCTGCCGCGCCGATGATCAGCCCGGTCGTGCCGTCGTTGCGCTTGCAGTAATAGCGGCCGTCCTGCCCCGCATAGACGCGGTCGTTGGCGGACAGGGTGCGCTCCTGATAATTCGGGCCAACGCGATAGTCGCGGGCCGGGTCGTAATTGCCCTCGTCGCGTTCGTCGGGGTAGCCGCCTTCGTACCGGTCGGGTGCCTGGCGATAGCCGCCCTGCGGCGCCGGCGGAACATAGCTGCCGCCACGATTGCCGCGCAGCGACTGGTAGCGATCGAATTCCTCGCGGAAGATCTGCAACTCGCTGTCGAGGCGCGCCTGGGCGGCGGCGAAACGGGCGTTGTCGGCACTGGTCTGCGCGACGGCGGGTGCGGCGGCGGACAGGCAGGTCGCGGCGATCATCGTCGCGAGGCCGAGAGAACGCTTCATGATCGAAATCCTTTCACGGTAGGGTGTCCCGGTAACGGGTGGCGACATCGCGCCGCCACCCGGCTTTCGTCAACGACAGATCTGGACGCGACGATGGTTGCGCCATTCGGTGCGGCAGCGGCGATTGTTGTTCCAGTTGCGGCGGTCATTGTCGCGGCCGCGGAAGCGACGCCCGTCGTGGCGACCACGATGGTCGTTGCGGCGATAGTCGCGACGATCGGCACGCTGATCACCGCGATGATCGTTGTCGCGATACTGCTGACTATGGCCCCGATCGCGCTGGGCTTCGGCGGGCGCGGCCACGCCGAGGCCGAGCGTGGCGAAGGCGAGCCCGGCGGCGATGAGATGCGTAAACTTCATGAGGTGTCCTCTTGCCCGAGATCGGGCTGGAAGGACGATACGATCCTGGTTCGGCATCGTTCCTGAACGGGGTTGTCGGCTCCCGTACAGGTTGGCGGCGACCGGTCGTCCTACGGCGCGATCGTCACGAAGCTGTCCATGACGCGCTTGCGGCCGGCCTGTTCGAAGTCGATCTCGAGCTTGTTGCCCTCGATCTCGGCGATGCTGCCATAGCCGAATTTCTGGTGGAACACGCGCTGGCCGAGCGACAGGTCGTCGCGACCCTTGTTGCCGAGGCTGATCGCGCTGGACCGGCTTTCGACGACGCGGGCGGGCTTGGTCGAGAAGCCGCCGCCGGGCGTGGCCGCGCGCTGCCAGCCGGGGCCGCGGCCGGTGCCGCGTGCGACGTCGGCGAACGGATCGGCGCGGTCGGACCAGTTCGCCTGCCAGAGGCTCGCGCCGCCCGACATCGTCGTCTCGGTGTCGGTATGCTCGTCGGGCAGTTCGGCGACGAAGCGCGACGGGATCGACGAATTCCACTGGCCGTAGATGCGGCGGTTGGCGGCGTGGAGGATGACGGCGAGCCGCCGCGCGCGCGTGATCGCGACATAGGCGAGGCGGCGTTCCTCCTCGAGACTCTTGACGCCGCCCTCGTCGAGCGAGCGCTGCGACGGGAACAGTCCTTCCTCCCAGCCGACGCAGAACACGGTGTCGTATTCGAGGCCCTTGGCGGCGTGGATGGTCATGATCGTGACCTGCGGATCCTGCGCGCCGCCCTCATTGTCCATCACCAGCGAGACGTGTTCGAGGAACGCGCCGAGCGAGTCATATTCCTCCATCGCGCGGACGAGTTCGCTCAGATTCTCGAGCCGGCCGGTCGCCTCGACCGATTTCTCGGCCTGGTACATCGCGGTGTAGCCGCTCTCGTCGAGCAGCTGCCGTGCGAGTTCGGCGTGGGGCAGGCTGGTCGCCATGTCGCGCCAGCGCGCGATGTCGCCGACGAGGCGGCCGAGCGACTTCTTGGCGGCCCCGGTCAGTTCGTCGGTGTCGAGGATGCGCGCGGCGGCGGTGGTCAGCGGGGTGCCGGTGGCGCGCGCGAGCTGGTGGATGCGCGCGACCGCCTTGTCGCCCAGGCCGCGCTTGGGGACGTTGACGATGCGTTCGAAGGCGAGATCGTCCGCGGGCTGGTTGACGACGCGGAGATAGGCGAGCGCGTCGCGGATCTCGGCGCGTTCGTAGAAGCGGAATCCGCCGACGATCTTGTACGGCATGCCGATCGCGATGAAGCGATCCTCGAACTCGCGCGTCTGGTGCTGCGCGCGGACCAGGATCGCGACCTCGTCGAGGCTCTTGCCCGTGCGACGGACGCTTTCGATTTCCTCGCCGACGCGGCGCGCTTCCTCGGGGCCGTCCCAGACGCCGATGACCTTGACCTTCTCACCGACGTCGAGCTCGGTCCAGAGCTGCTTGCCGAGGCGGCCGCCATTGTTGGCGATCACGCCCGAGGCCGCGCCTAGGATGTGCGGCGTGCTGCGGTAATTCTGTTCGAGGCGGATGACCTTCGCGCCGGGAAAATCGCGTTCGAACTTCAGGATGTTCTCGACCTGTGCGCCGCGCCACGAATAGATCGACTGGTCGTCGTCGCCGACACAGGCGATGTTCTTGCGCTCCTGCGCGAGCAGACGCAGCCAGAGATATTGCGACGAGTTGGTGTCCTGATACTCGTCGACCATGATGTATTTGAAGCGCTGCTGATACTGCGCCAGCACGTCGCGGTGTGTCTTCAGGATGACGAGCATGTGGAGCAGCAGGTCGCCGAAGTCGCAGGCGTTGAGCGCGCGCAGCCGGGTCTGATATTGCTCGTACAGCTCGCCGCCGCGGCCGTTGGCGTAGCGCTCGCTCTCGCCCGCATCGATATCGGCGGGGACGAGGCCCTTGTTCTTCCACTGGTCGATCAGCCCGGCGAGGCTGCGCGTCGGGAAACGCTTCTCGTCGATATCGGCGGCGAGGATGAGCTGTTTGAGCAACCGCAGCTGGTCGTCGGTGTCGAGGATCGTGAAGTTGGACTGCAGCCCGACGAGCTCGGCATGGCGGCGCAGCATCTTGGCGGCGATCGCGTGGAAGGTGCCGAGCCACGGCATCCCCTCGACAGCGTCGCCGACCAGACGCCCGACGCGCTCGCGCATCTCGCGTGCGGCCTTGTTGGTGAAGGTGACGCTGAGGATCTCCGACGGCCACGCCTTCTTGGTGAAGATCAGATGCGCGAGTCGCGCGGTCAGCGCCGCGGTCTTGCCGGTGCCCGCGCCGGCGATGATCAGGACGGGGCCGTCGGTGGTCAGCACCGCCTCGCGCTGGGGATCGTTGAGGCCGCGGAGATAGGGCGGCTGGCGGTTTGCGTCGGACGGATGGGCGATCTGGTTCACCGGTGAACAGGTAGGGAACGGGGCGCGATCGGGCAAGCGGCTAAGGCTTGCACGGCGCAGCGATGTGTGGAACAAATCGAGAATATCAACAGGAGGCGTGCATGTTGTCGGGACGATGCCACTGCGGAGCGATCCACTATGTCGCGACGGGCGAGGCGGCGCATCACGCGCTGTGCCACTGTGAGGATTGCCGACGCAGCGCAGGCGCGCCGATGGTCGGCTGGATCGCGTTCAGGACCGAGCAGGTGACGATTTCGGGCGATCCGGTGACCTATGCGTCGTCCGAGCACGGGCGGCGGCTGTTCTGCGGAACGTGCGGGACGGGCCTGTTCTACACCAACCCGGTCGCGCTGCCGGGGATCATCGACATCCAGTCGTGCACGCTCGACGATCCCGAGTCGGTCGCACCGGGCGCGCTAATCCAGGTCGCGGAGCGGCTGGCGTGGATGGCGGACCTGGCGAGCCTGCCCGAATTCGCGCGCTATCAGGGGATGTGAGCGCGCGTTCGGTCGCCATCCGGAAGGGGGGAATCGAAATCGCGGGGCGACCGACGAACCGTCGCCAAACCGTCGCGGGCGCGTAACGATCCGGGCGTAGGGCGTGCGCAGCGACGAGGGTCTTCGTCGGAGAGGCCGCGCAGAGACGGTCCTCCCGACGGTCAGGCTTAGTCGCGCGCAGGCCGGCGTGCCTGCGGACCGCAGGACCAGCAAAGGACGTCATCATGAAGATCCTCCACAGCGTCGCTTCGGCGGCGATCGCTTCCGCGTGCCTTTTTGCGACCGGCGCTGCCGCCGATCCGGTGCGCGACCCCGTTACGATCCGTGTCTCGCATGCCGGGCTCGACGTGGCCAGCGACGCCGGGCGGCGTGTGCTTGCGCGTCGCGTGCAGTCGGCGGTTAACCGGACCTGCGCCCCGCGGACCGGCGGGCTGAATGCCTTTGCCGAGTCGCGTCGGTGCCGCGCGGAAATGATGCAGGACGCCACGGTGCAGACCGCCGCGTTGCTGACGCGCAACGGGACGCAGCTCGCGAGCCTCGCGGGGCGGTAGCGTCGTCGCGCTCGATCCGATGCGCGATCGAGGGAGGACCGCTCTATCAGAGGCGCGGCGGTCCTCCCCCTCCGTCAGGTTGCGCCTGCCACCTCCCCCTGGCGGGGGAGGGTCATGGGCGGTTGCGCTCTGGGTGGGGTTCGTCACTGTGTCATTCTGGTATCGCCGCGCGGCGATGCATCGCGTTGTCATAAAGTTGTAATCGTTAGGGCCGACTGCGCGATCATGGCTACTTCCCCATTAACGGTCGACGCGATCGACCGCGCACCGCGCAGCGGACCGCGGCTCGATCATGATCTGCATCCGGCCGGGCGCTGGATCTTTCTGGCAATATTGCTGGGGGGGCTGGCCTATGCGGGGTTCAGCATTGCCACCGATACCGCGCAGGTTGGCGAGACGCTCGCGGTCGGTGCGTTCGCGTTCCTCGGGCTCGCGCTGCTGATCGCGCTCGGGTTCGAATTCGTCAACGGCTTCCACGACACCGCCAATGCGGTCGCGACGGTCATCTACACGCATTCGATGCCCGCGCCGCTCGCGGTGGTCTGGTCGGGCTTCTTCAACTTCGTCGGCGTGATGACGTCGTCGGGTGCGGTCGCCTATTCGATCATCACGCTGCTGCCGGTCGACCTCATCCTCAACGTCGGCAGCGCGGGCGGGTTCGCGATGATCTTCGCGCTGCTGCTCGCGGCGATCCTGTGGAACCTCGCGACCTGGGCGGTCGGGCTGCCCAATTCGTCGAGCCATGCGCTGATCGGCTCGATCCTCGGCGTCGGGCTCGCCAACCAGCTGATCAACGGCGGCGCGGACGGCACGTCGGGCGTCGACATGGCGCAGGTGACCAAGGTGCTCTCCGCGCTCGCGTTCAGCCCGGTGGTCGGCTTTGTCGGCGCGCTGCTGATGCTCTTGGTGATGAAGCGCTTCCTGCGCGACCGCAAGCTGTACGAGGCGCCCGAGAGCGATACGCCGCCGCCGCGCGGGATCCGTGCGCTGCTGATCGGCACCTGCACCGCGGTCAGCTTTGCGCATGGCAGCAATGACGGCCAGAAGGGGATGGGGCTGATCATGCTCATCCTGATCGGCTGCGCGCCGACCGCCTATGCGCTGAACCGGACGATGCCCGAAAGCGCGACGCCGGCGTTCGTCCAGAGCGCCCGCGCGGCGTCGTCGGCCTATGCCGCGCATGCCGACGGCACGCCTTCGACGGTCGAGGCCGCCCGCGCGCGCGTCACCACCGCGCTGAAATCCAAGCAGGTCGCCGAGCCCGTCGTCTATGGCGCGCTGGCCACGCTGTCGAACGACGTCACCCGCCGGATCGAGGGCTATGGCTCGCTCGGCAAGGTGCCCGCGGCGGCGACGTCGAACCTGCGCAACGACATGTACCTCGTGCTCGACACGACCAAGCTGGTCGCGGCGGACAAGACCGCGCAGGCGCGCTTCACCGCGCAGGAGATCACGGAGCTGAAAACCTATGGCGGCGGGCTGGAGCAGGGGACGCGCTACATCCCGATCTGGGTGAAGGTCACGGTCGCGCTCGCGCTCGGGCTCGGCACGATGGTCGGGTGGAAGCGGATCGTCGTCACCGTCGGCGAACGGATCGGCAAGTCGCATCTGACCTATGGCATGGGTGCGTCGGCGGAGCTGGTCGCGGCGGCGACGATCCTGATGGCGGACCGGTTCGGCCTGCCCGTGTCGACGACGCATATCCTGTCGTCGGGGATCGCCGGTTCGAGCGTCGCCAATGGCGGCGGACTGCAGCGGCGGACACTGGTGAACATGGGGCTGGCGTGGATCATGACGCTGCCGGTCGCGATGCTGTTGTCGGGCGGGCTGTACTGGATGCTGCTCGGGGTTGCGCACGCCTTGGGGCGCTAAAGCCGAGCGCGCGATTGACGGGGCGGCGGCGGGCGGCGATGCACGCGGCATGAGCACGCTTAGGTCCAGCCGCCGCATCCTCGCCGCCAGCCTGGTCGGCACCGCGGTCGAATTCTACGACTTCTACATCTACGCGACCGCGGCGGCGCTCGTGTTCGGGCCGCTGTTCTTCGCGGGCCAGTCGGCGTCGGCGCAGCTGCTGCTGAGCTATGCGACGTTCGGGCTGGCGTTCGTCGCACGACCGGTGGGCGCGGTGCTGTTCGGGCATTTCGGCGACCGGGTCGGGCGCAAGTCGACCCTGGTCGCGTCGCTGCTGCTGATGGGCGGATCGACCGTGGCGATCGCGTTCCTGCCGACCTATGCGCAGGTCGGCTGGTGGGCGCCGGCGCTGCTCTGCCTGATGCGGCTGGGGCAGGGGCTGGGGCTGGGCGGCGAATGGGGTGGGGCCGCGCTGCTCGCGGTCGAGAATGCGCCGCCGCACCGCCGCAACACCTTCGGGATGTTCCCGCCGCTCGGCGCGCCGGTCGGATTTCTCGCCGCCAACGGACTGTTCCTGATCATCGGTCTGGTCCTCGACGAGGCGCAGTTCCTTGCCTGGGGATGGCGGATCCCGTTCCTGGTCAGCGCAGTGCTGGTCGGGCTGGGGCTGTGGGTGCGGCTGAAGCTGACCGAGACGCCCGCGTTTCTGGAAGCGGAGAAGACCGAGGCGATCCCGCGCGTGCCGATCGCCGAGCTGCTGACGCGGCATCTGCGTGCGACGCTGGCGGGGACGTTCGGGGTGATCGCGTGTTTCGCGCTCTTCTATCTCGCGACCGCGTTTGCGCTTGGCTACGGCACCAAGACGCTCGGCTATTCGCGCGAAGCGTTCCTTGGCGTCGAGCTGGTCGCGATCTGGTTCCTCGCGGCGGGGGTGATCCTCGCGAGCGTGCTGGCGGATCGGTATACGGCGACGCGGATGCTTAGCGTCGGGTTTGCGGGCTGCGTCGTCGTCGGCGCGCTGATGGGGCCGATGCTGGGGTCGGGATCGCTGGTCACGGTGTCGCTCTGGCTGTCGGGCGCGCTGTTCGTGATGGGGTTCGCCTATGGCCCGCTCGGCGGGTGGCTGCCGAGCCTGTTTCCGGCGGGCGTGCGCTACACCGGCGTGTCGATGACGTTCAACCTTGGCGGCGTGCTCGGCGGCGCGCTCGCGCCGATCGTGGCGGAGGCGCTGGCGCCGCGCGGGCTTGGGCTGGTCGGGGTGTATCTGATGGCCGCGGGGGTGCTGAGCCTTGGCGGGCTGCTGATCGTCGGGCGCCGCGCCGCCGCCTAGGACGGGGTCTCCCGCTTGCGCGGGAGACCGTTACGTCAGGCGGGGCGCAGCAGCGTCAGCCGCGCCTTGCCGTGGACGCGCGTGGCGTCGACCTCGAAGCCCGGCAGATGGACGACCTCCGCCTTCGCGGTCTCGAGGCTGATCCACGTCGCCGGGCTGGTCCAGCCGAGCCGGGCGAGCTTGTCGAGCGCGACGAGGCCCGCCCCGGTGTCATAGGGCGGATCCATCAGGATGATGTCGAGCGGCGCGGGCGCGGGGCCCATCGCCATCACCGAGGTCGCGCGGACGTCGCCGCGGATGCCGAGCTTGGCAAGATTGGCCTTCAGCGCATCGAGCGCGGGCTTGTCCTGTTCGACGAACAGGCACGATCCCGCACCGCGCGACAAGGCCTCGATCCCGAGCGCACCCGAGCCCGCGAAGAGATCGGCGACCGCGAGCCCCTCGAAACTGCCGACCCGGCTGGTCAGCATCGAGAACAGAGCCTCGCGCATGCGATCGGCGGTCGGGCGGGTCGCGTCACCCTTGGGCGCGACGATCTGGCGACCGCGATACTGGCCTGCGATGATCCGCATCAGCGTTTACCTCCGCGTGGTGCGCGGGGCGGGTGACCGCGCCCCCCTGATGGTCCCTTGCCGGGCGCGGGCGGACGGCTGCCGCGTTCGGGGCGCGGTGCCGCATCGCGCGGCGGGCGGGGATCCGCACCGGGGCGACCGGCGGCACTCCGCGCGGCGCGCTTGTCGAGACCGGTCCGCGCGCGGGAGTCGTCCGTCTGAGGGCGGAAGCCGCGTTGCTGGTCCTGGCGCTGGTCCTGGCGCTGGGGCGAGTCGGGACGGCGCGGGGCCGTCGTGCCCCCGCTACCGCCGCCGCCGACGCGGGTCGGGGCGGCGCGGTCGCGGGGCGGTTTGGCGGCGCGGAAATGCTTGATCTTGGGGCTGGTGCTCAGCTCCTCGCCGCGGTCCGCGCGCTCCTGGCGATAGGTCGGGCGACCGGTGCCGGCGCCGGTCGGCTGGGCGTGATGCGTCGCGGCCGCACGGTTGCCGCCGCGCGCATCGGGCTTGGCCCAGGGATCGGTGACGTCGCCGCGGACCATCGCCGCGGTCGGGCGGATGCGCTCGGGCCGGGCCGGGCGGGCCGGTCGTGCGGCGCGATCGACCGGTGGTGCGCCGCTCGAGAAGCCGGAGCTTGCCGGCGCCGCATAGGGGCTGCGCGCGGGCTGGCGCGGTGCCGCGGTCGCGGGCCGGGCCGAGGGGGCGGGGCGGGGCGCATTGGCGCCGCGCTGAGGCGACTTGGCGCCGATCCCCGCACCCGCGCCGGCACTGGCGCTGATGCCGATGTTCGGACGCGCGCCGGGGCCCTCGGGCTTGCCGCGCGCGAGCTCCTTCTGGAAGGCGACGACGTCGTGCTGGAGCACCTCGCCGATCTGGCCGGGGGCGAGATCGCCGAGCACGAACGGACCGTAGCGGGTGCGGATCAGGCGCGAGACCTGGAGACCCAGATGCTCGAGCACGCGCCGGACTTCGCGGTTCTTGCCCTCGGTCAGGATCATCTCGATCCAGACGTTCGCGCCGGTGCGGCGTTCGATATTCGCGTTGATCGAGCCGTAGCGGACGCCCTCGATCTCGATCCCCTCGATCAGCTCCTCGAGCTGCGGCTGGGTGATGTTGCCATAGGCGCGGGCGCGATAGGCGCGCTCGACGCCGGTCGCGGGGAGCTCGAGCTGGCGCTTGAGGCCACCGTCGGTGGTCATCAGCAACAGCCCCTCGGTGTTGAGATCGAGGCGGCCGACGGGA
The DNA here is from genome assembly GCF_034045155.1 of Sphingomonas sp. CFBP9019. Lineage (NCBI taxonomy): Bacteria > Pseudomonadati > Pseudomonadota > Alphaproteobacteria > Sphingomonadales > Sphingomonadaceae > Sphingomonas > Sphingomonas sp. CFBP9019. Next base: position 175,722 of record NZ_JAXCWK010000003.1, on the reverse strand, counting down.
ACGAGTCGCGGCAGTTCGCGCGGCAGGCGGTCGTAGATCGTCGTCCGGCCCGCGGGATCGCGCTCGGTGACGAGCAGCCCGGTCGGCTTGTGATACAGGAACAGCCGTGCCGCGCTGGGCGCCTCGACCGGATCGCCGTCGACGGTGACGCCGGAAAGGTTGCGCAGGATCGTCGCCGGCGTGTCGAGCGTGGTGCCGTTGAGCGCGACGCGCCCCTCGGCGATCATCCGTTCGATGTCGCGGCGCGACGCAACGCCCGCGCGCGCGAGCAGTTTGGCGATGCGGTCGCCCTTGATGGGGGCTGCGGGGGCTGTTGCAGGCGCGTCGTTCGACGGGCTGGCAGTCGGGTTATCGTCTTTTGAAGTCGTCATGGCGCGGCTGATACTATGGATCGGGGTGCAGCGCGAAAATATTTGCGTCCCTTCGTGATGCGGTGCGTTATGTCGCATGGGCGTAACGACCATTCGTTGCGCGAAGGGGCGTGATGTCGATGCTGTTCGCAAAGAAGAAGCGGCTGATCATCCGCTTGCTGGTTGTTGAGGACGAACCGCTGGTCGCGTTCGACACCGAATATTTCCTGACCGAATCGAAATTTACCGTGGTCGCGACGGTCGACCGGGTCAGCGATGCACTGGCGGTGATCGAAAGCGAGTCCGCGATCGACCTGATCCTCGCCGATGTCAGCCTGAGCGACGGATCGGGGCTCGACGTGGCGCGTGCGGCCCTGGAACGCGGGGTGCCGGTGCTGTTCGTCACGGGCAACTGCCCGGTCGAGGCGACGACGCTGGCCGCGGGGTGTCTCTCCAAACCCTATTCGCAGCGTGACCTGCTTGCCGCGATCGCCGCGATCGAGGCGCGGATGGCGGGGAGCGAGCCGAAGAAGCTGCCCTCGGGCCTGCGGCTGTTCAGCGCGCCCGTCTGACGGGGCGCGTTTAGCTTCGTCGCGACCAAGGCGAAGCGGCGACGTCTTCCGCCTTCCCTCGCGTCGACAGCCCGCTATGGTCGCGCCATGTCCAGTACAGCCGTTCCGCGCCGATCCCTGCTCGCCACCATGGCCCCCTATCTGCGGCCCCGGCCGATCGCGGCGCTGCTGCTGGGGATATCGAGCGGCTTTCCGCTCGCGCTGTTGCTGGGGACGATGGGCTATTGGCTGTCGAAGGTCGGGATCGACAAGAAGACGATCGGCTTCGCGATCGGCCTGACGACCCCGTACACGCTGAAATTTCTCTGGGCGCCGTTCATCGACCGGTTCCAGATCCCGGTGCTGACGGCTTGGGTCGGACAGCGTCGCGCGTGGCTGTTCTTCGTCCAAGCGCTGCTGTTCGGTTCGGTCTGGATGCTGGGGTTCAGCGCGCCGCAGGAGCATCTCGGGGTGTTCGCCTTCTGGGCGATCGTGACCGCGTTCCTCGGCGCGACTCAGGATATCGTGATCGACGCCTACCGGATCGAGATCCTGCCCGAAGACGAATTGCCGCACGGGACCGCGAACAACCAGTTCGGCTATCGGCTCGGCAATCTGGCGGCGGGGGTCGGCACGATCGCGATCGCCTCGTCCGAAGGGCTCGGGCTCGGCTGGGCGATGGGCTATGGACTGACCGCCTTCTGCGTCATTCCCGGCGCACTCGCGGCGCTCTGGGCGGGGCGCGGACTGCATGACCGGGTGCTGGCATCGCAAGATCAGGCGTCGCGCGGGCGCTGGCTCGAGGATACGATCATCGGGCCGTTCCGCGAATTCTTCCAGCGTCGCGGCGCGGTGCTGATCCTGCTGTTCGTGCTGATCTACAAGCTGGGCGATGCGATGGGGCAGGGCATGCTCAACCCCATGATCGTCGAGCTGGGGTTCAGCGACACCGAATTCATCGCGATCAACAAGCTGGTCGGGTTCTGGGGGCTGATCGTCGGAACCGCGCTGGGCGCGCCGTTCATGGCGTGGCTGGGCCTCAGCCGCGCGCTGTTCGTGTCGGGCATGCTGATGATGCTCAGCAACTTCATGTTCGTCATCCTCGCCTGGCACGGGCATTCGAACACCTGGCTGACGATCGCGGTCGCGACCGAGCAGGTGACGAGCGGGATCGGGCTGACGGTGTTCGTCACCTATCTCTCGGGCCTATCCAACCTTGCCTATACCGCGACTCAGTTCGCGCTGCTGTCGTCGTTCGCGGCGGTCGGGCGGACGTGGCTGGCGGCACCCGCGGGCTATGCCGCCAACGCGCTGGGCTGGCCCGGCTTCTGGATGCTGACGATGGTCGTCGCGGTGCCAGGGCTCGTGCTGCTGTGGATCCTGTGGCGTCAGGGGTTCGTCGTCGAAAGCGTGCGGCGCGACCCGGCGATCGCGGCCGGGGCGGACTGACACCGGCGCGTGACCCGGCTCAACTCGTAACCGGGCGCCCCTCGTCCGCGAAAGCGGCGGCGACTGCGGCGGCGCTGGTGAGGACGCCGTCGACGCGGCGGACGCCGAGCAGGTCGGTCATCAGCAGCCGCGCGGTGTCAGGCGCGGTCTCGACGCGCGCGAGGATCGACAGCAGCGCCGCCTCCGCGGGCGTCATCCGCGCGCAGCAGCACGGCGCGATCGCGATCGTCCCCGCCGCGCTGCCCGCCAGATCGGCCATCAGCGCGCGCATCAGGATCAGCGGCCGGCGGAAACCCTGTCCGAACGCGGTGAACAGCGTGTGCGCGGCGCGCGCGTCGCCAAGCCCGTTCGCGCCCATCCGCCGCATCGCGAACAGCGCGATCCGCGCATTCTCGCACGACGGCAGCGGATACGGCAGCAGCGTCGTCATGCTGGCAAGCGCCGTGCCGGCGAAGTGGTTGGCATCGGTCATATACGCGACTCCGTGGTTACAAGACCAAGGTCGCTTGTTCGTTATTGATAGTCAATAGCAATAAGGGATCAGTGCGGCAGCTCGTCGTTCCCGGCGAGCACTTCGCCCGCGAGGTAGAGCGAACCGGCGATCAGCACGAACTGCGGCGCGTCACCCTGCGCGGCGATGCGGTCGAGCGCCTCGGCGGGGCTCGCGGCGGTCTCCGCGCTGCACCCGGCGCGTCGGGCGATCGCCGCCAGCGCGTCGGGGGCGTGATGCGCATGACCCGGAACGGGGAGCGCGACGACGTGGCCGACCTGCGGGCCGAGAATGTCGAGCACCGCGTCGGCATCCTTGTTGGCGAGCATGCCGAGCACGAGCGTCGCGGGACGGCCTGCCACCAGCGTCCGCAGCACGCGCGCGACCGGCTGCGCGGCATTGGGATTGTGCGCGCCGTCGAGCCACAGGTCGCTGCCCGCGGGCAGCCGCGCATGGAGCGGGCCGTCGGACAGGCGCTGCATCCGCGCGGGCCAGTGCGCGGCGTCCGCGGCGGCGCGCATCGCCGCGTCAGGGATGGCGAGCGCCGATTGATGCCGCAGCATCGCGATTGCCAGCGCGAGATTGCGCGACTGGTGCAGGCCGACCAGCCGCGGGCGGTTGGTGACGAGCGTGCCGTCCGCATCGGTGTAGCGCATCGTGGTGCGCGTCGTCTCGCTCGTCCAGGCGGTGCCGCGCGCGAGGACGGGGGCGCCCGCCGCCTCGGCGATTCCCGCGATCCGCGCGCGCAGCGGGCGGGCATAGTCCATCGTGACGAGCGGCACGCCGCGCTTGGCGATGCCCGCCTTCTCGCCCGCGATCGCGAGCAGCGTGTCGCCTAGAAACGCCTGATGGTCGATCCCGAGCGCGGCGATGCCGGTAACGACGGGGTTCGGAATGACGTTGGTCGCGTCGAGCCGGCCACCCAGCCCGACCTCGACGATAGTCGCCGCGGCGGGCGTCCGCGCGAAGGCGAGGAACGCGACGGCGGTGGTGACCTCGAAGAAGCTCGCCTGCAGGTCCGCGGCGTGGTCGAGCACCTCGGACAGCAGCGCGGCGAGCGCGTCGTCGTCGAGCAGCCGGCCGGCGAGGCGGATGCGTTCGTTGAAGCGGACGAGGTGCGGGCTCGAATAGACATGGACGCTGAGCCCCGCCGCCTCGATCGCGGCGCGCAGGAACGCGCAGGTCGATCCCTTGCCGTTGGTGCCCGCGACATGGAACACCGGCGGCAGCGACAGATGCGGGTCGCCGAGCCGCGCCAGCAACGCGGTGATGCGCTCGAGGCCGAGGATGTCGGCGCCGGGCGACAGCGTGGTCAGCCGGTCGAGCTGCGCCTGGACGGCGGGGGAGGAGGAGGTGGCGTGGTCGGGCATTCTTCTAACTCCCTCTCCCCTCGGGGAGAGGGCTTGGGGTGAGGGGCGGTTCCGGGCGCAGCAGTGCTGGGCTGCCCCTCACCCCGACCCTCTCCCCCGAGGGGAGAGGGGGTAGGTTACGCCGCTTCGCGGGCGCTCAGATAGCCGATGACGGTGCCGAGCTGTTCGCGCAGGTCTTTCCGGTGGACGACCATGTCGATCATCCCGTGTTCGAGATAATATTCCGACGTCTGGAAATCCTCGGGCAGCTTCTCGCGGATCGTGCTCTCGATCACGCGGCGGCCGGTGAAGGCGAGCGTCGCCTTGGGTTCGGCGATCTGGACGTCGCCGAGCATCGCATAGGCTGCCATCACGCCGCCCGATGTCGGATCGGTCAGCACGACGATATAGGGCAGGCCGGCGTCGTGGAGCATCTGGATCGCGACGGTGCTGCGCGGCATCTGCATCAGGCTGAGGATACCCTCCTGCATGCGTGCGCCGCCGCTGGCGGTGAAGATCACATAGGGCACGCGATCCTCGATCGCTGCCTCGACGCCGCGGACGAACGCTTCGCCGACCGCGAGGCCCATCGATCCGCCCATGAAGCCGAAATCCTGCACGCCGACGACGACGCGGTGGCCGTCGATCGCGCCGCGGGCATTGACGAGCGCGTCACGCTCGCTGTTGTCGGTGCGTGCCGCCTTGAGGCGATCGGTGTAGCGCTTCTGGTCGCGGAACTTGAGCGGATCCTCGGGCACCGGCGGCGCGGGCAGCTCGCTGCAGCTGCCTTCGTCGAACAGCTGTGCGAAACGGATCTTCGGCCCGATGCGGTCGTGATGGTCGCATTTCGGGCAGACGTGGAGATTTTCCTCCAGCTCCTTGGTGAAGACCATCTGCCCGCAGCCCTTGCACTTGTGCCAGAGATTTTCGGGCGTCTCGCGCTTGGCGACGAACGGCAGGACGTTGCGGACGCTGTTGAGCCAGCTCATGCGCCGATCTCCATGCGAATTTCCTTTCTTGCGGACGCGACGGCATCGGCGAGAGACGTGATATAGGCGCGGACGGGCTCGGCCGCAGCGGTGCCGTGCTGCGCGACCAGCTCGACGATCGCCGAGCCGACCACGACGCCGTCGGCGACGCGCGCGACGTTCGCCGCCTGCTCGGGGGTGCGGATGCCGAAGCCGACCGCGACCGGGATGTCGGTCTGCGATTTCAGCCGCGCGACCGCGTCCTCGATCGAGGATTGCTGCGCCTGTTGCAGCCCGGTGATGCCCGCGACCGAGACGTAATAGAGGAACCCGCTCGCGCCATCGAGCACGGTCGGCAGCCGGGCCGCGTCGGTGGTCGGGGTGGCGAGGCGGATCAGGTCGATCCCGGCGGCGCGCAGCTGGGGCCCAAGCGCATCGTCTTCCTCGGGCGGCACATCGACGCAGATCACGCCGTCGACGCCCGCGGCAGCCGCGGCCTGCGCGAACCAGTCCGCGCCGCGCCGCAGCATCGGGTTGCCGTATCCCATCAGCACCAGCGGCGTCTCGGGATGGCGCGCGCGGAAGGCGGTGGCGATCGCGAGGATGTCCGCGGTGCGCGTCCCCTGCGCGAGGCTGCGGATGTTGGCGGCCTGGATCGCGGGGCCATCGGCCATCGGGTCGGTAAACGGCATGCCGAGCTCGATCGCATCGGCGCCGCCCGCGACGAGCGCGTCGAGGATCGCCGGCGTCGCGGCGGTCGAGGGATCGCCCGCGGTGACGAACGCGACGAGCGCGGCGCGGTTCTCGGCCGCGGTGCGCGCGAAGGTGGCGGCGAGGCGGCTCAAATCGCCACCCCGAGCGCTTCGGCCACCGTGAAGATGTCCTTGTCGCCGCGGCCGCACAGATTGGCGAGGATGATCTGGTCCTGCCGCATCGTGCGCGCCTTCTTGGTCACTGTGGCGATGGCATGCGATGGTTCGAGCGCGGGGATGATGCCCTCGGTCCGGCAGAGCAGCTGGAACGCGTCGAGCGCCTCCTGATCGGTCGCGCTGTCATAGTCGACGCGGCCGATGTCGCGCAGCCAGGCATGCTCGGGGCCGATGCCCGGATAGTCGAGCCCCGCCGAGATCGAATGCGCCTCGGTGATCTGGCCGTCCTCGTCCTGCAGCAGATAGGTCTTGTTGCCGTGGAGCACGCCGGGGAAGCCGCCCGCAAGACTCGCTGCATGCTGCTTGTCGAGCCCATGGCCCGCCGCCTCGACGCCGAGCATCGCGACATCGGCATCGTCGAGGAACGGGTGGAACAGCCCGATCGCGTTCGATCCGCCACCGATCGCGGCGACGAGCAGGTCGGGCAGGCGGCCGACGCGGTCGAGCATCTGCGCGCGCGCCTCGGTGCCGATCACGCTCTGGAAATCGCGGACCATCTCGGGATAGGGGTGCGGGCCCGCCGCGGTGCCGATGATGTAGAAGGTGTCGTGGACGTTCGCGACCCAGTCGCGCATCCCCTCGTTCATCGCGTCCTTCAGCGTGTGCGCGCCGCTGGTCACGGGACGGACTTCCGCACCCAGCAGCTTCATGCGGAACACGTTGGGCGCCTGACGCTCGACGTCCTTGGCGCCCATGTAGATCACGCAGGGCAGGCCGAAGCGCGCGCAGACGGTCGCGGTCGCGACGCCGTGCTGGCCCGCGCCGGTCTCGGCGATGATCCGTGTCTTGCCCATCCGGATCGCGAGCAGGATCTGGCCGATGCAGTTGTTGATCTTGTGCGCGCCGGTGTGGTTGAGTTCGTCGCGCTTGAACCAGATCTGCGCACCCATGCCAGGTTCTGCGGATTCACGCAGCGCCTCTGTAAGGCGTTCGGCGTAATAGAGCGGGCTCGGGCGGCCGACATAATGTTCGAGCAGGTCGTCGAACTGCGCCTTGAACGCAGGGTCGGCCTTGGCGGCGCGATACGCCTCGTCGAGTTCGAGGACGAGCGGCATCAGCGTCTCGGCGACGTAACGGCCGCCGAAATCGCCGAAATGGCCACGTTCGTCGGGCTGCGCGCGGTAGGAATTGGGAGCGTTCATGCGGAGCGCTTTAGCATTTCGGAAAACGCTGTCACCCCTAGCGTTTCCGATACGCACCACCCCGGCGAAGGCCGGGGCCCAGTCGGGAAGGTCGTGGTGACGGGCAGGACCTGGCAATGTACCGTCCCCAACTGGGCCCCGGCCTTCGCCGGGGTGGTGCTAGAACGCAGCAACCGCCTTCAGAAATGCCGCGATCCTGGCGTCGTCCTTCGTGCCGGGGTCGCTCTCCACCCCTGACGACACGTCGACCAGCTCTGCGCCGGTGCGCCGGATCGCCTCGGCGACATTCGCCGGGTCGAGCCCGCCCGACAGCGCCCAGCGCAGCGGATGCCGGAACCCGTCGAGCAGGTCCCAGTCGAAGCGCAGCCCCATCCCGCCGGGCAGCGCGGCCGAATCGGGCGTCTTGGCGTCGTAGAGGATGCGATCCGCGACACCGACGAACGCGTGCGCGCCGTCGAGATCGCCGCGCGTGCGCACTGCGACGGCGACCCATAGCTCGATCCCGAACCGCGCGCGGATCGCGGCGGCGCGTGCGGGCGTGACCTTGTGGAGCTGCAGCACGTCGAGCGCCGCGGATGCGATCGCCTGTTCGAGCATCTCGTCCTCGGGATCGACGAACACGCCGACCTTGGCGACATGGCCCGGCACGCGCGCGGCGAGTTCGGCGGCCTTGTCGAAGGTCACGTGGCGCGGCGAGGCGGGGAAGAAGACGAAGCCGACATGGCTCGCCCCGTGCCGGATCGCGGCGTCGAGCGTCGCGGGGGTCGAGAGGCCGCAGATCTTGGCGGTAGTCATGGTGTTCCTTAGATCCCGGCGGCCTGTGAATTCCCACATTCTCTGTCAGGATGACGGGGGTAGATCGTCGGGATGACCGTGGACGGCGGGGTCAGAGCGTCGCGGCGATCGCGCGGGCGGCGGTGTCGGGGTCTTCGGCCTGGGTGATCGGGCGACCGACCACGAGGATCGAGGCGCCGGCGTCGAGCGCCGCGCGCGGGGTGACGACGCGCTTCTGGTCGCCGACATGGCCGTCGGGAAGGCGGACACCGGGCACGACGAAGAACCCCTTGGGCCAGATCGCCTTGGCCGCGGCGACTTCGGCGCCCGAGCAGACGATGCCGTCGACCCCGGAGTCGCGCGCCAGTTCTGTCAGCCGTGCGACATGGTCATGCGCGCTGCCGGTGATCCCGGTGGCGGTGAGATCGGACGCATCGAGGCTGGTGAGCATCGTCACCGCAATGACCTTGGTCCCGACTGGCGCGGCGGCCTTCGCATCCTCGAGCATCGCGCGACCGCCGCTGGCATGGACGGTCAGGATCGCGGGGGCGAGCCCGCCGAGCGCCTGCACCGCCTTGGCGACGGTATTGGGAATGTCGTGCAGCTTGAGATCGAGGAAGATCGGCAGCTCGAACTCGGCCATCGCATGCACGCCGGGCTGGCCGTGCGCGCAGAAGAATTCGAGGCCGAGCTTGATCCCGCCGACATGGTGGCGGACGCGACCGGCGATCGCCTTGGCGCGGGCCAGATCGGGGGTGTCGATCGCGACATAGATCGGGCTGCTCATCATGCGACTCCCGGCGGGACCGCGGTCGGCGCGGCGGCGGGCGGGATGGCGGACGCGACTGCCGGTTCCTCAGGGTAGGACGGAGTCGGATAGGACGGGGTAGGGTAGCCCACCGGCGGCACGGCATGCGCGGCGCGCAGGTCGAGGATCGTCCGCTCCGCGGTCGCGAGCCGCTGACGCAGGCGCCAGCGCATCGCGAGATTGTAGAGCAAGGTCGGCAGGAACCCGATCAGGAACGTGACCAGCAACAGCATCGGCAGATTCACGTCGGCGATCAGGCCGCCCCAGAGCCGGATCGGCACGGTCGCCCAGTTGGCGATGGTGAAGACTGCGGCGATGAACGCCAGCAGGCACCAGAACAGGATCTTCAGGAACTGCATGACTTATCCCCTTGCATCCGCCCGGGGGTAAAGCCGCCGTCCGCTTTTGGCCAGCCTTGCGCCAACTTAACCCTGTTCCGGACCGGGCTGGCGGTCGCCGACGGTGCGTTTCAGCCGATCTCGCGGCGCAGATCCGCGAACAGGCCGGGCACAGCGGTCAGCCGTTCCTCCTCCTCGTCGAGGATGGCGAGGAACGCGGCGCGCTTGATCGCGGCGACACGGCCGGGCTTCATCCGCACCGACGGGGGCAGCGTCGAGACGGTGATGTCGATCATCCGTTCGGCACCGTGCAGCCGGCCCCAGAGATAGTCGTTCTCGCGGTAGGCACGGCTGAAGAACGCGCCGAAGCTGTTGAACTGGATCCCTTTCAGCGTCGCCTCCGCCCCGCCCGAGCGAATCGCGACCGCGTCGTCGGGGGCGATCCGGTCGACCTTGATCGGGTCGAATTCGTCGAGTCCTTCACCCTGCAGCAGCGGCAGCGTCGCGGTGTCGAAATAGGGGAAGCCGAGATAGGCGAGCAGCATCGAGCGGCGCACCGGCCGGTCGAGCGCGACGAACGCCTCCGCGAGCCGCACATCAGTCTCGGCGTCGCGGCGGTTGAGGTCGAGCGAGGCGGCCAGCGCGTCGAGCAGCGGCATCGCGTCGTCGCGCAGCGTTCGGACCTCGCGGCGCAGCGCGGCATGCGCATCGGTCCGCTGGCATTCGAGATAGTCCGACAGCGACGCGTAGATCGCGTCGCGGATCGGGGCGAGTGCGACCTCCTCGACCTCGGCTTCGAGCACCGTCAGGCGGCGCGCCATCAGGCGCAATCGGCGGATCCGGAAGCCGAGATCGAAGCGTCGCAGGAACGCGATCGTCGCGGGGCTCGCGCCGCCGCCATGCGCCGCGCCGATCTCCTCGGCGCCGCTCGCCGTCACCGCGGTCGCGATCGCCGCGCGGATCCGGTCCCAGCGCTGCGGCCCGGGTTCGCCGCCGGCGTGGAACAGCAGCGAAGTCAGCGTCTCGACCACGCCCGCGACCTTCAGATGGCCATAGGCGGCATAGCCATAGCCCGCGCTGGCCGCCGCCGCCTTTTGCGCACGCGCGCGCCAGTTGGCGAGCCGCGCCGCGGTCGGGCTGTTGAGGAACAGCGTATGCCCGAACAGCTGCTCGACCTCCGCCTCGACATCGGGGCGGATCGCATCGATGATCGCGCGCATCCGGTCGATCTGCGCCGAGCGCGCGGCGATCGCGTCGAGATTGTCGCGGATCGGCTGCTGGCGGGGCAATTCGCTGATCGCGCCGATGATCGTCTGGAAGAAGCCCGGCGTGCCGTTCTGTGGCGGGAGGCGGAACTTCATTCCCGGCGACGGATCGATATAGACGAAGCGGCGGTCGATCTGGCGGCGCGCGGGGCGTTCCTTCAGCGCGTCGATCGCGGGGCGGAACGGCGCGTTGGCGAGCACCGATCCGTCGATCAGCACGACCTGATCCGCGCCGTTGGTCGCCGACTGGCGGGGCAGGATGCGCTTGAGGAAGGCATCGCGCGACGCCCAGGCCGTCTTGCGATCGGCGAGCACGCCGTCGAGCTCGGCGACCATGAACGGCGGGAACGCACCCGGAAAGCTCGACGTCGCGCGTGCGGCGAAGGCGAGTTCGGGGATGCCCGCCAGGCTGTCGGTCGGCGCGCCATGATCGGAAAAGTCGACGACGACGCGGTGCTCGGTCTCGACCACCTCGGGCGGCGAATTGAGTTTGAGCCGTTCGGGATGGCCGGTGAAATCGGTGACCGTCACGAACAGGTCGAGCGGCTGGCCCGGCGGCAACAGCCGCGGCCCGCGTTCGCTGGCGGCCATCGCGTCGAACGCGTCGAGCAGCAGCCCGGTAAAGGTCGCGCCGCCGAACGGGGGCTCGAACCAGCGCGAGCGGACGAAATGCGACAGCTTGGCCTTCACCTCCTCGCGCGTCGTGTCGTCGAGCGTCTGGACCTTGTCCGCGCTGCGCCCCGCCGCCATCCAGGCGAGCGGCAGGGCCCAGGCCTTCGAGAAGCGCGAATGCGGCGCGGCATGGGGATCGATCAGCGCCTCGACATCGGCCGAGCTCAGCCAGAGATCGGTGAGCGGATCGAGGCTCTGCCCGGTCGCGATCGCCTGGGCGAGGAAGATGCCGTTGATCCCGCCCGCGCTGGCGCCGGCGATGATGTCGGCGAGCACGCGGACCTTGAGCGCACCCTGCGCCTCGATCTCGTCGAGCAGGTCGCGGTAGACCGCCTGGCTGCCGGTCCCGCGGTCACCACCGGCATGATGGCCGTGGCTGGCGCGGACGAGATGCCAGATCTCCTTGGTGATGCCGTGCATGTAGACGGCCAGGCTGATCCCGCCATAGCAGACCAGGGCGAGGCGCAGTTCCTTCTCGCGCACCTGCTCAGCCCCCGACCGGGCAGCGATAAGAGCTGACGGGAACGGTCCGCGTCATGCGGGTTCCAGCGTCGCCCAGATCGGCAGATGATCCGACGCCTTGCGCGCGGCGGCGCTGCTGTGCACGCCGCAGCTAGCGATGCGCAGGTCGCGCGACGCCATGATCCGGTCGAGCCGGGCGATCGCGCGGCGCGAATGGAAGCTCGCGCCGGTATCGGCGAACGCGAAGTCTCGGCCGAAGTCGCGCAGACAGCCCGAGCCCGCGCTCCATTCGTTGAGGTCGCCCATCAGCACGGTCGGGTGGCGGGTCGCGCAGGCGTCGACATGCGCGAGCACCGCCGCCGCCTGACGCCGTCGCCACAGCCCCGACAGGTCGAGATGCATGCCGACGACGCGGATCATCCCGCCCGTGGTCCGCACGTCCGCCATCACCGCGCCGCGCGGCTCGAGCGAGGGCAGGTGGATCGCCTCGCTGTCGACGATCACCGCGGACTTGCGCACCAGCACGACATTGCCGTGCCACCCCATGCTCAGCGCGCTGAGGCTGACGGGGATCGGCTTCCAGTCGCTATGCTCCTCGAGCAGGTGATAGGGCAGCACGCAGGCGCGTGTGCCGAACCGCCGATCCGCCTCCTGCAGCGCGATGACGTCGGCGTCGATCTCGCGCAGCACCTCGACCACGCGTTCGGGGTTCCGGCGGCGGTCGAGACCGATGCCCTTGTGGATATTATAGCTGGCGACCTTGATCATGTGCGCGGGCTTAACGCGGGATGGCGGGTGCGGGTTGCCGCGGGTTCTGCCGATTGCCCCGGCCTGCGCCGTGCATGATGGACGGACCGGCACCGCGCGGCGGCGGAGCGATGGATTGGAATACCGCAATCTCCTTGCGCGTAACAATAGCACCGGGATGCGCGCGAAACAGGACAAAAACTGCTTGCGCGATCGATTCAATTGGGGTGTCATGGGGTCATAACAAAACGCAGGGACGAACGATAACGAGCTGGTGCGGGCAACGCGCCGGTCGCCGGGGGAGTGTGCCGCGGATCCGAGCCAACAGGACGGACGACGCGAAGGTGAGCGACTTTCCAGGGGACGCGCGGTCGAGGCCGCGCAAACGGGGCGGACTCACAGATGATCACGCGGCGATCGATCCTACAGCATATCGGCATGGCGGGCGGCGCGGCCGCGACCTTCGGCGCGATGGAGGCGCTGGGGATCGCGGGCAATGTCGCGGCGGCGGCGCCGATGCCCGATCTGCCCGCCGGCTTTGGCAAGGGGCGGTCGGTGATCGTGCTGGGGGCGGGGATCGCCGGGCTGGTCGCCGCCTATGAACTGCAGCAGGCGGGGTTCGACGTCACCGTGCTCGAGGCGCGCGACCGGGTCGGCGGGCGCAACTGGACGGTCCGCGACGGTGACCGGATCGTGATGGACGGCGAGGCGGACCAGGTCGCGCGCTTCTCCGACGGCGCCTATTTCAACGCCGGGCCGGCGCGGCTGCCGAGCTTCCACCACCGCATCCTCGGCTATTGCGGCAAGCTCGGCGTTCCGCTCGAGGTCGAGATCAATTCGAGCCGCAGCGCCTTCCTGATGGGGCAGAAGGGCGACAAGGTGCGGATGCGCACCGCGATCAACGACACGCGCGGGCATGTCGCCGAACTGCTGATGAAGGCGGTCAACCAGGGCGCGCTCGACCAGAGTCTCAGCGCGGCGGACAAGCAGGCGCTGCTGCCGTTTCTCAAGACCTATGGCGATCTCGACGCGACGGGGCATTTCGCGGGGACGTTGCGATCGGGATTCCAGGCGTTTCCCGATGCGGGCGTCGGCGTCTTCGCGCGACCGCCCGCGCCGATGCCGCTCGACCGGCTGCTCGCCAACGAACAGCTGCCGGCGATGCTGTTCGAGGACAATGTCTACATGCAGGCGACGATGTTCCAGCCGGTCGGCGGGATGGACCGGATCCCCGCGGGGTTCGAGCGCGCGCTGGCCCGCAAGGTGGTGCGCGGCGCGGACGTGACACGGATCCGCAACCGCCCCGATGGCGTCGAGATCGCCTGGCGCGATACGAAGACGGGCGCGGGCCGGATCGCGCGCGCCGATTTCGCGGTCTGCACCATCCCCTTTCCTGTGCTCGCCAAGGTCGATTGCGACTTTGCGAAACCCGTCGCGCAGGCGATTGCGGGCGTGGTGTACGACCATTCGAACAAGGTCGCGTTCGATTCGCCGCGCTTCTGGGAACAGGACCAGATCTATGGCGGCATCTCGTTCGTCGGTGGCGAGACGTCGCTGATCTGGTATCCGAGTGCGGGGTTGTTCAGTCCGCGCGGGATGCTGCTGGCCTGCTATACCTCGGGGGAGCGGGCGGAAGGCTTTGCGAAGCTGCCGATCGCCGACCAGGTCGAGCGCGCGCGCGCGGCGGTCGAGCGGCTGCACCCGGGGCACGGCAAGGATCTGGTCAATGGCGTCGCGGTCAACTGGAACAAGATTCCGTACAGCCTGGGGCCATGGCCGAACTGGTTCGTCGGGATGGCGGGGCATCAGGAGGGTGATATCGATACCGAAGGCTATCGTCTGTTGTGCCAGCCCGCGGGCCGCACCGTCTTTGCCAGCGCCGCGCTGAGCCAGACGCCGGGATGGCAGGAAGGCGCGGTCCAGTCCGCGCATCATGCGATCGCCGCGATCGCGGGGCTTCAGCGTGCCGATCTGGGTGCGCGGCCGGACCGGGTGGCGGCGTGATCGGCATGGTGATGAGCACGGCGACGACGGGCGGGGTGACGATCCGGGCGGCACGGCGCGAGGATGTCCCCGCGCTGGAGCAGCTGATCGCGACGTCGGCGGCGACGTTGGGGCAGGGCTTCTACGCTCCCGATGCGCTGGCGAGTGCGATCCGGACGATCTTCGGGGTCGACACCGATTTGGTCGACGACAGCAGCTATCTGGTCGCGGAGATCGACGGCGCGCTGGCGGGGTGCGGGGGGTGGAGCCGCTTCGCCACGCTGTTCGGCGGCGATCGCTATGCCGACCGGTCCGCCGCGCTGCTGGTACCGGGGCAGGATGCGGCGCGGATCCGTGCGATGTTTACCGCCCCCGGCTTTGCGCGGCGCGGGGTGGGATCGGCGATCATGGCGGCGAGCGAGGCGGCGGCGCGCGCGGCGGGCTTCGACAAGCTCGCGCTGATGGCGACGCTGTCGGGGGTCCCCTTTTACGAAAGCCACGGCTTCGTCGCGGAGCCCGGGATCACCGTCGACGCGGACGGGATCGCGGTCCCGTTCGTGCCGATGACCAAAGCCCTTCACACACCCGACGCGTCCTGACGCGCGGGACCACCGAATATTTGGGAGAGACGACCATGCCAGTGCGACCGATCGTGAACCGCGTCTCGCGCAGACTGACCCGTGCCGGTCTGGGCCTAGCAACGGCGGCGATGCTCGCGACGCCGGCAACCGCGCAGATCGTCCGCCACGCCAATCCCGGGCCGGGACCGTCGCTGATCCTGCAGAGCGTGACCATCCCCGCGGGCGCGGAGACGCTGGTGCTGTCGGGGCAGCTCGCCGCGCCGATCGATCCGTCGAAACCGGTCACCGGCGTCGAGTCGTTCGGCGACACCAGGACGCAGACGGTCAGCATTTTCACGAAGATCAAGGCGATCCTGGCCGAGCACGGCTACACGATGGCCGATGTCTACAAGCTGACGGTGTTCGTTACCGCGGATCCGAAGCGCGGCGACGGCAAGATGGACTTTGCCGGCATGAACGACGGCTTCAAGCAGTTCTTCGGGAGCGCGGACAACCCCCATACGGTCGCGCGGTCGACGGTGCAGGTCGCAGCACTCGCAGGCCCCAATTACCTCGTCGAGATCGAGGCGACCGCGGCGCGGATGCCGCGTCGCTGAGGCGGCGGGGCGGCGGTCAGCCGTCGCCCCGCGCGCCCGACGGCAGCATCCGGTTGCCGATACGGTCGACGAACTGATGCTTCAGCGCGGCGCCGACATGCAGGACGAGCAGCGCGCAGGTCAGCCAGACGAGCAGGCCGTGCGCCTCTTCGAACCCCTCATGCGCGCCGCGCGGCAGGCCGGGGATGAACGGCCAGCTCAAGCCGCCGATCAGCGAGGTGGTGCTGCTGGTCAGCGCGGGCTTGCCCGTCGACAGATACATCCACCCGGTCGCGGGCAGGCCGATCAGGATGACGTAGAACAGCGCGTGGTTGGCGCGGGCGAGCACGCGTTCCCAGGTCTGGAGTGCAGCGGGGAAGGGCGGCGGCGGATTGGCGATCCGCCAGATCAGCCGGGCGATGCTGAGCAGGAGGATCGTGAAGCCGAGCGTCTTGTGCCAGTCGAACCAGCCGGTGCGCAGGTCGCCGCGCGGCATGTCGGCAAAGGTCCAGCCGACATAGAGCTGGATGAAGACCAGCGCTGCGATGATCCAGTGGAACGCGATCGCGCCCAAATTGTAGCGCCGTGCGCCATCGCGTCGTGCCGTCATCTGCTGTCTCCCCGGTCGTCCGGTTCTACGCCGCGCGGCCATCGGCGTACAGTGTTCATCCCGCCTGCACCGGGGCCGCTCTAGGTAGATACCCGCATGGGAAAGCGCGGGTAGCCGCCCTAGGCTCGGCCGATGAACCTCTTCGTCCAGCTCGCGGTGGCGACGGGCATGGTGCTGGCCACCATCCTGGTCCACCTTGCCGGGCTGGCCGGGCTGTTGCTGGTGATCCGGCGGCAGGGGCGCAGGACCGGGGTGCGGCGGCGCTGGCATGACGTGATCGGCATCGTCGGCGCCGCGACCGCGCTGTTCGTCGTCCACGGGATCGAGATCTGGGCCTATGCGCTGCTGTACAGCGGGACGGGCGCGCTCGCCGATTTCGGCACCGCGCTGTATTTCTCGACCTCGACCTATGCGACGATCGGGTATGGCGACGTGCTGCTCGGGGAATCGTGGCGGATCGTCGGCGCGATCGAGGGCGCCAATGGCGTGATCCTGCTCGGCTGGTCGACCGCCTTCTTCGTCGCGATGGTCGCGCGCATCACGATCGTCGAGCGCGAATTCACCGAGCGGCCTGCGACCCCGCAACCCGGGGCGGATCCGTATAAACCGCAATAACGCGCGCCCGCCGGACGGCCTAGCACCGGGGCTGTATCCAACCCGAAAGGCGTCCGATGAAAAACATTCTGGTGCTGGCGCATGACGACGAGGGCCAGGAGGCCCGGCTCCAGGCCGCGCTCGATCTCGGGCGTGCGCTGACGGGGCATATCACCTGTCTCGACGTGACCTATATCCCGCCGATCCTGGGCAACGACTATAGCGAGGCCGGCTATGCGATGGCGGCGGTGCTGGCGGACGAAACGACGCGCGAGCGTGCCAACAAGGTGACGCTCGAGGCTCGGTTCGCGCGCGAGGATGTCGCGTGGGACTGGGTCGATGCGACCGGGGAGGCGGCGGCGTGCATCGTCCGTGCCGCGGCGCTCGCCGACGTCATCGTCCTCAACCGCCGGCTCGACAACCCGTCGGTGATCGACATGCGCCGCACCGCGAGCGAGCTGATCGTCAAGTCGGGCAAGCCGGTGCTTGCGGTGCCGGGCGAGTCCCGGGGGATCGATCTGGCGACCGCACTGGTCGCGTGGGACGGGTCGCCCTGCGCCGCGGCGGCGCTGCGCGCGGCGGTGCCGATGCTCAGGCTCGCGGACCAGGTCACGCTGTTCTCGGTCGACGACGGGGCGATGGCGTCGCCGATCGAGGACGCCGCCACCTATCTGTCGCGCTACGACATCCACCCCGTCATCCGCCGGATCGAAGTCCAGCCCGGCGGCGCGCCCAAACAGCTGCTCGCCGCCGCCGCGAGCGGGCAGTACGGCTATGTCGTGATGGGCGGGTTCGGGCATCTGCGCTTTACCGAAGCGCTGTTCGGCGGGGTGACGCGGACCATGCTGACCAGCAGCCCGATCCCCGTCTTTCTGGCGCATTGATTGAACGGGGTCAGAGCGCCCCGGTCAGCAGCAGCTTGCGGACGTCGTCCTGTACCTGGTTGGCGGCGCCCAGCCGCTCGATCAGCTGCGCGGGACGGCTGCCGCGGAGGCCCGCGACGGTCAGTTCGCCGTCACGGACATAGGTGTAGACGCCGCTGACCGCGAACGCCGCGACATGGCCGATATGTGCCTTCTGTCCGTCGATCGTGGCGGTGAAGCGGTCCGAGGCGAAGAAGCGGCGGCGGGTCATCGGTGTCTCGAAAGCGAATTCGAGGATCGCGACCTGTTCACGCTCGGGCGGCACGGTGTGCGCGACGTCGGGCGCGGGCGGCGCGGGGTCCGCATTGTCGTAGCGCTCGGGCAGATGCAGCCGCAGCTTCAGCACCGCGGGGTCGGCGGCGAGCGTCTCGGCGAACTGCGTCATGAAGTCCGCAAACCCGGCGGCATCGGTGTCGCCGATCCCGAAATGGACGTGCAGCCGGTCGATGCTCTCCCCGCCATTGGGCACCGGGTTGGCGATCCGGTCGACCAGCGTCCGCGACCCCTGCGGCAGCGCATAGGCGACGGTCGCGGCGAACATGTTCTGTTCGTCGGCGAACAGGATCGGGCAGGCGGCGTTGAAAATCTCTTGATCCGCGGCGCTGGCAAAGCCGATCTCGACCCCGCCATCGAGCACATAGTCGTCGAACGGCGCGATCCCGTCGATCGCCGGCCAGAGATGCGCATCCTGCGCGCGATCGAGATGCATCTGGACGTACCAGCCGAGCCCGGGAATGCGCGAGCAGAGCGGTCCGTGGACGTCGCGCCAATAGGTCGCGAACACCTCGTGCGGGACCTGCGGTCGGCGCAGCACCGTCGTGAAGGTGTTGATCGCGATCCGCGCATCGCGTGCGGAATAGTCGGTCGTGACGCTGGGGTCTGACATGGAAGGATCTTTGTTCTGGAGAAATTGGGGGAGCAGCGTCAGCCCTCGCGGAGATCGGGGACGCTGTAGAATGAGGGTTCGTCGTCGGAGGTGCCGCGCGCGAAGACGGCGATGTCGCCCGGCATCACTTCCTGCCGGGCCCACCGGTCCCATCCGATATGGATGAAATCCGGCGGGCCGAAGATGCGCAGCGCGACGCTGTATTCGTCGCCGCGAAACCCGACAAAGTGGAGCGCGGGGCGGGCGCTCACAGCATCGGCATGCCGCCTGTCACCGGCAGCAGCGCGCCCGACATGTAGCTGCCCTCGTCGGAGGCGAGCAGGACATAGGCCGGGGCGAGCTCGCCCGGCTGGCCCGCGCGGCCAAGCGGCGTGTTCTGGCCGAGCGTCTCGAGCTCGTCGCCGCCCTTGGCGATCGGCTGGATCGGCGTCCAGACGGGGCCGGGCGCGACGCAGTTCACGCGGATGCCCTTGGGGGCGAGCAGGTTCGACAGCCCGATCGTCAGGCTCGCGATCGCGCCCTTGGTGGTCGAATAGACGATCATGTTCTCGGTCGCGATCTTCGCCTGCACGCTGGTCGAATTCACGATCGCGGCGCCCGGCTTCATGTGCGGCACCGCGGCCTTGGCGAGGCGGATCATCGCGAAGACATTGGCGGAGAACGCATCCTGCATCTCGTCGTCGTCGATCCCGTCGAGCCCTTCGTTGGTCGTCTGCGCGGCGGCGTTGTTGACGAGGATGTCGAGCTTGCCGAGATCGGCCACGGTGCGCTCGACCAGTGCCGCGCAGTGATCGCGGTCGCGAATGTCGCCGGGCAGCTGGATGCAGCGGCGGCCGGCCTTCTCGACCCAGGCCTTGGTCTCGTCGGCATCGGCCTGTTCCTCGGCGAGGTAGGAGATCGCGACGTCGGCGCCTTCGCGGGCATAGGCGATCGCGACCGCGCGACCGATCCCCGAATCGCCGCCGGTGATCAGCGCGACGCGGTCTTTCAGCAGCCCCTTGCCGACATAGCTGTCCTCGCCATGATCGGGCTTGTTGCGCATCTGGACCTCGAGACCGGGGCTCGGCTGCTGCGGTTCGTTCGGAAAGGACGTGGGGGCGCTGCTGCGGGGATCGCTCATAATCTCGTGTCCTGCGTGGAGTTTAGGGGGGATATGCGGGTCGAACGAACCAGCACGCGCATCGCTCCGCCGTGCAGGGCCGATCGTGCAGTTGCTGGGCAATGCGGGCAGGCGTAGGTGTCGCGCATGGCCTTTATCAGCATCACCCGGCTTCGGTTGCGCACGCTGCGGTTCGTGCCGCTGTTTGCGCTCGATGCGCTGAAGACCAGCGCGCAGGTGCGCCGCGCGGAGGGGTATCTCGCCGGGGCCATCCTGCGCGACCGTGCACTGACCTTCTGGACGATGACGGTTTGGCGCGATGCCGCGGACATGAAGCGCTATATTACCGACGGCTCGCATCTGAAGGCGATGCCGAAGCTGATGCACTGGTGTGACGAGGCCAGCATCGCCCACTGGACTACCAAGACCGCGAACCTGCCCGGCTGGGACGAGGCGGATCGGCGGATGCGCGGGGAGGGGCGGCCGTCCAAGGTCCGGTATCCGAGCGCGGACCACGCCGCGCTCGACTACCGCCCGCCGCGGCTGACCGGCGCGGCACCGATCCCGCCGCGCCGGGGGTGATCACCCGGTCGCTGCGCTTACCATTCGATGCCGATCTTGCCGAAATGCGCGCCGCTCTGCTGAAGCGCGAACGCCTCGGCAAGCTGGTCGAGCGGGAAGCGGCGGTCGACCACCGGCTTGATCCCGGTCGCGTCGATCGC
The DNA here is from genome assembly GCF_034045155.1 of Sphingomonas sp. CFBP9019. NCBI lineage: Bacteria > Pseudomonadati > Pseudomonadota > Alphaproteobacteria > Sphingomonadales > Sphingomonadaceae > Sphingomonas > Sphingomonas sp. CFBP9019. The sequence continues at coordinate 155,455 of NZ_JAXCWK010000003.1, read as the reverse complement.
GCGGACGAAGTCCTGCTGTTCCTGACGGCTGCCGACGATCAGGCCCTGGAGCCGCGCCTGCTTGCCCATCAGCGCGGCGGTCGGGACCTCGCCGCTGTTACCCGTCAGCACGCCGATCAGCGAGATGTGCCCGCCGACACGGACCGCAGTGATCGACTGCGCCAGCGTGCCCGGGCCGCCGACCTCGACGACATGGTCGACGCCGCGCCCGCCGGTCCAGTCGACGACCTTGCGTCCCCAATCGGACTCGTCGCGATAGTTGAGCGTGAAATCGGCACCGAGCGCGCGCGCACGGTCGAGCTTCTCATCCGATGACGAGGTGATCGCGACCCGCGCGCCCATCGCCTTGGCGATCTGCAACGCCCAGATCGAGACGCCGCCGGTGCCGAGCAGCAGCACGGTGTCGCCCGCCTTCAGCTTGCCGTCGACGACGAGCGCGCGCCACGCGGTCAGCCCGGCGGTGGTGATCGTCGCCGCCTCGACCGCGTCATAGCCCTTGGGCGTGTGCGTGAAGGCGGTCGCGGGCAGGACGACATGCGCCTGTGCGAAGCCGTCGATGCCGTCGCCGGGCGTCCGCGAGAAATCGCCGATCGTCGGCGTGCCGGTCTGCCAGTCGGGGAAGAAGCACGACACGACCTGATCGCCGACCGCGAATTCGGTCACCCCGTCGCCGATGCTCTCGACCACGCCTGCGCCGTCGGACAGCGGGATGCGCCCGTCCTCGGTCGGCATCCGGCCGGTGACGACGCCCAGATCATGGTAGTTGAGCGAACTGCCGTGCAGCGCGACACGGATCATTCCCGCGCCCGGCACGCCCGGATCCGCACGGTCTTCGCTCTGCAGCGTGTCGAGCCCCGCGGGCGATCGCAGCGTCATGGCCTTCATCGTCAAACTCCTGATGTTCGCGCCCCCAACGGACGAGCCGGGCAAACAGCCGCATGCGAAGTCGGAAGCTTTACCCGATCCCCGGCACGTCCCGACGTCAGACCCGGTGGAGCAGCGCGTCTAGGTCGGCCTCGCCCAGGATGCGGATCGCGCCACCGTCACGGCGATAGGCCTCCGCCTTCAGCCGGGCGGGATGCGTGCGCAGCGCGCGCGCCTGCGGATCGGGGCCGGCGACGAGCAGGATCGTCGTGGTCGCGCCGACCGAGGTCATCACCCGCGCGCCGAGCGCGGCGACACGGTGCGCGAGCGGCCCGTCGCGCGGCTGGCCGAGCAGCGCGATCCGTTCGCCGCGCAACGGCCCGTCGAGCGCCGCGGCGGGGGCGGGGCCGGCGACGCGCGGCGGGGCGAGCCAGTCGGCCAGCGTCAGGCCGGTATGGTCGATCGCCTTGACGATCACCCAGCCCGCGGCGCGCGCATCGCTCAGCGCGTCGTGGTGACGATGCTCGATCCCGAGATAGCGCGCGAGCTGCCCGAGCTTGTGGTTCGCCAGATCGGGCCAGGCACGCTTGGCAACGCGCACGCTGTCGAGCCAGGTCGTCTCGATCGCCGGGCGATCGTGCACGCGGCACGCGGCGGCGAGCGCCCCCTTGTCGAAATAGGAATGCGCGACCGTGGTCCGCCCCGACAGATGCGCGGTGACCGTCGCATGGATGTCGGCAAAGCTCGGCTGGCCGACGACATGATGCGCGGCGATGCCGTGGATCCGCGTGTTGAACGCGTGAAATTCGTCGCGCGGATCGACCAGCGTCTCATAGGCGAATACCTCGGCACCGTTCCGGAAGCCGACGATCCCGACCTGACAGATGCTGCTGACGCGCGCACAGGCTGTCTCGACGTCGATCACGACGAAATCGGGCGCGGTCTCGTCGAGGTCATGGGCCAGCGGTTGCAGCGCGGTCGTCGTCAGCATGGCGTCACCCCTAGCGCCGACTCAGGCGGCACGCGATCCCCCAACACCCTCCGCATCAGCGAAGCTGGCTGTCCTTGCTGCCGCGGCGGTTGAACAGCGATGCCGCGGGGCGATCGCGACCGCTCTGGCAGGCGATGCATGTCCGCACGCCCGGCACGGCCTGGCGTCGGCCCTCCGGAATGTCGTCGCCGCAGGCGATGCACTGTTCCTCGCTCTCGCCGACGGGCATCCGCGCGCGTGCTGCCATCACCGCATCCATCACGGTATCGTCGATCTGATCCTGCACCGCGCCATCGCGCGTCCAGCCGCCTGCCATGCTTCGTCTCCGTTCGTGCCCCGATCGTGTCAGGTGCCTGACCTATATGGGAAAGCATCGTCGGCATTGCACGTCGCCGGGTCCGGCGGCGGTGCCAGCTAGCGTCCTGCGCTGTCCGGATCGCCCAGCGCGCGGCGCAACGCGGTGACCTCGGCGTTGAGCGCGCGCAGCCGGTCGGGCGTCATCCCGCTGCGGTCGACGATCATCGGCCCGAGGCACCCCGTACCCGCCCAGCAGGTCCGGCCCGCCGGGGTCAACCGGACATGCATCTGCCGCTCGTCCGCCGGGTTGCGCAGGCGCGTGACCAGCCCCGCCGCCTCGAGCCGTTTGGCCAGCGGCGTGATCGTGCTGGGCTCGAGCGCGAGCCGTTCGGCGATCGCGCCGATCGTCCGGCCATCCTCCGCCTCGTGCAGCGTCTGGAGCACGAGGAACTGCGGATAGGTGATGCCGAGCTGGTCGAGCATCGGCTTGTACGCGCGGTTGATCGCGATCGTCGCGGCGTAGAGCGAAAAGCAGAGCTGCTCGTCGAGCGGGAGCGGCGGGGGGACGGTATCGGACGATGGCGGCTGATCGGGCACGATAGGGGCTCCTGGCTGAGCCGGAGACCTACCATGCCGATGTTTATCGTGGCAAACGACGCGGCGGACCGAAGCCCGCCGCGTCGCTTCATGCCGCGATCAGTCCTTCGCGCTGCCGGGTTCGGCCATCTTGCGATGCTGCTCGGCCAGGACGGAGCCGGGCACGACATTGGCGATGACGCCCTGCAGCTTGGTCATCCAGCCCGAGAATACCGAGCCCTTGCCCGCCATCAGCGCGTCCCAGCCGTCGCGCGCGACATCGCTGGGCGAACGCTTGTTGGGATCGGTGCCGACATCGGTGTCGTTCATGTCGGCGCGGTCGAAGAATTCGGTGTCGACCGGCCCCGGCATCAGCGTGGTCAGCGTGACGCCGTCCGCGTCCTTGATCTCGTTGCGGAGCGCTTCGGTGAAGCTGTCGATGAACGCCTTCGACCCGTTATACACCGCCTGGAACGCGCCGGGGATATAGCCCGCGACCGACCCGGTCACGAGCAGCTTGCCGTCGTTGCGCGCGACCATCGCGGGCAGCACCTTCTGTACCAGATACAGCGTGCCCGTGATGTTGGTGTCGATCACCGCGCGCCAGTCGGCGACGCTCTGGTCGAGGAAACCGTGTCCCAGTCCGCGGCCGGCATTCGCGCACAATATGTCGATCTGGCGCCCGTTGGTCGCGGCGAGCAGCGCGTCGACGCCGTCGGTGGTCGACAGGTCGGCCTCGAGCGCCGTTACCGTGGTCCCGAACTGGCGGAAGTCGGCCGCCGCCGCCTCGATCAGCGCCTCGTCCGCGACGACGAGGATGTCATAGCCGTCCTGCGCCGCGATCGTCGCGAGCTCGAAGCCGATGCCCGTCGAGGCGCCGGTGATGACGGCGAATTTGCCGTGTGGTGATGCTGTAGCCATGGGTCGATATCCTCTCAGTTGAAGCCGGGCTTGAGCACGACCTTGGTCACTTCGTTCTGATCGTCGTGGAACATCTTGTAGCCCTGCGGCGCCTCCTCGAGATCCATGCGGTGCGAGATGAGGAAGGTCGTGTCGATCTTCTCCTCGAGGATCGCGTTGAGCAGCGCGGGCATGTAATGCTGGACGTGCGTCTGGCCGGTCTTGAGCGTCAGCCCCTTCTCCATGAACGCGCCGAGCGGGAACTTGTCGACGAGCCCGCCATAGACCGCGGGCATCGAGACTCGGCCGCCCTTGCGACACGCGATGATCGCCTGGCGGATCGCGTGTGTGCGATCGGTGCCGAGGAAGGTCGACTTCTTGATCTGGTCGATGACGTTGTCGACGAAGAAGCCGTGCGCCTCCAGCCCGACGCTGTCGATCACCGCATCGGGACCGATCCCGCCGGTCATAGCCATCAGCGCCTCATAGACCGCGCTTTCCTCGAAATTGATCGTCTCCGCGCCGAACCGCTTGGCGAGCGCGAGGCGCTTGGGGAAATGGTCGATCGCGATGACACGCTCGGCGCCCATCAGGAACGCCGACTGAACCGCGAACAGCCCCACCGGGCCGCAGCCCCAGACCGCGACCGTGTCGCCGGGCTCGATCTGCGCATTCTCCGCCGCCTGCCAGCCGGTCGGCAGGATGTCGGACAGGAACAGCACCTTGTCGTCCTCGATCCCGTCGGGGATGACGATCGGGCCGACGTCGCTGAACGGCACGCGGACATATTCCGCCTGGCCGCCCGCATAGCCGCCGGTCATGTGGCTATAGCCGAACAGCCCGCTCATCGGCTGGCCGTACAGCTCCTGCGCGATGTCCTGATTGTCCGCGGGCAGGCCGTTGTCGCAGGCGGAATATTGATGCTTGCCGCAGTGATAGCAGCTGCCGCACGCGATCGTGAACGGCACGACGACGCGCTGGCCCTTCTTCAGCGTCGACTTGGGACCGGTCTCGACGACCTCGCCCATGAATTCGTGGCCGAGAATGTCGCCCGCCTGCATCGTCGGGATATAGCCGTCATAGAGATGCAGGTCGGAGCCGCAGATCGCGGTCGACGTCACCTTGATGATGCAGTCGCGCGGGTTGAGGATCTCGGGGTCGTCGACCGTGTCGACGCGGACGTCGTGGCGGCCATGCCATGCCAATGCGCGCATCAGGCGAACTCCTCGTCATGCTGTTTGCGGGTGAAGGCGGCGGTCGCGATCTCGCCCGTCTCCATCAGTTGCTTGAACCGGCGCAGGTCGCGGCGCGCCTGGATCGCGGGTTCGCGCTGGAACATCTTGGCGACGATCTTGCCGACGATGCCGGCGGGCGGATCATAGACGATCGTCGCGGTGACGACGGTGCCGCGTGCGCCGGCATCGCGGAACTCGACCCGGCCGCTGTTGGCGACATCGGCGCCCGGTTCGGACGTCCAGGCAATCACCCGGTCGGGCGTCTCGTCGGTCACGACCGCGTCCCATTCGACCGTGCGGCCGGCGGGCGCCTTGACCACCCAGTGCGACCGCGTGGCGTCGATCGGGGTGATCGACACGACGTTTTCCATGAAGCGCGGCAGGTTGGTGAAGTCGCGGAAATAGGCGAACAGCTCGGCTGCCGGGCGGTTGATCGTCACCGTGCGGCCGACGATGCTGTCCCCGGTCGTGGTCGGCAGGCCCTCGGCGGCGATCGGGTCGCCCTTCTTCCAGGTCGTCGGGGGCGCGTCGTCGGTATGGTCGGTAGGGGACTGCGACATGTCCGTTCTCCTGTCCAAAGATGCTGTCCCAACGCGTCAGTCTGGCGGGGAGCCGGTGGGCGCCGGGCGGTTCGTCGCAACACAGCGACGGCTCGTCGTCAGCCACCCGGGAAATTGATGTCGCTCAGTAGATTTCTCTCCGGCGGGGCGGCGGGGAACCCCGACGCATAAAAAACTACCGCCCGGTACAGAAGGTGGTTGACGTTCGGGTCGATCGGTTTGTATACCGCTCGGTATCGAAGGTTGCTCCGACGTCGGAACGACACTGTCACCACGACCGCACCCGCGCCGCCCCATGCCGTGCCGATGGACCCTCCATCGACGCAGGTCCGGTGCTGCCCGATCCGAAAGGGGATATTCATGGCCTATCTCGACCTCGACACGCATTTCGCCGCACCCTGTGGCACACGCAACACCGCGCGGGTTGCAGCCGCCGCGCCGGTAAATCCGGCCGCGAACCTCGCCGCGGATCTGGCCGCCGATCTGGTGGTCGATCTTTCTGGTGACGCCGCCGACGAGACGGCGGGGTTTTCCGCGCTCGAATGGAGCGTCATCGCGCTCGCCAAGCGCGACACGCTGCGCAGTCTTGCCAGCCCCGGTGCGGTGTCGCGCGCGATGGGCGGGCTGTTCGGGCTGGGCAGCCGGTCGCAGCTCGCCGATCCGCGGCTCGAGGCGCTGCGGCGGATGGCGGTCTATGCGTGGCGCCGCGGCTTCGCGCTGCCGATGACCGAGATCCGCGCGTTTCTTGCCGCGGGGTTCGTCGAGGCGCAGATGGAGACGCTCGTGGTCAGCGTGACCGGGATGCGCGTCGGCGCGACGACCCGCGCACAGCTCGACGGCTGATACCCCGCGCGAGACGGCTTGACGTCACAATGTGACAGATCCACGACAGTGCCAGAGCAGGGGGCAACGACCCCTTGCCGCACAGGAGAGGATCTATGAAAACGACGTCCGCCGTCGCGGCGCTGCTGGGCACGACCCTGGCGATCGCATCCCCCGCAGTGGCCCAGACCGCGAGTGGCGCGACCGCCGCCGCCGCGCCGGTCAACCGCATGGTCGTGTTCGGCGACAGCCTGGCCGATGGGGGCTATTATCTGACGCTCGACCCGCGGTTGCCGCGCGACGCGGGCAGCTTCACGACAAATCCCGATCCGGTGGCACCCGAAGTGGTCGCGGCGCGGCTCGGGCTGCCGCTGACCCCGGTCTATGGCCAGGGCGGGACCAATTATGCGGTCGGCGGCGCGCGCGTGACCGCAGCGAACGCGCTGTCGATCCCGATCACGACTCAGATCACCAACTTCCTCGGCGCGGGCGGCACGTTCGGGCCGCGCGACCTCGTCTATGTGCAGGGCGGCGGCAACGACTATTTCGCGTTCCTGGCCGGGGGCGGCGCGAACCCGGAGATCCTGACCACCGCCGCGACGCAGCTCGCCACGCAGGTCAGCCGGCTGCAGGCCGTAGGCGCGCAGCGGATCGTGACGCTCGCGGTGCAGACCGGCGGTGCGGCGGGGCTCGCCTTGTTCAACCGGACCTATGCCGCGGCGCTCGCGGCGGCGAACGTCAACGCGCTGTATTTCGATACCGACCGGTTGTTCAACGAACTCGTGACGAGCCCGGCGACCTATGGCTACACCAACATCACCGGGGTCGCCTGCACCGTGCCCTCGTCGCTCGCCTGTACCCGCGCAACCCTGGTCACGCCTAATGCGAACGAGACCTATATCCTCGCCGACAGCGTTCACCCCGCGGGCATCACGCAGCGGATCCAGGGGCAGGCGATCGCCAGCCTCGTCCAGGCGCCCGAGCAGATCGCCGGGCTCGGCTATGCCGCGCAGGCGATGTTCCGCGCGCAACGCGACCTGCTCGAAGGCCCCGAACGCGGCGGGTCGCAGCGTGACGGTCGTGCGCTGTCGGTGTTTGGCGGTGCGGCCTATCATTATTACGCGAGTGGCAATTCGGCGCAGCGCGTCGGCATCACCGAGCGGGGCTTCAGCGGGACGCTGGGTGCGGACCTCGCGATCGGCGCGGCCTCGGGCGTCGGGATCGCCGGCGCCTATTCGGACGGGACGGGCGATTTCCAGAACGGCGCGGGACGCTACAAGCCGCGCGCCTGGTCCGCGAGCGGCTATGCGCGCGGCGAGCTGGGGCCGGTCCGGCTGCTGGCGGACGGCAGCTATGGCGAGATCGACTATCGCCAGATCCAGCGCAGCGTGCAGCTCGGGCCGACGATCCGCACGCATGACGGCGAGACCGACGGCAATTACGTCGCGGGCCGGATCACGGGCGCGCTCGACCTGGTCCGCACCGGCGGTCTCGCCTTCGGGCCCGATCTGGCGGTGCAATATGACCGCGTCCGGCTGGCGGGCTATGCCGAGGCGGGCGGGCTGTCGACCGCGGCGGCGTTCGGTCGCCAGCAGATCGAGAGCCTGACCGGTCGGTTCGGCGCGGTCGTGCGGTCGCTGCCGGGCGAGCCGGTCCGCGTGTTCGTGCGGGCGGGCTATGAGCGCGAGTTCGACGACGATGCCCGCACGCTGACGATGACCCCGACCGGCGCGCCGATCCGCTTCACCAGCAGCGTCGAACGCGCCGATCGCAATTACATGAGCTATGCAATGGGGGTCGACGGACAGGTCGCCGGCGCATTGTCGCTGCGCGCGGGCGTCGCGGGCTATGCGCTGCGCGACGACCGCGACAGCGTGACCGCCTTCGCCGGGCTGTCTGCGGCGTTCTGAACGCGGGCGTGCCGGACCGGGGCGTCAGCGTCCCGATCCGGCCCGTGCGTCAGAACCCCTTCTTCAGCGACACGAACACCTGGCGCGGTGCACCGGCCAGCAGCGTCTGGTTGTCGCCGCTGGCGGTGAAGCCGTTCGAGCCGATCGTCGAGATATAGCCCTTGTCGGTCAGGTTGGTGACGCTGCCCTCGATCGACACGCCGTGAAGCGGACCGTCCCCCTCGAAGCGGTAGCCGATGCTGGCATCGACGAGCACGCGGCCCGGCACCGACTGGTCGTTCAGATAGGTGAAGTAGCGCTTGCTCATATAGTCCGCGCCGACGCGTGCGGTGACGCCCGACTGTTCGAACACGATCTCGCCCTTGACCATGTGCTCGGGGCTGTCGACCGCGGTCTTGCCGTCGGTCGCGACCAGCACGGCACCGCGCGCGTCGAGCACGTCGTCGGCATATTGCGAGTTGTTGTACGAATAGCTCGCGAACAGCGACAGCGGCGTGAACACGCGGTAGGTCAGCGCGACCTCCGCGCCATAGGTCCGGACGCTGCCGACATTGTTGAGCGTTGCCGGGTTGCCGATGATCCCTGCGCCATTGGCAAAGCCGAGCAGCCGGTTCGAGAAGTCGATATAATAGCCGACCGCCGAGGCCTGGACCGGGCCCTGGCGGAAGCGCAGCCCGCCTTCCGCGGTCTTCGACCGTTCGGGCTTCAGCCGGTCGCGGATCGCGTTGAACCCGGCCTGCGTGGTCGAGAACGGCCCGGTCGTCGCCGACGAGACATAGGCGCGGACGTTTTCCTTATAGTCCGCGAACAGCTCGGTGCCGGGCGCGAGCTTGAACAGCAGCCCGGCCTGGGGCTGGAACCAGTCCTTGGCGGAGATCCGCCCGACCGCGAGCGGCGAGGTCGTCGCGGGCAGCATGATCGCACGGTTGGTGACGGTGAAGCCCTTCCACCCGGCATTGAGCGTCAGTCGGTCGTCGGCGAGGCGGAGCGTGTCGCCGACATGATACTGGATCGTGTCGGTGGTGTATTTGCCGTCCCATTGCGTCGCATAGGGATTGTCCTGGAACTTCAGCACGTCGCGGTTCGGCGTCGCGGTATCGGTCATGCTGTAGAAGCGGCGCGCCTGGGTGAAGCTGTTGCTTTCATACCAGCCGCCGAGCTCGAGCGTGTTCGCGCCGGTTTCATAGGCGAGGTTGCTGAGTGCCCCGCCGCGCTTGATCGCATATTCGGTGGTGCGGAAGCCGAGCGGGCTGGCGGCGGCGATCGGCGTGCCATCGGCATTGGCGGCGCCGGCCGGGGTCGGCGAATAGGGCGTGATCCACGATCCCTGACCCTTGTTGTCGTGATAATAGCCGGTGGTCCTGAGCGTCAGGCCGGGGGTGAGGTTGGCGTCGAACGTGACCCCGCCCAGATAATCGCGACGGACGCCCGCGGCGTCGAAATAGACGTCGTCGACCGTGCCGATCCCGGCGGGAAACGCGGTGCCGACGCCCGCCCAGGGCTGTGCCGCGCCGGCCGCGGCTGCCGCCTGGTTCTGCGCGACCTTCGCGATCTGCAGCGCGAGCGGATAATTGTCGGCGATGTTGTCATTGCCCAGCCCGCGGCGGCGGATGATGTCGTAGCTCAGATCCTGGTAATCCTGCTCGCGCCGGTCGGAGAAGTTGAGGAACGCCGACAGGCTGCCGAGGCTGCCCAGATCCTTGACGATCTTGCCGTTCGCCTGGTGCTGGCGCTGGACGCCCGCGCCCTTCCACTTGTCGGTGGTGAGAAAGCCGTAGCTCAGATAGCCCTTCAGCCCGCCGCCGAGATCGCCGCTGTCGATCCGCGCGAAGCCGCGATAGGTGTCGTTCGAGCCATAGGTGCCGCCGCCGGTGACGTTCAGCGTGTCGCGCGGTCTGTCGCTGAAGAATTCGATCGTACCGCCGAGATTGCTGGTCGAGGCGGTGCCGAGCGCGCCCGCCCCCTGCGCCACGTCGGTCCGCGCGACGTTTTCCGAAATGATCGCGCGGCTGATGTGCAGGCCGTTGACGTTGCCATAGCTCATGTCGCCGAGCGGCACGCCGTCGAGCGTGAAGCCGAGCTGGTTCTGGTTGAACCCGCGCAGCGAGATCCGGACCGCCCATTCATAGGCGCCGAACGGATCGGCGGCCTGGAAATTGACGCCCGGCAGCTTCTCGATCGCCTTCAAGGGGCTCGACCCCGGCGTCAGCCGCGAGAGATCAGCGGCGGTCACGCTCTGCACCTGGCGGCTCTCGCCAAAGCCGAGCACGACGATCTCGTCACCCGGCGGCGCGTCGGCGGCGGGCGTCGCGACCGGCAGCGTCGCAGGGTCGCCTGCGGTCTGCGCGGCCGCCGGCGCCGTGACTGCGATCGCGACCGTGGCGACGCCCGTGAGCAAGGTGGAGAGATAGGTCATGAAGCGTCCCCTTGGCCGCGACCGCGCAGCCTCGGGGGGATCCATTAACCAGATCCGTGACGCCCCCGCGTCGTTACGGTGACGGTTCGATGTCGCCGCCGCGATGCCCCGTTGCAGCCCGCGCATCCGGTCGCGCATTCTTTTCACTTATCGCCCAGTCGCTTGGGACCTATCGGGCCGGGTGAATGCGTTGTGCATCTTCGTGCACGCGAAAGATCGTCACAGAACGATCGCCAACAGGGACTTCGACATGACTGCCTATCGTACCGCGCTGGCGCTGGCCGCCTCGACTCTCGCTTTCGTGGCCGCGCAGGCCGACGCGCAAGTCGCGCCCGCGCCTGCGGAGGCCGTGCAGGATGCACCCGCCGCCGTGGGGCCCAACGGCGCAGCGCCGGCCGCGCAGGACGAGATCATCGTCACGGGGACGCGCGCGGTCGGCCGGTCGCGGCTCGACAGCGTGTCGCCGGTCGACGTGCTGAGCGGCGCGTCGCTCCAGCGCCAGGGCACGACCGAGCTCGGCGCCGCGCTGTCGGCGATCGCCCCGTCGATCGACTTCCCGCGCGCCTCCGCGGTCGACGGCACCGATGCGATCCGTCCGGCGACGCTGCGCGGCCTGTCGCCCGACCAGACGCTGGTGCTGATCAACGGCGTGCGCGGGCATACCGCGGCGCTGCTCAACATCGGCGGTTCGGTCGGCCGCGGCTCGGCGGCGGTCGATCTGAACACCATCCCGACCGTCGCGCTCGACCGGATCGAGGTGCTGCGCGACGGTGCATCGGCGCAATATGGGTCGGATGCGATCGCGGGCGTCGTCAACCTGCGGCTGCGCGAAGCCCGCTCGGGCGGCGGCGCGACGGTCAATTACGGCTTCTACAACACCGACATCGATACCGCGCGCGGCAGCCGCAGCACGACCGGCGAGCATGCCGTGACCGTCTCGGGCTGGCAGGGGCTGGGCTTTGGCGAGGACGGGTTCCTGACGCTGTCGGGTGAATATCTGAACCGCCAGGCGACCAACCGCGCCGATTTCGATCCGCGCGTGACCCCGACCCGCGTCACCGGACGCTTCGGCGATCCGCAGGTCGAGCAATATAGCGTCTTCGCCAATGCCGGCACGACGCTGACGGGCAGCTGGGGCCTCTATGGCTGGTTCGGCTATCAGGACCGCGACACGCGCAGCGCGGCCTTCCCGCGGCTGGCGAGCGCGACGACCGCGCTGGCCGGCTATCCCGACGGTTTCCTGCCGCTGATCAACACCAAGTCGCGCGACATCAATTCGGCGGTCGGACTCAAGGGCGAGGTCGCGGATTGGAGCGTCGACCTGAACGTCAGCTATGGCCGCAACAAGATCGGCTTCCGCACGCTCAATTCCGCCAACTATGCCTATGGCGCCGCGACGCCGCAGGACTTTTCCGACGGCGCGCTGATCTATGGCCAGCTGGTCGCCGGGCTCGACGTCAACCGCAAGCTCGACGTGCTGCAGGGGCTCAACGTCGCCTTCGGGCTCGAGGCGCGGCGCGAGAGCTTCGAGATCCAGGCGGGCGAACGTGCCTCCTACACTACGCCCGTGACGGGCGCGGTCGCGGGCGCGGCGGTGGGCGCGCAGGGCTTTGGCGGCTTCTCGACCGACAATGTCGTCGACCGCAATCGCCGCAACTTCAGCGCCTATCTCGATCTCGAGGCGCAGGTGACCGACGCGCTGCTGATCGGGCTGGCGGGGCGCGGCGAGGATTATTCGGACTTCGGTTCGACCGGGACGGGCAAGATCTCCGCACGCTATGACGTCGCACCCTGGATCGCGGTGCGCGGAACGGCCTCGACCGGCTTCCGCGCGCCGGCGTTGCAGCAGCAATATTTCACCTCGATCTCGACCGTGATCCAGAATGGCGCGCCGATCCAGACCGGCACCTTCCCCTCGGTCAGCCCGGTTGCGGCGCGGCTCGGCGGGCTGCCGCTCGAGCCCGAGAAATCGACCAACCTGTCGCTCGGCACGGTGTTGCGGTTCGGCGGGTTCGACCTGACCGTCGACGCCTATCGCATCCATATCCGCAACCAGATCGGGCTGTCGGAGAACATCACCACGTCGACGAGCCAGTCCCCCGAAGTCAATGCGCAGATCGCCGGGCTGCTCGCCGGATCGGGCGCGACTGCGGCGCGGTTCTTCATCAACGGGCTCGCCTCGACCACCAAGGGCATCGACGCGGTCGCGCATTACCGCGTGCGGACCGTCGCGGCGGGCAATTTCGACCTGACGGTGGCGGGCAACATCAACGACGGCAAGGTGACCCGCGTCCCGACCTCGACCTCGACGCTCGACCCCGCGCCGACGCTGTTCGCGCGCAGCCGGATCCTGACGTTGGAGGACGGCACGCCGGGCGAGAAGGTCACCGGCTCGATCGACTGGTCGCTCGACCAGCTCGGCGCGCTCGCCCGCGTCACCTATTATGGCGACGTCAACCAGCCGGGGACGACGCCCGCCGCGGACGTGCACAGCGGCAAGCACGTCATCACCGATGTCGAGCTCCGCTATCAGGCGACCAAGGGCGCACAGCTCGGGCTGGGCGTCAGCAACCTGTTCGACGTCTATCCCGACGCGACCATCACGGCGAACAACACGACCGGCGTGATCGGCTTCCCCTATTACTCGCCGTTCGGCTTCAACGGCCGCTATCTCTACGCCCGCGCCGGGCTGAGCTGGTAGGTGATTTCAGGCCGCATCCTGCTGGGGGTCGCGCTCACGCTCGGCCTCGCAGGATGCGCCACCTTGCCGCGGTTCCGGACGCTGCCCTGTGGCGGCGTCGACGTCGGGGATGGCGGCGGGCCGCCTGCGATCCAGGTCTCGGCGTCGGGCGAACGCAGCACGACGATCGACGTGCTGACCTATAATATCGAGGGGCTGCAATGGCCCGCCCGGTCGGGGCGCGGGCGTGATCTTGCGGCGATCGGGCGGATCCTGCGCGATCTGCGCGCGGCCGGGACCGCCCCCGACGTGGTGCTGTTCCAGGAGGTTTTCTCGCGCGCGGCGGTGCGCGGGGTGGTCGCCACCGGTTATCCGTCGCTCGCGAGCGGACCGTCACGGACCCGGCGCAGCGTCTATTCGCAGGACGACCGGCTGCCCGGGCGTGCCAAGCTGGCCAAGGGCGAGCTCGGCGTGCGGCTGATGAGCTCGGGACTGGTCATCGCCAGCCGCTTCGCGATCACCGGCGTCGCCCGCGATCCCTATTCGCGGCGGGCCTGTGCGGGGTTCGACTGCCTGTCGAACAAGGGCGTGGTGCTGGCGACACTCGCGGTGCCCGGCGTTCCCGAAGGAATAGACATCGCCAACACGCACATGAATGCGCGCAAGGCGTCGAAGGTCGCGCCCGCGCGGCACCGCGCCGCGCACCGCGCGCAGACCCGCGAGCTCGAGGCGTTTCTCGCCGCGCGCCGCACGCCGTCGCGGCCGATGATCCTGGGGGGCGACTTCAACATGCGCCGCTCGCCCGCCCGGTTCGACGATTTCCGGCTGCATCACCCGTTCGGGCTGGTGCACGAATATTGCCAGGCGCGCGCGGCGTGCTCGGTGTCGCTGTCCTGGGACGGCGACGCGCCGTGGCTCGACACGCAGGATCTCCAGTTCTTCGCGCAGGGCACGCGCGTCCGGATCGTGCCGGTCGCGGTCCGCGCGATGTTCGATGGCGCGCCGGGCAGCCCGAAGCTGTCCGATCATGACGGGCTGCTCGTCCGCTACCGGCTCAGCTGGACCGGCGCAGCGCCGCCCGGCGGCGTCTGCGCGCGGCTCGCCGAGCCGCGGGAAGCAGGGAGTCCAGCGGCGGGACAGGCGGGTTGCCCGACCGCCGCGACGACCGGCGACAGATCCGCACCGACTCGCTAGGACAGGCGCGTGACACCGCTTCGCCGCCTGCTCCGCGATCATCCTGCGCTCGCCGCATGGCTGGTCGTGGTCGCGCTGGCGATGAAGATCCTCGTCCCCGGCGGGTTCATGCCGGTCGTGGCGAACGGCGTGCTCACGATCCAGTTATGTGCAGGGGCCGGTCCTTCCCCCCTCGCTACGGCGACGTCGCAGACGACGCACGCGGCGATGCCGGGGATGACGCATGACCCGGATAAGACTCAGCATGCGGGCCGCGACATGCCCTGCGCCTTTTCCGGCCTGACGACGGCGGGGCTGGCCGCGGCCGATCCGGTGCTGCTCGCGCTGGCGATCGCGTTCGTCGTCGCCACCGTCTTCCGCGTCGCGACGCCCGTCGTCGCCCGCGCACCCGAGTTTCTGCGTCCCCCCTTGCGAGGTCCCCCGGTCCGCGGCTGAGCGGTTGCCAGCGCGATGCCCTGAACGGGCCGCGCGGTGACCCCATGCGATGCCGACCCTGTCCGCCAAAGCGCGGGCCGGTGGCGGCTGCCCGCCACCCCTATACGGCCCGGTCCCGACGGGACCCGGCCGCGTCCGACCAGGAACTCTTCATGTCCCGATGCCATCTCATGGCGGCGATCTCCGCGATCGCCTGTGCCGCGCCGATCGCGGCTGCGCCTCTCCCTGCCGCCCAGAATGCCGATATCGCAGCCCGGCGCGCGGCGCTGCTGCGCGATCGTGCCGCGATCGATGCCGAACTGCGCCTGCTCGACGAACCGAGCAGCCCGACAGACGCGCCGCGTCGTACCGCCCCCGTGGCGATTGCCGGTGACGACATCATCGTCACCGGCAACGCATTGTCGCTGACGACGCGCGTGACCGGGCAGACCGTCACGACGATCGACGACGCCGCGTTCCGCAACACCCCCGCGACGACGATAGCCGACATCGTCAAGCTGTCGCCCGGCGTCGTCGTCATCCAGGGCAACGGCCCGCGCGACGTCGGCGTGTCGATCCGCGGCTCGAACGCGCGCAACAGCTTCGGCGCGCGCAACATCCAGGTGTTCGAGGATGACTTCCCCGTCACCCAGCCCGACGGGCTGGCCCGGTTCGACCTGACCGATCCGCATGCTTACGGCGCGGTCGACGTGGTGCGCGGGCCATCCTCCGCACGCTATGGCAATTACGCGATCGGTGGCGCGGTCAATTTCCGCACCCGGCGCGGCCGTGACATCGACGGTGCCGAGATCGGCATCGACACGGGCAGCGACGGCTATGCCAATGTCTATGCGACGATCGGCGATGCCGGCGCGGATTTCGACTATGCGCTGTTCGGCAGCTTCGTCCGCGCGAACGGGTCGACCGGGCATACGGGGTATGAGACCGGCACGATCAACGCGCTGGCGACCTATGCGATCTCGGACCGCGACCGGCTGACCGCGAAGATCATCTACAATGAGGGCGAATTCGCGCTCTCGACGCGGCTCTCGCTCGACCAGTATCACGCCAATCCCTATCAGCGCGGCTGCGCGACACGGGTCGGCGCGGCGCCCGGTTGCGGGACGATCTCGGTGCTCGCCAACGGCGTCAACGGCGCGCGGATCGCGCAGACCGCGGCCGAGGCCGACCTTGCGCGCAACGATCGCCGGACGATCATCGGCACCCGCTACGAGCATGACCTGAGCACGACCGCGACGTGGCGGGCGCAGGCGACGTTCGACAGCCGCGTCGTCAACCAGCCGACCAGCGCGACGCCGTTCAAGGGCACGCTAGACAGCTACAACATCACCAGCGACGTCACGCATCGCGGCACGCTGTTCGGAATGGCGGCGACCAGCTTTGTCGGCGTGTTCTACAATTACCTCGATAACCAGAGCTACAGCTTCAACAAGACGCCCGCGGGCCGCGACGGCATCGGCGCGCCGACCCAGACGGTGTTCGGCGACGTCCGCAACATGGGCGCACGCGCCCGCGAGGAGCTGAGCCTGACGTCGCGGCTCCAGTTCATCGCGGGCATCGGCACGGAGCGATCGATCATCGGCGTGACGCAGACCGGCTATGCCTATCCGCTCGGCGCGAACCCGGTGCTGAGCGTGATCCCCGCCGAGCGCCATTTCTGGAACGTCGCACCCGAGGCTTCGCTCGTCTGGCAGGCGATCGACGCGGTCCGCCTGCATGCGCGCGTCGGCACCGGCTATGGCATCCCGCAGGCCGGCGCGCTGTTCGTGACCGCGGCAGGGGTGCCGGGCAACAACGTGACGCTGAAGACCCAGCGCAACACCGGGATCGACCTCGGCGCCGAAGTCGCGCTCGGGACCAATCTGAAGGCGGAGGTGACGGGCTATTACGAATGGTTCCGCAACGAACAGGTCAGCCAGTCGGCGGGCGTCAACCTGCTCGCCTATACCACCAACGCGCCGCGCTCGGTCCACCGCGGCGTCGAGCTCGGGCTCAGCTGGACGCCGCTGCCAGCCGTCCTGCCGGGCGCGCGGATCGATGCGAGCTACAGCTACAACGACCACCACTATACGGCGTTCGTCGAGCGGCTGACATCGGGCGCGGTGTCGGCGACGTTCGACCGCGCGGGCAACCGCATCCCCGGCGTCATCCCGACCTTCGTCAATGTCCGCCTCGGCTATGACCAGCCGGGTGGCGCGGTGGCGGGGCTGGGCGGGTTCGTCGAGCTGACCTACCGCGACCGCTATGCGATCGACAATGGCAATCTGCTGAGTGTGGCGGGCTATACGCTCGCCAATCTCAACCTCCATTATGATCCACCAAGGGGGGAGGGGGTGTGGTCGCGGCTGCGGCTGTTCGCTTCGGTGCAGAACCTGTTCGACACGACCTATGTCGGCTCGGCCTCGGTAATTGCGAACAGCCTGAACGCGGCGACCGGGCAGCAGAATCCGGAAGCGGTGCTGCGGACGGCGACCGGGTCGATCTATGCCGGTGTCCCGCGCACCGTCTATGCCGGCGTGAAGGCGCGGTTCTGATGCGTGCGTCCGCTCCCGCCGCCGCCCCGGCCTCTCCAGGCGGACCCGGCCCCGGTCGTGGCTGGCCGGGCTATCCGACGATCTGGCGCTGGCATTTCTATGCCGGGCTGTTCTGCCTTCCGTTCGTGCTGTGGCTGTCGGTCACCGGCTCGATCTACCTGTTCCGCCCGCAGATCGAGACGCTGATCGATCGCCCCTATACGCATCTCCCGCTGGACGGCGCGCGCGCCTCGGCGGCGCGACAGGCCGATGCGGCGGTGCGCGCGGTGCCGGGATCGGTGCTCCACCGCTATCAGTTGCCCGAGCGGCCCGACGAGGCGGTGCAGGTGATCGTCGGCGCAGGCACCACCGAGACGCGCGTCTATGTCCATCCGAACACATTGGCGGTCCTCCACACCGTCGACGAGGACAGCCGGCTGATGCGGATCATCTTCCGGCTCCACGGCGAATTGCTGATCGGCACGCCCGGCTCCTATCTGGTCGAGCTCGCCGCCTCCTGGGCGATCGTCATGATCCTGTCGGGGCTGGTCCTGTGGTGGCCGCGCGGCAGCGGGCTGGCGGGGGTGGTCTATCCGCGGCTGCGTGCGGGCGGGCGGCGGTTCTGGCGCGACCTGCACGGCGTCACCGGGCTCTGGGTATCGGTCTTCGCGCTCGCATTGCTCATATCGGGCCTGCCCTGGGCCGCAAGCTGGGGGAGTTACCTGAAGGCGATCCGGACGGTCGCCGAGGGGCGGGTGGTCAGGCAGGACTGGTCGGCGGGGAATGCCGCGGAGCTGCGCGCGCGCGGTGCCGCCGATGCCGGCACGCGCGCGATGGTGGGCGCGCATGCCGAACATGGCGGGATGACGATGGCGCATCCCGCGGTCTCGGACGTGCCGCTCGACCGGCTGATCGCGACGCTGCGCCCGCTCGCGCTCGCGCCGCCGGTCCTGATCGCGCCGCCGGCGGGCATGGGCCAGCCCTGGACCGCCAAGTCCGATGCCGCGAACCGGCCGCTGCGCACCGACCTGACGCTCGACGGCGCCACGGGTGCGATCCTGACGCGCAAGGATTTCGCGCAGCGCCGGCTGATCGACCGGATCGTCGGTTACGGCGTCGCCGCGCATGAGGGACAGCTGTTCGGCTGGGCGAACCAGCTGCTCGGGCTGCTGACCGCGATCGGGCTGGCGCTGGTGTCGGTCAGCAGCGTGGTGCTGTGGTGGCGGCGTCGGCCCGCCGACACGCTCGGCGCACCGCCCGCGCGGCCGCGACCGCGCGTTGCGGCGGGGTTCGTGGTGCTGCTGATCCTGCTGGGTCTCGCACTGCCGCTGTTCGGCGTGTCGATGCTGCTGGTGCTGGTCGTCGAGCGGCTGGTGCTGCGCGACTGGACGGCGGCGCGACGCTGGCTCGGTCTTCGGTGATCCGGCCCGCTCAGCCCGCGGCCACGTTCCGCGACAGCACCGCGCCGACTTCCGCCGCGAACCCCGCCAGCGCCGCGGCGGTCTCGCGTCCGCTCAGCTGGCGCGGGCGCGGATCGATCGCGCACAGCGTGCCGTAGAACGATCCGTCGGCGAGCGTGATCGGGAAGGAGACATAGCTCTTGAAGCCATAGAGCGACGGCGCGGGATGCGTCAGCCAGCGATCGTTCGTCGACACGTCGTCGATGACGACGGCCTTGCCCGACTGGCGGATGTCGTCGCAGATCGTCGTCGAGATCCGCAGCTCGTCCCCCGGCGACATGCCGAAATCGATCTGGTCGAGGACCTGGCAGGCGATCCAGCGCGTGTCGGTGACGCGCGCGACCGCGACGAACCCCATGCCCGTCAGCGCCGCGACCTTTTCGAGGATCGCCCGCACGTCGCCATTGTCGCTTTCGAGCATGACGCTCTCGGCCAGTTGATCGTACATCCGCCCCATTCCCCGTTCGGCGCACGATCCCCCCGGAGATCGCGCTGCTTACGCTACGGCAGATGTGGGCGCGGCGTGAGAATGCAAGGGCAGGGGTCAGTCGCCCCGCTCGACCAGATGCGTCAGGAAATTGGTGAGTTCGAGCCGGCGACCCGCCTCCTGCGCGAAATCGTCGCCGACGCCGAGCAGCCAGAGCAGCGACCGGCGGTCGGGTTCGTCGTGCAGCGCGTCGAGTTGCGCCGCGCGCTGTTCGACATCGGCCTCGCGCTCGGCGAGCCCCGCCTCGATCAGGCTTCCGGCCTGGCGGCGGAGCGCGATCGCGATTTCGCGCGGGGCCAGTTCGGGGTGATATTGCACGCCCCAGAAAATCCCGCCGTCATGCCGGATCTCGGCCGCCTGGATCGCGGTGACTGCGTTGCTCGCGAGCAATGTCGCATCGTCCGGCAGCCGCTCGACCTCGTCGCCGTGGATCGCGGGTGCGTCCCAGCTCTCCGTGCGGCCGGCGAGCAGCGGGTGATCGCGCCCCGCCTGCGTCCGTGTGATCCGGCGCGCGATCCCGGCCTCCATCGTCTGCGGCATCTTGCGGACGGTGCCCCCTGCTGCGGCAACCGCAAGCTGCAGCCCCGCGCAGGAACCGAAAGACGGTGTCCCCGACGCAAACACCGCGCGCATGAAGGCGAGCTGGCGCTGCACCTCGGGCGAGTCGTCATAGACGTGGAGCGGCGAGCCGGTGACGAACACCGCGTCGAAATCGCCGATCTCGCCCGTCGTAAGCACGCGCGCGTCGTCGTCCGCGGGTGCGACGATCGTGATCTGCGCATCGGGCCGGAGCTGTTCGAGCGTCGCCGCATAGGTCTCGCCCGAGCTCTTTCCCGCATGCTCGCGGCGGGCGTCGCGCTGTTCGGGTGTTTCGCTTTCGGCCACTAGAAACTTCAGCACTATCAGTCCTCTGACCGCAAATGGCCGACAGGATAACGCGCGCGCTGGCGGTTAGCCCAAGACCGTCGGCAGATAATCCGCGCGCGTCCGTAACGACCTCGCTCGCCAGCTTCGTTGCGCAGGGTGCAGTGCAACAAAACCCCGTCGCGCGGAGTTGCCAGCCTCATTCCATCCTTCCTGAACCACGGAGACTGTCATGTTCGGACTTACCAAGAAGGTGCGCTACGCCGTCGTCGGCGGCGGGCAGATTTCGCAGCAGGCGTTCATGCCGGGGATCGCGCGGACCAATAATTCGGAAATGACCGCGCTGGTCACCGGTGACCCGGTCAAGGCGGACAAGCTGGCCAAGCTCTACAAGCTCAAGGCCTATTCCTACGCGCAATATGGCGAGCTGCTGGCTTCGGGCGAAATCGATGCGGTCTATATCGCGACGCCCAATTTCCTGCACATGCAATATGCCGTCCCCGCGCTCGAGGCGGGCATCCATGTTTTGCTCGAAAAGCCGATGGCGTCGAGCGTCGCGGAGGCCGAGCAGATCATCGCCGCCGAGAAGAAGGGCGGCGCCAAGCTGATGATCGCCTACCGGCTGCATCACGAACCCGGCACGGTCGAGATGATCACGCGCGCGCGGGCGGGCGAGTTCGGCGACCTCCGCGCCTTCTCGTCGACCTTCATGCAGAATGTCCGCGAGGAGAATTCGCGCGGGCATAACGGCTATTGGGGCGGGCCCGTCCCCGACATGGGCACCTATCCGCTGAACGCGGTACGCAACCTGTTCGGGCAGGAGCCGATCGCCGTGCATGCTGTCGGGACGAAGACGCCGGGTCGCGGCTTCAACTTCCACGACACCGTCGCGGTGACGCTGAAATTCGCCGACGATCGCATCGCGCAGTTCACCGTCAGCTATGCGACCGCCTCGTCCGAGGGGTTCGAACTGGTCGGCACCAAGGCGAGCATCCATGCCGCGCCCGCCTTCATGTTCGGCCCGACGACCGGCATCACCTATGTCGAGCGCACCGCGGACGGCAAGGAGAAGACGCACGCCTTCGATCCGGTCGAGCAGTTCGGCAACGAGACGCAGTATTTCTCCGACTGCATCCTCAACGACCGTCATCCCGAAGCCGACGGGCAGGAGGGCCTGTTCGACATGCGCGTGCTGGCAGCGGTCGAGCGGTCGCTCGAAACGGGCGAGACCGTGACGCTCGAGCCCGCGACCCGCACGCGGCATGTGACCGCGGATCAGGCGCTCAAGCTCAAGCCCGCCAAGGAGCCGAGCGAGGACGCGATGATCAGCATCATCCCGCAGTCCGCCTGACCACCGGCCGCGCCGCCCCTCGGGGCGGCGCGCGCTTTCTCAGGCGCCGACCCCGCGTTCATGCGCCCAGACCACTGCGGCGCTGCGCCGGTTGACGCCGATCTTGGCATAGAGCCGCGCGACATGGTTGCGCACGGTGTTGCGTGACAGTTCGAGCCGCTCGGCGATCGCGGCATCGTCGAGATCCTGGCAGATCAGCTCGAGCACCTCGCGCTCGCGCTTGCTGAGATCGAGCAGCGGCGCGTCCGAGGCGGCGCCGGGGCGCGGGTTCCGCAGCGTCGCCAGCTTGTCCATGATCGACCGGCCGAGCCAGTTGGCGTCCTTCATCACCGCCTCGATCGCCTCGACCAGCTCGAGCTCGCCGCGCCGCCGCGCGGTAATATCCTGATAGAGCCAGAGCACGCAGGCATCGCCGTCGATCCGCATGTTTTCGGCGGAGGCGAGACAGTCGAGCGCCTCGCCATTCTTGTGGAGCAGGCGGACATCCTGTCCGCGGAACCCGCCCTGCGCGCGGATCTCGGTTTCCAGCTGTTCGCGCTGGCCCGCATCATTCCACAATTGCAGGTCGTCGGCGACCCGGCCGATCACCGTGCGATCGTCATAGCCGGTCAGCGTCTTGAACGCCGCGTTCACCTGCAGGATGCGATTGTCGTCGGTCTGGGTCACGACCATCGCCACCGGCGCCATCTCGAACACCGCGGCGAAATGCCGCTCGCTCGCCTTCAGCGCATGTTCCGCGCGCCGCCGCGGTTCGAGGTCGGCGAAGGTGAACAACAGGCAGTCGCGGTTGCCGACCTCGATCGGCTGCCCCGCCAGGATGACCAGCGTCGTGTCGCCGCCGGCGAGCGGCAGCTCGGCCTCGAGCTGTGGCACGACCTCGCCGCGCGCGACGCACGCCTTGACGAACGCCTTGCGCTCGACATCGGCGAGAAAGTCGAAATCGAACAGCGTCTTGCCGATGATCGCGTCGCGGTCATAGCCCGACAGGTCGACAAACCCCTGATTGACCAGGACGAAACGCTGGTCGGCGATGCGGATGATCAGCGCGGGGGCGGGGTTGGCATGGAACATCGCCTCGAACCGGTCCTCCGCGTCGAACCGCTCGGACACGTCGCTGATCACCAGCGCGAGGCAGTCGGGCTCGCCGCCATCCTCGTCCATGACGATGTCACGGACCTGATGGACCCAGCATGGTTCGTCCGCATCGCGCGGCGTGACTTCGACGATCAGGTCGGGGAAGCTCTCGCCCGCGAGCAGCCGGAGCAGCGGATATTCGCGCCGCGGCACCTTACGCCCGTCGCGGTAGCGCAGGGCGAACCGCGCGGCATAATCGTCCGCCGTCGCACCCAGCTCGCCGACGCCGCGGACGCCGTGCATCTTGAGCGCGGCGGGGTTGGCGCTCAGGATCACGCCGGTCGGGTCGATCAGGATCACCCCTTCGAGCAATCCGGCCATGAGCTGTTCGAGATGATGCAGGGTGGGCGCATGCAGCGGCTTGCCGGGGGTACTGGTCATGCCTCCTTAGCGCTGGAGCGCACGACCGGTTCCGTCACGGCCAACCCCGACCTACCAACCGGACTAGTGCCCCTATACCAATGTCACAAAGCACTATGCGCGGCCGAACTGAACGTTAGCAGCACCCGGTCCGTTGAGCAGCCTGTACCAGTATCAACAGGAGCCTCATCATGAACCTCATCATCCTTCTCGTCGTCGGCGGACTCATCGGCTGGGTCGCCAGCATGATCATGAGGACCGACGCACAGCAGGGCGTTTTCCTCAACATCGTCGTCGGCATTGTCGGCGCGTTGCTCGCAGGCTTCCTGATCACGCCGCTCATTGGTGGCGCCTCGATCATGGACGGCGCGCTCAACATCCAGTCGATCCTGATCTCGCTGGTCGGTGCGGTGATCCTGCTCGCGATCGTCAACATGGTGCGCCGCGGTTCGGTGCGCTGATGAGGGGAGGGGCGGCCGCATCACGCGGCCGCCCTTCGTCGCATATTGATCTCGATTATTCGTCACGCCAGCCCGGCGTTGCGGTGTCTTTGCGCGTAGCCTAGATATCAGCGACTTAGTGCAAAGGGCGAGTAGACGGTCTTGAACGATACACCCGACCGCGCCGACCCCGGCGCTCGTCCGTTGACGGCCGACGCCGAGCGAATCGCCGCCGAGCTGATCGGGCAGGACCTCGGCACCGACCCGTTCGTCGCCGCGGTGCGGGCGACGCGGATGCCGATGATCATCACCGATCCGCGCCTGCCCGACAATCCGATCGTGTTCACGAACGACGCGTTCTGCCGGCTCACCGGCTATCCGCGCGAGGACATACTCGGGCGCAACTGCCGGTTCCTCCAGGGGCCGGAAACCGATCCCGCGACGATCGACCGGATCCGCGACGCGGTTCGCCGGGTCGAATCCATCGAGATCGAGATCCAGAACCACCGCAGGGACGGTGAGACGTTCTGGAACCGGCTGCTGATGGCGCCGGTCTTCGACACGCACGGCGTGCTCGCCTATTTCTTCGCCAGCCAGGTCGACGTGACGCTCGAGCGTGAGCGGCTGAAGGGACTCGAGAGCAGCAACGCCTCGCTGATGGCGGAACTGACCGACCGGTTGCGACAGCAGCAGGAGCATGAGCGCGAGCTCGCCTTCACGCTCAAGGCGGCGCGGTTCGGGACCTGGAGCCTCGAGATCGCGACGAAGCGGCTGACCGCATCGGATACCTGCAAGGAGATCTTCGGCCGGCCTACGGACGCGCCGTTTTCCTATGACGACCGGCTGGCCGCGATCCATCCCGACGATCGCGCGCTGAGCGTCGCCGAGGTCCAACGCTGCGTCGAGGAGGGGACGGATTACGAGGTCGTCTACCGCATCTACCGCCAGGACGGCGAACTGCGGTGGATCGGATCGCGCGGACAGCCCTTTTATTCCGCCACCGGCGAGGCGTTGCGGATCGCGGGCGTGTCGACCGACATCACCGACCAGCGCCGCGGCGAGATGATGCGCGCGGCGCTGGTCGAGCTGGGCGACATGTTCCGCGACACCGACTGTCCCGACGACATTTCCTACCAGGCCGTCCAGATCATCGGCCGGACGATCGACCTCAGCCGGACCGGCTATGGCGAGATCGATCCGGACGCCGAGACCGTGACGGTGCACAGCGACTGGACCGCGCCAGGGGTCGACCAGCTTTCGGGCACGTTCAGGCTTCGCGACTTCGGCACCTATATCGACGACCTCAAGCGCGGCGAGGAGGTCTGCGTGACCGATGCGCGCGCCGACCCTCGGACCTACGCGACGAGCGCCGCGCTCGAGGCGGTGCAGGCCCGCGCGATCATCAACATGCCGATCACCGAAAACGGCCGGATCGTGGCGATGCTGTATCTCGCCAGCGGCTGGGCGCGGCACTGGCGCGCGGACGAGGTCGCGTTCGCGCGCGAGGTTGCGGATCGGACCCGCATCGCTACCGAGCGCCGCCGCACCGAACAGGCGCTCGCCGCGCTCGCGGCCTCGCTCGAGCAGCAGGTCATCGCGCGGACGAGCGAGCTGCAGACCGCCGAGGACGCGCTGCGCCAGTCGCAGAAGATGGAGGCGGTGGGCCAGCTGACCGGTGGTGTCGCGCACGACTTCAACAACCTGCTCACCGTGATCCGGTCCGCAACCGACCTGCTCAAGCGCCCCGACCTCCCGCCCGAACGGCGCGAGCGCTATATCGACGCGATCTCGGACACCGCCGATCGCGCGGCAAAGCTGACCGGACAGTTGCTCGCCTTCGCACGGCGGCAGGCGCTCCAGCCCGAGGTGATCGATGTCGGCCAGAGTCTCGGCAGCATCGCCGACATGCTCGGCACGCTGACCGGATCGCGGATTACGATCGCGATCGACGTGCCCGACACGCCCTGCTTCACCAATGTCGACCCGAGCCAGCTCGACACCGCCCTGGTCAACATGGCGGTCAATGCGCGCGACGCGATGGACGGCGCCGGGCGGATCGACATCGCGCTGCGGACCGCCACGATGATCCCGGCGGTGCGCTCGCATCCGGCGGTCGAGGGGCAGTTCGTCGCGATCTCGATGCGCGACACCGGGTCGGGCATCCCGCCCGAAAAGCTCGAGCGGATCTTCGAGCCGTTCTTCACGACCAAGGGGGTCGGGCAGGGCACCGGCCTTGGGCTCAGCCAGGTGTTCGGCTTTGCCAAACAGTCCGATGGCGACATCATCGTCGAGAGCGAAGTCGGCTGCGGCACGGTCTTCACGCTCTATCTGCCGCGCGCGGAGGAGCGCACCGCGAACCTGCCGGGGGCGGTCCCGGAGGGGCTGGCGGACGGCCATGGCAACTGCGTGCTGGTGGTCGAGGACAACAAGGACGTGGGCACGTTCACCACCCAGTCGCTTGCCGAGCTCGGTTATGTGACGGTCTGGGCGGCGGATGCGCAGGAGGCGCTGGCGGTGCTGGGCGAGGACGCGGCGCGCTTCGACATCGTGTTTTCGGACGTCGTGATGCCGGGCATGAACGGCATCGATCTGGCCAAGGCGATCCGGGCGTCGCATCCCGGGCTGCCGGTGGTGCTGACGTCGGGTTACAGCAACGTGCTGGCGCAGGATGGTACCGACGGGTTCGAGCTGCTGCACAAACCCTATTCGGTCGAGGACCTGTCGCGGATCCTGCGCAAGGCGGCAGGATAGCGCGGAGGAAAAAGGGCGACCGGCGAAACCGGTCGCCCCTTCGGATCAGGTGAGGCTGTGCTTGAGCGCGCTCATCTTGTCATGGCCTTCGCGGACCGAGGCATAGCCCTTGGTGACCACGTCGAGCGATGCGGGCGACAGCTGGCCGTCCTTCATCGCGTCCTCATACTTGGCCTTGATGTGGTCCTCGCCACGCTCGACCTCGAGGATGATCGCCTTGTCGTCCTTGCCGGTCAGCGCCTGCTTCAGGTCCATGAAGGTGCGATGCGCTGCGGCGAGCATGCTTGAATCCATCTCGGGCTCGCTGCCGAGTGCGCGGACCTGTGCCTGCAGGTTCGTCGCGACCTGGGCGCGATCGCGCGCGAAATCGGCGAACATCGTCGCATACTGCGTGCTCTCCGCGTCCTTGGCCGCGTCCTCATAGCCCTTCATGCTGTCGAGGGTCGTCTTGATCAGGCCGTTCAGGACGGACACGTCGGTCTCGTTGCTCATCATTCGTCTCCTTTGGGAATGGCGGCTCAACGATCGTCACGCGATTAAGTCGCACCCGGATTTTGCCTTCCCCGCGGACAAGTATCGAGCATTGCGGCCGAATTCGGCGGTGAAACGGCTTTTGCGCCTGTACGGCTTGATCTATGTGATGGTCTGGCCACGGGGCCGGACCGCCGGTCCGCCACCGACGCGCCCGACAGTCTGGAGTGCCCATGGTCGCCGTTCCGTCCGCCACATCGCCACTTTCCGCCACCGACCGACGCGACGGCCCGGTCGAAGCGCTCGCGCGCGCGGAGTCCGCGGCACAGGTCCGCGAGCAGATCCTGTGCTATCCCGGCGCCGTTCGCATTCCGGCACCCGGGATCGAGCTGTACATCGTCCGCGATTTCCTACCGCTCGACGTGTGCGCGACGCTGATCGCACTGATCGATGCGGATCGCGTGCCGTCGCCGGTCGTCGCCGACGATCCGCGTCCCGCCTACCGGACCAGCGAGACCTGTTACCTCTATGCGGGCCCCGACGCGGTCACCGCGGTCGAGACCCGGCTCGACGCGCTGACCGGGCTGAAACCGCGCTACGGCGAGGCGTTGCAGGGCCAGCGCTATGCGGTCGGGCAGGAGTTCAAGCCGCATCACGACTTCTTCGATACCGGCCAGCTCTACTGGCAGGATCAGGTCGCGGTCGGCGGACAGCGGACCTGGTCGGCGATGACGTTCCTGAACGAACCGGAGGCGGGAGGCCGGACCAATTTTCCGACAGCGGACGTGATCATCGCGCCCAAGGCAGGCAACCTCGTCATCTGGAACAACATGGACGACTATGGCGCGCCGAATCCGGGGTCGGTGCACCAGGGCATGCCGGTCGAACAGGGGGTCAAGTACGTGCTGACCAAATGGTATCGCGAGCGCTCCTGGGGTCAGTGAGGCACGGCGTCCGGCGCTGAGGCCGTCATTGCAAACACGCTGCGCAGCGGTCGGGTCTCGGGCAGGATATAGACGATCCCGACCGTGCCCGTGAACAACGGCTTGATCACCCCGTCGTAGAAGCGCGCAGGCACGTTGACGCAGCCATAGGAGATCCGGTTGTCCTGCGGCGTCGCCGAGGCCAGCCGTCCGGCGCGGTCGTCGACCCGGCGGCCGGCGATGACGCGGTGGAGCGACAGCGCAGCGGCATAGTCGATCCACAGGATATCCTGCTCGAAATCGGCGCCGATCGACGCCTGGAACCGGCCGGCGGGCGTGGTCCGCTCGGCGGGCGTGATCGTCGCGAGCTTGCGCTGGCCTATCCCCGGCACGCTGTCGTCGCCGCGGGCGAGACCGAGCAGCGCGGGCGCCGTGCCGCGGAGCACCCCCACGCCATCGAACGCGAAGACCACCGCGTTCACCTTGTCGATCACGACGAACGGCAGGGCCTGGTTGTCGCGCGACCGCATCACCCAGTCGACCGTGTCGCGGGCATCGCGGGAAGCAGCGGCAGCCCCGAACCGCGCGGTCGCCGATGTGCCGGCCGCGACCGGCTGGGCGCCGGCGGCGGACGCGCCCCCAGCCGCCAGGGCGACCGCGACCAGCACCGCGCGCCGCGCTGTTCGCGACCCGAAGCCTGCCATATCAGTGGCGCGCCTGCTTGCGCGGATAGACCGGGACCACGGGGGTGCGCGGCACGGGCTGCGTCAGTTCCCCCAGCGACGACTGGGTCGGCGGCGTCACGGGGACCGGCGTCACGGGGGCCGGGGGGATCGGGAACGGTCCCGGACCCTCCGGCGGCACGCTCACGCCGCCGTCGACCACCGTCCCGACCGGCACGTTCGGCCGCCGGACCTGGGCTGGTGGCACCTCGAGGAACGGCCGCGTCGCGGTCGGCAGGACGGTGACGATCACCGGCGTCGGTGTCGGTGTCGGCGTCAGTATCGGCGTTGGCGAAGGCGAGGGTGCTGGCGACGGCGCGGGCGCGGGTGCGGGTGCGGGTGCGGGTGCGGGTGCGGGTGCGGGTGCGGGTGCTGGTGCCGGCGCCGGTGCTGGTGCTGGTGCTGGTGCTGGTGCTGGTGCTGGAGCTGGAGCGGGAGCAGGAGCCGGCGCAGGCGCAGGCGCAGGCGCTGGAGCTGGAGCTGGAGCTGGAGCCGGGGAAGGAGCAGGTGCGGGTGCCGGTGCCGGTGCCGGTGCTGGCGAAGGTGCGGGAGCGGGTGCAGGAGCAGGTGCAGGTGCGGGAGCAGGGGCAGGAGCTGGTGCTGGTGCAGGAGCAGGAGCAGGAGCCGGTGCAGGAGCAGGCGCCGGAGCAGGCGCCGGAGCAGCAGTGATCGTCCCCGTAGTCCGGAAGCCCGCCGTGCAGCACGATCCCGCAAGCGCATATTGGTCCGCATTCGCGCCGGTCAGCGTATAGCCGCTATAGCTGACGCCGATGCCCGCCCCGGCGTCCGCGCTGTCGAACGTCGCCGTCGCGTCCGTCCCCGCGACCAGGGTGACGCCACTCGGCAGCCCCGACGTGTCTGATGCGTTGAACCCACTCAGCACCGCCGCATTGGTGCCGTCCGCGACCTTCTGCGCGGACGGGAAGACCAGCATCCGCTGCGAAATCGCCGCACCCTCGGTCAGCACGAACTCGTTCGAGAAGTCGGTCGGCGTCGTATACGAAACCGGGTTGTAGGTGATCGACACCGGCGCCGCGGTCACCGTCGTCGGCGGCGACAGCGCGGAGAACACGATCGTGCCGCCGTTGACGCCCGGCCCGGTGCCGTCCGCGCCTGCGATCAGCGTCAGCCCGACCGGCAGGCCCAGGCTCTGCGCCGGGATCGTCGTGCCGCGCGTCAGCGTGACGGCAGCGTCGATCATCACGTCATGCCCCGCGCACAGCGCGATGTTGCCGTCGGTCGTCGTGATCGCATGATAGACGTTCACGTTGCGCCCGGCGTTGAGCAGGATACTGCCATTGACCGTCGTCAGGTCGGCGTTGACGTTCACGTCGCGGCCGCAGCAGGCGACGATGTTGCCGTTGGTCGCGCTGATCGGCGCGTTGATGACGACGTCGCGAAACGCGTTCAACGTCAGCGTCGTCGGCACGCCCGAAGCGGTCCACGCGACCGCGTCGTTGACGAAGATGTCGCCATTGCCCGTCGTCGTGTCGCCCGCCGCGGGCAGCGTGCTGATCGTGATGCTGGTCGTCACGAGCTGCGCCGACAGCGTCGAGCCCGAGATGTTGCCGCCTGCACCAATCACATAATCCTGCGGATCGATCAGCCAGCTGCCGGTCGTGCCCGACCGCGCCAGCGTCGAGACTCTGGAACCGTCGGCGATGTTGACGGTCGCCGCCGACGTCTCGACGAAGCCGCCATTGCCGCCGACCGGTGCGCTCGCGTCGAGCGTGCCGCTGAGATTGGTGGTGCCGGTCTGCATGTCGCCGAGCAGCAGGATCGTGCCGCTGCGGTTCTGCAGCGTCCGCGCCTCGATGATGCCGCTATTGTTGACCGCGGTGTGGAGCAGCTCGCCCGCACCCTGCGCGGTCATCACGACCTTGCCGCCATCCGCGCGGATCAGCCCGCCGTTGCGGACCAGCGCGCCCACCGCGCCCTTGTCGACCGCGACGTTGAGCAGCCCGTCGCCCGCGACGTCGAGCGTGATCGCCTCACCCGCCGCCAGCACGACCGTGCCGAAATTGGCGCGGATCACGCCGCTGTTGCCGACCTGCGCGCCGAGCAGCGCGACATAGCCGCCCTTGGCGGTGATCGTGCCGTCATTCTGGACGCCCGCGGTGCTGGTCCCGGCAAAGCGCGACTGGCCGGCCATAAAATCCGCATCGCTGATGTTCAGCGTCGATGCGACCAGTCCGCCGACGTTCACGCTCGCGGTCTTGCCGAACACGATGCCATTGCCGTTGACCAGGAAGACCTTGCCGTTGGACGACAGGTTGCCAAGGATCGATGACGGGTCCGACCCGACGACGCGGTTGAGCGCGACCGAGCTCGTGCCCGGCTGGTCGAAGGTCACGCTGGCGCCCTTGCCGATCGAGAAGGACTGCCAGTTCAGCACCGCGCGGTCGCTGGTCTGGGTGACCGTCATCGCCGGCCCGCGCGTCGCGATGCTCGCCTGGCCCGCGGCCACCTCGCCCCCGGTCGGCAGCGTCTGCGCCGTGGCGGGGCGCGCGGCGACCGTGCCGGCAAGGCTGATGCCGATCAGCCACGCGAACCGCGCGAGCCCGGTCGTGCCGAACAGCCCGCCGCGGCGCTGACGCGTCGGTGCGGTGGAGGGAGCGGCGGCGGCGGGGCGATGGCGGATCGATGCGGGGATCGGGGTCATGGGCGGTATCCTCGGGTGGCGGCGGATGGCCGCGAAATGTCGGTGCTGGTCGCTGGCGCGCGCGCGGGCGTCAGAAGCTCTTGGCGATCTGGAACCAGGCGCGGCCGGACCGGTCGGGGGCGGCGGTCGCCTCGGCGTTGCCCAGCTTGCGCGCATAGGTCGCGCGCAGCACGATGTCGTATGGCGTGGTCCAGGTCGCGCCGGCGCCATAGGCGCTGCGCACCGCATGGTTCGACCCATCGAAATAGCGCCGCTTCACATAATCGACCTCGCCGACATCGACGAAGGCGAACAGCTGCAGCGCGCCCGGGATGACCCGCGGCAGCGCGAGCCGCGCCTCGGCGGTCGCGACATAGCCCTGGTCGCCATAGGCCTCGCCCTCGGGATAGGCGCGCACCGCATAGGCGCCGCCCAGCTCCATCTTCTCGGAGATGTCGAGATTGTTGAACGCGACCTGCCCGCGGACCGAGCCGAACACCGAGACGGGCCCGCTGATCGTCTGCAGCCGCGCCAGGCTGAACTGCATCTTGCCGTAGCGACCATCGGTGCGCGCGGTCAGCGCGTCGACCGACCGCTCATAGGCGCCGCGAATATCGAGCGTGCCGACCGAGACGCTCAGCGAATAGGCGTTCCAGCCGCCGCCGAGCAGCGTGTCGTGCGAGTCGCCGCTGAGGCCGCCCGTGACGACCTGCGCACGGCGATAGGTGACCGTGTCGACGATCCCGAACCGGTCGTCGAACCATTTCGCATCGCCCGCCACCGTCACGTACAGGTTGCTGCCGCGCGACCGGATCAGCGGGTAGCTGGCATAGACGCTGGCGATCTCGGCATTGCCGCTGCCGTCGAGGCTGTCGAATTCCTTGCCGAGCTCATAGTCGAGATGGGCATAGGCGACGCCGAGTGTGACCTTGCCGATCGGCGCCTGATAGGAGGCGCGGCCATAAGCGAGCCCCGAGAAGGACGTCAGCGCGCGCAAGCCGAGCACGTCGCCCGAGCCGGTCGGGTTGTTCCAGTTGACCGACCCGCCGACGCGGTAGGCGCCGGTATAGCGATTGCCCGCATTGTCGGCCTCGACGCTGCCCGTGATGCTGCGGCCCGGGGTGATGTCGACCAGCAGGTCCGACGTGCCGACCGCGGTGCCGGGGCTCAGCGTCGAGCGCACGCGCACGCCGGGCAGGTCGGACAGCATCAGCAGCCGGCGTTCGATCGGCGCGACCGCGACCGGATCACCGACTTCGAGCCCGTCGAGCATGCCGTTCGCGACGCTGTCGGCCAGGCGGGATTCGTTGCGCAGCCCGATCGCGCCGAGGCGGCCCTCGACGACCGCGATCGTCACCGTCCCGCTCTGCACGTCCTGCGCGGGCAGATAGGCCTGCGCGACGAAATAGCCGCGGCTGGTATAATAGTCGGTGATCCGCGCCGCGAGCGTCTTCAGACCTGCGAGATCGAGCGTCGCACCAGGCGCGAACCCCGTCGCGGCGACCAGCGTCGCTTCGGGGAACAGCATGGCGCCGGTGACGCGGATCGCATCCACGCGGGCCGAGGGTCCGCCCGCGGCCGGGATCGCGACCGGCGTCTTGCGCGTCAGGCCGAGCTCGGGATCGGGCGTATCGGTCAGCGGCAGGGGCGGGATCTGCTGCAGCTGGCCACCGGCGCCGACCGGCACCTGTGCCTGCGCG
This sequence comes from Sphingomonas sp. CFBP9019, assembly GCF_034045155.1. Lineage (NCBI taxonomy): Bacteria > Pseudomonadati > Pseudomonadota > Alphaproteobacteria > Sphingomonadales > Sphingomonadaceae > Sphingomonas > Sphingomonas sp. CFBP9019. The sequence goes on along the minus strand of NZ_JAXCWK010000003.1, from coordinate 122,758 downwards.
GCCCCGCCGCCTGCCACGAGCGCAGCCATACTCACCGCCGCACACGCGGCTGCCCGAAGGATCGACGTCATTGGATATACCTCGAAAGTCACCGCGGATGGACGCTACGAACCTCCCATCCGCAGCAGCGGGAGTCGTAGTAGCAAGGCGTCGGAAGAGCCGCTGAATGCGGCAATGTCGGTGGCGAAGGTCTTGATGAGAAGAAGGTCGATCGTTGTATAAAACGAACGGCCGCGGTGGCTTAGTCCTTCGAATACAACTAAAATATACCCCGATTCCGTTACCTTTCTCTTAACGTTGATCTCTGTTCTTGATTTGAATCAAAAAAGAGGTCCGCGCGCGGGCTGATGTTGGGCGCCCGACCTGCCTTACCGGACGGCCGCAAACCCGATCACATGCCAAGCCGCGACAGCCTTATTGTCCTGACACGCAGAGGGCCGGGCGCGTTGGAGAGGTGGCACCGTGCAACCCGACCTTCCAAAAACCGTCCAAAATCCAAGCCAAACTTAAAAATTAACTGGTCAGGCCAATTGTCAGGAATTAAGCTGCCAAAAAAAGATCAGGGAGAGGGTTATGCAGACCAGATATGTCGCGGCGGCCGTCATCGCCGTCATGGCCGCGCCCGCTGCCGCACAGAGCGAGCGATCGGTCGTCCCCTTGGCTCAGGGCTGGGAGTTCCAGCGCGGCGACGTCGATCCGGCGCAGGCGGCACAGGCCGCCGGATCCTGGGAGCGGGTCAGCGTACCGCACACCTGGAACCGCGTCGGCTATTACATGCCCGACCCCCAGACCCATCTGAACAATGCCGAGTCGGTCGACAAATATCAGGGCGTCGGCTGGTACCGCATGACCTTCACCCCGCCTGCCATGGACGCGGGACAGCACGCTTGGCTCCAGTTCGACGCGGCGAGCCGCACTGCCGAGGTCTGGCTCAACGGCCAGCGGATCGGCGGGCACAAGGGCGGGTTTTCACGCTTCCGGCTCGATGCCACGCGCGCGCTCCGCGCCGGGCAGGCGAACACGCTGCTGGTCAAGGTCGACAATACGCAGCCGGCGCAGGGCTCCTCGACCGCCGACATCCTGCCGCTCGCGGGCGATTTCTTCGTGCATGGCGGACTCTATCGTCCGGTCAGCTTGATCGTCACGAACGCGGTCCATGTCGACATGCTCGATGCCGGCGGCAGCGGGATCTTCGCGACGACCAGCTCGATCGACGCGACGATGGCGAAGGTCGCCGTGCGCGTGAGGATCCGGAACGACGGCACCAAGGCTCAGGCGGTCAACGCGGTGGTCAGGCTGATCGACGCGGGCGGCAAGACGGTCGCGACCGGAACCCGCCGCATCCCCCTGCGTGCCGACGCCGCGTCCGAGAGCGTCCAGTCGCTGTCGATCGCGACGCCGCATCTGTGGAACGGGGTCGCCGATCCGTATCTGCACCGGCTGGTGGTCGAGATCGCGACGCCGTCCGGCGCGGTGCTCGACCGGGTTGAGCAGGCATTCGGCATCCGCGAGATGCGCGCCGACCCGGCCCGCGGCTTCATGCTCAACGGCAAGCCGCTGCGGCTCCAGGGCGTCGGCTATCACCAGGATCGCGAGGGCAAGGGCTGGGCGACCGCGCCTGCGGATATCGAGCAGGATTTCGCGATCATGCGCGAAATGGGCGTGAACAGCATCCGGCTCACCCATTACCAGCACGGCCAGGCGATCCACGACCTCGCCGACCGGTACGGCATGGTGCTGTGGGACGAGATCCCGCTGGTGTCGCGCTGGACCTGGGGGGACGATGCGGTCGCGACTGCCGGGCTGCGCGACGATGCGCGCCAACAGTTGCGCGAGCTGATCCGGCAGAACGGCAACCATGCGTCGGTGTTCAACTGGGGGATCGCGAACGAGGTCGATTTCGGCAAGTCGCTGCCGGCGTTCATCACCACCAGCAAGGATACGCCCGCGCCCGATCCGCTGCCGCTGCTGCGCGAACTGAACGCGCTGGCGAAGAGCGAGGATCCGTCCCGCGCGACCGCGCTGGCGACCTGTTGCGAAGGCCGGCTGCTCGGCTCCGCGGACGTTCCGATCACCGCGGAGGCCGCCGATCTCGGCGGGGCCAACCGCTATTTCGGCTGGTATTACGGACAGCCCGGCGATCTCGGCAAGCATCTCGACTCGCTCCGCGTGCTGCGCCCGAACCAGCCCGTGTCGGTGACCGAATATGGCGCGGGCGGCGCGACGACGATCCACACCGACAATCCGCTCGGCGGCAAGGTCGACCAGCGCGGTCGCAACCAGCCCGAGGAATATGAGAGCTACATCCACGAAACCGCCTGGGCGACGCTGTCCGCCAAACCCTATCTGTGGGGGACATGGCTGTGGAATTCGTTCGACTTCGCGACGACCGTCCGGCGCGAGGGCGATGCGATCGACATCAACACCAAGGGGCTGGTCACCTACGACCGGAAGATCCGCAAGGACGCCTATTATTTCTACAAGGCGAACTGGACCGCGACGCCGACCGTGCACGTCGCCGGGCGGCGCTATGTCGACCGCGCCTATCCGGTCGCCGACGTCCGCGTGTACAGCAACGCGCCGCGCACCGACCTGCTCGTCAACGACCGCGTCGTCGGCACGCTGAGCGCCTGTCCGCAGATGATCTGCGCCTGGTCGAACGTCGCGCTGGCGGCGGGGGCGAACCGCGTCGTCGCGCGCGGCGTCTTCCCGACCGGGGCGGTCGACGACGGGATCGAATGGCGGGTGGCGCCGGAGGCTGCGCGGTCGGTCCGGATCGACAGCGGCGCGCTGGTCGCACCGGAGATCGCGGGCAAGCGTTATGGCTCGGACGCGTTCTTCGCCGGCGGCAGTTTCGGCGATATCAACGCCTATTCGGGCTATGGGCCGCGCCCCGAGAAGAAAATCGTCGCGGGGACGCCCGAAGGCGCGGTCGCCGAAACCTACCGCGAAGGCCGGTTCAGCTACCGCGTGCCGCTCGCCAACGGGCGCTACACGGTCGAGCTGAGCTTCGTCGAACCCGCGCTCGCGGCCGGCGCCCGACAGTTCGACGTCGTCGCCAACGGCAAGCGCGCGATCGCCGCGCTGGACATCGCCGCGGTCGCGGGCGCGCCGCTCACGCGCGTCACGCGGCGGATCGTCGTGGGCGTCACCGACGGCATGCTCGACCTGAAATTCGTGCCGATCAAGGGCGATGCGATCGTGTCCGGTATCGAGATCACGCGATGAGCGCGCCGGGCAACCCGCGGCGCGGCTGGCGCAGCGTGCCGCTGCGCTGGCGGCTGATCGCGCTGGTGACGCTGGGGACGATCCTCAACTATCTCGCGCGCTCGACCCTGTCGGTGGCCGCACCGCAGCTCAAGACCGAATTCGGCATGTCGACCGAGGATTACAGCTGGGTCGTGCTGGCGTTCCAGGCCAGCTACACGGTGATGCAGACCGTCGCCGGCAGCGTGCTCGACCTGCTCGGCACACGGCTCGGCTTCTTCCTGTTCGCGGTCGGCTGGGCGCTCGCCAACATGGCGCATGCGCTGGCGACCGGCTGGCCGAGCCTCGCGCTGTTCCGCGCGCTGCTCGGCGCGAGCGAGGCGGCGGCGATCCCCGCGGGCGCCAAGACGGTGTCCGAATGGTTCCCCCCGCGTGAGCGGTCGCTGGCGACCAGCGTGTTCCAGATGGGCACCAGCGTCGGCAACATGATCGCGCCGCCGCTCGTCGCCTTCTGCATCCTCGCCTGGAACTGGCAGGCGGCATTCATCGTGACTGGGGGGCTCAGCCTCGTCTGGGCGTTCCTGTGGTATTGGGGCTATCGCAGCCCCGCCGACCATCCCGCGCTGAGCGAGGACGAGCGCGCCGCAATCATCGAGACCCGCGGCGAGGACGTCACCGCCAAGCCCGCGACGCGCGGCGACCTGTTGCGCAGCCGCAGCTTCTGGGGGATCGCGGTCCCCAAATTCCTGGCCGAACCGGCGTGGCAGACGTTCAACTTCTTCATCCCGCTCTATCTGGTGTCGGTGTGGAAGCTCGATCTGAAGAGTATCGCCTTATGGGCGTGGATGCCGTTCCTCGCCGCCGATTTCGGCAGTCTGGCCGCAGGCGTGTTGCCGAGCTGGCTGATGAAGCGCGGCGTGCCGCTGGTCGCGTCGCGCAAGATCACGATGACGATCGGCGCGCTGTGCATGATCGGGCCGGCTTGCATCGGTCTTGCGCAATCGCCCGGCGTCGCGATCATCCTGTTCTGCATCGGCGGCTTCGCGCACCAGATGCTGAGCGGCGCGCTGGTGACGCTGTGTTCCGACATGTTCGACAGCCGGACGGTCGGCACCGCGACCGGGATGGCGGGGACGTCGGCCTGGGTCGGCGGGATGCTGTTCACGCTGCTGATCGGGCAGAGCGCGGATGCGTGGGGATATGACCCGCTGTTCGCGGCGTTGGCGGCGCTCGATCTGCTCGCGGCGGTCGTCTTGTGGAGTTTGCTGCGCGCTACGCCGCGCACGGGGTTGAGGGTTTAAGAGGATGACGAGTGTGTTGATGACGCAGACGATGCGCTGGTTCGGGCCGAACGATCCGGTGCGGCTGGACAGCATCCGGCAATCCGGCGCGACCGAGGTGGTGACCGCGCTGCACGAGGTCCCGAAAGGCGAGGTCTGGACGCGCGAGGCGATCGCCGCGCGCAAGCAGATGGTGCGCGACGCCGGGCTCGACTGGACGGTGGTCGAGAGCCTGCCGGTCGACGAGGGCATCAAGACCCGCTCGGGCGAATGGGACCGGCTGATCGACGCTTACCGCGAGAGCCTGCGCAATCTTGCGGCCTGCGGCATTCGCGTCGTCACCTATAATTTCATGCCGTTGCTCGACTGGACGCGGACCGATCTCGCCTGGGAACTGCCCGACGGATCGCGCGCGCTTCGGTACGAGGCGATCGTGGTGGCCGCCTATGACCTGTTCATGCTGCAGCGGCCGGGTGCCGAGCAGAGCTATGCGCCTGCGGTGCGCGACGCGGCGGCGGCGCGTTTTGCGGCCATGGACACAGCGGCGCGCGCGGATCTCGAACGGACGATCCTCGCGGGCCTGCCGGGCAGCGAGGAGGGCTTCACCTCGGCCGCCTTCCTCGAGGCGATCGGCCGCTACGACGCGATCGACGCGGCGCGGCTGCGCGACAACCATGTCGCGTTTCTCGAGGCCGTGTGCCCGCTCGCCGACGAGCTCGGCATCGCGCTGGTCGTCCATCCCGACGATCCGCCCTTTCCGATCTTCGGCCTGCCGCGCGTCGTCAGCACCGAGGCCGACGTGACCGATCTCTTCACGCGCGTGCCCAACGTCTCGAACGGGCTGTGCCTGTGTACCGGGTCGTTCGGCGTGCGCGCCGACAACGACCTGCCCGGCATGGTCGACCGGCTCGGCTCACGGATCGGCTTCCTCCATCTGCGCTCGGTCCAGCGCGAGGCCGATGGGGCGTTCCACGAAGCCGATCATCTGGAGGGCGATGCGGGCATGGCGGCGGTCATGGCGGCGGTCCACCGGCTGTCGGTCCGCGAAGGGCGCAGCATCCCGATGCGTCCCGATCACGGTCATCAGATGCTCGACGACCTGACGCGCACGACCAATCCGGGCTATTCGCTGCTCGGCCGGATGCGCGGGCTCGCCGAACTGCGCGGACTTGAACGCGGTATCGCCTTTGCGGCAGGAGCCCTTGCATGACCCGTCCTCTCGAGCTTCATCCCGACCGGCTGTTCCCCGCCGATCCGACGACCCGCGCGATCGCCCGCACGCTCTATGCGGAGATCGCCGACCTGCCGATCGTCAGCCCGCACGGCCATACCGATCCGACCTGGTTCGCCGACAACGCCAACTGGACCGACGCGACGTCGCTGCTGCTCGCGCCCGACCATTATCTGTTCCGCATGCTCTACAGCCAGGGCGTCGATCTCGACGCGCTGACGATCCCGCGGCGCGATGGCACGCGGAGCGCCGATCCGCGCGTGGCGTGGCGGCTGCTCGCCGACCATTATGCGCTGTTCCGCGGCACGCCGTCGCGGATGTGGCTTGACCATGTCTTCGCCGAGGTGTTCGGGTTCGACGTCGCGTTCGAGCCGGCGACCGCGGACCTGTATTTCGACACGATCGGCGAAAAGCTCGCGACCGCGGCGTTCCGCCCGCGCGCGCTGTTCGACCGGTTCCGGATCGATTTCCTCGCCACCACCGAAGGCGCGCATGACAGCCTCGACGCGCATCACCGGATCCGCGAGAGCGGGTGGAACGGCCGTGTCGTCACCACCTATCGCCCCGACGGCGTGATCGATGTCGAGCACGAGCAATTCGCCGGCGCGCTACGCCGCTTCGGCGAGCTGACCGGCGAGGACGTCTATGGCTGGCAGGGCTATCTGGCCGCGCACCGCAAGCGCCGCGCCGATTTCCGCGCGGCGGGCGCCACCGCGACCGATCACGGCCACCCGACCGCCGCGACCGCGAACCTGTCGACCCCCGAATGCGAGGCGCTGTTCGCGCGCATCACCGGCGATGACTGGACCGCGGCCGACGCCGAGCTCTTCCGCGCGCAGATGCTGACCGAGATGGCGGCGATGAGCGTCGAGGACGGCATGGTCATGCAGATCCATCCGGGCTCGGTCCGCAACCACAATGCCGGGCTGTTCGCCAGTCATGGCCGTGACAAGGGCGCGGACATTCCCGGACGCACCGACTATGTCCACGCCCTCAAGCCGCTGCTCGACCGGTTCGGGACCTCGACCGCGCTGTCGATCATCCTCTTCACGCTCGACGAGACGGTCTATGCACGCGAGCTGGCGCCGCTGGCGGGGCATTATCCGTGCCTGAAGCTCGGCCCCGCATGGTGGTTCCACGATAGTCCGGAGGGCATGTGGCGGTTCCGCGAGATGACCACCGAGACCGCGGGCTTCTACAACACCGTCGGCTTCAACGACGACACGCGCGCCTTCCTGTCGATCCCGGCGCGGCACGACGTCGCGCGCCGCATCGACTGCGGCTATCTCGCGCGGCTGGTCGCCGAGCACCGGCTGGAGGATTGGGAGGCAGCGGAGCTCGCGCGCGAACTGACGAGCGATCTGGTCCGCAAGGCATACCGGCTGTGAGGCTGTCCAGGGCCACGCGATCCGCGCTCGCCTCTGACGTGACGCAGCCGGCATCCTCGGCGGTCACGGTCGGGCGGATCGTCCATCTCGGGATCGGCGCGTTCCACCGCGCGCATCAGGCGGTCTATACGCAGGATGCGTCGACGCCGGACGTAGGGTGGCGGATCACCGGCGTGTCGCTGCGCTCGCCGCAGGTGCGCGACACGCTCGCACCACAGGACGGGCTGTATACCGTGACCGAACGGTCGAACGGCGTCAGCGCGACCCGGCTGATCGACGTGATCGACACGCTGCTGGTCGCCGCGGAGGATCCCGACGCGGTGATCGCCGCGCTCGCCGACCCCGCGACCCAGGTCGTGACGCTGACCGTCACCGAAAAGGGCTATTACCGGCATCCGGCGACCGGCGCGCTGCTCGTCGACGACCCGGCGATCGCGCACGATTTGAGCGGCGGCGTGCCGCGGACGATCTTCGGCTTTCTGGCGGCGGCGCTCGATCGGCGGCGCGGCGCGGGGGCAGGGGGACTGACGCTGGTGTCGTGCGACAATCTGTCGGGCAATGGCGCGCTGTTGATGCGCCTGCTGCTCGCGTTCGTCGAGCGCCGCGATGCGGATCTGGCCGGCTGGGTGCGCGCGCACGTGACCGCGCCCGACACGATGGTCGACCGGATCGTGCCCGCCTCGACCGAGGCCGACCGTGCGGGCGTCGCGACCGCGATCGGGGTCGACGACGCCGCCGCGCTGGTCACCGAACCGTTCCGGCAATGGGTGATCGAGGACCGCTTCGCCGGCCCGCGCCCGCGCTGGGAGGCGGCGGGGGCGCAGATCGTCGACGACGTCGCGCCGTTTGAACTCGCCAAGCTGCGGCTGTTGAACGCCAGCCATTCGACGCTCGCCTATGTCGGGCTGCAACGGGGCCACGCCTTCGTCCATGAGGCGATCGCCGACCCGGCGCTGCGCGCGTTCGTGATCGCGCAGATGCAGGAGGAGGCGGTGCCGAGCCTGACCGCGGCGGCGGGGCTCGACCCGGCGGCGTATATCGACGCGATCCTCGACCGCTTCGCCAATGCCGATCTGCACCACCGTCTCGACCAGATCGCGATGGACGGATCGCAGAAGCTCCCGCAACGCTGGATCGCGACCGTCGCCGGGCGGCAGGCGCAGGGGCTCGACAGCCCGAAGCATCGGCTCAGCATCGCCGCGTGGATCGCCTATACCGCCGCCGCGCCCGCCATGGCCGACGATCCGCTCCGCGATCGCTACGCCGCGATCTGGGCGGACACGGCGGGTGACGCGCGCCGGGTCGTCGCGCGGTTCGTCGGCGAGCTCGGCATATTCCCCGCCGATTTCGACCACGCGGCGCTGGGCGATGCGGTGGTAACGTGGCAGGCGCAGGGGCCAGAGGCCGCGCTGCGCGGCGCCATCGGAGAGCCCGTCGCATGACCGGTACGATAGTGTGTTTCGGCGAGATGCTGTTGCGGCTCGCCGCGCCCGATCGCGGGCATCTGTTCCAGGACGCCCGGCTCGACGCGCATTTCGGCGGCGCGGAGGCGAACGTCGCGGTCGCACTCGCGCGGATCGACGTGCCCGCCGCGGTCGTCACGACGCTGCCGCACGGCCTGATCGGCAATGCGGCGCTCGATTCGGTCCGTGCCGCCGGCGTCGACGTCTCGCGCGTGGTGCGCGCGGACGGCCGGCTCGGCCTGTATTTCCTGTCGCCGCCAAGCGGGTCGCGCGGCGCGCAGATCGTCTATGACCGCCTCGACAGCAGCTTCGCCGTGACCCCGTCGAGCGCCTATGACTGGCCCGCGATGCTGGACGGCGTCGGCTGGTTGCATCTGTCGGGGATCATTCCCGCAATCGGTCCGGGTGCCGCGCAGCTGTCGCTCGATGCGATCGCGGCGGCGCGGGCGGCGGGGGCCAGGGTCTCGTTCGACGGCAATTTCCGCGCGAGCATGTGGGCGCGCTGGTGCGCCGATCCGCAAGGCGTGCTGGTCGACCACGTCGACGGTGCGGACCTGTTGTTCGGCAGTCACCGCGATATCTCGCTGCTGCTCGGCGAGGACCATGCCGGTGACACGCCGGACGCGCGGCGTCGCGCGTGCGAGGCCGCGTTCGCGCGGTTTCCGACGCTCGCCTGCATCGCCTCGACCGCGCGCCGGGTGATCGATGCCGATACGCACGCCCTGTCCGCGCGCGTCGATCGCCGCGACGACTCGTTCGAGACCGAGACTGTCCTCGTCACGCAGATCGTCGACCGGATCGGCACCGGCGACGCGTTCGCCGCGGGCGTGCTCTCCTGCCTCGACGACGGGTGCGAGGCGGCGGCGCGCCGCGGCCTCGCGCTCGCCGCGCTCAAGCACGGCACCGCGGGCGATCACAGCCGGACGACGCTGACCGATCTCGCCGACTTCACCGGCGCGCCCGCCGACGTGCGGCGGTGACCCGCCTCAGACGGGGTTCGGCGTCTCCGCGACCGGGGTGAGCGCCTGCCCGGTCTCGAACCACGCGCGCAGATTGTCGACCACCAGCCCGCCCATCGCCGCGCGCGTCGTCTTCGACGCCGAACCGATATGCGGCAGCAGCACCGTGTTCGGCAACGCGCGCAGGCTGGCCGGGACATTGGGTTCGTCCTCATAGACATCGAGCCCGGCGGCCAGGATCGTGCCCTGCTGCAACGCCGCGATCAGCGCGTCCTGATCGACGACGCTGCCGCGCGCGACGTTGATGAACACGCCCTGCGCGCCCAGCGCCTCGAGGACCGCGGCGTCAACCAGATGCTGCGTCCCCTGACCGCCGGGCACGATCGCGATCAGCACGTCGCACGCCGCGGCCAGCGCGACCGGCGTGTCGTGATAGTCATAGCCGATATCCGCCTGTCGCGACCGGCCGTGATAGGCGATCGGCACGTCGAACGCCGCGAGCCGCCGCGCCACCGCCTTGCCGATCGCGCCAAGCCCGAGAATCCCGATCCGTCGTCCGCGCAGGCTCGGCGACAGCGGAAACGACGTTTCCGCCCAGATACCGTCGCGGACATGGCGATCGGCCTGCGGGATCCCGCGCAGCGTCGCCAGCAGCAGCCCGATGGTCAGATCGGCGACCTCCTCGTCCAGCACGCCGGGCGTATTGGTCACGACGATCCCGCGCGCCGCGGCGGCGTCTGCGTCGATCCCGTCATAGCCCACGCCGAAATTGGCGACGATTTCGAGCGCGGGCAGCCGGTCATACCAGGACGCGTCAATCCGCCCCGCGAGCGAACTCGCCGCAAGCCCGCGGACGCGCGGCGCCACCGTCGCGAGGAACGCGTCGGGGTCTTCCTGCTCCCATAGCCGGTGCACGACGAACCGCTCGCCCAGCGCGTCGACGACGCTCGGCAGCATGGGGGCGGGGATCAGGATTTCGGGTCGGTTCATGCCGGGGGTTTACGCATAAATGGCGCGGGCAGACACCCCCTTCCGGGGCCCCCGCGGCGGCCGCCGCATGCGAGAAAACTGCCCAACCCTATGCCGCCGCTACGCAAAAGGCCGGGATCGCTCTCGAATTGCTATGCCGCGGCCGATAGCTGGAGGGCCACGACAAGGAGAGTGGCATGGCAGCGTGGCATCGTTCGCGGCGCGCGGATCTTGGTCTGCGCGCGGTGGGACTTCTCCTCTGCGCAATGGCGTACATCGCCGTGTGGCGGCTGTCCGCCCTCGCGCTTTCCCCTCACGCCGCGGGTGCGTTGGCCTTCGCGCTCGCCGCGATCGGCTTTCTGGGGGCGAGCGCGGGCAGTGTCATGGTGCTACTCGGGCATCACCTGTTCGACGGTATCGCGGTCAGCGAGCGCTGGCGGCCCCGCGTCCGCGCCACGCCAGCGACCACGCACTGAAATGCGACGAGCCGTTGCGCCCACTATGGCGCCACTATGGGGTTTCGGGGAATCGCTCTCGAATCCCTATGCCGCGGTTCGTAATTCGGGTTTGCGGGCGCCTGGACGCCCGATCACACAGGCAAAAGCGCGAACATGTCGTCTGAACCCACGCCGGAGCCCCGCGCACGCGGGCGCGTCATTCCTCTCGGCCAGAACAAGGCGGGCCACGGGCGTGTGACCCCGGCACTCGGCGCCACGGCTGAAGCGAAGGCGGACATGCCCGCCACCATGACCCGAGCCTGCGCACGCCGCGCGACGCGCGATCCGCGCTGGCCGCATATCGCGGCGGCGCTCGCCGATCTGCGCGAACGGCATCGCCACGCGGTCCGGATCGTCGATGCCGACTGTGCATGCGGGACGCTGCTGATCGAAACCGTGCGTTACGCCCGCGCGCTCGGCTTCACCGCGATCGAGGGGCAGGGCGTCGCCGATGCGCCGGCGCTGATCGGCCGCGCCCGCGCCGCTGCAGCGCGGCTGCACGATCCCGCGATCGGGCTCGACTTCGAGGTTGGCGGTCTGGCGCAGGCGCTCGCCCGCGAAGCCGATTTCCCCGCCGACATCGTGCTGTGCCACGACCAGGACGGCGGCATCGCGCGGCTGCTGGCGGCCGCCGGCACCCTCGTGATCGGCGATCCCGTCGCGACGCGCGTGCGGAGGCAGGCGGCATGACGCGGCGCGACCTGCAATGGAAGGCGGGCGGCTTCGCGCTGATGGCCGTCTCCTGTGCGCTGTGCGTGGCGGTCGACGGATCGCCGCTCATGCTCCTCTTCTTCCCGCTCGCGCTGCTCGGGTTGCCGCTGATGATCCACGGCAAACGCGTCGGGCAGATGGTCCGGGCGGAACGCCGCGGGCACAGCCACACGGTCGACGCCGTCCATGCCGCGCGCCTGCGTCGGCGCGGACGGGGCTGCGACGGCTCCGGCCGCTGACCAGCAGAGGACCTGTTACGGACATCGTCGACGATCGCATGTCACGCTCGTGCAACCTGTCGGCTTTAGCGATCCTGGATGAACACGCCGTCGCCGCTGTCGCTCGACTGCCGATCTGAACCGGGCATGGTCCGCTCGCGTTTGCTTACCATGCGCTCCTCCTGTGGGTTGCCCCGATGACCGATGTCTCCCGTCGTACACTGCTCGGTGCAGGCGTCACCGGGGCCGCGCTGTCCGCGTTTCCCGCGGCGATCGCGCGCGCGGCGGCGATCGCACCCGAGGTGAAGACGGGCTCGATCATGGATGTCGAGCATGTCGTCATCCTGATGCAGGAAAATCGCGGTTTCGATCATTATTTCGGCACGTTGCGCGGCGTCCGCGGCTTTGCCGACCGGTTGCCGATCCCCGTGGCCGCATCGTCTGTGGGCGGGGCGACGGCGCCGGTCTGGTATCAGCGCGACCGGACGGCACCGGGCGGCGCGCGCACCGTGCTGCCCTTCCATCTCGCCACGCGCACCAATTTCGACCTGATGCGGATGGAGGGAACGCCGCACAGCTGGCCCGATGCGCAGCGCGGCTGGGACGAGGGGCGGATGGCGCACTGGCCCGAGGCGAAGAGCCAGCGGGCGATGGGCCATTACCGGCGCGAGGACCTGCCGTTCCAGTTCGCGCTCGCCGAGGCGTTCACGCTGTGCGACGCCTATCACTGCTCGGTGCAGACGGGGACGAACACGAACCGGCTGTTCCTGTGGAGCGGTACCAACGATCCCGGCGGCACGCTGGGCGGTCCGGCGATCGGCAATTCGCATGACAGCTTGCCCGAGGATGGCGGCGATCCCGACCCCTATCGCTGGACCACGGTCGTCGAGCGGTTGCAGGCCAAGGGGGTCGACTGGCGCATCTATCAGGACATGGCGGACAATTTCACCGACAACCCGCTGGTCGGGTTCGCCGCCTTCCGCGCGGCGCATCATGCGGCTGGCGACGCGGACCTGCGCGATCGGGCGCTGACGACGCGCGGGCTCGACGCGCTGCGTGCCGACGTGCTGGCCGGGCGGTTGCCGCAGGTTTCGTATGTCATCGCCACCGCGAAGGGATCCGAGCATCCCGGTCCGTCGAGCCCGGCACAGGGCGCGGCCTATACCGCCGAGCTGCTCGACGCGCTCACCGCGGACCCGAAAATCTGGGCGCGGACCGCCTTGTTCGTCATGTTCGACGAGAATGACGGCTTTTTCGATCATGTCCCGCCGCCCGCGCCGCCGTCGCGCGCTGCCGACGGCACGTTGCTTGGCGGATCGACGGTCGATCTGACCGGCAGCTATCACCTTAACCCGAGCAAGGGCGATGCGGCACTCGACCTCCCCGCCTATCGCGGCCGCGCCTATGGCCTGGGGCCGCGCGTGCCGATGTACGTCGTCTCGCCGTGGAGCCGGGGCGGGTGGGTCAATTCGCAGGTGTTCGACCACAGCTCGGTGATCCGCTTCCTCGAACAGCGGTTCGATGTCCACGAGCCCAACATCGCGCCGTGGCGCCGCGCGGTCTGCGGCGACCTGACCTCGGCGTTCGACTTCACCGCCGCCGACGTCGCGCCCTTCGCGGCGATGCCCGATCCGCGCGCCGATGCCGCCCGCGCCGCGGCGATCCCCCGGCAGCCGAGCCCGCAGGCACCACGGGGTGAGTCCCTCCCGTGGCAGGAACCCGGCATCCGCCGGTCCCGCCCGCTACCCTATGCGCTGCGCGTCGCTGAGACGATGACGGGTGACGCGATCCGGCTGCACTTTGCGGCCGACGGCACGCAAGCCGCGGTCTTCCACGTCTATGACCGCCGGAGCCTGGACCAGCCGCCACGCCGCTTCACCGTCGAGCCCGGGCGCACGCTGGATGGGCAATGGGGTTTCGACACGGAGGGGCGCTATGATCTCTGGGTGCTCGGCCCCAACGGATTCCATCGGCATTTCACGGGGCATCGTGACGACCCGGGCCTGGTGTCGCGGCTCGTCTGGCACGCGACACCGACCGAGCTGGCATTAGTGCTCCCCGCCGGACACCGCGAACACGGGCTGGTCGCGCAGGTTGAACGCGTCGGGGCAGGGGTGCTGACGACCAGGCTGGTCGACGCGCACTACCGCTGGCCGCTCCGCAACAGCCATGGCTGGTACGACGTCACGATCACGGCGGCGTCGGCGCCGACCTATCGCCGCCGCGTCTCGGGGCGGGTCGACGCGCCCGGGCGGATGACGTGCAGCGACCCATTCGTCACCGCGGCTCAGAACGCCGGCAGCACCGCGCCCGCATAACGGTCCGCGATGAAGCGCCGCGTCTCGGGGCTTCGCAGCGCAGCGATCAGCTTGACGACGCGCGGATCCTTGTCGCCACCGGGCAGGCCGACGACGAAATTGACATAGGGGCTGTTCTTGTCCTCGATCGCGAGCGCGTCGCGCACCGGATTGAGCTTCGCGTCGAGCGCGTAGTTGGTGTTGATCAGCGCCAGATCGACCTCGCCGAGCGTGCGGGGCAGGGTGGCGCCCTCCAGCTCCTTGAACTTGAGGCTCTTCGGGTTGGTCGCGATGTCGTTGAGGCTCGACAGCGGGTTGGTCGGGTTCTTCAGCGTGATCAGCCCGGCCTTTTGCAGCAGCAGCAGCGCGCGGCCGCCGTTGCTCGGCTCGTTCGGGATCGCGACGGTCGCGCCGATCGGGACCTGCGCGATCGTCTTCCACTTGCGCGAATAGGCGCCCAGCGGCTCGACATGGACGCCCGCATAGGGAACCAGATGCGTGCCGCGCGAGGCGTTGAACTCGTCGAGATAGGGCTTGGTCTCGAAATAGCTGACGTCGATCTGCTTCTGCTCCACCTGCAGATTGGGCTGCACATAGTCGTTGAAGACGCGGATCTTGAGATCGACGCCCTGTTTGGCGAGCGCCGGCTTGATCGATTCGAGAATCTCGGCATGCGGCACCGCGGTCGCGGCGACGGTCAGCGCCGTGCCGTCATCCGTCTTGGCGCCACCGCATGCGGCGAGCGCGAGCAGCGAGAGCGAGGCGAGCAGAGTGCGGCGGTTCATGGCATTTCCTAGCGGCGGGTGAAGTGGCGGGCGAGCGCGTCGCCGGCATATTGGATGATCTGGACGAGCACGACCAGCAGGACGACGGTGACGACCATCACGTCGGTCTGGAAACGCTGATAGCCGAAGCGGATCGCGAGATCGCCGAGCCCGCCCGCGCCGACCACGCCGGCCATCGCGGTGAACGAAACGAGCGCGACCGCGGTGACGGTGGCGCCCGAGATCAGCCCCGGCATCGCCTCGGGGATCAGCGCGCGCGTCACGATCTGGCGGGTCGTCGCGCCCATCGCCTGCACCGCCTCGATCGTCGTCCGGTCGATCTCCTTCAGCGATCCCTCGACGAGTCGTGCGTAGAATGGCGCGGCCCCCACCACCAGCGGCGGGATCGCGCCCGCGACGCCCAGCGACGTGCCGACCAGCAGCACGGTCAGCGGGATCATCACGATCAGCAGGATGATGAACGGCACCGATCGCAGGATATTGACGGCGATCCCGAGCGCGCCATTGGCAAGCCGGTTCTCGATCAGCCGCCCCTTGCCGGTCAGATACAGCAGCACGCCCAGCGGCACGCCGAGCAGGATCGTCAACACCAGCGACCCGCCGAGCATGATGAGCGTGTCGAGGCACGCCTGGCCGATATCGGACCAGTCGACATTTTCGAAGAAGGTCATGCGGCGAGGGCCGCCAGCATGCGCCGGGTCGCCGGATGCGCGGCGTTGGCGAAGATGTCGGTGACGGTGCCGGTCTCGACGACCTGGCCGCGTTCGAGCACCGCGACGCGGTCGCAGACGTAGCGGACGACGTCCATCTCGTGCGTGATCAGGACGATCGTCAGCCCGAGGTCGCGGTTGAGGTCGCGGAGCAGCGTCAGCACCGAGCGCGTGGTTTCGGGGTCGAGCGCGCTCGTCGCCTCGTCGCACAGCAGGATGTCGGGATCGGTGGCGAGCGCGCGGGCGATGCCGACGCGCTGCTTCTGGCCGCCGGACAATTGGGCGGGGTATTTGGCGGCGTGATCGGACAGGCCGACCCGGTCGAGCAAGGCGGCAACCTTGCTCTCGCGCGTTGCCTTTGCGACGCCCGCGAGCACCAGCGGGAAGGCGACGTTCGCCGCGACCGTCCGCGAGGAGAGCAACCCGAAATTCTGGAAGATCATGCCGATCCGCCGCCGGAGCGCGCGCAGATCCGCCGCCGACAGGCTTGCGACGTCGATACCGTCGACCTCGACGCGCCCGGACGTCGGCCGTTCGAGCGCATTGATCAGCCGGATCAGCGTCGACTTGCCCGCGCCCGACTGACCGATCACCCCGAACACGCCGCCCGCCGGGATCTCCAGCGACACGCCGTCGAGCGCCGCCGCATCGCTTGCCGGGTAGGTTTTGGAAACGTCGCGCAGGCGGATCATGCGGACCCCATGACCTGCACCGCGAACCGCTCCATTTCCTCGGCCTGCGGGCTCATCTGGAGCAGCAGCAGGTCGAGACCGGCGGCCTCATATTCCGCGATCCGCTCCTTCAGCTGTTCGGGCGTGCCGACCAGATTGGGGCGCAGCCCGCGGTTGGAGACCGAATATTCCTGGATCTTCAACTCGCGTTCGAGCTGCGTGCCCGATAGCCACTGGTCGAAATTGGCATAGCCCGCGGGCAGTTCGGTGACGCTGGTGATGCGCTCGAGTTCGCGCTTTGCCTCGGCCTCGCTGTCACGGACGATCGCATAGGCGGCCATGCCGTACTGCATCGGCGCACCGCCCGCGGCTTCGCGTCGTGCCGCCATGTCGGCGATCTTGGGTGCGATCGCCGCCGCGGGGTCGCCGTGCATGACATAGGCGTCGCACTTGGCCGCGATCATCGCCTTCGCCTTCTCGCTCTCGCCGCCGGCATAGACGGTCGGGCGCTTGACGGGCTTGGGCGAACAGATCGCCTGCTCGGTGGTGTAGAACTGCCCGGCAAAGTCGAACCGCTCCTGCGTCCACAACCCGTCGACGACGGAGAGCCATTCGTCGGTCCGCGCATAGCGATCGTCATGCTGGTCGAACTGCAGGCCATATTGCTTCGCCTCGTCCGCCCACCAGGACGACACGACATTGAGCGCGAGCCGCCCGCCCGAGATCCGGTCGATATTGGCGGCCGCCTTGGCGAACAGCGCGGGGTGGTGGAAATTGGGGCGCACCGCGACCATCAGCTCGATGCTGTCGGTCACCGCCGCCAGCGCCGCCGCGGTCGACCACGCATCGAGCGCGGGCTGTTCTACGCCCTTGATGTCGTTAAGGTTCAGCTCGGCGATCAGCGTCAGATCATAGCCCCAGCGCTCCGCATTCTGCGTCAGCGCTTTGGTATAGGCCCAGCTCGCCTCCATCCCCTCGTCGGGGACGTTGCGAAGCCACCCGCCGAAAACCGGAGTCCAGTATCCATAGCGCATCAACGAGTCTTCCCAATCTGTTCGATCAGGTAATCGACGAGCCGGTCGTGCGGATCCCAGCCGAGGACGTCGAGCGGCCTGGCGACGAAGTTCGACAGCGCGTTGATGTCGTAGAAGCGCGCGACGCCGTCGCGGTCGTCGATCATCACCTCGACCCCGCCGACATCGAGATCGACCGCGCGCGCGATCGCCTCGGCGGCATCCTTGAGCACCTGCGACGGCTCGACCGCGGCCATCTTGATCCCCGAGCCGGGGACGACGCACGCATCCGCCGGGCAGAGATCGAACGCGCCGCCGCCCGCGACCTCGATCGCATAGAGGAACTTGCGGTCGAGCGTCTCGATCCGGGTGATCGCGCCACCCCGGACGGGGACATATTCCTGCACCAGCAGCACGCCGTCGACGCTGCTCGGCAGGCCATTGTCGGTAACCGCGGTGCGGAGTTCGTCGAGGCTGTCGAAGCGGATGATCCCCGCGCCCGATCCACCGATATTGGCCTTCACGACCAGCGGGAAGCGCAGCGTCTGCGCCGCGGCCACGACGTCGGCGGCGCGGTGGACGATACGCGTCTCGGGGATTGCGAGGCCGAGCGACGCGATCAGCGACAATTGCCGCGCCTTGGAGGCGTCGATCGCGAGCACGTCGGCGCCGTTGATCACGCGCGCACCGGTGCGGCGCCAGTGATCGAGCATCGCCATCGTGTCGAAGATCGGATGCTCGTCGCTGCGCAGGAAGCTCGACATCGCGATGCGGTTGAACACGACGCGCGCCGGCGCGGTCTGGTCCGCGGGGTTCCAGAACCCGTCCGGCGTGGCGCGCGAGAACTCGACGCCGCGCGCGTCGAGCGCCGCGAACAGCGGCACGAACCAGGCGGGATGTTCGTAAAGGACGGCGAGATCGGTCATGAAGCCTCGGATGAATTGAGCGCGCCCTCTGCCACGCCGACGCGCCAACCGCCATCGATAGCGGCTTTGGCGCGATCAAGCCTGGGTTTAGGGAACGGCGCCGGCGCCGGCGGTCGCTCCAATCAATCCCCGGGATCGACCTGCGCGATCTCGACGCGGCACGCTTTGCCACCTTGCGTCGGGCTTGCCGCCTCGACCTTCCCCTATCCCGATGCGCTCACCCAGCCGTTCGGCGAGTGGATCCGCGGCCGGTTCCGCTCGCGCAGGACGCCGCTGGTCTGCGGCGCGCTCAGTCGATCGCGGCGGGTCGGCGAAGGCGCCGTGCGGGGCTGGGGCCGGGCGTGAACGCATCGCCCGGCACCCGGTGCTCGAGCAGCGGGAGCAGCGCGATCAGCCCTGCCTCTTCCTCGGTCGGGGTGGCGGTGCGCGTCGTCGGCGGCTGTGCGGCAATCGATCCGCGCTCGACGAAATGACTGCCCCAGCGATCGGCCAGCGCCAGTACCCGGTCGATGAACGGGCCGGGGGCACAGGCGACGACCGACGGGAAGGGCAGGCGTGTCGTCGGCCCTGGCCGCGCCGCCGCCGCGATCGCCTCCTGACCGAAACCGACCGACAGCGGCGACAGCAGGACCGCGCCCTCGATCGCCTGCAGATAGCTGCGCGGCGACAATTGCGCCCACCACGCGACGGCCAGACACGCGACCCCCTGCGCCAGGATCACCGCCGGCTCCTCGCGCCGGGCAAATGCCGCGTCGAGCTGCAGTGCCCAGCGACCGCTCTGAAATTTCGCGAGATCCAGTTCGATCGTCGGGATCGCGGCGTCGGGGACGGGATCGCCCCGGATCACGACGATCACGGCATGCTGGGTATCGATCGAAGCCTTGTCCCTGACGGCCATAGCGGATCACCTCGGATAGACCTGCAGCAGCGCGCGACCATCGATCTCCGACTCGCAGTCTCGCGCTACGGTTACGAAGCGTAATCCGGCCCGGACGATAGGCAATAGTCTTGCGTCATCCCATGCCGCCGATGCGCCGGATCGCGTCCCGACGCCAAGATCCGCGGCGTGACCGCGCTGCCTTCAGGCATTCTGCCCTGCCTGCTTTCATAAGCCGCCCTATTCCCGACATATAATACCGCTCCACTCGATGTCGCCCCTGCGTGAGAGTGTGACGATGATCGATCCCCCCGCCATCCCGATCCGCCGTTCGTGAGGGTTCACGCGCCGGTCCGCCTGTACCCGTCGATCCTCGTCTGCCTCGGGGGCGGCGTGGTCTGTCCCGCGGCCGGATCGACGCAGGCGATACCCGTGCCGGCATCGGCGTCGGGCGACGACATCGTCATCACGGGCCAGCGGAGCGCGGGCAGCGCGGTCGGGGCGATCGATCCGACCGCGACCCTCGATCAGGCCGGGATCCAGTCGCTGGGTGCGACCGATCTCAAGACGCTGCTCGAACGCCTGAAGCCACTGACGACGTCGGCGAGCGGCGGCGATCCGGTCTATCTGCTCAACGGTCGACGCATGTCGAGCATGAACGAACTCTACAGCCTGCCGCAGGAGGCGATGGAGAAGATCGAGGTCCTGCCCGAGTCCGAGGCCGCACGCTTCGGGTTTCCGTCCACCATCCGGGTGATGAACTTCATCACCAAGAAGCGGTTTCGCGCGGTCACCTACCAGCAGGCCACGGGTGTCACGACCGAAGGCGGGGGCGAGACAAGCTATGCCGAGGTGACCGCCGCGCGGATCGACGGGCCGCGCCGCGCGACGCTGACGCTGTCGCATCTTCGGCTCAACCCGATCCTGCAGAGCGAACGCGCGATCCTGCCCGATCCGGACACCCTCTATGCGCTTGGCGGCACCGTTACGGGAGTAGGCGGGGCCAGTATCGATCCCGCGCTCGATGCGCTCGTCGGGGCCCCGGTCACGATCGCCGCCGTGCCGGACGACCCGGCGGGGCGCGACAATCTGGCGGGCTATGCCGCCGGCGCCGGCGCACCCGCGGTCACCGATATCGGGCGTTATCGCTCGCTCCAGCAGCGCAGCGACAGGATTTCGGTCGACGGAACGCTCGCGGCGCCGATCGGGCGGACGATGAGCGGATCGCTCAACCTGTCGATGGAGGCGCAGCGTAACATCGGCGTGAACGGTCTGGCGCCCGCGCTGCTGAGCGTGCCGGGAGGACGCGGCGCGCTGCCCTTTGCGGATGATGTCCTGCTTTATCGCTACCTGCCCGACGCGGTGCTCCGGCAGCGGAGCACCAGCCTGACGCTGCATGGATCGGGCATGGTTCAGGGCAGTATCCGGCGCTGGGGGTGGAACGTCACGACCAGCTATGACCGGGTGCAGGGGGTGGCGCGGTCCGAACGCGGCGTGCCGATCAACGATCTGCAGGCCGCGATCGATGCGGGGGGCGATCCGTTGGCGCGCGTAAGTTCCGAGGCGGCGGCGCTTCGGCTGGCCGATCGCAGCCGGACCGTTACCGGCACATTGCTGACAAAGGCGGTCGCGAACGGCCCGCTGGTCCGGTTGCCGGCCGGCGACGCGCAGATCACGCTCTCGGGGGATTATGCCCGGTCGAGCAGTTCGGGCAGCCTGCCGGGCTTGCGCGACACGACGCTCGATCTGACGCGCACCACCGGGGGGGGCAGCGTCAACGCGGATCTGCCGATCGCCTCTGCCAATCAGGACGTTCTCGCGTTTCTCGGACAGCTGTCGGTCAACGGCATGATCGGCGTCTCGGACGTGTCCGATTATGGCCGGCTGCTCAGTTCCAACTACGGCCTGACATGGTCGCCAGTGCGGCCGGTCCAGCTGATCGCCTCGGTCAATGCCGCGCAGACCCCGCCGGCGATCGCGCTGCTGACCAACCCGACGGTAACCACCCCGAACACGCCGTTTTTCGATTTCACCACCGGCACCAGCGTGCTCGTCACGACGATCGCCGGCGGGAATCCCGCGCTCGACCCGGAACGCCGGCGGCTCGTCACGCTGGGTGTCGCCGTGTCGCCGATCAAGGCCCGCGATCTGCGGCTCACGCTCAACTATCTCCAGACGCGCATCGACAATCAGACCGCGACGCTGGGCAGCGCCACCCCGGCCTTCCAGACCGCATTTGCCGGGGCGTTCCAGCGTGATGCGACAGGACAGCTCGTCAGCGCCGACCTGCGGCCGGTCAACATCGCCCGCGAACGCGAAACGAAGATGCAGGCGACGATCAGCCTGTCGACGCCGATCGGGCGTGCGCCTGCGCCGCTGACGCCGCCCGTCGGCATCGCCGCGAAGGATGTGCCACCGCCGGCGCCACCCCGGCCCCGGGCGCACCTCAACATGTCGATGACCACGACGTGGCGGCTCGACGATCGCCTGTCGTTGCGGAGCGGGGGGCCGGCACTCGATCTCCTCGATGGCGACACGCTGACCGGCACCGGCGGACGACCGCGCTGGGAAACCGAGCTGAACCTCAGCGGATCGCTCGGGGCTGCGCGTATCGGCGTGTTCGGCCGTCTGCAGGGGCCGACCCGGATCCGCAGCGACCTGGCGGCGTCGGATCTGCGCTTTTCAGGTCGGACCTGGCTGGTGCCCTATAGCTCGCTCAAGGTCGACCAGATCGTCAAACATCCCTGGGCAAGCAACATGACGCTGCAGCTGACGGTCGAAAACCTGCTCAACGACCGTATCGCGGTTCGCGACCGGCTCGGGCGGACGCCGAACCGGTTCCAGGCGGCGTATATCGATCCGGTCGGCCGGTCCGTCAGGGTGGGGCTGCGCAAGCTCTTCTGACACCGCCCGGTACGGCGGAGGATATCGATCTCCGGAGCGCCCCGATCAGGCCGCGAGCGCGCTGATCGTCGCGCGGTTGCGGCCGTCGCGCTTGGATTGATACAGCGCCATGTCCGCCGCCTGGATCAGCGTCGCGCCCTCCCGGTCCATGATGTCCGTCCAGGTCGCGATGCCGAACGACATGCTGGTCGATCCCAGCGCGCGGTTGCCGTGGCGGACGGCGATCTCGGAGATCGCCTGCCGGACGATATCGACACGCTTGGCCAGCGCCTCGGCGGTCGTGCCCGGCGCGATGATGGTGAACTCCTCGCCGCCGAAGCGACAGACGACATCGCCGTCGCGGAACCGGCTGCGCATCTCGGCGGCAACCTGCTGGAGCACCGCGTCCCCCGCGTCGTGACCGAACTCGTCGTTGAACCGCTTGAAATGATCGACGTCGCACATGACCAGGCTGAGCGGATTGCCCGACCGCGAGGCGCGGGCGATCTCCAGCTTGAGCGCCTCCTCCATGTAGCGGCGGTTGAACAGGCTGGTCAGCGGATCGCGGATCGTCTGTTCGCGCAGCGACCGCTGCAGGCGGTGGTTCACCAGCGCCGAGGCGATGTTCTCGGTCAGCACGTTCATCCGGAAGCGGTTCTCGGCCTCGATCCTGCCGCGCAGATAGAGCACGCCGATGACCTCGCCGCCCGCGAGCAGCGGCTCGCAGTGATAGACCTCGCCCTCGGCGACATGCGCGCAGACGATGTCGCGGCGCGGATCCACGACCGAATGGCTCTGGCCACGGCGCAGTGCCCAGCACCGCTCCGGCGCGAAGCCGTCGTCCGGCACGACGATGTCTCCCCAGCTGGCGACCGGGACCAGGCAGTTGCGCGAGTTGTTGTGCGCGTACAACGCGCCGGGAATGTCGGGCAGGACCTGCGGTACGAACACCCGGATGATCTGGGCCAGCTCGTCGTCGGTGCGTGCGGCCTGCATGCGATGCGCCATGCCGCCGAGCAGCTCGATCACGTCGCCGCGTTCGCGCAGCGTCTTGGTATTGCGCTCGAGCTCGGCGTTGACGACCTGCAGCTGGCGCTCGCTCGCGCCCTGATCGGAAACCGCGCCCTCCAGCCGGTCGGCCATCGCATTATAGCCGATCGCGAGGCGGTTGAATTCGCGCGACCCCATCGCGGTATCGATCCGTGTTTGCTCGTCCCCGCTGCCGAGCGCGGTCATCGCGCGCAACATGGTTTCCAGCGGGCGGCGGATACCTTGCACCAGCAAGGTAAAGCCGCCGATGACGATCAGCGCGACGGCGATCGCGCCGAAGATGGCAAGCCGCTTGCCGCGGCGCAGGCGCTGCGCCGCCGCATCCTGCCGCGTGGTCTGCAACGCGCGTTCCTCTTCGAGAAACGCCTCCCCGCGCACGCTGATCGCATCCATCAGGTCGCGCCCACGGCCGCTGGCGATGATCGTGACCGCTCCCGCAAAATTGCCCCGGCGGGCAAGGTCGAGCGGCTGGCGCAGAAAGGCGGACCGCTCCTTCATCAGCAATGCCATTTCGCGCGCACGGGCATGCTGGCGCGGGTTGTCGCGGGTCTGGCCCGCAACCCGCGCGATGGTCCGGGCGGCGCTGTCCAGGCGTTTGGCGAAGGACCGCGCATAGGCCGGATCCCGCGTGATGACGAACCCGCGCTGGCCCGATTCGGCCTCGCGCAGATCGTTCAGCGCCGCCTCGGTCGTCTCGATGACCTGCGCGGAATGGGCGGCCCATTGGAAGCTCTGGCTGGCCTGGTACGAGGCGTCGGCGAGCAGCCCGGCCAGCGACCCCAGTGCCAGGACCACGATGAGGCCGATCGCGACGATCCGCGCAGTAAGCGATATGAACATTGCGCTATGTTAAACAACAAAGACTTAGCTTTTGGTTACTCGCCATCACACGCCGCGCCGCGACCGGTCTACTGCGTCAGCACCCCGAGCTCCGCGATGGCCAGCCGCGTCTCGCCCTTGGCGGTCCGGGTGAAGGCGATCTCGATGTAGCGGCCACGGTGCGGCCGCGCGAAGGCGAGGCGTTGCGGCGCCTGGTTGGCAGCGATGTTCGAGAACTCGCCCTGCTCTTGTGGCGCGTCGGCCAGCCCCGGGTCGTCGCCGATGCGTACGCGCCAGGCGGCGGGGTCGCCGGCCCCCTGCGGCGCGTGCCAGGCGGGTTTCAGCACGAACCCGCGCAGCTCGACGCTGCGTCCGAGATCGATCGTCACCGAACACGGCTTGCCGTCCGCACCGGTCAGCGGCGCGACCCAGTCGGTGCGGTTCTTCTCGTCGATCAGCAGCTCGGCCAGCGGCGCGCTGGCCCGCAAGATCTTCCAGTCGCTCTTGCGGATGTCGAAGTTGCGACGCCCCACGTTGCTGACCGCACCCTTGGCCGCGTGGATGCTGATCGCCTGGACGATCCCCGCATCGCGCATCGCGAACGGCACCGTGTAGCGTGGCGATGCGATCGTCGGCACGCTGCCGTCGGTGGTGTAGGCGATCGCCAGCCCGGGGGAATCGCTGGTCAGCGTGACCACGCCCTCGCGGTCGCGGACGATGTGCGGCGGATCGAGCAGCACGGGCGCGAGATACACGCCGAATTCGGTGATCGCCGGCGCCGCGGCGGCTGCGGTGATTCGCAGCCTGACCCGCCGCGCGGTGATCGGCGCGTCGAGCCGGATCAGCCGCTGCGATCCGATGCCTTGCTTGCTGGCGATTTCGGTCCAGCCGGTCGGGCCCTGCGCGTCGATCGCGAACCGGTCGACGCGCAACCCGAGCGGGAGATGCTCCGCCAGCCTGACGACATCGAACAGCCGTGGCTGTTTCAGGTCGAGCGTCAACGTCGGGACCGGCGCCCGATCGGCGCTGACCCAGAAGCTTTCGGGATTGCCGTCGAGCACCAGCGCCGCGTCATGCCCGCCGCGCACGCTGCTCGCGGAGGCGATCGCACCCTTGCTCAGGTCGGTGGCGTACATCGCGCGCATCGCCGTGCCGAACGCGGTCAGGTTCGCGACATCCTCGTCGGTCACCAGCCCGCGCGTATCCGGGGCCAGGTTGAGCAACAGCCCGGCGCTGCGCCCGACCGTCTCGAAATAGATCTTCATCAGATTGGCGGGGCTGCGGCTCTGCCCGTCCTCATAGGCGTGCCAGAACCAGCCATAGCGGGTCGAGACATCCGCCTCGGCCGGCCACCAGATTGCGCCGCCGCGAACGCCGGCATTGCCCTTTTCCTCGGTGAAGCCCTTGTCGTCCATCGTCGCCCAGCACGGGTCGCCGGCTTCGCCCTCCTCGTTGCCGACCCAGCGCAGGTCCGCGCCGACCGGATCGAAGGTGCAGGCCATCGGTTGTAGCGCGTGGACGAAGGCGATGATCGACGGCCAGTCATAATAGGGGACCGCGTCGATCTTCCGCACTTCGCGCGCACCACCATAATAGCCGTCGCCGCCGTTCGCGCCGTCGAAGAATACCTCGTAGATCGGTCCGTATTGCGTCAGCAGCTCGCGCAGCTGGTTGCGGAAGAAGGTGATGTATTCGGGCCGGCCATAGTCCGGATGGTTGCGATCCCAGGGCGACAGGTAGATCCCGAACTTCAGCCCCTGCCGCCGGCATGCGGCGGCCAGTTCGCCGACGATATCGCCCTTGCCGTTCTTGTAGGGGCTGCTTGCGATGCTGTGTTTCGTGAACTTGCTCGGCCACAGGCAGAAGCCGTCGTGGTGCTTGGCGGTGACGATCAGGCCGCGCAGGTTCGCCGCCTTTGCCGCGGCGACGATCTGGTCGGCATCGAACTGCTTGGGGTCGAAGATCGCGGGATCCTCGTCGCCATAGCCCCATTCGCGGTCGGTGAAGGTATTGATCGTGAAGTGGACGAACGCGGTCTGTTCCAGCCGGTGCCACGCCAGTTGCCGCTTCGACGGCGTGGCACCGAAGGGGACGAGCGCCGCACCGGTGGTCGCCGCGCCAATGGTTGCCGCGAACGTGCCGCCGGGAAAGGCCATCGCTGCGCCAAGCGTTCCGGCCGTGAAGGCGATTGCGTCGCGCCGCGATGGGCGCAGGGGATCGGTCATCGAATGTCCTTCAGCGTAAAGCGTACCGTGTCGACGCCGTAGAGCGGTCCACCGACCGGCGGCGCGACGATCAGGCACAGGTCCGTGTCGGTCGTCCCACCCGCCAGCGGCGCGGTCAGCGTGAACCGGTTCGGCGTGGTCGCCGGATCGGGCAGCGGCACCATCGCCAGCGCGGGCCCGTCGCAGGTCCGCGCATGCACCATCAGCGTCCCGAAATATGTCGGGTTGTAGCGCCACGCGACCATCTGGCGCTGCGGCTGGCGCAGCGCGAAGTTGCGCGGCAGCCGGCCGAGCGAGACCGTGATGCCCCGGATCTGTCCGAGCGGCGCGGCGCGGTACAGCCAGCAGCCGTCATAGATGTTCATGCTGTACGCCGGCCCGCCGCCCGTCGCATCCGGCGTCAGCGGCAGGCGCAGCCGGATCCCCGCGCCGGCACAGGTTTCGAGGCTCGCACTTGCCCGCGTCAACAGCGCGGCGGGTGCGGTATCGAAGCTGCGCACGGCGGCGAGCGCGCGGCCGTCGGGTGCGAACGTCACTGCGCGGACGACCGTGTCCGGCGCCACGCTCAGCGGTCGGGCATAGGCGCGCGAAGTCGATGACGGCGCCGCGCCATCGGTCGTGTAGCGGATCGTGCCATAGCCGGCCTGGTTCGCCATGCCGATCGTGACCGTCTTGCCGCGCACCGCCGGACCGACCCCGCCGACCACGGTGTAATCGACCGCAAAGGCGCTGTCCGCGGCGGCGATCCCCTGCCGCTGATAGCGGTTGAGCTGGGAATCGAGCCGCGCGAGGAAGCCCGGCCAGTCGCGCGCGGCGCGCGGCGACCAGGCCATCTCCGCCAGCGCCGCGATGCGCGGAAACAGCGCATGTTCGCGCTGCGCGGGGGTGACCATATATTCGGCCCACAGATTGGCCTGCGGCCCCAGCACGTGATGCGCCTTTGCCGCGGCAATCCCGGCGGGCAGGGGGTCATAGGCATAGACGTCGGCCAGCGTCTGTACCGCCATGCGTCCCGGCGGCTCGTCGTCGCGCCCGCTTTGCAGATTGTCGAGATACAGGACCGGGCCGGGCGACAGCACGACGTCGTGCCCCATGTTCGCCGCCTCGATCGCGCCCGCCTCGCCGCGCCACGACATCACCGACGCGGTCGGTGGCAGCCCACCCTCGAGGATCTCGTCCCAGCCGATCAGGCGGCGCCCGCGCTTGGCGAGGTGCGCGCCGAGCTGACCGACGAACCAGCTCTGCAGGCCCTTTTCATCGGCGATGCCTAGCGTGCGCATCTTCGCCTGGACCGCGGCTGATGCCTGCCACTGCTCCTTCAGCGCCTCGTCGCCGCCGATATGGATATACGTCGACGGGAAGATCGCCATGACCTCGTCGAGCACCTGCTTGACGAACGTGATGCTGCGATCGTCGACGTTGAACAGATAGGGGTTGATGCCCCAGTCGCCCGACACCGGCGGCCGGTCCCCCGTCACGCCGATCTGCGGATAGGCGGCGACCGCTGCCTGTGCGTGGCCGGGCAGGTCGATCTCCGGCACGATCGTCACCGCGCGCGCCGCGGCATAGGCGACCAGCGCGCGCAGCTCGTCCTGCGTGTAGAAGCCGCCATAGCGGCCCGCCGGCGCACCCGCGTTGGACGTGGACGAGGCGCGCCAGGCGCCGATCCGCGTCAGCTCGGGATGACGCTTGATCTCGATCCGCCAGCCCTGGTCATCGGTCAGATGAAGTTGCAGGCGATTCAGCTTGTGCTGCGCCATCATGTCGATGACGCGCTCGATCGATGCGATCGGCTGCATGTGGCGCGCGACGTCCAGCATCACCCCGCGCCACGCAAAGCGCGGGGCATCGTCGATCGCCACGACGGGGACCGCGACGCCCGTCCCGAACCGCGCATCGGGGGACAGCATCTGCGCCAGCGTCAGCGTGCCATAGAACAGCCCGGCATCGGTGGCCGCGGCGATGCGGATCCCCGCGGGCGTCACGTCGAGCCGGTATCGTTCGCTGCTCCCCCCATTTGCTGCGGGCAGCCGCACGAAACTGATCGCCCCCGGTCCGCGGTCGGCCACGTTCAGCGTGATGCCGCGCGTGAGGGCGACGATCTCGACCGCGCGCCGCGCCGCACTGGCAGCGCCCGTGTCGCCGGCAGGGACGACGATCCGCGCACCGTTGTCGATGCGGACGCTGCCCGTACCGGCTGTCGCATGCGCGGGCAGCGGAAGCAGCGGGGAGGGGCCGGCAACCGCGGGCTGGCCGACCGGCAGGAACGCCGCGGCAACGCACGGCGCGATGACGAGGGCCATGCGCCGGCGGACCGCCCCTTGGACCACGCGCATCAAAAGCGCGTCGTTGCCGAAATCGAGATCTGGCGTCCCAGCGTGTCGTAACGCTGGGGAATCGTGTTCCCGCGCGACAGCGCGTAATCATAGGTGTTCGTCAGGATCGGCTGCTGGCGGTCGAAGATATTGTTGACCGCCGCGGTCAGCGTCATCCGCTTGGCGATGTTCACGCCCAGCGACAGATCGAAATAATGATAGGCGGGGATCCGCGTGAAGTCGGAGACCTCGGTCGCCGGCGTCGAGTTCGGGCCGCCATTCTGACCCGCGGTCGTGCCACCGATATAGCGCCACGCGACCGACGCGCTGAAGATTCCGTCGTCGCTCGAATAGGTGGTGCGGACATTATGGATCCAGCGCGGTGTCGGCTGCGGGCAGGATCCGCCGAAATAGCCGACGCAATTGGTCCGCGGCTGATCGGGTGCGGCCTGGCCGCCCTGGTCGGTGGTCAGCGTGCCGTTCATCAGGAAGTCGAGCTTGCCCGCCGTCCCGCCCAGCCGCGCCGAATATTGCGCCTGGAAATCATAGCCGCTCGCATAGAGCCGGTACGCGTTCAGATTGCCGCCCTGGATATAGCCCGCCGTCGTGCCCGTGCCGTTCAGCTGATAGGTCGTCGGATCGCGCACCAGCCGGCTGCAATAATAGGGGTCGCCGGTGATCACGCAGCCATCGACTGCAAAGCTTGCACCCAGATAGCTGATCACGTTGTCGACGCGGATCTTGTACCGGTCGACCGAGAAGCTGAACCGCGGCAGGAACCGGGGCGTCAGCACCAGGCCATAGGTCAGCGTCTGCGCGTCCTCGGGATCGATCGGCGTGCCGTTGTTGCGCTGGCGGCAGACATCGTCGACGCAGCGCAGGCTGCCCGGAATACCCGCGGCCAGACCATTGCCATATTGCGCGTCGGGCAATCCGGTCAGGCGACACGCCTCGATGCTGGCCCTCGGCGCGACGCCGTTGACGCTGGCACAGGGGTCGACGATCGTCGCATTCTGATAGCCGACGACCTGATCGGCCTCCCTCAGGCCGGGCGCGCGCGCGGCCCGGTTCCGGCCGACGCGGAACGTGACGTCCTCGCTCGGCGAATAGACCGCCTCGATCTTCCACGTGTTGAAGGTCTGGGGATTGGTGCTGTATTTCGACAGGCGATAGCCGCCATTGACCTGCAGCAGTTTGAAGAACGGCACGTTCTGCACCAGCGGCAGCTGGGCTTCGGCATTGCCCTCGACGACGTCCTGCGTGGTCAGGCTGTCGGGTACGCCGCCATAGACTTCGATGAAGCGCGTGTTGCGCGTCGTCCGCTCCTCCTGCCGGCGATATTCCCCGCCGACCGCCACCGCCAGGCCCTGTTCGGCGAATGGCGACCGGATGCCGTAGCGGGTGAAGTCCGCCGTCAGATTGGCGGTCACGTCATAGAATTTGGCGCGCAGGTCCTGCACGCCGAGCCCCTCGTCGAACAGATAGTCGCTGAGCGCGGCGCTGCCGGGATTGTTGGCGGTGAACACGTTGAGCGGGACGCAGGCGGGGTCGGTGCCGTTGACCACCGACCGGCACGTCGGCACGCCGTTCACGTTGACGACGTCGAGCGCGCGGCTGACCTTGGCGGCGACCGGGTTGCCGCCGGGCTCCCATAATTGCCGGCTCGTGCTGTAGACGCCGCCGACGTCATACCGCCAGCCCTCGGCGATCTCGCCGCGGACCGACGCGTTGATGCGCGTCTGCGTGTTCCTGAAGCTTTCCTTGTCGCGGTCGCCGGCCAGCCCCGGAAAACCATATTGGACACCGAGCGGCGCCGACGCGCCGGTCCCGGCATTCGCGCCGCAGATCGTCTGCGCCTGCGATGCGGACATCAGCGGATTGTCGCAGTTCACCCGGTAGCTGCCCTGGACATAGGGGCCGTAGAGCAGGTTCTCCGATGTATCGCGAAGGTACATCACGCCCGCCGAAAACTCGGCCGCGGGCGACGCCTTGAAATTGATGAAGCCGCCGCCGTTGAAGCGCTCATAACCACGCGCCGCGAGCCGGTCCGCCTGGTTCGCATAGCCCGGAATCGTCGATGCGGGCGCGAAGACGCCGGGGCTGCCGGTGACGTTCGAATAATTCACGCCGTTCGCCGTCAGCGTCCCGTTGGGCGACGCCGCGGTCACGCCGCAGATCAGGTTGTTGACCCTGAGCGGGTTGCCCGTGTCGCGGCGCAGCTGACAGCCCGACGCGTCGCGGTCACGGAAGAAGATGCCGTCCGCGGTCCGGTAGGTGCCGTAGACCGAGACATTCAGCCGGTCGTCGAGGAAGTTGTGGCCGTAGGTCGCGCTCAGATCCGCGCGGCCGCCATCGTTGGTCATCCCCGTCGGCGTGGCGATCCCGTAGCGCTGGGCGACGGGTGTCGAAGCGTTGGCGCGGTTGTCGTGATTGTAGAAGCTGTAATTGCCCGACAGCTGCAATCCTTCGAAATCGCGACGGATCACATAGTTTACGACGCCCGCGATCGCGTCGGAGCCATAGACCGAGGATGCGCCGCCGGTCAGCAGGTCGATGCGCTCGACCAGCGAGACCGGGATCAGGTTGGTGTCGACGGATTCGGTCCCGGCGATCCGCTGGCCGTCGATCAGCGACAGCGTGCGGTTGAAATCCAGCCCGCGCAGCTTGACGCCGCGCTGCTGGCCGTTGCTCTGCTGGTAGTTCTGCTGCGCATCGGGCTGCACCTGACCCAGCCGGTTCGTCACCTCCTCGAGGTTGACCGCGCCCTGCGCCTTGATCTCCGCGGCACCGATGCTGGTGATCGGGCTCGCCGACTTCAGATTGGGCCGGGTGATGCGCGTGCCGGTGACCATGATGTCCGCCGGCGCCGGCGCTGGCGTTTCGGACGTGGGGTCGAGCGTGACGGGGGCGGACCCGGTGGGCGGGGCGGGGGCTGCGCTATCCTGCGCCGCCACCACGAACACGCCCTGCGTGGTCTGCGAGACCGCAAGGCCGGTGTCGCGCAACAGGCGCTGAAACGCGTCGGCGGCGGTCATCGACCCGGCCAGCGCGGTCGACCGGCGCGTGCCGACCCGCGCCTGATCGAACACGACTTGGACACGGGCCTGCTGCGCCAGCGTCTGCAGTGCCTGGGCCAGCGGCTGCGGCGCGACGTCGACGCGGATCATCGCTGACTGTGCAGCGAGCGGCGTCGCTGCCACCGCGGCGATTGCGACGACGCTTGTCCGCACCAACATCGATCCGAAAGAATGCCCAACCATGATCTCGCCCCCCTGTTATTACGCTAATATGACGGGCGACATTGCGAAACGCTCACCGGCATTGATATTTTTATAATCTTTTTATCCAGGTGAGTCGATCTGGTATTGTTTATGTCTGTTGTTGGTCTTTTCGGTGCGCTTGACGGAAGACGCATTCGCACGGATGAAGACGGGGTCCACCCTCCCGATACTGTCACGTCTGGCAAATCGGACGATCGTTAGCGTGCCAACGGATTTTCCGAACCTTCGAGGCGCACCTAGCCCTTGGAAAGGCCAATCGCGCGCCGCAGCGGACTGAACATATCTAATCCATGTTATGTATCGACAACATGCTGCAAGCCGCTCACAAATACGGTTAATTCCGGGCGACTATCAGGTGCAGGGTACCAATATATTACCAAAAAAGTCTCAAAAGATGGATATAAATATAAAAAGACATTTTATGAAACTTATGTTGCGCAGGGAGATTGATCGACTTAAGCCGACCCCCGAAACGACATTGGGCCAGCAAGCGCCCCGGTTGATGTGGGGAGTATGTGATGCGCCAAGTGATCAATTTTGCAGTGCTGCGCTCGGTTCTGGCGGCATCGACGATGCTGGCGACACCGGCCTTTGCGCAGGACGTGCTGCAGGACGCGACGAAGCCGGTGCCCGCCGAGAGCCAGACCCCCGCGGCGCAGGCGGCCCCGACACCGGACGCCGCGCCCGCAACGGAAGCGGCTCCCGCGCCCGCCACCCCGCAGTCCGACATCGTCGTCACCGGCTCGCGGATCATCTCGTCGGGCTTCACCGCACCGACCCCGACTCAGGTGCTGAGCGCCGAGTCGATCGCCAAGAACGCGCAGCCCAACGTCTTCACGACCGTCGCGCAATTGCCCTCGCTCCAGGGCAGCACGGGCGCCACCGTCGGCGCCAACGGCACCTCGACCGGCGTGCAGGGGCTGAGCGCGCTCAGTCTTCGCGGCCTTCAGCCGATCCGCACGCTCACCCTGATCGATGGCCAGCGGGTCGTCGGCGCGAACGTCACCGGCGTCGCCGATGTCAGCCTGTTCCCGCAATTGCTGATCGAGCGGGTCGACGTCGTGACCGGGGGCGCCTCCGCCTCCTACGGCTCCGACGCGGTCGGCGGCGTGGTCAATTTCGTGACCAACACCCGCTTCACCGGCTTCAAGGCCAATCTCCAGTCGGGCATCAGCACCTACGGCGATGACGGCAACTACACGGTCCAGGCCGCGGTCGGGAAGTCGCTGTTCAACGACCGGCTGCATCTCATCGGCAGCGGCGAATACAGCCACGAGGACGGGATCGGATCGGCCGGCTTCGGCGTCGGATCGAATCCCGACGGCAGCGGTCCGGGCGGGCGCAACTGGCTGGTCTCGCGCAACCTGATCAACCGCGGCATCACCAATGACGGCGGCCCGCAATATCTCGATCGCAGCTTCACCCAGGCGAACAACACGGCGCTCTACGGCCTGATCACCGCCGGCCCGCTCCAGGGCACTGCGTTCGACGTGAACGGCAATCCGCGGCAGTTCGAATATGGCTCGAACGGCGTGCCGCTGAAGGATGCGAACGGCAACGTGCTCGGCTGCTACAATGGCGTGTGCGAAGGCGGCGACCGGTCGGGCAACGTGACCAACGCCAATTCGCTCAAGTCGACGATCACGCGGCTCAGCGGCTATGGCCGGATCGGCTTCGACATCGATCCCGACAATGAACTCTACACCACCGTCAACGTCGCCCGGGTGACGACGGGCAACATTCCCAATGTCGGATCCGCGCAGTTCGGCAACCTGACGCTGCAATGCGCCAACCCCTATGTCCCTACCTCGGTCCAGGAGGCCTGCGCGGCGAACGGGATCACCCAGTTCCGCTACGGCGTCGACAACGCGATCTTCCCCGACTCGATCAGCGTCCGTACCGAGCGCGAGCAATATCGCTTCGTCGCCGGCGCGAAGGGCAAGATCCAGGCGTTCGGCGGCGACTGGCGCTATGATGCCTATTATCAGCACGGCACGGGCATCACCGACATCACCGTCCGCGATATCCCGCTGATGCCGCGCTACAATGCCGCGATCCAGGCGGTCCGCGCGCCCGATGGCAGCATCACCTGTGCCAATCCCGCCGCTGTCGCCAGCGGCTGTGTCCCGCTCAACATCATCGGCGGCCAGACGCCCAGCGCCGCGGCGCTCGCCTATATCCTTCCGGGCAACGGACCGTACCAGCATACGCGCCAGACCCAGGACGTCGCGAGCTTCTCCGTCAGCGGCGAGCCGCTGCAGCTGCCAGCCGGCGCACTGTCGGTCGCGTTCGGCAGCGAATATCGGCATGAATTCTATCAGGTGAATGCCGATCCTTACGGCAACGGCGTCGTGACCAGCGGCGCGTACGATGCGCAATACCCCAGCGACCCGCTGCTGAACCCGCAGGGCGGCAACTGGTATGCGGGCAATTACCGCGACGGCCGCGGCGCCTATAGCGTCTATGAATCCTTCCTCGAGGTGAATGCCCCGCTGTTCAACTCGGACGGGGTCGGCAAGGCGAACCTCAATGCCGCCGGGCGCGCGACCAACTACAGCACGTCGGGGACGGTCTATACGTGGAAGGTCGGCGCGACCTGGGACACGCCGGTCGACGGCATCCGCTTCCGCGGCGTGACCTCGCGCGATATCCGCGCGCCCAATCTGAGCGAGCTCTTCGCCGCGCCGGTCACGAGCAATCGCACCGGCACGACCGATCCGTTCAATCCGGGTCGTACGCTCACCGTGCTCCAGACGACCACGGGGAACACCGCGCTGCGCCCCGAAGTCGCGCGCAATACCGAATTCGGCGTGATCCTGTCGCGTCCGTCCTGGGCGCCGCGGCTGAACATCTCGGTCGATTACTACCGCATCAAGATCAAGAGCGCGATCGCGGCGCTCGATGCGCAGACCCAGATCAACCTCTGCTTCGCCGGCGTGACCTTCACCTGCAACAGCTTCGACATCAGCGATCCGAACAACGCCTCGGTCACCGTCCAGCCGTTCAACTTCGCGTCGATCTTCACCGACGGCTTCGACATCGAGGCGAGCTACCAGGTTCCGTTGTCGGGCATCGGGCTGCCCGGCCAGGCGTCGCTGCGCGGTCTGGCGACCCATGTGAAGAACTTCGTCTCGGATCGCGGTCTGCCCAACACGATCCCCATTCAGGGTGCGGGCGTGAATCTGGGGCAGGGTGCGACGCCGAGCTGGAAGGTTCTCGCGGTCCAGGACTGGACGACCGACCTCTTCAGCATGACGCTGCAGGAGCGGTGGATCAGCGCGGGCGTGATCAGCAACGAATATATCGTCTGCCAGACCAACTGCCCGGTCTCGACGATCGATCACCCGACGATCGATCGCAATCACCTCGATAGCGCCTTCTACGTCGACATCAGCGCCTCGTACAAATTCACCGACGCGGTGCAGGGCTATGTCAAGGTGGACAACATGTTCAACAAGGACGCCGCCACCGTCCCCAGCGATATCACCAACCCCGGTCTCTACGACGTCGTCGGACGCGCGTTTCGGGTCGGCATGCGCGCGAACTTCTGATGACCCCGGCCCGGTATGCCGTTGAGCATGACCGGGTCGGTCATCGGATCCGATTAACTGGGGAAAGCCGATGCTGCCGTTCCTGCTGATGGCCGCCGATATCCAGGCGCCTGATCTTCAAGCGACGCCACCCGCCGTCGAGACGGCGATCGCGGCGATGACGCTGGAGGAGAAGGCCGCGCAGCTCGGCAGCAGCGCGCCGGCGCTGCCCAGGCTCGATCTGCCCGCATATGATTACTGGAGCGAGGGGCTGCACGGCCTCGCGCGCAACGGGATCGCGACCGTCTTTCCACAGGCGATCGGTCTGGCGGCGAGCTGGGATACCGCGCTGCTCGATCAGGTCGGCACGGTCGTCTCGACCGAGGCGCGGGCGAAGTACAACGGCGTGCGCTCGACGCGCGACCGGCGGCGTTTCGCGGGGCTGCACATCTGGTCGCCCAACCTGAACATCTTCCGCGATCCGCGCTGGGGGCGGGGGCAGGAGACCTATGGCGAGGATCCCTATCTGACGGGCAAGCTGGGCGTCGCGTTCGTTCGCGGCATCCAGGGGCCCGATGCCGCGCATCCCAGGGCGATCGCGACGCCGAAGCATTTCGCGGCGCATTCGGGGCCGGAGGCGGGGCGCAACAGCTTCGACGCGGATATCTCCCCGCGCGACATGGCCGGGACCTATACGCCGGCCTTCCGCATGGCGGTGACCGAAGGCCGCGCGCGGTCGATCATGTGCGCCTATAACTCGCTTCACGGCGTACCCGCCTGTGCGTCGTCCGCGTTGCTGACCGACCGCGCGCGCGGCGACTGGGGGTTCGACGGCATGGTCGTATCGGACTGCGATGCGGTCGGCTATATCTCCGTTTTCCATTATTACCGCCCCGATCTGCCCTCGGCGGCCGCGGCGGCGCTGCAGGCGGGCACCGATCTCGATTGCGGGCCGAGCTATGATGCGCTGCCCGCCGCGGTTCGCAAGGGTCTAGTACCCGAAGCCGCGATCGACACGTCGCTGCGTCGTGTGCTCGCGTCGCGCGCGGCGCTCGGCATCGCCTTTGGCCAGCGCAGCCCCTGGACGCGCATCGCGCCGTCGCAGGTCGACACGCCCGCGCACCGCGCGCTCGCGCAGACCGCGGCGGAAAAGTCGCTGGTGCTGCTCACCAACAAGGACCGGCTGCCGCTCAAGCCCGGGACCCGGATCGCGGTGATCGGGCCCAATGCCGACTCGCTCGACGTGCTCGAGGCGAATTATCACGGCACCGCCAGCGCGCCGGTCACGCCGTTGCAGGGCATTCGCGCGCGTTTCGGCGCCGATCGCGTCACCTATGCGCAGGGCAGCGGGCTGGCGGCGGGCGTCGCCTTGCCCGTCCCCGAAACCGCCCTGTCCGCGAATGGCAGGCCGGGGCTGACAGGCGAGTATTTCAGCGACGGCGCGATGACCCGGCGGGTCGCGACCCGGCAGGACCGCACGATCGACTTCGACTGGGATCGCGCACCGCCCGTTCCAGGATTGTCGGGCAAAGGCTACGGCGTCCGCTGGACCGGGCAACTGACGCCGCCGGGCCCCGGCCGCTACCGGCTGCGGCTCGACGTCCCCCGCTGCTTCGACTGCGAAGGCCATGATCCGGTTAAGCTGTGGCTCGACGGCAAGCCGCTGATCACCGACGACGGCAGCGATAGCGCAGTCGAGGCGGAGGTCACCGTCACCGACGCCAAACCGCACGACCTCCGCATCGACTATGTGCACGCAAGCGAGGATGGCGGGATCGGCCTGCGCTGGGTCGCGCCGATCGACGCGCAGCGCGGCGAGGCGCTCGCCGCCGCCGGCGCTGCGGATGTGGTCGTGGTGTTCACCGGCCTGTCGCCGACGCTCGAGGGCGAGGCGCTGCGGCTCGACGTGCCGGGCTTCCTCGGCGGCGACCGCACCGCGATCGAACTGCCCGAGCCGCAGCGCGCGCTTCTGGAAACGCTCGCCACCGCCGGGAAGCCGATCGTGGTCGTGCAGCTGACCGGCTCCGCGATCGCCGATCCGTGGAGCAGGGACCATGCCGATGCGGTCGTCGCCGCCTGGTATCCGGGCCAGTCCGGCGGGACCGCTATCGCGCGGATGCTGGCGGGCGATATCAATCCGGGCGGGCGTCTGCCGGTGACGGTCTATGCCACGACGCGCGATCTGCCGGCCTATATCGATTACAGCATGAAGAACCGGACCTACCGTTTCTTCAGCGGTACGCCGCTCTACCCGTTCGGCCACGGCCTCAGCTACACGCGCTTCGCCTACGCCCCCAGGACGGCACCTTCAGCGAGTGTGACCGCGGGACAGCCGCTGGCGGTCAGCGTCACCGTGACCAACACCGGCAAGCTCGCCGGGGACGAGGTGGTCCAGGCCTATCTCGCACCCGTCGACGCGCAGGAACAGGGGCGGACGATTCCCGTGCTGCAACGCCAGCTCGTCGGGTTCCGCCGGATCCCGCTGCGCGCCGGCGAAGTCCGCACCGTCGACTTCGCCATCGACCCGCGCAGCCTCGGCATGGTCGAGCATGACGGCACGCATGCCGTCGTGCCGGGCCGCTACCGGCTGTTCGTCGGCGGCGGGCAGCCCGGGGACGCGGCGGGGATCTGGACGGACGTGACGATCACCGGGACGCGGACCGTGCTGCCGAAATAACGCGAACGACACCCAAGGGGAGCCTGCGAGATGAGTGCCATCAGGATCTATACGGCGTCGCTGTGCGCCGGCGTCGCCCCCATGCAGGGGCCGGCGCAGGCGGCGGCACAGCAGGTCGACTGGCCGTCGTCGCGGATCGCGCACCCGAAGCGGGCGGCGATCGGGCCGTATAACGCGGTGTTCCTCGCCGGATCCGACGGTCTCGAACGTCCGGTACAGGGCTATGCCGCCGACGAGGCACTGCCGCCGATGCCGCAATGGACGATGCGCGCATGGATCAACCCGACGCTGCTGCCCAAGGGGCGCGTGCCGGTCGCGGCGATCGGCAAACCCGCCGGCGCGGCCGCACGGATGTTCGCGCTCGACGATGGCAAGCCCGTTTTCCAGATGGGCGCGACGACGCTCCGCGCCACTGCGGCGATCACCCGCGAGTCCTGGCACCTGCTGACCGCGACCGCGGATGCGGGGCGGGTGCGCTTCTTCGTCGACGGGCGGCTCGTCGGCACCGCCACCGCCGCGGCGATGCCGCCGGCCACCGGTGTCGTCGCGCTCGGACCGCGCCTGCCTGGTCAGCCCGGGTTTGCGGGGCGGATCGCCGCGTTCGCGCTCGATCCCATGCTGCTCGCCGCACCCGCGATCGCGTCGCTCGCCCGGCGTCAGCCCGACGCGGCGCTGATCCGGTTCGAGGATGCCAGCCCGTCCTGGCCGCTGCAGGTCAAGACGCAATATGGCCTGACCGCCCCGCAACCGGCCTGGGAACTCCCGACCGGCAAGGCGCCCTTTTCGAAACCCGTCGCAAGCCCCGTATCGACCGCCCCCGCACTCGCACCGACGCGCGAGGGGCATTATGCCGTCAATGCCTGGCGCCTGGTCGCGGCGCCGACCGTCGAAGTGAACGGGGCCGCGATCTCGCAGCCGGGGTTCGATGCCCGCTCGTGGTATGCCGCGACCGTGCCGGGCACGGTGCTGACGACGCTCGTCGATCGCGGCGTCTATCCCGATCCGACGATCGGCCTGAACAACATGGCGATCCCCGAAAGCCTGTCGCGGCAATCCTGGTGGTATCGCAGCGAATTCACGCTGCCCGCGACCCCGGCCAAGCGGCTGACGCTGACGTTCGACGGCGTCAACTATGCGGCGCAGGTGTGGGTCAACGGCACCGCGATCGGCGACGTGAAGGGCGCGTTTATCCGCGGGCGGTTCGACGTGACCGACCGGCTCCGGCCCGGGCAGCGCAACAGCATCGCGGTGCTCGTCGCGCCGCCGCCGCATCCCGGCATCGCGCACGAACAGTCGCTCGCCGGCGGGCGCGGCGACAATGGCGGCGCGTTGATGAGCGACGGTCCGACCTTCGGCGCGAGCGAGGGGTGGGACTGGATCCCCGGCGTGCGCGATCGCAACACCGGGCTGTGGCAGGGTGTAGATCTCGCCGCGACCGGGTTCGTGACGATCGGCGATCCGGCGGTCTCGACCCGCCTGCCGCGGCCCGACAATGCGGTCGCCGAGGTCTCGATCGAGGTCCCGGTGACGAACCACGGCACCGCGCCGGCCTCGGCGACCGTGCGTGCGGCGTTCGACGATGTCGCGGTTGAACAGCGTGTGACGCTTCCGCCCGGTGCCAGCCAGGTCGTGCGCTTCACCCCGAGCAGCTTCCCGCAACTCGCGGTGCAGAAGCCGAAACTCTGGTGGCCCAACGGCTATGGCGACCCGGCGCTGCACCGGCTCGATCTGACGGTGGTGAGCGACCGGGTCGTGTCCGACCGCCGCAGTCTTGATTTCGGGATGCGCAGCGTGACGTATGAGCTGTCGTCGCTCGACACCGCGGGGGCGCTGCGGCGTGTGCTGGTCGATACCGCGCTCGCGCATGATCTCGGCACGCCGGTGATCGACGAACGTCACCCGGCGCTGCGCAAGGTCCGCGGCGGCTGGGCGAATTCGCTGATGCCGGGGGCGGAGACATCGCCTGCGGTCACTGCATTGCCCGACGATCCGCTGTCGCCGCAGATGGTGCTGCGCGTCAACGGCGTCCGCATCGCCGCGCGCGGCGGCAACTGGGGCATGGACGACATGATGAAGCGGGTCGGCACCGACCGGCTGACCCCCTATTTCCGGCTCCACCGCGAGGCGGGGATGAACATCATCCGCAACTGGATGGGGCAGAGCACCGAAGAGGCATTCTACGCGCTCGCCGACCGCCACGGGCTGATGGTGCTCAACGACTTCTGGGAATCGACGCAGGACAATGACGCGGAGGCGCAGGACGTGCCGCTGTTCGTCGCCAATGCGCGTGACGTGGTGCGGCGCTATCGCACCCACCCGTCGATCATCCTCTGGTTCGGCCGCAACGAAGGTGTGCCGCAACCGATCCTGCAGACCGCGCTGCAGGACATGGTCTGGCAGGAGGACGGCACCCGGCTTTACAAGGGCAATTCGCGCGTCATCAATCTCGGCGGATCGGGGCCCTATGAATGGCACCCGCCGGAGGATTATTTCACCGGCTATCCGCACGGCTTCGCGATCGAGGTCGGCACGGCGAGCTTTCCGACGCTGGAATCGTGGCAGCGCACCGTCCCCGTCGAGGATCGCTGGCCGATCAGCGACACCTGGGTCTATCACGACTGGCATCAGGAACGCGGCGTCTCGATGGCGAGCTTCGTGCGCGCGATGGACACCGAATTCGGTCCGGCCCGCGATCTCGCCGATTTCGAGCGCAAGGCGCAGATGCTCAACTACGAGTCGCACCGCGCGATCTTCGAAGGGTTCAATGCCGGGCTGTGGACCACCAACAGCGCCCGGATGCTGTGGATGACGCACCCTGCCTGGCCCTCGAGCGATTTCCAGATCTACTCGTCGGACTATGACACGCACGCCGCGTTCTACGGCACCAAGAAGGGGGCGGAGCCGGTTCATATCCAGATGAACCAGCCGGGCCGTCAGGTGGTGATGGTCAACACCACGCGCCGGCCGCTGACCGGCGTCAGGGCAACCGCGCGGGTTACCGATCTGACCGGCGCGACCGTCGCGACCCACGCGCAGACCGTCGACCTGCCCGCCAACGCCACGGTCGCGCTCTTCCCGCTGGCGCTCGATGCGGCGCTGGCGAAGGGGCCAGTGCTGGTCCGGCTCGACGCGTCCGCCGCCGACGGGAGCCGCGTGTCGGAGAATTTCTACTGGCAGGCGGCGAACCCCGCGGATCTGCGCGCGCTGTCGGCGATGCCACAGGCCACGCTCCGGGCTGACGTGGCGGCAGCGGCGGCGGCGGCGGGCGAACGCTCGCTCCGGGTCACGCTGTCCAATCGGGGCACGACACCCGCGTTGCAGACCAAGCTGACGCTGTTCGACGGCAAGGGCGTGCAGATCCTGCCAGCCTATTTCAGCGACAATTACGTCTCGCTGCTGCCCGGAGAGACGCGTGACGTCACCGTCTCCTATCCGGGCGACCGCGGCGTCGCCACGGTGCGGCTGCGCGGGTGGAACAGCCCCGCGACGACGATCGGGGGCAGATAGGCTAGACGACCAGCGACAGCAGTAGCGTCAGCGCCAGCCCGACCACCGAGATCAGCGTTTCGCACACGGTCCAGCTACGGATCGTGTCGGCGACGCTCAGCCCGAAATACTCCTTCACCAGCCAGAAGCCGCCATCGTTGACGTGGCTGAGAATCACCGATCCCGCACCGGTCGCGAGCACCAGCAGCTCGGGCCGGATCCCGGGATTGGCCGCGGCCAGCGGCGCGATGATCCCCGCGGCGGTCGCCATCGACACCGTCGCCGACCCGGTCGCCACGCGCATCAGCGCCGCGATCAGCCAGGCGAGCAGCACGATCGGCATGTGGACGCTGGTCGCTGCGGCGACGATCGCGTCGGATACGCCGCTGTCGATCAGGACGCGGCCGAATCCTGCGCCCACGCCGACCACCAGCGTGATCATCGCGGTCGGCGCGAGGCAGTCGTTGGTGAACTTCTGGATCGTCCCGAGGTTCATCCCGCGCGCGAGCCCCAGCGTCCAGTAGCTGACGAGCACCGCGGCGAGCAGCGCGACGACCGGCGTGCCGACGAAGCGGAGGATGCCGTCGAGCCGCGATCCGGGCAGCGCGATCATCGTCGCGAGGCTGCCGGCGAGCATCAGCACGACGGGCAGCAGCAATGTCGCAAGCGTGATGCCGAAGCCGGGCAGGCTCCGTGTGTCCTCGGCCTCGACGACCGCGGCGGGGGCGATCGGCTGCGGTGCGAGATGCCGGATCACCAGCCGGCCATAAAGCGGTCCGGCGATCGCGGCGGTCGGGATGCCGACGATCAACGCGAACAGCACGGTAAGCCCGACATCCGCATTATACGCCTGCGTCGCCAGCAACGCCGCCGGATGCGGCGGGACCATCGCATGCACCACCGACAGCCCCGCCGCCATCGGCAGCCCCATCCGCATCGGATGCTGTCCGAGCCGCCGCGCCAGCGTGAAGACGATCGGCACCAGCAGGACGAAGCCGACCTCGAAGAACACCGGCAGGCCGACGATCAGCGCGACCGTCATCATCGCCCAGTCGGCGCGCGCAGGGCCGAAAAAGCCGATCACGCTGTCCGCGATCCGCTCCGCGCCGCGGCTTTCGACCATCATCTTGCCGAGGATCGTGCCAAGCCCGACGACCAGCGCGATATGCCCGAGCGCGCCACCGACGCCCGCCTCGAAGCTCTTGACGATCGATCCGAGCGGGATGCCGACGACCAGCGCGAGCGCGAGTGACACCAGCGTCAGCGCGATGAACGGGCTGAGCCGCACCCGCACGATCAGCACGATGAGCGCGGCGACGGCGATCGCCGCCTCGGTCAGCAGCATGCCGCCCGGCTGCACTTACGGTTTCTTCCAGGCGACGCAGTCGACCTCGACCTTGCAGTCGACGACCATCTGCGACACGACGCAGGCGCGCGCGGGGGGATGCGCGCCGAAATATTCCTGAAATACGCGGTTGAACGACATGAAGTCGCGCGCGTCGTCCAGCCATACGCCACAGCGTACGACATGCTCGGGGCCATATCCG
This sequence comes from Sphingomonas sp. CFBP9019, assembly GCF_034045155.1. Lineage (NCBI taxonomy): Bacteria > Pseudomonadati > Pseudomonadota > Alphaproteobacteria > Sphingomonadales > Sphingomonadaceae > Sphingomonas > Sphingomonas sp. CFBP9019. The sequence goes on along the minus strand of NZ_JAXCWK010000003.1, from coordinate 79,743 downwards.
GCTTCATCGAGGATCTTCAGCACGTTGCGGATCGCCTGATGCGTCTGCGGGATGATGCCGCCGTCGATCACCTCGCCATCGACCATCGGCACCTGGCCCGATACGAACAGCCAGCCATCTGCGCCGACCGCGCGCGCGAACGGCAGATGCTGGCCACCGGTGCCGCTGCCGCCTTCGACGCCATAACGCTTGAGTCCGTCCGTCATCTGATCATTCCTTCACTGGGTAATGGGGTTTGCGCGGCGCAGCAGCCGGCCCGCGCGGGCGCCGGTCGGTCGACCGAGCGCGAGCGTCGCGACGCCGTTGACCCAGACACCGACCACGCCATCAGCCGCGGTCGTCGGCTCGTCATAGGTCGCACGGTCGGCGATGCGTGCGGGGTCGAACAATACGAGATCCGCGGCGAGCCCTGCGCGGACATAGCCCCGGTCGTGCAGGCCGAAGCGATCGGCGGGAAGCCCGGTCATCTTGCGGATCGCGGTCGCCAGCGGGAACAGGCCGCGGTCGCGCGCATAATGGCCGAGCACGCGCGGGAAACTGCCCCATAGCCGCGGATGCGGCCGGGGATCGCAGGGCAGGCCGTCCGACCCGACCATCGTCAGCGGATGCGCGAGGATCCGGTCGACATCGCTGTCGGTCATGCAGTGATACACCGCACCCGCCGGTTGCAGCCGCGTTGCGGCGGCGCGCAGGTCGACGTTCCATTCGGCGGCGATGTCCGCGAGCATCCGTCCCGCTTGGGCGGGCTCGGCGTCCGACCAGGTGATCCGGATCGGCGTCTCCGGCACGACCTGCTTCAGATCGAGCGTCGAGGAGCTTGCCGTATACGGGTAGCAGTCGCACCCGACCGGCTGATGCGCATCGGCGTCCTCGATTATCGCGAGGATTTCGCCGCTGCGACCATATTGCGGCGCGCCCGCGCATTTGAGATGCGACACGATCACGCGCGCGGCGGCGTGCCGGCCGATCGCGAACGCCTCGTCCAGCGCGGGGACGATCGCCGCCGCCTCGCTGCGCAGATGCGTGCAATAGAGCGCGCCGGTACCGCGCAACGCCTGTGCGATCGCCATCACCTCCGCGGTCGAGGCGGCGTTGGCATTGGCATAGGCGAGCCCGGTCGACAGCCCGAACGCGCCTGCCGCCAGCCCGTCCTCCAGGTCGCGGCGCATCGCCGCGCGTTCGTCGTCACTCGCATCGCGGTCGAACCCGTCCATGTGTCGCGCACGCAGCGCGGTATGGCCGATCAGCGCGACGACATTGGTGGCCGGGACCGCGGCGTCCACCGCCTGCGCATAGGCCGCGAAATCGGAATAGCGGAATTCGTCCGCGCCACCGAGCAGCACCAGCGGGTCGGGCAGGGGGGCATGCGCGCTCAGATCACTGCCTGCGCTGATCCCGCAATTGCCGACCACCACCGTCGTCACGCCCTGCGTCACCTTCGCGGTCATCGCGGGCGCCGCGATCACGACCAGATCGTCATGCGTATGCGCGTCGATGAACCCGGGTGCGAGCGCCAGGCCCCGCCCGTCGATCGCGCCCGGCGGCGGCGACGCAGCGGCCGCCGAGACCCGCGCGATGATCCCGTCGCCTATCTCGACGTCGGCGCGGAAGGCCGCGCCGCCGCTGCCGTCATACACGTCGACACCGGCAATGACTGTCGCCATCATTTCACCTCCCAGAGGTTCCAGAGGTCAGTGCCACGCGTCTGTCGTGGCCGGGCTGGATCGACACTGTCACCGCGGGTCGAAATAATGTAAACAATTTTCTTTATCTGGGAGGTCTGCCGTGAGCGACGTCGGTGTGAAGCTGCACAAGGGTATCGGTCGGGATGCGGCCGCGCGCTGGAACCTGCTCGCGGGGGACGTCATGTTTCCGGCGGCGGTGCTCGATGCGCGGCGGATGCAGCATAATCTCGACTGGATGCGCGCGTTCATCGATGCCTATGGCGTGTCGCTCGCACCGCATGGCAAGACGACGATGGCGCCCGCGCTCTTCAAGCGCCAGATCGATGCCGGCGCGTGGGGCATCACGGTCGCCACCAGCCAGCAGGCGCAGGTCGCGGCGGCGCATGGCATCGACACCATCCTGATCGCGAACCAGATCGTCGGCGACGCCAATATCGCCGCGATCGTCGATCTGCTCGCCGATCCTGCGCTGCGGCTGATCTGCATCGTCGATTCCGCCGCCGGGGTGGCGCTGCTCGGGGAGGCGTGCCGCGCCGCCGACGTGTCGCTCGACCTGCTCGTCGAACTCGCCCCCGAGCCCGACCAGTCGGGCTTCCGCACCGGCGTCCGCGATGCCGCCGCGCTCGCCGGGGTGCTCGACGCGGTCGCGCACTGGCCGGGGCATCTCCATCTCGCCGGGGTCGAATTCTACGAAGGGGTGCTGAGCGACGAGGCGGAGGTCCGGCGGTTCATCCGTCGTGCGGTGACGATCACGCGCGATCTGCTCGCGACGGGGCGGATCGCGCGGACGCCCGCGATCCTGTCGGGGGCGGGCTCGGCCTGGTACGACGTGGTCGCAGAGGAAACCGCCGCGCTGGCAAAGGCCGGCGATGTCCAGGTCGTGCTGCGCCCTGGCTGCTACATCAGCCATGACGACGGCCTGTACCGCATCGCGCAGGACCAGATCCTGAAACGCAATCCGGTCGCGCCGAGCTTTGGCGACGCGCTGCTGCCCGCGCTGCGCGTATGGGCGGTGGTGCAGTCGATCCCCGATCCGGCGCGCGCGGTCATCGCGATGGGCAAGCGCGACGTTGCCTTCGATGCCGGGCTTCCCCGGCCCGCGACGCTGTTCCGCAAGGCGCGCGACCGCCGCCCGGTCGACGCCCCCGCGCACTGGGCGGTGACCGGGCTGATGGACCAGCACGCCTATCTGGCGATCACCCCCGGCGATGACATCGCGGTCGGCGACGTCATCGCCTTCGACATCTCGCACCCCTGCCTCACCTTCGACAAATGGCGGCGGGTGCTGGTGGTCGATGACGATTTCACCTGCGTCGAGGTGGTCGAGACCTTCTTCTGATCCCGACCTCGACAGCGGGCGTCAGCGCGGCGCCGAGGGCGGACGGTCCTCGGCGCGCGTGCCGAAGCGCGACGGCTTCGCGCCCATCGTGAATTCCAGCTCGCCGCCCTGGATCAGGTCGGCATGCGCGATCCAGTTGCGGGTCCAGGGCTTGCCGTTCCAGCGCACCGACTGGACATAGGGCCGGTCGGGCGCATTGCCGATCGCGCGCACCCGGAGCGTCTTGCCCGCGCCGACGCGCATCTCGCCGCTGTCGAACAGCGGCGACCCGAAGACATAGATCCCCGTCGTCGGATCGACCGGATAGAATCCGAGCGACGACAGGATGAACCACGCGCTCATCTGGCCGCAATCGTCGTTACCGATCACGCCGTCGGGATCGTCCTTGTACATCTCGGTGCATAAGCGGCGGACCATCGCCTGGGTTTTCCACGGCGTCCCGACATAGGCATAGAGATACGCCACATGATGCCCGGGCTCGTTGCCATGCGCATATTGCCCGACCAGCCCGGCAATGTCGGGTGGCGCGTTGGCGGGCAGCGTCGAGGGCGCGTTGAAGAAGGAATCGATCTTCGCGTCATACGCCGCATCGCCGCCGAAATGCGCGATCAGCCCGTATATGTCGTGCTGGTTGAGGAAGGTCGCCTGCCAGCCATTCGCCTCGGTATAGTCCCGCCACCGCGGTTGTGGCATGTGGCCGAGCTGGATCGGATCATAGGCCGCCCACCAGCTTCCGTCGGCGAAGCGCGACCGGGCAAAGCCGATCTTCGGATCGATCACGTTGCGCCAGTTGCCGCTGCGCTTGCGGAGCAGCGCCGCATCGTCGGTCTTACCGATCGCGTCGGCGAGCAGCGCCATCGCATGGTCGTCATACGCATATTCCTGCGTCCGGCTGACCGACTCCTTGATCTTGTCCGCGGGAATATAGCCGAGCCGCATGTAATGATCGCGGCCGAGCGTCGCGAGGCTGTCCTTGTACTGCGGGTCGAAGGCACGCCGGCGGATATTGGGCCAGGCCGCCGCATAATCGGCCTTGATCCCCTTGGCATGCGCCTCGGCGAGCACCGCGACCGAATGCCAGCCGTTCATGCACCCGGTCTCGAACCCCTGCAACGGCCAGGTCGGCGGGCCATAGGGGCTCTGCTGCGTCTGGCGGATGAGATCGTGGACGAAGCGCTCCGCCATGTCGGGGCGGACCAGCGTCATCAACGGATGCAGCGCGCGATACGTGTCCCACAGCGAATAGGCGCTGTACGCGCGTTCGGTCGCGGGCAGGGTATGGACCTGCTGGTCGAGCCCGACATAGCGACCGTCGCGGTCGCTGAACAAGGTCGGGCCCATCAGCGTGTGGTAGAGCGCGCTCGCCATGATCGTCCGCTGCGCCGGCGTCCCGCCCGCAACCCGGACCATGTCCAGTTCCTTCGCCCAGATCCGGCGCGCAGCGGCGCAGGTCGCGTCGAATGTCCAGCCCGGTGCCTCGGCCAGCGCGCCGCGCGCGCCTGCGACGTCGACCGCCGAGATGCCGGTCTTGACCAGGATCGGTGCCGCGCCCGCATCGTCGAAGAACAGCGCGACCTTCAGCCGGTGCCCGGTCACGCCGCGCCCGCCGCCCGCAACCGGCGTGTCGCCGTCGCCATAGAATTGCACGCGGTCGGGCTTGCGCGACAGCTGCATCGCGAAATGGATGCGGCGCCCCTCCGCCCAGCGGAAGACCTGGCGACTGCCCGTCAGCAGGCCGTCCTCGCCGATCGACAACGACGCGTCCTCGATCCGGATCGCCTCCTCCGCGGTCTCCTGCTTGCAGTGCGTCAGGTCGATCAGGATATGCCCCGGACCCTTGGCAAAGGTGTAGCGGTGCAGCCCGGTCCGCTCGGTCGCGGTCAGCTCCGCGAGCACCCCCGACTCGAGCTTGACGCGGTAATAGCCCGGCTCGGCATGTTCGTCGGTATAGCGCTGGCGATAGCCGTCGGACGGCGTCTCGCGCGGCCCCGCGACGAGCTTCAGCGGCTTGCGCGTCGGCACCAGCAGCACGTCGAGCATGTCGCCGATCCCGGTCCCCGACAAATGCGTGTGCGAGAAGCCCATGATCGAACGGTCGGACTGGTGATAGCCCGAACAGGCATCCCAGCCATGATTGTTGGTATCCGGCGAAAGCTGGACCATCCCGAACGGCAGGGTCGCGCCGGGGAAGGTGTGCCCATGCCCGCCCGTGCCGATGAACAGGTCGGGCCTGGTCACTGCCGGCGACTGCGCGCGTGCGGCAAGGGGAAGGGCCGTGCCGAACGCGGCAAGGGTCGAGCCGGCAAGCAGCTCGCGACGGGTAGCGCGGATCACGCGGTGGTCTCCTAAAGGTCGGGCTGTCGGGGGAATCAGAAGGTCTCGCGCAGCAGGGCGGGGCGGCGCCGCTCGAGATCGAGGATCAGGTCGCCGAACAGCCCGTTCGCCCAGGCGAACCAGGGCCGCGAAAAGCGTTTGGGGTCATCCTTGTCGAACGATTCGTGGATGAAGCCGGTGCCCGCGTCGGTGGTCTTCAGCCAGCGCAGGCATTGCCGGATTTCCGCATCGTCATCGCTGGTCATCGCGCGGACGATGATCGACATCGGCCAGATCATGCCCAGCCCCTTGTGCGGGCCGCCGATTCCGTCCGCCGCGCTGCCGGTGAAGAAATACGGGTTGCGCGCGCTCCAGGCGGCTGCCCGGGTCCGACGGTACAGCGGATCGGTGCGCGACGCGGCGCCGAGCAGCGGCAGCGCCGACAGGCTCGGCACGTTCGCATCGTCCATGAAGATCGCATTGCCGAACCCGTCCACCTCGAACGCCCAGACGTCTCCGCCCGTGCCCGTGCCGCCCGTGCCGCCCGCGCGATACGCCATCCGGCCATGCGTGCGCAGCGCCGCGTCGACCTCGTCGGCGAGCGCAACGCACTCCGCCGCCGCGGCGCCGTCGTGCCGCGCCTCGACATGAACCTTGGCGAGCATGCGCAGCGCCGACACCGCAAACAGATTCGACGGGATCAGGAAGGGCAGCGTGCAGGCATCGTCCGACGGGCGGAACATCGAATGGATCAGCCCGACCTTGCGTGTCGGCGCCCCGACGCCTTTCAGCATCAGCGTTTCGGTCGCGTGGCGATTGACGCGCTCGAACCGGTACGGGCCGTCATCGGTCTTGCGCTGCTGCTCGCGCATCGTCGCCACCGCCCGCGCCATCGCCTTGGCCCAGAGCGCATCGAACGGCGCGGTATCGCGCGTCTCGCTCCAGTAGCCATAGGCGAGCCGCATCGGATAGCAGAGCGAATCGAGCTCCCATTTGCGTTCGGCAACGCCCGCGCGCATCTCGGTCAGGTCGTCGATCGCGCCCAGGTTCGACTTGGCCTGCGGATCCGCCATGAAGGCATTGGCGTAGGAATCGATCAGGATGCACCGCGCCTGGCGCTGGATGACGCCGTGGAACAGGCGGCGCAGCGCCGGGTCGCGGCGGCAGAGATGGACATAGGTCTGCATCTGCGCCGAGCTGTCGCGCAGCCACATCGCCTCGATATCGCCGGTAATGACGAACCCGTCCGGCTTGCCGTCGACGATCCCCAACCGGACCGTCGTGTCGAGCGTGTTGGGATAACAGGTCTCGAACAGATGGCGCAGCGCGGGATCCGCGATCCTCGCCTTCACCCGCACGATCTCCTGCTCAACCGCCGGACTGACGAAGCGACGCTGATCGCGCGGCGGCCGGGCGCCGCCAGCGACGGGCGCCGACGCCGCGAAGCCGAACGCGGGCGTCGCCGCTGCCGCGCACAGCGCCGCAGCGCCGGCCTTCAGCATGTCGCGGCGAAGTAGTGCAGCAGATGACACCCCGATCATGCGGCCGACATCTCCGCACCCGCAAGTCCGGGAAGAACATTGCTCCGTACACGCTTCACTAATCGCCCGGTGTCCTTGCAGGCGATGCCTCGTGATGCTGCCAATGCGCCTCTCCAATACACGTCCGGGGCCGGCGTCCTCGTCGGGATTGCCGGAAAGATACTGTCGAACCATTGAACGGCGGCGCGACATGATGTGCTGGGGTCAAGGCTAGGGGCCGACGTACCGGGGCGCAAGCAGATTAAGAAATTTAATTTTCTTTCACGCGGTCGGTTTTCCATGCGGTTGCAGCGGGGTGGCGCGTGATAGGGCCCGGGCGGATCGATGAGCCCGGCCGGGCCCATCGACTTTTCTTTCGCCGGACGTGTAAGAATACGTCGGAGGGGCATATCACGATGGACAAACCGATACGGGAAGCGCGCGGTGCGCGCCTCGCAGTGTCGTTGTCGGGCACGAACCTGGCGCGTGCGAGCGACTATAATCAGCGCGTGGTTCTGCAGGCCATCCGGCTCAGCCCGGAGACCAGCCGTGTCGAGCTGAGCCGGACGACCGGGCTGACCGCGCCGACGATCGCCAACATCACGCGCCGGCTGATCGACGCCGGTCTGGTGAAAGAGGTCGGCCGCCTTCAGGGCCCGCGTGGGCAGCCCGCGATCCAGCTGACGATCGAGCCGCTGGGCTGCGTCGCGATCGGCCTCAACATCGATCGCGATCACCTGACGCTGGTCGCGCTCGATCTCGCGGGTCAGGTGCGCAGCCGGATCGCGCAGGATATCGCCTTTGCGATGCCCGAGGACGTCGTCGCGTTCGTCGCGCACAACCTCGAATCGCTGCTCGCGGAGGCCGGGGTCGGACGCGACCGCGTGATCGGCGTCGGGGTCGCGGTACCCAATGATCTGGGCGTCATCACGCTGCCGGGGCGGCCGTCGGATTATGATCGCTGGGCGGGCCTCTCGATCCCCGCGCTGCTCGCCCCGGTCATGCCCTGGCCGACCGTGATCGAGAACGATGCGGCGGCGGCGGCGATCGGCGAGGCGCAGGCGGGGGCGGGGTCACCGCTGGCGAGCTTCTTCTATATCCTGATCAATTCCGGGCTTGGTGGCGGGTTGATGATCGACCGCCATTTCGTCGAGGGCGCGAACAAGCGCAGCGCCGAACTGGGATTGCTGCCCGACGCGACCAACCCGGCGCCGGGCGCGGTCGTGCAGGACATCGTCTCGATCTCGGCGCTGCTGCAGATGCTGAAGGACGCCGGCCTCGATGTCGAAAGCCAGAAGGACATCCGGCCCGCCGATCCGCAGACCGACCGCGTGCTCGAACGCTGGGTCGATCTCGCCGCCAAGGCGCTGATCGCACCGCTGATCAACATCACCTGCCTGATCGATCCCGACGCCATCGTCATCGGCGGCCGGCTCGACACCGCGCTGCTCGACCGCCTGATCGCCCGCCTCGCCGGCGCGTTGGCGGTCACCGTACAGCCCCCGATGACCACGATCATCCGCGGCGCCCTCGCCGCCGACGCACCGGTCATCGGCGCCGCGCTGCTGCCCTTCCTCGACAAGCTGCTCCCCTCCGACGCCATCCTGATGCAGGTCGGCCGGTAGGGGCGTGAAGAGCCGGAATACGGCCCTTCACGCCGCGCCTGCGAGGGAGGGGCCCTCGCGGCTTACTGTCCCGCGATCATCTTCGTGTAGGCCGCCACCGGCACCGATTCCCGCGTGCCCTTGGTCGGTTCGATCTTGAAGAAATAGGATTCCGTCCACGCGCGACCGCCGCCCCAGGCCATCGCATCGAGCCAGACGTCACTGTCGGTCTTGATCGACTTGACGACGTTCGCCGCGATCGCGGTGCAGGATGCGGGCAGCCCCTTGGAGCTTCCCAGTGCATATTCGCCCAGGATCGCCCGATATCCCCGCTTCCGGGCAGCCGCAGCGAAGATCTTCAGTCCGCCGTCGCCCGCCGGTTCGCTGACGCACTCCGCATTGGTACCGCTGGAGCCGGTGTCGAAATAGCGATGCGGCGACAGGATGATGCGGTTCAGCGGGTCGATGAGGCCGCCCGAGCGATCGATCGCGCATGCAGCGCTCTCGCAGTCCCGGCTGGCCGGTTCGTTCTTGTCGAACCGGAATGACGCGGACCATTGTGGCCACTCGACGAGGATGCGGTGCTTGAACCCCGCCTTGCGAATGCCTGCGACGATCTGGTTGGTATCGCGAACCCATTGCATCCAGTCGTTCGTCACCACGGGATCGGTGAAGAAGCGCGGCTCGTTCATCAGGTCGATCATGACCATTTCGGAATTGTCGAGCTTGCGCAGGATCGGCAGCCAGAATGCGATCTGCTCCGCCGGCGTCGGCCATTTATAGTCATGGCGGTCGAGGATCACGGGCACGTTGCGCGCGCTGGCCGCCTTGACGACGTCGACCACCCGCTGGAGGACGACGGGGTCATTCATCTGGCTGCCGTTGAACGGCAGGCGGATGCTGCGAAACCCGGCCTTGTCGACGTACCAGGCGACGTCGGCCACGGTCGGGCACAGGGCGCCGTTCGCGACGAACGAACATCCCGCGAGATTGACGCCGAACCGCGGCGCGGCCTCGGCGGCCGTGGCGAAGGACAGCAGGGCCGTGGCAGCGGCGATGACACGAGGAAGAATCATCTTACTTCACCTACGAGGTTTGGATGGAATGCCGTGCTCTCGATGTGAAGCACAGTGCGATCCCTCAAATAGCCAATTTGTGTTAAATTTTTCTTCCGCAACAAGACGTTGCCGTGGAATAATTATCGAGAGCGTCACAATTACTGACAGAGTTCGAGAGATGCCGTCGACTCGTGTGACACAGGTGGCGCGTGTCCGGCATGAACATGGCCGAGATCATCGCTAAAGTGAATCGTCCGGTAACCAGATGCTTCGATGCGACGACACGCCTGTCCGCCGCGGTCAGTGCCATTCCGGGTCGCGCCGACGCCGGGAATCCCGTGGAAGTCAGCGCCATTCTATGCCAGAAGCCCGCTCACGACACCGGATGGGGACCAGCGTGCGGTCAGATATGCCCTCTATCTATCTGATAACGCGGTTTTAAGCCCGTCGACATGGCGCTGAACCGCCGACGTGGTTCGACGAGCACCCTATGACTCTGAGGTTGTACCCCGTCAGATGCCCAATTCTGAGCGTATAATAGTTGAATATCCTGTCCTGCAGCACCGGTCGCGTGCCGCAGGGCTAGTAAACCTGTTTAAACTGTAAGGCGGACAATCAGTGACCTCCGTACCAAAATCCGGGATGCACCTGTCGTCCTTGCAATATCTGCGCGGTGTCGCTGCACTGGCCGTCGTCTATTTCCACGCGGTCGTACAAGTCGAGCAGGTGGCGAATATTCGCGAACTTCCGCTGTCCGGATCCTTCGGCGTCGACATATTCTTCGTCCTGAGCGGGTTCGTCATGTGGTGGACGACCAGGGACCGCAAGGTCGGCATTGGCGACTTCCTGGTCAAGCGCCTGATCCGGATCGCGCCGCTTTACTGGGTCCTGACGATATTTGCCGCGATGGTCGCGCTGTTCTTCGGCGATCTGTTGCGGTCGACCAAGTTCGACCTCCCGCATCTCGGCTTCTCGCTCCTGTTTCTCCCCTATTGGAACCCGGCCGTTGCCGCGACCAATGCGGAAGTCCTGACACCGGTCATCGTTCCAGGCTGGACGCTCAATACCGAGATGATGTTCTACGCGGTGTTTGCGTGCGCGCTGGCCGTCAGGCAGTCGCTCAGGCCCCTGTTCGTCGCCGTGCTGCTGGCGCTCGTGTACGTGTCGGCCAAGACGTGGCTCTCCGGGACGACCGCGGCCTTCTACGGTACGGACCGCCTCGCCGAATTTCTCGCGGGGATTGTTCTGGCGTGTACGATCCGCCGTCTTCCGCGCCTGTCGCCCGGCATCTGGGCGGTGGCAGGGCTTGGCGCGTTCGCCATGCTGTTCTGGATGGATCTCGAAAGGCCTTCCGTCTCGCAATTCATTGTCCTCGGCATACCCGCGGTCATTCTGCTGTGCGCGGCGCTCCAGATCGAGATCTCGGGCCATTTGCCCGACCTGCCGAAACTGTCCCTGCTCGGCGACGCGTCCTACAGCATCTATCTCAGCCATATCTTCGTGATCGCGGGCACCCGCGTCGCGGCCCATGTCGTCGGTCTCGATCTGGGCATGGCGAACGGTGCCGTCTTCGTTATCCTCGCGCTCGTCGTCAGCAGCGTCGCCGGGATCGTCGTCCACCGGACCATCGAACTCCCGCTGCTCAAGGGCATGAACAGGCTGCTGCGCGGTGGCCGCAAGCCGCCCGCCGCCGCCGAACTGGGCACATCCTGAGCCGGGATTTAGGGCTGGCCATCGACGCGCAGCCGTAGAATGTTCCTCGAGCGGCGCGTCGGCCTCGATTATCCGCACCAACTGCAAACGGTGACACCATGAAGACTTCACAACCTATCACCGGGGTCAGGGCGCGGCCCAAGACGGCGGCGCCACCCGGCGGCAAGGCGCTGATCAGCGATCAAAGGTTCGGGATCCTCGCGGTCACGCTCGTCTTCTCCGCGAGCCTGTACAATGCGATGCTCGCGATCATCAGCGCGCATGTGAAGGGCCTCACGTCCGCGGCGCCGATCGCGATGGAGGGGCTGCTGCTCGGCGGCGCGATGGGGCTGGCGCTGCTCAAGCGCCGTCCAGACGGCGAAGACGCTCCGGCGATCGGCTTGCTCTACCTGTTTGCGCTCCTTGCGGTGTTCACGTCGCTCGCGAGCGATGCGGTGTTCCCCGATGCCTTTCGCAACGTCGCGATCATCGCGTCCTTCTTCCTGCTCGGCCGTCGGTGCAGCTTTCCCCAGGTGCATCTCGCCTTTGCGCTGCTCACGATCATCACGCTGACGGTGCTGATCTTCGAGATCGCCTTCCCGACCGCCTATGTGTCGGTGTTCCAGCCGGGCAATTACTATGCGGCAACGCGCGGCATGGAGGTGAGCGAGTTCAACGAGACCGGCCTGTTCAACAATGCGGCGGGGTTCGAATCGCGCTTTTCCTTTGGCGTGTTTTCGGGCGCGCGGACCTCGTCGGTGTTCCTGGAGCAGGTTTCGAACGCGAACTTCGCCGGAATCCTCTGCGTCTTCCTCGTCGCCACATGGGGGCGGCTGAGCGTCGCCATCCGGACGACGATGGTGGCGACGATCCTGCTGATCCTGCTCTCGAACAACACGCGGACGTCATCGGCGCTGGCGGTGGTGACGATGATGGGATATTTCATATTTCCCCATCTGTCGCGGTGGTTCACCCTCCTAATTGCACCGGTCCTGGTCCTGCTGGCGTTTCTCGTCGTCGGTGACAATGTTGAGCATACCGACGATCTGATCGGCCGACTGGGCATCACCACCGAGGCGCTGCGTAAGCTCGACATTCCGACCATATTCGGTGCGAATGCGATGAAGGCGCGGCATCTCATGGATACCGGCTTCGGCTATGTCACCGCGTCGAGTTCGATCTTCGGGCTGATCGCGATCTGGCTGTTCTTCTCGCTCGGCCAGCGCGCGACGGACACCGCCTCGAAGCGCTGCGCCTGGGCGACCGCGGTCTATCTCTTCGCCAACATGATGATCGGCGGCACCGCGATCTTCTCGATGAAGGTCGCCGCCCCCTTGTGGATGCTGGTCGGCTATATGGCGGCCACCGCGCCCAAGCCCCAGCCGTCCCGATCGAATGGCCCTGCGCCACGAGGAACGGTCGCGGCCTGAAGCAGGACCCGGCCTGCCATCCGGGGAGTATTGGCGTCGGTGTGCTATGTCGGGACCGATTGGCTGCATAAAACCTAATTCAATCTGATACGTAGCTTTGCCATGGCAAGCAGCGAATCTCCCTCAACGGCAACCCGGTCTGCGGAAGCACTCCCCGACGATCCTCCCCTGCAACCGCCGGCCATCGAGCCGGCCGATCGAGAATATCTGGTCGCCGCGAGCACGATTCCGGGTTCGCACTACGGCGCGAGGATCGGGAGCAACGCGGCGCTCTGGGCGCTCGCGAACCAGCGTCAGGACATCGACAAGCGTTTGTCGGTCCTCACGGCCCGTAACCAACGAAGCATCCGTACGGCACGATATTCGGCGATCGCCGCGGTCGTTCTGGGGATCATGAGCACGGTTGGCGCAGCCTATTACACCCGCCAGGCAGATCCCCGCCCGGCTCTGGTCAAGGCTCCCGTCGCCCAAACCCCAAAAGCCCCCATCGCACCGCCTGTCAGACCGCAGACAGCCGCCATCTCGACCGCAGTTCCCGCTGACGGTGGCAACACTCCCGTGGCGCAGAAGGCCAATGCCGCACTGAGCCAGGCTCGAGCGTCAATGCTCAAAAAGGCACGGAGGCTTTCACCCGCGAGACGTAAGGCGCGGCCTGCGCGCGCGCGGTCGTCAAGGTGGATTGCACAGCCGCTGCACGGTGCAGCGCTTCGGCGGGCGTTGATCGCCGATCGCAAGCGGACCCGGGAACTCAATCAAGCCCAGCTGAGAAAATTGACACGCCGACGTCGCGACTGATCGCGAGCCGTTGCCCTCCATGGCGGAGACATCCTCCGCCGTGAGAAGCATGGCACGCTGGCGTCTGCGCCTGTTGTCGCCACGCTGCTCGATACCTTAGAGGATGATCTCCACCAGGCTGATTGGGCGCGCATCGCGGCAGCGGTCGACGCGGTCGATGAGGCGCGACTGCAGTGGTCGATCCCGCTCCCCATGGACCTCGAAAACATGCGGCCCCTCGATATCCAGACCATAGATCTGATCTATGGCTGTGGACGGCATACGGAGGTCAACCTCGAAGCCTACCGGGGGACCGAGGCTGACCCGGTTCTTCCGTTGCGGTGAGTGCGGCAAGCGGCCGAAGACCGCGCCGCCGGGGTGGCTGCACCGCGACGCGGCCAGGTCGTCGACAGTCCGGTCACTGGACCTGACCGAAGAGCGCTACCTGCCTGGGGACGAGGCGCTGCTGCAATATTAGCCCTTCTGCTATTCTGCACCATTCACGGCAGTTGCAGGTGCGCTTCTTGAAGGCCGCGTTCGCGCCATTGCCGGACCAGCAACTAGGTGCTGAGATAAGCGCAACACCGGCTTTTCGACAGCCATGTAGAATAGCGAACCGACGACGATGGCGGCCAATATCGCAATCGACGATGCCCCATAGACGGCGAGCGGTTCCAACCCGTGCTCTACGAAGATGGGCATGCGACGAGTGAACATATAGATCACGAGTATGTGCGTCAGGTAGATAGCGTATGAGGCATTTCCGATGAAGAGCAGCGCCGAGGGCCACCGGATGTTATCGCTTAGAGACAGAAACCCGACGAACAGCAGGGTCGCTGGGATGCCGTAGGTGAACACCCGGTATTGCAGGGGAATGTCAGCATATACTCCGACGAGCATGCCCATCAAGCCAGCAGCGATCCACACGATCGGCAAACGCACCGTCTGATTTGTCTCCCTAAACCTGAAGCCGATGAGCGCACCGACGACGAACTCGAAAACGATAGGCTCGGCTAAGAATACGTGCATTACCTTATTGGTGCTAAAGACACCCAAAAGATATAGAGCGCCGATTAAAATGGAAAGCTTCAGTATGGCGTGCTTGCGGCCACTTGCGATTACGAGAGTAAAGCAGGCGTAGAACATCATCTCATAACATAGCGTCCACCCCGGCCCGATAATTGGCTGCAGGTTGCCTGATATGTCGAATGAGGGGATGAAAAAGATCGTCAATAGGCGTGGCATAGCGAGCTCCGGGCCGAAGCCAGACCTCGCAGCGATCAGGGCGCACGCCACCAAGGTGACCAATGCATATGGGGGCCAGACGCGCACGATCCGGTCGATCATGAAGTCAGCAGGCGAATTCCGGCCTAGGAAAAATTTCTGAGAAATGAATGCCATCAGAAAGCCGCTGATGACGAAGAAGACGTCTACGCCGGCAGCCCCGGCTTGGATAATCCAGCTTTGCGGTGCGTAAGCGCCCGGGGGCGCGTCATGCAGCGTCGTGGCGCGGAACGCATGATGCGCAACGACCGCGAGAGCCGCAAACGCCCGCAGGGCTTGTATTGCATCGATCTGGCCCGGTTTCCTTGCAGTGTCCTGCCTAAATTCTGTTCCGATGCCGCTGCTCGATGTCACTATACGCCCCCCGGCCTTTTCTTTGTTCTCCGGCCCATACGGTTCGATGGAGCATGATCGCAAAATAATTCTTACCTTAGGTTTCCCATTTTAGATCATGCGCGGCTATTAACATCGGGCATAACGCGAGCGCGTCTGCTGAATAGTGCCGTTCAAATTGATTGGAATGGCCCAAGCGTTTTCAGGGAACATGCGCAGGGCCGCCCCATGTAAAGCGCCCGGCTCTTTCGAACCGGGCACCTTGGTCACATCGCGTCATAATAGCCCGCGTACCGCTTCGTCAGGGAGGTGTTGAACGTGCCGCCATTGGCATCAGCGCCCTTTGCGCGATCGCGGCCGTAAGCGGTGCGGCCCTTGGCGTAGCGCTTCTTGTATGCGCGGTTTTCCCGGTCACCCATGGTGCGTTCTCTTGGTAAGAATGTCCAAGTCGACCATGGTTAGGCCCGCAAAGCATTCGGGTCCTAGGATCCCTATAAGCCTCCCGATGCGCTCTTCACGGCGCCGACCTCGAGCTATGATGAGCGGCTGACGGGGCGCTAATCGTCCACCATAAAGGCAGGTGATGCCCATGTCGGGCGTACCGAGTTTCGCCAGTCCGGCCCCCGCCTGATGGCATGGCAGGGGCCAACGCCCGTCGTAGCGGACCGTCGCAGACCATGGCGGACATTCAAGCACGATCGGGTGTCGGATGCGCTCGACAGGCGGCAACGAACCGAGCTCCGGCCGCAGGGATGTGAGACGGTTTGGCAAAACCTTGCGCTTGCCCATCAGCGACCGCGAACCACGATGCGGGTTGATCGCGGCTTGCTCGAACAGGCGCTCGTTGCGACCCTGGGGCCTGCCCGGCTCGCCACGTCCTCGGCCCTGGGTATCACGGCACCAAGCGCACTATGGTACTTTGGTTGCTCGCTAAATTTACCGGAATTTTCGGTCGGAACCAATGCGCCGCTCAATTCTTGGACTCTGACGAACTCAGTTACGTCGCAATTAACGCGAATGTGTAAAGAGTTAAACAATAGGGTTAATGGGAGTTCACGATGCGCGACAAGGCTTCGACACCACATGGCGCTGGATCGACAAACCAGGATCGTGGTTACTGCCAGCGGATGCCGAGCAGTATGAAGGCGGGCAACCGAGATCTCGGCATGTTCAATCGCAGCAGCGTGAAAGGCGAGAAATACCAGGGCCATGGTACGACGCCGGCCTATATCTAAGTCAGAGTCGAGCCCGGCTGTCACTGGCAACAGACGTCAGGTGCACAGCTGAGAGATCGGCAAGGTCAGCGATGGTGAGCCGTAGAAGCGGTTCAGCCATCGCAGTTGCCGAATATGAACGCATGCTTGCGACCACCCGCGAGGCGGGGCCGATGCGCGATGCGGACGAGCTATTACTCCACATCATCTGTCCCGTCATGGTCGGGACATTACCGAAGTCGATCCGTGCCGAGGTGCCACGGCCTTCGACCAGCGTCACCGTGCGTACAAACGGCGCTCCGGTCGAGGGCGTTAACCATTTCTTAACCACAAAGCCTCATCCGGCCGATGAGGCCTCGCCTCCCCGCAAGGGTTCCCTGCTCGTCACGATGCCGCCCCAGCTGGGACGGGCAGGGACTGCGACCCAATGACCTAGTCGGAGCGCCGCTGCCGGCGCGTCTGGGACGTATTCGGCTCCAAGGATGCCACAGGCGCAGGGTACCGCGCGATCGCGCGGGCAGGGGCTCAGCTAGGCGAGTAGGCCCCCTGATACAGTCGAAGACGGGCAACCCGGTCGTGCGGCCGATCTCCGGTCACGCGATGCTCAACGTCATGCGAACCTGCAGCGAGCCAATCGCGAACAAGGCGCGAAAGATCGCGGTCGCGCGGCAGGCGCATATCATTCAGTTGGGAGAGAAACTGTCGGAAGACAGATCAGACCATGTCGAACAGACATGACTCCGCCGCAGTGGAAAACATCTGTTTTCTGCGGTGGAGAATGGTGGACGCACTTGGGCTCGAACCAAGGACCCGCTGATTAAGAGTCAGCTGCTCTACCAACTGAGCTATGCGTCCATTCCGGGGCGGTTTTGAGTGGCGCCCTGGTGTGGCGCCCCGCTGCTGGAGGCGCGCTGTTAGCAGACTCATCGGGGGCCGCAACCCCCTTTCGTCCAAATTGCTGTCTTTTTCTGCTTACCAGCGGGTCGTCTTGCGATTTTCCCGGTCGATCGACATCAATATCCCCAGGCACAGCAGCACGGTCATCTGCGACGACCCGCCATAGCTGAACAGCGGCAGCGGGATGCCCACCACGGGGGCGAGGCCCATCACCATCATCAGGTTGATCGCGACATAGAAGAAGATCGTCGTGGCGAGCCCCGCAGCGGCCAGCCGCGCGAACCGCGACTGCGCGCGCTGGCCGACCTCGATCCCCCAGCGGATCACCAGCAGGAAGGCGAGGATCAGCAGGCAGCCGCCGACCAGCCCCCATTCCTCGGCCATCGTCGCGAACACGAAGTCGGTATGCCCCTCGGGGAGATAGTCGAGATGGCTCTGCGTGCCGTTGAGGAACCCCTTGCCCCACAGCCCGCCCGATCCGATCGCGATCTTGGACTGGCTGATGTGATAGCCGGTGCCCAGCGGATCGCTTTCGGGATCGAGGAAGATCAGGATCCGGTTGCGCTGATAATCGTGCAGCGCGAAGTTGATCGCGAGCGGGATCGCGACCGACGCGGCCACCGCGCCGCCGACGAACAGCCTCAGCGGGATGCCCGCCAGGAACATCACCGTCGCGCCGCCTGCGCAGATCATCAGCGCGGTGCCCAGATCGGGCTGTTTCATCACGATCGCCGCGGGGATGCCGATCAGCACCGCGGCGGGCCAGACGGCCGCGAACCGCCGCGTCTCGTTGGGCGGCAGCATGTCGTAGAAGCGCGCACAGGCGAGCACGATCGCCGGCTTCATCAATTCGGATGGCTGCAGCCGGATGAAGCCGAGATCGAGCCAGCGCTGGCTGCCCCCGCGCACCGCGCCGAGCAGCTCGACGAGCACCAGCGCGAGGACGAGCGCACCATAGGTCGGCCACGCCGCCGCCTTCCAGACGCGCTCGGGGATGCGTGAGAGCACGACCGAGCCTGCCAGGAGGATGAAGAAGCGGATGCCCTGCGGCAGCGTCCAGGGGCGCAGCGAGCCGCCCGCCGCCGAATAGAGCACGACCAGCCCGAAGGTCCCGATCGCCGTGACCAGCAGCAACGTCCGCCAGGGCAGGGTGGCAAGCTGTTCGGGGATGATCCGCGATGTCATTGGCCGCGCTCCGTGGTTCCGTCTTCCGCGACCCCGCCGCCCGCGGTGGCCAGATCCGCCTGGGTCCGGTTGGCGACATCGGTGGCGTTCTCGACCGCCGGCGCGTCGCTTGGCACGGTCGCGTCGGTCTTGGTCGCGATCGCGGCGGGCGGGGCGCTCTGCGCCGCGCGATAGCTCGCCGCGGTCGCCGCCATCCGCGTCCTGATGTCGCCGCCCCAGGTCGGTTCGACCTCGGCAAGCGATTTCAGCGCGCGCTCGCGGTCGAGCATGTAGGTCATGATGTCGCGCCCGATCATCGGCGTGTCGAGGTTGCGCACCGTATGCCCGTTATGCTCGAGCACCACGGCGAGCGCGTAGCGCGGGTTGTCCGCGGGCGCGAAGCCGATGAACAGCGCATGGTCGCGCAGCTTGAACGGCAGCTGGCCGTTCTTGAGCACGCCCGAGCGCCGCTCCGCCATGGTGATGCGGCGGACCTGCGCGGTGCCGGTCTTGCCCGCGATCGCGACGCCCGGGATCAGCAGCTTGGCCGCGCCGCCGGTGCCGCCTTGGTTGATCACGCCGAACATCGCCTCGCGCACCCGCGCGAGATTTTCCGAATCGATCGCCAGCGCGGGCGCGTCGCGGTGGACCTGGCTCGCGAGAATGCTCGGCTGCAGGTCGCGGCCGGACGCGATCCGCGCCGCCATTACCGCGAGCTGCAACGGGTTGGCGAGTACATAGCCCTGGCCGATCGACGCGTTGAGCGAATCCGCGACCGTCCAGGGCCGCTTGTACTTGTGTAGCTTCCAGTCGGGGTCGGGCATCGTCCCGAACCGCTGCGTCGAAAAGGGCAGGTCGAACTTCTGCCCCATGCCCAGCGTCCGCGCGATCGGCGCGATCGCGGCATAGCCGACCCGCCGCGCCATCTCGTAGAAATAGATGTCGCAGCTCTGCATGATCGCGTTCTTGAGGTCGAGCGGCCCGTGCCCGCCGCGCTTGTGGCAATGGAACACGCTGGTCCCCAGCCGCATCGCGCCCGAGCAATTGACCCGCGCGTCGGCCGGGACGCCGGCATGGAGCAGCGCCAGCCCGTTCATCGGCTTGACCGTCGAACCCGGCGGATACAGCCCCTGCGTGACCTTGTTCATCAGCGGCACGTGATCGTCGTCGCTCAGCATCTGCCATTCGAGATGGCTGATCCCGTCCGAAAAGCTGTTGGGGTCATAGGCGGGCATCGACACCATCGCGAGCATCTCGCCGGTGCGACAGTCGATGACGACCACCGACCCCGAATTGGTGCCCAGCCGGCGCGCGGCATATTCCTGCAGTCCCGCGTCGATCGTCAGCCGCGCGGTCTTGCCCGGCACGTCGGGTTTGGTCGCGAGCTCGGCGACCAGCTTGCCCCGCGCGGTGACCTCGACCCGCTTCGCGCCCGCCTCGCCGCGCAGCGCGGGTTCGAGCATCTTCTCGAGCCCGTCCTTGCCGAGCTTGAAGCCGGGGGTGACGAGCAGCGGGTCGCGCGTCTTCTTGTATTGTTCGGCATTGGGCACGCCGACATAGCCGGTCAGATGCGCGACCGCGGCGCCCGCGGGATAGTTGCGCGCAAAGCCGCGCGTCGGCGCGACGCCGGGCAGCTCGGGCAGCCGCACGCTGACCGCGGCGAACCGCTCCCAGTCGAGATTCTCCGCGACCTGGACGGGCTGGAACCCGGCGGCATGGTCGAGGTCGATCGCGATCCGCTCGATCTCCTCGGGCGGCAGCTGGAGGATGCGGCCGAGCAGCGGCAGCACGCGCTCCTTGTCGCGCAACCGGTCGGGGATGATGTCGACGCGGAAATCGGTGCGGTTGTTCGCGATCGGCACGCCGTGGCGGTCGACGATCCAGCCGCGCCGCGGCGGCAACAGCGTCATGTTCACGCGGTTGCTCTCGGACAGCATCGTGTAGCGTTCGTTCTGCGCGATCGACAGCCATGCCATCCGCCCGGCCAGCATCAGCCCGACGCCGCCCTGCACCGCGCCCAGCATCCAGGCACGGCGCGAGAAACTATAGGCTTGCGACATCTCGGTCACGACACGCGGCGGCCGTCTCATTCGGAAACCCGCCTCATTCCTGGACCCTGCGTCGTTCGATCGTCGCGACGATCCGTGCCGCCAGCGGGAAGAGCATCATGGTGATCACGATCTGCGCCAATAGCACGGTGTCGACATGCGTGCCGACCCGTACGCCCAGAAATCGCCCGCCGATCACGCAGCACGCGATCCCGCCGCTCGCGATCAGCCAGTCCTGCCAGAAATCGCGGTACACCAGCCGCTGCTCGATCATGTCGATCGCCACGAACGCCAGCGACCAGAGCAGCACCGCGCTGCCCAGCGGCTGCCCGCTGAGCAGGTCGTCGAACAGCCCGAGCGGTGCCGCCGCCCAGGGGCGCAGCGCGTAGCGCGCGAGCAGCCGCCATGCGAGCAGCATGACGAACCCGAACGGCGGCAGGATCGGGATCGTCGCGATCAGCGGCACGATCGTCATCAGCGATCCCGCCATGACGGTCAGCCACGGGATCGCCCGCGCCCGGCCGCCTGCGACCTTCGGTTCGAATGGCTTGTAGTCGACGCTGTTGCGGGTGGTCACGGCTGGTCGATCATCTGGGGGAAGACGGGATAGGGTGGTTTGGCAGTCACTTGGCGCTATTGTCGGACGGCGCAAGGGCGCGCGGCGGCGGCACCGGCATGAAGCCGGGCTCGACCACCGCAAAATCGAAGGTGTCGGGGTTGGCGAAGGTCCGCGCCATCACCGAATCCGCACCCGCGGTCATCACCCGCGCGACCGGGATGCCGGGCGAATACAGCCCGCCCACGCCCGACGTGACGAACAGGTCGCCCGCGTTGAACTTGACGTTGGTCGCGTTGACCGACCGGACGTCGAGCATGCCGTCGCCGCGCCCGACCGCGATCGCGGGCAGGCCGTCGCGCGTCCGGCGGATCGGCACGATGCTGTCGCCGTCGGTCAGCAGCATCACCCGCGCCGCATTCGGGCCGGTCTCGACGACGCGCCCGACCAGCCCGTCGGGGCCACGGACCGCCATGCCCGGCCGCACCCCGCTCCAGCGGCCCGCGTTGAGCAAGGCGAAGCGGCGCCCGCTCGACGCGCTCGAACTGACCAGCCGCGCGGTGACGACCGGTTCGGCGATCCGGTCGCGGACCTTCAGCAGCGATCGCAGCCGGCGATTGTCATAGGCGATCGTCCGCGCACGCATCAGCAGCGCCCGCGTCTGGTCACGCTCGCGGCGCAGCGCGACATTTTCCTGGCGGACGAAGAAATAGGTCCCGATCGCCTCGGGCACCGCGGCGACCCCGCCCACGACCCAGGCGAGACCCGACGAGACCGGCGCGGTGAGGCCCGCCACGCCCATCCGCGCGCCGGCAAAGGCGGGCGGATTGAAGGTCGAGACGACGAGCAACGCTGCGCCCACCACCGCACCGGCGATGGCGAGCACATAGCCTACGAACACCCCATATTGACGCCGTCGGGAAAACCCCGTCCGGCGATCGCGGGCTGGCGCCATGCGCCTGTCCCCTCGTTCTCGGGCATCGCCGGGTCCGGGGCCCTATCCCCGCGACTCGGTCGATGCGATTTCCACTGACCCGTTTCCCACCTACACGCTTCTCAGCCGCTCATCAGCACGCCGCGGAACAGCGGGTCCTCGAGCGCGCGACCGGTGCCCAGCGCGACGCAGGTCAGCGGGTCCTCGGCGACCGTCACCGGCAGGCCGGTCTCGTCGCGCAGCACCTCGTCCAGCCCCTGCAGCAGCGCGCCGCCGCCGGTCAGGACGATGCCCTGGTCGACGATGTCCGCGGCCAGCTCGGGCGCGGTGTTCTCCAGTGCGACGCGAACGCCCTCGACGATCGTCGCGACGGGCTCGCTCAGCGCCTCGGCGATCTGGCCCTGGTTGATCTGGATTTCCTTGGGCACGCCGTTGACCAGGTCGCGGCCCTTGATGTGGATGATCGTGCCGATGCCGTCGACCGGCGGCTTGGCGATGCCGACCTCCTGCTTGATCCGCTCGGCGGTCGCTTCGCCGATCAGCAGATTGTGGTTGCGGCGGACATAGCTGACGATCGCCTCGTCCATCTTGTCGCCGCCGACGCGGACCGACGTCGTATAGGCCAGACCGCGCAGGCTCAGCACCGCGACCTCGGTCGTGCCGCCGCCGATGTCGACGACCATGCTGCCGATCGGCTCGGTCACGGGCATGTCGGCGCCGATCGCGGCCGCCATCGGCTCCTCGATCAGCCACACCGTGCTCGCGCCCGCGTTCGACGCGGCGTCGCGGATCGCGCGGCGCTCGACCTTGGTCGACCCCGACGGCACGCAGATCACGATTTCGGGCCAGCGGGCGAAGCGGCGCGGGCCGTGCACCTTCTGGATGAAATATTTGATCATCTGCTCGGCGACGTCGATGTCCGCGATCACGCCGTCGCGCAGCGGGCGGATCGCCTCGATGTTGCCCGGGGTCTTGCCCATCATCAGCTTCGCGTCGTCACCGACCGCCTTGACGCGCTTGATGCCGTTGATCGTCTCGACCGCGACCACCGACGGCTCGTTCAGGACGATGCCGCGGCCACGGACATAGACAACCGTGTTCGCGGTGCCGAGGTCGATCGCCATGTCGTGCGACATGAACTTGAAGAAACGCGAGTAGAAGGCCATTCAATCAGGGTCCCGTAATCCTGGCCGCCGGACGGGCGGCATTTCGCACATCATCTCGCGGGCCCCGCCGGTGTTTTCGAGCACCGGGTGCCTAATAAGCGGGCGTTTGCGGGTCGCGGGATGCCGTCGCTTGGTCTAGACGCAAACCCATGTCAATACGGCGTCTCCCCGAGCATCTCGTCAATCGTATCGCCGCCGGTGAAGTGGTGGAAAGACCCGCCAGCGCGTTGAAGGAGTTAGTCGAGAACGCCATCGACGCAGGCGCCGGGCGCATCGCGATTCTCCTCGTCGAAGGCGGCACATCGCGCATCGAAGTCGCCGACGACGGATGCGGCATGACGCCCGCCGACATGATGCTCGCGCTCGAACGGCACGCAACCTCGAAGATGCCCGACGAGATCATCGAATCGGTCGTGACGCTCGGCTTTCGCGGCGAGGCGCTGCCCTCGATCGCCAGCGTCGCGCGGCTGACGATCGAGAGCCGGGTGAGGGGGGCCGAGGGCTGGTCGCGGATCGTCGACAATGGCCGCGTCGAGCGCGAGGGGCCCGCCGCGCTGCCCCCCGGCACGCGCGTCGTCGTCGAGGATCTGTTCGCGCGCGTTCCCGCCCGCCGCAAGTTCCTCCGCTCGCCGCGCGCCGAATATGCCGCCTGTCTCGACGTCGTCCGCCGGCTGGCGATGGCGCGTCCCGATATCGGCTTCACGATCGAGCATGACGGCCGCCGCACGCTGGCGGCGACGCAGGTCGAGGACCGGCCGGGCCGGGTCGCGACGCTCACCGATCGCTCGCTCGCCGACAATGCGGTCACGATCGATCTCGAACGGCCGGTCGACTCGGGCATGCTCGTGCTCGGCGGGGTCGCGAGTCTCCCCACTTACAATCGCGGCATCGCCGATCACCAGTATCTGTTCGTCAACGGCCGGCCGGTGAAGGACCGGCTGCTGATGGGCGCGATCCGCGGCGCCTATGCCGAGATGCTCCCGCGCGACCGGCACGCGGTCGTGGCGCTGTTCCTCGACGTCCCCACCGACCAGGTCGACGTCAACGTCCACCCCGCCAAGACCGAGGTCCGCTTCCGCGACCCGGCAATGGTTCGCGGCCTCATCGTCTCGGGCCTCCGCCGCGCGCTCGACGCCGCCGGCCACCGCAGCCAGCGCGCCAGCGACTCCGCGCTCGCCATGTGGCAGCCAGAAACCTCCTCTCCCCCCGGGGGAGAGGAAGGGGCCCGCCCGCAAAGCGGGTGGGAAGGTGAGGGCACGCCCCAAAGGCTACCCCTGGAATCCCGCAGCTACGCCAGCGTCAGCGACGCCCGCCCGACCTTCTTCGCCGCCCCCCCGCAGGCAAGAGCCGAATCCGCCTGGACGCCGCCGCCGCAAACCTCCTCCTTCCCGATGGGCGTCGCCCGCGGCCAGGTCGCCAAGACCTATATCGTCGCCGAGGCGGAGGACGGTCTCGTCCTCGTCGATCAGCATGCCGCGCACGAACGCCTCGTCCTCGAACGGATGCGCGCCGCGCTCGCCGGCGGCACGGTCGCCAGCCAGGCGCTGCTGATCCCCGAGGTCGTCGAGCTCGACGAACCCGCCTGCGACCGGCTCGAGGCGCGCGCCGCTGAACTGTCCGACTTCGGGCTCGACCTCGAACGCTTCGGCGCGCGCGCGATGCTGGTCCGCGCGACCCCCGCCTTGCTCGGCCAGAGCGATCCCAAAGGGCTCGTCACCGACCTCGCCGACGAACTCGCCGCGTTCGACGAGGCGCTGTCGCTCAAGGAACGGCTCGACGCGGTCGCGGGCACGATGGCCTGCCATGGCTCGGTCCGCGCCGGCCGCATCCTCTCGGTCCCCGAGATGAACGCGCTCCTCCGCGAAATGGAGATCACCCCCCATTCGGGCCAATGCAACCACGGCCGCCCCACCTGGGTGAAGCTCGCGCACGGCGACATCGAGAAACTGTTCGGCCGCAAGTAAACGGTACGGCGAGGGGGGGGCGGGCGCCATCTCCCACGGCCCCCCACACTCCCGTTCGTGCTTATCGTAGATACAAGAGCTTTGACCAACGATGGTGTTCGACAGGCACTGCTCACGGTACCCCCCCCCCCCCCAGCAGAACCGCCTGCCGAACGCACCGGCGTGTAATAAAACAGGCTGCTCAGGACTATTATTAAGTTTGATCCCAGTATCCACAATTAACTATTGATACTACGATTTATGGAAAATACGCCTTTAAGACGTACCTTACGGCTAATGCGGACATGGATAAATCACAGAATGCATAACATAAGTTATGTTTTGAGATCGACTTCTTTGTGCTTCTGCGTACCTTGATTCGACGAGATACTTCAGTACTTTCGTGGCAGGAATTCTATATGCTGCGAGCGTCGTCCATGGCCATTGTCAACCTTGTTCGTAACAGGTTAACTTGGCACATGGATTAAGCTGACACTTCCACCTTCGCGTAATTGCAGACATTCGAAGCTTAGCGAGGTTGGAAGCAAAGGAGCGTTCATGCCCGGCAAAACATCTGGCAATTACCGTGACGCGTATGCTTCCGCTCGCGGCATCGCTGCTGTCTGGCACTCTATTGGGTCGAGCGGCAATGCTCGCGTTAGTTTCGCCGATGGCGATGGACGGTGGACAGTCTGTCGGCGCGTGGGCGCTGGTATTGTTCTTGCTCGCTCAGCCTATCATGCTCGTCGCTGCTATGACGGCGGGCTTTCTCTGCTATCGCCGATTGACAAAATGGCGCTTCGTCACTGCGCTCGCACTGCCGGCTTTGCACCTTCTCGGCATGAGGATTCTCATGCTCGCTTTATAGGCTGAAAGTCGAGTTTCCACCAAGTTGAGCCGTTGACACCGGCTGCCCGGTGCCCGGCGATAACGCCCTTACATCCGCGTCGCGTCACAAAAAAAGCCCCCACCGTCAGGTGAGGGCTCGTGACATCGGGCGAAGTCTTACTTCTCGCCATTGTCCTTGACGCCCACGGTGGGCACGTCGACCGTTTCGGTCTCGGTCTTGACCTTGGGGACCTCGACTTCGGTCTTCTTCGTGCCGACGACGACCGCCTTAGAGTCGAGATCGACATTCGGCATGTCGCCGCCCTTGACGGAGACCTCCGGAAGCGAACCTTCCTTCACGTTGGCGCTCCAGAACCCGGTCGCAAAGAGGACACCGACGATGGCCGCAATGACGACAAGGACGATGACGATCGTCTTGCCTGCGCCGCTCTTCTGACGAATTGGCTCGCCGCCCCGATAATCTGACATTTAACTCTCCCTGTACTTACAACAGGTTCGAACACTCTCGACGCAGTCTTGTTCCGTTTGCGTCATGACGTCGAAATTGCCGGCGCCCGGCACGCGGATCTTAACGCGTCTTGAGGGCGGAGCGACGGACGGACGTCGCCGGCGCGCTTCCCAAAAAAAAGGGGCCCGTCGCGAACGACGAGCCCCCCGATACGCCCCGGTTCGATCAGAACCGCACGGTCGCCCCGACCGCGAGGTTGCGGCCCAGCGCGTCGTAGCGCGCGGGGATCGTGTTGCTGCGCGCCAGGCTGATGTCATAGGAATTCGCCAGGATCGGCGGCGTCTTGTCGAGCAGGTTGTTCGCGATCAGCCGGAGCGAGAAGTCGCGCGACACGGCGAAGGTCAGCGCCAGGTCGAAATAATTCACCGGCGCGATCCTGTAGAAGGTCGTCCGCGCCCGGTCGGGCGTGCCGCCGATCGCCGGATCGCCCGAATTGTCCGCACTCGTCAGCGACCCGACATAGCGCCAGTTGAACGAGGTGCTGAAGATGCCGTCGCTCGTCGTATAGGTCGTCCGCAGCCCGTGCGACCATTTCGGCAGCAGCTGGCCGCAGCCATTGCCATAATAGCCCGCACAATTGCGCTTGGGCTGGAGCGGCGAATCCTGCCCGCCGGCAAAGGTGGTCAGCGACCCGTTGAAGTTCCAGTCGATCTTGCCGGCCCCGCCCAGACCCAGCGTATACTGGCTCTGGAAGTCCCAGCCGCGCGCGATCGAGAAGTAATAATTGGTCGTGCCCGCGCGGATGAAGCCGCTGGTCGGGTTGTTCGCGGCGGCGGCGTAGAGGATGCCTGTGCCGGGCTGGCGGACGATCCCCGAGCAGAAGAACGGGTCGCCGTTCGAACGCTGGCAGCCATCGGTGTAATAGCTGTCGTCGTTATAGCCGAGCGAGTTGTTGATCTTGATCCGGTAGCGATCGACCGAGAAGACCAGCCCGCGCAGGAAGCTCGGCTTCACGACCAGGCCATAGGTCTGGGTATAGGCGGTTTCCGGATCGGCGGTGAACCCGCCCGATCGCACCGTGCACTGGTCGTTCGGGCACAGCAGGGTCGCGCTGCCATAGAGTGCGTCGGACAGTCCGGTCGCCGCGCACACCTCGCGCGAGGCGATCGGCGTGGTCGTGGTGATCGTCCGGCCGGGATTGGCGGGGTCCGCGATCTGGCGCGGCACGGGGGCGCAGAAGTCGTTCTGCGATCCGCCCTGCCGGCTATAGTTGATCGCGGTCGCCTGGCGGATCTCGAACACCGTCGGTGCGCGCTGCGCCTTGTTGAACGACGCGCGGAACGTCAGGTCGCTGACCGGGGCATAGGTGCCCTCGAGCTTCCACGTGTTGAAGGTCTTGGGATTGCTGCTGTATTTCGACACACGATAGCCGCCCGTGACCTGCAGCAGATGCGCGAAGCGGCGCTCCTCGATCAGCGGCGCCTGGACCTCGATGTTCGATTCCCAGACGTCCTGGCTGAGGTTGAAATCCTCGCCGCCATTCTGCTCGCGGTAGATCGCATCCGCGGACGAGGCATAGCTGTCCTTGCGATATTCGCCGCCCAGCGCGATCGCGACGCCCTGGTTCGCAAAGGGCGAGGTGATCCCGTATTTGCCGAGGTCACCGGTCACCGACGACACGATGTCCCACAATTTGGCGACGCCGGTCGAAGTGCCGCTGCGCGCGGTGAAGAGGTAATCGGCCAGCGGTCCGCCGAGCGTGCCCGCGCTGAACGCATTGAACGGGACACAGGCCGGGTCGACCCCCGACACGGTCGCCGCGCAGGTCGGCGTGCCGTTGACGCTGACGACGTTGAGCGAGCGGTTCACCCGGTCGAAATCGGCGAAATTGCCGAAGGTGATGTCCTGCTGGTTGCGCGAGAACACGCCGCCCAGATCATAGGTCCACGCCTCGCCGACGGTGCCGCGGATGCCCGCGGTCGCGCGGATCCCCTTGTTCAGATAGACGTCGGGCGAGAAGGGCAGGTCGTTGAAGCGATAGCGCACGTCGAGCGGCGCGAGCGCCGACGTCCCCGCCTGCGCACCGCAGATCGTGCTGGCCTGCGACGTCGACAGGAACGGGTTGTTGCAGTTCACCTGATACGGCGTGTCGCCATAGGCGGTGTAGCTGTAGACGCGCGTCGGATAGGGGTTCACCGACCTGTCGCGGAACCAGATCCCCGAGCCATAGAGCTCGAGCTCGGGCGCGATCTTCGCGCTGACGAAGCCGCCCGCCGTATAGCGTTCGAATTCGCGCTGGTAGGAATAGCCGTCATAGGGGTTGGCCGCGTTGCCCGCCCCCGCGCCGTACGGCACGAAGCTGCGCGTGCCGGCGGGATCGTTGACATAGCCGACGCCGCTGTTCGCCCCGCTGCGCGGCGAGATATAGCCGCTCGGCGAATAGGTGGACAGCGAGCAGGACAGCGGGCCGTCCTTGCCGGTCTGGACCAGCTGGCATGCCGAGCTCGACCGTGCGTCATAGGGGACGTCATTGGCCTGGCGGTAATTGACGAAGCCCGACACGCGCAGCGCGCCGTCGAACAGCTTGGTGCCCGCGGTCAGCGTGACGTCGGACCGGCCGCCGTCATTGGTCAGCCCGCGCGGCGCCTCGAACGCGTTCGCGCGCGCCAGCGGCGACACGATCGTGTCCTTGTTCTCGTGATTGTAGAAGCTGTAATTGCCGTCGAGCTGGATCCCCTCGAAATCCTTCTTCAGGATGAAGTTCACCACGCCCGCGACCGCGTCCGATCCATAGACCGACGACGCGCCGCCGGTCAGCACGTCGACGCGTTCGAGCAGCGAGGGCGGGATGATGCCGACGTCCTGGCCGTTCTGCGTGCCCAGCCGCTTGCCGTCGACCAGCACCAGCGTCCGCTCGAAGCCGAGGCTGCGCAGCTTGATCCGCTGGCGGCCGTCCGAATCCTGATAGGTCTGCTGGCTGTCGGGGGACACCTGCGGCAGGCGGTTGAGCACGTCCTCGACGGTGATCGCCGCCTGCGCGCGGATGTCCTGCGCGGTGACCGAGGTGATCGGCGCGGCCGATGTCATGTTGGGGCGCTGGATCCGCGATCCGGTGACGACGATCATGTCGTCGGACACGGTCTTGGCCGTATCGCCCGCGGCGAACGCGGTCTGCGCATCGGCCTCGACCTTGGCCTGGGCCGGCGTCGCCGGGCTGTCCGTCGCGGTCTGCGCCGCAGCGGGGATCGCCGTCAGCAACAGCGATCCGGCCAGCGCAATATAGGACGTGGTATGTCTGAAGTTCATGAAGGCCCCCTTGTCCGGCTGCGCGTTCGCGCTTGGTCCGGTTCCGGGGACATGAATTCTCCATTATGACTTATATGACAATACCCAAATATGACCGATTCATACGAATGTTGCGACGACGTTCAGAATAGGCACTATTTCGGTTATCGAAGGCCACCGCCGTTCACCATGGCGTTGCACATTGCCATTCCGCCCGCCGACGAATCGTCGCGGGTGGCACTTCGGCGGATTGTCATAGGGCCGTACCGCTACCGGTACGGCGGGCAGGCTAGCGTTTGGCGTTCCGCTTGCACGCAAAGGACCGGCGCAGCGCATCGCGGACCACGAAGATCGGCGCGGCTTTCGCCTTCTTCCCCTTGGTGCGCAGATATTTGCGCGTCGTCGCCACCGCGTCGATCGTCGAGCCCTTGGTCGCCGACGGGCAGATCTCGCGCGCCATCGACAGCGTGTCGAACGCGCCGAGGATATAGCCCGTGCAGAAGCTCGGCGCGGGGTCCGCATCCTTGCCGCGGCACTGCGCGATCAGCTCCTCGGTGGTCAGCGCGCTCACCACCACGGGGCGGTCGGCGCGAGCGGGGGTGCGGGCAGGAGCGGGGGCAGCGGCCACCGCGGCGAGCCAGAGCAGGATCATGTCGGTTCGCTTTCCGCACCAGGGGTCGCCGCGACCGGCGTCGGCTTCAGATAGGGCAGCAGCCGGGCCCGCGGAAACACGTCGTCGAGCGTCCGGCTCTCGGGCAGGATATACACCACGCCGCCCTTGCGGCGGAACAGCGGGCTCAGCTCGCCGGTATAGAATTTGCTGCCGACATTGATGCAGCCAAAGCTGATCCGGTTGTCGTCGGGGCTCGGCGACACCAGCCGCTCGACCCGGCGTTCCTTTTTATGCGTCGTGATCACCGCATGGATCGCGACCGAATTGGCATAGTCGACCCACAGTACCGACTGGCGTCCGAACGCGCGCCCGAACTTCGTGACGAACCGGCCCGCAGGCGTGGTCCGCTCGGCGGGCCCGATCTCGGCCAGATCCTTCGCGCCGACGCCCGGCGACGAATCGTCACCGATTCCGACGCCGAGCAGCACCGGCGTCTGCCCGAGATATGCGCCCTTCGCATCGAACAGCAGCAGCGACGCCGCCTGCTTGTCGATCACCGCATAGGGCAGGCCGGCATTGTCCTTCGCCGCCGCGACCCAGGCGACGATCTGGTCCGCGGCCGGCGACAGCAGCGGCAGCGCGAGCGGCACGACCGGGGCGGCCACCGCCACCCCGCGCCGCGGCTTCGCGCGCGTCTTGCCACCCGCCTTGCCACCAGTCTTCGCGGCGACCTTGGCGCCGGCAGCGGCCGCCAGCGGCACCGGCGCGGCGACGAGCGCCAGCGCCAGGCCGGCAAGCGCCGCCGCCCGGTACCGTCCCGGTAACGGCCCTCTCACGCGCAAGATCCTCTCACGATTGCGATCCTGCGCGGCGAAAGCCGTCCCGGGTATTGGCATGGATGCAGGGTCAGGCTCAGCCGCGCGGCTTGCGCTGGCGCTGCTGCATCTGCTGCTGCATCTTCTGCTCCATGCCGTCGACGCGACCGTTGATCTGGTCGATCCGCTGGCCGTTCTGCTGCGCCTGGCCGGCTGCGGCCTGTGCTTGGGTCAGCGCCTCGCCCGACGTGCCCTCGACGGTCCGCAGGCGGCCGTCCATGCCGTCGATGCGCGTGTTGACGGTCGCGATCTGCTCGCGGACAAAGCCCTTGGTGGCGCAACCGCCCAGCCCGATCGACCCGATCAGCAGGAGGGCAACCGTCGGATATTTCTGGAGACTCGTACGCATTATCTTAACCTTTCCAAAAACTGGAACCTGCACTCAGCGATCACAATCGCGCGCTGACAATCGATTTTGGCCAGAATGTGCGTCTTCTGCGGTGGAGCAGGGGGCGGGGGGAATGCCGCCGGTTCGCCGCGCCGCGCGGTTCATCTGCCCGCAACCTTTCACCGGCCTTGGGCATTATCGCCGCGTCCCTTTTCATAGAGTTCGCCGGCCATGAAACAGATCCTCCCCGTCATCTTCGCGCTCGTCCCCCTCGCCGCGATGGTCGGCGCCTGCGTCACCTGCCCCTGAGCCGCTGGCGTTCCTGCCGCGGACATGAAAAAGGCCCGCCCGGATCGCTCCGGACGGGCCTTTTTCGATTTGGCCAGGAAAGGCGAGGGGGTTAGCCCTGTGCCTCTTCCTCCTGGTCGCGCGGGGCTTCGGCGGTCGCGCCGGGCTCTGCGTTCGGATCGTAATCCTCGACGAAGCCAGCCTCGTCACGCTCGAACATCGACGACATGACGTCGACGCCCTGAGCCTGCATCTCGGCTTCTTCCGGCGACCGGGCGACGTTGACCTTGACGGACACCGACACCTCGGGGTGGAGTGCAACCTTGACGGTGTACACGCCGATCGCCTTGATCGGCTTGTCGAGCACGATCGCCGACTTGCCGACCTTGTGACCATCGGCCACCAGCGCATCGACCAGATCGCGAACCGCGACCGAGCCGTAGAGCTGACCGGTGTTCGACGCCTGACGGATCAGGGTCACGCTCGCGTCGGTGAAGGTCTTCGCTTCGGTCTCGGCATCGGCACGGCGCGATGCGTTGTCCGACTCGATCCGCGCACGGTTCGCTTCGAAAACCTTGCGGTTGGCTTCGTTCGAACGAAGCGCCTTCTTGTTCGGGAGAAGGAAGTTACGGGCATAGCCGTCCTTGACCTTCACCACGTCGCCGATGGCGCCGAGCTTTTCGACGCGCTCAAGCAGAATGACGTCCATGGGGGCGCTCCTTACTTAACGATGTAGGGCAGCAGGCCCAGATGACGCGCACGCTTGATGGCCTGGGCCAGTTCGCGCTGCTTCTTTGCGGCCACCGAAGTGATACGCGACGGGACGATCTTGCCACGCTCGGACACGAAGCCCTGCAGCAACCGGACGTCCTTATAGTCAATCCGGGGAGCGTCTTTGGCAGAGAACGGGCAGCTCTTGCGGCGGCGGAAGAATGGACGTGCCATGATTATTCAGCTCCCTCTTCGCGGTCACGACGGGGACCACGGTCCGGACGATCGCCGCGGTCAGGACGGCCTTCACGGCCACCTTCGCGGTCGCCACGACGCTCACGGTCGCGGTCCGACTTGCGCATCATCACGGTCGGGCCCTCTTCGAGCGTGTCGACCTTGACCGTCATGTAACGGATGATGTCTTCGTTGATCTGCGTCTGGCGCTCCAGCTCTGCGATCACGTTGCCCGGGGCATCGATCTCGAGCATCACATAGTGCGCCTTGCGGTTCTTGGCGATCTTGTACGCCAGCGAACGCAAGCCCCAGTTCTCGGTCTTTACGACCCGACCTTCGTTGTCGTTCACGATCTTGGTGGCGATTTCCGCCAGAGCGTCCACCTGCGCCTGTGCCAGATCCTGGCGCGCAAGGAACACGTGCTCGTAAAGAGCCATGTCTTGTCCTTCGTCTTGGCCGATCGCTGATACACGCCCCATGCGTGCACCCCTCCGGCTGTCGTCTAGAATGCAAACCGGGGCGAGAGACGCGAATCCCTCACCCCGGTTGCGATGGCCCTTACCCGATTATCGGGGAAAGGCAAGGTTGGTTACGACCCTGACGGCGCGATTACCGGAACGCACCACCCCGCACCTGGACCACATTGCCGCGGCCGTTGACCAGCAGCGCGTCACGACCCGAACGGACCCACTGGCTGCCACGCGGCGGCGCGGCGAGGCGATAGTTGCGGTAGGTCGTGATCACCCGGTAGTTCTGCGCATAGCGGCGGTCGAATCGCTGGCCGGTGCGGAAATTGCGATACTGGTTCGGGCGGACGGTGGTCCGCTTGGTGACGACGGTGCGGCCATTGTTGTTCTGGCGCACGGTGGTGACTTCGCGACGCGCTTGCGCCTCGGCCGGAGCGGCGGCCAGCAGCGGGCTGGCGACGAGGGTGGCGGCAAGCGCGCTGAGGATGAACTTTTTCATGATACTCTCCCGTTGAAACACGGCGCCGATGCTGCGGCGTCCTCCATAATCTGGGGGCCGCTTGTCGCAGGCGCTTGTCGCAGGGGTCGCGAATTGGTCGCATTTTGTCGCAAACCTGGCGGGTTCGTTCAGGTTCGCGCGGTTGCAACTCGGGCCACACCTTTCTAGTCCGCCCGCTTCAAAGAGGAGAGGTCATGCGCGCGTTCATCTTCCCCGGCCAGGGGAGCCAGTCTGTCGGCATGGGCAAGGCGCTCGCCGACGCCAGCGCCACCGCGCGCGAGGTCTTCGCCGAAGTCGACGAGGCGCTCGGCCAGAATCTGTTCCGGCTGATGAAAGAGGGGCCCGCCGACGACCTCCTCCTCACCGAGAATGCGCAGCCCGCGATCATGGCGAACGCGATCGCCACGCTGCGCGTCGCCGAGAAGGAGGGCGGTCTGCGCCTCGCCGACAAGGCCGACTATGTCGCCGGGCACAGCCTCGGCGAATATACCGCGCTCTGCGCCGCGGGTGCGCTCGACCTCTCGACCACCGCGCGGCTGCTGAAGCTGCGCGGCCGGGCGATGCAGGCGGCAGTGCCGGTGGGCGAGGGCGCGATGGCCGCACTGCTCGGCACCGACCTCGAAAAGGCGCAGCTGATCGCCGGCGCCGCGGTCGATTCGATCCTCGCCGAGGGCGGGGCCGAGCTGATCTGCACCGTCGCCAACGACAATGACCCGTCGCAGGTCGTGATCTCGGGCCACCGCCTCGCGATCGAGAAGGCGATCGGCCTCGCCAAGGATCTCGGCGCCAAGCGCGCGGTCCTGCTCCCCGTCTCCGCGCCGTTCCACTGCCCGCTGATGCAGCCCGCCGCCGAAGCGATGGAGGCCGCGCTCCTCGACGCCGACCTCCGCGCGCCGCTGGTGCCGGTGTTCGCCAATGTCGACGCGGTCGCCGTCGCCAACCCCGGCGCGATCCGCCACCTGCTCGTCCAGCAGGTCACCGGCATGGTCCGCTGGCGCGAATCGGTGCTCGCAATGCACGCAGCGGGCGTCGGCCACTTCGTCGAATTCGGCGGCAAGGTCCTAGCCCCCATGGTAAAACGCACCGCCCCCGACGCCGAAACCACCAGCGTCATCACGATGGACGACATCGAGGATTTCGTGAAGAAGATGTAATTCACGCAAAGGCGCAAAGGCGCGAAGATGATGGATATCGAGGCTGCCGCTTCTGACGTCATTAACGTGTCTCTGCGCCTTCACCGCGAACTGGGCCCAGGCTTGCTCGAGAGCGTCTACGAAACTGTTCTGGCGTCCAAGCTCACCACTCTGGGCTATCAGGTCGAGCGGCAGCGACCTGTTTCGATCGAGTTCGAAGGCCTGCACTTCGATGCGGCATTTCGGATCGACCTCATCATCGGCAATCGACTGCTCGTCGAAATCAAATCCGTCGAGCGGCTGAACGCCGCTCACGCAAAGCAATTGCTGACCTATTTGCGACTTACCAGGCAGCCACTTGGGCTGCTGATCAACTTCGGAGGCGAAACGCTGAAGGAGGGGCTCCGTCGGATCGTCAACGGCTACACCCCCTTCGCGCCATCGCGCCTTCGCGTGAACCAAATTATTGGAGACTAGAATGTTCGACCTCACAGGCATGACCGCCCTCGTCACCGGCGCATCGGGCGGGATCGGGTCCGAGATCGCCCGAGCCCTAGCCGCACAGGGCGCGCGCCTCGCCATATCCGGCTCCAACGCCGCCAAGCTCGACGCCTTCCTCGCCACCCTCGGCGGCGATCACGTCGCGCTCCCCTGCGACCTGTCCGACCCCGCCGCGGTCGACGCGCTTGTCCCCCAGGCGGTGGAGAAGCTCGGCAAGATCGACATCCTCGTCAACAATGCCGGCGTCACCCGCGACAATCTCGCGATGCGGATGAAGGACGACGAGTGGGACAGCGTCATCCGCGTCAATCTCGAGGCCGCGTTCCGCCTGATGCGCGCCGCCGCCAAGCCGATGATGAAGGCGCGCTTCGGCCGGATGATCTCGGTCACCTCGATCGTCGGCGTCACCGGCAATCCCGGCCAAGCCAATTACGCCGCGTCGAAGGCGGGGCTGATCGGCATGTCGAAATCGATGGCGCAGGAGCTCGCCAGCCGCGGCATCACCGTCAACTGCGTCGCCCCCGGCTTCATCACCTCGCCGATGACCGACGCGCTCCCCGACGCGCAGAAGACCGCGCTCACGACCAAGATTCCGGCCGGCCGGCTGGGCGAGGGCGCGGACATCGGCGCCGCGATCGTCTATCTCGCCAGCCGCGAGGCGGGCTATGTCACCGGGCAGACGCTGCACGTGAACGGCGGGATGGCGATGATCTGACGTCACGGATCCGCGGCATGAGCCGGGCTAACGCCCGGTTTTCGCCCGCAATCGCGCAAAGCGACCCGGCAAGGCGATGAACTGACCCTTGCCACGAAACGGACCCCGTTCTACGGGCGTTCAGGAACTGGTAAAAACCCCCAAAGATAGAGGGAACGAACATGAGCGAGACCGCAGACCGCGTGAAGAAGATCGTCGTCGAGCATCTCGGCGTCGAAGCCGACAAGGTGACCGAAGATGCGAGCTTCATCGACGATCTGGGTGCCGACAGCCTCGACATCGTCGAGCTGGTCATGGCGTTCGAAGAAGAATTCGGCGTCGAGATCCCTGACGACGCGGCTGAGAAGATCGCGACCGTCAAGGACGCGATCACCTATATCGACGAGCACAAGGCCTGATCAGGGCTTGAGGTCCGATCCGTCGGGCTTGCCCTGGTGGCTATGATCTGAGCGGCTCCCCGTCCTTGGGCTAAGAGGGCGGGGAGCCGTTTCGTTTTGGAAGCATGTGGAGTTTGAGGTCATGCGGCGTGTCGTCGTAACCGGGCTAGGCCTGGTCACCCCCCTGGGGGCCGATGTTGAAACGGCTTGGGCGAACATTCTCGCCGGCAAGTCGGGGGCGGGCCCGATCACCCGGTTCGATGCGTCGGACCAGGTCTGTCGCATCGCCTGCGAGGTGAAGCCCGCAGACCATGAATATGGCTTCGATCCCGCCAAGCGCGTCGACCACAAGGTCCAGCGCCAGGTCGATCCCTTCATCATCTATGGCATCGACGCCGCGGGCCAGGCGCTCGAAGACGCCGGCCTGACCGAGATGACGGTCGAGGAAAGCTGGCGCGCGGGCGTGTCGATCGGCTCGGGCATCGGCGGCCTGCCGGGCATCGAGAGCGAATCGATCGTCCTCCACACCAAGGGGCCGCGCCGCGTCTCGCCGCACTTCGTCCATGGCCGTCTGATCAACCTGATCTCGGGTCAGGTCTCGATCAAATATGGTCTGCGCGGACCCAACCATGCGGTCGTCACCGCCTGCTCGACCGGCGCGCATGCGATCGGCGACGCCGCGCGGATGATCGCGATGGACGATGCCGACGTGATGCTCGCGGGCGGCGCGGAGGGCACCGTCTGCCCGCTCGGCATCGCCGGCTTCGCCCAGGCGCGCGCACTGTCGACCAACTTCAACGATTCGCCCGAAAAGGCCTCGCGTCCCTATGACAAGGACCGCGACGGCTTCGTGATGGGCGAGGGCGCGGGCGTGCTCGTGCTCGAGGAATATGAACACGCCAAGGCGCGTGGCGCGAAGATCTATGCCGAGGTGATCGGCTATGGCCTGTCGGGCGACGCCTATCACGTCACCGCGCCGCATCCCGAGGGCGACGGCGCGTTCCGCTCGATGCAGATGGCGATCAAGAAGTCGGGCCTCAAGCTGGAGGACATCGACTACATCAACGCGCACGGCACCTCGACGCCGATGGGCGACGAGCTCGAACTCGGCGCAGTCCGCCGGCTATTCGGCGATGCGATCTCGGGCCTGTCGATGTCGTCGACCAAGTCCGCGATCGGGCATCTGCTCGGCGGCGCCGGCGCGGTCGAGAGCATCTTCTGCATCCTCGCACTGCGCGACCAGATCGTGCCGCCGACGCTCAACCTCGACAATCCGAGCGACAGCTGCATCGGCGTCGACCTGGTGCCGCACGTCGCCAAGAAGCGCGAAGTCCGCGCGGTGCTGAACAACTCGTTCGGCTTCGGCGGCACCAACGCCTCGCTGGTGATGACGCTGGTCAAGTAACCTGTTCCCCGGCGAAGGCCGGGGTCCAGTTGGGTGAATGGTGCTTTTATCGGAGGGCCTGCCCAACTGGGCCCCGGCCTCCGCCGGGGAACTTTAATGCGCAAGGTCGGCTGTTTCGGAGTGATCCTCGCCCTCGTGGCGATCGTCGCGCTGTTCCTCGTCGTCCAGGGCTGGGGCGGCGCCGGCCCGGCCGCGCGCACGCTCACCGTCCAGGTGCCGCAGGGGTCGAGCCTCGCCGCCGCCGCGACCGAACTCGAAAAGGCCGGCGCGATCCGCTCCGCCAGCCGCTTCCGGCTCTACGCGCGCATCTTCGGCTCGGGCGATCCGATCAAGGCGGGCGAATACCGCATCCCCGCCCAGGCCAGCCCGTCCGACATCCTGAAACTGATGCAGGGCGGCAAGGTCGTCCAGCGGCTCGTCGCGGTCCCCGAAGGCTATCCTTCGGTCCTCGTCCACGACGCGCTGATGAAGGCCGACGGCCTGACCGGTACCGTGCCCGTCCCCGCCGAGGGCTCGATCCTGCCCGACAGCTATGCGTTCGAACGCGGCGACACGCGCGCCACGGTCGTCGCGCAGATGCAGTCGGCGATGACCGCCTATCTCGCCAAGGCCTGGGCGGCGCGCAAGCCGGGCATCGCGGTGGCGACCCCCGAACAGGCGATCATCCTCGCCTCGATCGTCGAGAAGGAAACCGGCAAGCCGTCCGAGCGTCGTATGGTCGCCGCGGTTTACGGCAACCGCCTGCGCGTCGGCATGCCGCTCCAGGCGGATCCGACCGTCATCTACCCGATCACCAAGGGGCGCCCGCTCGGCCGCCGCATCCTGCGCTCCGAACTGCAGGCGAAAAACGGCTACAACACCTATGCCAGCCCCGGCCTGCCGCTCGGCCCGATCGCCAATCCCGGCCGCGCCTCGATCGACGCGGTGCTCGACCCGGCGCAGACCCAGGCGCTGTATTTCGTCGCGGACGGCACCGGCGGCCATGTCTTCGCCGACACGCTCGACCAGCACAACGCCAATGTCCGCAAATGGTACGCAATCCGCAAGGCCCGCGGCGAGATGTAGCGCGATCGTCACCCCGGCTTCAGCCGGGGTGACGATCTGCACGCTTACCCCCGCAACGCGTTGGCCGCGCGTGCCTTCATCTCGATCTCGGCCATCGTGCCGCCGGTCACCCAGCTCCCGCCGACGCACAGCACCGGCTTGAACGCCAGCCACTCGGGCGCGGACGCCTCGGTGATCCCGCCGGTCGGGCAGAACCGCGCCTGATAGAACGGCGCCGCCAGCGCCTTCAGCGCCTTCAGCCCACCGCTAGCCTCCGCCGGGAAGAACTTGAAATGCGTGAGGCCGAGGTCGAGCCCGGTCATGATGTCCGCCGCATTGGCGATGCCGGGCAGGAACGGCACGCCGCTCTCGATGATCGGCGTCGCGAGCCGCTCGGTCAGGCCGGGCGAGACGATGAACTCCGCGCCCGCGTCCATCACTTCGGCAAACTGGCGGGTGTTGACGACGGTGCCCGCACCGACGATCGCGCCCTCGACCTTCTTCATCTCGGCGATCGCCTCGAGCGCGGCGCCGGTGCGCAGCGTCACCTCGAGCACGCGCAGGCCGCCCGCGACCAGTGCCTCGGCGAGCGGACGGGCGAGTGCCGCGTCCTCGATCACCAGCACCGGGATGACGGCGCTGGTTTGCATGATGTCTGCGATAGTTGCGGTCATTGCGTGTGTTCCTGTGCGAAGGCCGCCGCGGCGCCGAACAGGCCGGGCTGGGGATGGGTGATCAGCTTGACGGGCATCGCCGCCATCATCGTCTGGAACCGGCCCTTGGCGACGAAGCGCTGGTCGAAGCCCGAGCGAACCAGACGGTCCTTGATCCGGAAGCCGAGCCCGCCCGCGATCACCACCGCCTTGGCGCCCTGCGCGAGCGCGAGATCGCCCGCCACCGCGCCAAGCGCGAGGCAGAAACGGTCGAGCGCTGCGAGCGCGATCGAATCGGTGCCGTCGATCGCCTCGGTCCAGATCGTTCGGTCGTCGCGGCTGGGCACCGAACGCCCCTCCATCTCGGCCAGCGTCTCGTAGATCGCGACGATCCCCGGCCCGGCGACGACGCGCTCGGCGGAAACGCGCGTGAAGGTCTTGCGCAGCCGCTTGAGCAGCGCGTCCTCGATCCCGTCGAGCGGCGCGAAGTCCATGTGGCCGCCCTCGGTCTCGAGCACCTGGTACCGGTCGCGGTGCCGCAGCAGCTGTGCGACGCCAAGCCCCGTGCCCGGCCCGCAGATCGTCGTGATCCCCTCGGACGGCAGCGGCGTGTCGGGGCCGCACAGATGGATGAAGTCGCTGTCGGGAACCTGTGCGACGGCATGGCCGACCGCGCCGAAATCATTGACGACGACCCACTGGTCCGCGTTCAGCCGCTCGGTGATCAGCGACTTGCGGATGATCCACGGATTGTTGGTCAGCCGGATCACGTCGTTGGCGACCGGCGACGCGACGGCGATGCCCAGCGCGCGGGGCAGGGGCCGTCCCAGCCCCGCCTCGAACGCCTGATAGGCGGTCTGCAGCGACGCATGGTCCGCGGTCTTCATCGTCACCGGCTCGCCCAGCTTGACGACGCGGCCATTCTCGACCTCGGCAATCGCAAAGCGCGCATGCGTCCCGCCGATATCTGCCGCTACGATTTCCATTGGTCTCTCCCGATCCTTGATCTCTTATCGCCGTTCGTCCTGAGCGACGTTGAAGGACATCGCCCGGAACGAACGGTTCGCGCGGGCTTTAAAGCCCCGCGCCCGCCAGCAT
This sequence comes from Sphingomonas sp. CFBP9019, assembly GCF_034045155.1. NCBI lineage: Bacteria > Pseudomonadati > Pseudomonadota > Alphaproteobacteria > Sphingomonadales > Sphingomonadaceae > Sphingomonas > Sphingomonas sp. CFBP9019. The sequence goes on along the minus strand of NZ_JAXCWK010000003.1, from coordinate 39,266 downwards.
CGCCGACGCGCCCTTTTCGGCCTCGTCGGCCAGCCCGCGGAACATGCCGAACAGCTCGCGACCCATGCCGCTGACCGCGGGTGGCAGCGTCACCATCTCGCGCGTCGCCCATACGTCCGCATCGACCAGCGCTTCCAGCGTGCCGTTGACCGCATCGACGCGGATCATGTCGCCGTCGCGGATCAACCCGATCGCGCCGTCGAGCAGTGCTTCGGGCGAGCAATGGATCGCGCACGGCACCTTGCCGCTCGCGCCCGACATGCGCCCGTCGGTGACCAGCGCCACCTTGAACCCGCGATTCTGCAGCACGCCCAGCGGCGGGGTCAGCTTGTGCAGCTCGGGCATGCCGTTCGCGCGCGGCCCCTGGAAGCGGACGACGACGACGACGTCCTTTTCCAGCTCGCCGCGCTTGAACGCCTCGATCACGTCGAGCTGGTCGTCGAACACCATCGCGGGGGCCTCGACGATCCAGCGATCGCGCTCGACCGCGGACACCTTGATGCACGCGCGGCCGATATTGCCCGCGAGGATCCGCATGCCGCCATCCGCCGAGAACGGCGCGGTGGCCGGACGCAGGATCGTCTCGTCACCGCTGTCGGGCGTGTCGCGCCATTCGAGCGCACCGTCCGCGACCACCGCGGTCTTGGCATAGGCCGACAGGTCCTGCCCGCCGATCGTCATGATGTCGCCGTGGAGCAGCCCTTCGCCCAGCAGTTCGCGGATCACATAGGGCATGCCGCCCGCCGCCTCGAACGCGTTCACGTCCGCCGAACCGTTGGGATAGACGCGCGCGATCAGCGGCACCGCCGCCGACAGGCGATCGAAATCCTCCCAGTCGATCACGATCCCCGCCGCACGCGCGATCGCGGGGACGTGGAGCAGATGGTTGGTCGAGCCGCCCGTCGCGAGCAGGCCGACCGCCGCATTGACGATCGCCCGCTCGTCGACGCAGCGGCCGAGCGGCCGGTAGTCGTCGCCGCGTGCCCCGATCTTCGCGAGCCTATGGACCGCCGCGCGCGTCAGTTCCTGGCGCAGCTTCGTGCCCGGATTGACGAACGCCGCGCCCGGCATGTGGAGGCCCATGACCTCCATCATCATCTGGTTGGTATTGGCGGTGCCGTAGAAGGTGCAGGTGCCCTTCGAATGATAGGCGCCGATCTCCGCCTCGAGCAGCTCCTCGCGGCCGACCAGCCCTTCGGCGAACTTCTCGCGCACCGCGGCCTTGGCCTTGTTGGGCAATCCGGTCGGCATCGGCCCGCCCGGGATCAGCACCATCGGCAGGTGCCCGAAGCGCAGCGCGCCCATCAGCAGCCCCGGCACGATCTTGTCGCAAATGCCGAGCAGCGCCGCGCCCTCGAACGTGCCGTGGCTCAGCGCGATCGCGGTGGAGAGCGCGATCGTGTCGCGGCTGAACAGCGACAGCTCCATCCCCGGATAGCCTTGCGTCACGCCGTCGCACATCGCCGGCACGCCGCCCGCGACCTGCGCGGTGGCACCGGCCTCGCGTGCCCAGACCTTCATCAGTTCGGGATAGCGGTAATAGACCGCATGCGCCGACAGCATGTCGTTATACGCCGTCACGATGCCGATGTTCATGCCGGCATCGGCCTTCATCGCATCGCGGTCCTCCTCGGTCCCCGCATAGGCATGCGCGAGGTTCGCACAGCCCAGCGACGGCCGGCGCACCTGCGCCTCGCCCTCGCGGTCGATCAGCGCGAGATAGGCGGCGCGGCTGTCGCGCGACCGTTCGATGATCCGGTCGGTGACCGCGGAGACGACGGCGTTCAGCATCTCAGGCGGCCCAGTGGATGTCGACGGGCAGCTCGACCTCGGCCAGCACGCGCCCGATCGGATATTTGGACGACGGACCCTGCTCGATCGCCTGTTCGAGCAGCGTCTTCTTCTCCTCGCCGGTGATCATGATCATCAGCGCCTTGGACGAAGCGATCGCCGCCGCGGACAGCGTCACGCGCGCGACCGGTGCCTCGGGCGGCAGCGGCTCGGGCATCACGCCCACCGCGCGGCGTTCCTTGGGACCGCTCAGCGCCTCGTCGAAATCGGGACCGGGGAAGATCGACGCGGTATGGCCGTCGGTACCCATGCCGAGCAAACAGAAGTCCAGCGGCCAGTGCAGGTCCTGCATCAGCGCATCCGCCGAACGGCCTGCCGCCTTGTAGTCGGAGATCGCATCGGGGACGATCGGCTTCACCCGCGCACCCTTGGGCAGGAAGATCTTGGCGAGCGCGGTAACGTTCGACATCGGATCGCCCAGCTTCACGATCCGCTCGTCGCCGGGGATGATCGTGACCTTCTTCCAGTCGAGCTTGGCCTGGGCGAGCTTCTCATACGCCGCCATCGGCGTCTTGCCGCCCGCCAGCGCGATCACCGCCGAGCCGCGCGCGTCGAGCGCGCTCTCGATGACGAACTGGATGTCGCCGGCAACCGCGGCTGCGAGCTCCTCGGTGTCCTCGTAATCCCACCATTCGATCTCGGTCATATGCTCAAACTCACTTAGAAATTAGTGTTCGTGCCCAACAGTTCAGGTCGTGTCCGCCAGTCCCGTTCGCACCCAGCAGTCCCGTTCGTACTCAGCGGCCCGTTCGTACCAACCAGTCCCGTTCGTACCGAGTAGGGATCGAGCGAAGCCGAGAGCCCGTATCGAGGTACAATGCCACAACCGGGCCGATCCCTCGATACGCCATCTCGACAAGCTCGACGGCTACTCGGGACGAACGGAGGAAAACATGCTCAGTCGTCCTGCCAGGTCACGCCGTCGCGCTCGGTCAGCGCGATCGCGGCGGACGGGCCCCAGCTGCCCGACGGATAGCTTTTGGGCTTCATTCCGTTCGCTTTCCAGCCCTCGCGGATCGCATCGATCCAGGTCCACTGCGCCTCGACCTCGTCGCGCCGCACGAACAATGTCTGGTCGCCCTCGATCAGGTCGAGCAGCAGCCGCTCATAGGCGATGCGCCGGCGCGTACCCGCAAACTCGGCGTCGAGGCTCAGGTTGAGCGGCACCTCGCGCAGCCGCACGCCCTCGCGGTCGAGACCCGGCTCCTTCGCCATCACCAGCAGCTGGACATGCTCTTCGGGCTGCAGGCGGATGATCAGCATGTTGGGCTGGAGCAGCCCGCCGCGCCCTGCGAACATCGAATGCGGCACCGCCTTGAACTGGATCGCGATCTCGCTGCCGCGCGCGGCCATGCGCTTGCCGGTGCGCAGGTAGAAGGGCACGCCCTGCCAGCGCCAGTTGTCGACATGCGCCTTGATCGCGACGAACGTCTCGGTGGTCGACGTCTGGCCGAGCTCCTCCGAATAGCTCTTCACGAACTTCCCGTTGACCGCGCCCTCGGCATATTGCCCGGTCACGGTGACGTGCGGCGCCTCCTCGGGCTTGATCAGCCGGAGCGATCGGAACACCTTCGACTTCTCGTCGCGCACGTCGGTGCCCTCGAACCGTGCGGGCGGCTCCATCGCGATCAGCGCGAGCAGTTGCAGGATATGGTTCTGCACCATGTCGCGCAGCGCGCCCGCGCTCTCGTAATAGCCCGCGCGTTCCTCAAGCCCGACCGTCTCGGAGATCGTGATCTGGACGTTGTCGATGCCTTGCGCATTCCACACCGGCTCGAAGAACGAGTTGCCGAAGCGCAGCGCCAGGATGTTCTGGACGGTTTCCTTGCCCAGATAATGATCGATCCGGTAGGTCCGGTTCTCGGGAAACGCCTTGGCGACCGCGTCGTTGATCTCGCGGCTTGTCGGCAGGTCATAGCCCAGCGGCTTTTCCAGCCCGACGCGGACCGTCTCGCCCGCCAGCCCGACCTTGTGCAGCCCCTCGATCGCCGATTCGAACAGCGACGGCGCGGTCGACAGATAGATGGCGAGCCCGCCCGAAATGTCGCCGATCTTGTCCGCCAGCGGCTGGAAGCTCGCCGGATCGGACAGGTCGGTCGGCTGGTAATGCACACGCTCGAGGAACGCGTCGATCGTCGCCTCGTCCTTGCGATCGTCCTTCAGATACTCGTCGAGCGCGGCTCGCGCGAAGGTGCGATACGCCGCGTCGTCGTGATCGTGACGCGCCGCGCCGGTGATCGTCAGCCCCTCGGGCAGCAGCCCGTCGGCGTGCAGGCCATAGAGCGAGGGCAACAGCATCCGCTGCGCGAGATCGCCGGTCGCGCCGAACAGGAGCAGCTTGGCTACGGGATTACGGTGCATGAGAGCTCCTGGGTCAGTCGGTCTTACGAAACCAGACCGGCGACCGGGTCGACCCCGGCCATGATGTTGAGGTTCTGGACCGCGGCGCCGCCGGCGCCCTTGCCCAGATTGTCGAGTGTCGCGACCAGCCGCGCATGACCGGTCGCATCGTTGCCGCAGACGCGCAACGTCAACCGGTCGGTTCCGGCATTTTCCTCGATCGCGATCGCCGCCGCATCGCCTGCCGCCACGGTTACGAGCGCGGCGCCGTCATAGGCTTGCCGCAGCACGTCCTCGACCGCCGCCAGCGTCGGCCGGCCGGGCAGGGCATGAAGGTGCAACGGCACCTCGACGACCATCCCGCGATAGGTATTGGCGACCGCGGGCGCGAAGATCGGCGCATGCGTCAGCGCGGCATGCTGCGTCATCTCGGCGATATGCTTGTGCGCAAGGCCCAGCGCATAGGCGCGGAACGCGGTCGGGGTGGCACCGGCCCCCTCGAACTCGGCGATCATCGCCTTGCCGCCGCCCGAATAGCCCGACGTCGCGTTGACGCTCAGCGGATGGCCCGCCGGCAGCAGCCCGGCCGCGACCAGCGGCGCGACGAGCGCGAGGAAGCCGGTCGGATAGCAGCCGGGGTTGGACACCCGCGTCGCCGCGGCGATCCGCGCCGCCTGGCCCGGCAGCTCGGCGAACCCATAGGTCCAGCCCGGCGCGACCCGGTGTGCGCTCGACGCGTCGATCACCCGCGTCCGGTCATTGTCGATCAGCGCGACCGCTTCGCGCGCGGCGTCGTCGGGCAGGCAGAGGATGACGAAATCGGCATCGTTGAGCGCCGCGCGGCGTGCCGCGGGATCCTTGCGGTTCGCCTCGTCGAGCAACGCGATCCGGATGTCGGACCGCCCGGCGAGCCGGTCGCGGATCTCGAGCCCGGTGGTGCCCGCCGCACCGTCGATGAAGACCGTCGCGGTCATGCCGCCACCGCCTTGCCGTCCGGCAGGTCGAGCGCGTCGATCTCGACATAGCCGACAAGGCCGTGCGGCTGCGCGACGCCCCAGGCGGACGATCCCGCAATCTCGAGCACTTCGATCGTGTCGCCGACTGCCAGCGCGGTGACCGGATCGCTGGCCGTGTCGCGGCCCGCGCGCAGCGTCGCGGTGCGCGCGACCAGCCGGATCATCGGCACCGCATAATGCGGCGCGAAGACATGCTCGGCAAGGCGGATGTCGGCAATGTCGCGGCGGACCGCGTGCGTGCGCAGGTCGAGATCGACCGAACGCCCGGTCAGCGCGAAACTCTGGCGACGCGAGTCGGCAGAATCACGCGGCTGAATGACGCCGTCAGGCTGTCGCGGCGCGGGGCGCGGCGTCGTTATCGCCGATGAACTGCCCGAATTCTTCAAGAAAATCTGCCCCTTCACTCGTCCGCGCGACGAAGATGTTGCGCTTGTCGCTATCGTCGCGTTGCCGGCGCAGATAGCCGAGGGCACCCAATCTGTTCAAGGCGCGCGTGACGACGGGCTTCGATACGTTCAGTGCACGCGCCAGACCGCGCACCGTATGCGGGCCGGGTTTGAGATAGACGAGCAGCAAAAGCGCCATCTGGCGATTGGTCAGATCCGGTTCACCCGAACGGACATAATCGACCAGAGCCGTCATCCACGTCGATAGAGTATTGACTGCCATTGATGCCACAGCGTTGATCCGCCATCTGAATTTCAGGGTCTACGTCCCGTTAAGGAACGTCATTACGCTGTCACAACGCCCGCCCGCACGGCTTGTTTCCGTGTGTTTCGGTGTCGTGTGCGATATCCGGAGCCCGGGATGCGGTTGATCGTTGCCGCCGGCTCGCCTATGTGCGCGGCTTCGTAAAGTTCCGGGGTTTTCCGCGCAATGTTCGCCTTCCTGCTTGTCATCCACGCGATCATCGCGGCCGCCCTCGTCACCGTGATCCTCATGCAGCGGTCGGAAGGCGGCGGTCTGGGCATGGGCGGCAGTCCCTCGGGGCTGATGTCGGCCCGCGGCGCCGCCGATTTCCTGACGCGCGCAACCGGCGTGCTCGGGACGATGTTCGTGCTGTTCTCGATCCTGCTCGCGATCCTCGCGGCGAATCACCGCAGCACCGACATCGACACGTCGCTCGCCCGCACGCCCGCCGCCGCCGCCACCGCGGTTCCGACCGCCGAGCCCAAGGGCGATGCGGCACCGTTCGCCGGTGGTGCAGAGAATGCCGGCGCCGCCGCACCGGCGCCTGCCGACAATGGCGCGGTCCCGCTCGCCCGCTAAACACTCCATTCGCCGACAAAAGCGCCCTGCGTGATCCGCGGGCGCTTGTCGTTCGTCCCCAACACACGCTACGAGACTCTTCCCATGGCTCGGTACATTTTCATCACCGGGGGCGTGGTATCGTCGCTCGGTAAAGGTCTGATGGCGGCATCGCTTGCCGCCCTCCTCCAGGCACGCGGCTACAGCGTCAGGATCCGGAAGTTCGATCCGTATCTGAACGTCGATCCCGGCACGATGTCGCCCTATCAGCACGGCGAGGTCTATGTGACCGACGACGGCGCCGAGACCGATCTCGACCTCGGTCACTATGAACGCTTCACCGGCGTGCCCTCGCGCCAGTCGGACAACGTCACCTCCGGCCGCATCTATCAGCAGATCATCGCCCGCGAACGCCGCGGCGACTATCTCGGCGCGACGGTGCAGGTCATCCCGCACGTCACCGACGCGATCAAGGCGTTCGCGCGCGCCGAGACCGACGATGTCGACTTCGTGCTCTGCGAGATCGGCGGCACCGTCGGCGACATCGAATCGCTCCCCTTCATCGAGGCGATTCGCCAGCTGAAGAACGAGGAAGGGCGCGGCAAGGCGATCAGTATCCACGTGACGCTCGTCCCCTATATCGCCGCCGCGGGCGAGCTGAAGACCAAGCCGACCCAGCATTCGGTCCGCGAACTCGCCGCGCTCGGCGTCCAGCCCGACGTGCTGGTCTGCCGCTGCGAACACCCGCTGCCGCCGTCGGAGCGCGCGAAGATCGCGCTGTTCTGCAACGTCCCCGCCAGCGCGGTCATCCCCGCGCTCGACGCGAAGAGCATCTATGCGGTGCCGCTCCAGTACCACGGCGAGGGCCTCGATATCGAGGTGCTGCGCGCGTTCGGGATCGAACCCGCCGCCGCGCCCGACCTGTCGCGCTGGACCGAGATCATGGACCGGCTGACCAATCCGCAGGGCGAGGTCACGATCGGCGTGGTCGGCAAATATGTCGGGCTGCAGGACGCCTACAAGTCGCTCAACGAGGCGCTGGTCCATGGCGGCATCGCCAACCGCGTCAAGGTCAACGTCCGCTGGATCGACGCCGAGCTATTCGAGAATGCCGAAAGCGACATCGCCGGCCAGCTCGAGCCCTGCGACGCGATCCTCGTCCCCGGTGCGTTCGGCGAACGCGGCGCGGAGGGCAAGATCGCCTCGGTCAAGTTCGCGCGCGAACGCAAGATCCCCTATTTCGGGATCTGCTTCGGGATGCAGATGGCGTGCGTCGAGGGCGCCCGCGGTCTCGGCGGCGTGCCCGATGCCTCGTCGACCGAATTCGGCCCGACCGACAAGCCGGTGGTCGGCATGATCACCGAATGGATGGGCCGCGAGGGTCTCGAGACGCGCGCGGCCGAGGGCGATCTCGGCGGCACGATGCGGCTCGGCGCCTATGACGCCAAGCTCGACGGCAACAGCGTCGTCGCGGCGATCTATGGCGGCACCGACATCTCGGAACGCCATCGTCACCGCTACGAGGTGAATACGGGCTACAAGGACGTGCTCGAACAGGGCGGTCTGGTCTTCTCGGGCATGTCGCCCGACGGCACGCTCCCCGAAATCGTCGAGCGTCCCGACCATCCCTGGTTCGTCGGCGTCCAGTTCCACCCCGAACTCAAAAGCAAACCCTTCGACCCGCACCCCCTGTTCGCCAGCTTCATCGAAGCCGCCGTAAAACAGAGCCGCCTCGTCTGACCCGACCGGGCGCCCTCACGGGCGCCCGCAAGGGCGAAATATCGATCACGCGAAGGCGCAAAGGCGCAAAGGGACCCAGAATCTTAGCGCCTTCGCGCCTTCGCGCGAACAAACCCTGCTCCGTCTGGTCCGAACAGAAGAATGTGTTCACGCGGAGACGCGGAGACGCGGAGTGCATTTTTGGCCTATCGCAGTCGGCCTCACTCCGGTTCGCGCAGGAATTCATGAGGGCCGCAACGCGGCCAAGAAAATCTCTGCGCCTCCGCGCGAACAAATTCTTCCAACTCCGAACCCCAGACACAAAAAAAGGCGCCCGGACCCAAAGGATCCGGACGCCCCACAGCGCTGATCAAAAATCAGGCAGCCTGATCGACAGCAACCGTATCGACCGCAGCCAGCGGCGCGCCGGTCTTGATCGCGATGCTCTTCGGCTTCATCGCCTCGGGCACCTCGCGGACCAGGTCGATCACCAGCAGCCCGTCGTTCAGCCGCGCATCCTCCACCAGCACGAAATCCGCCAGCTCGAACCGCCGCTCGAACGAGCGGTTGGCGATGCCGACATGGAGCAGCTGGCCCTCGGGCGCGCGCTCCTCCTTCTTGCCCGCGACCAGCAGCAGGTTCTGCTGCGCGGTGATCGCGATCTCGTCGCGCGAGAAGCCGGCGATCGCCAGCGTGATGCGGTAACGGTCCTGCGCGATCCGCTCGAGGTTGAACGGCGGGTAATTGTCGGACGTCGCGGCGCGCGCGTTCGTCTCGATCATGTCGAACAGCCGGTCGAACCCGACGGTCGAGCGGCGATAGGGGGTAAGGTCGAGTCGCATGGTCAAATCCTCGTCTTGAGCAATCCAACATCAGCCCTGGCCCGCCTGTGCGCGGCCCGGGCACACGGCCCATCAGGCGCCGTGCGGCAGTGATCTGGTCACCCCGAAAAAACCTTCAAGATCGCCCCGCGAAGATTTTTTCCGCGCCCCCGATAGCGCAGCTTTGCCCCCGCAAAGCCGTTCCAGATTGAAATCCCACCAAATCAATGGACTTTTAGTGCCAAGGTTCAAGGGAGACGATCATGGCCCATATTTTCGCGATGCTGGTCGCCGCGCAGGCGGCCGCATCACCGCTGCCCACACCCGCCGATCAGGCCGCACCCGCGCCGCAGGACACACAGCGCGACACCGGCCGGCTCGGCGCGGCACAGCAGGGCGGGGGAGACATCGTCGTCACCGCGCGCCGCCGTGCCGAGACGATCCAGAGCGTGCCGATCGCGATGTCGGTGATCGGCGGCCAGGCGATCGCCGACACCGGCGCGTACAACGTCAACCGCATCACGCAGCTTCAGCCGACGCTGCAATTCTACTCGACCAACCCGCGCAACTCCGCCGCCAACATCCGCGGGCTCGGCGCGCCGTTCGGCCTCACCAATGACGGCATCGAGCAGGGCGTCGGCATCTATGTCGACCAGGTCTATTACAGCCGCATCGCCTCGGCGACGTTCGACTTCACCGACACCGAACGGATCGAGATCCTGCGCGGGCCGCAGGGCACGCTCTACGGCAAGAACACCACCGCGGGCGCGATCAACATCTACACGCGCAAGCCCAGCTTCATTCCCGAGGCACGGATCGAGCTCACCACCGGCAATCTCCGCTTCGTCCAGGCCAAGGCGTCGGTGTCGGGCCCTCTCGTCGACGACCGGCTCGCGATCCGCCTGTCCTCGTCGATCACCCGGCGCGACGGCACGATCCGCAATCTCCGCACCGGCAAGGACGTCAACGCGCAGGACAATCAGAGCCTGCGCGGCCAGCTCTTCTGGCACGCGACCGGCAATCTCGATCTCACGCTGTCTGGTGATTATAATCACCAGAACCCCGATTGTTGCGCGCAGATCTTCGCACGCGTCGGCACCACGCAGCGGCCCGTGTCGCGGCAATATGACGCGCTCGCCGCCGCGCTCAACTACACCCCGCCGTCGCGCGACGCGTTCGACCGCGTGACCGATCTCGACACCCCGCTGCGCGCACGGCAGGAATTGGGCGGCGCCGCATTGCTCGCCGAATGGGATCTCGGACCCGTGTCGCTGACCTCGGTCTCCGCATGGCGCATCTGGGACTGGAAGCCGTCGAACGACCGCGACTTCATCGGCCTGCCGATCACCTCGGTCTCGGCGAACCCGTCGCAGCAAGAACAGGTCAGCCAGGAGGTCCGCCTCTCGTCGAACGGCCGCAACACGGTCGATTACGTTGCCGGGCTGTTCTACTTCCACCAGACGATCGACACGCAGGGGCTCCAGGTCCAGGGCGCCGCCGCCAGCCGCTACCTGCTCAACCCGACCAGCGCGAACGCGTCCAACCCCGCGGTGCTCGACGGCCTGACCGCGACCAACACGATCGGCTTCAAGAACACGTCGGCGGCCGGGTTCGGCAAGGTGACCTGGCACATCGCCGACACCCTCTCCTTCGCCCCCGGCCTGCGCGTCAATTACGACAAGAAGACCGGCTCCTACGTCTCGGTCGTGACGACAGGGGCGGGGGCGGGGGCAGGCGCGGTGCTCAACTGCTCGACGACCGCGCAGGCGGCCAGCTCGGTCACCCGCGACCGGTGCAGCACGCTCGCGCCCCAGGTCTACACCCCCGCCTTCGACGACTGGAACGTGTCGGGCGACGCGACGCTCGCCTATGACGTCGCCCAGGACATCCACGCCTATGCGACCTATGCGCGCAGCTATAAATCGGGCGGCATCAACCTGTCGGGGCTCCCGCTCGACGGCGCGAACAACCCGATCCTCGCCTCGGCGACGGTCAAGCCCGAGACCGTCAACCATTACGAACTCGGCCTCAAGACACAGTTTCTCGACCGCCGCGTGACGCTCAACCTCGCGGGCTTCTGGACCGAGATCAACGATTACCAGGCGACCGTCACCAACGGGCAGCTGGGCGTGCTGCGCGGCTATCTGGCGAATGCGGGCAAGGTGCGGACGCGCGGGTTCGAATTCGACTCGGCGTTCCGCCCGACGTCGCGCTTCAACCTCTACGTCAACGGCGCATATACCGACGCCAAATATGTCCGCTTCGTCGATGCGCCATGCCCGCCCGAGCTGTCGGGCGGCACCACCGCGACCGCAGGCCAGACGCCGAGCCCCGCCGGAACCCCGGGCGGGATCAGCCCGGCAAACTGCGACATATCGGGCCAGCGTCTGCCCGGCATCTCGAAATGGGCCTTTTCCTACGGCGCGGAATATGACCTGCCCGCACGGATCGGCGGTCTCGATGGCCAGGTGTATCTGGGCTATGACGGCAGCTACCGCTCGACCTTCTCGTCCAACCCGTCCGCCTCGGCCTATACGGACATCAAGGGCTATGCGCTCGGCAATGTCCGGCTGGGCTTCCGCGGCGAGGACCGGCTGAACGTCTTCGGCTGGGTCCGCAACGTCTTCGCCAAGGATTATTACGAATTGCTCGCGCTGCAATCGGGCAGCACGGGGCTGGTCGTCGGCCAGCCGGGTGATCCGCGCACCTACGGCGTCACGATCTCGCGCTCGTTCTGATACGGTTCACAAACGCTGCTCTACTCTATCTGCTATAAAGAGAGATCCGGGCGAAGGGTGAGAATTGGAAGCTCCCACTCTTCGTCCGGTGCCTGTTGCACTTCGGGGGTTCCGGGAGCGGCGAATAGTGTATTCGTTGTAAGGAAAATGGCCCGGACAAGCAAACGCCCGGACCGTTTCCGATCCGGGCGCCTGCGTGACGATCGCTCGTCAGCCCCCATTTTGTCGCTTCCGCTCTGCACCTTCGGTGCGGCGTCAAAGCATTCCCCGAACCACGGCCGTTGCCTGTGTCTCAGCGAGGTTTTTGCTAAGTAATTGCGTGGTGTTTGTCACCCTGTTTGCGGGGCGCGCCACACGATTGGCAGGGGGCTGTGTCGAATCCGCAACAGACCAATCCAGACGCGGCCATGGTTGCCTCGCGCGGGGCCGCGTCCTAGAGCCGATGGACATCTCTTCTAACGATCGAACCCCCGCACCCATGATCCTGTCACGCTATGAACGGATGATCGCCCGGCGCTATCTGCTGCCGGGCAAGGGCGAGGCGTTCATCTTCCTCGTCGCCTCGATCAGCCTCGTCGCCGTCATGCTCGGCGTCGCCGCGCTCGTCATCGTGATGAGCGTGATGAACGGTTTCCGCGCCGAGCTGTTCGACAAGATCGTCGGTCTCAACGGCCATGCGGTGGTCCAGCCGCTCGGCGGCCGGATGCCCGACTGGCGCGAGATCGTCGCACAGGCGCGCGCCACCCCCGGCGTCACCAGCGCGGTGCCGCTGATCGAACAGCCGCTCGCCGCCACCTATAACGGCCGCGCGGAGGCGGTGCTGGTCCGCGGCATGCGCGTCGACGACATCCGTCGCAATTCGACGATCCAGGACAAGGTGCTGATGGGGTCGCTCCAGTCGATCACGCAAGGGTCCGGCCGGATCGCGATCGGCTCGCGGCTCGCCGAGTCGCTCGGCGCGCAGGTCGGCTCGGACATCTCGCTGTTCAGCCCGCAGGGTCAGACCACGCCGTTCGGCACCGTCCCGCGCATCGTCAGCTACAAGGTCGGCGCGATCTTCGAGATCGGCGTCTACGACTATGACAAGGCGTATATCATCATGCCGATCGAGGATGCGCAGACGCTCCTCCTGATGGGTGACGCCGCGGGCATGGTCGAGCTGAAGACCGTCGATGCGGACAAGGTCGGCGAGATCCTGAGGCCGCTCGCCGAGAAGATCAGCGGCCGCGCGGTCATCCAGGACTGGCGGACGATGAACGCCCAGCTGTTCGAGGCTTTGGCGGTCGAGCGCGTCGCGATGTTCACCGTGCTGTCGATCATCATCCTTGTCGCGGTCTTCAACATCCTGTCGTCGCTGATCATGCTGGTCCGCGCCAAGACGCGCGACATCGCGATCCTGCGGACGATGGGCGCGACGCGCGGCGGGCTGATGCGGATCTTCATCGTCGTCGGCACGACGATCGGCGCGCTCGGCACGCTCGCCGGGCTCGGGCTCGGCTTCGTCTTCCTGTTCTACCGCCAGGGCGTGGTGAACTTCGTCCAGCTCGTGACGGGGCAGAATCTCTGGGATCCCTCGATCCGCTATCTGACCGAACTCCCGTCGAAGACCGATCCGGTCGAGATCATCGTGATCGCGCTGATGGCGCTGATCTTCAGCTTCCTCGCCACGCTCTATCCGGCCTGGAAGGCGGCGAGTACCGACCCCGTGCAGGTGCTGCGTTATGAATAATGGCCTTCCGATCGAGCGGCGCAGCGCGCAGGCGTACGACTATGTCCTGCAGACCAGCGGTCTGACCAAGAGCTTCACGCAGGGCGGCGCGACGATCGACGTGCTGCGCGGCATCGACCTCGGAATCGCGCCGGGCGAGATCGTCGCGCTGCTCGGCCCCTCGGGCTCGGGCAAGTCGACCCTGCTCCAGGCGGTCGGGCTGCTGGAAGGTGGCTTCCAGGGATCGATCAAGATCGCCGGTACCGAGGCGTCGAAGCTCAACGCGCATGAGCGCACGGTGGTGCGCCGCGACAGCCTCGGCTTCGTCTATCAGTTCCATCATCTCCTCCCCGATTTCAACGCGACCGAGAATGTCGTCCTGCCGCAGCTCGTCCACGGCGCGACGCGCGCACAGGCGGATGCGCGCGCGGCCGAACTCCTGACCCAGCTCGGGCTCGGCCACCGCCTCACGCACCGCCCCAGCCAGCTCTCGGGCGGCGAGCAGCAGCGCGTCGCGGTCGCCCGCGCGCTCGCCAACAAGCCCGCGCTCGTGCTGGCGGACGAGCCGACCGGCAATCTCGACGAGCATACCGCCGACATCGTCTTCGCCGAATTCGTCCGGCTGGTCCGCGAACAGGGCACAGCGGCGCTGGTCGCGACTCACAACGAGCGGCTCGCCGCGCGGATGGACCGCGTGTTCCGGCTGCACGAGGGCCGGCTGGCATGAGCGACCGGGCATGAGCTGGGACGCGAAAACGACGCTCGTCGGGCGTCACGTCACGCTCCGCCCGCTCGTCGCGGCGGACAAGGACGCGCTGGTCGCCGCCGCGTCTGCGGATAATCTCTGGGACCTGTTCTACGCCAATGTCGCGCTGATGAAGGCGCCCGATCGCTGGCTCGCGGCGGCGTTCGAGCAGCAGGACTTTGGCCGCGCGCGGGTCTTTGCGGTGGTGGTGGACGGCATCGTCCGCGGCAGCACCCGCTTCATGCGGATGAGCGCGGCGAACCGGCGGCTCGAGATCGGCGGCACCTTCTACGCCACCGCGGTCCAGCGCACCGGCGTCAATACCGAGGCCAAGCGGATGCTGCTGACCCATGCGTTCGACACGCTCGGCTGCGAATGCGTCCAGATCCGCACCGACAGCCTCAACAAACGCTCACAGGCCGCGATCGAGCGGCTCGGCGCGAAACGCGACGGCGTGTTGCGCGGGCACCAGGTGATGGCCGACGGCCGCTTGCGCGACACCATCGTCTACAGCATTTTGGCGCACGAATGGCCGGGCGTCCGTCAGAACCTGACCTATCTGCTCGCCCGACACGAGGACCGCGCATGACCATCACCGACTTCACCGTGAAGGCCACCAACGGCACCCCCGCGTCGCTCGCGGCCTATGCCGGCAAGGTGCTGCTGATCGTCAACACCGCCTCCAAATGCGGCTTTACCCCGCAATATGAGGGGCTCGAGGCGCTCCACCGCGACTATGCCGATCGCGGCTTCGAGGTTCTCGCCTTCCCCTGCAACCAGTTCGGCGCGCAGGAACCCGGCGACGCGGCGGAGATCGCGAATTTCTGCACGCTCACCTACGACGTGACCTTCCCCGTCTTCGCGAAAGTCGACGTCAACGGCGGCGAAGCGAACCCGCTGTTCGACCGCCTGAAGTCGGACGCCCCCGGCGTGCTGGGGTCGAAAGCGATCAAATGGAACTTCACCAAGTTCCTGATCGACCGCGCCGGCAAGGTCGTCGACCGCTACGCCCCCACCACCAAACCCGCCGACATCCGCACCGACATCGAAAAACTGCTCTAGCGCGCCCTTCCTACCACCCCGGCGAAGGCCGGGGCCCAGCTGGAAAGGTCGCAGTAACGAAGCGTGGACCTCAGTCAGCAACGTCCCCCAACTGGGCCCCGGCCTCCGCCGGGGTGGTAACTGTAGGCAGCACCCGCACCACAAGACTGGTCCCCCGCAAAGGCAGGGACCCAGCCCGGACTCCCACCTCCTTTCCTACCACCCCGGCGAAGGCCGGGGCCCAGTTGGAAAGGCCACAGTAACGAAGCGCAGACCTCAGTTGGCAACGTCCCCCAACTGGGCCCCGGCCTTCGCCGGGGTGGTGCTTGTGGGGAGCACCCTCGCCACAAGGATGTTCCCCCTCGAAGGCGGCGGCCCAGACTGGAATCCCGCCTTCGCGGGAGAACAGCCTCGAACCAAAAACCCACACACACAGACTCAACTCATCGCGTCCCACCCCGCACCCCCCGCCATCGCGTCTGGTCGAATCACGCCGCAACGCCTACCTCTCACCCATGCATTCCGGTTACGTCCCGCTCCGCGTCTTTTCCTGCTACACCATGCTCGACGGCGCGATCGATCCTAAGGCGATCGCCAAGCAGGCGCGCGCGCTCGGCTTTCCCGCCGCCGCGCTGACCGACCGCAACGGCCTCTACGCCGCGATGGCCTATTCGGACGCCGCCAAGAAGGACGGCGTCCAGCCCGTCATCGGCGTGATGCTCGGCCTCAGCCGCCCCGACATGCCCGACGGCATCGCCACCCCGTTCGACTGGATCGCGCTCTACGCCCAGAACGCGAAGGGCTATGACAATCTCTGCGCGCTCGTCTCGATGGCGCATCTCGACCGCCCGATCGAGATGCCGGCGCATGTCGATTTCGCCGCGCTCGAACGCCATGCCGACGGGCTGATCGCGCTGACCGCGGGCGGCGAGGGCGGTCTCGCGCGGCTGTTCGCGGAGGGCCAGCCCGACCGCGCCCGCGCCTATCTCGACCGCCTCCAGCACCTGTTCGGCGACCGCCTCTACATCGAACTCTCACGCCGCGGCGACGCGACCGAGATCGCCGCCGAGGACGCGCTGATCGACATCGCCTACGACCGCAACCTGCCGCTCGTCGCGACCAACCCGTGCTGCTTCACCGAAAGTGCGTTCGGCGACGCGCACGACGCCATGCTCTGCATCGCGCACTCGACCTATGTCGAGACCGAGGACCGCATCCGCAGCTGCCCCGAAGCGTGGATGAAGCCCGCGCCGGTGATGCACGAGATGTTCGCCGACCTGCCCGAGGCGATCGCCAACACGCTCGTCGTAGCCCAGCGCTGCGCGGTCATGGCGCCCTACCGCAAGCCGATCCTCCCCAGCCTCGCCGGCGATATCGAGGGCGAGGCGAAACTGCTCCGCGACGACGCCGAGGCCGGGCTCGAGGCGCGTCTCGCGCGCATCACCGAACTGCACGGAGAGGCCGAGGACGGCTGGCGCGACGTCTATCGCGCGCGGCTCGCCTTCGAGGTCGACGTGATCGTCCAGATGGGCTTTCCCGGCTATTTCCTGATCGTCGCCGACTTCATCAAATGGGCGAAGGATCACGACATTCCGGTCGGTCCCGGCCGTGGCTCGGGCGCAGGCTCGGTCGTCGCCTGGGCGCTGACCATCACCGATCTCGATCCGATCAAGCTGGGGCTCCTGTTCGAACGCTTCCTGAACCCGGAACGCGTGTCGATGCCCGATTTCGACATCGACTTCTGCGAAACCCGCCGCGGCGAGGTGATCCGCTACGTCCAGGAGAAATACGGCCGCGATCAGGTCGCGCAGATCATCACCTTCGGTAAGCTGAAGGCGCGCGCGGTGCTGAAAGACACCGGCCGCGTGCTGCAGATGAGCTATGGCCAGATCGACCGGCTCGCAAAGCTCGTCCCCAACCACCCGACCGATCCCTGGACGCTCGAGCGCGCGCTGAATGGCGTCGGCGAGCTCGCCAAGGAATATGCCAACGACAATGGCGTGCGAAAGCTGCTCGATCTGGCGATGAAGCTGGAGGGGCTGCCGCGCCACTCGTCGACTCACGCCGCCGGCGTGGTGATCGGCGACCGGCCCTTGGCCCAGCTCGTCCCCCTCTACCGTGATCCGCGTTCGGACATGCCCGTCACGCAGTTCGACATGAAATATGTCGAGGGCGCGGGCCTCGTGAAGTTCGACTTTCTCGGGCTGAAGACGCTCTCGGTGCTCCAGAAGGGCGTGCAATTGCTCGCCAAGCGCGGGATCAAGGTCGATCTCGACGCGCTCGAATGGGACGATGCCGGCGTCTACGCGCTGCTCCAGAAGGGCGACACGGTTGGCGTGTTCCAGCTCGAATCGGAAGGCATGCGCCGCACGCTGTCCGCGGTCCGCCCGTCCAATTTCGGCGACATCATCGCGCTCGTCTCGCTCTACCGACCGGGCCCGATGGACAATATCCCGTCCTTCGGCCGCCGCAAGAACGGCACCGAGACGATCGAATATCCGCACCCCGCGCTCGAATCGATCCTGTCGGAGACCTACGGGATCTTTGTCTACCAGGAACAGGTCATGCAGGCCGCGCAGATCCTCGCGGGCTTCTCGCTCGGCGGCGCCGATCTGCTGCGCCGCGCGATGGGCAAGAAGATCAAGGCCGAGATGGACGCACAGCGCGCGATCTTCGTCGAGGGCTGCGCGAAGGTGAACAATATTCCCAAGGCCAAGGCCAACGAGCTGTTCGACTTGATCGACAAGTTCGCCGGCTACGGCTTCAACAAGAGCCACGCCGCCGCCTATGCGCTGCTCGCCTATCAGACCGCGTGGCTGAAGGCGCACCACCCGCACGAATTCTTCGCTGCGTCGATGTGCTACGACCTGCACCAGACCGACAAGCTCGCGATCTTCACCGACGACATGCGCCGCCTCGGCATCGCCACGCTGCCGCCCTGCATCAATGCGAGCCAGGCCGAGTTCGACGTCGAGGTGAAGGACGGCGAACCCGCGGTGCGCTACGCGCTTGGCGCGCTCAAGTCGGTCGGCGAAGGCGCGATGGAGAAGCTCATCGTCGAGCGCGTCCAGAACGGCCCGTTCGCCGGGCTCGACGATCTCGCCAAGCGCGTCGACCCGCGCCTGCTCAACAAGCGCCAGCTCGAGACGCTCGCCGCCGCGGGCGCGTTCGACGGGTTCGAGCCCAACCGCGCCGGCATCCACGCCACCGCCGAGACGATCCTCGCGATCGCCGCACGCACCCACGCCGCCAAGACCAGCGGGCAGGGCGGTCTGTTCGGCGACGCGGAGCCCGCGGGCGACGCGATCAAGCTGCCGCCCTCGGTGCGCTGGACGCTCAGCCAGCGGATGGATCAGGAGAAGGAGGCGTTCGGCTTCTATTTCTCCGCGCACCCGGTCGACCGCCACCGCCACATCGCCAACAGCCACGGCGCGCGCGCTTATACCGCCTTGTCGGAGCTCAACATCCCCGACGACGGCAGCCGCGCCGGCGCGACGATGGCGGTGCTGGTCGAGGATGCGCGCTACCGCACGTCGGCGCGCGGCAAGCGCTTCATGATGGCGCAATGCTCGGACGCCAGCGGCCAGTTCATGGCGACCTGTTTCGACGATCAGGTCTCGAAGGATCTCGAGGATGCCGCCAAGGCAGGCGGCTGCGGCCTCATCACCGTCGAGCTCGACCGCAAGCCCGGCGAGGACACGCCGCGCGTCAGTATCAAGCGGATCCAGCCGTTCGAGGGGCTCGCCAACATCGCGCGCTTCCAGGTCGTCGTGACCATCTCGGACATGGCCGCCTTCGCCGGGCTCGCGTCCTTGCTCGCCGATCACCGCGGCGCGCGCGGCGAGGTCCGCGTCCGCGCGATGCTCCCCGACGGCGAGGTCAGCATCCTGCTCGGCCGCGATTTCCTGCTCGACGGCGAGCTTGCAGAGCACATCGAGTCGTTGCACGGTGTGACAAAGGTGGAGCTCAAGACCTCGGAAACGCGGCTGGCTCTCGTCGGATAACGGCTTGGGCCAAATGCTTGGGAGAGCGAGAATGCTGGGTGGAATGCAGGACTTTGAGCTTCGCGTCCCCCGGCTGATCGACCATGCCGCGCGCGAGCATGGCCGCCGCGAGATCGTCAGCTACTGGGCAGACGGCCGCGAGACCCGCACCGACTGGTCCGGGATCGCACGCGACGCGAAGAAACTTGCCCAAGCGCTTGAGAAGCTTGGTGTCCGTCCCGGTGACCGGGTCGCGACGCTGGCCATGAACCACGCGCACCACCTGATCGCCTGGTATGGCACGATCGGGATGGGCGGGGTGATCCACACGATCAACCCGCGGCTGTTCGACGAACAGCTCGTCTATATCGCCAACCACGCCGAAGACCGGGTGATGCTCTACGACAAGGCGTTCCAGCCCATTGTCGACCGGCTGCGCGGCCAATGGTCGAGCATCCGCCATTATGTCTGTTTCGACGATCTCGGCCCCGACGGCTTCCGCGCGCTGCTCGACGAGCAGGATGGCGACTATGCCTGGGTCGAGGGGCCGGAGCGCGATCCGTGCATGCTCTGCTATACCAGCGGCACCACCGGCAATCCCAAGGGCGTGCTCTACACGCACCGCTCGACGCTGATCCACGCGATGGCGGAGGTCGCGCCCTGGGTGTTCGATCTGTCCCCCAGCGCGGTCGTGCTGCCCGTCGTGCCGATGTTCCACGCCGCCGCCTGGGGGCTGCCCTTCGCCTGCGCGCTGTCGGGGGCGAAGGTCGTCTATTCGGCGATCAACGATCCCGGCGTGCTGTGCCGGCTGATGAACCAGGAGCATGTCACGCATTCGGCGGGCGTGCCGACCGTCTGGCTCGCGCTGTTCGGGCATATCGACGCCACCGGCGAGGCGCCCGAGCATCTGAAGCTGGTGACGATCGGCGGCGCGGCGGCCCCGCGCGCGATGATCGACCGGATCATGACCATGGGCGCGTCGGTCAAGCACCTCTGGGGCATGACCGAGACCTCGCCGATCGGCACCGCGGGCTTCGCGCCGCCGCACTGGGACATGATGACGCATGACGAGAAGCTCGATCTCGTCACCAAGCAGGGCAGCGTCCCCTTCGGCATCGAACTGCGCATCATCGACGATCAGGGGCAGGTGCTGCCGCGCGACGGCTCGATCGCCGGCTCGCTCCAGGTCCGCGGGCCCTGGGTGGTGCAGCGCTATTTCGGCGCGGACAGCGACGCGGTCGATGCGGAGGGCTGGTTCGACACCGGCGACGTCGCGATGCTCCACACCGACGGCACGATGCAGATTACCGACCGGTCGAAGGACGTCATCAAGTCGGGCGGTGAATGGATCAGCTCGGTCGATCTCGAAAACGCCGCGATCGGCTGCCCCGGCGTCGCGGAGGCCGCCGCGATCGGCATCCACCACCCCAAATGGGACGAGCGCCCGCTGCTGATCGTCGTCCGCAAACCCGGCAGCACCGTCACCGACACCGCGATCCGCGATCACCTGGCGCAGCACGTCGCCAAATGGTGGCTCCCCGACGCGATCGTCTTCGTCGACGAACTGCCCCACACCGCGACGGGAAAACTCCTGAAGACCGCACTGCGCGAACGGTTCAGGGACTTCACCCTCACCGACGCGTGACGCCCCGCGCTAGACCTTCCGCGGCGTCCGCTTGGCCTTGCGGACCCGCGGCTCGACCAGCATGTCCGCCGCCGCCTTGATCTCCTGCCGCAGTTCGTCGCGCTTCTCGTGGATCGACGCGATCACCGGCCCCATCGCGACGCCCAGGTCGACCAGCACCGCCTCCGCCAGCTGCAGCGAGCTCTCCAGCGTCTCGGGCACCGCATCGGTCACGCCTGCGCGGTACAGCTCGGCGGCATGCGCGGTATCGCGCGCGCGCGCGACGATCGGCAAATTGGGCGCCAGCAGCCGCACCCGCCGCGCCAGCCGCACGGTCAGCACCGGGTCGTCCATCGTCAGGATCAGTGCCTTGGCGGTATCCAGTTTCAGCCGGTCGACCAGTTCGAGCCGCGCGACGTCGCCGAACAGCACCGGATGCCCCTGCGCCCGCGCGGCCTCGACCGAATCGATATCCGCCTCGACCGCGACATAGCGCTGGCCGTGCACCGCGAGCATGTCCGCGACCATCCGCCCGACCCGGCCGAAGCCGATCACGACCGTCCCCGGCCCCTCCTCGTCGATCTCGACATCGCCCGCATCCGCGGTCGACCGGCTTTCCAGCTGACGCGACACGGTGCGGCCGAGCTTGGCGAGCAGCGGCGTGATCGTCAGCCCGATCGCGGTCACCGTCTGCCAGAAGCTCGCGGTCGACGGCAGGATCAGCTGCGCCTGCGCCGCGGTCGCCAGCACGATCAGCGTCGTCTCGGACGGGCTCCCCATCAGCAGCCCGGTCTCCGCCGCCACCCCGCGCCGCGAATTGGCGACGCGCAGGAACAGGAACGTCACGACCGCCTTGGTCGCCACCACCCCGGTCACCGCGAGCAGCAGCGACGGCCAGTTCTGCGCGATCAGCCGCAGGTCCAGGCTCATCCCCACCGTGATCAGGAACACGCCCAGCGCCAGCCCCTTGAACGGCGCGGTGATCACCTCGACCTCGCTGTGATATTCGGTTTCCGCGATCAGCAGCCCGGCGAGCAGCGCGCCGACGATCGGCGACAGCCCCGCCGCGGTCGTCGCGACGCTCGCCACGATCACCACCAGCAGCGACGCCGCCAGGAATAGTTCGGGGCTCTTGGTCCGCGCCGCCTGCCCGAACAGCCGCGGCAGGATCAGCCGCCCGCCGACATACATCGCCACGACCGTGGCCGCGCCGCGCAAGGCGACGCCTGCCAGATTGCTCCACCCGTCCGCGGTCGCGGTCGGGGCGAGCGCGCCCAGCACGAAGATCAGCGGCACCAGCGCCAGATCCTCGAACAACAGCATCGCAAACGCCCCGCGCCCGACCGCGCCGGTCGTCCCGACCAGCGGCAGCACCAGCGCGGTCGACGACAGCGCCAGCGCAAAGCCCAGCCCGATCGCGCCTGCCCAGCCCTGGCCGATGAAATGCAGCGCGACCGCGATGATCATCGCCGACCCGATCAGCTCGGCCGCCCCCGTCCCGAACACCAGCCGCTTCATCGACCAGAGCCGTCGGAACGACAGCTCGAGCCCGATCGAGAACAGCAGCAGGATGATCCCGAACTCGGCGAACGGCTCAATCGCCTCGGGGTTGGAGATCGTCAGGTAATAGAGCCACGGCACCGCTCCGGTGAGCGACCCCAGCCCCGCCGGCCCGACCAGCAGCCCGACCAGGATGAACCCGATCACCGGACTGACCCTGAACCGCGCAAACGCCGGGATCACCAGCCCCGCCGCACCGAGAATGACGAGTGTGTCGCTGAAACCCTGATTGTCGAGCCGTAATGCCATCCCCCGACCTTAGGCGACGCCTCCCCGATTCGTCAGGGAATAATACCGCCCCACCGCCCGCGCGGTTCGCGTTCCTGAGAGCGGCGGGCGCGGGGGGCGAGCCGGGCGGGACTGGGGCGAGGGGGGCCGAGCCGGGCCAAGGCGAGCCGAGCAATGCCGGGCACGGGACACCAACCCCACCCCAACCCGTCATCCTGACGAAAGTCAGGACCCAGAGCCAAGCAGCGCACCACCCGTAACCCTGGATCCTGACTTCCGTCAGGATGACGGAGGTGGCGGGGCGCAGGGCGGGAAGGGACGCGCGGCGCGGCGCGGCGGGGCGGAGCGGGGCGGGGTGGGGGCGCGGCGCGGAGCAGGCAGCGATTGACCAGCGCAAACCGAAGCTGCGCAAAGCCAAGCCCCGCTACTCGGCAACCACCCACGCCTCATCTCCCAACCGTCATCCTGACGAAAGTCAGGACCCAGAGCCAAGCAGCGCACCGCCCGTAACCCTGGGTCTGACCTCCGTCAGGATTACGGCGGAGAGGGCCAGGACCGGAAAGCTAAGGCGGGGGAGTCGGAGAGCCGGGCGGGCCTTGGACGCCGGGCCGGCCGAGCCTCGCCGCGGCAGGAGCGCGCGGCGTCACGGAAGGCCGCTACCACCCAACCCGCACCCAAAAAAAAAGGCCCCTCCCGTTTCCGGGAGGGGCCGTCCGTCACGCCCAGTTGGCCATTTCGGCTTCGAGGTTCGAGCGGACCTGCTCGAAGAACTGCTCGGTCGTCATCCAGGGCTGGTCGGGGCCGATCAGGATCGCGAGATCCTTGGTCATGTGGCCGTTCTCGACCGTCTGGACGCAGACGCGCTCGAGCGTCTCGGCGAACTTCGTCACGTCGGGCGTGTCGTCGAACTTGCCGCGATACTTGAGACCACCGGTCCAGGCGAAGATCGACGCGATCGGGTTGGTCGAGGTCGCCTTGCCCTGCTCGTGCATGCGGAAGTGGCGCGTGACCGTGCCGTGCGCGGCCTCGGCCTCGACGGTCTTGCCGTCCGGGGTCAGCAGGATCGAGGTCATGAGACCCAGCGAGCCGAAGCCCTGGGCGACCTGGTCCGACTGGACGTCGCCGTCATAGTTCTTGCACGCCCACACGAACTCACCGTTCCACTTCAGCGCCGATGCGACCATGTCGTCGATCAGGCGATGCTCGTAGACGATGCCCGCTTCCTTGAACTTGTCCTTGAATTCGCTCTCGAAAACCTCGGCGAAGAGGTCCTTGAAGCGGCCGTCATAGGCCTTCAGGATCGTGTTCTTGGTCGACAGATACACCGGCCATTTCAGGTTCAGGCCGTAATGCATCGACGCGCGCGCGAAGTCGCGGATCGAGTCGTCGAGATTGTACATCGCCATTGCGACGCCCGCCGACGGGAACTGGAACACTTCACGGTCGATCGTCGCGCCGTCATCGCCTTCGAACACCAGGCGCAGCTTGCCGGGGCCGGGGACGAGGAAATCGGTCGCGCGATACTGGTCGCCGAACGCATGGCGGCCGACGACGATCGGGTGGGTCCAGCCCGGGATCAGGCGGGGGACGTTCTTGATCACGATCGGCTCGCGGAAGATCGTCCCGCCCAGGATGTTGCGGATCGTGCCGTTGGGCGACTTCCACATCTTCTTCAGGCCGAATTCGGTCACGCGCTGCTCGTCGGGCGTGATCGTCGCGCACTTGACCGCGACGCCGTGCTTCTGCGTGGCGAGCGCGCTGTCGATCGTCACCTGGTCGTCGGTCGCGTCGCGATGCTCGACGCCCAGATCATAATAATCGAGCTGGATGTCGAGATACGGCTTGATCAGGCGCTCGCGGATCCATTCCCAGATGATCCGGGTCATCTCGTCGCCGTCGATCTCCACGATCGGATTCTTAACCTTGATCTTCGCCATATATCATCCTTCGGGGGAGGGGGTTGGGGGAGCGTCTAGGGGAGCCGGCCCCGCCGATCAACCGTCGGGCGCGCGCCGATCGACGACCGAATGTCGTGCGAGGCAACCTCGAGCAACCTCGCGCAACCCACGGTCCTGTCGCGAAAAGGCTGTTCATCGTTGTATCGCGCGTCCGGCACGGATAGACCCGCACGCTATGGCATCGCTCGACAAGCCGCCCGTCACGACCTCCACGGTCAAATGGCGATTTCCCGCAGTCCATCCGGAAGGCTATAAATACGTCGCCATCGCGACCGGCATCACATTGCTGCTGACGATGCTCAGCCATGTGCTGTTCTGGCCGATGGTCGGCGTCGTGATCTGGGTCGCGACCTTCTTCCGCGACCCCGTCCGCACCACGCCGCAGGGCGAGGGGCTGATCGTCGCCCCCGCCGACGGGCTGATCACGATGATCCAGCGCGTCCCCATCCCGCGCGAACTCGCCGGCGAGAATGGTCTCGGCGACGCCCCGCTGGTGCGCGTGTCGATCTTCATGTCGGTGTTCGACGTGCACATCAACCGCACGCCGATCGCGGGCACGATCCGCCAGGTCGTCTATATCTCGGGCAAGTTCCTCAACGCCGATCTTGACAAGGCGTCCGAGGAAAACGAGCGCCAGCATTTCGTGGTCGAGGATCGCAACGGCATGCGGATCGGCTTCACCCAGATCGCCGGGCTTGTCGCGCGCCGCATCCTGGGCTTCGTCAAGGCGGGCGACATGGTCGCGGTCGGCCAGCGGATCGGGCTCATCCGATTCGGCAGCCGCGTCGACGTCTATCTCCCCGATCATGTCGTCCCCCAGGTCTGTCTCGGCCAGCGCAGCATCGCCGGCGAAACCGTGCTCGGCCGTGTCGGCGGCGTGCCCGTCGGCGGCATTGCCCAATGATCGATGGTCCTGCGATCGATGGTCCTTCGAATGATCGACCAGAGCATGATGGTCCTTTGAATGATGGTCCGGTGAACGATCGGGACGGGACGCCTTACGGATCCGCCAGCCGCGCCGACGAGTCGCAGGCGGCGGGCCGCGCGATGCGGGCGCGCCGGCCGCGTCGCGGTCTGCCGCTCCGCGCGGTCGCACCCAATGCGGTCACCGCACTCGCCCTCTGCTCGGGCCTCAGCGGCGTCCGGTTCGCGATCGGCGGCCAATGGGAAAGCGCGGTCGCGATGATCATGGTCGCAGGCGTGCTTGACGGACTCGACGGCCGGATCGCGCGCATGCTCCACGGCGAAAGCCGGTTCGGTGCGGAACTCGATTCGCTGTCCGATGCCATCTCCTTCGGGGTTGCGCCGGCACTGATCGTCTATCTCTGGTCGCTTGCCGCGCTGCCGCGGATGGGCTGGATCTGCGCGCTGATCTTCGCCGTGTTCTGCGCGCTCCGCCTCGCGCGCTTCAACGCCAAGATCGACGAGAGCCATCAGCCGCACAAGTCCGCGGGCTTCCTGACCGGGGTGCCCGCGCCCGCCGGGGCAGGGCTCGCGCTCATGCCGATGTTCTTCTGGTTCTGGACCGACGAACCATTCTTCGCCTCGCCCTATATCGTCGCACCCTGGATCGCGTTCGTCGCGCTGCTGATGGTGTCGAGCATCGCGACCTGGTCGTGGAGTTCGCTCAAGCTGCGTCGCAACGTCCGGTTCGAGGCGATCGCGCTCGTCGTCCTGCTCGGTGCCGCGCTCGTCAGCGCCCCCTGGCACACGCTCAGCGTCATCTGCCTTCTTTATATCGTCTCGATGCCGTTCAGCATCGCCAGCTATGCCAGGGTCCGCCGCCAGCGCGCCGGCGTCCGTAGCGGCGAGACGTCCGCCAAACCGGGTCTCTGATCCGACCGACCGAGCCCCGGGACTGCTGACCCGGGGCAGACCCGTAAAGTTCGATCCCCGTGTAATCCACAAGCCGGCCACGCCCGCGGATCAGTAAGACGCCTGTCGATCAGGCGCCCAGGCCAACCCGCCAAGGTTCAGGCGGCGGCATTCCAGCGCTGCGACGGCTGCGGCATGCCGGTCGAAGACCAGCGGCGGACCGCGATCCGGCGCTCGGCGCGCGCGAGCGTCTGCAGCGGGGCGAAGGCCGGCTCGACATTGCCCGATGCCAGGCTGACGATGCGCGACCATTGCGGTGCGATCGACGTCAGGATCACCGCGGTCGCGACTGCGAACGACCCCGAGAACACCATGAAGCTCACTATCATCATCCCGCTCATCTTCCCGCTCGCCTTCCCTGCAAATGCGAACATTGTGTTAAGGTTCGCAACACCCGGTCGAAAACATCGTTCCGTTCGTCGCATTTGGATCACCGCCGTTCCGGGGTGATTCTGCGCCGAGTCGAACCTCTGTTCTGTTCTGGCCCCGTTATGTTCTTATTGCGTTCTTTTGTCAAGTCGGAGGTAAGCCGTTGCATTTGGCGCGGTCCCCGGCTAAGGGCCCCGCCTCTAACCCCGCATGGGAGGCATCATAGCCCGGTGCGTTTCGGTCATTCGGCCGGCACGTCATCCGCTTCCCAGAGGCACAACCGGAAGGACATATCCTATGGCGGCACCAGTCGTCTCGATGCAGCAGCTCATTGAAACGGGCGCACATTTTGGTCACCAGACGCATCGCTGGAACCCCAAGATGAAGCCTTACATCTTCGGTGACCGCAACGGCGTCCACATCCTCGACCTCTCGCAGACCGTGCCGCTCTTCGCGCGCGCGCTCGAATTCGTCTCGTCGGCCGTCGCCGGCGGTGGCAAGGTCCTGTTCGTCGGCACCAAGCGCCAGGCGCAGGAGCCCGTCGCCGACGCCGCACGTCGCGCAGGTCAGCACTTCGTCAACCATCGCTGGCTGGGCGGCATGCTCACCAACTGGAAGACCATTTCGGGTTCGATCAAGCGTCTGAAGACGCTCGAGGAAATGCTGTCGGGTGACACCGTCGGCCTGACCAAGAAGGAAGTGCTCCAGCTCACCCGCGAGAAGGACAAGCTTGAGCTTTCGCTCGGCGGCATCCGCGACATGGGCGGCATTCCCGACGTGATGTTCGTGATCGACGCGAACAAGGAAGAGCTGGCGATCAAGGAAGCCAACACGCTGGGTATTCCCGTCGTGGCGATCCTCGATTCGAACGTCTCGCCGGACGGCATCGCCTTCCCGGTCCCCGCGAACGACGACGCCGCGCGCGCCATCCGCCTCTATTGCGAAGCCATTGCAATCGCAGCGACTCGTGGTGGCCAGGAGCAGCGGCGCCGGACCGGTGCCGACATCGGTGCGATGGTCGAGCCGCCGAAGGAAGAGGCGATCGCCGAGCCGACCGTCGAGCCGACCGCCGACACGACGCAGGTTGCGGCGAATGCCGAGACCGCCGCAGAGTTCGCGGCCGAGGGCGAGCGCCAGATCGACGCATAAGCGTCGTCGCCGAACCGTCATGCGGGCGGGGTAGGGCATCTGGCCTTACCTCGCCCGCAACTACATTCAGACTAAAGAGGATTTACGGACATGGCTGATATCACGGCAGCAATGGTCAAGGATCTGCGCGAAAAGAGCGGCGCGGGCATGATGGACTGCAAGAAGGCGCTCAGCGAGAACGCCGGCGACATGGAGCAGGCGATGGACTGGCTGCGGACCAAGGGTCTCGCCGCCGCCGCCAAGAAGTCCAGCCGCACCGCGGCCGAGGGCCTGGTCGGCGTCGCCGTTTCGGGCACCAAGGGTGCTGCGGTCGAGGTCAACTCGGAAACCGACTTCGTCGCAAAGAACGATCAGTTCCAGTCGTTTGTCCGTGACGTGACGCAGATCGCGCTCGCCACCGGTGGCGACATCGACTCGCTCAAGACGCAGGCGATGCCATCGGGCAAGACCGTCGAGGAGGTTCTCACGAACAACGTCGCGACGATCGGCGAGAACCAGTCGCTGCGCCGTTCGCGCACGCTCGAAGTCAGCAAGGGTGCGGTCGTTCCGTACATCCACAACGCGGCATCGCCGGGCCTCGGCAAGATCGGCGTGCTCGTCGCGCTCGAGTCGGAGGCTTCGGACGAAGTGCTCCAGACGCTCGGCAAGCAGCTTGCGATGCACATCGCAGCGGCGTTCCCGAAGGCGCTGAACGAAGCCGATCTCGACGAGGCCGAGATCGAGCGTGAGCGCGCGATCGCGACCGAAAAGGCCGCCGAATCGGGCAAGCCTGCTGATATCATTGCAAAGATGGTCGAAGGCGGCATCGCCAAGTACCGCAAGGAGCACGCCCTGGTCAGCCAGCTGTTCGTGATGGACGGCAAGACCAAGATCTCCGACGTCGTCGCCAAGGCCGGCAAGGACGCGGGCGCCGAGATCAAGCTGGTGGACTATGTCCGCTTCCAGCTCGGCGAAGGCATCGAGAAGGAACAGTCCGACTTCGCCGCCGAAGTCGCTGCCGCCTCGGGCGTTCCGCAGGCGTAACAACGCCCTCCCTCTCCCGTCCGGGGAGAGGGAAGGGGCCCACGGCCACTCGGTCGTGGGAAGGGTGAGGGGAGTGGCGAGGTCTCGAACCTCACGCCCCTCATCCGGCCCCGCTGGTCCACCGTCTCCCCGAGGGGAGAAGGATCGCGGAGTAACCGCGTACTACTCCGTCATCCCCGCGCAGACGGGGATCCAGGCCCTATGCAATCGGTGTTCGTTCGCGACGCCGCCCCCTTCCGGGCCTCCATCTCCGCGAAAATGACGGCATTTCCCCTCGCGCGCCCTCCTGCGGTCGACGATTTTCCGTCTCCTGACCGCTCAGAGTCCACACAGGCACGTCGCAGCGCTTCACATCCCCGGCCTCGCCGCCTAAGGTCCGCGCCGCCCCGCCAATCACAATTCGAGATTTATGACGCCTCCGCGCTTCAAACGCATTTTGCTCAAACTGTCGGGCGAAGTCCTGATGGGACCCGCCGGTCTTTCGATCGATCCCACCGTCACCGCACGTGTCGCCGGCGAGATCGCCGACGTCCGCGCCAAGGGCTATGAGATCTGCATCGTCGTCGGGGGTGGCAACATCTTCCGTGGCCTCGCCGCCGCTGCCAAGGGCTTCGAGCGCGCGACCGCCGATTATATGGGCATGCTCGCGACCGTGATGAACGCGCTTGCGGTGCAGAACGCGCTCGAGCAGATCGGCATCGACACGCGCGTCCAGTCGGCGATCCCGATGGCGAGCGTCTGCGAACCCTTCATCCGGCGTCGCGCCGAACGGCACCTCGAAAAGGGCCGCGTCGTGATCTTCGCCGCCGGTGTCGGCAGCCCCTATTTCACCACCGATTCGGGCGCCGCGCTGCGGGCTGCCGAGATGAAGTGCGACGCGCTGTTCAAGGGCACGTCGGTCGACGGCGTCTACAGCGCCGATCCGAAAAAGGACCCGGACGCAACGCGCTACGAGACGATCTCGTACAGCACGGTGCTGTCCGAGGACCTCAAGGTCATGGACGCGAGCGCGATCGCTTTGTGCCGCGACAATGATATCCCGATCGTCGTCTTCAACATCCGCGAACCCGGCAATCTTGCCGCGGTGCTGGCGGGTGATGGCGTGTCGACGATCGTCCAGAACGAGCAGGAGAGTTAAGATGGCAGCGTATGACAAGAGCGACCTGGAACGCCGCATGGCGGGTGCCGTCGAAGCGCTGAAGCATGATCTGGCCGGGCTTCGCACTGGCCGCGCTTCGACCGCGCTGCTCGATCCGGTGATGGTCACGGTCTACGGCTCGTCGATGCCGCTCAACCAGGTCGCGACCGTGTCGGCGCCTGAGCCGCGGATGCTGTCGGTGCAGGTCTGGGACAAGTCGAATGTCGGCCCGACCGACAAGGCGATCCGCTCCGCCGGGCTGGGTCTCAACCCGATCGTCGACGGTCAGACGCTGCGTCTGCCGATTCCCGATCTGACCGAGGAGCGTCGCAAGGAACTCGCCAAGCTCGCCGGCCAATATGCTGAAAAGGCCCGCATTGCAGTCCGTAACGTCCGCCGCGACGGGATGGATTCGTTGAAGGTCGACGAGAAGAAGGGTGTGTTCGGCGAGGACGAGCGCAAGCGTCACGAAGTCGAGGTGCAGAAGCTCACCGACAGCACGATCGCCGATCTCGATGCGACCGCGGGCGCCAAGGAAAAGGAAATCCTGGGCAAGTGAGGCCGCTTGGCGCTGCTTCGGCCGGAGCCTCCCAGGCTGCGTCGCTCGTCGCCGTTCCTGGGGGCGGCGCGGTGCCGCGTCATGTCGCGATCATCATGGACGGCAATGGGCGGTGGGCGAAGAAGCGCTTCCTCCCCCGCTTTGCCGGCCACAAGGCGGGCGTCGATGCGGTGCGAAACGTTACCCGCGCGGCGCGTGCGATGGGGATCGAGGCGCTGACGCTCTATGCGTTCTCGTCCGAAAACTGGCGCCGCCCCGCGGAAGAGGTCAGCGATCTCATGGGGTTGCTGCGGCATTTCATCCGCAGCGATCTCGACGAACTGACGCGCGAGAATGTCCGTTTGCGCGTCATCGGCGACTATCATGCCTTTTCGCCCGATCTGGTCGCGATGGTCGATGATGCGATCGCGCGGACCGCGGCCAACACCGGTCCGCTACTCGCGATCGCACTCAACTACGGCGCCCATGCCGAACTCGTGCTCGCCGCCCGCCGTCTGGCCGAACGCGCGCGCGACGGGGTGCTCGATCCGGCAAGCATCGACGCGGCGATGGTCGAGGGCGAACTCGACACGCGCGATCTTCCCCCGCTGGACCTGATGATCCGCACCTCGGGCGAACAACGCCTGTCGAATTTCCTGTTGTGGCAGGCGGCCTATGCCGAACTGCTGTTCGTCGACACGCTCTGGCCCGATTTCGACGGCGACGCGCTCGCCGAGGCCGTTGCGGCCTTTGGCGTGCGGCAACGCCGCTACGGTGGGCTGTGACGCTTACCGATCCCGAACGCGCCCCCGATCAGGCGCTTCGCACACCGTCCAACCTCAAGCTCCGGATGATCGCCAGCGTTGGCATGATCGTCGTCGCGAGCATTGCCCTGACGCTGGGCGGCATCGCCTTCTGGCTGCTGGGCGTGGTGGCCGCGCTGTTCATGATGGCCGAATGGGCGATGCTGCAGGGCGCCGACGCGAAAACCAGGCGCATGACGCAGTTCGCGCTGTCCGTGCCGCTCGCGCTGATGGCGCCGGCCTCGCTGATCCTCGTCGTGCACGACTTCTTCACGCTCGGCCTGCTTGCCGGGGCGGCGTTCTTCGTCGTCATCACCACGCGTAAGCCTCCGCTGGCGCTCGGAATTATCTATTGCGGGCTGCCCGTGCTCGCGCTGATGATCATCCGGCGTCAGGAGGACGGCGTGCTGCTGACGCTCTGGGCGCTGTCGCTGGTATGGGCGTGCGATATCGGCGCGTTCTTCACCGGACGCTCATTGGGCGGACCCAAGCTTGCACCCGTGATCAGCCCGAACAAGACCTGGTCGGGCCTGATTGGCGGCGTGGTGCTCGCGGGCATCGTCGCGGCGATCCTTCACGTCGAATATGCGCTGCCGTTCCACCTTGCGCTCGCCACGCCGTTTCTCGCGGCGCTGGCGCAGATGGGGGACCTGTACGAAAGCTGGTTGAAGCGCGTCGCAGGCGTCAAGGACAGCGGCAATACGCTGCCCGGGCATGGTGGCGTGATGGACCGTCTCGATGGGCTTGTCCCGGTCGCCCCGGTCGCGGCGTTACTCATCATGTTGCCGAGCTTATACTCATGAAAAGCGTCACGATTCTCGGTGCGACCGGGTCGGTCGGTACGTCGACGCTCGATCTCGTCGAACGCGAGCCCGATCGTTTTCGCGTCGTCGCGCTGACCGCAAATTGTGACGTCGCGCGGCTCGCCGCGGCCGCGATCCGGACCCGCGCCGAATTCGCGGTGGTTGCCGACGAGCAGTGCCTGCCAGAGCTGCAGGCGGCGCTGGCGGGAACGGGTGTCCGAGCCGGTGGCGGTGCGGACGCGATCGCCGAGGCCGCCGCATCGGGCGCCGAATGGACGATGGGCGCGATCGTCGGCTGTGCGGGCCTCAAGCCCGTCCTGTCGGCAATCGAGCAGGGCGGCACGGTCGTCATCGCGAACAAGGAACCGCTGGTCTCCGCGGGCGACGTCATCTTGCGCGCAGCTGCGCGGTCCGGCGCGACCCTGCTCCCGGCGGATTCCGAGCATAACGCGATTTTCCAATGCTTTGATGCAGCGCGGCCCGAAGGCGTGCGGCGGATCATTCTGACGTGCAGCGGCGGGCCCTTCCGCGACTGGACGACCGATCAGATGCGCGGCGTGACGCTCGAACAGGCGGTCAAGCATCCCAACTGGTCGATGGGCGCCAAGATATCGGTCGATTCGGCGACGATGATGAACAAGGGGCTCGAACTGATCGAGGCTGCCCGGCTGTTCCCGCTCGCGCCCGACCGGATCGAGATCGTCATCCATGCGCAGTCGGTGATCCACAGCCTGGTCGACTATGTCGATGGTTCGGTTCTCGCGCAGCTCGGCCCGCCCGACATGCGCACGCCGATCGCGCATACCCTGGCCTGGCCCGACCGGATGGCGACACCGATGGCGCCGCTCGATCTCGTTGGCATCGGCCGACTCGATTTCGCAGCGCCCGATCCGGTCCGGTTTCCCGCATTGCGGCTGGCGCGCGAAGCACTGGACGCGGGCGGGGCGCGCCCGGCGATTCTCAACGCGGCGAACGAGGTGGCGGTCGAAGCCTTTCTCAACCGCCGGATCCGCTTCCTCGAAATTGCCGCAATCGTGGAGGATACGCTGATACGCTACGATCCGGCCGCACCGGATAGCGTCGATGCCGTTCTGGCGATCGACGCCGAGGCGCGGCGCCTTGCGAGCGAGCGTGTGAAGGATTGCGTGGTTTGATCGAAGCGCCCGGTATCCTGCTGACGATCCTGTCCTTTATGCTCGTCATCGGACCGCTCGTGTTCGTCCACGAGATGGGCCATTATCTCGCTGGACGGATATTCGGGATCAAGGCCGACGCCTTTGCGATCGGGTTCGGGCGCGAGATCGCCGGCTTTACGGATCGTCGCGGAACCCGCTGGAAATTCGGTTGGCTGCCGCTTGGCGGTTATGTGAAATTCGCCGGGGACATGACCCCGGCAAGCCAGCCCTCCGCTGAATGGCTCGCCTTGCCCGCCAAGGAACGTCAGCGGACATTCCAGTCGAAACCGGTTTGGCAGCGTGCGATCGTCGTTGCCGCAGGCCCGGTGGTCAATTTCGTCGTCGCAATCGTCATCCTTGCCGGATTCGCACTGGCCTATGGCGACGTCCGGATGCCGCCGGTGATCGGGGCGACCGTTCCGGGCAGCGCGGCGGCACTTGCCGGGCTGCAGCAGGGCGACCGAGTCTCCGCGCTGGGCGGGCGTTCGGTCGAAACCTTCGACGACATGGCACGCTATGCCCGCATCCGTGCCGGTGAGCGCACCCGCATTGATGTACTGCGTGATGGACGACTGGTGTCGCGCGATGTCGTGATCGGTACCGAGCTCCAGCGCGACCGGTTCGGGAATGAATATCGGATCGGCCGGCTCGGGATCGCCGGTGGCAAACCCATCGTCGTTCGCGTCGGCTTGCTCGAAGCACCGGCCGTCGCGGTGAAGCGGACCGGCGAGATCGTCTCGATGATGGTCGAGACGCTGGGCCAGGTGATTTCGGGCCGTCGCTCCGTCAAGGAGCTAGGCGGACCGCTCAGTATCGCCAAGGTCTCGGGTGAGCAGATGTCGCTCGGCCTCGATGCCTATATCTTTCTGATTGCGTTGGTGTCCATCAATCTGGGGTTCATCAACCTGCTGCCAGTGCCGATGCTTGATGGCGGACATTTGCTATTTTATGCGATAGAGGCAGTCCGACGAAAGCCCGTCGGTCCCGACGTTCAGGAATGGGCGTATCGCGGCGGTCTTGCGGCGATCCTCGCACTGATGCTTCTCGTGACCTTCAACGATCTCGGCAATTTCGGGTTGTGGAAGAATCTGGCCGGCTTGATCGGCTGACGCGGTTAGGGCAGGGCGGGCGCGCCCTTGCGTATGCAAGTTTCTTGGGGTGGGTTTGGTGACAGCAATCAACGGTTACACTTTGGCGCGTAACGGCGCCCTGCTCCTGGCAGGTACGATGCTGTCCGGCGTGCCGGTCTGGGCACAGGTTGCGCCTGCGGGTTCAGCCCCCGCTGCGCAGGCACGATCCGGTCCGCCACGTGCACAGGCGGCTGCCCCTGCATCTGCTCCTACAACGCCCGTAGCGGCGCCTGTATCCCAGACTCTGATCAAGACTTTGCGTGTCGAAGGCTCGCAGCGCATCGAGCCCGAGACCGTATTGAGCTACACCAAGCTCCGTGTCGGCATCCCGTACACGGCGGAAACGCTCGACCAGGCGCTCAAGGACCTGCAGGCGAGCGACCTGTTCGCGGATTACTCGATCGCCGGGGTTGAGGACGGCAATATCGTCCTGCGTATCCGCGAGAATCCGATCATCAACCGCGTGATCCTCGAGGGCAACAAGGCGCTCAAGGCGGACAAGATCACCAAGGAGATCAAGCTCGCGCCGCGGCAGATCTTCACGCGCACCGCGGTCCGACAGGACATCGCGCGGATCATCGAGCTCTATCGCCGGCAGGGCCGCTTTGCCGCGGTCGTCGATCCGAAGATGGTCAATCTCGACCAGAACCGCGTCGATGTCGTGTTCGAGATCAGCGAAGGGCCGAAGTCCAAGGTCCGCCAGATAAACATCCTCGGCAACGAGGTGTTCTCGGACGACAAGATCCGCGGCCAGATGGCGACCAAGCAGGCACGGCTTTTCCGCCTCCTGTCCTCGGCGACCAGCTATGACCAGGATCGCCTGAGCTACGACCAGCAGAAGCTGCGCCAGTTCTACCTGACTGAGGGCTATGCCGATTTCCGCGTAACGTCCGCGGTCGCCGAGCTGACGCCGGACAAGAAGGACTTCATCATCACGTACGTGGTGGAGGAGGGCAAGCGCTACAAATTCGGTGACGTCACCGTCGACAGCCAGATCCGCGACTTCGACAACAAGAAGCTCGCCTCGACGCTGCCGCTCAAGAAGGGCGAGTGGTATAACGCGAAGCTCGTCGAGGATTCGGTCGACAATTTGAGCCAGACCGCGGGCCTCTTCGGCTATGCGTTCACCGAGGTGAACCCGGAGTTCCAGAAGGACGTCGATACCCTGACCATGGGTATCAACTTCAACATCGCCGAAGCCAAGCGCACCTATGTCGAGCGGGTCGAGATCAACGGCAATTCGCAGACGCAGGACAAGGTCGTGCGTCGCGAGATCCGTCTTGCCGAGGGCGACGCGTTCAACAGCTTCCAGGTGAAGCGCTCGCAGGATCGCATCAACTCGCTCGGCTATTTCCAGGACAAGATGGAAATCAAGCAGACGCCAGGCTCCGCGCCTGACCGCGTCATCCTTGAAACCAATCTGGAAGAGCGCTCGACGGGCGAATTGCAGCTGTCGGCGGGCTATTCGAGCCTCGAGCGGTTCATCATCCAGGCGAACATCACGCAGCGCAATTTCCGCGGCAAGGGCCAGGAACTGCGCGCCGGCGTGAACTATTCGAGCTATTCCAAGTCGATCGAGCTTGGCTTCACCGAGCCCTATCTGTTCGACAAGAACATCGCGCTCGGCGGCGACATATTCCGGCGCGATTACAATTCTTTCAACTATGTCGGGAACGACCGCCAGACGACCTATTCACAGGTCTCGACGGGCTTCCAGATCCGTGCCGGTGTGCCGCTGACCGAGTTCTGGTCGCTGTCGGGCCGCTACGGCCTGTCCTATGACGAGGTCGGCCTCGATCAGGCCTCCTATTTCACCAACGGCGTCTGCGACCCGCTCAAGGCCGGGCGCTACCTCTGTGAAGCACTCGGCAATCGCTGGACGTCGTCGATCGGCTATTCGCTGATCTACGATACGCTGAACAGCCGTTTGCGCCCGACCGCCGGGCAGCGCTTCTCGTTCAGCCAGGACTTTGCCGGTCTGGGCGGCGACGTGAAGTATATCCGTACGCGCGCCGAAGGATCGAAGTTCTGGAACCTCGGCAGCGGCTTTATCGGCTCGATCATCGCCGAGGGCGGCTATATCCACTCGCTTGAGAAGAGCCGTGGCGAGGGTGTCGACCGCGTCCGCATCACCGACCGCTTCTATCTCGGCGAGCCGCAATTCCGCGGCTTTGACATTCGGGGCGTCGGTCCGCGGGTCCTGCGCCAGCAATATGTCACTGCGGCCGATGGCACGCAGACGGTAGTGACCGATCGCAATCAGATCGTCGACGACGCGCTCGGCGGCCGGGCTTATTATCTGGCTCGTGCCGAAATCGAGATTCCGCTGGGCTCTGGCGCGCGCGAACTGGGGCTTCGGCCGACCATCTATGCACAGATCGGCAGCCTGTTCGGCATCACCAAGCCGTTGCCAACCGCGGTCTTCCCAACGTCGGTCGACGCGGCCGGCAATGTCACCGTGTTGCCGATCAACACGCCGCTGTTCGACAGCGCAGGCCGCCAGCTCTATTTCAACACCTACACGCCGACCGGCGCGACCGAAACGGCGCAGCGGGCGACGACGTGTCAGACGGGCTATTCCGATACGCTCGGCGGCGCCTGCGCAGGCGCCGAGGCCAATGTCATTGCGACCAGCGCGATCGCGCCGTTCAAGGAGACCTTCCTTGGCAATTCGCCGCGACCGCGTCTGTCGGTGGGTATCGGCGTGAACTGGAATTCGCCGTTCGGCCCGCTGCGTATCGATCTTGCCAAGGCGATCCTGACGCAGCCGGGTGATGACCCCAAGCTTATTACTTTCAACGTAGGGACACAGTTCTGATGACGACGTTCAAGACGCTTCTTCTCGCCGCAGCCGTGCTCGCACCGGCGGCGATCGTCGCACCGGCGCAGGCCCAGGTTTCGGGTATCGCGGTCGCCGACCCGCAGGGCGCGATCGCAGGCTCCAAGGCCTGGACCACCGCGCGTGGCCAGATCGAGACGACCTACAAGGCACAGCTCGACCAGGCCGAGACCCGCCGCCAGGCGATCGCCCGCGAACTCCAGCCGCTCGTGACCGCCTTCCAGACCGCACAGCGCGCGCCGACCCCGAATGCGGCGTCGCTCCAGAGCCAGGCTCAGGCGATCCAGGCACGCGAGACCGCGGCAAACCAGGAACTCGCGCGTCTGACCCAGCCGGCACAGCGCGCCCAGCAATATGTCATCGAACAGATCCAGGCGAAGCTCGGCGATGCGGTCAGCAATGCGGTTCGCGCCAAGAACGTGACCCTGCTGCTTCGTCCCGATGCCGCATTGTTCGCACAGCCGGCTGCCGATATCACGGCGTCGATCACGGCCGAGCTCGACCGTCTCGTCCCGACCGTCGGCATCACGCCGCCTGCCGGCTGGCAGCCGAACCAGCAGGGCCAGCAGGGTGGGGCAGCCGCACCTGCCGCAGCGGCACCCGCCCGCGCGACGCCTGCGCGCACGACGCCGCAGGGCCGCTGAGAACTTCGTCGGTGAGCACGGATAACGTGAACGTCGACGTGGCTGACGCTGCGCCCGGTCGATCGAGCGGACCGCTCGATATCGGCCGGGTGATGGCGGCATTGCCCCACCGCTACCCGATGTTGCTGGTTGATCGTGTCGTGGATCTCGTCCCCGACACATCGATCAGCGCCATCAAGGCGGTGTCGATGAACGAGCAGTTCTTTCAGGGGCATTTCCCCGGCAGGCCGATCATGCCCGGCGTGCTGATCGTCGAGGCGATGGCGCAAGCCGCCGGCATATTGGCGGTCGAATCGCTCGGTCTCGCGGGTTCGGGAAAGCTCGTCTATTTCATGGCGATCGACGGTGCGAAGTTTCGCAAGCCGGTCGAGCCCGGGGTTCTGCTTCAGCTCGACGTGACGTTCGTGCAGAAGCGCGCAAGCGTCTGTAAATTCGCAGGGCTCGCCCTGGTCGACGGTCAGCTGGTCGCAGAAGCGAATTTCACCGCGATGATCGCCGACCCGCCTAAGGCGTAATTGCCGAAACGGGGGGCTCGCTTGCATCGCGGCGCCGCTGTGTGTACGGGCCCGCCGTGCTTTAGGCTGGTCGGAACCAGCCGTTTATACCGGAGACATACGATGAAGGCCGATACGCATCCCGACTATCACATGATCACGATCCAGATGACCGATGGTACCAAGTACCAGACCCGGTCGACCTGGGGTAAGGAAGGCGATGTGATGACGCTTGAAATCGATCCGCTCGCGCATCCGGCGTGGACCGGCGGTCGCGGCACCATGCTCGACACCGGTGGCCAGGTCGCCCGCTTCAACAAGCGTTTCGGTGGCGGTCTCACGCTCCGCAAGTAATTCCCGTCCGACCGATGTCGGATGAGCGGAAGATAGAGCCGGCGTACGCAATTAGCGTGCGCCGGCTTTTTCGTTTGGCGTTTCAATAGGGCGAAGCGGCTTATAGCGCGGTACCGGGACGCGGAGTTGCACGATCCGGCTCATCAAGACTGGCAGGAAGCGAGGGTAGGGCGGTCCACAAGCCTTGCAGTGGTTACGCAGCGAAAAATTGCCATAAAAGTGAAATTTGCGTTTGACGGGGTTGGGGATGGGCCCTAGA
Organism: Sphingomonas sp. CFBP9019; assembly: GCF_034045155.1. Lineage (NCBI taxonomy): Bacteria > Pseudomonadati > Pseudomonadota > Alphaproteobacteria > Sphingomonadales > Sphingomonadaceae > Sphingomonas > Sphingomonas sp. CFBP9019. Next base: position 93 of record NZ_JAXCWK010000003.1, on the reverse strand, counting down.
GGGGTGTCACCGCAGCGAACGGCCACACGGTCTGGTTGCTGCGGTCGCAAACAACCAGATGCTCCAAGCCTTCCGCGAGGGAGGTTATGCGAG